>CBIHNO010000001.1:0-539056 GCA_966211915.1 uncultured Rhodanobacter sp.
GGCGTAAGCCAGCAGATTTACAGTCTGCCCCCGTTGGCCGCTTGGGTATCCCTCCAACAAAGAACGCGTATTGTGTGGATCGGGCCCCAAACTGTCAACACCTTGTACCGCCAAATTCGCACGCCGGCGTGAATTCCCAACGGAATTCCGCGCTCATCTCAGCCCAGCGTTGCGGCGCGCAAGTCGACCAGCTTCTCCATTCCCTTGGACAGTTCCAGCAGCTGCTTCGCCTGTGCCTGCAGCTGACGTTCGCTGTCGTCGTGCGGCTCCCAGTGCGGTACCGGCGTCGGCTTGCCGTCCGGGCGATCCAGCGCCACGAACACCATCACGCAGCTGGTCGCCAGCCGGTGCTCGTCCTTGCGCAAGTCACGCGCCAGTACATCCACGGCGAAATGCATGCTGGAGGTACCAGTGTGGATCAGCCGCGCCCGCACCGTGACCATGTCGCCGATCAGGATCGGCGCCACGAACTGGATGCCGCTGACCGAAGCGGTAACGCAATACGCCCCGCTCCAGCCGACCGCACAGGCATAGCCGGCCTGGTCGATCCACTTCATCACCATGCCTCCATGCACCTTGCCACCGAAATTGACATCGGTGGGTTCGGCGAGAAAACGGAACGTCACTTCACTCTGCTGACCTGGCATGCGGACTCCCGTGGAACTGACCCAGAATGGAGTCCGTATTATGCCTACTCGCAGCGATCAGCCTCTTGCCCGGCAAGCGAATGCACACAACCCCGGTCAGGGCGGGGCTTTGTGCAGCATGGCGAAACTCAGATGTTGAACAGGAAGTGCAGCACATCGCCGTCCTTGACGATGTATTCCTTGCCTTCCTTGCGCAGCCGGCCGGCCGCGCCGGCACCGGCTTCGCCCTTGTACTGGATGAAATCGTCGTAGCTGATCGTCTCGGCGCGGATGAAGCCGCGCTCGAAATCCGTGTGGATCACACCGGCGGCCTGCGGCGCGGTGGCACCACGCTTCACCTGCCACGCACGCACTTCCTTCACGCCGGCAGTGAAATAGGTCTGCAGATCGAGCAGCTTGTAACCGGCGCGGATCACCCGGTTCAGGCCCGGCTCGTCCAGGCCCATGTCCTTCAGGAATTCGTCGCGGTCGGCGTCTTCCAGTTGCGCCATTTCCTCTTCGATCGCCGCACATACCGGCACCACTTCGGCGCCCTCGGTGACGGCGCGCTCGCGCACGGCGTCCAGCAACGGGTTGTTCTCGAAGCCGTCGTCGGCCACGTTGGCGATGTACATCAGCGGCTTCAGGGTGAGCAGGAACAGGTCGCGCACCAGCGCCTTCTCTTCCTCGTCCAGGCCCAGGCTGCGTGCGGACTTGCCCTCGTTGAGACCGGCCGACAACTTCTGCAGCACCGGCTTCCTCGCCATGGCCTCCTTGTCGTTCGCCTTGGCCGCGCGCTCGGCACGATTCAGCGCCTTGTCGACCGATTCCAGGTCGGCCAGCGCCAGCTCGGTGTCGATGGTGTCGATGTCGGAGATCGGATCGACCTTGCCGGCGACATGGATCACGTCACCCTCGAAGCAGCGGACCACGTGGGCGATAGCATCCACTTCGCGGATATGCGCCAGGAACTTGTTGCCCAGACCCTCGCCCTTCGACGCACCGGCGACCAGGCCGGCAATGTCGACGAACTCGACCGCGGTCGGGATCACCTTCTGCGGATTGACGATGGCGGACAGCGCATTGAGGCGCGGGTCCGGCACCGGCACCACGCCCACGTTCGGCTCGATCGTGCAGAACGGGAAGTTCGCCGCGGCGATGCCGGCCTTGGTCAGCGCGTTGAACAGGGTGGACTTGCCGACGTTAGGCAGACCGACGATGCCGCATTTGATGCCCATGGTGGAGCTCCGGGGAACAGGGAATAAGGAACGGGGAATGCGAGGCTTGAGGAGAGGTGAACGTTGCAGCCTTGGCCAGGCGCTTACGTTCCCCGTTCCCCGTTCCCCGTTCCCGCTGTTGTATGCAACTGCTGCATCGCCTTGTCGAACTGGCCGTCGACCGCCAGCGGCAGCACGTCCAGCGCGCGGGCGATGCCGCCGAGGATCGCATCCTCGTCCTGCGCCGATGGCCGGCCCAGCACCCATGGCGTGACCTGATCACGATGCCCGGGATGACCGATGCCCACGCGCAGGCGATGAAACTTGCCATGGCCCAGATGCGCCATCAGATCGCGCAGGCCGTTCTGGCCGCCGTGGCCGCCGTCGAACTTCATCCGCACGGTACCGGCAGGCAGGTCCAGGTCATCGTGCGCAATCAGGCACTGTTCCGGTTCGATCTTGTAGTAGCGCAACGCCGAAACCACGGCGATGCCGCTCTTGTTCATGAAGGTGGCTGGCTTGAGCAACCATACCTGCTGACCGCCAATGCGTACCCGGCAAGTCTCGCCGTGCAGCTTGCCGTCGAAACCGAAGTGCTCGCCCTGCCCTCTGGCGAGGGCGTCAACAAACCAGAACCCGGCATTGTGCCGGGTTCTGAGATATTCGGCACCGGGATTGCCCAGTCCGACGATGAGTTGCAGTCCAGCCATGAGCAGCCAGCCATGCGAGTCCCGCGCCCGATGCGGGCGCGGGACAGCATGACTTACTTCTTGTCGGCAGGCTTGGCTGCGGGCTTGGCCGACTTGGCAGCGGCGGCCTTGGCGGCTTCGGCCTCGGCTTCGGCAGCGGCGTCTTCGGCGGCGTCCTCGGCACTTTCCTTGACCACGTTGACCGTGACCACCGGGATATCGTGCGCCTCACCGAGCTGCAGCGCGGGCAACTCGACGTTGGCCGGCAACTTCAGCTGCGACAGGTGGACGATATCGCCAGCCTTCAGCGCACCCAAGTCCAGCTCGATGAACTCGGGCAGGTGCTTCGGCAGGCAGCTGACTTCCACTTCGGTCAGGTTGTGCGAGATCACCACGCCGGAGGTCTTGCCGGCCGGCGACGTCTCCTGGTTCAGGAAGTGCAGCGGCACGTTCACGCGCACCTTGGCGTTCTCGTCGATGCGCAGGAAATCCATGTGCATCATCAGCTGCTTGTACGGATGCTTCTGCCAGTCGCGCACCAGCACCTTCTGCACCTTGCCGTCGACGTTGAGGTCGAGCACCGAGGAGAAGAACCACTCGTTCTTCGCGGCGAGCAGGATGGTGTTGTGTTCGATCTGGATGCTCTCGGGAGCCTGGCCGGCACCGTAGACAACGGCAGGCACGAAGCTCGCATGACGCAGGCGGCGGCTCGCACCTTTCCCCTCGTCCTTGCGGCTCTGCGCCTTGATTTCATGAGTCTTGATCATTTCAGTACTACCTAGGTTTGTGTTTGCCGCCTCGCGGCGGCTTGAATGGTTCCCCCGCGACCAGAGGAACCGAGTAAAGGGACAAGTCCCTCAGTCGACGTACAACGAACTCACCGACTCGCCAAAGGCGATGCGGCGAATGGTTTCAGCCAGCAGCTCGGCGACCGAGAGCTGGCGGATCTTGGCGCAGGCCTGCACTTCCGGGCGCAGCGGCAAGGTGTTGGTGACCACCAGCTGGTCGAGCTGGGAGCCTTCGATATTGCTGATTGCCGCACCCGACAGCACTGGATGCACACAGTAGGCGACCACCTTGCGGGCGCCGCGCTCCTTGAGAGCTGCAGCCGCCGCACACAGCGTGCCGGCGGTGTCGACGATGTCATCAACCATCACGCAGGTCTTGCCTTCCACGTCACCGATGATGTTCATCACGGTGGACACGTTCGCACGCGGCCGGCGCTTGTCGATGATCGCCAGATCGGCGTCGTCCAGCCGCTTGGCGATGGCTCGGGCACGCACCACGCCGCCCACGTCCGGACTGACCACGATCAGGTCGTCCATGCTGTGGCTGCGCCAGATATCGGCCAGCAGCACCGGCGAGGCATACACGTTGTCGACCGGGATATCGAAGAAACCCTGGATCTGGTCGGCATGCAGATCCACCGTCAGCACCCGATCGACGCCAGCGGCGCCAATCATCCGGGCAGCCAGCTTGGCGGTAATCGGCACCCGCGCCGAACGCGGCCGGCGATCCTGTCTTGCATAACCGAAATACGGGATCACCGCGGTGACACTGGCCGCCGAAGCACGCTTGAGCGCATCGGTCAGCGCAAGCAGCTCGAACAGGTTGACCGCGCTCGGCGCGCCGGTCGGCTGCAGCACGAACACTTCCTGCTTGCGGACGTTTTCCTCGATCTCGATCTGCACTTCGCCGTCGCTGAACGTGCCGACCAGTGCCTTGCCCAGCGGCACGCCCAGACGATGGGCGACATCCTCGGCCAGAGCACGGTGCGCGTTACCGGTAAACAGCATCATCGGGGTGGACGTGTCCACGGTGTTACCTCGAAACAAAAGCCATCATGAAATGGCTGGGGCGGCAGGATTCGAACCTGCGTATGCGGGAATCAAAATCCCGTGCCTTAACCAGCTTGGCGACGCCCCAGTAGTATTTGTGTTCGCTTGTATCTGTCGCTGTTCTTGCTGACCGTCAGCGGCCGCCTGTTGTCCGTGTCGCCCGTTCCGCGCCGTGATGGCGCGCCAGTGCATCCTGCAGCGGTGACACGTCGACACCCATGGCCACCTGCGCCGTGAATGCCGCCGGACATCGCGCGGCAATCGCCGTCGCCCGATCGAATGATTTCGCCTCCAGAAACACGCAGCCACCGCTGCCGGACAGCCGCGCCTGACCGAAACCGCCGAGCCAGTCCAGTGCTGCAGCGACTCGCGGGTGCCGCGAACGTACGACCAGCGCAAAGGCGTTTTCCGTCGTTTCACCGGAAACAAAGGATGAAATTGTCGCCCGCGGGGCATTTCGTGTCAATTCAGACGCTTGAAAAAGCGCCGCAGTCGGCACCGATTCGTGCGGGTCGAGCACCACATAGGGCCGCGACGGCAGACTCAGCGGGGTGAGCAGCTCGCCGATGCCTTCGGCCCAGGCCGAGCGGCCGCGCACGAACACCGGCACGTCGGCGCCAAGCTGGCGGCCCAGTTCGGCCAGCACGTCCTCGGCCAGATCCAGTTGCCACAGCCGGTTCAGCGCTACCAGCACGCTCGCTGCGTCGGAACTGCCACCGCCCAGGCCACCGCCCATCGGAATGCGCTTGTCGACCTCGATATCCACGCCGAGCGAAACGCCGGCGTGCTCGATATCCCCGCCGGCCGCGACACCGGCGTGCCGTTGCAACAACTGCGCCGCGCGCACCACCAGATCCCTATGCGCGGGCACACCCGGAATCTCGCACAGCCGCCTGATCTCGCCGTCATCGCGCAGGCGCAGGCGTATCTCGTCGCCCCAGTCGAGCAGGCGGAACACGGTCTGCAGCTCGTGGTAACCATCGGGCCGCCGTCCGGTGATGCGCAGGAACAGGTTCAACTTGGCCGGCGCCGGCCACACCGTCCATTCGTCGCGGCCCGGCGCCGACAGCGGCCGGCTCATGAACACGCGCAGGTGATCGGGAAAGCCGTTCTCGCGGTCGCGCTGGCGCGCATACGCAAACGCCGGATCATCCTTGTCGACCACGGCAAAGCCATGCTTGGCATAGAACGGCGCATTCCAGCGCACGTCGGCCAGCGTACCCAGGTCGATGCGCCGGTAGCCGGCGGCGCGCGCCCACGCGCAGGCGCGCTCCAGCAGGGCCGCGCCGATGCCGCGCTGGCCGTATTCCGGCAATACATCGATTTCGGCAATGCCGATGATGGCGCCGCCCGCGTCCGTATCCAGCCACACAAAACCGATCGGTGCCGCAGCCTCGTTCAACGCCACCCAGACCAGGCCGCGACTGATCGCCTGCAGCAGCAATTCCGGCGGAATCGACATCGCCGAATAACTCGGCCACGCCGGATGACCGCGGAACAGCTGCACGGCCTGGCGCTCGATCGCGCACAAGGCATCGACCTGGCTCGGCTCGGCACGTTCGATCAGGAATGCCATCGTGGTTCCGCCATTCGCACAACGGCCACGTCGCCGTCAGGGGGTGCAAAGCCTAACCCAACCGGGATGACGACGGGGGCTTACTGGAACTGCCACGACTCGATCGACAGTTTCACCTTGTACGGCAATTTCTCGGCGTACACCTTCTTCGGCAGCGGCGGCTGGCGGCTGGCGTCCCATTCACGATAGTCGACCGCCCAGCCATCCTGCTGCAGCAGCGACGGCAACCGGTCCATGCCGAAGCTCAGTTCGGCAGGACCACTGTCGGCACGCAGGCCGAGCACCCAGGCGCGCAGGTCGCGCAGCGGCACTTCCCAGCCCAGCGCCTTGCGCATCAGCGTCTCGGCATCCGGCCCGCGCAACGGACCCGGCTCAAGACCTTCCAGCAACGCGCCATCCGCACCGCCACTTAGACGAAAACTCTTGCCGGTGATCGGCGCACGCAGCACGAACTCGTACTGGTCGCCATTCTGCGTCCAGCTGAAACTGCCACTGCCACCGTCCCTGCCATCGGAGACACCGAGACGCCCCTGCAACACCCAGTGATCGGCATGCGCCAGCGCCTGCTCGCGCTGAACCTGGGCGTTGAGCAGGCCAGCATCGCCCTTCATGCGCACCGCGGGCACGCAGGCGGCCAGCAGCAGCGGCAACGCGACTGCGAGAAAACGGAGGTTTCGCGTCATGGATGCAACCGCTTCAGGGTTTGCTGCAGGCTGGCGCTGTGCGGATCGAGCTTGCGCACTTCATCGAAGATACGCTGCGCATCCTGCGTATGGCCCTGCTTCCACAGCACTTCGCCCAGATGCACGCCGACATCGGCGTCCTTGCGCGCCAGCCACGCGCCACGCAGGGTCTGCGCCGCCTGATCCAGGTTGCCCATGCGGTATTGCAACCAGCCCCACGAATCGGCAATCGCCGGATCATCCGGTTTGGCTGCACGGGCGACACTTATCAATCGCTCGGCTTCGGGCAAATCGCGATTCGCATCCGCCAGGGTGTAACCGAGCGCATTGCTGGCGTCGACATCGCCCGGCTTGAGCTTCAGCAGATGCTGGAAATCCTGCACCGCCTGATCGATCTGGCCCGCTTCGGCATAGGTCAGGCCGCGGTTGTACAGCAGCCCCGGATCGTCCGGCATTACCTGCAGTGCGTGGCTGAAGGCAGCCTCGGCCTTGGCATATTTCTGTTCGCGCAGATACAACTCGGCATCGAGCTGCCACGCCTGCCGCAACTGTACCGGCTGATCGAGATAGCTCATCTGCATCTGTTCCAGCATTTGATGCGCATCGGCCAGCTTGCCTTGCGAATGCAGCAGCATCGCACTGTGCAGATCGGCGTCGAAGGCGTGCGCATCGTCATCGCCCACCTGTTCGTACCAGGCCAATGCCTCGGCGTCGCGATGCTGCATCTCGGCCAGCTGGCCGAGCAGGTAGGTGCTGCTGGCACGCACAGCTGGCGCCGCCTTCTGCAGCTCCTGATACAACGCCGCCAGCGCCTTGTCGTTCTTGTCGTGGGCAGCCAGTCCCGCGCGCATCGCGTAGATATCGGCATTCTGCGGACCCTGTTCGAGCAACCTGGACGCGCCGGCGTAATCACCGGCCTGGCTGAGCATGCCGGCGTAGGCCAGTCGCAGCTGGGTATTCTTCGGCGCCTTGGCCAGCGCCTTCTGCAGCAGCACGCGGGCACCGGCGCGATCACCGTCCTTGAACTTCATCTGCGCCGCCCAGGCGTAGGTTTCGGCGCTCTTGAAGCGCTGTACCGCCGCATCGGCAATCTGCATGGCGTACGCGTGCCGGCCGAACTTGTCGCCCAGTTCGCTCATCGCCAGCCATGCCTGAGGATCGGACGGCAGTCGCTGCGGTGTCGCCAGAGCTTCCAGCAAACGCGCCGCCTGGGCCTGATCGCGGGCGCCCACCAGCACGCGGCCGAACTGTCGCCAGGCATCCTTGTCGCCGCTGCCGGTCAACAACTCCAGCTGGCGCCGCGCTTCATCGGCATCACCATGATTCAGCGCCAGCTCGGCTCGCGCCTGCGCCATCCCTGCCGGCCTCGCGCCCAGTGCCTGCCAGCGGTCCAGCGCGCGCTGGGCCGCCGCATTGTCTTGCACCGCAATCGCCAGGCCGGCAGCCCGTTCAGCCACCTCGGGATCGTTGCTGAGTGCCATCGCCTTGTCGTAATGGCCCGAGGCCGTTTTCAGGTCGGTATGGCTCAGCGCCATCTCGCCAGCCAGCAATTGCGCCATCACGTCGTGATTGGCGTCCGGCGTGGCCACCACCAGTTGTGCCAGCGGTTGCGCGGTGCCAGCCGCTTTCTGTACCGGTCGCAACGGCGTACCGGCACAGGCGGCCAGACCCAGCGCCAGCAGCGCGAGTGCCGTAAAATGCCGCAGTTGCTTGAACTTGCTCGCCCCGCTCCGCACACTACTCTCCATCCACATGCCTGTTCTGGTCGTACTGCTCATCGCATGGCGACGTTGCGCCAAGCTTAGCCTACGCCGCCGGATCCCTGCCGCCGAGATGCTCTCCTCACCATGCCGTTGATCGCCCTCGGGCTCAATCACCTCACCGCGCCGGTCAGCCTGCGCGAGCAGGTGGCGTTCGACGCGGACGCCGCGGGCGAGGCCTTGCTCGAGCTGACCCGCGAACCCGGCGTGGAGGAGGCGATGATCCTGTCCACATGCAACCGTACCGAGCTGTATGTCGGCGTGGCGGCCGGTGCCGAGGACATCCCGCTGGCATGGTTGAGTCGTCATCATCGTCTGACTCCCGGCAAGCTGGATGAGTTCCTGTATCGGCACGATGAAGACGACGCCGTGCGCCACATGTTCCGTGTCGCCACCGGGCTCGACTCGATGGTGCTGGGCGAGCCGCAGATCCTCGGCCAGGTGAAGGATGCCTACCAGCAGGCCCGCGACGCGCAGGCACTGAAGGCGCCGATGGATCGCCTGCTGCAGCACACCTTCGCGGTGGCCAAGCGGGTGCGCACGGATACCCGCATCGGGGCGCATACGGTCTCGGTCGCGTTCACTGCGGTGCGCCTGGCCGAGCAGGTGTTCGCTGACCTCAAGCAGGCCTGCGTATTGCTGATCGGTGCCGGCGACACCATCGAGCTGGCCGCGCGGCATCTGGCCGAAAAACAGGCGCGCCGGATCATCGTCGCCAACCGCACGCTGGAATCCGCGCAGGAACTGGCCGGCCGCTATGGCGGTTACGCAATCGCACTGGCGGACCTGCCGCAGCATCTGGCCGAAGTCGACATCGTGATCTCCTCCACCGCCGCGCGGCAGCCGATCGTGACCCGCGCGATGGTCGAGCAGGCGATGGCGACGCGCCGGCGCAAGCCGATGTTCATGGTCGACATCGCGGTGCCGCGCGACATCGAAGCCAGCGTGGGCGAGCTGCCGGATGTCTATCTGTACGGGATCGACGACCTGCATCAGGTGATCGACGACAACCGCCGCTCGCGCGCCGCCGCCGCGCACGACGCCGAGGCGATCATCGACCTGCAGGTGGACCGGTACATGGCCTGGCGGCGCGCGCTGACCCTGAAGAATCCCGCCGTGGACATGCGCCAGCACGCCGAAACCTACCGCGACGAAGTGCTGGGCAAGGCCCGCGCGATGCTGGCCAACGGCAAGTCGGCCGATGACGCGCTGGCGTTTCTGGCCAACACGCTGACCAACAAACTGTTGCACCACCCCAGCGCGCGTCTGCGCGAGGCGGCGTTGAACGGCGATCTGGATCTGCTGCACGCAGCAGGCCGCCTGTACGGACGGGATGACGAGCAAGGCTCGATCGACGAATAGCGAGGGCGGCTGGCTGCCGCTCACCGGAACAGCGGCGCTTCGCCGTCGCCCCTCGCCATCCACTACCCGCCCTGCTTTCTATGACCCCATCGATCCGCCGCAAGCTCGAAGCACTGGCCGAGCGCCATGAAGAAATCGGCCTGCTGCTGTCGCAGCCCGACGTGCACGCCGACAACACCCGCTTCCGCGAGCTCTCGCAGGAATACGCCCAGCTTGAACCGGTCGCCACCTCGCTGCGCGAGCACGACCAGGCCGAGCGTGAGCTGGCCGAAACCCGCGCCATGCTGGACGACCCCGAGCTGCGCGAGATGGCGATCGACGATGTACGCCGGCTGGAGCAGCGCCTGCTCGATCTCGACGGCGAACTGCAGTTGCTGCTGCTGCCGAAGGATCCGCGCGACGAGGCCAACCTGTATCTCGAAGTGCGCGCCGGCAGCGGCGGCGACGAGGCCGCGATCTTCGCCGGCGACCTGTTCCGCATGTACCTGCGCTATGCCGAAAGTCGCCGCTGGCACGTCGAGATCCTCAGCGAGCACGCGGGCGAACATGGCGGCTACAAGGAAATCGTGGCCCGCGTCGAAGGTGGCGGCGCCTACTCGCAATTGAAATTCGAATCGGGCACCCACTGCGTGAAGCGTGTGCCGGTCACCGAGTCGCAGGGGCGCGTCCATACCTCCACCGCCACCGTGGCCGTGCTGCCGGAACTGGACGAGATCGACGACATCACGATCAACCCGACCGATCTCAAGACCGACACCTTTCGCGCCTCCGGTGCTGGCGGCCAGCACGTCAACAAGACCGATTCGGCGATCCGCATCACCCACCTGCCGACCGGCACCGTGGTGGAGTGCCAGGAGGAACGCAGCCAGCACAAGAACCGCGCACGCGCGATGAGCCTGCTGAAGGCGCGCCTGCTCGACACCGAACGCAGCAAGCAGACCGCCGAGCAGGCCGAGTCGCGCCGGCTGCAGGTCGGTACCGGCGACCGCAGCCAGCGCATCCGCACCTACCGCTACAAGGACAACCTGGTCACCGACCACCGGATCGGCCTGAACCTGTACAACCTCGCCGAGATCATGCAGGGCGACCTCGGCGAACTGATCGGCATGCTGACCCGCGAACACCAGGCCGACCAGTTGCAGGCGCTCGGCAACATCTGACAACGCCATCACGGCGCGCCGGGGTACCCTGCGGGACATCCACATCCCGTTCCTGGAGGCCCTCATGAGCAAGCAATATCGCAAGGCGATGAAGGAACTGCAGCTCGAATTGATCCGGCTGCAACGCGGCCTGTGCAGCAGCGGCAGGCGACTGCTGGTGATCTTCGAAGGCCGCGATGCCGCCGGCAAGGGCGGCACCATCAAGGCCATCACCGAGAGCCTGGATACCCGCGACTATCGCATCGCCGCGTTGCCCAAACCGGACGAGCGGGAGGCCTCGCAATGGTATTTCCAGCGCTACGTCGCCCACCTGCCCTGTGCCGGCGAGTTCGTGCTGTTCGACCGCAGCTGGTACAACCGCGCCGTGGTGGAGCCGGCGATGGGTTTCTGCAGCCAGCAGGAATATGAAGCATTCCTAGAGGCGGTGCCCACGTTCGAGAAACTGCTCACCGACGACGGCATCATCCTGCTCAAGTACTGGCTGGCGGTGGATCAGGCCGAACAGGAAGAACGCTTCGCCGAGCGCGCCGACGACCCGCTGAAACGCTGGAAACTCTCACCCGTCGACCTGGTCGCGCGGCAGAAATACGCCGAGATGGGCAAGCTGCGCAACGTGATGATCGAGCGCACGCACACTGTCAACGCGCCATGGTTCGTGGTTGATTTCAACGACCAGAAACGTGGCCGTATCAACCTGATCCGGCATCTGCTGCAGCAGGTGCCGTTCGATGACAAACCGATCGCCGACGTGAAGCTGCCCAGGCTCAAGGGCAAGCCGAAGACCGAGCACGTCACCGACAAGGCGGTGCTGGTGCCGGACACGTTCTGACCCTCAGCCGGTATGAAATCCGCGCAGGTCTTGTCCGGGCAGATCATGCTCGGGCAAATCCTCGCGGTTGACTGTCTCGACGCGTGCCGCCGGCGGCCCCTGCTGCAGCCAGCGCTCCAGCGCATCGAGTGCACCCGCTTCGCCGCTGGCCAGCACTTCGACGCTTCCATCGAACCGGTTCTTCGCATGCCCCACAAGACCGAGGCGCAACGCCTGCTCGCGGGTGCTGGCGCGGTAGAACACGCCCTGCACCCTGCCGCTGACGATGAATCTCGCGCTCGGCATCACGGCCTGCTCATCAAAGCGTGCGCGTCACGGCTGGCCGATCAACGCGGCCAAGGATGCCTCGGTAATCGGGCCCACGATATGTTTGGCCACCTTGCCGTCCGGACCGATCAGATAGGTGGTCGGCAAGCCGCGCGGCTCGTCGAAATCCTTCAGCGGCTTGTCCAGCGTGACCTGGGCGATTGGATACACCACCGGATGCTTGGCGACGAAAGCCTTGATGTCGGCCAGTTCGCTGTCGTCGTAGGCCAGCCCGATCGCCGCCACATTCTTGTGCGTGGCGACGAAGTGCGAGATGTCCGGCATCTCCTTGATACACGGCACGCACCAGGTCGCCCAGTAATTGACGATCACCCACTTGCCGCGCTGCGCGGCGAGGTCGAACGTCTTGCCGTCCAGCGTAGTGACATGCAGCGTCGGTTGCGCGGGCATGGCGGCCTGCGCAGGTGCCGCGAACGCCAATGCCGCGGCCAATGCGGCCATCGGGCCGGAGATGGATGAAAACAAGGTCATGCGGGTAATTCCTCGGTATCTGCAACGGGGCCGGTGCTCACGGGATAGATCTGGTCGAGCCGTACGCCCAGCTTCGCTTCCAGCACTTTGGCCAGCTCGGCCAGCATGGCCAGCAGTTCCGGCGGCAGTTCGATGCCCAGTGCCTTGGCCTCCTGCACCGGCTGCAACGGCAGGGGATAGTCGATATGCCGGTATATGCGCAGCAGATCGGTGCAATCGAGGCTGCGGCAAAGCAGCCAGCCACCGGCCTCGCCGCGCTGGATCAGGTCGGCCTCGCGCAGGTCTTCGAAATAGGCGGCGATCAGCGTGCTGCGCAGGTACGGTTCCCTCGTGCGCACGTCGGCTGGATCCACGCAGCCACCAGCCCGCTGGGCTTCCACGAAATGTCTCAACACCACCAGCAGGCCAAGGAACTCGGCACCTTTGGGCAGCGTCTCCATCGGCGGGTGATATTCGAACGCCGACGCCGAAGCGGCGATCGACGCGGCCAGGATCACGATCACCCACGACAGGTAGATCCACAGCAGGAAGATCGGGATTGCCGCCAGCACGCCATAGATCTGCTGATAGGTCTGTGCGTGCTTCACGAACACGGTGAAGCCCCAGCGAGCGATCTCGAACAGCACCGCGCCGAGCAGCGCGCCAATCGCCGCGTCGCGGCGCGACACCTTGCAGTTCGGGATCACCGAATACATCAGCCACAGCGTGAAAAACGTCACCAGGAACGGCAGCGTGCTCAACAGACTGCGGCTGATGCCGCCGAGCTGATCGGCTGCCGTGTGCAACAACGGCATCGCGGTCACATAGGACGTCACCGCGATACCGCCGACGATCAGGATCGGCCCCAGCGTCAACGCCGCCCAGTACAGCAGCAGGCGCGAGCCCCAGCTGCGCGGCTGGTGCACGCGCCAGATCCGGTTCAAGCGATCCTCGATGCTGATCATCATCGACACGGCACTGAACAGCATGACCAGAATGCTGATGCCGGTGAGCTTGCTGGCATTGGCGGCGAAGCCCAGCATGGTGTTCTGCACCGCCTCGCCCGCCGACGGCACGAAGTTGTTGAACACGAAGTTGACCAGCGTGTCGCGCGCCGGCTGGAACACCGGAAACACCGAGAACATCGCGAATACCGCCACCGTCAGCGGCACCAGCGACACCAGTGTGGTGTACGACAGCGCACCCGCCGTCTCGAAACACTTGTCATCGACAAAGCGTTGCCAGATGAAGCGGCTGAAACTCGCCGTACGATCGCGATTGAAACGCCGGGCCATCGGTATCCTTGCGTGGCGGCACAGTGCCGCGGCCAACCATCGTGGGTATCGGTCGCTACACTAGCGCACCACCGATGAATGTCCCAAACACATGAGTCCCATCCTTATGAGCTCCAGCGCATGAGCCACGAAATCCTGGTCCTGTACTACAGCCGCAGCGGCCACACCGCCCAGATGGCACGCCTGATCGCGCGCGGCATCGAGGAGGTTCCCGGCATGCGCGCGCGCCTGCGCCAGGTGCCGCCGGTGGCGCCGGTGACCGAAGTGGCACAGCCGCCCGAGCCCGAGGACGGTGCACCGTACGTGCAGAAGCAGGATCTGCTCGATTGCATCGGACTGGCGATGGGCAGCCCCACCCGCTTCGGCAACATGGCCGCGCCGCTGAAATATTTCCTCGACACCACCGGCGCCGAATGGGCCAGCGGCGCGCTGGTCGGCAAGCCGGCGGCGCTGTTCACCTCCACCAGCACCATGCACGGCGGCCAGGAATCCACCCTGCTCTCGATGGCGCTGCCGCTGCTGCATCACGGCATGCTGCTGCTCGGCGTGCCGTACACCGAGCCGGCACTGACCGCCACGCAGAGCGGCGGCACGCCGTATGGCGCCAGCCACGTCGCCGGGGCCAAGGGCGACAACCCGATCAGCGAACACGAACGCGAACTGGCCCGCGCGCTGGGCCGCCGGCTGGCCGACACCGCACGCAAACTGGCGGCCGGCGCATGAGCACCCGCGGCGCGCTGCCGACGGAACAACGGCTGGGCCTGCTCGCCTGGGCCGCACTGGTCGTGCTGCAGCTGGTCTGGCACGCGTGGCTGTTTCCGCCGCAGCAGATGCCGGTATGGCTGGTACTGGCGATCACCGTGATCCCGCTGCTGCTGCCCTTGCTGGCTATCCGCGACCCACGCCGTGCCCTGCTGTGGGTCGGCATCCTCAGCCTGTTCTACTTCTGCCACGGCATCGCCGAAGGCTGGAGCTCCTCCAGCGAACGCTGGCTGGCACTGGCCGAGATCGTGCTGACCTTGCTGTTGATCGGCACGCTGGGTGCGGGAGTAAGGCGGCGTTCGAATGCGGATGAAACGCCGTCGTCGGACTGAAGCGGCGTGTCCATCTGAAAGTTCGGTCAGGCATGCCGCTGTACCAAACGAACGACCGTGTTCCATGCGCGCGTAGTCACCGGCGATCCAAGCAGCTTTTCAAGAAAGGCGTTCGGGCTCCCGGGCGTGGTGCCGACTTTGCGGCTGAGGCTCAATGCCTCGGTGCCGGTGCTGCGAAATACCTCGACGTCCCCTCGACTGGATTCCAGTGGCAGCGCAGGCAACGCGACGCCGTGCGACATGAACGACACGCAGCACTCATGGACGCTGCTTCGTTCGACGAAAGCAAAAGGATCGAGGGCTACGAGCCCCACCAGATAGTCGACGGCGCGGATATACGCCGGCTCCCTGAGCCCGCATTCGACCTGCAGCGTGCGATGCGCCGCAGCGAGTACATCGTGCGGCTCGATGCCGAATGCGACAGCGAACACGACGGTGCCATTGGTGAGGAACGACGCGGCGGATTCAGCACCTGCAATCACGAACGCCGCCTCAAGCTGCGCTTTCGTCGGGCAGTTGAGGTGCCCCAGGTTGACGTTGCGGAAGAACGCGGCGTATTTCATTTCGCCACCCTCACCCGAACACCACCATGCTCTGCCGGCTCAGTGCCACCGGTTCGCCATGCGGGCCCCACAGCATCACGCTCTGGTTGGTGTAGCCGTCGCGCGCGGCGATCAGTTCGGCGTCGACGCGCCAGTCGTCCAGGCCGAGGTCGTCGTAGCGGTCGCGCAGCAGTTCGATCATCCAGGTGAGCGAGCTGCCGGGCGTCAGCGTGGCGAACATCGAGAGTGCGATCGGCGGAATGAAGTCGGCGAAGGCGAGTACGTGGGTTTCGTCGGGCGGCCCGTCGTCGCGCAAGGAAAGCTGCAGCACGCTGTCGCGCTGGCTGCCGCCGCTGAATGGCATATCTCCGCACAGCCAGCGCGCGCGGAAATGCTGGGTGAAGGCGGGCATCCGGCCTTCGATGTAGCGCAGCTCCTTCGCTGTCGCGGCCGCTACGGGTGATTGCTCGGGCTGGACATCCAGCACCGAGGGACGTGCGCTGCCGAACACACCCAAAAGCCGGCATAGCGTCTGCTCGCCATCGCATAGACTGGCCTCGACCTGAATCACGCTGCGCCCTTCGCGCAGGCGGTGCGCGCGGATGGCCACGTCACCGGCCGGTACCGGCGCGATGAAAGTCACCTGCAGGGTGCGCAGCGGCATATCCAGCGACACCAGCTCGCGCATCGCACGCAGGGCGAGCGCGGCCTGCAGTCCGCCGAACGCGCTGCGCCCCTGCAACCAGTCCTCGCCGACCGTGGCCTGCCAGTGATCGCCCTGGCGTGTCACCGTCTGCATCGCTTCGGAGAATCGCATCGTTCGCCCCGCATCCATCGAGTGGCCTTCGATGATGCCAGTGCGGCGAGCCGAATGCGCGCCTGCCTATACTCGACGCCTAGAATCCGGATGGAGATCGCCATGGCCTTCCTGCAGGATCCACCGCAACTGCCGCACCCCTATCGCAGCGACCGCTCGCTGCTGGCCTTGCTCGATCGGGCGCTGCCCGACGATCGACGGGCGGCGATCGACACCGACCTAGACGCGCTGGGTGATTACGCGCAGATGGCATGGCGGCGCGCATGCACGACGACGCGGCGCAAGCCGGTACTGACACAGTGGGATGCGTGGGGGCAACGCGTCGACCGCATCGAACTGACCACGGCGTGGCAGGAAGGCGCGGTGATGACGACGCAGCATGCCGTGCTCGCTGCCGGGCACGGCGACAGCGAGCATGCGCGACTGGAAGAGTTTTCCCGCGTCTATCTGTATCACCTGGCCAGCGAGTTCTATACCTGCCCGCTGGCGATGACCGACGGCGCCGCTACCGCGATCAAGGCATCCGGCAATCGTGAGCTGATCGAACGCGCGCTGCCGCATTTCCTCAGCCGCGACGCTTCGACCTTCTGGCTCAGCGGCCAGTGGATGACCGAGAACAGCGGCGGCTCCGATGTGGGCAGCACCGAAACCGTTGCCCGCAGGGACGCCAGCGGCCAGTGGCGACTGCATGGGCGCAAATGGTTCAGCTCGGCGGTGGTCGGCGAGGCCGCGCTGGCGCTGGCGCGACCGGAAGGCGCGGGCAACGGCACCGCCGCGCTGGCGTTGTTCTATGTCGAGACGATGGATGGCGAACGGCGCAAGCCGTCGCTGGTGATCGACCGCCTGAAGGACAAGCTCGGCACGCATGAACTGCCCACCGCGGAAATTCATCTCGACGGCCTGCCCGCGTGGCCGCTGGGCGAACTCGCCCACGGTGTGCGCCAGGTGGCGCCGATGCTCAACGTCACCCGCACCTGGAACGCGATCTGCGCGATCGCCAGCATGGCGCGCGCGATCAGTCTGGCGCACGATTACGCGACGCGGCGGCAGGCGTTTGGCCGTCCCTTGATCGAGCAACCACTGCACGCGCAGACGCTGGCCGACATGCAGGCCGAGTTCGAGGGTGCGTTCGCGCTCGCATTCGAAGTCGCGCATCTGCTTGGCCGCGTTGAACATGGCGCCGCCGCACCGCATGAAGCCGCACTGCTGCGCCTGCTCACCCCCCTGGCCAAGCTGTGGACCGGCAAGCTGGCGGTGAATATCTGCTCGGAAGCGATGGAGTGTTTCGGCGGTGCCGGCTACATCGAGGACACCGGCCTGCCGCAACTGCTGCGCGATGCGCAGGTATATGCGATCTGGGAAGGAACCACCAATGTGCTGTCGCTGGACAGTCTGCGCGCGCTGGCCGGCGACACGTTCGCCGCGTTGCGTACGGCCAGCGCCGCGTGGCTGGACGGCAATGACAATATGCATGCGGCCAGTGCGATCCGGCAGACGCTGGATGCTGCCGCACGCTGGCTCGATCAGCACGCGACCACGCGCGATACGCTGGAAGCCGGTGCGCGCGGGCTCGCCATCACCCTGGCGCGTTGTGCAGCGGCAGCATTGCTGGCACGGCAAGCCACCTCGTCGAACCGGCAACGCGATCCACGTCCGGCCGCAGTGCTGCAGCGCTTCGTCGGCCATGGCCTCGATCGGCTGGTGTCGCCGGATGCCGGCAACACTGCGTTGTTGCTGGGCTGACACCCTTCGTAGGGCGGACGCTGCCCGCCCTACGAAGCTGCCATCCACTCAACCACCGATCCACGCCCGCACGGGCTAAAATGTCCCGCCCCCCCCCTCTACGGCCATCCGCATGCAGCATCTGACCATCGTCACCACCGGCGGCACCATCGACAAGATCTATTTCGACGACAAGTCGGACTACAAGATCGGTGCGCCGCAGATTGGCGGGATCCTCGGCCAGCTCGGCGTGGCGTTCCAGTTCGACGTGATTCCGATCCTGCGCAAGGACAGCCTGCACATGGGCGCCGAGGACCGCGCACTGGTGCGCTCGACGATCGAGGCCCAGCCGCATCGCCACGTGCTGGTCACCCACGGCACCGACACCATGGTGGAGACGGCAAAGGAACTGGCGACCATCAAGGGCAAGGTGATCGTGCTGACCGGCGCGCTGAACCCGGCACGTTTCCAGGGTTCCGATGCGGTGTTCAACATCGGTTGCGCGGTGGCCGCCGTGCAGACCCTGCCCGATGGGGTCTACATCACCATGAACGGGCGGGTGTGGGATCCGGCGAAGGTGCGCAAGAACCGCGACGCCAATCGTTTCGAGGAAGCGGCTGGCTAGTCACGCAGCTCTGCCGGTTCTGTCAAAAGAAGAAGGCCCGGTCACAGCAACCGGGCCTTCTGCATTACCACTGGCTGTATCTGAAAAAACGGATCATCCCTGATCCACCGCTGGGTTTACCAGGTTGCCTTCAGTGACACGCCGGAGAACGCCGTGTAACCACGCAGCTTGATGTAGTACGTGGCGGCCGCCGGCGCGTTGAACGTGCAGGTTTCCGTGTTGCCACT
Organism: uncultured Rhodanobacter sp.; assembly: GCA_966211915.1. Lineage (GTDB taxonomy): Bacteria > Pseudomonadota > Gammaproteobacteria > Xanthomonadales > Rhodanobacteraceae > Rhodanobacter. The sequence continues at coordinate 18,840 of CBIHNO010000001.1, forward strand.
CAGGTACGGACGGCAGTCGTAGCTGGTGGTGGTCGGTGCCGAACCCTTCTTGACGTAGAGGTCCACGTCACCGGTGCCGCCCGAGCTGGCTATAGTCAGCGTGGTGCGGCCGGCCGGAATGACGACGGTGTAGTTCAGCTCCTGGCCCGCGGCACCGGCCTGGCCGGTCACCGGCACGCCATTCTGCAGGCCGCTGCCGCCACCGCCGCCTGCGGTGTAGGAAGCCTTGACCGTGACACCGGAGTACGCGGCATAGGCGTGCGCCTTGATGTAGTACTTGCCGGCGCTGGGCGCGGCCACGGTGCAGCTCTCGGCATTGCCGCTCTTGTATGGACGGCAGTCATAGCTGCTGGTGGTCGGTGCCGCACCGAACTTGGTGTACAGGTCGGCATCGCCGGTGCCGCCGGAGATCGACATCACCAGGTTGGTGGCGCCGGCCGGGACCGTGATGAAGTAATCGTTGTCGGCACCCGTGGCCGCTGCCACGCCGGTGACGCCGACGTTGTTCTGCAGCTCGGTGGTGGTGCCACCGCCGCCACCGCCCGTGCCCGGACAGGTCACGCCGACGCCGGTGAATGCCGCGATCACGTCATTCGCGTTGTAACCCAGATCGGTCGCGGCCGATTCGACTCCGCAGGCGCCGGAGTTGAAGGTCGAGGTCGCCGTCCAGTACGACTTGTTAGCCAGCGCGTACACCTGGAACGCTTTCTTGACGTCCCAACCGGCGGTCTTGGCGAGCAGGCAGAACGACTTGTTGTAGACGCCGCTGGAGTAATGCACGTCGAGGCTGGAGGTGTAATTGGCCGCGTTGTCGATCGAGCCGCCATCCTGCGTCGGGTTGCACATGTAGCGCAGCGCGTCGCCGATGCCGGCGCTGGTCTTGACGATATCGCGACCGACCAGGAAGTCGGCTGCACCGCGGTCGTAGAATTCGGCCGCTTCGCCGGCGATGTCCGAGTAGGCCTCGTTCATGCCGCCGGACTGGCCGGTATAGGCGAGGTTGGAGTTCTGCTCGGTGTAGCCGTGGCTGATCTCGTGGCTGGTCACATCCAGCGACACCAGCGGATAGAACGTGCTGGCGCCGTCGCCGAAGTTCATCGCGGTGCCGTCCCAGAACGCATTCTCGTAATTGCTCTTGTAGTGCACGTTCATGCGCAGCTGCATGCTCAGCGGCGCCGCGCCGGTATAGGCCACGTACATGTCGTGCACGACGCCGCCGAAGTGGTGCGTGTCATTGACCGGCGAATAGGCGCCGTTGATCGCGTCCGTGTCGCTGTTCGGGCAGGTGAAGCTGACCACCGAGCCACCGCTGGTGGCGTGGTTGAGGTTGTAGGTCTTGACGTTGGTGTTGACCAGCGTGCAGGTGCTTCCCGACTGGGTCACGTCGAGCGCGGCGTAGTTGGTGCCGTAGATGTATTTGCCGGTCTTGGTGTTGCCGCCGGGGCCGGTGGCCGAGGCGTCGGTCAGGCCGTCCCAGCTCATGATGACTGCGCCGGTATTGGCATCGATGATCGCGGTCGGACGGGTCGGGTTCGCACCATTGACGAAATAGGAGGTGCGATAGACCAGCCGGGCCGGACCATTGTCCTGCGGATACACGAACAGGTCGGCCTGCTGGTTGTTCATCGTCTCGCCACCGACCAGCATGGTATGCGCGTGTCCCTTGAGCGCGGCAATGGCGGAGGCAGGTGTCAGCTTCGGCGTGACCGAAGTCAAATCCAGCTGCACGTTCTGCAACAGCTCGCCAGTGGCGCGCAACGCATTGCCCTGCGCATCCTGCACCACCGCAATGCTGCGGCCGTAGACCGGCACGCCACGGAACATCTGCTGCTGGCGTACGACATGGTGGCCACCGGCGATGGCTACCGAGCTGCGCGCGGCCAGCGTCATGTCCTGACCCAGATTCAAATGTGCGGCCAATGCATTGGCTGGCACCGCACCGAGATTCTGCGCATGCAGGGTCTGCGTGGTGGCGGCGCTCGCTGCCGAGGCGGTAGCCATGCCGATCGCGGCAACCAGCAGTTTCAGACGGAAATGGTTGGGCATTCAAAACTCCTAGACAAGATTTCGGGGACAAACAGGCCCGATGCGGCCATGTGGACCCCATGCAAGAATTGCCGTGCAGGACACGGCCCCTTAGTTCTTTAGCTGTCTAGCGATCCCAAAATACGTCCGGGTCGGCTGCCTTCCCCCTGGCATTCCCTGCAAGGGCAGCGCGTGGACGCGTAGCTGCAAGACGGCGAGCACGCCGCCAAAGGATCATCCGTCAATCTCCCGATGACGAATTCGAATACGTTATTACTTGCGATTCGACGCAGCCATCTGATTTTTTCCTACGCCAGGTGATGGCAGTCACAGCACGAAGCATCGGCATGCGCGCAATGCGCATGGCGTACGACGGCGGCCGCACGCGGGAAAACCCGCGCGGAATCGGGCTTTGACACGATTGATCGATCATCAAAGTCATCGTTTGCCACGAGGCAAATCGAACACATTTTCTTGCGCTCGCAGAACTCGCAATCGTCGTTGCACCGCAGAGGATTACGTCATGCTGTCGCACTGGTTGTGCCCGTGTGGCGGGCTCAGAGCATGCCCGTCTCGAGCTTGGCGGCGTCGGACATCATCGAATGGCTCCATGGCGGATCGAACACCAGATCCACATCCGCCTCGGCGACGGTGGGAATCATTTCCAGCTTGGTGCGTGCGTCGTCCACCAGGATATCGCCCATGCCGCAGCCGGGCGCGGTGAGGGTGAGCTTCACGTAGACCTTGCGCTCGCCGGACTCGGTCTGCTCCAGGCTGAGATCGTAGACCAGCCCCAGCTCGACCACATTGACCGGGATCTCCGGGTCGAACACGGTGCGCAACTGATCCCACGCCAGCTTTTCCACATCGGCATTGGTGGCGTCGGCGGCCACCTCGATCGGTGCCGGTGGCTCCTTGCCCAGCGCATCGGCATCCTTTCCCGCGATGCGGAACAGATTGCCTTCCACATAGACGGTGAAGCTGCCGCCCAACGCCTGGGTGATGTAACCGATCTGGCCGGCGGGAAGGCTTACCACGTCGCCTTGCGGCACCATGACAGCGCTGCAATCGCGCAGCAGGGTGAAGGGTTCGCTGCTCAGACTGAAACCACTCATGCCACTCGCCAATCCTGTATTTGTGGACCTGTACCTGCGGACGCGACCACACGTCGAACCCAGGTTGTCCATTATGCCGTCCGCCGCGCGGAGCCGCTTGTCCCAGATCAGGCCGGAATCATGGAACTCAAGGGAATGCCGCCATGTGCTTGGCGCCGTAGTCAGCCGGCGTCACGTTATGATGGCCGCTTTGCTTGACGGACAAACGCATGTTCCCAACCACCCTGTCGTGCCGTCGCCGATGAGCGTGCGCAACGTATTGCTGTTTGTGTTCGCGCTGTTCAGCGCCGCCATGCTGGGGCTGGCCGCCGGCGCGGTATGGATGGTCGTCACGCTGTACCTGCGCCATCCGCTGCCGTGGCTGGCGCTGCCGATCGGTGCGCTGCTGGCCTGGACCATCCGTGGCTACGTCCGTTCGCCGGGGGGCGGGGCCGCGCTGCTGGCGGCATGGGCCACGATGCTGGCGGCGATCTACGTCAACATGCTGATCGCCGCAGTACTGATCGCCGGCAACATGGGCATGGGCCTGATCGACGCACTGCGCACAGCTGGTATCGGCATGCTGTGGCAACTGGCGCGGATGGCACTCTCGCGAGCTGATATCGGTTGCACCGCGCTGGCCATGCTGCTGGCCGCATGGCTGGCTTGGCGTGCGCCGCGCAAGCCAGCGCGCGCCATTGCAGCCGACAAATGACTCAGGCGTCGATCGCCTTCAGCTCCGTCACCAGTTCGCCCGCCGCCGCCTGACCGTCGCCGTACAGCATGCGCGTGTTGTCGGCGTAGAACAGCGCATTCTCGATGCCGGCAAAGCCGGTGCCCTTGCCGCGCTTGATCACGATCACGTGTTTCGCCGCGCTCACGTCGAGGATCGGCATGCCGTAGATCGGCGAAGCAGGATCGGTCTTGGCCAGCGGATTGACCACGTCGTTCGCGCCGATCACCAGCGCCACATCGGTGGATGGAAACTCCGGGTTGATGTCGTCCATGTCGGCGATCAGGTCGTACGGCACGCCAGCCTCGGCCAGCAGCACGTTCATGTGGCCGGGCATGCGGCCGGCCACGGGGTGGATCGCGAACTTGACCTTCACCCCGCGCTTGATCAGCAGCTGGGCGAACTCCCACACCTTGTGTTGCGCCTGCGCTACCGCCAGGCCGTAACCCGGCACGATCACCACACGCTCGGCATAAGCCATCATCACCGCCGCGTCGGCCGCGTCGACCGGCTTCTGTGCACCCTCGATCGCCTGCGCCTCGCCACCGGACGCGCCGAAGCTGCCGAACAGCACGTTGCCGATCGAGCGGTTCATCGCCTTGGCCATCAACTGGGTCAGCAATGTGCCGGCCGCGCCGACCACCATCCCGGCGATGATCATCGCCTCGTTGCCCAGCACGAAACCCTCGAACGCCACTGCCAGCCCGGTGAACGCGTTGTACAGCGAGATCACCACCGGCATGTCGGCGCCACCGATCGGCAACGTCATCATCAGCCCGAACAGCAGAGCCAGCGCGAAGAACGCCACGATCAGCGGGAGGCTCGCATGACCACTGGCCAGCGCGATGCCGATCAGCACCGCCGCGGCCAGCAACAACATATTCACCACACGTTGACCGGCAAACACGAAACGCTTGTCCAGCCAGCCCTGCAACTTGGCGAACGCGATCAGCGAGCCTGAGAAGCTCACCGCTCCGATCAGCGCGCCGAGCACGCCCAGCGCCAGCTCCGTCGTGGTCAGCGCCGCCACGGTCGGTATCGGCTGCAATGCATTGACTGCCCAGCTTTCCGGACGCAACGGCGAAGTATCGGGAATGCCTGCCGGATGCAGCAGCGCCCAGTTGCGCACGTAGCCGATCAACTCGACCGCGCCGATCGCCGCCGCCGCGCCGCCGCCCATGCCGTTGTACAGCGCCACCATCTGCGGCATCGCAGTCATCGCGACGCGCTTGCCACTCCACCAGGCGGCACTGACGCCGATCAGCACCGCGGCAACAATCAGTGGACGGTTGTGCATGTCCGGCAGGAAGAACGTGGCCAGCACCGCCAGCAGCATGCCGTAGCCAGCCCACACGATGCCGCCGCGCGCAGTGCGCGGCGAACTCATCCGCTTCAGACCGAGGATGAACAGCAATGCGGCGAGGAAATAACAAGCCTTGATCGCGGTCGGCAGCCAGCTCATCACTTCGCTCCCCTGCTGGCGTCCGGCTTGCTGGGCTTGAACATCTCCAGCATCCGCTCGGTCACCACGTAGCCACCGGCGGCATTGCCGGCACCCAGCAGAACGCCGATGAAGCCGATCGTGATCTCGAATGGCGTCTGCGCGTGGCCTAGCGCAATCATCGCCCCAACCAGCACAATGCCGTGGACGAAATTGGAACCGGACATCAGCGGCGTGTGCAGGATCACCGGCACCCGCGCGATGATTTCATAGCCGGTAAACGCGGCCAGCATGAAGATATACAGCGCCAGGAAACCGTCGATCATGACCCCACCCCCTATGAGAGCCGCCCGCAAGGACGTTGTGTTTGCATCATACGGGTGCCGGTCAACCCGCGCGAGCCTGCCGCGTTGATGGCGGGAACCGAACCGATGGAGCCCGAGGATGCCTCACCCGACGATGCGGATGCGGCGGCCGTGAACAGCGTAGTCGGCACGCTCGATGCGGATCTGCTGAGCGACACCCGCGAAACGCCCGCCACGCTGGACGCGTTCCTGGCCCAGGTGGAGCGCCGTGCGTTTCGCATGGCCGAGATGCAGCTGCGCCAGCGCGAGGACGCCATGGACGCCGTGCAGGACGCCATGCTGCGGCTGGTCAAGCATTACCGCGACAAACCCGCGACGGAGTGGGCACCCCTGTTCTGGGGCATCCTGCGTCGACGCATCGTCGACCTGCAGCGCCGTCGCAAGGTGCGCTCGATCGTGGTGGGCTGGCTCGGTGGCGGCCGCGACGACGATGGCGACGAACTGCCCACCTGGGAACCCGCCGACCCCGGCCCCGGCCCGCTCGACCGGCTGCACGACGCGCAGTCGTACGCGGACATGGCTGCCGCGGTGAGACAACTGCCGCAACGCCAGCGCGAGGCCTTCATGCTGCGCATGCTGGAAGGACTGGACGTGGCAGAAACCGCGGATGCGATGAGCTGTTCGGAAGGCAGTGTAAAAACGCATCTGTCGCGCGCCATGCATCATTTGCGCGATCAACTGGAGGACTGGCGATGACCTCGTCCAATAAGAATCGACCCGACAAACATTTCGAACAGCTCGCCCGCGAGCTCTGGCACGAGGCTGCCCAACACATCGATCCGGCTACCGCCGGACGCTTGCGGGCAGCGCGACGGAAAGCACTTGAAGCAACGCAGGTGCGGACCCACCACACCGTACGCTGGCTGATCCCGACGGGCGCCTTTGCCGCGATCGCGCTGGCCGCGATGATGGTGTGGCAACCGATGCAGCAACGTCACGCAGCTACGTCGATGCAGGTCAGCCGCGTGACCGATCCCGCAGCGGACCAGGACAACGATTTGCCGCCGGACGCCGACAAGACCGATCCGAACCTCTACCAGAACCTCGACTTCTACGGCTGGCTGGCTGCGAACAACAGCACTCCGGCGAACCGCTGAGCCATGACCAGATTTCTTCGCCCGATCATCACCCTCCTGCTTGCCGCCCTGCTCGGCAGTGTCATCACGACGCCGCTGCAGGCACAGGATGCGCCGCCACCGCGCTCGTGGAGCAGTCTCGATCCGGCTCAGCGTGAAGTGCTGGCGCCGTTGCAGCAGGAGTGGAACAGCATGCCGCCGCGCAAGCAGGCGCGCATGCTGAAGCGGTCCGAGCACTGGGTCACCCTGCCGCCACAAAAACGCGAGGAAGTCCGTCAGCGCATTGCACGCTGGCAGCAGATGACGCCGGAGGAGCGGCGGCAGGCACGCGAGAACGTCCGCAAGTTCAACCAGATGCCGGCGGCGCAGCGCGAACAACTGCACGCCACGTTCGAGCGCTTTCAGCAATTGCCGCCAGCGCAGCGCGAAAGACTGATACGCGAATGGCACTCACTGCCTCCCGCGCAGCGCCTGCATTGGGACGAACGACATAATCGCGATCGGCCGCCTCCGCCACCACCCGGCGGTCCCGGCCGGCCATGACCCCCGATCGCCCCGCCTTGCGCAGGGCGACTCGTGTCAGGTCATGGACTCGGCAGCTCATGCCGTGAAACGGGTTTCGCCAGCGTGGCTGAGGCAGCTCTTGGCGATCAACTCGTCGTTGAAGTCAGGTTGCAGCGCGCCGTCATGCACCAGCAGCTCGACGAAGTTGTATACGTTGCGTGCATACATCTCCGACGCATGCAGCGGTGCGCCAGCCGGCAGGTTCAGCGGCCCCAGGATCACCACGCCGCCATGCTCGACGCGCTCGCCCGGCCTGGTCAGCTCGCAGTTGCCGCCGCCCTCGGCGGCCAGATCGACAATCAGTGCACCCGGCTTCATGCCATCGACCATCGCTGCCGTGAGGATCTTCGGTGCCGGCCGGCCCGGCACGGCCGCGGTGGTGACGATCACGTCGATCGATTTCAGATGCTCGGCCAGCGCCTGCTGCTGCGCGGCGCGTTCCTCCGCCGACAGCTCGCGCGCATAACCGCCGCTGCCGGCCGCACTGACGCCGAGTTCGAGAAACTTCGCACCCAATGATTCCACCTGCTCACGGGTTTCCGGGCGCACGTCATAGCCTTCGATCTGCGCACCGAGCCGGCGCGCCGTCGCGATCGCCTGCAGCCCTGCTACACCGGCGCCGATCACCAGCACCTTGGACGGACGGATCGTGCCGGCCGCGGTGGTCAGCATCGGAAAGAACTTCGGCGATGCCTCGGCGGCGATCAGCATGGCGCGATAACCCGCCACCGCCGCCTGCGAGCTCAGCACGTCCATCGCCTGTGCGCGGGTGGTGCGCGGCAGCAGCTCCAGTGAAAACGCGGTCAGCTTGCGCGCAGTGAGCGCAGCGACCCGATCGGCCGCACCATACGGCCGCAGCTGGCCGACCACCACGCTGCCTTCGCGCAAGCCGGCATACACCGTATTGTCTGGCGGCAACACGCAGGCCAGCAGATCGGCCTGCGCCAGTACGCCGGCCGCATCGGCAAACTCGGCCTCGGCATAGGAGCTGTCGGGAAAGCCGGCGGCGCGCCCCGCATCGTGTTCGAGCAGGACACGCAGGCCCTTGCCGTGCAGTTTCTTCGCCATCTCGGGCGTGATCGCCACGCGACGTTCCCCGGCGGCAGTCTCACGCAAAGCGGCTACGGTGATCGGCATGGTGCAGTCCCCTTTGGATGATTCGGACATCTTAGCGGGACTCGAGGCCGGCAGGTTTTGATCCCGTCGCGGTCAACAGGGTAAGCTGGCCCGCCGGCATACGCAGCTCATGCTGCCCGGGGTCATCGCTGGAGATCCCGATGCCCGTATCACCCAATGCTTTATCACCCCAGGCTTTCGATGACTTGCTGGCTCTGGCGCGCAGCGCGCGCGAGCAAGCCTATGCACCGTATTCGCACTTCCTGGTCGGCGCGGCGCTGCTGACCCGAGACGGCCGCCGGTTCAGCGGCTGCAATGTGGAGAATGCCGCCTACGGCCTGTGCAATTGCGCCGAACGCACCGCCCTGTTCAGCGCGATCGCGGCCGGTTGCCAACCGGGCGATTTCGCGGCTCTGGCCGTGATTGCCGATACCGATCACCCGGTCAGTCCCTGCGGCGCCTGCCGTCAGGTGATGTCCGAGCTGTGTGACGACACCATGCCGGTAGTGCTGGCCAATCTGCGCGGCGCGACGCAGGAAACCAGCGTGGCCGCGCTGTTGCCCGGCTCGTTCAAGCTGCCGCCACGCGAGTGAGGATTCGTGCAAAACTGCCGATTCGCAACTCCTGATCGGCAGATCAAGAGTGTCGTGTCACCGTCGTCGTGACTGGCACCGCCTGATTCCACATCTCCGTCTTGAGGCGCCACTTGCCATCGCTGCCGCGATGCAGGACCAGCAGCATCTTGCCCCAGCCCTCGAACGGCGGCTTGCCGTTGGCGAACTGGACCAGCTGATGCTCGGTACACCATTCCGTAGCCCAATCGCCGGACACATTGATGTCAAAGCATGCGCTCTCGAACTTCTGCATGTGGCCACCGGGAATGCTGGCCATCACGTCGTCCATGAACTTCGCAAGCGCCGGCTTGCCGACGATGGGCGGCGTCGATGGAAGCAGGCTCACACCGTCGTCTTGCCACAATGCCAGCGTGGCCGCGTTGTCCATGTGCCGGGTCGCCGCATCAAATGCCCGGTTGAAAGCCTCGACGCCGGCACGTCCGTCGATCGCCGTGGCTGCCGTTTGAGCCATGCCCAACCCGGGAGCGATGCAGTACATCAGCGCAAGTGCAGCATGGAATTTTCGCATGTCAAAAACTCCGAATGAATGTGACGCGAGGAGCGATTTCCGACGGGCGCGGCCTGCAAGGTGGTTCGCGCGTAAGCTAGCATGGGCCTTTGTCCTGCGCAGAATTCGCTGATGACTGACGCTCTCTCCCTGCTCCGGCAACGCCATTCCGTCCCCTCGCGCCAGCTCGGCGAGCCGGCGCCGGATGAGGCAAGCCTGCAGGCGCTGCTCGAAGCGGCGATCCGCGTTCCCGACCATGGCAAGCTGGTGCCGTTCCGGCTGATCCGCCTGCACGGCGATGCAAAGCTGCGTTTCGGCGAACAGCTGGCCGCGATCGCGATCCGCAACGATCCCGACATGTCCGAGGCCAAGCTCGAGAAGGAACGCCTGCGCTACACCTTCGCGCCACTGGCGATGGTGGTCGTCGCCTGCCTGCACGCCGACAGCAAGGTGCCGGAGATCGAGCAGAAGCTGTGCGCCGGCAACGTCGCCTACAACATCCTGCTCGGCGCCTATGCACTGGGCTACGGCGCGCAGTGGCTGACCGGCTGGGCCGCCTATGACGATGAAGTGGCAGCGATCCTCGGGTTGGCGGAACACGAACACGTGGTCGGTTTCGTGCACCTGGGCACGCCGCAGATCGAGGTGCCCGATCGCGATCGCCCGGCGCTGGCCGATCTGCTCGGCACATGGACGCCGTGAGCTCGTCATCGAACGGACTTCCAGCCGTCCATCTGGTCGACGGCAGCCTGTATGTCTTTCGCGCCTGGCATTCGATGCCGGACGAGTTCTTCGACGCGGACGGTCATCCGGTCAACGCGGTACACGGCTACACCCGTTTCCTGTGTGAACTGCTGGAACGCGTACAGCCCGAGCATATCGCGGTGGCGTTCGACGCTTCGCTGACCAGCTCGTTCCGCAATGCGATCTACCCGCCCTACAAGGCCAACCGCGAACTGCCACCGCCCGACCTAGAGCGACAGTTCGTGCAGTGTCGTGCCATCACCGAGGCGCTCGGCATCCACCTGATGATCGACCACAGCTTCGAGGCCGACGACCTGATCGGCAGCACTGTGTGGAACCTGCGCGCACTCGGCTGGCGCAGCGTGATCGTCTCGGCCGACAAGGACTTCGGCCAGCTGCTGGGCGAGCATGACGAGCAATGGGACTATGCCCGCAGCCAGCGCTGGGGGCCAGCCGGGGTGCACGAGAAGCTCGGCGTACATCCGCATCAGGTCGCCGACTATCTCGCACTGTGCGGCGACGCGGTGGACAACATACCCGGCGTGCCCGGCATCGGCGCGAAAACCGCCGCGGCCCTGCTCAGCCACTTCGGCAGTCTCGACACCCTGCTCGATCGCATCGATGAAGTGGCGTTCCTGCGGCTGCGCGGTGCCACGACCTGCGCCGCGAAACTGCGCGAGCATGCCGAACAGGCCCGGCTGTACCGCCGGCTCACCCGCATCGCGCTGGACGCCCCCGGCGCCAGCACGATCGAGGCGCTGCTGCGTCGACGCCAGCAACCCGATCAGCTCGACAACCTGTGCGAGCAGCTGCGTTTCGGTGCCTTCACCCGCAGTCGCCTGCGCGCGCTGCTGCGCTGACCCCCGCGAACCGGACCATCCCACTCCCGGTTGTCGCTGTCGGCCGGACAGTTCAACATGGCCGCTGGTTTTTCCTGATACGCGATCACCGATGAACGATGCCGCCAACCGCATTCCCTCCGACGCCAGCGCCCCGGTGGAAACCCTCTACGAAGGCCGCTGGCTGAGCCTGCGCAAGCGCGGCCGCTGGGAATATGCCGAGCGCAACAATCCCGGCGGCGCGGTGATCATCCTGGCGGTGACGCCGGACGACCACGTGCTGTTCGTCGAGCAGTACCGCGTATCGATCCTGCAGAACACCATCGAAATGCCGGCCGGGCTGGTCGGCGACGAGATCGACCAGGCCGATGAGAGCGCGTTGCTCGCCGCGCAGCGTGAACTGGAGGAAGAAACCGGCTACCGCTGCCAGCGGTTGGAATTCGTCCATTGCGGCCCGTCGTCGTCCGGCATGAGCACCGAGATGATCACCTTCGTGCGCGCGTGGGAACTGGAAAAAGTGGGACCTGGTGGCGGCGACGAAACCGAGAACATCGTGGTGCACGAGGTGCCACGCCGCGAAGCCGGCACGTGGCTGTTCGCACGCGCGGCCGAAGGCTATTCGATCGACCCGAAACTGTTCGCCGGCCTGTGGTTCATCGAACATACCAACCTGCTCGCCGCATCGACGACAAGCCGCCAGGGGCATCCAGCCTCGACAGGCTGACGCGAACAGGACCGCTGCACGCCGCGATACCGCCATCCCGCCAGCCAGACACGTCAGCGCATCACGCTGACCTCCGGATCTTTCCCCACCGAACAGCGGGCAACCCGCTGTGTGGATGGGCGTGCACGAGAGTGACACGCAGGACATGCCAGGCAGCTCTAAAGATTTTGCTGATCTTGCCGATTTTGTGAGTGTCGGCCGTTGTGATCCCCCTGGCCGGTTCCCCGCCTGACTTCCCCGTACTTATGGATTCGTGCCCATGAAAACTCTATTTGTTTCCGCCTTGCTGGCGTTCCTCCCGGTGGCGGCCCACGCCGCCTGCGCACCTACCGATTTCGCCATCAAGGAATTCAAACCCAGCGCCAATGGCTCGGGCGCGGCGGTCCGGCTCATGCTCAGTGGCGAACTGGTCAACAATTGTGCCGAGCCTTCCGCCGCGCAGATCCGCATCGAAGCGAAGGATGCCAGCGGCAGCGTATTGCAATCCAAGCAGGGCTGGCCGGCCGGCACCACCAACATCGCGCCTGGCGCATCGGCCAAGTTCGATCTCGGACGGCAGTTCCGTTTTCAGTCGGAGATGGCCAGCTATACCGTCAGCGTAGTTGCCGTACGCGCCTGGTAACCGCGGTATCGCGCTGCACCTGGCCCCGCAAGGGGCCTTTTTGCTGTCTGGAAAACCAAATGCAGCAGCATCCGTGGATACCCTGACCGGCCGCCCCTGGTCTCAGGCCGGCTGCACAGCTGCTGCGGCATAACTGTCGACGCCAACCTGGAATGGGTCCAGCGGGACGCCTGGCGGCATCCTCAGTGCAAGACAAACAGCTTGTCGAAACCAGCCACGCGCAGCGTGCTGCGCAGTTCGCTATCGGCATTGACGATGCGGATCTCGGCGCGATCGGCACCGGCATGTTCACGCAGCAACAGCAGCATGCCCAGCGCCGAGCTGTCCATGCTGGTCACCTCGCCCAGATCGATGACATAGCTGCGTGCAGCGGCACCGCCGCGCAGGCAGGCTTCGTGGAAATCGCGGTGAATGCTGAAGTCGAAACGATTACCCAGTTGCAGGGTCAGGCAATCGTGTTCGCTGTCGTGATGGACGATCATGGCGTGCTCCTCAAAACAATTCGATCTCGCCGGCATCCATCGAGCTCTGCAATGCAGGGCCACGTGAACGCAGGCGTGCCTTTTCACGCTGGATCGCCAACCGGCTGCGCACCCGCTGCGCATGCTCGACCAAGCTATCGGCATCCACCGGCGCGCAGGCCAGCTCACCGATATCGTGGGTACATTCGGCCACCACTTCCTGCAGCTCGACCAGTCGGGTGCGCGTCTGCCGCAGCAGCTGGCTCAGGATGTCCTCGAATTGCAGCGAGCGAATCGTGGTGGAGACGTCGCTGCCGAGACCGCGGTTGATCTCGACCACCTGGTCGGCAACCGCGCTGGTGCGCGCATCGCTCTCGGTGACGTGAGCCAGCATCGCGTCGATGCCGCCCTTGGCCGACAGCGCCACGTTCAGATCCTGCGAGGCCATCGTGCCGACCAGCCCACGCAGCTGTTCCATCGAGACGCGCGCACGCTCGACATGGCTGCCGATCTGTTCATTGAACTGGTTGGAGTTGCTGGCCAGGTTGCGGATTTCACCCGCCACCACCGCGAAGCCGCGGCCAGACTCGCCCGCACGCGCCGCTTCGATCGCCGCGTTCAGCGCCAGCAGATTGGTTTCCTCGGCGATCGTGTTGACGTTCTTCAGCAGGCCGAATACCGCGTCCATTTCCTTCGCCATGCCGTCGATGCGGTAGACGATGCGCAGGCTCTCGCGCGACATCTGCACGATCATGCTGACGAAGTGCTGCAGCAGGTCGCCAGTGCGCGCCGCGAAATCCTGTACCGAGACACCGCCGTTCTGCACATCGATGATCTGCTTGAGCAGCGACTGCTGCAGGCCGGTCTTCTGTGACAGGCCATCGAAGCCACCGCCGAGCTCGGACACCGCATCGCGCAGCAAGTCCAGGCCCTGATGCAACTCACGACTGGCGTGACCGAGCTCATCCACCAGCGCGCTGCGCACGTCCTCGAGTGCCTCGCGCACCGGCACGCTGTTGTCGGCCACTGCGGCCGGTGCCAACGGCTCTCGGTGGCGCCGACTCTCGACCATCCATACCGCGCTGAGCGCGATCACCAGCACCGGCGTCAGCCATCCCGGATGCCACAGCAGCGCGAACAGCAGCGCCGCCGTAGTGGCAAGCCAACCGTACAGCGGGCGCGTCGCGGCAAAGCGGGCAAATTGTGCAATGACAGCCATGAGCCAGTATCCGTCGGTCAGGCGCGCAAGGCGCTATCGTGGGGTTGAAGCGCCAGCTTGAGCAGGCGCGCGGCAATCTGATCCAGCGGCAGCATTTCGCGTGCCGCGTCCAGCTTCCAGGCGGCACCGGGCATGCCCCAGACCACCGAGCTGTCCTCGTCCTGCACCAGCGTGGCCGCGCCGCCCTGACGCAGCTCAAGCAGTCCGCGTGCGCCGTCGTCGCCCATGCCCGTCAGCAATACTGCAATCGCAGCGGAACCGGCGCTGGCTGCGATCGAACGAAACAGCACGTCGACGCTCGGCTTGTGCCGATTTACCGGCGGTCCGTTGTGCAGCCGACACACATACTTGGCACCGTCCCACATCATCAGCAGATGCTGGCCGCCTGGCGCGATGTAGGCATGCCCCACCTGGATCGGCTGGCCGTCTTGCGCTTCGCATACACGCATCGCCGAACAACGGTCCATGCGCTCCGCAAACGGGCCACTGAAGGCTGCGGGGATATGCTGGGTAATCAGGATCGGTGGTGCATCCGGCGGCATCGACTCGAGTACCACACGGACCGCCTCGGTACCGCCTGTCGACGCACCGATGGCGATGATCGGGCTGCCGCCACGCGTACCTGCCGCCTGCGCCCGCGGCAACACGGCGTCCGCCGACAGGCGCGGTGCCACGTCCAGCTTGCGCACCACTGCGCGCGCACGCGGCCGGGCCTTGGCGGCCAGTTTCACCTTCGCGCAAATCTCCTGCGCGCCATCGCCAAAGCTGTTGGCGAGGTCGCTGCTGGGCTTCGCGAAAAAATCCACCGCACCGAGCTCCAGCGCGCGCAAGGTCACCTCGGCACCCTGCACGGTCAACGACGACACCATCACCACCGGCATCGGCCGCAGCCGCATCAGGTTTTCCAGGAAGGTCAGACCGTCCATGCGCGGCATCTCGACATCCAGTGTGAGCACATCCGGATTGAGCTGCTTGATCTTGTCACGCGCGATCAGCGGATCGGCCGCGGTGCCGACCACCTCGATCTCCGGATCGCAGGCAAGCATCGCCGACAGCAGCTTGCGCACCAAGGCCGAATCGTCGATTACCAGAACACGCACTCTTTCCATCACTGTCCATCTCGCCCTGCATGAAGCTTCCAAGTCATCTCGGCAGCGGCCTCGCCGGAACCTGGGGTACTGTCGCGATCGCTAGAAAAGCTCGACCTCACCCTTTATCGGGTCATTTGCCAAACGCTTGAGGTAAATGCGCTCGTCAGCCACCAGCGCCACGTCGTCGTGGCGGCGCAGCAGGCGCACACGCGCCCGTCCGCTATGCGGAAAGAACTGCACCTGGCGTGGATACACGTCACCCAGATCCGCCGCGCAGAGCGTCAGCTTTTCGGCGACGATGTAACGCTGCACGAAATCGATGTTGCGCTGGCCGATGTCGGTGAGCTGGGCCAGCACGCGGCCGCCGCCAAACACCTTGAGCTGCAGATCGCTCCGCTGGCCGCCCGCATTCAGGATCGCATTGATCAGCTGCTCCATCGCGTCGCTGCCGTAGCGGGCCGCACGACCCACGGTGGAAGACCAGCTGTCGCGCTCGCCCAACGGCTCGGGCAGCATGAAGTGATTCATGCCACCGATATGGCGACGCGCATCGTGGATGCAGACCGCGATGCAGGAGCCGAGCACGGTAGTGATCAACTCCTCCTGCGCGCTGACGTAGAACTCGCCGGGCAGCACTTTTGCCGTCATGCACGACTGCGTCGAATCCCAGTATCGGCGCACGTGCTCGAAGCCCGGCAGCGCTGGGGGAGCATCCGGCATTGCCGTCCTGACGACTTTCAGCAGGCTCATCAAGCCAGCTTCCGGTAGACTGTGCGGCCGATCAGCTCGAAGTCGTCATTGACGCCATGCAGCGATTCGGAGTGGCCGAGAAACAGATGCCCGCCCTTCGGCAACAGCTCGGCATAGCGGCGAAACAGGCGCTGCTTGGTCGGCTGGTCGAAATAGATCACCACGTTGCGGCAGAAGATCGCGTCGAACGGCCCGCGCATCGGCCATTCGTGCATCAGGTTCAGTGGCTGGATCGCCACCAGCTCGCGCAGGCGTGGATGCACACAGGCGTAGCCTTCGTATTCACCGGCGCCACGCAGCATCCAGCGGCGACAGCGCTCCGCGCTGATGCCGGCTATCCGCTCCAGCGAATACACGCCCTTGCACGCGGTTTCCAGCGCCTGCGGGGACAGGTCGGTCGCCAGGATCTTGGCATCCAGCTTGCTGTCGTGCTGCTCCAGCGCCTCGGCCAATACCATCGCCAGTGCGTAGGGTTCCTCGCCGGTGGAACAACCCGCCGACCATATCCGCAGGCGGTCCCCGTCGCGGCGCTTCTCGTGCAGCCAACGCGGCAGCAGCTCGTTGACCAGCAGATCGTAATGGTGTGCCTCACGGAAGAACGCCGTGACATTGGTGCTGATCGCGCTGGCCAGCTCACCCAGTTCGCCGGACGGGTCAAGCCGCAGCAACTCGCAATAGCTCGCGAAACTCCTCATGCCCAAGGCACGCAATCGCCGCTGCAGGCGCCCCTGTACCAGCTGATGCTTGTGCTCACCCAGCGATATGCCGCAATGCTCCAGCACGAACTTGCGCAGGAACTGGAACTCGGCATTACCCAGCACGGGTCCGTTGCCGGCAGTCGCCGCGACGCTGTCGCCAAGCATGCCAGGTACAGCGCTCACTCAGAATTCCTTCCACACACCGGCGGTTGTGGTGTCGGCATCCACCTTCGCCCGCGCCGCGCGGGTCGGCGCCGGCGCATTGCGCACGGCGGCGAATACCGCTTCGGCCTCGGCCACCACGGCACGTGCACGCGTCGGCGCAGGTCCGGATGCGGCCGCAACCTCATCCTGATTCAACTGGAAGAAACCGACCTGGCTGGTCAGCTCGCCAGCCTGCTCCTGCATGGCACGAGCAGCGGCAGCGGCCTCCTCGACCAGCGCGGCATTCTGCTGGGTCATCTCGTCCATCTGCATCACGGCATTGTTGACCTGGTCGATGCCAGCCGATTGTTCCTGACTGGCCGCGGCGATCTCGGCCACGATGTCGGTGACCTTCTTCACGCTGTCGACGATTTCGGCCAGCGCCTTGCCCGACTGATTCACCAGCTCCGAGCCACTGCGCACCTTTTCCGCGCTGTCGTTGATGAGTCCCTTGATCTCCTTAGCGGCACCGGCGCTGCGCTGGGCCAGGCTGCGCACCTCGGTGGCCACCACGGCGAAACCGCGGCCCTGTTCGCCGGCCCGTGCCGCTTCCACTGCCGCATTCAGCGCCAGCAGGTTGGTCTGGAAGGCGATCTCCTGGATCAGCCCGACGATGTCGGCGATCTTGCCGCTGGACGCATTGATCTCGCTCATCGCGATGATCGCCCTGCCGGCCACCTCGCCACCACGCTCGGCCTGTTCGCGGGCGCCACGGGCAAGCTGGTTGGCGTGGCTGGCGTTCTCGGCATTCTGCTTGACGGTCGAGGTCATCTGTTCCATCGACGAGGCGGTTTCCTCCAGGCTCGAAGCCTGCTCCTGCGTGCGCTGGCTGAGGTCGTCGTTGCCGTGGGCAATCTGCTGCGCCGCCGTGCTGACCGCGTCGGAACCACGACGCACTTCACCGACGGTGAGGGTGAGCCGGTCGTCCATCATGCGGAACGCTTCAAGCAGGCGACCCAGTTCGTCCTTGCGACGGGTGACGATGTTGTGTCCCAGCTGCCCCTGCGAAATCGCGTTGGCCACACGTACGGCCCGGTTGAGCGTGCCGACGATCGAACGGATCAGGAAGAACGCCATCAGCACGGCCAGCAGCAGGCCTGCGCCAAGCGCAGCGAACGTCATCAGGCGGATGCGCTGATAGCTGGTCACGGCCGACTCATACCGCTGCCGACCTTCATCGATCTGCATGGCGATCAGCTTGTCCATCTCCGAGCCCATGATCGACACGTTCGGCAGCACGTCGGAGTAGAGCAGGCTGCTGGTGCCGTCGTCGGCGTGGTTCAGCGCATCGGTGATCTCGGTCATCGACGAGGCGACGTCGCCGCGGGCGCTCTCGAACGCGCTCCACTGCTTCCTGACCTCCGGCGACATCGCGGTCGCCGCCAGCTTCTTGAGCAGTGCCGCATCCGCCAGCTGGGTCTTGGCGACTTCGTCGAGTTTCTGCTTGACGATCGCCTTGTCGTCCTTGTGAAAGGCCGCCTCGCTCAACGAAATGAAGCTGTTCAGCGAGCCGCGCGCCACCGCGTTGATGCTGGTCAGCGGAATGAGTTCTTCCTGGTAGATCTGCCGTGCACTTTCGTTCGCCCTGGCCATGCCACCGAGGCCGATCCAGGCGCCCACCAGCAACATCGCGCACAACAGGCCGAGCACGCCGATCAGGCGCGCCTTGACGGTCAACGTGGTCAGGCGGGCCAGGCGCGCCATCAAATTCTTCATCTTCATCTCGATTCCCGGGTCAGGCGGCAACTTCAACTTCCTGGACGGCCGGCAGAGCCGCCTCCAGCGTTTCCACGTCCTCTGGACGCATCAGCTTTTCCACGTCCAGCAGCATCACCATTCGTTCGGCACAGGTGGCAAGCCCCTTCAGGTAACGCGTATCCACCACCGCACCCATGTCGGGCACCGGCTTGATCGCTGCCGGATCGATGTCGACCACGTCGGAAACCGCGTCCACCACGATGCCGAACAGGCGCTCACCGATCGCGACGATGATCATCACCGTGTCGTCGCCGTAGCTTTCGCGTTGCAACCCGAAGCGCAGGCGCAGGTCCATGATCGGCACGATCGCGCCGCGCAGGTTCAGCACGCCCAGCACGTAATCCGGTGTCTGCGGAATGCGGGTGACGCGCGACCAGCTGCGGATCTCGCGCACGGCGAGGATGTCCACGCCATACTCTTCACCGGCCAGGCTGAAGGTAAGTTGCTGCAACGGCGATGCCGTGGCCTGTTTGTCTTCGTACATGGGTCTGCTACCTCGTGACGGGCGTCTGCGAACGTCCTGCTGCCTGATCTGTGTCGGCGTGGACGGGGGGAACTTGAGCACCCGCATGCCCTCGATCAGGCGGCCTTGCTGCGACCCAGACGCACCACGCCGCCCACGTCGACGATCAATGCGACCGAGCCATCGCTGAGAATGGTGGCGCCGGAGATGCCTTGCACACGTCGGTAATGCGCTTCCAGCGATTTGACGACTGCCTGTTGCTGGCCGAGCAGGTCGTCGACCAGCAGGCCCACGCGCCGGCCGCCCTCCTCGACCACCACCACGATGCCGCTCTCGATGTCGGTGATCGCGTCGACACAGCCGAAAGCCTGATGCAGCCGCATGATCGGCAGGTATTCATCGCGAAAATGGAACACCTCGCCGCCACCGGCGATCTTGCGGACCGCCTCGGCACGCAGCCGCAGCGACTCGACGATCGACGTCAGCGGCACGATGTAGCGCTCGCTGCCGACCGCCGTGACCAGGCCGTCGATGATCGCCAGGGTCAGCGGCAACGTAATCGTGAAGACGCTTCCCTTGCCGCTCACGCTGCGCACACCGACACCACCGCCGAGATCACGCACGTTGCGCCGGACAACGTCCATGCCGACGCCACGCCCGGAGAGATCGGTGGCCTTGGCCGCGGTGGAGAAGCCCGGCTGAAAGATCAGCTCGGCCACCTCGGCATCGCTGAGCTCCTGACCGACGCTGATCAGGCCGCGCTGCTGTGCCTTGGCCACGATCGCGGCATGGTTGAGGCCGGCACCGTCGTCGCTGATCTGCACCACGATGTTGCCGCCCTCGTGATATGCGTTGAGTTTGAGCGTACCGGTTTCGGATTTACCCGCATTCCGGCGCTGCTCGGGCGATTCCAGCCCATGATCGATGGCATTGCGCACCAGGTGTACCAATGGGTCGCCGATTTTTTCCAGCACCGTCTTGTCCAGCTCGGTGCCTTCGCCGTGCAATTCCAGCTTGACCCGCTTGTCGAGCTTGCGCTCCAGGTCGTGTACCAGGCGCGGAAAGCGATTGAATACCGAACCGATCGGCAACATGCGGATGCGCATGACACTTTCCTGCAACTCGCGCGTGGTGCGTTCCAGGTGCGCCAGACCGTCGCGCAGCCGTTCCAGCTGCGACATCTCGAATTTCTCGCCGATCTCGCCGAGCATCGACTGGGTGATCACCAGCTCGCCCATCATGTTGATCAGCGCATCCACCTTGTCGATGCCCACGCGGATCGAACTGGTCTCGCTGGAGGCGCCCGCCTGCTGGGCTTGCGGCGCGATGGGAGCGGCTGGCTTCGGCTCATTCGCCACGGCAGCAACTGCGGCACTGGCTGCTGGCGCTTCGGCCAGTGGCTTGATCGCCAGCTCGCAATCGCCGTCGAGCCAGTCGAACACCGCGTCGATATCGGCTCGCGCGATGGCTCCGTGCAGGTGCAGGTCCCAGCCCAGATAGCACTGCGTCGGATCCAGTGTGGACAGCTGCGACGGCGCGCCGTCGACGATGAACGCGCGCACCACCTCCAGCCGTCCCAGTTGCTGCAGTTCGCGAAACACGCGCAGCGGGTCGTTGCCGGTCTGCAGCAGGTGCGGCAACGCCACGAAACCGATGTCCCAGCCGCTGACGGCTGCCGCCTTCGGCGCGACGACCTCAGCCACCGCGGCCTCACCGCTGACCAGACGCACCAGCTCGGCGCGCAGCGCCTCACTCTCGGCATCGGCCACCGGTTGACCCCTGCCGGAACGATCAAGCATGGCGCGCAGAGCATCGACCGAGCGCAGCAGCAGCTCGATCAGTTCCGCATCCACGGCGCGCCGTTCGCTGCGCACTTCCTCCAGCAGCGACTCGGCCACATGGGTGAATGCGGCCACGTCGGTAAAGCCGAAAGTGGCCGCACCGCCCTTGATGGAGTGCGCGGCACGGAAAATCGTATGCACCAGCTCGCTATCGGTCGAGCCCGCGCCGAGCGCAAGCAGAGCTGCCTCCATCGCATCGAGGCCTTCCAGACTTTCCTCGAAGAAGGTCTTGTGGAATTGAGTCAGATCGACCGCGCTCATGCCTGTCCCTCAACCCAGCACGCGCTTGACCGTGGCCAGCAACTGCTCCGGGTCGAACGGCTTGACCAGCCAGCCGGTGGCCCCAGCCGCCTTGCCTTCCATTTTCCGCTCGGTATGCGATTCGGTGGTCAGCATCAGGATCGGCACGCCCTTGTAGGCGTCCAGCGCGCGCAGTTCGCGCACCATCGCAATGCCATCCATCACCGGCATGTTGACGTCGGCCAGCACCAGGTCATGGCGCGAGGCGCGTGCCGCGTCCAGCGCCAGCTGGCCGTTCTCGGCCTCGGTCACTTCGTGTCCGGCACCCCGCAGGGTGAATGCCACCATGCCGCGCATCGAGGCCGAATCGTCTACTGCAAGAATCTTTGCCATGTTGCTACCTCGTCATCAGGCCGGCACGGCGGCCGGCAATTCCAGTGTCTGCGACACACCGAGCAGGCCGGCCGCGTTGTTCAGTGCATCGCTTGCGCCACGCCAGCTCCATGTGCTGCCGCGCACCTTCAACTCGCGTTGAAACAGCATCAACAGTTGCAGGCCGGCGGTGTCGGCGTGCTCCACCTCGCGACCGTCCAGCACGACCTTGCCGGCGACCAGCGCATCGATCAGCACGACCTTCAACGCGAGCTGTGCCGCGATGCGGCAATCCGCCGGCAACGTCACCACGACCGCTTCCGCGGACACGGCGGTATCTGCTGCCGAGGCACCCTCCGGGGCCATCGCAGCTGGCGCATGCTGCTTGCCGCCCGCAGTCTTCTGTTTGCCGGCCATGTCATGACTCCGCTTCGCGCTGTCTGCCTTCACGAGAGGCTTATCGGCTGCGGCGACGATCGCTTTAGGGTGGCTGCAAGCAGTTCTCCGCGCCGTCGACGGCGGACTTTCGATGCGGTTGACGACCGTACAATGGAGAGCGCTCAAGTTTGCCCGCACAGCGCCGATGTCCTGTGCAGGACCAGCTCATCCGAACGGTGCACGGCGACCCCCGCGCAGGAACTCCTCTTGATCATTCAACCCACCAGCCTTGCCGCGCTCACCTGGGCCGGCGCTGCCGCCGGTACCAGTGCGCCAAGCTGGCGCATCGGCGCCGTGCTGTCGGCGCGCCCGCTGGGCGTCAATCCGCAGGGCATGCTGGTGTTGCAGATCGGCACCCTGAGCGTGGAGACCGAGATACCCGGCAGCCAGCTGCCGGCGCAATTCCAGGTGCGCGTGCTGAGTCTCGGAGCCCAGCCACAGCTGGAGGTGTTGCTGCCCCATCCGGCCGATCCAGCCTTTCAGCGCATCCTGCGCGAACGGCTGCCGCAACAGAATGGCTATGCACCGCTGCTGGCCACACTCGGCGCGCTGGCCCAGCGGCCGATGCTGCGTCAGCTGCCGCCGTACCTGCGCACCGCGCTGGCCCTGCTCGAACATGTCGTGCGTACGCCCGCGGACATCACCACCGGCGAAGGCCTGCGCCTGGCGATCAGCCGCAGCGGTCTGTTTCTCGAATCACAACTGGCCCATCCGCAAGGCAATTTGACGACGCTGGTCGAGGACGACTGGAAAGGCGCGTTGCTGCGACTGGTCGGGCTGCTCCAGAGACAGCCGACCGCCGGGCCAGCAGCGAACCGCAGCGACACGGCGCCACCGCTGCTGCAGCGCGGCCTGCAGGCGCAAGCGCGATTGCCGCTGCCGATTGCTGCCGACGCCGATGACGTGAACCCGCTGCTCGATCAACTGTACGGTGACGTGAAAGCTGCCCTGGCACGGGTGGAAGTGGCTCAACTGGAAGCAAGCACGTTGCCGGCATGGATGATCGAAATTCCCTTGCAGGGACAAGGCGGCCGCGACGTGCTGCAGTTGCAGCTGGAATTCGTCACCGATGCCACCGATGGCAGCCATGGCTGGACGCTGGGCTTTGCATTGGACCTGCCTGCGCTGGGCCCGGTGCATGGTGAACTGCAATTGCGCGAACCGCGGCTGTCGGTACGCCTGTGGGCCGAATATGCCGAGACCGCGCAACGATTGGAACGTCAGTTCACTCCGCTGCGCCAGCGGCTGGCCGCCTGCGGTGTGCTGCTCGATCAGCTGAGTTGCCAGGTCGGCCTGCCGCAACCGCAGAACCGGCACAGCGCCGTGTTGCTGAAGGCCACCGCATGAACCTGCCCGCACCAGCCCAACGCCGGGTCAGCCTGAAACTGGCCAGCGGCGCGAACGAGCTCAAGGCGATGCCGGCCGAATCGCTGGACAGCCTGTTGGCCCGCGCCCACGCGCTTGGTCTGCCGCTGCACCACGACCCGCAGATCGCCGCGTTGCTGGCTGCGCTGCGCCTGCGTGATGATGTCCCTGCGCTGCTCTATGCCGCGGCTGCATCGGTGCTGGCTGCCGTCTACGACGCGGCAGAAGAATAGACGGCACGTGATCCGCATCGGAAGCGCGTCGATTCGAAAAACCCGACTCTGAAAGGCGTCGCGACTGAAGTCGCCCCCCACCAGACCGTGCAAGTTCAGTGCGGGACCGGATGCAACTGCCGGATCAGTCGCGCCTCATCGCGCGTCAGCCCGCAGCGCGCGACCATCTGTTCAATGTCGGCGCCCTCGCGCGCCAGCTGCTGGGCCAGCTCATACGAGGTCGACTTGACCGGTGCCGGCTGCTGCTCGATCCGGGCGATGCGCTGCTCCATGCGGCCCAATGCCGTCACCAGCATGGCGGTCGGCACATCGGTCTGGACGGCCAGGGAGACGCTGCCGGCCACACGGGCGACGTCGTGCTTCAACTGACGCGACTGATGCCATAGCTGCAACAGCAACGTGGACTGCAGCAGGGCCAACAACAGCAACACGCCGACGGCGATCTCAAGTGCCATCGGCGATCTCCCGCTGCAACCGGCACAGTCGGCGCACATCGAGCAACGCGACGAAACCGCCTTGCCAGGCCAGCACGCCGCTCACCGGATCGTCGGTGCGGCTGGCGCGCCCGGGCGGTGGCGGAGCGATCTCGTGACCCTCGGTATGCAGCAGCTCGCCGATGTCGTCCACCCGCAGGCCGACGAGATGGTTGCCGTGCGACAGCATCACCACGCGGACCCTTTCCGGATCGGCCGCCGGCAACAGCGGCAGGCCCAGTCGCAAGCGACCGTCCAGCACCGGCACGATGCGCCCGCGCAGAAGACGGATGCCGAGCAAATCCGTGGCCGCACCCGGCACCGGCGTGAGTTCGCCGATGCGGATAACCTCACTGACCTCGATCAACGGCGCTGCATACAATTGCGCGCCGATCAGGAACGACAGCCAGTGCCGTTCCTGCGACTCGGCTACAGCAGCGACAGCACTCAATTCACCCACTCCCTTTTCGTTCGGCATCGTCATCGTATCCGCGAGGCCGGAGCGCTACGTCGGGCCATGCTGCTTTCGTCCACGCTCGGCGTACCGGAGCCAGCCGCGGTGGCCGACTCCACGGTGGGCGCCGGTACCGACGGCGCGACCGCCGTAGTCACCGGAATGCGCGGCAGACCTGCCGGCGCCTCCGCACCGGCGGCACGCGATGTGTCCGTGGCGTAGACGCGCGCCGTCGGCATCTGCGTCGGCGTCGCGGCGGGCCCGCTGACGATTTCCGCGGTCTCATCGACGTGATCGGCATCCGTATAGAACCGGCTCGGTGCGCTGCGATCGCTCAGCACCACCACCAGCACCCGCCGATTGCGGTTGCGGCCTTCCACGCTGGCATTGTCGGCGACCGGGCGCATTTCGCCCCAGCCGATGATGCCGAGACGATCGGCATTCACACCGTGCTCGGAAAAAAGTCGCGCCACGGTTGCCGCGCGCGCCGCCGACAGCTCCCAGTTGGACGGGTAGATCAAGGTATTGATCGGCACATCGTCGGTATAGCCCTCCACCCGCAGCGGGTTCGCGAACGGCGCGAGGATCGACGCGAGATTGCGCAGCACCACGTTGGCCGGTGCCGCCAGCTGGGCCACCCCACTGGGAAACAGGATGTCGGTACGGATCTCGATTTCCAGCCAGTCCGTGGTGCGCCGCACGACCACCTGCTGCTTGTCGATCAGCGGCTGCAACGCCTTGCGTACCTGGCTTTCGATGTTTTTCAGGTTCTCCTGCTGGGTCGACCGATGGCCAGCCTCGCGCCCGTCGCCCCCACGCATCGGCACCGGATGCGGCGGGATCGGCACAGCAATCGGCACGATCGACGAACCGGGCTGGCCGGCCGGGGCGGCAATCGCCGGGGTAATGTTGTGCGGCCGCACCTTGGTCGGCGGCATGGGCGCAATCACGTGGCTGGAGCCGTTGAACGCCTCGACGATCGATTCGGACATCACCCGGAACTTGCCTTCGTTGACCACCGATACCGCATACATCACCACGAAGAACGCCAGCAGCAGCGTCATCAGATCGGCATACGGAATCGCCCATGCCTCGTGGTTGACGTGTTCCTCGTGGTGCTTTCTCCTCATGGCAGGTAACCCTGCAACCGCGCCTCGATCTGCCGCGGGTTGTCGCCCTGGGCAATCGACACCAGTCCTTCGATCAGGATTTCGCGCATCTGCGACTGCTTGCTGATCAGCCCCTTCAGGCGCGCCGCCATCGGCAGCATGAACATGTTGGCCAGCGCCACGCCGTAGATGGTCGCCACGAAGGCCGCCGCGATGCCGTGACCGAGCTTGCTCGGATCGGCCAGGTTCTGCATCACCGCCATCAGCCCCATCACCGCGCCGATGATGCCCAGCGTGGGGGAATAGATGCCTGCGTTCTCGTACACCTTGGCGCCGGCCAGGTCGATCGCCTCGCGGGTGTCGAGATCGACTTCCAGAACACTGCGTATCGCATCCGGCTCACTGCCGTCGACCAGCAGTTGCAGCCCCTTGCTGATGAACGCATCGGACTCGGCCTCGATGTGCGGCTCCAGTCCGAGCAGGCCCTGGCGCCGCGAGATTTCGCTCCAGCCCACGATGCGGCTGATCAGGTCGGCGGGCTGGTGCCGGGGCGGCTTGTAGATCATCCCCAGCATCTTCAGCGCATGCTTGAGCACCTTGCCCTGGTTCTGTACCAGCAGGGCGGCAATCGTGCCGAAAAAGACGATCACGAACGCCGCCGGATTCCACAGCGCGCCCACCGTGGAACCCTTGAGCACGGTGCCCGCAATGATGACCACGAAAGCCAGAATCGTACCGATGATGCTTACCGGATCCATACGTTCAGCCGATGACCTGCAGGGAAGGGAGAAGTTGACCAGCGGCATCGGCCAGCCCGGCCAGATCCAGCACCAGCGCCAGTCGGCCATCGCCGGTCACGGTGGCGCCGGCGATGCCGGCGGCGCCCTCGAACAGCGGGCCGAGCGGCTTGACGATGACGTCCTCGCGACCGAGCACGGCATGCACCAGACAGCCCAACCGCAGATGGCCGATATGCAGCACCACCACGTGTCGCCCGGCTGCCGTCGCCGCGCCGGCCCAGCCGGCCAGATTGGCCAGCGGCAGTGCACGGCCGCGATGGCTGGCGACCAGCCGGCCATCGAGCAGGCGATCCTGTCCATCGACCAGCTCGAAGACCTCCTCGACATTGCTCAACGGCAGCGCGAACAAGCGCGTTCCGACACGCACCATCAGCACGCGCAGGATCGCCAGCGTCAACGGCACGGTCAGTTCCAGCACGCTGCCGTGGCCGAGCTTCGAGCGCACCTGCAGGGTGCCGCCGAGTTCCGCCACGCGGGTCTTCACCACGTCCATGCCGACGCCGCGGCCGGAGATGTCGGAGATCGTCGCGGCAGTGCTGAAGCCCGGGCGAAAAATCAGTTCGTAGCACTCGGTTTCGGTCAGATGTGCAGCCTGCGCCGGGTCGATCACGCCCTTCTCCAGCGCCTTGCGGCGCAGGATTTCCGGATCCATGCCGCGACCGTCGTCACTCACCGAGATCACGATGCGCTCGCCACGCTGGCTGGCCGACAGGCAGACGCGGCCCTTGCGCGGCTTGTCGCTGCGTTCGCGCTCATCCGGCATTTCCACGCCGTGATCGAGCGCGTTGCGCAATAGATGGATCAGCGGATCGGCCAGTGCCTCGACCAGGCTGCGATCGAGATCAGTGCCTTCGCCTTCCAGTACCAGCTCCACTTCCTTGCCGAGCTGACGGGCCAGGTCGCGCACGATCCGCGGAAACCGCTGGAACAGTCGCCCGACCGGCTGCATGCGCATGCCCAGCGCCGCAGCCTGCAGTTCGTCGGCAACCCGATCCAGCTCGGCGGCGGCCGTGGTCAGCGCTTCGTCACCGCCATGCGCAGCGAGACTGAGCAGCCGGTTGCGCACCAGCACCAGCTCACCGGCACGGTTGACCAGTACGTCGAGTTTCGAAGTATCCACACGTACGGTGGTCTCGGCCGGCGCGGGCGCCGCGCGTGCCGGCGCCACAGCTTGCGGCGCTGGTGTGGTTGCGGCGGGAACGGCAGCAGGCACAGACGCGGGGACAACGGCAGCCATCGCTCCGGGCTGGCCACCCACACCATGCAACGAGTCCAGCAGTGCCTCGAATTCATCATCACCGATCGCGCTCGCCGTGGGTGCGATGGCCGGCGCGGCCGCCTCGACGAGGCCCGGTGCGCCGGTCCCGTACAGATTGTCGAGCAAGGCCTCGAATTCGCTGTCGTCGATCGCCGCGCCATCGGCCATCGGCGCGAGCACCGCCGGCGTCGCGCTGACGGCAACCTGCGCCGTGGCCGGCAACAGGCGCTGTAGCAACGCAGCGGGTGGCATCGCCAACGGCGCCTCATCGGCCAGCGCAGCCATCATCGCGGTTAACAGGTCGAGCGCCTCGAGCAGCGCATCCATCTGCGCTGCGCCCAGCACCAGCTTGCCGTTGCGGGCCTCGTTGAGCAGATCCTCGGCGTGATGGCAAAGCAGCACCATCGGCTCGACCGCCAGAAATCCGGCGCCGCCCTTGACGGTATGGAAGGCACGAAACACCGCGTTCAACAACTCGGCGTCGCCGGGCGCGGTTTCGAGCCCGACCAGTTGCTCGCCGAGGCGCTGCACCAGCTCGCCAGCCTCGACCAGGAAGTCCTGGCGCAGCTCGATGTCGAACTCCGCGTTCACGGCGAGGTCCTCAGAACCCGAATTCGCTGAGCAGGCGATCGGCATCGTCCTGGCTGGACACCTTGACCGCACTGGCCGGTGCCTCGCTGCCGGCCAGTGCACCGGTCAGCCGCACCAGTTCCAGCAGCGACGATTCGACGCTTTCGATGAAGTTGACCACCTTCTTGATGCGCTGACCGGACAGGTCCTGCCACGACTGCGCCATCACCATGTCGGCCAGTCCATCGCGGCAACTGATCGCGAAATCGCTGGCCTGATGCGCCAGCACCGCGGCGGGATCGCTCTTGCTGTCGGTGAACGCCAGCACTTCGCCGGCGTTGTGTGCCAGCAGTTCGGCAGCCGGTCGCATGCGCTCGGCGAAATCGATGCTGCGATGGGCCGCCAGCGCGCTCATTTCCAGTACGTCGTTGAGGTGCTGGCGCGCGTCGGCCACGCTGTCCGGCAGACCCTCGCTCGCCAGTTCGCCGCCAAGCCGGCGCATCGCGCCATGCAGGTCACGCGCCAACTGGCCAAGCGCGCGGAACAGGCGTTGTTCGCGATCACGCACCATTACGTCCAGTGCCTGCTCGAAGGCCGGGCCGTCGGGACTGTTCAGCAGATCGCGCAATTCCGTCGGCAGATGTTCCTGGTTCACCAGTGGCAGGATGGCGCTCATGCGCTGGCTCCCGCGGCGGCGATCCGTTCGAAGATCTTGCCCAGTTTCTCCTTCAGGGTGATCGCGGTGAACGGCTTGACGATATAGCCGTTCACGCCCGCCTGGGCGGCCGCGATGATCTGCTCGCGATTGTTCTCGGCGGTCACCATCAATACGGGCAGGCCTTTCAATGTCGCCTCGGCACGAATCGCGCGGAGCAGGTCGATGCCGGTCATGTTCGGCATGTTCCAGTCGGTCACGACCAGGTCGAACGGGATACTGCGCAACATCGCGATCGCGCTCTCGCCATCCTCGGCCTCCTGGATCAGCGGATTGCTGAAGCCCAGTTCGACCAGCAGGTTGCGCACGATGCGCCGCATGGTGGAGAAGTCGTCCACCACCAGGATTTTCATGTTCTTGTCCAAACACCTTCTCCACTTGCACTGTTATGAGCCAGTGCGCCAAGCCTCGGGAATTCGAGTTACCGTTCGTCAACCGCGCCAATCGGTCAGTCGCGCGCGCAGCCGGATGACCGCCTGTCCATGGATCTGGCAAATGCGTGACTCGCTCACCCCGAGCACGGCGCCGATCTCCTTCAAGTTCAACTCCTGCTCGTAGTACAGCGACATCACCAGTTGTTCGCGTTCGGGCAAACCGCCGATCGCCTCGGCCAGCGCATCGCGCATGCCGTTGCGCTCGATGCTGTCGTGCGGATTCAGCGTGGCCTCGTCGATGACGTCCAGTACCGCACCGTCCTCGTTGTCGTCCGACGCGGTCAGGCTGAGCAGGCGTACGCAGGCCGCATCGGCGAGGATCTGGTGATACTCCTCCGCGCTGATGCCGAGCCGCCGGATGACTTCGGCATCGTCCGCCTCGGCACCGGTTTCGGTCTCGACCTGGCGGATCACCTCGGCCACTTCGCGGGTCTTGCGATGCACCGAACGCGGCGTCCAGTCGGTGCGCCGCAATTCGTCCAGCATCGCGCCACGAATGCGGATGCCCGCATAGGTTTCGAAACTGGCCCCGCGATCGAGGGTGTAATGACGCGACGCTTCCAGCAAACCGATCATCCCCGCCTGTACCAGATCACCCACGTCGACGCTGGCCGGCAGCCGCCCCATCAGGTGATAGGCGATCCGTCGTACCAGCGGTGCATGCCGACGTACCAGTTCGTCGGCGCTTTCGCGGGAATGTTGTAAATATTCCGAAGCCGCATTCATCTCAGCACCCTGTCGCCGGTGTCGCCCGGCCACCAAAGAAGGCGATCCGGTCGCGGCCCGCGCGTTCGGGTTCTGCCCATGTATCGACCACACTGGCCAATTTCTTGAATGCCAGCGCCGAACGGCTGGAAGGCCACACATCGACCACCGCGCTCTGCCGCCGTATGGCTTGCCGCAGCCGCTCGTCATGCGGTACCCAGCCGGCAAAATCGATCACCACGTCGAGGAAGCGGTCGCTGACCCGCGACAATTTGCGATGCAGCTGGCGGGCCTCGCCTTCGTTCTGTGTCATGTTCGCGACCATGCGGAATCGGCGCACACCGAAGTCGCGGCTGAGCACCTTGGTCAGCGCATAGGCATCAGTCAGTGATGCTGGCTCGTCGCATACCACCAGCACCACGTCGTCGGCGGCGGCGGCAAGCATCGACACGTTGTCGGACAGGCCCGCGGCGGTGTCCACCAGCAGGTATTGCGGCGGCTGCGCGAGCTCGTCGAACGCGCGGATGATCGCCGCGTGCTCACCGTTGTCCAGTTGCGCCAGCCGGCGCGCACCGGAACCGGCCGGAATCACCCGCAGGCCGTGCGCTGCGGTCAGCAGCAAATCCTCCAGCGTGCAGTTGCCGTCGAGCAGGTGGCCGATATGCCGCGACGGCGTAAGCCCGAGCAGCACATCGACGTTGGCCATGCCCAGGTCGGCATCCAGCAGGATCACATCGCGGCCGGCCATCGACAGCGCCATGCCAAGATTCACCGCGACCGTGCTTTTGCCGACGCCACCCTTGCCGCCAGCCACCGCGATCGTGCGGCAGTGATGCCGCGGCATCACCGAGCCCCTCAGCAGGGTGCTGGCCTGGTGACCCATCGACACGGTCTCCGGCGCGCCCCGTCCGACCATCGCCGAAAACATGTGCGTCAGCCCCCATGCCTGATCCATTGCGAGTGCTTCGCTCATGCGTTGGCCACCGCAAGGCCGAAGCGTTCGGCCATCAGGCTGTCGTCCGGCACGTATCCTTTCAGCGACTGCGCGGCGCGGCATACCAGCACCCGCGCATCGGCCGCGGCAATATCCTCGGGCACGCGCTGGCCGTCGGTGGTGTAATCCAGCGGCAGCCGGTGGCGAATCAGCACCGACAGCGCGCCACCCAGATTCGGCGCCTCGTCCAGCTTGGTCAGGATGCACGCGTTCGGCTTCAGCGGCAGATAGGCGCGTACTGCCTCATCCAGCGACTGCGATTGCGCATTCGCCGCCAGCACCAGACAGGCGCGCAACTCGCCGGCGTCGGACAGGATGTCCATCTGCTGGGCGAGCCGCGGATCGCTGCCGGCCACGCCGGCGGTATCGATCAGTACGGTATGCCGGCCGCGCAACAGCTCCAGTACCTTGCGCAGGCTTTCCGCGTCATACGCCGGATACACGCGCACGCCGAGCAGGCGGCCGTAATGCTCCAGCTGCGCGGCGGCGCCAATGCGGTAATGATCGGTGCTGATCAGCGCCACCTGCTCCGCACCGTGGCGCAATACGGCGCGAGCGGCGAGCTTGGCAATGGTGGTGGTCTTGCCCACGCCGGTGGGACCGACCAGGGCGGTGATGCCCTGGCCATCGGACAGGCCACGCCCGCTTACCGCCAGGCTGCGGCTGAGCATCCCCAGCGGCAGGTAGCGCGCCTGTTCGGCATTGATCTGTTCGGGCAGCTCGACCAGCAGCTGACGTGCCACATCGGCCTCGATGCCCAGCCGGGTCATCTCGCGCAGCACGCGGGCCCGCAGCGGCTGACGCCGCTCCATGTCGTTCCAGGCGAGGCTCGACAGCTGCACTTCCAGCATCTCGCGCAGGCTGCCCAGCTCGTTGCGCATGCGCGCCGTATCCTGCACGGCACGTTCCATCAGCGGATGCATGATCGGCGGCTCGTTCGCCGCCATCGCCGGCGACGGTATCGTGGCGAGCGGCGGTGGCAGCAGCGAAGTCCGCGGCGGCCGTACCGGCGACGGTAGCGGCGCGATCGGGGCCGCCGCCGCTGGCGAGGCGTCGGCGCCCGTCAATGGAACCCCATGCCGCGCGGCTTCGCGCACCAGCGCTTCGTCGTAATCGATTGCGGCGATGACCTCGATCCCTTCGGGCAGTCGGCGCGTGGACAGGATCACTGCTTCCGGCCCCTGCTCCTCACGCACTTCTCGCATGGCCTGGCGCATGTCCGCCGCCACGAATCGCTTGATCTTCATGCGTGCGTGCTCCACAAGCGGGGAACGGGGAACGGGGAACCGGGAACATCACGGTGGAGGCGCATCGGCGCATGGTGTTCCATGTGAAGACCCATGCGCGCTCTGCGAACCGCACGTTCTCCATTCCCTGTCCCCCGTTCCCGCCTTACAAAGCCCATCATCATCTCCTCGCCTCAGCGTCCCAAAGCCTGGACAAGCCGCACCCTGCGGTTGTCCGGCACCTCGTTGTAAGCGAGTACGTGCAGGTTCTGTGCCACATGGCGAGTGAAGCGTGCGAGCCACGGCCGCAACTGCGGTGCGACCAGCAGGACCGCCGGTTCGCCGCTGACTTCCTGGCGCCGCGCGGCATCGGCCACGCTCTGCTGCAGGCGCTCGGCCAGGCCCGGTTCCACCGCGGCGCCGGCCACGCCGCCCCCGGCCAGCGAGTTCATCAGGATCTGCTCAAGCTCCGGCGCCAGCGTGATCACCGGTACCTCGGTACCGAGTCCGGTGATCTCCTGCACGATCTGGCGACCCAGCGCGACGCGCACAGCGGCGGTCAAAACGCCGGGATCCTGACTCTGCCCCGCATGCTCCGCCAAGGATTCGACGATGCTGCGGGTATTGCGAATCGGCACCCGCTCGGCCAGCAGGTTCTGCAGCACCTTCACCACCACGCCCAAGGGCAGGCGCTTGGGCACCAGATCCTCGACCAGCTTCGGCGCGCTGGCAGCGAGCCGGTCGAGCAGTTGCTGCACATCCTGGTGACTGAGCAGTTCGTGCGCGTGGTTCTGCAGGATGTGCGACAGATGGGTGGCGATCACGGTGGCCGGATCGACCACGGTGTAGCCGTAGCTCTGCGCCAGTTCGCGCTGGCCGATCTCGATCCACACCGCTTCCAGGCCGAACGCCGGATCCTGCGTGGCGATGCCCTGCAGGCTGCCGTGGACCTGGCCGGGATTGATCGCCATCAGCCGCTCGTTGTGCACCTCGGCCTCGCCCATCGGCACGCCCATCAAGGTGATTCGATAGGTGTTGGGGGAAAGGTCCAGGTTGTCGCGGATATGCACCGCCGGCACCAGGAAGCCCAGCTCCTGCGACAGCTTGCGGCGCACCGACTTGATCCGCCCCATCAGTTCGCCACCCTGATGGACGTCCACCAGCGGGATCAGCCGGTAGCCCACTTCCAGCCCCAGCGGGTCGACACTGGCGACATCTTCCCAGCCCAGCTCCAGCCGCTCGGTTGGTGCCGTGGCAGCGGGTGCCTCGGTCGCCGCCTCGGTGAGTCTTTCGCGGGTCTCGCGGCTGCGCTTGTGCATCATCCACGCGGCGCCGCCGCACATGCTGCCCAGCAGCAGGAACGCGATATTCGGCATGCCGGGAATCAGCCCCATCACGCCGAGCACCACACCGGCCACCGCCAGCGCCTTGGGTTGTCCGAACACTTGGGCGATCAGCTGCTGGCCCATGTCCTGCCGGCGCGTGGCGCGGGTGACGATCACCGCGGCGGCAATCGACAGCATCAGCGCCGGCACCTGCGCCACCAGCCCGTCGCCGATGGTCAGCAAGGTGTAGGTGCGCGCCGCCTCGCTGGCCGAGAGGCCGTGCTGCATCACGCCAACGAAGAAGCCGCCGACGATGTTGATGATCAGGATCAGGATGCCGGCGGTGGCGTCGCCGCGCACGAATTTTGACGCGCCGTCCATCGAGCCGTAGAAATCCGCTTCCTCGCGCACTTCCTGGCGACGATCGCGCGCCTGCTCCTGGGTCAGCAAGCCGGCGTTGAGATCGGCGTCGATCGCCATCTGCTTGCCGGGCATCGCATCCAGCGTGAAGCGTGCCGTCACTTCCGACACGCGGGTGGCGCCCTTGGTGATCACCACGAAATTGATGATGGTGAGGATCGCGAACACCACGAGGCCGACCGCGAAGTTGCCGCCGATGACGAACTCGCCGAATGCCTCGATCACCTTGCCGGCCGCGCCGGGGCCGTCGTGTCCATGCAGCAGCACCACGCGGGTGGAGGCGATGTTCAGCGCGAGGCGCAACAGTGTCGCCATAAGCACCACGGTGGGAAACGCAGCGAATTCCAGCGGCCGCATCACGTAGACCACGGCCAGCAGGATCACCAGCGACAACGCGATGTTGAAACTGAAAAGCATGTCGAGCAGGAACGGCGGCAACGGCAGCATCAACATCGCCAGCATCACCAGCATGATCACCGGCGCACCCACGCCACGCCTGGCCATCTGGCCGAGATTGCCGAATACGCTGGTAGCTGTCATTTGCATGGATCCGTCATGGCTCGCGGTAAGGCCCCATCAGGTCGGGATCGACCTCGGGGGTGGGCGCCGCCGGCGGTGTCTCGCCGTGCGCCGTCGCCTGTTTCAACTGGTATACGTAGGCCAGTACCTGGGCCACGGCGACATACAGCGCCGCAGGAATTTCCCGGCCGATTTCGGTGGTGGCATACAAGGCGCGTGCCAACGGCGGCGCCTCCACCAGCGGGATGCGATGACTGCTGGCGACCATGCGAATCTGCTGCGCCAGCAGATCGACGCCCTTGGCAATCACCCGCGGTGCGCCCATGCGGCCGTCGTCGTACCGCAGCGCCACGGCAAAATGGGACGGATTGACCACCACCACGTCGGCCTTGGGCAAGTCCTCCATCATGCGGCGACGCGATTGCTGCTGCTGGACCTGGCGAATGCGCCCCTTCATTTCGGGATTGCCATCGCTCTCCTTCATCTCGTCGCGAACTTCCTGCTTGGTCATGCGCAGGCGCTTGCCGTGATCGAATTTCTGGTACAGCGCATCGATGCCGCCGATCAACGCCAGCATGCTGCCGAACCACAACGCCGCGCGGCCGAGCAAGCCGATCGATTGCACGATCCCCTCCATCACCGCGCCGCGGCCGGTAGCCTGCAACTCGGCCTGCCAGTGCCGCAGCAACAGCCCCAGCACGGCTCCGATGAACAGCAACTTGAGCAGTGCCTTGCCCAGCTCGACCAGTCCGCGCATGGCGAAAATCCGGCCCAGTCCCGTGAGCGGATCGAGCCGCTCGAATTTCGGCTGCAAGGCCTGCGCGCTGAAGTTCAGGCCACCCAGCAACAACGGCGCCGCCACCGTGGCGAGCATCGTCGCCACGGCCACCGGCCAGAACAGACCGAGTGCTTCGTGCACCGCCGCATGCAATGCCCGCCCTGGCAACGCATCGGAAAACAAGGCTTCGCGGGAATATCCAAGGCCCACCGAAAAGATGCGTCGCGTATGCAGGAACGCCGCTTCGCTGCTGTTCATCAACGCTGCCACGCCGGCAAGCACCACCATCGCACCGGACAGGTCACGCGAACGCGGAACCTCGCCCTTCTCGCGTGATTCGCGCAAGCGTTTTTCGGAGGGTTGTTCGGTTTTTTCCTGGTCGCTTTCTTCCGACACGGCGTCAGCTCCCGGTCAAGTCGCGCATCAACGACCAGGCCTGGTTCTGCAGCGTATCGAATGCACCGGGCAGACTGCGAAGCGCCAGCCACAACGCGATGAAACCCAGCGAAACGGTGATCGGAAAACCCACCGCGAACAGATTCATCGACGGCGCCGCGCGACTGATCGCGGCGAAACCGATATTCACCACCAGCAGCGAGGTCATTGCCGGCAGTGCCACGCGCACTGCACCGGCGAACAACTGCGCGCCGAATCCGACCACCGCTTGCAGACCATTGAGATTGATCGCCGAGGTACCCGGCGGGAGGCTGCGGAAACTGTCGGCGAGCAATGCGATCAGACGCAGATGGCCGTCCATCGCCAGGAACAGCAAGGTCACCAGAGCCAGGTAAAACTGACTCAGTACCGTCGAACTGCCGCCGCCCTGCGGATTGACCGACTCGGCAAAACCCAGGCTCATGCTCTGCGCCACCAGCTGGCCGCCGAACGACACCGCCTCGAAGACCAGCCGCAACACAAACCCCACCGCCGCACCGATCAAGACCTGACCGGCCATCGTCGCCACGCCGTCCGCGCTGAGCGGATCGATCGTCGCCGGTGCCAGCGGCGCCAGCACCACGGTCAACACCATTACCACGGCGGCGCGTACCCGCAGCGGAATCACCGTGGAGCTGAACACCGGCGCCACCAGGCACAGGCCACCGACCCGGCCCATCGCCCAGAACAGGCTGCCGAGCCACACCGGCAGCCGCGCCAGGTCCAGCGCCGTCACTTGATCGCCCCCGGCAGACTCTCGATCAACTGGCGGGTGAACTGCACCAGCACGCGCAACATCCACGGTCCCGTCACCAGCGCCACCAGCGCCATCGAAATCAGTTTCGGGATGAAGCTGAGCGTCATCTCGTTGATCTGTGTGGCCGCCTGGATCACACCCACCAGCAGACCGACCGCCAGCGCGGTCAACAGCAGCGGCGCCGCCACCAGCATCGCCACATACAGCGCATGCTGTCCGAACTCCATGATGGATTCAGGCGTCATGCGCAGGCCCTCCGGGATCTGACCGACGCATTCATGTGTAAAAACTCCCCGCCAACGTACCGAGCAATAGCGTCCAGCCGTCTACCAGCACGAACAGCATGATCTTGAACGGCAGCGAGATGATCATCGGAGAGACCATCATCATGCCCATCGACATCAATACGCTGGCGACGACGAGGTCGATGATCAGGAACGGAATGAACAGCAGAAAACCCATCTGGAACGCAGTCTTCAGCTCGCTGGTGAGAAACGCCGGCATCGCCACCTGGAACGGCACGTCAGCCTTGCTGGCATAGGGCTTCTCTTTCGCCAGCCGGGTGAACAGCTGCAGATCGGCATCGCGGGTCTGATCCAGCATGAAATGCTTGAACGGTGCGGCGGCTGCCGGCAGCGCCAGCTCGGCACTGAGCTGGCCGTCCATGTAGGGTTTCACGCCGTCGGCGTAGGCACGATTGAGCACCGGCGACATCACGAACAGGGTGAGGAACAACGCCAGCCCCAGCAGCACCTGGTTCGGTGGCGTCGACTGCGTGCCCAGCGCCTGGCGCAGAAAGCCAAGCACGATGATGATGCGGGTGAACGAGGTCATCATCAGCACGATCGCCGGCAGCAGCGTCAGCGCCGTCATCAGCGCCAGCACCTGCAGCGACAGCGTCCAGCTCTGCCCACCGCCCGGTGCGTTCTGCACGTTCACCAGCGGAATGCCCGGAGGTGCCGCCAGCGTCGCCAGTGGCAACACCAGCAGAAGGACCGCAAATATCCAGCGCCAGGTCTTCATGCGCTGCGCTTCCAGCGTGCCAGCAAGTCGCCGAACGCAGGCAGCGCTGGCCTGACCGGCTCTGTTGCGGTGTCCGCTTCCGCCGGTGCGTCGTCATACACATGCAGGGTACGCATCCCGCCCGCACCGATGCCGATCAGCAATCGCTGGCCATCGGCATCGAGCAGCAGCAGACGCTCGCGCGTACCCAGCGCAAACGTCTCCACACAACGAATCCGTCGACCGGCACTGCCCGAGCGACGCTGCAGCCGGCGACTGAGCCAGCCGGCGACCAGGATCAGCGCGATGATGCCGAGCAGGCTCAGCACCACTCGCACCAGTTCGCCGCCGACGTTGATGTCCGGTGCAGCGATTGGCGCTGCCAGCATGAGGGCCAGCGTGCTCATCAGCGCAGCTTGCGCACGCGTTCGGCCGGGCTGATCACGTCGGTCAGGCGGATGCCGAACTTCTCGTTGATCACCACCACCTCGCCATGTGCCACCAGGGTGCCGTTGACGAAGACATCGAGCGGCTCGCCGGCGGCACGATCCAGTTCCACCACCGAGCCCTGGTTGAGCTGCAGCAGGTTGCGGATGCTGATGCGGGTACGCCCCACCTCCATCGCCAGGGTCACCGGCACATCGAGGATCATGTCGAGGTTGACCTCACTGCCCTCCACCGCGGCGTCCTGCAGGGAATCGAATTCGACGCGCTCGCCGGCATCGGCAAAGGCACCATTTATGGACTGGTTCATGCGGGATTCTTCTCTGTGGAATGACTGCTGGCCGAATGCCGTTCGCGCCGGCCGGCCTGGGAATGAAAGCGCACCGCGGTGCGGCCATTGGACTGGCCATAGCGACCGCGGAACACCGGCACATCCTCGGCATAGACGGTGGCCAGTCCGGGCAGTTGCACCGGGATCACATCGCCGGGGCGAAGATGCAGGAATTCGCCGAGGCTGAGTCGTGCTTCAAGTAGCAGTGAACTGAGACCGACTTCGGCATCCAGCACTTCCTCGTGCAGGACCTCGGCCCAGCGATCATCGCGATCGACACGGTCGCTCTGCACGCCGGCATCGAGCAGGGTGCGGATCGGCTCGACCATCGCATACGGCATGGTCAGGTGGATTTCACCGCCACCACCGTCGAGTTCGACATGAAAGCGCGACACTACCACCGTCTCGGTGGGACTGACGATATTGGCGAACTGCGGATTGATTTCCGAGTTCATGTATTCGAACTGCATCGCCAGCACCGGCGCCCATGCCTCGGACATCGCGGTGAACAGTTCGGCCAGCATGATCTGGATCACGCGATTCTCGGTGGCCGTGAAATCGCGCCCTTCGATGCGCGCGTGATAGCGGCCGTCGCCGCCGAAGAAATTGTCGATCACGGTGAATACAAGCCGCGGCTCGAACACCACCAGCGCGGTGCCGCGCAGTGGCTTGATGCGCACCAGGTTCAGATTGGTGGGCACCGCCAGGCCGTGCACGTACTCGGCGAACTTGACCATCTTCACGCCCAGTACCGAGACCTCGCAGGTCTTGCGCAGCACGCTGAAGATGCCGGTGCGAAAGAATCGCGCGAAACGGTCGTTGACCATTTCCAGCGTCGGCAGGCGGCCGCGCACGATGCGGTCCTGCTGGGTAAAGTCGTACGAGATCACCGCGCCCACCGGCAACGGCTCGTCGTTGCCGGTGGCTACTGCGCCGCCTTCGACGCCGTCCAGCAGCGCATCGATTTCGTCCTGGGAAAGCAGATCGCTCATGTGCGCGCGTTCCTCATCACTGCATCACGAAACTGGTGAAATACAGTGCGTCGATGCCGGGGCGGCCAAGCCGCGCCTGGACAATCTTGCGCACCGCCGCCAGCGCCTGCTCCTGCAGTTTCTGGCGACCAGCCGTGTCGCTGATGATCGAGTAGTCCTTGCTGCTGAACAGCGAGACCAGCGCGTCGCGAATCACGGGGTCGGCGTTCTTGGCCACTGCGATCGCGTCGGGATCGTGCGACATCAAGGTGACTCCGACCTGCAGATAGCGCAGCGATTCGCTATCGCGGAAATTCACCACGAAGGCGGGATCCAGCGGCAGATAGAGTTCTTCCTTGACCAGCTTGGGCTGCTCGGCCTTGGCGGCATTGGCGGTGTGGCTGCGCAACTTCAGCAACGCGTAACCACCCACGCCCGACGCCAGCAGCAGCGCCACCACCAGACCGATCAGCAACCGCGAACGGCCATGGCGACCTGCGGGAATCCCAGCCACTTCAACTTGCTCGGCCTCAGCCATGAAAACCTCGCTATGCGTTCGACAGGAAACCCCTTCAAAGCGGGGTTTCAGCTGACTAAAGCAAGCGGCATGCCATCACAAGAAATCATTGCCACGACTCGGTTTTCAGGCATCCCTGCCGACTCGATGCCGCTTTCTTGACGCCTGTCGGCTTGATGTCGCGACGCGATCACGGCGGTGCCGGATCACCGGCGGTCAGTGTTGACGATCTGCGTGATAGCCCACCTCAACCATGCCTGTGCGGCATACGGAGCAAGCCGTGCGCACAGGTATTCCGAAGTGGCTCGCGAGATTCAGCCACGCGGTGGCGAGGCACGCCAACCGCCGACTTCAGGCAAAGGCATCGAGCAGGCCGACTGCGCCGATCGACGTGCGCAGGCCGACGCCATGGACTTCGTCGGTATCGTCCACGGCGGCATCGTTCGGGCTAGCGCCACCGCGCCCATGGTTGTTGCCGTGATCGTGCTGACCGACTTCGGCATGCCCAAGCGAGAGCCCCTGCTGGGTGAGCATCTGACCAAGCTGGGACAGGCTCTGCTGGATTGCCGTGACCGCCGCCGGATGCTGGGCACTGAACACTACGTCGACCCGGTCATGCGACACGTTGATCTTGACGTCGAGCTGGCCGAGCTCCTCCGGATGCAACCGGATGCGCGCCTGCTTGACATCCTGGCCAGTCAGCCAGACCACCTGCTGGCCCAGCTCATGCGCAAACGCCTGGCTGCCCACTGACGACGTCAGCTGCAGTTGATGGGTCACTGCCGGCGCGACCGCGGCGACCGTTGCAGGCAAGCCGAGCACCGAGACCAGATCAGCGGAGCGATCCGCTGCCTTGGCGACGGCTGGCAGCCCGATCTCCTCGCCCGCCGGCTGCGTGCCCGCGCTCGCTAGGGCCGTGCCGATCGCCGTGGCGGCGCTCCCGCTGTCCAGCGCATTCGCCTGCAGCCACGCAGCGGCCCCGGCATCGCTGGTCACGGTCTTGCCGGCGGTACCAGTGTTGGCAGGGCTTGCGGTATCGCCAGCCGACGTCGCGGCGGCAACCGCTGGGGCAACTCCGCTGGACAGCCCGAGCAGGGCCAGCATGCTGCCGGTCAATGCCGCGCCGGCCTGATCGCCATCAACGTGGGTATCACGACCCGGATCGGTTTGATGACTGCTCGCCGCCGTCGCCGTCGTCGTCGTCGTTGCCGCACCGGTCAATGGCGTGGTTGCCGTACCGCTGGCATCCGCGACCGTTGCCTGCGGTGAAGCGTCGGACTGAGTGTCCTTCGATGCATGGATCGACTTGGGTGACGACGCATCGGCCGAATCCTGGGCTGGCTCGCGTTGCTGTCGTGCGGCATGCAGCTGGCGATCGAAACCATCCGTGGACACCGACGACTCGCGCGGACTGGTTGCAGCAGCACGCGGTGCCGCCGGCACAGCGGTCGGGGGTACAACAGCGGATGCGGTCATCGCAAAGAGGCTCCGTCAGAGTGTCTTGTGCATGTGCGCGACGACGTCACGCAGGCAAGGTGGCATGGCAGGATTCGTTCATTCATTCGCAGCAGGCGCCGACTCATCGTCGCGGACGCCGGTATTGCGCGCGCTCGTCGCTGTCCGACTGTTCGCGGCGATCCTCGGCCACACGCTCCTGCTCGCGATAACGCTCGATCACGCTGTCCAGCGCGCCTTCACGGGCATGTGCCTGATGCCAGCGACTGCGCACGTGCTCGAACTGACGCTGCACGCGCGCGATCTCGACGGTCTGCTGCGCGATCGCCTGATCGATGCGTTCGACAAATTTCTGCCGGTTGAGCAGCGCGCCCACCGTCGAGGCGCTCTCGCCAGCCGCGGCATATTCCTGCCGGTAGCGCCGCAATTCTTCCAGCTGCTGCTCGGCCTTGGCCAGTAGCTGCTGCTGCGCGGCCAGTTGCGCCAGCGCATCCTCGCTGTGCTGGCGGGCCTGCTCGACGGCCGGCTGCAACTGCTTCGCCCGCGCGTTCATCCGGTCACCTGTTCAGCGAG
Organism: uncultured Rhodanobacter sp.; assembly: GCA_966211915.1. GTDB lineage: Bacteria > Pseudomonadota > Gammaproteobacteria > Xanthomonadales > Rhodanobacteraceae > Rhodanobacter. The sequence goes on from CBIHNO010000001.1 coordinate 60,703, forward strand.
ACTGCCGAGCCGACTGATCGCCTCATCCAGCGGCATCGGCTCGTCGACCTCCTGCTGCAGGAAGCCGCGCAATTGCGGCCACAGCTGGATCGCCTGGTCGACCTGCGGATCGGAGCCTTTCTGATACGCACCCACCGCGATCAGGTCGCGCTGCTGGCGGTACGCCGAATAGACCTGGCGGAAACGCTGCGCCGCGCGCAGATGTTCGCGCGTCACCACCGCCGGCATCACGCGGCTGATCGAGGCCTCGATGTCGATCGCCGGATAGTGACCCGCCTCGGCAAGGTCGCGCGACAGCACGATATGGCCGTCCAGGATCGCGCGAGCCGCGTCGGCGATCGGATCATGGCGGTAATCGTCGCCTTCGGTCAGCACGGTATAGAACGCGGTGATCGAACCGCGCCCGTCGGCATCGTTGCCGGCGCGTTCGACCAGCGCCGGCAGCATCGCGAACACCGACGGCGGATAGCCCTTGGTCGCCGGCGGCTCGCCGATCGCCAGGGCGATCTCGCGTTGCGCCTGCGCGTAGCGGGTGAGCGAATCCATCAGCAGCAGCACGCGCAGGCCGCGGTCGCGAAACCACTCGGCGATCGCGGTGGCGTACTGCGCGCCGCGCAGGCGCTTGAGCGGCGGTGCGTCGGCCGGAGCCGCCACGATTACCGCACGGCGACGGCCTTCTTCGCCCAGCGTCTGCTCGACAAATTCCTTCACCTCGCGGCCGCGCTCGCCGATCAGCCCGACCACGACCACATCGGCATTGGTGTATTTGGTCATCATGCCGAGCAGGGTCGACTTGCCGACACCGGAACCGGCGAACAGGCCCAGTCGCTGGCCACGCCCGACCGTAAGCAGTGCATTGATGGCGCGCACGCCGACATCCAGCGGCGCGTCGATCGGCTTGCGCGCCATCGGATTGATCGGCTCGCGCTTGAGCGCGGCATGCTCGTCCACTTCCAGCGGTCCCAAGCCGTCCAGCGGCACCCCATCGGCGCCGATCACGCGACCCAGCAAGGCATTGCCGACCGGCAGGCCGCCGTTGCGTGCGCACGGGCGCACCCGCGCATTCGGCAGCACGCCATGCATGTCGCCCACCGGCATCAGCAGCAGGCGTTCGTCGGCGAAGCCGACCACCTCGGTATCCAGTTGTGCGCCATCGGCGGTGTCGACCAGACAGCGGGCGCCGAGTGCGGCTTCGCAGCCTTCGGCCTCCAGCGTCAATCCGACGACCCGCCGCAGACAGCCTTCCACTGTCAACGTGTGCGCCGTGCCAGCGCGGGCGCTGCGGCGTGCCAGCTGTTGCTGCCAGAGCGTCTGACGCGAGACGGCAGTGCCGGTTTCCGTGTTCACGCAATTGCTCCGTCGCCGTCGCCGTCGCCATCGTCGCCAATCACCGCATCGATCACCGCGGCGAGACGGGTTTCCACCCGCGCATCCAGCCGCGAGCGTTCGCTGAGCAGCTGGCAGTCGCCGCGTGACAGCGTCGGATCGGCCAGCAGTTGCCAGTGCGTTTCCGCGGCGCCCAGTTCGCGCAGCAGGGTCAGATCATCCGGATGCAGATGTACGCGCAGCTCACGCGTGGCTGCCGGCAGCGCCGTCGCCGCTTGATGCACCGCCTGCACGATCAGGCCGGGCGACAAGCGCAGTTCATGTGCGATCACCCGGCGCGCGATCACCGTCGCAAGCCGGGCCAGTTCCTGCTCGGTCTGCTCATCGAGCGCCTGCAATGGTCGCGCGGCGGCGGCGCACAAGGCATCCAGTCGTGTCAGTCGCTCGTGCAGCTGCTGCTGTGCAGCGACCAGTCCTTCGGCATGACCGGCCGCATAACCTTCCTCGCGCGCCTGCTGTTCGAGCGCCTCGAGTTCGCGCACGGTCGGCTGTGCGACCATATCGGCGGTCTTTTCCATCGGCTGCCGGGTACCCACGTTGGGCAGCTCCCAACGCTGGATATCGGGCGCAGCATGCTGGATCGCCGGCGTCATCAGACGAACTCTTCACCGCCGGCGGACAGATTGAGCTGCCCGGCATCGGCCAGCTTGCGCGCCGTCGCCAGCACCTCCTTCTGTGCCGCGTCGACTTCGCTCAGGCGCACCGGCCCCTTCACTTCAAGATCGTCGCGCAGCATGTCGGCAGCACGTTTGGACATGTTGGCGAAGATCTTTTCGCGCACCTCGGGCTCCGCACCCTTGAGCGCGGTGATCAGGGTGCCCGACGGCACTTCGCGCAACAGCGTCTGCATGCCGCGATCATCCAGTTCGACCAGATCCTCGAACACGAACATCAGATCCTCGATGCGTCCGCCAAGGGCTTCGTCCTGGCTGCGGATCGCCGTCATCAGCTCGGTCTCGTGACCGCTGTCCATCGCATTGAGAATGTCCGCCGCCGCTTTCAGGCCTCCGACGTTGGCGGATTTGAGTTTCTTGGTATTGCCGGAGAACTGGCGCTCCATGATCTCGTCCAGCTCGTTCAATGCATGTGGCTGCACGCCGTCGAGCGTGGCGATGCGCATCACCGCGTCGCTGCGCACGCGTGGCGGCAAATAACCGATGACTTCGGCGGCCTGGTCCGCGTCCAGATGCGCCAGCACCAGCGCGATGATCTGCGGATGTTCCTGATTGATCATCTCGGCGATCGCGCGGCTCTCCATCCACTTCAGCGACTCCAGCCCCTTGCTGCTGCGGCCGAGCAGGATGCGGTCGATCAGGCCACCGGCCTTGTTCTCGCCCAGCGCATTGACCAGGATCTTGCGGATGTAGTCCTCGGTACCCACGCCCAGCGGAGTCTGCCGGGACATGTCGTCATTGAGCCGGTCGAGCACGCTCTCTACCTGCTCGCGCGATACGCCGGACAGCGCGGCCATGGCCGTACCCACCGCCTGCACGTCGCGCGCACTGAGGTGTTTGAGCACCTCGGCGGCGTCCTGCTCGCCCAGCGTCAACAGCAGGATTGCCGCGCGCTGTGCGCCATTGATCTGCATACGTTCAACCGCCATCTTCGACCACCCAGTTCTTCACGACCTGCGCCACCTGCTTGGAGTTCTCGCCAACCATTCGCTTCGCCATGCCGATACGCTGTTCGTAGGCAAGGATCGGCCCGGCGGCATTGAGCCGGGCCGGCTCGGCCAACTGCGGGTCGTCGTCGACGCGCACGGAAATCACCGGCATCGGCGACGGCAGCGCACGCGCCGACGTGTCGCTGCGCAGCAGTCCCTTCAGCAGCGGCCGCAGCAGACCGAATGCCACCAGCAACGCCAGCAAGGCCCCCAGGCTCTGCTTGATCAGGTCCATCGCGCCGGGCCGATCCCACAGCGGCGTATCCGGAAGTGCCTCGATGCCGGGACCACGCTGGAACGGCTGATTGACCACGCTGACACTGTCGCCACGAGCCACGTTGAAGCCCACCGCGTTCTTGGTCAGTTCGGTCAGATGCTCCAGCTCCTGCGCCGTGAAGGGCACGCTCTTGTCCGGCGTTGCGGTAGCGGTTGCGCCGTTGGCCAGCTTGTTGTCCAGTACCACGGCAACGGTGAGTCGGACCAGCCGGCCGGCCGGGTCGCTGACATGGCTGATCGTGCGATCCAGTTCGTAATTGCGGGTGGCACTGCTTGAGTTGTCAGTCGGACCGGCCACCGTCGCGGCGGTACTGCCGGCGGCGGTCGCGGCTGGTCGACCGGCGTCGGGTTTGGCCGCCGTCGGCTGCGCCACCAGCGCCGGCGGCTGGTTGCTGAGCGCACCGGGCACACCGCCGGAGGCCGCGGCAGTACCGTGTTGTTCGCTGCTGGTCTGCTCGCTGCGCAACGCCGGATGCTCATGACCAAAGGTTTCGGTGGCCTTCTCGGTCTGACTGAAATCCAGATCCGCGTAAACTTGTGCACGCACCCGGCCCGCGCCGACCAGTGGCGTCAGCAACTCCTCGATGCGCTGCGCATAGGTATTCTCGATCCGGGTGGCCAGACGCAGGCGGTTGTCGCCAACCGCGCCCGGGCTGTCCGGATCAGTGGTCAACAGCTGGCCCTGCTGGTCGATCACCGAAACCTGACGCGGATCCAGATCCGGAACGCTGGCCGCAACCAGATGCACGATCGCCGCAACCTGGCCGGCATCCAGCTGACGCCCTGGATAAAGCGTGAGCAGCACCGATGCACTGGCCGGCCGGCTATCGCGAATAAACGCCGATGGCTTCGGCAGCGCCAGATGCACGCGTGCCGCGCGTACCGATTGCAGACCGCCAATGGTATTGCCCAGGTCGGTCTCCAGCAGTTGCTGGTAACGCGTGCGTTCGGCCAGATCGCTCATGCCGAACGGCGAGTCGCCGGCAGCGGCTACGCTGCTGGCAGCACTCCCCTGCGGCAATCCGCGCGCGGCCAGCTTCAGTCGCAACGCGGCCAGATCGGCGGCCGGCGCCATGATCGACGAGCCATCGTTGCTGAGCTGGTAAGGCGTCTGGGTCGACTGCAGTTCCTGGGTGATCGCCGAAGCATCCTTCTGCTCGAGTCCGGCATACAGAAGCCCGTAGTTCGGCCCGCGCGACCACAGCACGACCGCCACACCCAACGCGACTGCCGCCGCCACCGCGACCAGCAGCAGCACCTGACGAGTCGCCGGATTGCGGGCGAGCTGTTTGAGGGGATCCAGACGCGAACCGTTGTTCTCGGTATTCGCGATGGCGTTGTCGGCCATGCTGCTGCTCGTTATCTGAAGAAGAGGGTGAAGATCGACGCGCGAGGCGTCAGACCGGCATGTTCATGATGTCCTTGTAGGCGTCCACCAACTTGCTCTGTACCGCAACCATCGTGCGCAGCGACAGATCCGCCTTCTGTACCGCGACCATCGTGCGACCCAGATCCGCACCGGCATCCCCGCGCTCGAAACTTGCCGCCATGCGGCCTGCTTCCAGCTGGCTCTGGCCGACTGCGGAAATCGACTGCTTGAGCAAGGCGGAGAACGTGTCTTGCCCGCCAATCGGAGTGGCGGTGATCGCGCTTTCCGGCGCACGCACCTGCGCGGTCATCTGGCGCATCTGGGAAAGCAGATTGTTGACGTCGATCTGACTCATGACGGTTTTCCAGCACATGACGGGTCTGAAGTGGGTAAAAGCACGAGCCGTGCCATGCCAGCGAAATGCTGGCGTGAGCAGACTCCATATGCGATGCGTGACCCGCGCACAGGCTGTATTCCTTACGCGGCCAGACTGTTCTGCAGTCCGTACTTGCGCAGCTTCTCCACCAGCGTGGTGCGCTGCATGCGCAGCAGCTTGGCGGCATGCGCCACCACGCCGCCGGTGGCATCGAGTGCCTGGCGGATCAAGCCCACTTCGATATCGGCCAGATGATCCTTCAGATCCAGGCCGTCTTCGGGCAACAGACCCAGCATCTCAGCGGCAGTCGAACACGTACCGCCTTCCGCCGCAGACACGTGATCCTCCATCAGCGCCAGCAACGCCGCGCCGCGCATTTCCTCGCCGATCTGTTGGCCGCGGTATTTTTCCGGCAGATCACTGGCACGCACTTCACCATGCGGGAACAGGATGGCCATGCGTTCGACAAGGTTCGACAGCTCGCGCACGTTGCCCGGCCACGCATAGTCGCGCAGCGCATGCATCGCGCCGGCGCTGAAGCGCACCACACTCAAGCCCCGGCCAGCCAGTCGCTGGTTGAACTCGGTCACCAGCACCGGCAGATCGTCCAGCCGCTCGCGCAGCGACGGCAGCTCCAGCGGGAATACGCTGAGGCGGTAATAGAGATCTTCGCGGAACTGGTCGTGGGCGATCGACTGTTCGAGGTTGCGATGCGTCGCGGCGATGATGCGCACGTCGCAGCGCTGGGTGCGGTTGCCGCCGACGCGCTCGTACACGCGCTCCTGCAGCACGCGCAGCAACTTCACCTGCATCGGCAGGCTCATGTCACCAATTTCGTCGAGGAACAGCGTGCCACCCTCGGCCATCTCGAAGCGGCCCTTGCGCGCGCTGATTGCGCCAGTGAACGCACCTTTTTCATGGCCGAACAGCTCGCTTTCAAGCAGCTCGGCGGGAATCGCACCACAGTTGATCGCGACAAACGGCTTGTCCCGGCGTGGCGAGCTGTCGTGGATCGCACGCGCCACCATCTCCTTGCCGGTGCCGGATTCGCCAAGTACCAGCACGCTCGAATCGAACGGCGCGACCTGGCGGATCAGTGCGTTGACGCGGGTCATGGATGCCGAATTGCCGACAAAGCGCAGTTTGTTGCCCTGACTGCCGTGCAGACGTCCATAGACACTGCGCATGGCCTCAACCACCTGCCCATAACGCAGCGGAAATTTCACGGAAGCCATCCGCGTCGCAAATGACGATGAGGCGGCGCTGAAGCGTTCGACCCAGGCCGAGTCGCTGGCCAGCAACATCGGAACATGTGCTGCCGCTGCACCGAGCAGGGTCAACTGGCATTCGGCGGCAGCAACATCATTGACACCACCGACGTACACCCCACGCCAGGCATGGGTGGACTCATCGACCACGTCGCAGGCAGCACCGTGCTGCGGCCGGTATCCCAGGAAGTGGAGCGCCGAAAGAACCGAATCTGCCCGCACCTGATCGGATTCGATAACCAGAAAATCGAACTTTTGCATCACTTGCCCCTGTTGCGTGCTGCACTGCTATTTCGACCAACGCCCGTATCTGCGGCGGGCTTGTTCTCATCACGCCGACTTTCCGCCGCCGGCTCGATGAACAGTGAGCAATAACAGGGCCAATTTTTGCGCTCGTGACGATAGAAAAACGTCACCTGCAGGCTTGCCAGGCCATCAAATGTGCATGATCACGACAGCCTGCATACGCAGGAATCTGGTTTAACCGTATGACTCACATGGGGTTTGCCAGATCATCCGGTACATTCTTCCGGACCGTTGGCACGCATGATCAGCGTCAAGAAACCTCCGCACGAGGTTTCATCAATGTGATACGCGTCACGCAAGATGTGTCGACTCGTCCGCGAGGTCAGGCAGTCAAGTGACGAGCTTCGGCCACTTTGCGTCGATGATGGCGAAATACGAGCCGCTCGATTGCGTCACCCACCACGTCACCTTGGGACGCAAACACCACAAAAATTCGACCATCGTCGAATTGACGCTCCACCTTCGCGGCGAGCTCCAGCGGCAGGCTGCGGCAAACGTCGAAACGCAGGCGTAGCAGTAAAGATGTCTGATCTGCCGGCACCAGCGTCGCAGGCAGTACCGCACCTACCACATTGAAACGCAGTATCTGCCGTGGCGGCAGGTCGCTGGAGGGCACCAGCAGCTGATTGACGATGTCGACCAATGCGGTGAGCTTGGCGTCCATCCGCAGCAGTTCCTGCATCAACGGGCTGTCGTCCTCGCCGATATCGGCGCGGCGCTCTTCCAGCGCCGCGACCGCCGCCAGCGTATTGGCATTGCGCTCGACCAGCCGCAGCTGCTGTGTCGACGGCAGCGGCCAGGCAATCGCCACGCTGTCGACATGCAGGCTCTCTTCACTGCTCACACGCTGTTCGAAATCGTCCCAACTGCTGGTGTTCATCGTGCGACTCCGCAGCAACGTGATGAAGGGCTGCAAGTCATGACTGCACGTACGCTGCAATCGCCCGAACCCGACCCTTCTCGAGTTGCCACTGTTCGGCTATCGCATCGCGCGCATGGCCAGCCAGCGCCTGCATTTCGCGATCGTACGCCAGAACCTCACCCAACTGCGCATGGGCCACTGCGTCTGTCGCATGCTGACGATGCAGCAACGGTGCGCGTTCGGACTCCAGCGCAATCAGTTCTTCCCACGCCTGAACACGCGCCGCGGCCAGCATGCGACGGGTCAGCAGCAGCGCCTGCTCAAGCACGTTGTTCACTGCGGTCATGCGCCGGCAGCACGCGGTGCCGACGCATGGGCAATCTGCACCCAGCTGTCGCGCAATTGCTGCAACAGCTTGCTCACTTCGTCGATGATCGTCGCATCGTCATGCAGATTGGCCAGCAGCAGGCGCCGGCTCATGTATTCGTAGAGCGAATCGATCCGCTCGACCATAGCCACATCGATCTTGGGGTCGAGGCTGTCGCGCAAGCCGCCGATGATATCGATGCAGCGGCTGATCGTTTCACCCTTGGCAGCGACCTCGCCGCGCAGCATGTGCGCGCGGGCCTTCACCAGGCGCTCAAGCGCGCCATCCATCAGCAGGGTGATCAGGCCATGCGGATCGGCCGACTCCACGCCACCGTGCGAACGAACCTGCTGATAGGCGCCTGCGCCGTAACCGAATCCCATGACCGTGATCTCCTGCCTCGAGGTTTTGCGTATTACTTGTTGCTGTTGGTGTTGTTGAGCGCGTTGAACTGTTGCGTGAGATAGCTGCTGGTGCTGTTGAGCTTGCTCATCAGCGTATCGAGCGCGGTGAACTGCGCCTGGTAGCGCGCGGTGAGATCATCCATGCGGCTGTTCAACAAGGTCTGCTGGTTCGAGAGATCCGTCAGCTGCTGGCTGAGGCTGGTGGTACGCCCTGCCAGCAGACCGGAATCACCGACCCACGTACTCAGTGGTGTATTCAGTTTGGCGGCGAAGCCACCGGTGCCGGCGAACAGGTTGCCGACGGTCTTGCCACCATCGGATAGCGCCGTGGCCAGCGTGCCGCTGTCCAGCTTCAAGGTGCCATCCACCTGCAGCGAGATGCCGATGGACGACAGCGTCGCGCCGTTCGCGGTGCCGCCGACGATGCTCGACAGGGTGCTGTTGATGCTGTTCAGCGTGGCGTCGCCTATCATCGCGCCGGCGGTTCCGCTGGTGGCGTCGTACTTGGTCAGGTTCTGGTAGATGCCCACGAAGCTGTTGTAGGTGCTGACCAGGTTGGTCAACGCATTGGTGGCCTTCGAGGAATCGTTGGACACGCTGAGCGTGCTGCTGCCGACCTTGATCAGATTGAGCGTAAGACCGTTGATCGCCGTGCTGACGGTATTGCTCGCGCTGTTGGCGGGCAGTCCGTCGATGGTGTAGTTCGCATCGCTGGCCGCGTTGATCACGCTCAGCGCATTGCCGCTCGACGCAGCCACGTCGTAATTCAACGCTGCCAGGCCGCCGTCGCCGCCGCTGCTGCTCACCATGAAACCATTGGCCGCGCCGGTTTGCGTGCTGCTCAACACCAGATGCGCGCCGTCACTGCCGGTGACGATGGTCGCCGACACACCGGGGTTATTGGTGGCCTTGTTGATCGCATCGCGCACGGCGGCCAGCGAGTTGTTGGTGCTGCCGAGCGTGAGGCTCATCGACTTGCCCGCCACCGTGAGGGTGAGCGTGCCGGTTCCCACTGCGGTGCTGGAGCTGGCGAATGCGCCGGAAGAGGCTTTCAACGAACTGGCCAGCTTGCTGATGACGATATTGTAGTTGCCGTTGACCGCGGTGCCGTCGCTGCCTGCGCCGAGTACGGTGGTGTCACCGCTGGTCACGGTGCGGCTGGCAAACGCGCTGCCGTCGGTAAGCGGTGCCATCGCCGACTGCAGTGCGGAAAGTGCGGCGCTGATCTGGCCCAGCGCGGAAAGCTGAGTATTGGCGGCACCTGCCTGGTTGGTGATCTGATCCTGCTGCGGCGCCTTCTTGGCGGCCACCAGCTTGTCGACCAGCGAGGCTACATCGAGCCCGGAACCCACGCCCAGTGAAGTCAGCAAACCCGTGGTTGGTGTAGTGGAGCCTACGGTGATCGACATGAGCCTGGGTTCCCTTGAATGAGTGGAACGGCCGCGCTAGTGCACGGCCGTTCCGGGTTGCACGTTACTGCAGCAGCTTGAGCACGCTCTGGGTGGACGAGTTGGCCTGTGCGAGCACCGACACGCCAGCCTGTTGCAGGATGTTCGCGCTGGACATGTTCGCGGTTTCCGCGGCGAAGTCGGCATCCTGGATCTGGCTGCGCGACGAGCTGAGGTTCTGCGAAATGGTCTGCAGGTTGGCGATGGTGGAGCTGAAGCGGTTCTGCACCGCGCCGAGGTTGCTGCGCATGCCGCTGACCGTGGACAGCGCGGCGTCGATGCGGTTGATCGTGGCGTTGGCGCCACTTACGGTCAGCACGTTCGCCGAGGCTAGGGTCTTGGTGGTGTCGAGCGCGATATTGGCCGAGAAGCCGATATCGGCCGACTGTGAACCGGAGAACGTGATGGCGGATGCGGCACTCAGCGAGAGTGTGCCATGAGTATTCGCAACCATGCCTGCGGCGAGGCCGCCCGTGGCACCGCCGCCCAGCGTCTGGGTGACGTTGATATCACGGCCGTCGACAGTCGACAGGGTCATGTTGCCGCCCGCGTCCACAGCCGCGGTCACGCCGGTCTGGGTGGAATAGGCATTGATCTGCGCAACCACCATGCTACCCGTCAACGCGCCACCCGAGGTATCGGTACCCGCGGCGTAGATATCCTGGCCGTTGATGTTCAACGCAAAGGTGTTGCCGGCGGCACCGCCGGTGCTGGTGAATGCGCCACTGACCGAGCTGCTGGCCGTGGCGGTCAAACCGGAAACATTGGACGCGTTGATCGCTGCAGCTTTCGCGTACGCGCTGCCGGCGCCCTGGCCGGCCGAGGGACCGGCCACCGAGGCAGCGATATTGGTGACTGCACCAGTACCCACCTGGATTTTCAGATTGTTGGCCACCAGCGCGTTGGTCGTTACAGCGGTGCCGGTGCCGGCGGCAAGCGAACCCATCTGGTCGGCACGTGCACCCTGGCTGAGGTTCACCGAAATCGTTTCACCGACGTTGGCGCCGACCTGGAACGCGGCGTTGCCGAAGCTGCCGTCGAGCACATGGCGGCCGTTGAAGCTGGTCTGGGTCGAAATACGGGTGATTTCCGCCAAACGCTGCTGCACTTCGGCGTCGAGCGCGGCGCGGTCGCTGTCGGAGTTGGTGGCATTCGCGGACTGCACCGCCAGCGTACGAATGCGCTGCATGTTGTTGGTCACCTCGTTCAGCGCCGACTCGGTGGTCTGCGCCAGCGAAATGCCGTCGTTGGCATTGCTGACTGCCTGGTTCAGGCCGTTGATCTGGGTGGTGAAGCGGGTCGAGATGGCGAGGCCGGCAGCATCGTCCTTCGCGCTGTTGATGCGCATGCCGGACGACAGACGCTCGATGGCGGTTGCGAGTTTGCTCTGCGAAGTGGCCAGGTTCTTCTGGGCGTTCAGCGAGCTGATGTTGGTGATGACACTCATGACCATGGGAATTCTCCGAATCGGGGTGGTGTGCCGACAGTGGTCGGCTCAGACAATCCGGCGGGGATTCACCGTTGAATGCATCCGCCTTGTGAACTGTTTCGACGCCCACCACCGAAACTTGAGCCTTGTCAACGCAAATAATCGAACAATTTTGAGCCCTGGATCTTGGTGAACGTCTGTTGCGCTGCCTGCAGTGCCGTGGTCTGTGCGCCGAGTTGGCTGATCGCGTCGTAGTAGTTCACGTCCTGCACGTCCGACAGCGCGCTCTTGTATTGCAGGGTCAGATCGTCATTGAGTCCGCTCTGCTGATCGAGCGCATTCATGCGCGCGCCCACCATGCCGCGCGTGCGCGTGATGTTGCCGATCGCCTGATCGAGGTTCGCGAACTGCGTGTTGATGTTGTTCTGCATTGCCGCGCCGCCGCCATTGGGCGCACGAAGCGTATTGATGATGTTGTCCAGCGTGGTGAACACGTCCTGTTTGGTGGATGCTCCCAGCGCGAACTTGTCGCCCACGGCGGGCGCGCCGCTGAAGGCCACCTGGGCACCGCGAAAGGTAATGCTGCCACCATTGGTCGCGTCGTAGCTGCCGCTGTCCAGCACCGCCCCGCCGGCGTCGCGCACTTCGTACGCATCGACGGCGGTGAACACGATGCTGTAGCTGCCGCCATCCCACGCCGAGGGACTGGCATTGGGGTTGCTGACGCTGCTGGCGCCGGCCACGGCAGTGCCGCTGTTGGCTGCATTGGCGCTGATCGCAAACGTGCCGTTGCCGGTGGGGATATCGACGAACACGGCGCTGCCCGGATCACCGGTGGCCACCTGCAGGCCAGCGCCAGCGGCGACCATGCGCTGACCGTTGTCGCCCAGATAGCTCACACCATTCTGTGAAGCAAAGGGTTCGGTGCCCGTACGATTGCCGGCGAAGATGTAGTCACCCTGGCCGTCCTTGCCGTTGGCCTGGCCGAGTAGCTGCTGGCGCAACTGCACCATCTCGGCAGCAATGTCGCCGCGGGTGTCGTCGCTCTGGCTGCCGTTGGCGGCCTGCAGCAGCAACGTGCGCACACGGCCGAGCACATTGGTAGTGTTCGACAGGCTCTGGTCTTCCAGACCCAGCCGCGCGTTGGCCGAGGTGATGTTGCGCTGGTACTGCGCGGTGTCGGCGGTGAGATGCGAGAGGTCCAGCGCACGCGCCGCACCGACCGGATCGTCCGATGGCTGGTTGATGCGCTTGCCGGTACTCAACTGCGTGTTGATATCGGAAAGGTCGCTCTGGCGATCCATCATGCTGCCGACGGACTGCTGCTGCATCCAGCTGGTGGAAACTCGCATGACTTATCCCCGCACGGCGCTGAGCAGCGCGCCGAATATGCTGTTGGCCGTGCTGATGACCTGGGCCGAAGCCTGGTAGGCCTGCTGGAAACGCACCAGGTTGGCAGCCTCTTCGTCCAGATTCACGCCGGACACGCTTTGCTGCGAACTCATCGCCTGGCTGTACACCGCGGTCTGCGTGGTCAGATCGTCCTTGGCCAGCGAGCCGGCGCTGCCGACCTGGCTGACCAGCTGGCTGTACGCGCGGCCGGTGCTCGTGGCGCCGCCGTCGAGCACGCCCAGATTGGCGACCTTGCCCAGCATCAGCGCATTGCTGTTGTCGCCCTGCGCATTGCTGTTGGCCTGCAGGCTGAAACTGTCGCCGGCCAGCGGCGCGCCGCTGAGTTGCATGCTCCAGCCGTTGTGCACGATCGGCTGGCCGGGCGTGAAGGTTTGTGCCGCGCCACCATCGATGCTGTAGCTGGTGGGTGAACTGAACACGATGGAGCTGGCGTTGAACAGATTGGCGTTGCTGCCGTCGCTGATGCTGACGCCGGGGGACGCCGTACCGGTGTTGGCGACAGCTGCGGTGACCGTGAACGGCGCGGCGGCAGCGACCTTGTCCGGGTCGGTGATCGCGACCGAAAAGCTGTCCGCGGCGTTGCGGCTGGGCTGCACGCGAAAGCTGTCGCCCGCGCTGGCACTGCCGCCGATCACCAAGCTCAGCCCGGCCGCCTTGAACGGATCGGCGACGGTGCCGGTGCCGCTGAGCGCGACGCTGCTACCGTTGGTGTCGCGCATGCTCCAGTTGCTGCCGTCGTAGCTCAGTACGTAATCCTTGCCGGTCAACCCACCGATGTCGCCGATGCTGGCATCCAGCGTGCCGCTGCCGCTGTTGGTACTGGCTGCCTGTACAGTGGGGCCGGCGACGTTGAAGAACGTGCCGCCGACCTTGCCTTGCATGTCCACGCCCTGCGCATGCTGAGCATTGAATGCGCTGGCCATCGCCTGCGCGGTGCGGCCCAATTGGGCCTGTGCCGGGTCGAGCACGTTGCTGCGGAAATCCAGCAGCGCGCCCAGTGTGCCTCCGCCGATGCGGCCGCTGAGTACATTGCCCGACGCCGCACCTACCACTTCCTGGCGGGTGGCATCGTAGATATTCGGCGCGGTGCCGAGTGCATGCGCCTCGGTACCGGTGACCAGGGCCTGGCCGTTGCCGACGAAGACGCTGATGGTGTTGTCGTTCTGCGGCACCACGCTCACGCCGACTTCGCCTGCCAGTTTCTTCACCAGCGCGTCGCGCTGGTCGAGCAGATCGGCCGGCGGCGTGCCATCGGTGGCCGCGGAGGAACGGATCAGTCCGTTCAACTTGGCGATCGACTGGCTGTCGCTGTTGATCGAATCGACCGTATCGCTGACCTGCTGCTGCACCTGGCCGGACAGTGCGCTGAACTGGCCGGACAACGCGCGAAACGTCGTGGCCAATCCGCCCGCGCGGGCCAGCAGCACCTGCCGCGATGCGGTGTCCGATGGTGCGTTGGCCATGTCCTGCACGGCACCATAGAAACCGTCCAGCGAGGTTTGCAGGTTGTTGCTGCCGGACAGCTGGTCGTTGAGCTGGCCGGTGAGACCGGCCATGGTGCTGGCACGCCCCTGTCCGGAACTGGCCGACCACAGCGAGCTGTTCAAGAACTGGCTGTAGGCACGCTGGACCGCCACCGTGTTGACGCCCGTGCCGATGTAGTAGCCACCCTGCCCTTCGGGCAACCTGGCACCGAACGACACCACCTGACGGCTGTACCCGTCGGTGTTCACGTTGGCCACGTTGTGGCTGACCGTACTGAGCCCGATCTGCGAGGCAAGCAGCCCGGACACGCCGGTCGAAAGCATGTCAGCCATGGAACATCCTCAACAACTGGGGCACCGCCGGCAACGCGCGGTACGTGGAAACGGTAACGGCTGCCGGGGCATTCTCTTGAGTGCACTGTCCGGCAACGCGTCGCGGGCGGCGATTCGAAAGAGCGGCATTGGTGATGTGCCCAGCTCTCACCCGGCCAGGCATATGGCGGTTGAAGCCGGTGCTGCATGGCGCGACGACATTCATTCGGCGCCGCCAACTGCGTGCAGGCCGGCCAGCGCCTCGCGCATCTGTGCGCTGTTGGCGATCGCGGTGATCTTGGCAACGTACGACGGATCAGTCGCATAGCCGCCGTGTACCAGCGCCCGCGCAAAGCCGGCGATGTTCTCGCCCTGGCCCAGCGCCTGCGCATAACGCGGGCTGTCGGCCAGCAGGCGGGCGTAATCGGAGAACGATTCGGAGGGCGAGTCGTAGGCACGGAACTGATCGCGCTTGCGCACCGCCACGCCATTCTCGTACTCAAGCGTAGGTACGCTGACCTTGTCGCCGCCCCAGCTGCTGCCTGCCTTGATGCCGAACAGATTGTTGCTGCTGCTGCCGTCGCCATGGCTGGGCAGGTGTTTGCCCCAGCCGGTTTCCAGTGCCGCTTGCGCCAGCAGTGCACGCACCGATACGCCAAGCTGCTTCGCCGCCACCGCCGCATGCGGTGCCAGCGCGCGAACGAAATTCACCGGGTCGCCACCAGGCAGCAGCTTCGCCGCCGTGCCGGCCACGTCCAGCGCACCCTGCGCCATGCGATCGAGCGCTTGACGCCAGGATGAACCGACATCGGCCGTCGACGGCACCCCCGGCATGCCGAAACCATCGGTTGCGTCACCCTCGCCATCGCCGCCGGCCGCTGTGCGGTCGGCACCCAGTTGCAGCAGTGCGCGGACATTGGCATTGAGAACGCCAGCCGTGGACAACGGCAGCCCCTGGCTGGCATCGGCAGCGGTGGCAGCGGTGGCATCCGGTTTGCCGCCAAGCTGGCGTACGAGCATCTTCGCGATACCGAGGCCGTTGTGGCCGTTTGCCAGGCTCAGCGACAGCTGCTGGTCGAACATGTCGCGATACGAATTGACCTGCTCGCTGCCGGCGATGTCGCTGCCCATGCTGGCGTTGGCGTCGCGCATCGATTTCAACATCATCTGGGTGAAGATCGCCTCGAACTGCTTGGCCACCGCCGGCAACGCACCCTTGCCGCCATCGCTGCGCGCCTGCGCGCGCAACTGATGGAAGCCGGACAGCTCAGTCCAGGTATCGAGTGCCGGCGAGGTGCTGTTGATCGGGGTCATGAGCTTTTCACCTGGTCAGATCACGACCAGATCCGCGTGCAGCGCACCGGCCTGCTTCAGTGCCTGCAGGATCGAGATCAGGTCGCTAGGCGTGGCGCCGACCTGGTTCACCGCGCGGACGATGGTGTCCAGGCTTACGCCGGGGCCGAACTTGAACATGTGCGCGCCGTCTTCGCTGATCTGCACGCTGCTGCTCGGCACGATCGCGGTCTGCCCCTTGCTGAAGGGTGCCGGCTGACTGACGAGTGCTTGCTCGCCGATGGCGACCTGGATCGCACCATGCGCCACCGCAGCCGCGGTAACCCGCACGTCCGAACCGATCACCACGGTGCCGGTACGCGAGTTCACCACGATGCGGGCCGGCGCATCGCCCGGCTGCACGTCGAGGTTCTGGATCGCCCCCAGCCATGCCACTTTCTGTGCCGGATCCTGCGGCCCGCGCACCGAAACCGAACCGCCATCGAGCGGCTGCGCGGTGCCGGCACCGTAGGCCTGGTTGATCGCGGTGGCGATCCGCGCGGCGGTGGTGAAATCGGCGGTATTGAGGTTCAACGTCAAGTCGCCGCCGCCGGCAAACGACGAGGCCACGATGCGCTCCACCGAGGCACCATTGGGAATGCGCCCACTGGCGGAAATATTAATCTGCACGCTGGAGCCGCTCTTGCCCTGCGCACTGACGCCACCGACCACAACGCTGCCCTGCGCGACCGCGTAGACGTTGCCGTCGGCGCCGCGCAACGGTGCCATCAACAACTGACCGCCGCGGATGCTCTTGGCGTTGCCGATCGAGGCGACGGTAACGTCGATCGCCTGACCGGGCTTGGCGAACGGCGGCAACTCGGCCGTGACCATCACGGCCGCAGCATTCTTCAATTGCGGCCGAGCGCTGGCCGGCACCGTGATGCCGAACTGCTGCAGCATGTTCTCCAGACTCTGGGTGGTGAACGGCGCCTGCGTGGTCTGGTCGCCCGAGCCATCCAGGCCCACCACCAGTCCGTAACCGATCAGCTGATTGCTGCGCACGCCGGCCACTTGCACCAGATCGCGGATCTTGTCGGCATGTGCCGGTGCGGCTGCGAACAGCCCGAGCAGACACACCAGCACGCTCGCGCCGAAGGCGTGCCAGCGTGACGCTGCGGCGCGAATCGCCACGCGACGGGATTCCGCTGCGTGGCGCGCGTACTGCGGATCGGACGGGCGCAGCGGCGTCGACAGCCAGCTCACACTCCCACCCGCTTCACGCATGGTGCTTCCATTGCACTGGGCGAGCTGCGGTGGCGGCGTACTGCAAGGCGTATTCATCAGAACGGCATCCACTTGGAATTGAAGAAGCGCGACAGCCAGCCGCGCGTGTTCGCGTCAGCCAGGGTGCCGCGTCCGGTGTAGCTGATGCGCGCATCGGCAACGCGGGTGGATGGCACCACGTTGTCCTGGCCGATGTCCTGCGGACGCACGATGCCGGAGATGCGTACCAGCTCCTGGCCCTGGTTGATAGTCAGCCATTTCTCGCCGCGCACCAGCAGGTTGCCGTTGGTCAGGCGCTGCGCCACAGTGACGGTGATCTGCCCGGTGAGCTGATTGCTCTGGCTGCTGGATCCGGCGCCGTCGAAACTGCGCTCGCCATCCAGCCCGATGTCGGCCACCTTGCCGCCGATCGACAGGCCCTGCCCGAGAATTGTCGGCGAGGCGATCTTGGCCTTGTCAGTCTTGCTGGTGCTGGTGGTGGCCTTCTTGCTGGCCTGGGTGCTTTCCACCAGCGCCACGGTGAGGATGTCGCCCACACGGTGGGCGCGCGGATCGGCGAACAGCTCCATGTTCTGCGAGTCGTGATAGATCGAGCCGTCTGCCTGCGTCGGCGCTACCTGTTGCGCGGGCGGCGGCGTCGGTGCCCACTCGGCATCGTCGTGCGAACGCGGCGCGCTGGCGCAGCCTGCCAGCATGGCGAGCACGCACAGCAGCAGCGGAAAACGGCAACGGTTGAACATCACGGCGTGCCTCAGGTCTTGTTGGTGAGGAACTGCAGCATCGAATCGGCAGCGGACACCGCCTTGGAGTTCATCTCGTAGGTGCGCTGGGTTTCGATCATGTCGACCATCTGCTCGACCACATTGACGTTGGAGCTTTCCAGCGCCCCCTGCGACAGCGTGCCCAGACCGTTCAGGCCCGGCTGACCGATTTGCGGCGAACCGCTGGAAGCGGTTTCCAGGTAAAGGTTGTCGCCGTTCGGTTGCAGGCCGGCGGGGTTGATGAAATCGGCCAGTTGCACGGTGCCGATCTGCTGCGTCGCCGCCTGGCCCGGCAGGCTCACACTGACGGTACCGTCGCTGCCGATGGTGATGCTCTGCGCGTTGGCCGGAACGCTCACCGCCGGATCCACTGCATAGCCGTTGGCGGTGACGATCTGGCCGTTCTGGTCCAGGTGCAGCGAACCATCACGCGTATAGGCGATGGTGCCGTCGGGCATCGTCACCTGCAGGAAGCCGCGCCCCTGCACGGCCACGTCCAGCGAGTTGCCGGTCTGCTCGATGTTGCCCTGGGTAAACAGCTTCTCGCTGCCGACCACGCGCACGCCGGTACCCAGCATCAGGCCCGATGGCGACTGGGTCTGCTCGGTGGTCTGGCCACCGGGCTGGCGCAGGTTCTGGTAGACCAGATCCTGGAACGCAGCACGCGCGCTCTTGTAGCCGGTGGTGTTGGCATTGGCCAGGTTGTTCGAGATCACGTCCATGCGCGTTTGTTGCGCATCAAGGCCGGTCTTGGCTACCCACAGGGATGAAAACATGTCGATGGACTCCGTTTGGACGTCTGGATGTCTTTATGAAAATCGTACTTGTCGGGCTTGTCAGGTGACCTGCAGCAGCCGCGAAGCCGACTGCGCGTTCTCGTCGGCGCTGTGGATGGAGCGGATCTGCAATTCGTACTGGCGCGACAGCTGGATCATCTGCACCAGCGTCTGCGACGGGTTGACGTTGCTGGACTCCAGCACGCCTGATTTCAGCGTGACCGCCGGATCGGCATCCGCGGTGCCGCCATCGCTCAGGTGCATCAGCCCGTCGCTGCCCAGCGCAAGCCGGTCGGTGCCCGGATTGACCAGCTTGATGCGACCGACCGCGGCGATGGTTGCGGGGGCCTGCCCCATCGGCACCACCGAGACGGTGCCGTCCGCACCGATGTTCATCTGGCTGCTCTGCGGCACGCTGATCGGGCCGCCATCGCCCAGCACCAGATTGCCGCGCGAATCTGTGAGCAAGCCGTCCGGGGTGAGCCGCAATTCGCCGGCGCGGGTGTAACCCTCGCTGCCGTCGGCACCCTGTACCGCGATCCAGCCCTGCCCCTGCACCGCCACATCCAGCTCGCGACCGGTCTCGACCTGGCCGCCCTCGCGCATGTCCACACCCAGGCCCTGCGCCACGCCATTGATCCGCGTGGGCATGCCAAGCCCCTGCACCGGCAGCGGCTGGAATGCCGACAGCTGTGCCTTGAAACCGACGGTGTCGGCGTTGGCCAGGTTGTGTGCCACCTCCGACTGCTCGCGCATCATCTGCGTGGCACCGGTCATGGCTACATAGAGCGAACGATCCATGGGGAAAACCTCAATGGCGATGACCCCGGCACGCCGGGACGGTTCTTTCACTAGATCCCGGCCTGCGCCGGGATGACCTCACGCTGCGTGTGAGGTCAGTTGCGGATGTTGATGATGGTCTGGGTCAGCTGGTTGTCGGTGGAAATCACCTGCGCGTTCGCCTGGTAGTTGCGCTGCGCCTTGATCATGTTGACCAGCTGCGCGGTAAGGTCGGCGGTGTTGGACGCCTCCAGCGCACCGGCCTGCACGCTGCCGAATGTGCCGTTGCCGGCAGCACCCATGATCGGCGTGCCGGAGTCGTAGGAGGCTGCCCAATTGGTGTTGTCCAGCTGGCGCAGGCCCTGCTCGTTGGAGAACTGCGCCATCGCCAGCTGGCCCAGTGCAGTGGTCTGGCCGTTGGAATATTTGGCCTGCACGACGCCTTCGCCGGACACGTCGATGCTGGCCAGCACACCGGTGGGAAAGCCATCGGGGTTGATCGCACTGGCTGCGTAGGTGTTGCCGAACTGGGTCGCCTTGCTCATGTCCAGGGTGAGCTGCATGGGATTCGCGCCGGGGCTGACCGACACCGCGGGAAAGGCCAGCTTGCCGTTCGCCGGGGCGATCAATGCGCCGCTGCTGTTGAACGTCAGCGCCTGCGACGCGCCGGTCGAGGCGCCGTCGATATACAGGTGCGCATTCCACACGTTGGCGGCGGGGTCCTTGACGAAATACACGGTGCCGCTGTGGGTGGCGCCGAGCGAGTCGTAGGCGGTGAACGGGGTCGACTGGTTGTAGCTGGCCGGGTCGTTGACCGGATCGAACGCGGTGGCGGGCGGCACTGCATTGGAGGGCAAGTTGAGTGACATCTGCACGTTGCCGGTGGCCTTGGCCGCGTTCTGCGAGGTGACCAGTTGCAGATCGGTCATCGTGCTGTTGTCGAAGGTACCGTTGGACAGTGCCGGAAACACCTGCAGGCGCTGGCCGTTGGCGTTCGTCACGAACCCGTTCTGATCCTTCTGGAACGCGCCGGCGCGGGTGTACGAGTAGCCCTTGCCATCGCGCAGCGTGAAAAAGCCCTCGCCGCTGATGGCGAAATCCAGGCTGTTGTTGGTGGTTTCCACGCTGCCTGCGGTGAACTGCTGGGCCACGTTGGTCAGGCGCACGCCGCTGCCGGTCTGGGTGGCGCTGAGGTTGGGGCCGGCGGCGTTGAACAGCTCGGCGAACTGCGCGCGCGAGCCCTTGAAGCCGGTGGTGCCGGTGTTGGCGATGTTGTTGGCGGTGACCTCGAGATCCGAGGAGGCCGCGTTGAGACCGCTCAATGCAATGTTGAAAGGCATCCGAGTAATTCCTCTGTATTGAAGCCCCGCGGGGCCATCAGTTGATCTGCGCGACCTGGCTGAGCAGGACGCCACCAAAACCATCCACATCCAGATAGGCGCCGTCGCTGCCGGTCATGCCGACACCGCTGACCTTGCCGCTCACATAGGTCGCCACGGCATCGTTGCCGACCTGCGCCTTGAGTCCGTAAGTGCCTTCGGCCAGCGCCGTGCCCCCGTCGTCCTTGCCGTCCCAGTGGAATGCCGCCAGACCCGCCGCGGGGGTACCCAGGTTCAGCGTGCGCAGCACGTTGCCATTCTTGTCGGTGACCTGTACCAGCACGGTACCGCCGCCGTCGGGCACGTTCACCGCGCCGTCCAGACCAGCGGCCTGCAACTGACCCGCTGCCGACGGCACGGTCACGCTGCGCCCGACCATGCTGCTTGCCTGCAACATCTGGTTGCCTTGCAGCGACTGGCTGAGGGTGTCGAACGAGGTCTGCAGCGATTGCGTCGCAGAAACCTGGCTGATCTGTGCCAGCTGGCTGACCATCTGCGATGAATCCATCGGCTTGGTCGGATCCTGGTTGCGCATCTGCTGCACCAGCAGGCTCAGGAAATCGGCCTGGCCGAGGGTTTTCTCCTTGGCCGCGCTGGCCGCCTTTGCAGTGTTCGAAGCGGGGCCGCCAATCGCCATGTCACTCATGCCATGTTCCTCACCTGTGCGTGTGTCATCTGTGCGGACCTCATTTGCCGAGGTCCAGCGTCTTCTGCATCAGTTGGCGCGTCGAGTTCATCACTTCGACGTTGTTCTGATATGAGCGCGAGGCCGAGATCATGTTGACCAGCTCGTCGACCGGATTGACGTTGCTGCTGTAGACGTAACCGTCGGCATCAGCCAGCGGATTGCCCGGCTCGTAGCGGCTCGGGATGGCGGACTGGCTCTCGGTGACACCGAGCACCTGCACGCCTTCGCCAGCGGCATTGCCGCTGCCCAGCTGCTTCTGCACGGCGGCAAACAGCGGTTCGCGCGCACGGTAGGCCGCCTCGGGCGTACTGGCTACGCTGTCGGCATTGGCAAGGTTGCTGGCTACCGTGTTCAGCCGCAGCGACTGCGCGGCCATGCCGGAACCGGCGACGTTGAAAATCGAGAACAGCGACATCAGCCCTGGCCTCCGGTGATCGCCGTACGCAGCATGTGGATCTGCGCGGTAATGAAGGAAAGACTGGCCTGGTAATGCACGCCGTTGGCCGCGAAGTTGGCCTGCTCGACCTGCTCGTCGACGGTGTTGCCGTCCATGCTCGGCTGGGTCGGATTGCGGTAGCCCAGTTGCTGCACCGATTGCGCGAGCGGGTCGATCTGACCCGGTGACGGCGCACTCAATGGCAAACCCTGCGACTCGGCACCGGCGCCGGCAGCGGACAATGCCTTGCGGAAATCGATATCGCGGGCGAGGTAATTCGGCGTGTCGGCATTGGCCAGGTTATTGGCCAGCACTTCGCTGCGGCGCTGCCACAGATCGAGTGCCTGGGTATGCATGCCGAACAGATTGTCAGGGGTCAGACTCATCGCTTCGCTCCGCGTGGCAGTTGCCGCACGGAGCTGAAGGCAAATTGCATGCCACCGATCAGAAACCCTTGCTGTAGCTTGGCTGGCAAGGCATGCGGCGGCACGTCATGAGCGCGGCGCCGATGCAAAGACGGATTGTTGACGCGCCTGCTGGCGCGATCAGACCACCGGCACTTCCGCGGGCTCGGGAAGCAGGTCCAGCACTGCCTGCGCAAGCAGATCCGGCTGGTACTTGGCGACAAAGCGATCCGCGTTGACCTCCCGTACCATCGCCTCGTTGAACAAGCCGCTGAGCGAACTGTGCAGCACGACCTTGAGGCGGCGCAGTGCCGGTGCCTCGCGGATGGCGCGGGTCAACGCATAACCATCCAGCCGCGGCATCTCGATATCCGACACCACCAGCCTGACCCCTTCGTCAGGCTCCACCCGGGCCAGCTCCAGCAGGCGATCGAGCGCCTCGCGTCCATCCCGGGCCACCACGCACTCGATATTCATCTGCTTGAACAGGCTCACCAGCCGGCGTCGGGCGATCACCGAATCGTCCACCACCATGATCCGCCGCGGACTCAGACTGCGGGCACCGGCAACCCGCTGCAGCTGGACAGACAGCTCGGCGGGGGCCGCGTCGATACTGGCAAGCACATGCTCCACATCGACCACGGCCAGCAGCGCACCGTCGATGCGGGTCACCGCATTGACCCGCACGCCAAACCCCAGCGTGCTGGGTGGTGCCACCAGCGACTCACCCTCGCAATGCACCATGCGCTGCAGGTCGGCGACCAGGAAACCCTGCACCGAACGACTGAACTCGGTGACCATCAGATGCGCCGATGCTACGTCGTTCAACGGCGCATAACCCAGTGCCGCGGCCAGATCGATCACCGGGATGGTCTGCCCGCGATAGTCGCAACTGCCGGCCAGCAGCGCATGCGTGCCCGGCATGCGCTCCAGCGGCGGCCGTCGCAACACCTCGCGTACCTTGAACACGTTGATGCCGAACAGCTGCTCGTCGCCCAGCCGGAACAACAGCATCGCCACGCGATTGTGCCCGGCCAGCCGGGTTTGCCGTTCCACTTTGTCCAGCAGTGTGCCGCCCATGCGGACTCCTCGAATGCGATGCAGCCGCCGCGGCGGTATATCAGACATATCGACCGCAACGCAGTGCGCTTGAGTCCGACCACGCCCTGCCGCCACCCCGCAAACGGTGGCATGCGACTTGCTTCCTCAAGTTTCGAGAATTTCTGACGATGCATTCATCCAGCACTCCTGCGCAATTCAAGGTAACGCCCGTCTCATGAGCTTGATCTGGAATCGGCACCTGGCCGCCCTGGTGCAGGCCGCTGCCGCCGGCAATGACGCACAAGTCGCCGTGCTGCGGCGCAAATATCCGCGCGCCGCACAGGCGATCGCACCATTGCTTGCCCGTGTTGCCAGCCGGCCACCTGCTGCCGTGGCGCTGCAGACCATGGAACAGCAAAGCTTGGTACTCGGCGCGGTGCAGCAGCTGTCGCGCGAGCAGACGGCGCTGGATCGGGCTGCGCTCGAAAGCCGCGGCAGCGTCGATCGCTTGACGGATGGCAGCGCCGGAATCTCGACGGCACTGCAGCAGATCGGCACCGACCTGGAGCAGGCCGGCCACGCCGGACGCACCGGTGCGGACAGCGTCAGCGAGCTGGATGGCCAGTTGCGCCTGATGCGCAGCGCGTTGTCGGCGATGAACCGCAACCAGAGCAAGCTGGCCGAACAGGTGGCGCAGATCCGCAAGCTCACCGGCGTGGTGCAGGAGATTGCCCACCAGACCAACCTGGTGGCATTGAATGCCGCGATCGAAGCCGCGCGCGCCGGCGAAGCGGGTCGCGGTTTTGCCGTGGTCGCCGACGAGGTCAAGCAGCTGGCCGAAAAAACCACGCTCGCCACCACCGAAATCGAGACCGTCACCGGTTCCATCGGCGACTTCTCACGCCAGCTTGACGGCGACGTACAACACGGCCTGCAGCAACTGGAACGGGCGCAGAATGGCATCGGCCACACCGGAACCACCCTGAGCCAAGGCGACGAGGCCCTGCACGCGGCCAGCGTGCGTATCGTCAAGCTGCAACAGCAGCACGACCTGCAACACGCACGTGTCACCGCGACCCAGGCCGCGCTCGGTGCGCTGCAGCGGCGTGGCATCGAGGCCCGGCGCCAGGCCGAATCGCTGAATCGTTCTGCGCTGCTGGCGCATCGGCTGGGCCTGGACTGGCTGGAAAGCGAAAGCGGCAACGATCCGGCCAGCCTCAGTCTGACCGTGCGCGAAACCGCACTGAGCCTGCGCCAGGCCATGGAGCTGGCCATGCTGGATCCGGGCGCGCTGGATCGGCGCTGGTTCGATACGCATGCACTGGGCCGCACGCTCGCACGACTGACCGCGCTGCACCAGGATCGGCCTGCCGGCGCCAGCCTGAACGCTGCCGGCGTACAGCTGTGCGAGCAAAGCAGCCGCTTTGTCAGCCTGTTGTGCGATGGCCAGCTCGAACAGGCGGCCCAGTTGTCGCAGCAACTGGAATCCGGACGCGAAGCGTTGCTCGGACAACTGGGCGCCTTGCTGGTGGACGCATGAAGAAACGGCGGCCCGCGCGCTGTCTGCAGGGTATCGGTTGGTGGCTCGGTGCGTTGCTGGCCCTCGCCGTCGCCGCGCCGGCGGCGGCAAGCCAGTCGTTCGCTGCGGTGCGCACGGCCGCCGAACAGGCGTTGCGCCAGCACTATGCGCAGCCGGGCAACCGGGTCGAAGTCAAATCCGCACCGCTGGATCCGCGCCTGCAGCTGGCCGATTGTGCCGAGCCCTTGCGCGCAAGCGTGGCCGAGCACGCCGCTACCACATCGCGCATCAGCGTACAGGTGCAATGCGGGCAAGCTGGCTGGATCGTGCGCGTACCGGTGCAGTTGCAGCTGTTCCGTGCCGTACTGGTGGCCAGTCATCCGCTGTTGCGCGGCGATGGATTGACTGCCGCCGATGTGCGCGCCGAACAACGCGACATCACCCGGCTGGGTTATGGCTATATCGAAAATCTGGATCAACTGGCCGGCCGCAGCCTGGCCCGTCCGCTCGCCGCCGGCGCGGTACTCACGCCTGATGCACTGGGTGGACGCCGTATGGTCCGCGCTGGTGATCGCGTGCAACTGGTCGCCCAGATGGAGGGGATCGAGGTACGCGCTGCCGGCGTGGCGCTGGGCGGTGGCGATAGTGGCGCCCGCCTGCGCGTGCGCAACGACAGCTCCGGCAAGGTGATCGATGCAATGGTCAGTGCCCCCGGCGAGGTGATCGCGCTGCCTTGAAGCCGGTTCGCCGCAATGCAGGCGCCACCATCTCCTAAGATTCCCGCACTAAAGTTTCCGTGACATCGGCCGATCTGATAGCTACAGGGCCAATACCGCAGCGAGAACGGACCTCTATGAATACGACCATTTCCAACAACGGCTTGCCGAAATTCACGCAGGCAACGAACGGCTCGGGCAATGGCTCGACACCGGCGACAGCCGCTCCGGCGGGCTCTGCCAGTGCCGCGTCCCAGCCTGACGATCAGCTCAAGCTGACCGATTCGGCGCGTGCGCTGCAACAGGCGGCGCGCCCCGACGAAGCCGCCGCGATCGATCCGCAGCGGGTGGAACGCGTGCGCCAGGCGCTGGCCAACGGCAGCTACCAGATCAATCCTGGCCACATCGCCGACAAGATGATGTCGCTGGAACAGCAGATCGGCGGCACAGGCAAGGCATGAGCCAGCTGCTGCAGGGCGAACTGGACAGTGCGTTGACGGCGGTGCTCGACGACATGCAGCAGGCCGTCGATCAGCTGGCGCAGACACTAGAGGCCGAGCGCGCGGCACTCGGCGCAGCCAACAGCGAAGCGCTGGACCAGACCGGGTCACGCAAGCAGGCGCTGATGATGCAACTGGAGCGGCTCGATGCCGAGCGCCTGCAACTGGGTCGCGAGTTGCCCGCGGCAGCGGTCAGGCTGGAGCCGGTCTGGGCGCGGATCGTGCACTCGCTGCGCACCTGCCAGCAACTCAATCAGCGCAACGGCAACACCGTCAACCAGCGGTTGAGCCAGGTTCGTCAGGCGTTGTCGATACTCACCGGCCATGCTGGCGAAAGCGAGTTGTACGGCCGTACCGGTGAGTTGCGCGCCAGCATACGTTCGCAGGCACTGTCGCGAGCATGAGTGATGACCGTGACGATCTGTGCATGCAGCATTCCCAACTGAACTGCGAAGCGCGCTGCGGCCTGCATTCGCATCATCGCGATGACTGAATATGAGCAACCTCAACGCTTCCGTATCGCCCGATGCCAGCATGCCGCCTATGCCGGCGGCCCCGCTGCCGGTGCTGCGCGTGCCCATGCTCGATCGCAATCGTCTGCTGTTCGCCTACGAGATCATGTTTCATCGCGAACCCGGCGATGAGCAGACCCTGCTGCCACGCGTGCTGTCCACCATCACCGATGGTGCGTTGACTCGGCTGGTGCGCGGCAACCGTACCTTTTTGAACATACCTGCCGAGTTGCTGCCCGAGGATTTCGATGCCCTGCTGCATCAGCCGCGCCTTGGCGTGTTGCTGCAGCCTCAGGTAGCCACCGATCCCGCCTTGATGAAGCGCCTGCAGCAGATGGCCCAGCGCGGTTGCCAGCTCATGCTCGACGCATCCGATGTCGATCTGGATGGCAGCCTGGCAATCGCGGCGCTCCTGCAGATCGTGCAGTTCGTGCGACTGGATGCCAGCCAGAT
The DNA here is from genome assembly GCA_966211915.1 of uncultured Rhodanobacter sp. Taxonomy (GTDB): domain Bacteria; phylum Pseudomonadota; class Gammaproteobacteria; order Xanthomonadales; family Rhodanobacteraceae; genus Rhodanobacter. The sequence goes on from CBIHNO010000001.1 coordinate 87,590, forward strand.
GACCCCGGAAGCCCTGCAGGCACGTGCCGAGCAACTGAACTCCCGCGGCATCTGGGTTGTCGCCGGCGAGGTGAACGATCACACCACCTATCAGCGATGCCTCGATTTGCCGCTGCATGCGATCCAGGGGCGCTACCTGCTGACCCCGCGACTGGAGGCCGTGCCGGTGCTGACTGCCAACCGGCTGAGCATGCTGCGACTGATGCGCGCCCTGCAGGAAGCCAACCAGGGACCGGTCGAACTGGGCAACATCATTCGCGACGACGCCGTGCTCAGCTACAAGCTGCTGAGCTGCGTCAACTCCGCCTACTTCGCGCTGCCACGGCAACTGAAGTCGGTGCAACAGGCGGCGATCTTCTTCGGCGTCACGCGCATGCGCAACTGGATCGACACCATGTCGCTGTGCGGCATGGACGACCGGCCGCCGGAACTGCTGCGCGCCGCACTGATTCGTGCCCACATGTGCGAAAAGCTGGCTGTCGGCATGCCCAACGGCAGTCGGGAGATGGCCTTCACCGTCGGCCTGTTCTCGCTGCTCGACACCTTGATGTGCGCACCGATGGAGTTCCTGTTGACCCATCTGCGGCTGATGCCGGAGATCAGCCAGGCATTGACTGACCGCAGCGGCCCGTTCGCACCATTGCTGGAGCAGATTCTCGCGTGGGAAGCCGGCAAGCTGACCAGCGAACATGCGCAGCCACAACGTATCCAGCGGATGGCCACGATCTACCTGGAAGCCACGCAATGGGCCGATCAGGTCTATGCCCAGGCGGACGGGAAGCAGTCGAACTGAGCATCCGGTACACGCAACTCCGCGTCCCGGCAATGATCAATGTGCGCGGCGCAGACGCCAGATCGTGGTGAACAGACCAGCCAGCGCGATCACGGCCCAGCCACACCACATGCGCGTATCGCCACCCAGCCACAGCGTGCTGGCTACGGCACCCACGACCAGGCCGCCCAGGCCGAGCGCCAGCAATACGTCGCGCTGGTCGCGCTGCGCCAGCAGCAAAAGGAACACGCCCAGCGCAGCCAGCAGCACGGCTAGGATCTGTCTGCTCAGCACGAACTCCGGCGGTACCGGCAGATCCGGAAACATGTCGAGCAACGACACGTCACCGAGTTGCACGTCATAACCCTTGCCGTCGGCGGCCTCGGCGGCGGCCACCAATCGGTCGCCATCGAGGCGCCCGACGATGGTCAGCTGCTGCAGAGGCACTTCATCCCAGCTCACCCGCAGATCGCCCAGCCGAGGGTCATCCGGACGCGCACTGGTCACCAGATGATTCTGGTAGAGAGTGAAGCTTGCTGCGAGATTTTCCGGCAGCGATTTCGGATCCGGCGCGACCTGCTCCGAACCAGGCAGCGCGTGCTGCAGCAACGGCCCCAGCTTGAATCCGCCCATCTGCACCAGACCGGCGTCGAACTGCTTGCCGCTGATCGGGAAGCTGGCGGGGTTCGCATGCCCGCGCGGGTCCTCGAAGTGGCTGGAATCCAGTGGCCGATCGACCCAGTCCATTTCGTAGTGCACGCTGTCGCCGATACGTATCTCGCGCCACTGGAACATCTCGACGTGGCGCACCAGCACGGGCGTGTTCACCCGCAGATTGAACTCCAGGTCATGCGGCGCTTCCACCACTTGCGGTATTCCGACCACGCGCGCCATGTAACCGTGCTGGCCGGCCTGCGGCTGGGCATGCGTGCCGAGGTCGATCACCTCGCCACCATGCCGGCCGGCCGCGGCGCGATAATTGAGCAGGCCACGTGCCGTCATCGCCACCAGACCGATGCCGGCCAGCACCAGCAGGGCGCCGGCGATGTTCAGTACCAACCCGTGCATGGATATGCTCTTGCGCAAATTCATCAGGCCACTCCAGCCGATGCTTGCGGCGACACGCCATGCAGCACGCCCTGCTCGTCGGCCGTACCGAAACGGCCGCGCTCGTCGCGGGTCACCCGTGCCAGTGCACACTCATGATCGTGGGTGAAGAACAGCCGCACATCGCGTGCCAGCTTGTCCTCCAGAAACACCTTCTTCTCGTCGATCAGCTTTTCGGGCCAGCGGTCGTAGCCCATGGTAATCGGCAGATGCACCCAGAAGCGGCCGGGGATCAGGTCGGCACAGAACACCACACCGCCGACTTCGGCCAGCATCAGGCCCGGCGTATGGCCGTCCGAAAAACTGAAGCGCACCGACTTGCCCAGCGTCTGCGAATACTCGCCCTCGACCAGCTCCAGCCGGCCGCTGGCCTGCAGCAGCGGCTGCAGTTCGGGCACGAACGAAGCACGGTCGCGCGGATGCGGCTGCAGTGCGCGGCGCCAATGCTCGGCACCGACCACGAAGCACGCGTTCGGAAACAGCAGTCGCAACGGCTGACCTTCCTCCCATACCGCCAGCAAACCGCCGGCGTGGTCGAAATGCAGGTGCGAGAGCACCACCACGTCGATGTCCGCATCGCTCAAACCGACCTCGGCCAGCGAATCCAGCAGCACATGTTGTGATTCGACCACACCATAACGCTCACGCAGCACCGGCTCGAAGAACGCGCCGATGCCGGTCTCGAACAACACGTTGCTTCCATCCAGGTCCTTCACCAGCAGGCAGCGGCAGGCCAGCGGAATGCGGTTCTGTTCATCCGGCGCAATCCAGCGCGACCACAACGCCTTCGGTGCGTTACCGAACATGGCACCGCCATCGAGCTGTTGCGAGTTGCCGAGGAGGGAGAACAATTCCATGGCCTGACCTTACTGCACCTTGCCCAGACCCGACGGGCGGCGCGGATCGCTGGCCGCATCGAGCTGGTTGGTCTTGCGATCCCAGGTCACCACGTTCATGAAGCCCCACGACTCGCGCTGCTTCAGCGTGTAGCCCATCTTCGTCAGCGCGTCACTGGTCGCCGCATCGAACGTACCGTCCTCCACCATCACCTCGTCCGGCAGGTACTGGTGATGGAAGCGCTTGTGCGCGGCGATCTGCTGCGCGCTCTCGCCGTCGATGAAGTGCAGGATGCCTTCGAGCACCTGGGTGATGATGGTCGAACCGCCGGGCGAGCCGATCACCGCGGTGCGGTCGGCGCCGATCACGATGCTCGGCGACATCGACGACAGCATGCGCTTGCCGGGCTCCGGCGCATTCGCCGCACTGCCGAGCAGACCGTAGACGTTCGGCTTGTTCGGCACCAGCGCGAAATCGTCCATCTCGTCGTTCAGCAGCACGCCGGTGCCTTCGGCGACGAAGGTGGAGCCCATCGTGTAGTTCACCGTCGAGGTCACCGCCGCCATGTTGCCGTCGGCGTCGATGATCGAGAAATGGGTGGTGTGCATGCCCGGTTCCGGTGCCTCGGCGCGCGGCAACATCGACGATGGTGTGGCCTTGTCCGGCAGGATGCCCTGGCGCAGGCCGTCGGCGTAGAACGGCGACAGCAGCATGTCCAGCGGCATCTTCACGAAATCCGGGTCGCCCAGATAGTCGTTGTGGTCACGGAACGCGCGGCGCATCGCCTCGACGATGTAGTGCACGCGCTGCGCCTGGCTCATCTTCGTCAAATCGAAACCGGACAGAATGTTGAGTATCTCGGCGATCGCCACGCCACCGGACGACGGTGGCGGCGCGGTGACGATGCGATAGCCGCGGTAGTTCACGGTGATCGGCGTGCGTTCCTTGGCCCGGTAATTTGCCAGGTCGGCCAGCGTCCAATTGCCGCCGACCGCGCGCACAGCGTCAACCAGTTTCTGCGCCGTCTCGCCGTGATAGAAACCGCCGTCACCGTGTGCGGCGATCAATTCCCAGCTGCGCGCCTGATCCGGATCGCGCCAGATCACACCCTCGGCAGGTGGCTTGCCGTTCGGCAGGTACTTCGCCACCGAGGCCGGCCAGCGCTGCAGGTCTTTCTGTTCTTCCGCGATCGCACCGCGCAGGCGCGCGTCCGGCTTGAAGCCGTCACGGGCGGTACGGATAGCCGGCGCAAGCGACTGCTGCAGCGGCAGCCGACCGTAACGCTTCGCGATCAGCACCAGCCCGGCCGGCTCACCCGGAATACCGGCCGAGAGCGGCCCTTTCAGCGCGGCATCGCGGTTCGGGCTGCCGTCGGGATTGAGGTAATCCTTGCGATTGACCGCCGCTGGTGCGGCCTCGCGGGCGTCGATGAACACATCGCGGCCATCCTTCGCCCGGTGCAGCACAGCCATGAAGCCGCCGCCGATGCCGGAGCTCTCCGGCTCCACCACCGACAGCGTGGAAGCGACCGCGACGGCGGCGTCAAAGGCGTTGCCGCCCTTGGCCAGCACTTCGAGACCGGCATTGGTGGCGAGGTAATTCGCGCTGGCGATCGCCGCATGGCCCGGGCGCTGCTGCATCGAGACGGAATGAACCGCCACGACCGCCTTTGGTGGGCCGTCGGCCGCGAATGCCGCACCGCCAACCAGCAGCAGACTCAGCGACAGCACACGCCAGTTCAGGGGAAAGTTCATGCGGCGGACTCCTTCGCCATCAGGTGGCGGTATTTGAGATCGAGCTGCGCGGGCGACTCGACATGCTCGGGATCGCTGATGATGCATTCGACCGGGCACACCACCACGCACTGCGGTTCGTCGTGATGACCAACGCACTCCGTGCACAATGCCGGATCGATCACGTAGAACTCTTCACCCAGCGAGATCGCCTTGTTCGGGCAAGCCGGTTCGCAGACGTCGCAATTGACGCAGGTATCGAGGATTTTCAGGGACATGGCAGTCGATACTACATGCTGGGGTGGAACGCTTGGGGAGAGCGTACCGGCGCGCTGGATATCCCACAGCGACCGGCCCCACAGAACGCCCTCGCGCCGTGGCAAACGAGGGCGACGATGCAACACCGCGCCGGCATGACCGGCGCGGCAACCGCGTTTACATGACGACGAAGCGGATCGTGGCACCGGTCGGCTTCAGCGCATCGGTGACGCGCTGTTCGTCGGCCTGGTCGCCGATGAACAGGATGATCACGTCCTTGAACGAACCGGGCTTGGCATCCTTGAAGGCAGCCACGACCAGGTCAGCCGTCGTGGCGGAAACCGGGCCGCCGAAGGCCAGCAGGTTGCCCGGCAGCACGCCGCGCGCGACAGTGTCCTGCACGCTCTGCAACTGGCGGTCGTTCTGCGCCTTGGCATCGTCGGTAGTACCCGCCGTCACCATGTACGCATACGGCTGGTTGGCGCTCATGCCCTGCATGTTCTTCTGCACGATCTGGCCGAGGTATGCACCCCACGCCTTGGAATCGTTGGGATCGGTCGGCTTGGGTGCCTGCTGTACCTGCTGCTGTGCCTGCTGGTCATCTCCGTGCTTGCCGCAGGCGCTCAGGGCCAGAGTGGCGGTCAGTGCGACGGCAGCGATGAGAGCGAACTTACGCATGGTTATCACCTTCTGTTTCGGGTTGCTTGTTGGAGCCGGTCCGGCCCTTGTGCCAGCGCTGCCGCATGGCCTGTTGTACCGCCGGATGCACGAAACCGGAAATATCCCCGCCGAGGCGGCCGATCTCGCGCACCAGCGACGAGGAAATGAAACTGTATTGCTCCGCCGGCGTCAGAAACAGCGTTTCCGCCTGCGGAATCAGATGCCGGTTCATGCTGGCCAGCTGGAATTCGTATTCGAAGTCCGACACCGCACGCAGGCCGCGTATGATCACGCCGGCTCCGACTTCCTCGATGAAGGTGGCCAGCAGGCAGTCAAAACCGCGCACTTCCACGTTCGGCAGATCAGCCAGCGCCAGCCGCGCCAGGGTGATCCGCTCGCCAAGGCTGAAACCCGGCCCCTTGGTGGAGCTGTCGGCCACCGCCACGATCACCCGATCGAACAGCGGCGCAGCACGCGTCACCAGATCGGTATGACCGTTGGTGATCGGATCGAAGGTGCCCGGATAGATGGCCAGACGCGGATTGCCCAATGGTTTGCTCACGAGACGAAAGCGGCAGCTGAATTGACCCTAGCTTAACGGAAGCGAGCGCCGATAGAGCGCAAAACGCACCTCGCCGGCATGGCCTTCGCGGTGCAGCTGCCAGTTCGGCGGAAGTGCCGGCGCAACGGCGCGCGGCGACTCCACATAAACCCATGCCTGCGCGGCAAGCCAGCCGCCCTGCTCCAGCTGCTGCGCCAGCGCCGACCACAGCTCCAGCGCAAACGGCGGATCGAGAAAGACCAGGTCCTGCGCCTGCGGCGCACCGCGCAGGAACTGCGCTGCATCGAGCACCGTCACCTCGCCGCCGGAGGCCTTGAGCCGCGCCAGATTGTCGCGCAGCGCCTGCGCCGCACGCGCATCGCGCTCGACGAACTGCACGTTGGCTGCCCCGCGCGACAGCGCCTCGATGCCCAGCGCGCCAGTGCCGGCGCACAGATCCAGGCAGCCCGCGCCGTCGATGACCGGCGCCAGCCAGTTGAACAGTGTCTCGCGCACCCGTTCGGCGGTGGGCCGCAGGCCCGGCAGATCCGGCACGTCGAGCCGCGAATTGCGCAGGCTGCCGCCGATGATGCGGATCCGCCCCGGCCCGGTCTTGCGCCCGCCGTTCATGGCGACGCGCCCTCAGCGGTCAGTACAGGTTGGAGTGTTAGCATGCCGCCTATTGTCTTTGAATCACGGCCGCAATGCTCAAGTTCTGGAAGAAGAAGCCCACCGAAACGGGGTCGGCGCAGCCCGCCAGCGAGAAGCCCGCCGATCGCGTCGCACCGGAAAGCGGCGATCCGCTGTTGCACGAAGCGCTGGCAGAAGTCCCCGCGCCCGCCGAAACGCAACCCGAGGCCGAACGCTTCGCCGCGCCGGTCATCGAACCCGCAGCTACCGCAGAGGCTTCGGCGCCAGCCAAGCGCAGCTGGCGCGAACGGCTGTCCGGCAACGCCTTCGCGCGCGGCCTCAGCTCACTGTTCGTGCGTCACCCCAAGCTCGACGACGATCTGCTCGACGAGCTGGAAACCACCCTGATCACCGCCGATGTCGGCGTCGAAGCCAGCAGCGAACTGGCCGAAGACCTGCGCAAGCGCATGCACAAGCGCGAATTCGCCGACGCGCCCGCACTGCTGGCCGCCCTGCGCCAGGCGTTGATCGCGCTGTTGAAGCCGGTCGAGCAGCCACTGGACGTACGCGGCAAGCAACCGTTCGTGGTGCTCGTCGTCGGCATCAACGGCGCCGGCAAGACCACCACCATCGGCAAACTGGCGCGCAGATGGCGCGATGAGAAACGCGCCGTGATGCTGGCCGCCGGCGACACCTTCCGCGCCGCCGCCGTCGAGCAACTGAAGACCTGGGGCGAACGCAACCAGGTGCCGGTGATTTCGCAGGGCCAGGATGCCGACGCCGCCAGCGTGATCTTCGACGCACTGCAGGCCGCACGTTCGCGCGGCATCGACGTGCTGATCGCCGATACTGCGGGCCGCCTGCACACCCAGGGCGGCCTGATGGACGAACTGGGCAAGATCGCCCGTGTGCTGAAGAAGATCGACGACGACGCGCCGCACGAAGTGCTGATGGTGATCGACGGCACCACCGGCCAGAACGCGGTCAACCAAGTGCGCCAGTTCCGCCAGATCGTCGGCGTCACCGGCCTCGTCGTGACCAAGCTCGACGGCACCGCCAAGGGCGGCGTGGTGTTTGCGCTGGCGCGCGAGTTCGGCCTGCCGATCCGCTATGTCGGCCTCGGCGAGACCGCCACCGACCTGCGCGTGTTCGAGGCCGAGGCGTTTGTCGATGGCCTGCTGCCGGCCAGCCTCGGCGACGGGCATGGCCATGACTGAACCACGACGGCGAGGCTGAGTGATGTCGCGTCGACTTCGGCTGATTCTGCTGGTGCTTGGCGGCCTCGTGCTGACGCTGATGCTGGTCGCAGTGATCGCCGTCTATCTGGTGCTGCAGCCGGACCGCTTCACCCGGATGCTACAGACCCAGGCCCGCTCGGCCGGGCTCGAACTGAACCTGGCCAGTCCCGCCAGCCCGACCCTGTTCCCGCGCCCGGCGCTGGATCTGGACGGCATCACGCTCAATGCGGAAGGCGCCAACGCACCGATCCTGCTGGCCGCACGCGGCCGGCTGGCGCTGCCCTGGCACACCCTACTCGGTGGCCCGACCGTGATCTCGCAACTGCAGATCGACTCCCCGCGTGTCGACCTGGACGCACTGCAGGCGTGGCTGGCCGCCCTGCCCGCGCAGCCGGCAGGCACGCCACCAAACATTCCACGGATCGACACCGGCATCAGCATCAACCGTGGCAGCGTGGTGCGCGGCAATGAGCTGCTGCTCGACAACGTCGCGCTGGAAACCGGCAGCCTGATCTCGGGCCAGCCGTTTCCGCTCAGCCTGTCCGCCACCACCGCGGCGAACATGCCGGTGCAATTGCGGCTGTCCGCCACGCCGCGCATCGAAGGCAACGCACTGCAGTTGGACAACATCACCCTGCACCTGTCGCAAGGCAGCGCGATCACGCTCGCGCTCACCGGCAACGCGCACTGGCACGGCGCCGCCGATGCCGCTGCCCACCTCACCGGCAAGCTCGATCAGGCCGACGCCGGGCAGTACGACATTTCGCTGGCGCTGACCCCGGCCGACCAGAACAACCCGTTGCTGCTCGCACTGAAACTCGACGGTCCCGACAACCACGCCGACCTGCGCCTGCCGCCGCTGGCGCTGGCGCATTGGTGGAGTCAGCTCGGCGACGAGCAGGCGCCGCAACTGAGCGTGCCGCCGATCAACGGCCATGCGGAAATCGCGAAGATCGAAACCGGCAGCATCAGCATCGAAGGCCTCACCGTGCAGGCCGGCGACAGCGTGCCCGCCGCCGCCAGCACCGCCGCCGCACCGGCGAAACCCGCCGTCAGCAAGAAACCATGAGCGCAACCCTGGCCACCCGCCTGCTGCGCTGGTTCGACCAGCACGGCCGCAAGGATCTGCCGTGGCAGCACGCGCTCGATGACGGCCGACGCGAGGGCTATCGTGTGTGGCTGTCCGAAGTGATGCTGCAGCAGACCCAGGTCGCCACCGTCATCGGTTACTTCGAGCGCTTCCTCAGCGCGCTGCCGACGCTGCGCGATCTCGCCGCCGCCGATGAGGACACCGTGTTGGCGCTGTGGTCCGGGCTCGGCTACTACCGCCGCGCGCGTTTCCTGCATCGCGCCGCGCAGATCTGCGTCGAGCAACATGGCGGCGAACTGCCGCGCGACTTCGAAGCGCTGCGTGCGCTGCCCGGCATCGGCCGTTCCACCGCCGGCGCGATCCTGGCCCAGGCGCACGGCCTGCGTTTCGCGATCCTCGATGGCAACGTCAAGCGCGTACTCACCCGCTATCACGGCATCCACGGCCATCCGGGCGAAAGCGCCGTGGAAAAACAGCTATGGCTGCGTGCCGAAGCGCACACACCGAGCACCCGTGTGGCCGACTACACCCAGGCGATCATGGACCTGGGCGCCACCCTCTGCGTGCGCTCGCGGCCGCACTGTGAGGTCTGCCCGCTGGCCGGCGACTGCATCGCCTGCCGCGATGGTCTCACCACACTGCTACCCAGCCGCAAACCCGGCAAAACCATCCCCACCCGCGCTACCGTGATGCTGATTCTGCGTGACAGCCAGGGCCGCGTGCTGCTGGAACGGCGTGGCCCACAAGGCGTGTGGTCAGGCTTGTGGAGCCTGCCCGAAGCCGCCGACCCCGATGGCGCCTGGCGCCTCGCGCAGCAGCATGCACAGATCGACGACGCGCAAACCCTCGCCCCGTTCACCCACGTGTTCAGCCACTATCGGCTGAACATCGAGCCGCTGCTGTTCGATCGCGCGACTGCACCGCACGGCATCGCCGATAATCCGCAGATCCGCTGGTGCAGCGCCGGCGAACTCGGCGCACTTGGCTTGCCAGCGCCGGTGCGTACATTACTGATGCAGATCAACGACGCCGACTGAGCAAGCATCGCAAGCTCGGCACTTCAACCCGGCCGCGCCCGACCAGCACGGTCGACAAGGAACCAGACCATGAGCCGTACCATCCATTGCGCCAAGCTCGGCATCGACGCCGAAGGCCTCGACTTCGCCCCCTGGCCCGGCCCACTCGGCCAGCGCATCTACGCCGAGATATCCAAGCCCGCCTGGCAGCAGTGGCTGGCCCACCAGACCACGCTGATCAACGAATACCGGCTCAACCCGCTCGACCCGAAAGCGCGCAAATACCTCGGCGAAGAGATGGAGAAATTCCTGTTCGGCGGCGACTTCGCCAAGGCCTCCGGCTTCACCGCTCCCGACGCCGAGTCTTGACGAAACGCCGCACATTCGGTCTAATGCGCGGCTCCACGCATCATCGGCAGCCGTCGCGGTTGTCTCGTGGAAACCAGGTTTCCGGCCGAGTAGCTCAGTTGGTAGAGCAGGGGATTGAAAATCCCCGTGTCGGCGGTTCGATTCCGTCCTCGGCCACCATGCTTCTCAGTACCTTACGACAGCCGCACCAGTTGCGGCTTTTGTTTGCGTGTCAAAAACGTGCCATCGATCCGGTTCGCTGCGCCACGCAGATGGTCCGCCGCCAGATGCACACACCGCAGCATCATGTCGTAGCTGGCCAACTGCCCAGCTCAATCGACGTCCCGCTCTGCATGCCACGACGCCCGCGTGTGAGGTAAGTCGCGCCAGCGAAACGCCGCTGACACCGGGTAAGTGGACCACCACCGTCGACGTGTTGGAGGTCAGGTTCACCAAGCCCATGAAACGGGAGACAAGATGATCCAGCCGACGGGCAGAAACTGAGGCTGCCATGGCGACTGTGGCGCCTCGGGAACATGGACGCAGCGTCGAAGAGCGGCTCTTCCGGGACAACGCCGCCACATCCAACGGCTTGGCATCACTCCGTAAGGACCGAAAACGTTTGAAGTGGTATCTCCCACAAGCTGAGAATGGCGATAACGAATTGCAGGTGCTTGCCGACCAGGCAATCCCGGACAACTTGGCACCAGTGGCACCGAAGCGGGATCAGTTCAAGCGCCTGTTCTACATGCCCGAAAACGCCGTAGGCAGACTGGCTCCTGTTTCCAGAAACGCACCCCGCATCTCGACATCCTCTGCACACTGAGCCTGCTGATGTGCGCCGATAATCCAGCCGCGCGCCCAGATCCCGGAAACAGCAACGCGCAACCCCCACAACATCCCAGACCCGCGCCTATCCCCTCATCCTATCGAGACAGCAGCCCATGAGCTCTCGTACCGCACCGCGTCGCTCCGTCGTGGCCAACGCCATCTACGGACTTCTCAATCCGATCCCGTTCGGCTTCTTCGTCGCCGCACTGATCTTCGACATCATCTATGCCGGCAGTGCCGAGGTGATGTGGGGAAAAGCCGCAGACTGGCTCATCGTGTTGGGGCTGCTGTTTGCGGTGATCCCGCGCCTGATCAACCTGGTGCAGGTCTGGATCACCGGCAGGCGGTATTCCACGAGCGCCGACAAGCTCGACTTCTGGCTCAACCTGTTTGCCATCGTCGCGGCGATCTTCAATGCGTTCGTGCACAGCCGCGACGCCTACGCGGTGGCTCCCACCAGCGTCTGGCTTTCGGTCTGCACGGTCATCCTGCTGTCGATTGCCCACATTGTCATTGCCGCGCAGCACTCCGCATCGGGGGATATCGTCCATGAGTAAGATCGCCTCTCGCAGCGCGCTGGCGCTGACCTTCGTGGTCATCCTGGGTGGATGCAGCGGAAAAGCAAAATTTGAATCCGCCCAGCAGTCGGGCGGAAATCCGACACTGCCCGCGGCTCAGAACTTCCTGGTGCCGCCCATGCAGGTTCCCGCCAAGGCCGGCTGGAAACAGGGCCAGGCGCCCACGGTGGCGGCGGGACTGAAGATCGAAAAGATTGCCAGTGGCCTGATGCACCCACGTCAGCTCCTGGCGCTCCCCAACGGCGATGTCCTGGTGGTGGAATCCAATGGCCCCGGCACCGAGCCGGTGACGACCCCCAAGCAGCTGATTGCCGGCAAGGTCAAAAACCTCTCGGGCAAGGGTGCCAAGGGCGGCAACCGGATCACCCTGCTGCGCAAGAACGGCGCCGATGGCACATGGGAGAAGCATGTCTTCATCGAGCACCTGCACTCGCCGTTCGGCGTGCAGCTGATCGGGGATTCCCTCTATGTCGCCAATACCGACGGCATCGTGAAGTTTCCCTATGTGACGGGCGAAACGCAGATCACCGCGCCCGGCGTGGCATTCGCTGACCTCCCCAGCACCATCAACCACCACTGGACCAAGGCACTGCTGGCGAGCCCTGACGGCAAGAAGCTGTATGTCGGCGTCGGCTCCAACAGCAACATCACCGAGAACGGGCTGGCCGTGGAATACCGCCGCGCGGACGTGCTCGAGGTGGATGTGGCCACTGCCAGCAGCCGGATCTACGCGTCGGGCCTGCGCAACCCGACCGGGCTGCAATGGGAACCGACCACCGGCAAGCTCTGGGCGATCGTCAACGAACGCGACGAAATCGGCGCCGACCTGGTACCGGACTACCTGACCTCGGTCCAGGAGGGGGGGTTCTACGGCTGGCCCTACAGCTATTACGGCCAGCACGTGGACAGTCGCGTCATGCCGCAGCGACCGGACCTGGTCAGCAAGGCGATCAAACCGGATTACGCGCTGGGCTCGCATGTAGCCGTACTGGGGCTGTTGTTCTCCAACGACAACGCGCTGCCGGCGAAGTATCACGGCGGTGCTTTCATCAGCGAGCATGGCAGCTGGGACCGCTCGCCACTGAGCGGCTATCGCGTCACCTTCATCGCCTTCCAGGACGGCAAGCCGGTCGGCCTGCCCCAGCCCATCGTGACCGGCTTCTACTCGAACGACGAGTCACAGCTTTACGGCGCACCGGTCGGGCTGGCAACGGACAAGGACGGTACGCTGCTGATCGCGGACGATGTCGGTGACACGGTCTGGCGGGTGACGGCGGACGCGCGCTGATGTCGCCGATCTGATCTGGACTGCTCCAGGTTCTGTGGGTACCGTCCAAAGCCAAGCTCGAACTACATGAAGGATGGCGCGCACCATGCGGAAAGCAGGCAGCAAGCTGATCGCCTGCACGAGCATCGCAGGCATGCTGCTCGCGACCCCGGGACAGGCGACCGAGACCACCGCCCTGCCTGTGGTGCAGGTCAACGCCGTACGGCTGGACATCCCGCCCTTCGACCTGCCTGCTTCGCTCAGCGTCGTGACTGTGGCCCCGGCCGATGCCGGCCAGCCTGGCGTGAACCTTTCCGAGGCGCTGGTCGGCGTGCCGGGCATCCTGGCGCGCGACCGGCAGAACTACGCGCAGGACGAGCAGATCTCGATTCGCGGTTACGGCGCGCGCGCCACGTTCGGCGTGCGCAGTATCCGGCTGTATGTCGATGGCATTCCCGCCACCCTGCCCGACGGCCAGGGCCAGGTCTCGCATTTCAACCTGGACAGCACCGAGCGCGTGGAAGTGCTGCGCGGTCCGTTTTCCGTGTTGTACGGGAATGCCGCCGGTGGCGTAGTGCAAGTGTGGAGTGCCGGCGGCACACCGACGCCGGTGACCACCCTCGGCGTGAACGCCGGCAGCAACGACACGTTCCGCTACAGCGCCGACACGCGTGGCACCATCGGGCCGGTCGACTACAACATCGCCGTATCGGAACTTCTCTCCGGTGGTTACCGGCGACACAGTCGAGTGCGCCGCGAGTCGGACAACGCGAAGTTCGGCGTCGATCTCGGCAAGCAACGCCATCTCACCCTGGTATTGAACCGCTACAACCAGCCCGTCGCGCAGGATCCGCTCGGGCTTACCCGGGCCCAGGTCGATACCGATCCGCGCCAGGCCACGGCGGTCGCTGGCCAGTACGACACGCGCAAGAGCGGCCGGCAGACCCAGCTCGGTGCGATCTACGACCAGTCGTTCGACAGCGGCGACCAGCTGCGACTCCTCGCCTACTACGGCCAGCGCAGCATCGTGCAATACCTGTCGATTCCGCCCAGTGCACAGAAGGACCCGCTGCAGTCCGGCGGCGTGGTGGCGCCGACCACCCGCTATGGCGGCCTCGATGCGCGCTGGACCCATCGCGGCGAACTGGCCGGCGGCGGCTACGAGTTCGTGCTGGGCGCCAGCGGCGACTACCAGCGCCAGCACCGCCTGGGCTACGAGAACTTCGTCGGCGATACCCTTGGCGTGATCGGCCAGCTCCGCCGCAACGAGGACGACAACGTCAACAGTGTCGCCGAATACGCGCAATGGTATTGGCACTTCAGCAAACGCTGGGCGCTGCTGCTGGGAGTACGGCATGACGATGTGCGTTTCAGCGAACACGATTTCTACATCACAGCGCGCAATCCGGACGACAGCGGCAACGCGAACTACGCGGCGACGACGCCGGTGGCCGCACTGGATTTTCGGCCGACCGACGGGCTGCACCTCTACGTCAGCTACGGCAAGGGCTTCGAGACGCCCAGCTACAACGAACTGGGCTACCGCGGCGATGGCCACGCCGGCCTGGCGTTCAACCTGCGACCGGCGCGCAGCCGCAACTTGGAAGCGGGCGCGAAATGGCAGATCGCCCACGCACTGGAATTCGATGTGGCCGCTTTCCGTTCCGATACGGACGACGAGCTGGCCGTGGCGACCAACGTGGATGGACGCTCCACGTACCAGAACGCAGGCAACGCGCGTCGCCAAGGCATCGAGCTTTCGCTGACCGGACAGCTCGCCGACGCCTGGCAGATCAGCACCGGCTTCACCCATCTGCAAGCGCGTTTCCGCAGCACCTTCTTCACCTGCCTCAGCGCGCCATGCGCCGTGGCCAGGCTGCCGGTGGTCGCAGGCTCACGCATTCCCGGCGTACCCGACAACTACGGTTCGCTGCGGATCCAGCATGGTCGCGACCTGGGCTGGCGCGAAGGCCTGACCCTGAGCGGCGTGGGCCTAGTCACCGTCAACGACATCGACTCGCAACGCGCGGCCGGTTATGGCCTGGTCGACGCCGATGTCAGCTACACCTTCGCCCTGGCTTCCACCGCGCGCCTGCAGCTCAGCGCGCGCGTGGACAATCTGGCCGATCGGCGCTATATCGGTTCGGTCATCGTCAACGACGGCAACGGCCGCTATTTCGAACCCGGCCCCGACCGCCCCTGGATGCTCGGCGCGCGGCTGGTTTTCTAAGCACGCTTTCTTCCGGGTCGCCCATCATGGATTTTGGCGGCAGCCCTCCCGTCAGTCGATTTTTACAGCGCGTTCACCTGCACAATTCCATTGTGCAAGACTGCGTGCACAGATGCCGCAGTCAGGAGGATGCCATGTCGTCGGAGCAGCACGCCGGCCTGAGCCGGGGGTTCGTGGAGCAGCAGCGCCAGCGTCTGGTGGCGTTGCGCGAACAGTTGCTGGGTGGCGAGGCAAACAACCTGGCGAGGGAGCGGGCATTCCAGTTGCAGCACGGCGACGAGGCCGCGGAAGAAGAGGACACGGCGCAGGACCTGACGCAGCGGGAAGTCGACCAGGCGCTGCATGACGTGGACGATCGCCGCATCGCGAATATCGAGCGTGCGCTACAGAAGATCGAGGATGGCAGCTATGGCCTGTCCGACCTCAGCGGCGAGCCGATCCCGCGGACCCGCCTCGAGGCCACGCCCGAGGCGATCCT
The DNA here is from genome assembly GCA_966211915.1 of uncultured Rhodanobacter sp. GTDB lineage: Bacteria > Pseudomonadota > Gammaproteobacteria > Xanthomonadales > Rhodanobacteraceae > Rhodanobacter. Next base: position 103,204 of record CBIHNO010000001.1, read on the forward strand.
CACCGTGCAGGAAGAGCGTCAGCGCGAGGCCCGCAGCTGATCTGCGCCGACTGATGCCGCCGGGTATCTAGTGCAGCCCTTGTGCCAGGCCAATCGTGTCGCGGTTTGAGGCCAATCTCGGCAGCCATGTAAAGCATCGTCTGAGCCCCCTTTCGAGAGCGGACTTTTCGTTTGCGGAACGACTGAAGAACACGGCATGACTGAGCTGCCGGAGTCCTCAGAGCCCAACCCGTTGCGACGTCTCATCAAGCAGGTGAACCGAAGCTATGCCGCGCGACACGTTTTAGGCGCGATCAACGGTGCTACATTCGGTCCTCAACCACCAATAACGTAGGGGGATACGCGTATGAGTCAGAAAGGATTTTCCGTACGACCGGCGTTGCTCGTGGGGCTGATGGCCGCTGTATTCGCCGGCCCGGCCCTCGCGCAGCAGCAACCCAGCGCAGGGCTTGGCAGTGCATGGCCCACCGATGCGCAGGACGTGAGCAGCATGCCGGGTTACCACGTCTACACCTGGGTCAAGTCAGGCGTCAAATACATCCAGGTCAACGACTATTCGGGCAATGTCCTGGTGGCCGTGGCCACGGCGAACGGCGTGTTCCTGCCACTGCCGATGGGCAGCAATGCGAAGAATCTTCAAACGCCGCAGGATGGTTCTTCTACTCCGACGCCCACGACAGGAGCCACGGTCTATCAGGACGATTCGGTGCAGGTCACAGCCGCACCCCAAAGCAATGGCGCGGTGATGTTCCAGGCAGCAGCGGCACCTTGTACCGATCCAGCCGAGTGCAGCTCGCACGTCAACTGAAACTGAAAACCTCCGGGGTGGTGCGTTCGACCAGCACCACCTGTTCCAGCGCATCGGCCTCGTCGTAGACCATCATGCTGATGCATTCGCCATGCGCAGTGGCGTGCACCTTGATCGTGCCTTCATAGAGCGCGGCACGGTCCCTGATGGCATCCATGCCCAAGCCGGTTGCGGCCAGACGGTGGAGCAAGGGCCCGCCACGCACCCGTAATCCCGAATCTGCCGAAAAGAGCGCATCGATCCGGACGACCGCCCAACGTCGCCCGGCGTGCTGGCCACTCCGCAGATGAACCGTAAGATCGCCCACGCTGTGGGTGGCACACAGGTGGGTGACTACCTCGCATATAAGACGATGAAGTGCGAGTTGTACGGATTGGGATAGCTGGTCCACCCCACCCCGCGCCCGGCACCAATAACCGATGCGATGACTGTTGAGCGCCCGGGCCATACCGCCATGACGCAACGCGGCGACCAGGCCCTGCTCACGCAGAGTCACTGGATTCAGACCGTCCGCCAACTGGAACAACTGTTCCCGGGTGATCGTGGTGCGGCGCCGAAGCTCACGTGAATCCACCAGCGGTCGAACCTGTCGCAGCTGTTCGAACATCATCTCTTCGGTGGCATGCACGGTTTCACTGATCAGCTCGATCCCCAACGAGGTCTGGCGCAACTGCGCCTCGCACTGCGCCTGGATGCGGCGGGCCAGATCGAGAGATGTTCCGGCAGGTTCGCTTGCCTGCCCCTTCTGCTGATGCAGCAGGGCAATCCGGCTTCCAAACAACAACATCGACGTGACGGCGAATGCCAAAAACACTTCTGCCTGCAATGTCGAGGTGTCGTAGAGAGCCGGCATCGTCAGGACCACCGCAATGCTCGCAGCCGTGCCGCCGATGGCGGCGCCATGCCAACCATGGCGGAGAGCGAGCCAGATCACCGGCAAGAACATCATCATGCGTGCGACCTGTCGGGACCCATCACCCGACGCCTCCAGTCCGATCCACACAAGTAGTGCCAGCGCCGGCAGTACGAACGCCGCCACTTCGACCGCCAAGCGTTCGCGCAATGCATGCTCGATGACCATACGCCACGACGCGGCGCGCTTTGCCCTGCCCTCCCACACCATCAGTACGAGGGGCACCAGCGTCAGAATGCCCAGGTAGTTGCCAATGAAATATCGTGCTGCCCAAACGCCGTAGTCGATCGGCGGATAATTGGAGGGCGCTTTCGCCACCGAGAGGGCGGCCAGATTCATAAGGGACCAAAGCCCGGAAACCACCAACGTGCACACCAGCACGGTACCCATGCGTACCGGGCCACGAGCCGGAATCATGTTCAAACGGTCTCGGCAGGCCTTGACCACGGGCATGGCAACGGCGATGGGCGGGACCAGCATAAGGCTGGACCAGACCCAGCCAAAGCTCTCAAGACACGAGAGACTGACGTACGTCAATGGGCCCATTTCGCCGACCACCAGTGCTGGCCAGTAGCGGTAGGGCACCAGCAACAGCACGGACAGGCGGTAGCCGGTGAACAGCAACCAGTGCGACCACGACACTTGCCGCAGCAACGCATATCCGAGCGCATAGCACAGGGCTACCGCGCCATGCCGCAGCCATACGCTCCATCGTATTCCATGACTCATCCGGTGCCCCTCGATGACCAGACATCTTTCGGCAAGAACGATTGGGGATCATGCCCCCTTCGTGATCATGCCTGTGAAATCGCGTCGAAACTGCGAACCCACACACGGAGCGGACCGCCCCGAAAAGAACTTCCCCAGCTGATAGTCCTACACCAGCGCCTTCGCTGCAATGCTCCAGGTGGTCGCTTCCCACATGCCGGGGGTCTATCCAAAACACTGGTCCGGCCCTGAAGCCGCGCAAACGATCGATCCAGCTAATCTGCCGCTTGAACTGGCAATTTCGGTGGTGGCGGCTCTATTCGCATCATCGACCGATGATGCGAAACGATGGTCCAATCCCTGCGAGCAGGGTCATCTCATACCTCCAAACGGTCATCCGGCCGCGCCACCAGCGCATACAGCGCCGGCATCAGGAAGATGCTGATCAGCAGCCGGGTGAACAGGCCGCTGACGATGACCAGGGCAAACGGCCGCTGGGTGTCGGTGCCAACTCCGGTGGCCAGGGCCGCCGGCAGCAGGCCCAGCGCCGCCACCAGGGCGGTCATCATGATCGGGCGCAGGCGCAGGATCGCGGCTTCGCGGATGGCCTCGTTCAGGATGATGCCGCCGCGGCGTAGTTCGTTGACGTAGGAGATGTAGACGACGGCGGTCTGTACCGAAACGCCGAACAGCGCCAGGAAGCCGATGCCGGAGGAGACCGAGAACGGCGTGCCGGTAAGCCACAGCGCCACGATGCCGCCCACCGGCGCCGACAACAGCACGCCAAGCACGGTGATGAACGGGAATTTGAAGTTGCTGTAGAGGGTGAACAGCAGCAGAAAGATCAGCGACAAGGTCAGCGGCAGGATCACATTCAGTTGCGCGCGCGAGGCCGTGTATTCGGAGTATTCGCCGCCCCAGTCCAGACGGTAGCCCTGCGACAGGCTGACCTTCTGGTTGACCTGCGCGATGGCATCTTCCACCGCACCGGCCAGATCACGCCCTTCCACCGAGAACTGCACGCCGATGTAGCGCGAATTGTCCTGGCGATAGATGAACGAAGCGCCGTTGGTCACCCGGATATCCGCCAGTTCCTTGAGCGGGATCTGCTGCCCGGCGGGCGTGGCCACCAGGATGTTGCCGATTTCCTCGGGGTTGTCGCGATATTGCTGTTCGAGGCGGACAACGAGATCGAACTGTTTTTCTTGTTGTACCACCTGGGTGGCCACGTCGCCGCCGATGGCGGTCGTGATCAGGCCGTTGATGTCGGCGACGTTCAAGCCGTAGCGGGCAATCGCGGCGCGATTGATCGTGATACTCAGACTGGGCTGACCCAGTTCCTTCACCAGGGTCACGTCGTGGATGCCGCGCACCTTTTCCAGCACCCGCTTGATCGCCTTGCCTTTCTGCTGCAGCGTATCCAGATCGGAACCAAATACCTTGACCGCCAGCGCGCTCTTCAGGCCCGTCTCGGCCTCGTCCACCGCATCTTCGGCCGGCTGGGTGTAGTTGAAGGTGATGCCGGGAAACGCCTCCAGTTTCTTGTTGATCGCCTCGATCAACTCGGATTTGGTGTGATAGCTGCCGTTCCATTGCGAGTACGGCTTGAGGCCCACGTAGAACTCGGCGTTGAAGAAGCCGGTCGAGTCGGTGCCGTCGTCGGGTCGGCCGTGTTCGGAGGCGACCGTGGTGACTTCGGGGAACGAGCGCAGGATCTCGCGTACCCTGGGCACGATCTTCGCCGACTCGTCGAACGAGATGGTGTAGGGCATCGTGGCGCGCACCCACAGCGCGCCTTCATCCAGTTGCGGCATGAACTCGGCACCGATGCGCGGGATCAGCAACAACGAACCCGCCAGCAGGATCGCCGAGGCGAACGTCGTGCCCCACGCATGGGCGAGGCAGAAATCCAGACCCTTGATGTAGACCGATTTGATCGCTTCGAAAATGCCGTTGCGCCGTTCGCGCACACCCTTGCGCATCAGCCACGCGCACAGCACCGGCAGCAACGTCAGCGTGACGATCAGCGAACCGACCAGCGCGAACACCATGGTGTCCGCCATCGGTTTGAACAACGTGCCGGACGGCCCGGACAACACATAGATCGGCAGGAAGCTGACCACGATCACCGCAACGGCGTAGAAAATCGGACGATCCACTTCCGCCGCCGCATCGACGATGATTTCCCTGATGTTGAGCGAGGTGCCTTTGCGCTCGGCGATCTGGCGATAGATGTTTTCCACCATCACCACCGCGCCATCGACCAGGATGCCGAAATCCACCGCGCCGATGGAGAGCAGGTTGGCCGAGGCGTGCTGCAGGTCAAGACATATGAACGCGAACAGCAAGGCCAGCGGAATGGTGGTGGCGACGATCAGGCCCGCACGCACATCGTAGAGAAAAAAGATCAGGATCACGACGACCAGCAACATGCCGCGCAGCAGGTTCTGCTTGACGATCTGCGTGGTGACGTCGACCAGGTCGGAGCGGTCGTAGAACGGCACCACTTTCACGTCCTTCGGCAGCACGTGATCATTGAGCTCCTTCGTCTTCGCTTCGACCCGCTGCAGCACATCCTGGGTTTTCTCGCCCGTGCGCAGGAGGATCACGCCTTCCACTGCGTCGTTCTGTTTCTCGAAACCGAACTCACCCAGTCGCGGAGCGATGCCGATGACCACGCGGCCGACATCCTTCAGCAACACCGGGGTGCCGTTATGCACCGCCAGCACCACGCTGCCGATGTCCTCCAGTGTGCTCAGGTTGCCGAGACCGCGCACGTAATAGAACTGGCCGCCCTGCGAATAGAAACCGCCGCCGGCATTGCCGTTGTTGGCCGCCAGCGCGGCTTCCACCTGCGTGGCGGACAGGCCGACCGCAGCGATCTTCGCCTGATCAAGCAGCACCTGGTATTGCATGGTGCCACCGCCGAACCCCGAATCGTCTGCCACACCGGGGACGGATTTGTACTGAGGCTCGACGGTCCAGTCCTCGAGCGTCTTGAGCTCCATCGGCGAGCGGTCGGAGCTTTTCAGCACGTACCGGTAGATCAGGCCCGAGGGTGAGGACAGCGGCGACACTGACGGCGTCACCCCGCTGGGCAGACTGAGGTCGCCCAGCCGGTTGAAAACTTCCTGGCGGGCGAAGTTGTTGTCGGTGCCGTTCTGGAACGTGATGACGACGTGGGACAACCCATACAGCGAAACGGAGCGCGTATTTGCCGTCTTTGGAATGCCGTTCATGCCGAGTTCGATCGGCACGGTGATCAGTCGCTCAACCTCCTCGGCGGCATGTCCCGGCCACTGGGTGACCAGCTCGACGCTGGGCGGCGAAAGATCGGGATAGGCATCCACCGGCAGGCGCTGCAGCGAGCGTGTGCCGGCGCCGGTCAGGATCAGCGTGAGCAAGATAACCAGAAATGGCTGCATCAGAGACGCAGAGACGATTCGGTTCATCATCGAAGCCGGGCGCGACAGCGACCCGCCGAGAGGTAGTTGGTCGCTCATTGGCTTTGCATGAACTGCACGAAAATGCCGCCATCGACCACGACCTGATCGCCCGCCTTGAGTCCATCGGCAATGTTGTATCGGTCGTCGGCGCGATAGCCCAGGGTCACACGCCGCCGCGCAAAGCTGCCGTCGGGCTGAGTGACATAGACGAACGGCAGGTTCTCGTCGTCACGCAGGATCGCCGACACCGGCACCAGCAGCCCGCTGCTTTGCTGGCGCGAATGGATCCGCACGCCGACATACATCTGCTTCTTCAGGAAATCATCCGGGTTGTCGACGACTACCCGCGCCATCACAGCGCGCGTATCGGGATTCACCAGCGCCGAAATGTTGGTCACGGTGCCGGCAATGTTTTTCGATGCGGTACCAGTCAACACTTCCGCCGGATCGCCAACGCTGACCGAGGCCAGTTCGGAACCGGAAATCTGCGCCATCACCCACACGCGCGACAGATCGGCCACCGTGAAGCACGGCGTGGTGCCTGCCTGCAGCAGCTGGCCGGGCGTGATCAGTTTTTCCACCACGGTACCGCTGATCGGCGAACGGATCGTGCCCTCGACGCGCGCCACCGGCCGACCGGCCTGAAGGTCCCTGATCATCTTCGGGTCGACATTCAGCGAAACCAGCGCCTGCAACGCAGCGTCGCGGTCGGCCTCGGCATTGACCGCGTCAGTCTGGGCCTGCTGCTGTTCGCGCTGGGCAACGCCGTCATGCTGGACCAGATCCTTGTCCGCATCGGCAAGCCGGCGGGCGTTCCTGGCGGTGGCAAGTGCCTTGCTGTAAGCGCTGGTGGCCGCTGCAAAGTCCGGCGATTCCACGACTGCCAGCGGGTCGCCCTTCTTCACCTTGTCGCCGGGCGAAACCAGCAGCCGCGACACCGGGCCTGAGAACGGTGCCAGCACGCTGGTGGCCTGATCGTTGTCGAAATCCACCACGCCGGTGGTCTCGACCGTCTTGCTGAACATGGATGGCGCGACGGTGTAGAGATGGATGTGCTGGCGCTGCTGCGCGCTCAACGTCACATTGCTGGCCGTCACGGCAGCCGCCTGCGTGCTTTCGTCCGGCCTGGATGTGCAGCCGGCGCACAACGCCGCCACCGTCAGCGCGGCGGTGGCAAGGGCATGCGGGAACCTGCCCCGACGTATGGACTCAGTTTTCATTTTCAGCCTTGATTGAATCCGTTTTGATTGAATCAGCGTGGTCTGATTCCGCGCGATGCCACCAGCCACCACCAAGTGCCTGGAACAAGGCCGCCGTGTCGGCGTAACGATTGGCCTGCGCCTGCACCAGCGCGATCTGCGCCTGCTGGTCGGCCTGCTCGGCGCTCAACAGCGAGAGGTAGCTGGCATAGCCGTCCTTCCATTGACGTTGCGACAGATCCAGCGTGACCTTGGCGGCGTCGGCAGCGGCGGCGGCGGCCTTCAGGCCTTCGGCATCCTGCTCAAGCGCGGTCAAGGTGTCGGCAACGTTCCGGAACGCGGTGAGGACCGTGCTGCGATATTGCTCGGCCGCCTGCACATAGGCCGCCTTCGCGGCACGCTGCTGATGCAGCAAGGTGCCACCCTGGAAAATCGGTGCCGTCACGGCCGCACCCAGATTCCAGAAACCGGTGCCCGCCTTGAACACTTCGCCAATCGCCAGCGCCGTGCTGCCGGCATTCGCGGTCAACGCGATATTCGGCAACCGGTTCGCCGTGGCAATGCCAACCTGCGCGCTGGACGCATGCATGTTCGCCTCGGCCTGCAGCACATCCGGACGCTGCGCCACGAGTTGCGAGGGCAGGCTCAACGGCAGCTCCTGCGGCAACTGCAAATCCGCGAGCTCGAATTTTTCAGCCGGTGCCTGGCTTGGAAAGCGGCCAGCCAGAACGGCCAGCAGGTTGTGCTGCTGGTCCAGCTGCTTGATCAGTGTCGGCAGCGTGGCCGTGACCTGGGCGAGTTGCGATTCCTGCGCGGCAACCTCCAGCCGGCCGACATAACCCTTGACCAGCTGGTAGCGCAGGATCTGCAGCATGTGGGTACTGATGTCGATCAGTTTGCGCGTCGCGTCGATCTGCGCCTGCAGCGATGCCTGCTGGACCGCGGCGGCCACCACATTGGAGCTCAGCGTGATCTGCGCCGCGATCATCTGATAGCGGACGGCCTGCTCCTGCGCCTTCAGCGATTCCACCGTGCGACGGTTCAGCCCGAACACATCGGGCACATACGACACGCTGACCTGCGGAGTGAACAGGTTGTACAGAAAGGCATTGTTGCTGGGCACCGGTGCGAGTGCGCCGGGCGGATCCTGCTGGCGGGTGGCCGAGAATCCTGCCGTGACGCTGGGGTAATAGGCACCCCGCCCCGCGAGTGTATTTTCCCTGGCCACCGACAACGCCGCCTGCGCCGCCTTGAGGTCGGGGTTGCTGGCGAGCGACTGTTCGATCAGTGCATTCAGTGGCCTGGAATGAAACAGCGTCCACCAGTCAGCGGGAATATCGCTGCCTGTGGCGAAGCGCTGCGCTTCTCCACCGATCACGTTCGCGCTGCTGACTGTGATCGCAGGCGGCTGCGCGGTGTAACCGCTCACATCCGGCGCAGCAGGTTTTCTGAAGTCGGGACCGACGGCGCAACCGGCAAGCAACAGACAGGCAACCGCTGAGATGAAAGACGCCACGAGTGATGGCGGAGCATGGGTCACCGACGAGACTTTCGCCATGACCCCACCTCTCGCCTCCCGGGTCCTGGCAAGCACATCGACCCACGTCTTGTTCATGCGAGCGTATCTTCGAGAATGAGGCGACCAGATTGTAACGATATATCGTATCAATTTCAGACGAAAGCCATGCCGAAAGTCACGGCCGCAAATGGATCCTCTCGATCACTCCGCCGCACCTTGGCGACGTGCGAAAATCGGGCTACCCGTCGATCACCCGCGTAGCCCATGACCTCCCAGAAATACGACTTCCGCCAGTTCCAGGAAGAACTTGCCAAACTCGAACGCAAGGTTGAGAAGCAGCAACCGTCCAAGCCGCTCGGCAAGAAAGCGGCAGCAGCCCAGCGTCTGGCGATGGCGCGCGAGGAATTTCTGGTACTGCGCAAGCGACACGACCTGACCGTTGCGGATGTTGTCGCTTTCTTTCCCGAGGAAGAAGGCATTGCCTACCTGCAGCAGCTCATCGCCGCGGCGCAGGCGAAGCCCCGGCGGACACGAAAGATCGCGGAAGTACCCAACCCAGGTTGAGCGCCGACGCGCCAACCGGCCTGATGGCCATCATCCCGTGTTGTCGCCACGCCCCTGATCCACACCTGAAGGCCTGACTGGAAGGAATGGGACTTGACACTTTTTCATATTTCCATAATTCTAGAAATATGAAATCAATAGACGCCCTCACCTGCCTCAACGCGCTCGCCCAGGAGCATCGCCTCAACCTGTATCGCTTGCTGGTGCAGGCCGGCGAGGAAGGCATGGCCGTGGGTGAGCTGGCCGCAGCGACGGGGCTGGCCGGCGCGACACTGACCAACCACCTGCACATCCTGCGTCGCGCCGGCATGGTCAGCGACGAGCGGCGCGGGCGGGTGATCCAGTGCCGCGCGAACTATCCGCAGATGAACGCCCTGCTCGGCTTCCTCACCGAGAACTGCTGCGCAGGTTCGGCGGCTGCCGACTGCGCGCCCGCCACGACATGCCAACCAGCAAGGAGAAACCGGTGAAACGCTTCCATGTGCACGTGAACGTCGACCAGCTCGACAGCAGTATCCGTTTCTACACGACACTGTTCGGTGCCGCGCCCAGCGTGATCAAGCCGGATTACGCGAAGTGGATGCTGGACGATCCGCGAATCAACTTCGCAATCTCGCAGCGCGGCCGCCAGCCCGGCGTGGATCATCTCGGCCTGCAGGCCGAAGACGCCGCCGAACTCGCTGCGATCGGTGCGCGGCTGCAGGCAGCCGATGCGGTCGCACTGGCGGAAAAAGGCACGACCTGCTGCTACGCCCATTCCGACAAATTCTGGGCCGAAGATCCGCAGGGTATTCGCTGGGAAAGTTTCCACACACACGGCGAAGCCACTTCCTATACAAGCGCACCGGACAAAACCGGTGCTGCATGCTGCGGCCCGGCGCCAGCGGCCAAATCCGTCGCTTCATGCGGCGCGAATGCGAACTGCTGCTGAGATGACCATGCATACCCGACCGTACAACGTGCTGTTCCTGTGCACCGGCAACTCCGCGCGCAGCGTGATGGCCGAAGCCCTGCTCAACGTGCTCGGCAAAGGCCGGCTCCACGCATATAGCGCCGGCAGTTTTCCCAGCGGCAAGGTGCAACCGATCGCCGCCGAGTTGGCGCGCGAATTCGGCTATGACGAACCACTGCGCAGCAAGAGCTGGAACGAGTTTGCACAAGTCGACTCGCCAGTGATCGACATGGTGATCACCGTCTGCGACAACGCCGCCGGCGAACTGTGTCCGATCTGGCCCGGCCAGCCGGTCACCGCGCATTGGGGCGTGCCTGATCCGGTGGCCGTCGACGGCACTGAGGAAGAGCGCCGGCGTGCGTTCCAGTCAGCCTGGCTGATGCTGCGTCGACGCATCGATCTCTTGCTCGCGCTGCCCCTGGGAAAACTCGATCGCCTGGCGACTCAGCACAAGCTGCGCGCCATCGGCCAGACGGCAGCTGCCGATGAGCGGTGAAACCATCGCGGCGGCGCCGTCACGGATCGGATTTTTCGCGCGTTATCTGAGCGTGTGGGTTGCACTGTGCATCGCCGTCGGCATTGCGCTGGGCCACCTCTTTCCCGGCCTCTTCGCGATGCTGGCTGCAGCCGAAGTGCAGCACATCAACCTGCCGGTCGCCGCGCTGGTGTGGCTGATGATCGTGCCGATGCTGCTCAAGGTCGACTTCGCGCAACTCGCAGGCGTGCGACAACAGGTGCGCGGCATCGGCATCACGCTGCTGGTGAACTGGGCGATCAAGCCGTTCTCGATGGCACTGCTTGGCTGGCTGTTCATCCGGCACGTATTCGCCGCTTGGCTGCCGGTCGGACAGCATGATGCGTATATCGCAGGGCTGATCCTGCTGGCAGCTGCACCGTGCACGGCGATGGTGTTCGTATGGTCGCGGCTATGCGGTGGCGAACCGAATTTCACGCTGGCACAAGTCGCGTTGAACGACACCATCATGATCGTCGCGTTCGCGCCGATCGTGGCGCTGCTGCTGGGTGTGGCGTCGATCCACGTGCCCTGGGGCACGCTATTGCTGTCGGTGCTGCTGTATATCGTGGTACCGGTGATCACGGCGCAGCTGTGGCGTGGCTGGCTGCTGCGGCATCGCGGACAAGTCGCACTGGATACAACGCTGCATCGCATCGATCCGTGGTCAACCGCTGCACTGCTCGCCACGCTGGTCCTGCTGTTCGGCTTCCAGGGCGAGGCGATCCTGGCGCAACCACTGATCATCGCGCTGCTGGCCGTGCCGATCATCATCCAGGTCTATCTCAACGCCGGTATTGCCTACGGCCTGAGCTGCTGGCTGAAAGTGCCGCATTGCGTGGCCGGCCCCGCCGCATTGATCGGCGCCAGCAACTTCTTCGAGCTGGCGGTGGCCGCGGCCATCAGCATCTTCGGCCTGCGCTCGGGTGCAGCACTGGCGACCGTGGTCGGTGTGCTGGTGGAAGTGCCGGTGATGCTGTCGGTGGTGCGCATCGTCAACCGTACCAGCCACTGGTTCGACGAGAAATCGGCATCATCGGCGGTGAGCAGCTGACTGTCGCGGTACACCTCATCCGCACGCAGATAATCAGCAGCGATTCAGTCTGGTCGCACGGATTCACCGCACGTTTGCACACTCCCGTGAAAACTCGGGGTTCCTGCAAGCAACGAGGTACGGTCCATGAACAAGAAAATCTCTGCACTGACTTTCGCGCTGGCACTTGGCGCGCTCTCGCTGTCGGGCATCGCCATGGCACAACAGGCGATGACCGAACCGCAGGTGCAAAGCAAACTCACTGCACAGGGCTACACCAAGGTCCATGACCTGAAGTTCAAGGACGGCATGTGGCATGCCGACGCCAAGAGTGCCAATGGCGTCAAGGTGAGCCTGCGCATCGACGCGAAGAGCGGCGAGGTTTATCCGGACAAGCAGGTTTCGAAACTGAGCAAGCAGGACGTGCGCGCATCGCTGGAATCCCAGGGCTACACCCATGTGCACGATGTCGACTTCGACGACGGCATGTGGAAAGCCAAGGCACACAATCCGGCTGGCAATAAAGTCGAGCTCAAGATCGACGCAAACACCGGCAAGGTGATTGCCAGCGACTGATGCAGTCACATGGACTGCCAGACCAACGGTGTATCGGCTCATGCCGATACACCGTTGGATGGACCGGCCGCCGGATGCTCACTAGTATCGGCGCAATCCTTCCTCGATCGGTGACTGCCCGTGAAGCGATTGCTCCTCTCCACCTTGCTCGCGGCCGCGTACTCTACCGCGCTGGCCGCCAGCACCACGCCAACCTTCAGCACCGCGCGCCTGTCCGCCGAGGTCAAGACGCTGTCCTCAGATGCGTTCGAAGGCCGTGGGCCGGCCACGCCGGCCGAGACGAAAACCATCGACTACATGGTGGCGCAGATGAAAGCCGCCGGTTTGCAGCCCGGCGGCGACCTCAAGGACGGAAAGCGTGCATGGACCCAGGCGGTGCCGTTGCGGCGCAGCCAGATCGTCGGCGTGCCGACATTGACACTCAACCTCGATGGCAAGAGCGAGATGCTTGGCCAGGGCAAGCAGATCGCGGTGCGCGCACCGATGGACGGATCGACCACGGTGGCGATCGCGAACGCGCCGCTGGTCTTCGTCGGTTACGGCGTGAAGGCGCCAGAGCGCAACTGGGACGATTTCAAGGGTGTCGACCTGCACGGCAAGATTGCGGTGGTGCTGGTCAACGATCCGGATTTCGAGACCGGCAAGGGCGACTTCGGCGGCAAGGCGATGACCTACTACGGCCGCTGGACCTACAAATACGAAGAGGCCGCGCGACAGGGCGCGCTGGGCATGCTGGTGGTGCACGAAACCGCCCCGGCCTCGTACGGCTGGGCCACGGTGAAGAACTCCAACACCAACACCATGTTCGACATCGTGCGCGACAAGCCATCTGCCGTGCATCCGGAACTCGAAGGCTGGATCCAGCGCGATCTGGCGGTGCAGATGTTCAAGCACGCCGGGCTGGATTTCGACACCTTGAAGAAGCAGGCACAGACGCGCGCGTTCGAGCCGGTGACGCTGAAGGGCGAGACTTTCTCGGCCAGTTTCAAGGTCGACAGCAGCGTGATCACCTCGCACAACATCGTCGGTCGCATCGAGGGCAGCAAGCATCCGGACGAGACGGTGATCTACAGCGCGCACTGGGATCATCTGGGCGTCGGCCAGCCCGATGCGAAGGGTGACCGCATCTACAACGGCGCGGTCGACAATGCCACCGGCACCGCGGCGCTGATCGAGATGGGCCGCGCCTTCGCGCAGGGGCCGCGACCCGAGCGTTCGGTAGTGTTCCTCAACGTCACCGCCGAGGAAAAGGGCCTGCTCGGCTCCGAGTACTACGCCGCCAATCCGCTGTATCCGCTGGCCAAGACTGCCGGCGTGCTCAATGTGGATGCGCTCGACCCTCACGGCCCGGCGCGCAACTTCACCATCTCCGGCAGCGCCAAGCTCGGTCTGCTGGATGACCTGATCGCCGATGCCAAAGCCTATGGCATGGTCTATTCGGCGGATCCGAAACCCGAAGCCGGTCACTTCTTCCGTTCCGATCATTTTTCCTTCGCCAAGCGCGGCGTGCCGGCGATCTCGTTCGGCTCGGGTGACGACTGGATCGACGGCGGCATCAAAGCCGGCAAGGCCGCGGATGACGACTACACCGCCAAGCGCTATCACCAGCCCGGCGACGAGTGGCAGGCCGACTGGCCGTTCACCGGCATGGCGCGCGATCTGCAGCTGCTCTATGCGGTCGGCAACGATCTGGCGAATTCCGATGCGTGGCCGAACTGGAGCAAGGACTCGGAATTCCGCGGCACTCGCGATGCCAGCGCTGCCGAGCGCGAGTAACACTCCGACCTGCAGGCTCAATGCTCTTGCTGTGCTCCCTCCCCTGCTTGCAGGGGAGGGCTGAGGTGGGGTCAGCTCTTGACCTTTTCGCCACCCGGAGCAACCCCCTCCCGACCTCCCCCTGCACGCAGGGGGGAGGAGCAATCATCAGCGCAGACCGTAAGCCCAGCGCAAAAACACCGGCAGCATCCGCTTCCATGACGCCTGGTTGTGCACGCCGCCCTGCAGCTGGAACAGCGATGCATCCGCATGACGCGACGGGTGATTCGCGTAATCCATGTCGATCGAATAGCCGAGCTGTTTCAGGCCGCGCGCGTGAAAGCCATCAGTGCCACGATAACCTTCAAGCAGATCCTGCACGTCGTCGACGGTGTCGTTGATGCCATCGCCATCGCGATCCTTGGTCTCCTCTGCGGTGCCCACCGCAAACCACATCTTCAAGCCGATGCGCCTGCGGCCACGGTCAACCATCGCCTGCGCCAGCCGCGTGTGCTGCACCGTCGTGGCGCTCGTACGGTCCGCCGCCAGCCAGAACGAAGGCGAGAATGCGCCGATCCGGCCGAACACGTCCGGATACTGCCAGCCGAGATTGAACGCATTCAGCGCACCCAGCGACCAGCCCAGCATCGTGCGTTCGCGCGCGGACTTGCGCGTGCGGTAGTGTGCGTCGACGTACGGCACCAGAGCGGTGGCAACCCAGGCGGAATAATCCTGCGCACGCGTGCCGATCGGACCGATTGCCGAGCCGCCGACGAGGCTATGCGCAGTGACACGGTCGGACAAGCCATAACCACTGGCTCGATCGGTCAGCATGTCGATCGCGACCACGATGACCGGTTCGATTGCATGTGCACGGTAGAGTCGCGCCAGCGTCGCCTGCACGCCCACCGCCGCCATGTCCTGGCCATCGTTCGCGTACAGCACGGGATAGCGGCGGACGGTGTGGCTGTAGCCGGGCGGCAGATAGACCGTGACCTTGATCTTCTCCGGCGCGAACGCGGGCGCATCCAGTTGCAGTTGCACGATCGCGTTTTCGGCAGCGATGTCCGAGGCCGGCGCCGACTGCATTGCGACAACCAGCAGCGCGCCAAACAACCACCTCAGCGCGACGCTCATGCGAGGTCCGGCGTCATCACTCGACGCTGGCGAACCATACGCCATAGCCGGGCAGTTGCAGCTGGTCGCCGTGGAGATGCCCCTGCAGCAAGCCGTGGCCGTCCAGCCGAAGCTGCTTGCCGAGCGTCGCCGGCAAGCGGATGTCGACAGCGGCATCGGCCAGGTTGAACACGACCAGTGTGGCCTGACCATCAAGACGTCGCCTGAACGCCAATACCGGCTCGGCGGTATCGATGAATTCAACGTCGCCCCAGCGCAGCGCCGGCTGCGTCTGCCGCCAGTGCATGAAGGTGCGAAAGCCGTTCAATACCGAATGCGGGTCGGTCTCCTGCCGGGACACCGCCAGCACGCGATGTTCCTGCGGCACCGGCAACCATGGCATGCCACGACTGAAGCCGGCATGCGCGTCGTTGTCGCTCCACGGCATCGGCGTGCGACAGCCGTCACGACCCTTGAACTGCGGCCAGAATGCAATGCCGTAGGGATCCTGCAGCGACTCGTACGGCAGCTCTGCCTCGGTCAGGCCAAGCTCTTCGCCCTGGTAAACGCATACCGAACCGCGCAGCGAACAGACCATCGCAGTGAGCAAGTTGGCCAGCTGCGGCGAAGGCCGGCCCCTGCCCCAGCGCGTCAGCACGCGCTCGACGTCATGGTTGGAGATCGCCCAGCACGGCCAGCCTTCGGTCATCTGCGCTTCCAGCGTCTGCACCGTGCTGCGGATGTGCGCGGCGCTGAAGTCGTCGGTCAGCAGCTCGAAGCTGTAACCCATGTGCAGGCGACCGTGGCGGGTGTATTCGGCCATCGTCGCCAGCGAATCCTCCGAGGAGATTTCGCCCAGCGCAGCCACGTCCGGATAGCGATCCATCAGCGCGCGCAGCTCGCCGAGGAACGCCAGGTTCTCCGGTCGCGTGTTGTTGTAGTAGTGGTACTGGAACGCGTACGGGTTGTCCGGGCTGAAGCCGCGGCCCACGCGCTTCTCCTTCGGCTTGGGCGGGTTGTCGCGCAGCTCGCGGTCGTGGAAGCAGAAGTTGATCGCGTCCAGGCGCACGCCGTCCACGCCCCTGTCCAGCCAGAAACGCACGCTGTCGAGAATCGCCGCACGTACCTCGGGATGATGGAAATTCAGGTCCGGCTGCGAGGTCAGGAAGTTGTGCAGGTAGTACTGCCCACGCCGGGGCTCCCACTGCCAGGCCGATCCGCCGAATAGCGACAGCCAGTTGTTCGGCGCGCTGCCGTCGTCCTTCGCATCGGCCCACACGTACCAGTCGGCCTTCGGGTTGTCGCGGCTCTCGCGGCTTTCCTTGAACCATGCATGCTCGATCGAGGTGTGGCTGAGCACCTGGTCGATCATCACCTTCAAGCCAAGGCCGTGCGCCTTGGCCAGCAGGCGATCGAAATCCGCCAGCGTGCCGAACAGCGGGTCGACATCGCGGTAGTCGGCAATGTCGTAACCGAAGTCGGCCATCGGCGACTTGAAGAACGGCGCGATCCATATCGCGTCGACACCAAGGCTGGCCACGTAGTCGAGCCGCTCGATGATGCCCGGCAGATCGCCCACGCCGTTGCCGTCGGTATCCAGGAAGCTGCGCGGATAGATCTGGTAGGTGACGGCTCCGCGCCACCAGGGTGCATCACTCATTCGCATGTCCCGTAAGTTCTTGCTCGAGTCGAAGCAACCCACCATGAGGTGGTGCTTTCGCAGCTTGTCGGGGAGCTTACCGGCTGCATGCCGACGCAGCCGCGACAGTGCATACGTATTCATGAAAGATCACTATCGCAGTGCAGCATGCCACGCACCATTATCGTTTGGACGTCCAAACGAAAACGGACCAAAGTCGCACCAGATGGCGCGAGTGCTTGTCCTGTCGCGCCCCCAGGCTGCGCCGGCGCGCCTCGACAACCCCGACTGGCAAGGCATTGCCGGTGCGGTCGGATACCCCGTTTGCGATGCATAGCAGCACAATGAATACGTATGCAGGAAACGGTTTGCCTGTTGGAGGCGGCCCTACCATGGCCGCCACGTCGACGGATTACCGGCACATGCACGCGTGCCGTCCATCGCAACGTTGGGGCTGGTAATTGCAACCACTACAAAAATGAAGCGTAACCCTGGGAGGGGATAACGGTGATATTCAAACGTAACGTGCTTGCCTTGGCACTGGCATCGGTTGGCTTCTGCGCGGCCTCCGCCGCATACGCGGCCGCGCCGCAGAACGATCAGCCAGCCGGTCCGCAGGACATCAGCCAAACCGCGAAAGACGCCCAGGCCGTCAAGGACGCCAAGGCGAAGAAGAAGCAGGAAGCCACCCAGCTTGGAGTAGTGACGGTGAGCGGGTTCGCGCAAAGCGTCCAGAACGCGACCGCGGTCAAGCAGTCGTCCGACGAGATTGTCGAAGCAATTTCCGCCGAAGACATCGGCAAGCTGCCTGATGTCAGCATCGCCGAATCGATCGCCCGCCTGCCGGGCGTTTCGGCGCAGCGTGTCGCGGGTCGGGCGCAGGTCATCAGCGTGCGGGGCCTCTCGCCAGACTTCGCGACCACCCTGCTCAACGGCCGCGAGATGGTCAGCACCGGCGACAACCGCAGCGTGGAGTTTGACCAATATCCGTCCGAACTGATGAGCGGCGTCACGGTCTACAAGACACCGAACGCCAGCCTGATCGGCCAGGGACTATCGGGCACCCTGGACATGCACACCGTCCGCCCGCTGGACTACCACGAAGACGTGGCGGTTGTCGGCGTACGCGGTCAGCACAATTCGCTGGGTTCGGCGGCCAATGCGAGCGCCAACGGCAACCGCTTCAACGCCAGCTACATCGGCCAGTTCCTGGACCGCACGCTTGGTATTGCAGTCGGCTACGCGCACTCCCTGACGCCGACTCAGGAAAATCAGGTCGGCCTGTACGAACCGTGGGAGCAGGTGGGCGCCGGCTGGCGTCCCGGCGTGCCCGCCGGTACCTGGTACTCGGAGGGCATCAAGGCCCTGCGCCGCACCGGCTACACCAAGCGCGACGGTGTGATGGCCACGGTGGAATGGCGGCCCTCGGACAAATGGACGAGCACGCTCGACCTGTTCCATACCAAGGCCACGCAGAAAGACACGGCCAACCAGTTCGAGGTCAACCTCGGCGACTACAACGGTGGCTATGGTCATATCAATGTCACCAACCCCGTCATCAACGGCAATGGCACGTTCACTGGCGGCACGGCGAGCAATCTGTATCCGCTGGTGCGCGGGATGTACGACAGCCGCCACGACACGATCAACGCCGCCGGCTGGAAAAACGAATTCACCGCCGGGCAGGTCAGCATCGTGGCCGATGTCAGCTACTCCAAGGCCAAGCGTCGCGAACTCGAACTGGAAACCAATACCCAGCTGGCACCAGCCCCGCAGCTGGACACATTGAATCTGAATTACTCGGGCAGCAACTTCTCCCAGCTGTCGCCCGGACTGGATTATTCCGATCCGAGCAAGCTGTTCCTGCGCAATACCATTTACGGCTCGGGCTACGGCAAGGTGCCGCGGGTCAGCGATGAGTTGAAGAGCGCCAAGCTCGGTGCCACGGTACCCATGCCGGACTCGATCAGCCCAGTGATCTCGGATGTCGAATTCGGCGTCAACTACGCCGACCGCGAAAAGAACAAGCAGCAGCCCGAAGGGAATATCAATGTCGGCGCACAGGGCGATACCACCATCGCGCCCGACCTGCAGTACGGCCTGGTCGATCTCGGCTTCGCCGGCGTGGGCCGTATCCCGTCGTGGTACGTACCTGGCGTCGTCGCGCGCTATATGACCTTCCAGCCGAGCTCGGATGCTTCGTACCTGGTGTCGAAAGCCTGGGCATTGTCCGAGAAGATCACCACCGCGTACGCCATGGGCAACATCGACACCACATGGGGTGTGCCGGTCCGCGGCAATATCGGCGTCCAGCTGCAGCATGCCGACCAGTCCTCGTCCGCCAATCTGTTCAACGGCACGCAACCTGTCGGCAGTCAAATCCAGGCGATTTCGAGCGGCAAGGCCTACACCGACGTGCTGCCCAGCCTGAATCTCGCCTTCTCGCTGACCGAAGAGCAGATGCTTCGCGTGGCGCTGGCCAAGCAGGTGGCACGTCCGCGCATGGACGATATGCGTGCCTCCATGGACTTCGGCGTCGACAGCGCAACCGGCAAGCCCGGCGCCAGTGGTGGTAACCCGAGGCTCGATCCATGGCGCGCCAACGCCTTCGATCTTTCGTGGGAAAAATACTTTGGTGACAGCGGCGGTTACGTGGCCGCCGCGTTCTTCTACAAGGACCTGACCAGCTACATCTATACGCAGACCAGCGACAACTACGACTTCTCTGCGCAAGTGGCTGGTTACACACCGCCGCCGGGTTCGCCACCGGCGTTGAAGACCGGCACGTACAGCTCGCCGATGAACGGCAAGGGTGGCTCGTTGAGAGGCCTCGAACTCTCTACATCACTGCCGCTCAAGATGCTCACGCCGGTGCTTGACGGCTTCGGGCTCCTGGCGAGCGCCAGCTTCAACGACAGCAGCATCAAGATCCTGGCTCCGGAGAACGCCACGAGTGTCGGCAATGGTCCCATCAGCCTGCCCGGCCTGTCCAAGCGCGTTTTCAACCTGACGGCCTACTATGAAAAGAACGGGTTCGACGCGCGCATCAGCGAGCGCAAGCGTTCGGACTTCATCGGCGAGATTGGCAACTTCGACGGCGCCCGCACGCTGCGTTACGTCGTCGGCGAAAACATCTTCGACGCCCAGGTCGGTTACACCTTCGGCCCCGCCAGCAGTCTCCATGGGCTGAGCCTGCAGCTGCAGGCGAGCAACCTGACGAACGCGCCTTATCGCACCTACGCCGGCACGAAGGATCGCCCGCTCGAATACATCGAGTGGGGCCGCACCTATCTGCTTGGTGCCACCTACAAGTTCTAAGTACTCCTGATGTACTTCCCCAACCCTGCCGGATCATCCGGCAGGGTTTTTTCATGGAGGTTCTGCAGAGACCTGGCAAATCCGACTGGCGAGGGCCAGTCTTGTGCGGGGTGAGTTCGAGCTGACGTGCGCGATCCAGAAACTGCGCCATGAAATGAATACGTATGCAGAAGAAGGCCAATCCATGCGACGCAGACCTACCATGGACAAGCCGCATCGGATGCATCCGCGCGCGGATGCATCGCACCTGCGACTGACCCGTGCCTGTCGTGACCGCCTTTCCTCGTGATGTCCATGCTACGGAGTTGCTGGTGACCCATTACCGCCCCCTCGCCTCGATCATTCGTGCGCTGACCTCATGGCATATGGTGGGCTCAGCTCTTTTCAGCACGCCCCGCCATGACTTGCCGGCCGCCGGCTCCCCTCTGAACGACGAATCATCTGCCAGCCTGTTCGCCCACCTGTGCGGAGCCTCCACTTGCGCGACGGTCACGCGATCACATAAGCAGGCCAACATGCAAAGATTTCCATCTTTCGTTTGCGGCATCGCCACTGCAGCCGCTCTGCTCTGCCCCGGATCGGCCTGCGCTCAGGTTGATGCACCGCAGGGCATGTCGTCGATCACCACGACATCGCAGCAGGCGCCGTCCGGCGTCTGGTATGAGATCTTCGTGCGCTCGTTCGCCGACACCAATGGCGACGGCATCGGCGACCTCAACGGCGTCACTGCGAAACTCGATTACCTCGAGTCGCTCGGCGTCAGCGGGATCTGGCTGATGCCGATCAATCCATCGCCGAGCTATCACGGCTACGACATCACCGATTACTACGGCATCAATCCGCAATACGGCACGATGAACGATTTCCAGCGCCTGCTGGACGAGGCGCACAAGCGTCATATCAAGGTGATCATCGATCTGGTGATCAATCACAGCAGCGACCAGCATCCGTGGTTCCGCGCCGCCGGCAACCCTGCCGATCCGCATCACGACTGGTACAGCTGGGCGAAACCCGGCACCGACCTGGATGCCATCAGCGCCACCGGCTCGCCGGCATGGCATACCGCACGCAATGGCAAAGCCTATCTCGGCGTATTCACCGCCGCGATGCCGGACCTGAATTACGATACACCCGCCGTACGCCAGGAGATGGTCAGGCTCGGCCAGTTCTGGCTGAACAAAGGCGTCGACGGCTTCCGCCTCGATGCAGCCCAGCATGTCTACTACGACTTCAAGTCGCAGGACGGTGACCCTGCCGTGCTGAAAAAAAACCTGGCCTGGTGGTCGGAGTTCCGCCGTGGCCTCGACGCGGTCAGGCCCGATGCCTACGTGGTCGGCGAGGTCACCCAGGACAGCGCGGAAAAACTTGCACCCTGGTTCAAGCCACTGAGCGCCGTGTTCGATTTCCCGCTGGCGAGGCAGCTGATCGAGAGCGCGAAGAGTGAACGCACCGGTGATCTCGGCGCCGTGCTCGCACGCACCGACGCGGCCTATCGCAAGGTAACCGGCAAGTCGGGTGTGGATGCACCGTTCCTGTCCAACCACGACCAGAACCGCGTGATGAGCCAGCTCGACGGCAACCCGCAACACATGCGCATGGCCGCCGCGCTGCTGCTTACCCTGCCCGGCCAGCCGTTCGTCTACTACGGCGAGGAGCTTGGCATGCGCGGCAAGAAGCCCGATCAGGATCTGCGCGAACCGATGCGCTGGAACCGTGCGACGGATGCGCCGGGCGAAGCCACTTGGGAAACCCCGACCTCACATGAGGATCCGGCGGTATCCGTGGAAGCGGAACAGGTCGATTCCAATTCCTTGCTGCACGATTACACGAAACTGATCCACTGGCGCAGCCAGATCAGCGCGCTGCGCGATGGCGCCATGCATCCGCTCAACGTGGCGAACCCGCACATCGCCGCATGGAAACTCGACGATACCGGCAGCCACATACTGGTGGTGCACAACCTGTCCAGTACGATGCAATCGATGCCGCTGGGCCTGCTTGGCGAATCGCACTTCAGCAAGGTGTTGCGCCAGACCGGCGCCGAGGCCGAAATCCGCAACGGCAGCCTGGCGCTCCCGCCCTACAGCAGCGTGATCCTGCAATGAACCGGCGCATCCGCCCGACTTTTCTCTGTGCTTCAGCGGCCCTCGCTGGATCGCTGGCGCTGTCAGCGGCGCGAGCCGATTTCGTTGAGCCTCCGCCGATGACCGTTCACCTCGACGCCAATGGCATCACCATCGACAACGGAACCGACACCGCCAACGCAGGCGTAGGCGCGCCGCTCTCCATCCACTTCGACAGTGCCGGCATCGTGCACGTGCAGACCGGCGTGCCTGGCGCGCAACCTGCGCTGGTACTCGATCCACATCCGGAACAGATGCAGGCGTCGGTATCGGTAAAGATGAGCGACGACAAGCGCTCTGTAACGATGACGTCCGAACGGCTGGTGGCGACATGGAACCGCAATGCCACCCTGAGCATCGATGACGCCAGCGGCCGACACATGCTCACCCTGTATCTCCTCGGCTTGGGCGATAACAGGATCGCCTTCATGCATGCCGCGGACGACGCCATGTATGGCATCCACGGTTCCAATGCCACCGAGCCGGCTACAGCCGGCCTGCTGCGCCAAGGCAACCAGACCGCCAAGGCTGGCGAGCAGGGTCATGCCGGCGCACCGTTCGTGTGGAGCACGGCAGGATATGGCGTGCTGGTGGGCAGCGACAGCAACGTGGATTTTCGCGAAACGCTTCCCGACGGAAAGCCGGAGGCGGATCGGCACCTGGCGAGTCTCGTCATCGTGCCGGAAACAAAAGCGGCGGCCGCGAAACCGGCAAAGCCTGCGATGGATATCTACATCGTCGTCGGCCAGCCACACGAGCTGTTTGGCGCACTGATGCAACTCAGCGGCCAGTCGCCGCTGTTTCCGAAATGGGCGATGGGCTTCACCAACAGCCAGTGGGGCATCGACCAGAAAGAACTGCTGCAGATCGTCGACACCTATCGTTCGAAGCACATCCCGATCGACAACTTCACGCTCGACTTCGACTGGAAGGCGTGGGGCGAGAACTGGGGCGAGTTCCGCTGGAACACCACCAAATTTCCGGACGGCCCCGATGGCAAGCTGAAAAGCGAGCTGGACCAACGCGGCATCCACCTCACCGGGATCATGAAGCCGCGCGTCCATGTCGACACCGTGGAAGGCCGTTACGCCACCGCGCACGACTTGTGGCGCCCGAACGAGAAGGCCGCACCGGACTACTTCTCGCACAAGCCGGTGAAGGACATCGACTTCGACAAACCGGCGGCGCGTGCCTGGTTCTTCAATGACGCACTGAAACAGAGTTTCGCCACCGGCATCGTCGGCTGGTGGAACGACGAGGCCGACAACACCACGAGCAACACCCAGTTCCTCAACATGCAGCGCGCGCTGTACGACGGCCAGCGCGCGATCTCGAACCAGCGCGTGTGGTCGGTCAACCGCAACTTCTGGCTAGGTTCGCAGCGCTATGCCTACGGCCTGTGGTCGGGCGACATTCCCACCGGCTTCGCCAGCATGGCCGGCCAGCGCGCACGCATGCTCAGCGCGATCAACGTGGGCGCGATGCAGTGGGGCATGGACGGCGGCGGCTTCAAGGACGGCACGCCGACGCCGGAGAACTACGCGCGCTGGATCCAGTTCGGCGCGTTCACGCCGATCTTCCGCGTGCACGGCGATTTCGGCCAGAAGCGCCAGCCGTGGGTGTACGGGCCAGTCGCCGAGAAGGCCGCCACCGATGCGATCCGCCTGCGCTACGCGCTGATCCCGTACATCTACAGTTATGAGTACACACGCCGAAGCACCGGCGTGGGCCTGGTGCGTCCGCTGTTGTTCGACTGGCCGCACGATCCGCAGCTGCGCAACGATGTCGACGCATGGCTGTTCGGCGACTGGCTGCTGGTGTCGCCGGTGGTCGAGCCGGGCCAGACCTCGAAAGACATCTACCTGCCGGCCGGTCGCTGGACCGACTGGTTCAGCGGCAAGGTTTACGAGGGTGGCCAGAGCATCCATCTCGCCATCGACAGCAAGACGTGGGGTGACATCCCGCTGTTCATCCGCGACGGCGCGATCATCCCAACCCAACCGTTCGAGGACTACGTCGGCCAGCGCCCGCTGACTCAGCTCGACGTCGAAATATTCCCCAGCACGAAGCGCAGCACGTTCGACTATTACGACGATGACGGCAGTACTTACGACTACGAGCATGGACAGTATTACCGCCAGACGCTGGCGGTGCAGCGCCACGGCGATACGGTGCGACTGGACGTCGGTGCCGCCAGCGGCAGCTTCAAACCGGCACTGCAGTTCTACCTGCTGAAGATCCACGGCGGCGCGGCCGCGCACATCAGCGGCGACCTCAAGCTCTTCGACGACCTCGATACTCTGCAGCACAGCAGTGGCGAAGGCTGGGCTCGCGGCCACGATCGCTATGGCGACGTCACCTGGGCGCGGGTCAGCGCCACGCGCGCGGCAAAAATCACCCTCGACATGCAGCCATAACCCCAGCCTCCCCCCGGCTGGACGCCACCGCGTGCGTGTAGGAAACTGCGTCTCGATGTAAACGATTACATCCCGATGGTTGCTGGCTTCCCGTCAGCCCGATCCGCGCCACTCCACGCGTCGAACAGGAACTGCCATGGCTATTTCCGCCTTGCTACGAAACCTGGCCCTGGCCGCCTGCGCCACCCTGCTGATCACCGGCACGGCCGGCGCCGCGACGCCCGCCACAAGCACCACCAGCCTGCACATCGACGCCAGCGCCAGCGCCACGCCGTTCCCGCATTTCTGGGAGCGGATGCTCGGCTCCGGCCGCGCCTCGCTGGCCTTGCGCGACGATTACCGCAAGGACCTGGACGCGGTGCACCAGACCACCGGCGTCGGCTATATCCGCTTCCACGGCATCCTCGACCACGACGTAGGCCTGGTGCAGCGCGACGCGCAGGGAAAGATTTCCTACAACTTCTCCTACATCGACCAGATCTACGACAGTCTGCTCGAGCACGGCTTCAAGCCGTTCGTCGAACTCGGCTTCATGCCGCCGGAGCTGACCTCCGACCCGGCCGCGCTGCATCCGTTCTGGTACCACCCGAACATCGCGCTGCCGAAGGACTATGCCGAGTGGGACGCGCTGATCGGCGCGCTGGCGAAGCACCTGATCGAACGTTATGGCATCGACGAAGTGGCGAGCTGGTACTTCGAGGTGTGGAACGAGCCGAACATCGGCTTCTGGACCGGCACGCCGCCGCAATCCACCTACTTCACCCTGTACGACCACACCGTGCGCGCGCTCAAGGCCGTGAACCCGCGCATCCGCGTGGGCGGACCGTCCACCGCACAGGCCGCGTGGGCCACCGACTTCCTCGCGCACACGCACAAGAACAACGTGCCGGTCGATTTCGTCAGCACGCACGTCTACGGCGACGACACCGCCGACAACGTGTTCCACACCGACGAGAAGATCCTGCGCGCCGACATGGTCTGCCGCTCGGTCGACAAGGTGCACAAGGAGATTGCCGCCTCGCCCTACCCGCACCTGCCGCTGGTCTTCAGCGAGTACAACGCCAGCTACGCCAACCTGCCCAACGTCACCGACACCGTGTTCATGGGGCCTTGGCTCGCCAACATGATCCGCGAATGCGCCGGCAAGGTTCAGATCATGAGCTACTGGTCGTTCTCCGACGTATTCGAGGAACAGGGCGTCGTGCGCAACCCGTTCTACGGCGGCTTCGGCCTGATCGCCGCCGACCGCATTCCCAAACCCGCGTTCAACGCGTTCGCGATGCTGCACAAGTTGGGCGACAAGCGGCTCGCGGTGGATTCCGATTCCGCCCTGGTCACCCGGCGCGACGATGGCAGCGTGGTCATCGCGCTATGGAACTACGCCCCGCCCGTCGGCGACACCGCCAGCTACACGCCGGGCGAACCCGTCGGCATGCCGAAACATTTTAGTGTCGACGTGCGGCATCTGCCTGCCAACGCCCACGCCACGGTCTGGCGGGTAGACGCCACCCACGGCAACGCCGTCGCCACGTTCGACCGGATGGGCCGGCCCGACTTCCCCAGCCGCGAGCAGATCGCCCAGCTGCGCGAAGCCGGAAAACTGGCTGCGCCGGAATCGATGAAGGTGAGCGACGGCAAGTTCGACATCACCGTGCCGGTGCAGGGGCTGGTGGTGGTCGAGTTGCACTGACCAGCATCCCGGGATGCCATGCTCCACTTGAACCATGGCTCAGCTCACCCCGACAGCTTCCTCACGCCCGGGCCGCTGCTCATGCTCACGGCACAGTTGCTCGACCAGTGCGCGATGGTCCGGCAAATCGTTCAGAGCATGCCCGGCCATCTGCTGGATCATCGCGAACTCGCGCTGCGCCGCTTCCATCTGCGGGTAGGCGCTGCGCATCGGTTCGAGGTCGGTGCTGAATTCCATGCCGTACAGCACGTATTGCCAGCTGGCTGGCATGAACATCTCCAGGTCGGTGACGAAGTCCAGCCGGTGCGGTGGTCGGTGACGCCATAGCGCGAGCCGGCCCTGCAGGGTCTGCGGGATACTGGCGGGATCGGTGTTGTCGATCCAGAACGCGCTGTCGCGACGCTGCGACAGGCAGTAGTGCATCTTGATGAAGTCGATGATGCGCTCGTAGCGCGCCACCATCATCTGGTTGAACTGGCGAGCGGTGCGTTCCATCTCGTCGACGTCGCCCGGCAACAGATGGGTGATCAGATAGGCGGCCAGTTCGACCAGGGCGATGCCGGTGGATTCCAGCGGTTCGACAAAGCCGCCGGCCAGCCCCACCGCGACGCAGTTCCTGCGCCAGTGTTCCGGCCGATAGCCGGTCTCGAACTTGATGTGCAACGCCTGCAGCCCATCCGCGGCATCGCCCACGTAACCGCGGATCACCTCTTCCGCACGGTCGGCATCGGTATGCCGCGACGAGTAGACGTAGCCGATGCCGCGGCGCTTCTGCAGGCCGATGTCCCAGATCCAGCCGGCTTCCTGCGCGGTGGCGCGGGTGAACGGCAGGATCGGCGCGTCCGGACGCGGGTACGGCACCTGCAGCGCCACCGCGCGATCGGCGAACAGCACGTCGCGCCGGCTGTGGAACGGCGACTGCATCGCGCCACCGATCAGCGTGCCGCGCAGGCCGGTGCAGTCCACGTAGAGGTCCGCGCTCAGCTCGCCGATTTCTTTCGTGACGATGCGCGCGATCGCGCCCGATTCGTCGAGGTCGGCGCGTTCCACCGTGGCCAGGTGACGCCTGACGCCGAGACTCTGGCCATGTTCGGCCAGCACGGCGGCAAAGCAGGCGGCGTCGAAGTGGAAGGCATGGTTCATCGGTCCCTGGTAATCGGCATCGGTGGCGCGCTTCGGCGCCCGGCCATGATCGATCAGGCGCTTCTGCATGGTCACCGCCTCGGCGAATGGCATGCCCGCGGGCGCGCCACCGAGTAGCCAGTACGGCAGCAGTTCCGGGCTGCCGCTGCGCTGGCTGGGCAGGCTGAACGGATGGAAGAAGCGGTCCGGTCCCGGCTCGCCGGGTGGACGTACCCAGTTCACATACTGGATGCCCTGCTTGTACGTGGCGGTGGCGCCAACCAGGAAACGGCGCTCATCCAGGCCGATAGCCGCCAGCGTGCCGCGGATCGACGGAAACGTGGCTTCGCCCACGCCGAGCAGACCGATATTCGGCGATTCGACCAGCTCGACCTGGATGCTTTCCGGTTTCGCACTGTTCAACGTTTTGGCCAGGTAGCAGGCCGTCAACCAGCCAGCGGTGCCACCGCCCACGACCAGGATCTTCTGAATGCGCGCCATTTCACTCCCCTCCCCGCTTGTTGCTGCGCAACAAGCCAATCGCAGATTTTCGCAGTAGGATCGCCCTCAATGACAGCGCTGTCATTTAATTTGACAGCGCTGTCATACACAGACTACCGCATGTCCACGACTACCTGCATGTCCACGACGATTTTTGGGGAGAGGGTGAAATGAAATTACGCTACTCGGCTTTGTACGTCGCCATGACCGCCATATTCGCTGCCGGCGCCGTCCACGCTGCAGAACAGGATCCCGCCCCGCAGAGCACCGCGGCCAGTAGGAAGGTCAAGGATCTGGACAGCGTCCAGGTCACCGCGACCAAACGTGAAACACCGCTGCAGAAGACCCCGGTCGCGATCAGCGCGATCAGCGCCGACTCGCTCGACAAGGAGCGGGTGATGACGGTGCAGGACATCACCAAGCTGGTACCCGGTTTCGAGGCCACCTCGCAAGGCGACCACGGCGTGGTCACCCTGACCATGCGCGGCATCGGCAACGACAGTGCCAAGACCGAGTACGCCGATCCGGAAGTGGCGATGTTCATCGACGGCGTGTATTCGCCGCGCCCGGAAGCGGCCGCCGGCCTGCTGCTGGACATCGACAGCGTCGAAGTATTGCGCGGCCCGCAGGGCACGCTGTGGGGACGCAACTCCACCGCCGGCGTGGTCAATTTCCAGACCGGCAAGCCGGACTTCAGCGGCTTCTACGGCAATGCGCAGATCGAGGCCGGCAACTACAGCCACATCGGCACCCGCGCCACGGTGAACCTGCCGATCAGCAGCACCTTCGCCATGCGTGTGGCCATCGCGCAGGAGCAGCACGACGGCTACGTGGATTACCAGAACCCGTCGAAGCAGCTGCCCAGCGTAGCCAGCCAGCAGGCCGCGTATCTGGCCAGCGGCGGCACCCTGGCCACGTTCCAGCCGATCAACGCCAGCGACTACGTGACCGGCGGCGACAAGTACGACGCGCAGGATCAGTCGGCGGCGCGTGTCAGCGCCCTGTGGAAGCCGAACGACGCGTTCACCTGGAACCTGTCCTACGAGTACTTCCGCGATCGCGGCACGCCCGGCATGAGCCTGATGCAACAGCCGCGCGCCGGGCAGGATTTCTGGTCGGCACTGATCGACACCGCGCCCTACCTGAAGCGTGACTCGCACACGGTGCGCAGCCGGATGGATTTCAAGATCGGCGACTCGATGCTGCTGAGCTACGTCGCCGGCTTCAACCGCTTCTCCGGCAAGAGCAATTTCGACCAGGACAACGGCGTGCAGGTGCCGACCAGCTTCACCACCGGCGCGTCCTACCAGGCCGATCGCACCAACTTCTCCAACTACAGCAACTACAGCCACGAGCTGGACCTGAAGTCGGTCGGCAACAACGCGGTGGACTGGATCCTCGGCGCCTACTACGCCGCGGAGGACAACAACATCCGCTTCGACATCCCGATCCTCAACGGCACCTCGCAAGGCACCGTGGCCTGGCAGGGCTCGTTCATCCAGCCGAAGGAGACGGTGGAATCCAAGGCGGTCTTCGGCCAAGCCACCTGGCACATCACCGACAGCCTGCGCCTGACCGGCGGTGCGCGCTGGTCCAACGACATCAAGGAGAACAAGGGCGGCCGCGGCTGGGGCTGGGCCTACGACCCGACCGTGCCGCAGGTGCCGATCTCGCCGGATGTCGAGCCGGGCAACGTGGGCTTCAACGTTTCCACCGTCAACGATGCGAAGTACGACAAGAGCAAGGTCACCTGGCTGGCCCGGCTTGATACCGATGTCGGCCAGCACGGCCTGCTGTATGCCAGCGTGTCCACCGGCTACAAGTCCGGCGGCACCCAGGACGCCGGCACGCTGTACGCACCGGAGACGCTGACCAACTACGAAGTCGGCTCGAAGTTCAGCTTCCTCGACGGCCATCTGACCTGGAACAGCGCGATCTACTACGAGCAGTTCAAGAACTTCCAGCTGGCGGCACCGATCACCTACCCCGACGGCAACCGCGGGCTGGGCTTCTCCAACGTCAAGGGCACCACCAAGGTGATGGGCTTCGAATCGGAGCTGGCGTTCTCGAGCGAAAACGACCGCCTCAACCTGGTGTTCTCGGCGATCCCGAAGAAGGAACTGGGCACCCTCAAGTACGCCGGCAGCAACGACTACCAGGGCCTGCCCGCCTGCGCTCCGGCCTCCGGCATCAGCAGCTGCATCGACGTCAGCGGCAATGACCTGCCGCACGCCCCGAACGCTTCGCTCACCGCGATCTACGAGCATGACTTCCGCCTGTCCAACGGCGGCCGGCTGACCCCGCGCATCTCGGCGCAATACCAGAGCGCGCAATGGCTGAGCACGTTCAACCTGGGCGATGGCGACAAGCAGAAGGCGTACGGTCGCGGCGACATCTCGCTGCGCTACAACGAACCGCAGGATCGCTGGTGGGTCGGCGCCTACGTGCAGAACGTCACCGACAACAAGGTGCGCACCAGCGCCGGTCGCTTCGCCCTGCCAGACGGCAGCTTCGCCTATACCTCGCAATACCTGCCGCCGCGCACTTTCGGTGTCAACGTGGGGGTGTGGTTCTAGGTTTCAGGTTCTCCCTGGCGACGGTTCCCTCCCCTCGATCGCCACTGGATGCCCCCGCAACGGGGCATCCATTTTTTTTGGCTTCGACTCCTGGGTGGATTTTCCCGTGGGGACGTGGCGCGCGCGGCATCCAGATCCGCGTAACGAAAACGGCGGCCCCAAGGCCGCCGCTTTCTTCACACCCATCCCGAGCCACGCTTCGTTGCGGGTTCCGTCAGCGGCCGATCTCGCGCAGCGGACGGCCGGCCATCAGCTTGCGTTCGATCTGTTCCAGCGTCACGCCGCGCGTTTCCGGCACCCACAGGAAGGTGATCAGGATGAACAGCAGGTTGAGTCCCGCATACAGCCAGAACGTGGCCGCGTGGCCGATGCCGTTGAGCAGGGTCAGGAAGGTCGCGCCGACGATCATGTTGGCGGTCCAGTTGACGAAGGTGGAGCAGCCGATGCCGAAGTCGCGTCCACGCAGCGGCTGCACTTCCGAGCACAGCGTCCACACCAGGGGTCCGGCCGACATCGCGAAGCCGATGATGAACACCAGCAGCATCACCACCGTGACCATCTGCTCGGCATGCGTGGTGGTACCCAGATACATCATCGTGCCGACCGCGCCGAGGCTGGCGGCCATCACGCCGAAGCCCGCGTAAAGGATCGGCTTGCGCCCCAGCCGGTCGACCAGGCCGATCGCGATGAAGGTGGCCAGCATGTTGGTGAGGCCGACGATGGCCGTGGTCCACATCTGCGCGCTGGTGCCGAAGCCCACGCTGGCGAAGATGCGCGGCGCGTAATACATGATCACGTTGATGCCGGTCAGCTGCTGCATCACCTGCAGCAGGATGCCGAGCCCGACCGAGCGGCGGAAGTCGCGGTTGTGCCGGAACAGTTGCCAGCCATGCTGCCGCGACTTCAACTGCGCCTCGATGTCGGCCACCTCGCGACTGACCACCGCAGAGTCGCCGCGCAGACGCGCCAATACCGCGGTCGCCTCGTCGCGGCGTCCACGCAGCATCAGCCAGCGCGGGCTCTCCGGCAGCACCAGCACGCCGAGCAGGAACAGCGCACCGGGAATCGCGATGATGCCGAGCATCCAGCGCCAGGCACCGCTGTAGCTGAGCGCCAGGTCGGACAGGAAGGCGACGAAGATGCCGATGGTGATCATCAACTGATAGGTGGAGATCATCGCGCCACGCGTCTGCTCTGGCGCCACCTCGGCCAGATACAGCGGTGCGGTGAACGCGGCCATGCCGATTGCCAGGCCCAGCGCCAGACGCGCCCCGATCAAGGTGGCCGGCGACCAGGCCAGCCCGCACAACAGCGAGCCGGCCACGAACAACGTCGCGCTGAGGATCAACGAGCGCTTGCGCCCCAGCGCGGCCGACAGCCAGCCGGCGCCGGCCGCACCGATCGCGGCGCCCAGCATCATCGCGCTGACGATCCACTCGATGACGCGATCGGAGATGGCGAATTCGGCCTGGATGAACTGGGTGGCACCGGAAATCACGCCGATGTCGAGACCGAACATCAGCCCGGCCAGCGCGGCCAGCACGCAGGTCAGCAAGGTCGCCGAACGGGCGCGCGCAGCGATGCCAGTCAGCGCGATGGCATTCATGGCCGGCCCGCCGCGGCCGGACATGCCAGCGTCTGGTCGGCCACCGTGCCGAGCGACACGTCGGTGAGGGCGATGCGCTCGCCCGGGCTGCTGATCCATTCGAACGGCTGATCCAGTTTGCTCATGTCGGCACCGGCATCGCGGAAGCATTTCAAGGGCACGCCCACGCGCAGCCACTGGCCGCGTGGCAACGCGGCCAGCTGCTTGCCGATCGGCACCTCGCCGCCGCAACCGCTGCCGCAGGCGACACCGATCGAGGCACCCTGCGGCGACACCGCGTCGACCCGCAGCGTGGTCACCAGCATCACGTCGCCATTGGTCTCGCGCTCCACGTCCAGCGGCGCGGACGCCACCAGCGCGGCGCGCGCCGTGCCCTTGCCGGACCAGCCCAGGCTGCGCGCATCCTCCTGCGCCTTGTAGTCGAGCGAACTGATGCGCAGGCTGCCGTCAGTCGTCGCCGCCGGCGTGGCGGTGACGTTGGCGGCCGCACCGTCGGCGCCGGTCAGACGCAATGCGAAACCCTGCGCCGGCTTGCCATGGCTGAAGTAGACGCCGGCCCGCGCGCTGCTCAGCTCGATCCCGGCATCCTCGGACAACGGGCCAGTATCGCCGTGGTCCGCGTAGGTCAGGCCGAAGCCGTAGGGAAACTGCGGCTGCTCGCCACGCGCGGCCGCGGCGACCGGAATCTGCACCGCTGTGCGCGGCCACGCATACGCCAGCTTGCCGTGGAAATCGTGGGCGATGTGGCCGTCGCGCGTGCGCAGCAGCACGTCGGCAATGCCCTCGCCTTCGCTGCCAGGCAGCCACGCCGCCACGAACGCATCCGACGCGTTGATCTCGCGGTTCATCCACAGCGGCCGTCCGCTCAGGAACACCGCCACCACCGGCACGCCCTGCCCGCGCAGGCGACGCAGCAGGTCGAGGTCGTGGTCGTTGCCGGGCCGATAGGCGAGGTTCGGCAGGTCGCCCTGGAATTCCGCGTAAGGGTCTTCGCCGAACACCACGATGGCGACATCGGGCTTGTTCTTGTAGCTGCCGTCGATCGACAGCTCGGCACGGCCGCCGGCTGCCATCACCTGCGCCTGGATGCCGGCCCAGATCGAAGTGGCACCCGGGAAATCCGCATTGGTCAGGCCGGTGCCCTGCCAGGTCAGCGTCCAGCCGCCGTTCTGCTTGGAGATGTTGTCGGCGCCGTCGCCGGCGACCAGCACGTGCCTGCGCGGATCGATCGGCAGTACTCCGTTGTTCTTCAGCAGCACCAGCGACTCGCGCACCGCCCGACGCGCCAGCGTGCGGTGCGTGGGGCTGCCGATCACCTTCGCCGACTGGACTACCAGCGGATTGGCCGACGGCAGCCCGGCCTCGAACATGCCAAGGCGCAGCTTCACCCGCAGGATGCGGCTCACCGCATCGTCGACACGGCTCATCGGAATCACCCCGGACTTCACCTCGGCCAGCGTGTTCTTGTACAGGCCCTTCCAGGAATCGGGAGCCTCCAGCATGTCCAGCCCGGCGTTGTACGCCACCGGGCAATCCTCGTTGGTGCAGCCGGGCACCTGGCCATGCGCGTTCCAGTCGCCCAGCACGATCCCGCCGAAACCCAGACGGCCCTTGAGCACGTCGGTGATCAGCGCCTTGTTGCCGGCCATCTTCACCCCGTTCCAGCTGGAGAACGAGACCATCACCACCTGCACGCCGGCCTTGATCGCCGGCGGATAGCCGGCCGCGTGGACGTCGCGCAACATGGCCTCGCTGATCTCGGCATCGCCCTGGTCCTTGCCGTCGCGGGTACCGCCGTCGCCCACGAAATGCTTGGCGGTGGCGATCACGTGGTCGGCATCCAGGTAGTGCGGCGTGCCGAGTTTGCCTTCCAGACCCTCCACCACCGCGCCGGCATACTGCGCCACCAGCGCCGGGTTCTGCGAATAGCCCTCATAGGCACGTCCCCAGCGCCCATCCTGCGGCACCGTGAGTGTGGGCGCGAAGGTCCAGTTGATGCCGCTGGCGCGCAGCTCCCGCGCAGTGACCTCGCCGATCGCGTGGATCAGCTGCGGATCGCGCGTGGCGCCCAGGCCCACGTTCTGCGGGAACAAGGTGCTGCCGACCAGGTTGTTGTGGCCATGCACCGCGTCGATGCCGAACAGCACCGGGATCGCCAGACGTCCGCCCGAGATGTCCATCGAGGCCCGGTAGAACGCATCGGACAGTTGCTGCCATTGCACCGCCGTGGCGGTTCGCTGCCCGTTCGGCTTGGAGTTGCCACCGGCCAGGATCGAACCGAGACGATATTGCCGCACGTCGTCCGGAGTCACGGACTTGATGTCGGCCTGGATCATCTGGCCGACCTTGTCCTCCACCGACATTTTCGCGAGCAGCGCCCTGACCCGGGCCTCGAGTGCGGGGTCGGACGGCAGTGGCGAATGACCCTGCGGCCACAGCTCGGGGTGGACGGTGGCCGCGTCTGCGGCCGTTGCGGAATGAATGGGCATAAGCAGCACGCCAGCGAGTGACACGGCCAGGAAAATGCGACACAGGGACAGGGGCGATGGGGGCGACAAGGGCACGGCAGGGCTCCAGGCTGGCGCGCCGGCGGCGCGCGTCGAAATCGCATACTGACACGGATGACAGCGCTGTCAATTCGCTGCGCAACATGACTGCCGGCAACCGGCCCGACCCGCGATGCCGCTTTTCTGTGGGAGCGACTTCAGTCGCTATGACCGCGGCAGCGGCCCGCGTCATGGCGCGGGCCGACACACGATCGACAAGGGGAAGCGGCGCGCGTAGCGCAGCATCGCGACTGAAGTCGCTCCCGCAAGAGCTTCCCGATATCCGGCAGCGGCGGAGTCAGGGAACGCGGGCGGTCGAGTCGCGAATCTGCAGCGAAAACGGCACCTGCACCAGCTGGCCGGGACCGCGACCGCGCAGCAGGTTCAGCAATTGCGTGGCGGCAATCTTGCCCATCTCCCGGCTGGGCTGCTGGATGGTGGTGAGTGCCGGCCACAGCTGGCGTGCCAGCGGGGTGTCGTCGAAGCCGCAGACGGAAAGATCATGCGGCACCTTCAGGCCGTACTCGCCGGCCGCCCACATCACGCCGGTCGCCATGTCGTCGTTGGCGGCGAACACGGCAGTGGGCCGCTGCTCCAGCGCGAACAGCTCGCGTGCCGCGGCGACGCCGGAGCCGAACGTAAACGCGCCCTGCACCACCAGCGCCGGATCCTCGGGCAGACCTGCGGCAGCCATCGCCTCACGGTAACCGGCCAGGCGCCAGCGGCTGGCACCGTGATCGGCAATGCCGATGACGTGGGCGATCCGCCGATGCCCCAATGCCAGCAGATGCTCCACGATCGCCCGTGCGGCGCCCTGTTCGTCCATGGTCACGCCGATGACGCCGTCGCGCTGCATCGGCGACACGCTGGCATACGGCACATTGCGCTCGCGCAGTCGCTTCAGCAGCGGCGCGTAGTCGGTAATCGGCGGCGTCAGCACCACGCCATCGGGGTGATGATCGGAGATCAGCGTGTCGAGGCGGCGGATGAAATCGTCGCTGCGCATGCGCAGCGGACGCACCATCATGCTGTAGCGATGCGCATCGCAGGCTTCGAGCACGCCGTCCTGGATTTCGGCCAGGTAGGTCGAGGCCGGGTTGTCGTTGTTGTCGTACAACATCGCCACCAGGAACGAGCGGCTGCCCGCCAGGCTGCGCGCCGACGGATGCGGGCGATAGTCCATCGCCTCCATCGCGGCGAGCACGCGCTTGCGCGTGGCGTCGCTTACGTTGACCTCGTCGTTGAGCACACGGGACACCGTCTTGGGCGATACGCTCGCTGCGCGCGCCACATCTTCGAGGCGTACCCGCATGGAATCTCCCGCAATGGCCACTGGTGTCGATCGACTATGCCGTCATCGCCATCCGCTTTACAAGAACCCATTGCGGCAGCCCGACATGCGCCCGGTCAGCCCTGGCGCGCTGCAAGCGTGGGCTGCCGGCGCTGGCCGGTGGCGCTCCGTCTCGCATGAATACGTATGCAACCACTGGTTGCTGCAGTGCGACGCTACCTACCATGCAGGACCCATCCCGACACCAGCCCGTCGTCGATGTTGCAGCCGCAACATGCGGTATATGCCACGCCGTGACATAACAGCCGCCGGAGGGCTCATGTCGATGACCAGCACGATCCACACTTCACTACCGCCGGCCCGCTCATGCTGAGCCTGCTGCTGACCGCGGCGATGGCCGCCACCACGGCGGCACCCACCTGGCAGAACGGGCTGGACTGGCATGGCGTGCACGCCGGCATCAGCCGCGATGCGCAGGGCAGTTACACGCTGGCATGGCCCTACGGCCAGCGCGTGATCGCCGCGCAACCGCTGCGCACCGATACCGCCAGCGCACTGTTCGACGGCCTGTTCGCGATGGCGCAGGACGACCTGACCCTGGATTCGGTCGGCGCGATCCGCGACGGTGCGTTCGACCACGGCCAGCCGATTCCCTGCCAGTGCTTCGTGACCGGCCTGAAATGGCCGTACGTGTGGACGCGCGACCTGTCCTACGCGATCGATCTCGGCCTGTGGCGGTTCGATCCCGCGCGCTCACGCAACGGGCTGGCATTCAAGCTGTCCGACGTACGCGTCCCGTCCGCACCACAAGGTCTGTACCCGATGCAGGACACCGGCTCCGGCGGCAGCTGGCCGATCAGCACCGATCGCGTGGTGTGGTTTCTTGGCGCGCAACACTTGCTCGACGACCCGGCGTTCGCCGCTGACGTCGACAAGGCGCTCGGCGCCACCCTGGCGCAGGATCGGCAGTACGCGTTCGACGCCACGTTCGGCCTGTATCGCGGCGAGACCTCGTTCCTCGACTGGCGCGAGCAGAGCTACCCGGCGTGGACGGCGGACGAGGTGACCTTCATCGCGCAGTCCTATGCGCTGTCCACCAACGTGCTGCACTACCAGGCACTGCAGCTCGCCGCGAGGTTGGCCGATGATCGGCACGACTCGAAGACCTCCGCCGGCTATCGCCGCCAGGCGGACGCGCTGAAAGTCGCGATCAACGCGCACTTCTGGCGCGCCGACCGCGGCATGTACATGAGCTACCTCGGCGGCGACGGCACGCCATACGACACCTACGACCTGCTCGGCATCTCACTGGCGATCACCAGCGGTGTGGCCGATGGCGAGCGCGCGCGACAGACGCTGGCGAACTACCCCACCTGGCCCGCCGGCAGCCCGGTGATCTGGCCCGAGCGCGCCGACCAGCCGATCTACCACAACCGCGCAATCTGGCCGTTCGTCAGCGCCTACGCACTGCGCGCCGCGCGCATGACGGAGCAGCCCGCGCGCATCGCGCACGAGATCGAGTCGGTGATGCGCGGCGCAGCGCTGTACGGCTCCAACATGGAGAACTACGAGCTGCTGACCCAGGGCCAGCATGTCGACGAAGACAAGCTCAGCGGCCCGGTGGTGAATTCGCCGCGGCAACTGTGGTCGGTGGCGGCCTATCTCGCGGTGGTCACCGAGGGCGTGTTCGGCCTCGGCGAAGACGGCCAGGTGACACCGAAACTGCCGACCTCGCTGGTGCCGATGCTGTTCGGCCAGCGCGCGTCGATCACGCTGAAGCTTGCCGACCGCAGCATCACGCTGCAGCTGCCGAAGAAGTACGCCGGCAACCTGCTGGTCGCCGACCGCAGCAGCACACACGGCACCGCCACCACCGTGATGCTCAAGGCGGTGCAGGTGAAGGACGTGCCGCTGCGCACCGATGCGCCGCTGTATGCGCCGGTCGCACCCGCCGCGCCGCTGGTGCGCGCCGACGGCGACGGCTGGCGGATCACGGTGGATGGCAAGGTGCAGCTCTACCTCAAAGGCCAGCTCCACGGCAGCATCGACGGCAGCGGCCAACTCGCGCAGCAGCCGGGTCTCGCCTGCATCAGCGCCACGCGCATGGATGTGCACGGCCTCGAGTCGCTGCACAGCCCCGCCACCTGCGTGGGTGCGGTGGCTAAGGTCGCCGGCCACTGGCCGCGCCACTGGACCGCGCCCGCCACCGGCGACTATCGCGTGTCGCTCGATTACGCCAACGACCACGGCCCGATCAATACCGGCATCACCGCGGCGGTGAAGATGCTGGCTGTCCACTGCGATGGCAGCGACGAGCAGCGCCTGCCGATCGTGATGCCGCACAGCGTGCGTGCGCAGCCATCCACGTGGGGCCGCTTCACGGCAAAGGTCGGCGCCAGCTGCCAGTTCGACCTCGACGACGGTTTCAACATGAGCTACCTCGCCCACTTCGCCCACTACACCGGCGGCGCCGGCGGGAGTGCCGGTGCATTGAACCAGGCCGACGTGCATGATCTGCTGATCGCCCCGCTCGCTACCAGCCACGGCACACCATGAAGGACGCCACCCACTTGAATACCAAACCGACGCTGTCGTTCTGGCAGATCTGGAACATGTGCTTCGGCTTCCTCGGCCTGCAGTTCGGCTTTGCCCTGCAGAACGCGAACGTCAGCCGGATCTTCCAGACCCTCGGCGCCAACGTGAACGACATCCCGGCGCTGTGGATCGCCGCGCCGCTGACCGGACTGATCGTGCAGCCGATCATCGGCCACTTCTCCGATCGCACCTGGACCCGGCTGGGCCGGCGTCGCCCGTACTTTCTGGTCGGTGCGGTATTCGCCTCGCTGGCGCTGTTGTGGATGCCGAATGCGCCGGCGCTGTGGATGGCCGCCGGCCTGCTGTGGATTCTGGATGCGTCGATCAACGTGTCGATGGAACCGTTCCGTGCCTTCGTCGGCGACCAGTTGCCCACGCCCCAGCGACCGTTGGGCTATGCGATGCAGAGCTTCTTCATCGCCGTGGGCGCGGTGGTAGCCTCGGCGCTGCCGTGGATGCTGGCGCAACTGGGCGTGGCCAACGTGGCCGCAAGCGGCGGCATACCCGACACGGTGAAGTACGCGTTCTATGCCGGCGGCGCGGTGCTGCTGGGCGCGGTGCTGTGGACGATCCTGCGCACGCGCGAGTACCCGCCCGCGCAATTGCAGTCGTTCACCGACAGCGTGGCCGAGCAGCCGGCAGTGGATGCCGCGCGCGCATGGAAGCTCGGGCTGCTGCTGCTGGCGGCCGGCGTGCTGGTGCTGTTCGCGATCCGCCACTTCGCACTGGAGAAGGAGTTGTACCTGCTGGCCGGCGGCCTGATCGTGTTCGGCCTGCTGTTCGCCTGGCTCACCTTCACCCGCAGCCACGGCATGCTGCGCGAGGTGATGGGCGATCTGTACGGCATGCCCGGGCCGATGCGCCGGCTCGCCTGGGTCCAGCTGTTCTCGTGGTTCGCGCTGTTCGCGATGTGGATCTACACCACGCCGGGCGTGACGCAGACGCTGTACGGCGCCACCGATACCAGCTCGGCCGCCTACAACGAGGGCGCCAACTGGGTCGGCGTGCTGTTCGCCGCGTACAACGGTTTCGCCGCGCTGGCGGCGGTGGTGATCCCGCTGATGGTGCGGCGCTGGGGTCTGCGCATCAGCCATCTGCTGAACCTGTGCCTGGGTGGCGCGGGGCTGCTGTCGTTCCTGGTCATCCGCGATCCGCGGTGGCTGCTGGCCTCGATGGTCGGCGTGGGCTTTGCGTGGGCGTCGATCCTGTCGCTGCCGTATGCGCTGCTGTCGGACAACCTGCCGGCGGCGAAGATGGGCGTCTATATGGGCATCTTCAATTTCTTCATCGTGATCCCCCAACTGCTGGCCGCCAGCGTGCTCGGTCTGCTGCTGCGACTGTGTTTCCACAACCAGCCGATCTGGGCACTGGCACTGGGCGGCGCGTGCCTGCTGGTCGCCGGTCTGTTCACGCTGCGCGTGCGCGAGCCGCAGGCCAACGCCGTGCCACTGCCCGCAGGCTCGCCCTAGCCGCGCCACCTGTGGGAGCGACTTCAGTCCCGATGCCTTTCCGCTCGCCTTGGAGCGTCGCGGCTGAAGCCGCTCCCACAGGCACATCCTCGCCGGACTCGCTGTACAGGACGCACACAATGCTTTACAAAAAAATGCTCCCGGCCCTCGCGATGTTGCTTGCAGCCAGCCTCGCCCAGGCCACTACCACGCCCGAGTTCGTCGGCACCGATGCGCCGTTCGCATCGAACGCGATCTACTTCGTGATGACCGACCGTTTCGTCAACGGCGATCCCTCGAACGATCAGCGCCACTAGGGCGGCGCGCATCCCACCTTCGACATTCCGGTCGCGGGCGCACCCAAGGGTCAGAGCGCGAACATCGGCTACCTCGGCGGCGACTTCAAGGGCGTGCTGGACAACGCCGGCTATATCCGCGGCATGGGCTTCGGTGCGGTGTGGATCACCCCGATCGTGCAGAACCCGGACGAGGCATTCACCGGCGGCGACCCGGTGAGCTGGGGCTCGAAATTCACCGATCGCGGCAAGACCGGCTTCCACGGCTACTGGGGCGTCAACTTCTACAAGCTCGACACGCATCTGCCGAGCAAGGGACTCGACTTCGCCCAGTTCACAGCGGCGATGCACAAGGATGGACTCAAGGTAGTGCAGGACATCGTCGCCAACCACGGCTCGCCCGCCTTCAGCATGCCGAAGGCGCAGCCGATGTTCGGCCAGATCTACGACAAGGACGGCAAGCTGATCGCCGACGAGCAGAACCTGCGACCGGACCAGCTCGACCCCGTGCGCAATCCGCTGCATCGCTTCTATCACGCGTACGAGGATCTGGTCCAGCTATCCAACAACGACGACGAGAATCCGGCCGTGCTGGACTACTTCGTCGGTGCGTATACGCAGTGGGCCGACGAAGGCGCCGACGCATTCCGCATCGACACCATCAGCCACATGCCCACCGCGTTCTGGAAACAGTTCGCCGCACGCATCCGCGCGAAGCATCCGGGCTTCTTCATGTTCGGCGAGGCATTCGACTACAGCCCCGACAATATCGGCCAGTACACCTGGGCAAAGAACGGTGGCATCAGCGTGCTCGACTTCCCGCTGCGCGGGCGCGTCGCCGACGTGTTCGAACATCCCGGCAGCGACTACGCCCACCTGCTCGACTGCCTCTACCTCACCAACGGCCCTTACGCGAACCCGTACGAACTGGTCACGTTCTACGACAACCACGACATGGCGCGACTCAACGCCAGCGACAACGGTTTCATCGACGCCAACAACTGGCTGTTCACCGCGCGCGGCATCCCGGCGATCTACTACGGCTCGGAAACCGGCTTCGAGCGCGGCAAGGCCGAGCACGAAGGCAACCGCAACTACTACGGCCAGTCACGCATCGACGCCGCGCCGAACAGCCCGATCTACCGGCAGCTCAAGCGCATCGCGCTACTGCGCGAGAAAACTCCGGCGCTGCAACGCGGCCTGATGCTGCCGCTGCGCTTCGCCGGCGATCAGGCCGCGTTCTATCGCGTGTACCAGAAAGGTGACGTGCACCAGATCGCGCTGGTGCTGCTCAACAAAGGCGACAAGGCAGCCGACTTCGACATCAGCGACAAGCTGCAGTCGGGACACTGGCAACCGGCTCTCGGCGGCAATGCGATCGACGTGGCGGACGGCGGCAGCCTGCACACCAGCGTCGCCGCCCACGACGTGCAGGTCTACCTGCTCGATGCCAAGGCCGCCCGCGCCGACTTCGTCGCCGAGCTGACCCGGTTGATGCAGGAACGCGGACATCCCGTCAACTGATGATTCAGCCTGCGAATACCACGCATGTCCCGTTCACCCTGCGCGTAGCGCAGCGAGGTCGCAGGGCATCACGCGCGACTGTTTGCGGACTGGATCAAGAGCCGGACATCCGGTATCCACAATTGCAACCAGCGTGAAATCCTTGCCTCCGGGCTTAGCTCCTGCGGCGATGCCGGGATGGGAGCGCCAAGGCCGGCGTCTCCATCCAGGCACGGGGCGTTAACCGCGCCGTGGAGAACGCCATGGTGTTCGTAAACCACCGCAACGAGAACGCCGCACAGGTTGCACAGAACAAACTGGGCACTGTTTGAGCCCTGGCGGTACCTGGCCAGAGCCGGCGACTCGCTCGCAAATATCGACAGCCGGCCAGCAGGGTCCGAAATATAAGCCGCACCATGCTTCCGGCAGAAAGTGCAGTCACACGCCCGGGGAACCAGATTTGCCGGCGTTTGATGCGTGGAGAACTCGAGTCGGATCTGACCGCAATGGCAGCTCCCACGGAGCACGTTCATCTCTTTCACCAACGACATCGATGGCCCCTGCGCCTGGCGCTGAAAAAAGTCGGCGATCCGTCCGCCTTGGTTGAATTGTCAGGCGCGCTCATGGCGGACTACCGTGAAGCCTTCATCAGGCTTCGGAGCGACGAAATGGGACGAGAGCAGATCGAACGTTGCCTCGTCCTGCAGAGGGTCGCTATTGCCAATTGAATTGCGCGCTCGAAGCTGCTTCTTGCATGTCTCGTCTGGTGTGTCTAGAAAGTGCAGTTGGTGCGCAGCCCCCGAGGCCTCGATGAGTTCCCTGAGCCAGGCGCGTTGCCCCGTGGTGTTGGCAGGAAAGTCGAGCACGACGGAAAGACCGTGCCCCACCACGCAACAGATATGCTCGCTGAGAGCACTCTTGAGGCGACCCGAATAGTTCACGTAGCTTTTCAGGTCTGCAATTTCGCCCGGGTACAAATGCCGCAACAGATCATCTTCGCACAGCAACACGGCCCCGTTCCGGGACGCCAGTGATCTGGCCAGCGTCGACTTGCCAGCGCCCATTTTTCCGCACAAGAAGTAAAGAGTTGCAGCGGTTCCCATACTTGTTCCCTGGAGCATCTGGCGCTGGAGTTGAGCGGCAGCGAACCCGTCTGCCTTGAACGAGTGTTTAGACACGGACTCGCCGTTGCCGATCTTGTCTTCATGCGTCCACGTCGAGACACCGTGCTAACCGCGCAAGATCGGCTCCCCCGTCCGCGGGTTTGTGAGGGTCACATTCTCGAGCGCTCGAATGCGCCAGATCTCGTTCTGTCTCGTCAGTACGGCGAGGATCAGCGTATCCACCTGATGTGGTCCGGCAGGGTGAGCGGCACCGGCCGCCAGCCGACTCCAGAAATGTATGACCGCCGCTCCATCGGCAATGTGAGCGACATCGATCAGCTCATTTTCCAGCGTAGAGTCGCGATAGATTGTTTCGTGAATGGGAGCATGAAGCGCCACGATCGCATCGTTGCCTTGAACATGGTGCCCGAAGCGATTTACGAACGTTGCGTCTTCCCAGAACAGGCCGCCGAGAGCAGCCATGTCGTGAGCGTTCCAGGCGGCCTGGAATGCACCGGGCGCATCTTCCGGTTCTTTCATTTCAGTCATGGGTTTCGTTGTCATAGTCTCTTGGATGACTACGGTGCCTAACGCTGGAGTTGAGCAGCGGCGTAGCCGTCCGCCTTGAACGAATTGTTGGGCAGCACCGGTGAGATTGCCAGCGCCGCCAGCAAGGAGCCGTCCAGCCTCAATCGAAGAACTTCCATGTATCTGCCCCATCGAACTGCCGGACGACTACGGAAGCAAGAAGCGCCGGTTCAAAGTTTCGCAGGTTTACCCCATGGCGAGCGCCTGGTCTGATTTCGATCGGCGCCCAATGGGTTGCGATGCCACAAATCTTGCAACGAAAATTGCGCAGGGTGCGATCACCCCAAACGTAGCTCTCCGTGTTCTCCGGATGGCCTTGGATCGAGACGCTGCCGAGCTCGTAGTAGGCCCAGATGCCGCCGATGCGCCGGCATAACGAGCAGTTGCAACTCGTTGCGGTTTCAGGCGCCGCTGGAAGCGTCAGGCGGACGGCTCCGCAGTGGCAGGAACCGACCAACGAAAGAAGCTCTTCATTGTTCACGGGGGGCGCGCCTCGCTTCCTGTGCCGCCTAACGCTGGAGTCAAGCGGCGGCGAAGCCGTCCGCCTTGAACGAGTTGTTAGCCAACTTTACCTGTTACGCGCTTTGGATACGTGCCAAGCGAAACAACTGGCTAATTCGGGAGGTATGCCTG
Source organism: uncultured Rhodanobacter sp. (assembly GCA_966211915.1). GTDB lineage: Bacteria > Pseudomonadota > Gammaproteobacteria > Xanthomonadales > Rhodanobacteraceae > Rhodanobacter. The sequence continues at coordinate 147,302 of CBIHNO010000001.1, forward strand.
GAGCGTGCTGAATAGCCCAAGCCCTGATGCTTTGCTCCTCTGCTGGACTAGCCGCACCGCTCCACGTTGTAACGAAGTGACTGTGAACAGGATCGCCTTTGAAGAACAGGAAAGGAGGATCGGAGTCGAGTGTTTCGACATAGATGATGTGCCAATTGGCAAAGGAAAAGACCTGCTGCACCGAAGTCGAGCCGGTCTTGAGTTGCTGTGCAAGGACAGGTGCCCATGTGACCTTTTGCGCACTCGTGAGCTTTTGACTCACCGCACTGCAAGGTGATGCCAGTGTCTGTGAGCAGACAAGGGCTAACGCAATCAAAGCGAGTATGCGCATATTGGCTAACGCTGAAATAGAGCGGCGGCGCAGCCGTCCGCCTCGAATGACCTGTTAGGCCGCCAGTGGCTGGTTTGCGCCTTCTTGACGTTTTGACCAGCCATATTTGATGAAGCTGGCACCGCCGAGTAAGAACGCCAATGCAACCATTGCATGCCCTGTGAAATTGCCAACGGAGTACGCCGAATTGAAGCTGGCTCCCGGCAGACTACGTGCTACGGACACGCACGCTGAAACCCCTTTGAGCAAGAAAACGACACCAGCAAAAGTTAGTAGACGTGGCATACGATGCTTCCAATGCAGTGAGATGAAGGCCTAACGCTGGAGTTAAGCGGCGGCGAAGCCGCCCGCCTTGAACGAGTAGTTAGAACTTACCCGAGAAGTAACCTAGTGCGAATAGTGCCAGCAGCAACCCTAGGAAACCTAAGCCTGCCCACTTGCGATGAACCTGCTCCCGTTGCGACACGGTAGCCATGGGTGCAAATCGTGCCACGAGGTACTGGGAAAGTAAGACAAGGCAAAGCGCGACACAGACTGGCCAGTACGAACGCAAAAGCATGGTGTATGCGACCGCGAACCCCAGGCCAAGCAACCCCGCAAGACCTACCGATTGGCGATACCCGCGAGAGACTTCGATTGCCTGACCGCACAGTGGACAGAGCTTGGCCCCGCTAAATAGAGCGAGTCGCCAAGCCGGAGGACGATACGAATCTGAGTGCGTGTGGCTCATGAGTTCTAACGCTAGAGTTAAGCGGCGGCGCAGCCGTCCGCTTGGACGAGTGGTTAGATGGCACGCCGCAACGCCCCGTCTACGCTTGAGAAAAGTTGCACGAAGCACTTTGAGTCTACCGCTTCCTGCAACTTTGTCTCGGCTAACGCGTGCTCGCCTAATGCGAGGGCAGCGTAGCCAAGAAGATAAGAGCGAACAGGGGATGGATTACGGCCAAACCCCCAGAGCTGAGACATTTGCTCGTCCTGGTCTCGGAGTATATGGAAGACCTCCCTCCGATCATCCAACTGCGAAAACCAAGCCAGCGCGCTGGGAAGTTGGGTCGCCACATCACGGATGCACCATGCGAGGTTCCTTCCATCCCTGTCGACTGGCCAAATACCCTTGTCAGGCGAGCTTGAAGCAAGCGAACACTGTAGTGAGCAACGGAACTGTGCTTCTGCTTCAGAAGGCAGCTGCATACCGTCTTTAACTTTGGGCGGCCATTGCGGCGGCAAATACGAGAGATACTTACCTAAGCGAACAGCAAACGAAAAAGATGTGACGCCCATGACACCGGCGTTGTAATTGCCGAGAGACTGAAACTCAACTACATCAACGCTGCCTTCGTTGTGACGCCAAGCGATTCGTGATGTGAACAGGTCGAAGCCGGCGTCTTTGAGAGCCGGCCAGATGACTTTCTTGATCTCTCGGTTTACGACTTTGCTATCCATGCCATCTAACGCTGGAATTGAGCGGCGGCGTAGCCGTCCGCCTCGAATGAGTGGTTAGGACTCGTCCGCGAAGAGCTTGAATGCGGAATCATCCCAGTCGTGGCCGTGCCACTTCTCGGACGGAGGCGGAAAGCCTGTGCGGCAGTAACCGCGCTTTGCAGAGAAGTCGAAGATGGCATGAGCATAGTCATTGATGAGCAAGACAGCTTTGCTGTTGTCGAGGGACCAGCCAAGCTCAACCACTGAAGGAAGATGCTTGTCCGTGACGTTGGCCGCGTTGTAGATGTGCATTGCATCTTGGATGGACTGACCAGATTGTGACTGGTCTAACGCATAGAAGTAGCCAGTGTCTCCGTCGTCTTCAAAGACCACCGCGAAAGAGCCGTCTGGAGCAGCACCCTCAACGAATTCCTCGGTGCCGACGGTAATCTGCTGCTTGGTTACGACGTTAACCGGCATGAGAGTCCTAACGCTTATTAGACCCCAAATCGGGGCATATGCACCGGATGTTCAGCTTTCGCCTGCACCTCGTCAAGCGAGCAAATCCTACGGGTAGACAAGAATTTGCCGGGTGGCTGTCCTGGTGCATAGAGGCGAGGATGGCCTTTGCATATCTCACGGATCGAGGCGCTATGTCTTATGACCGCGGAAACGAAGGAATAAACCGTATGGTCGGTAACTCGCCAGCGCCGCGGCTGCTGGACGAAGTGCGGCGTGTGTTGCGGTTGAAGCATTACAGCATGCGTACCGAGGCGGTTTATGTGGGCTGGATCCGTCGCTTCATTCTGCTCAATGGCAAGCGACATCCACGCGATATGGGTGAAGCTGAGGCCGAGGGATTTCTTTCGCAGCTGGCAGTTCAGGGCAAGGTGGCGGCGACCACCCAGAATCAGGCGCTGGCGGCTCTGCTGTTTCTTTACAAGCAGGTGTTGGGTATTGAACTGCCATGGATGGAAAGTGTGGTGCGGGCCAAGCGGTCGCAGCATGTGCCGACTGTGCTTTCCCGCGACGAGATCACGCGCGTGCTGGCAAGAATGGATGGACGCCCCTGGTTGCTCGCCAGCCTGTTGTACGGCACCGGCATGCGTCTGATGGAAGCGCTGCGGTTGCGGATCAAGGATGTGGATTTCGGGTGCAATGAAATCACCATACGCGACGGCAAGGGTGGCAAGGATCGCCGCACCATGCTGCCGCGCTCACTGGTCGAACCGCTGCGTCGCGAGATCGAACGCGCCCGCCTGCTGCACGAAACCGATCTGGCTGCGGGGTTCGATGCGGCGTGGCTTCCCCATGCGTTGGCGCGCAAATATCCGAGCGCTCCGCGCGAACTCGGCTGGCAGTATGTATTCCCTTCGGCACAACGCTCGCATGATCCCCACGACGGCATCGAGCGCCGGCATCATTTCGACGACGCCATGCTTTCGCGTGCCCTGAAGGCGGCGTGCCGCGCTGCGGAGATTGCCAAGCCGGTGAGTGCGCATACGTTGCGCCACTCGTTCGCCACACATCTACTGGAAGCCGGCTACGACATCCGCACCGTGCAGGAACTGCTCGGCCACAAGGATGTGGCGACCACGCAGATCTACACGCATGTACTCAATCGCGGCGGCCATGGCGTGCTGAGTCCGCTGGATCGCGGTTGAGCACAGCGACTGCATACGCCTCAATGGAACTGGTCGCTGGCCGGCACCCACGAACTGGACGATGACGCGGGCGTGCTGGCCGGCTTGACCGGCAGCACGATGCCTTCGCAACCGGGCGGCGGCGGGCCGCCGGCGACGCGGGCCGCGGCGCATTCGGCGCCGTTGTCGAATTTGATCATCGGCGCGGGAGCGGCACTCCTGGCCACGGGCGCCGGCGTCGCCACCGGGTTGGCGGGGGCCAGATGCAGGCGTTCGTAGACTTTCGCATCGAGCGGCTTCGCCGGTGGATCGGGATTCTTGCAGCCGAACAGCGACATCGGCAGCAGTGGCATCACTGCACATTCGACGCGCACGCCGCGCGGCAGATGGAAGGTGTGCTTGACCGTGGTTTTTTCCACCGCATGACGCAGCGCGGTGTCGATCGAACTCTCGCCTTCGGGGGTCCAGTCCTGATCGAAGCGGGTCGGCTGATAGCCGATGTTCGGCGTGCCGTGGCTCATGATCGAGGTATCGCCGCGCGGCTTCAGTTGCACGTACTCGCCAAGCTCGCCGTGCTTCTCGCCCTGGTCGGCACCGGGCTGGTTGCCGCCGGGCTGACCCGTGCTCTGCTGTTTGCCGGCGCTGCCCTTGTCGCTGCCCTGCCCCGTTTTCGGCGATGCAGCGGCGGTGTTCTTGCCGATGCTGGCTTCCGGCGCGGCGGCCACGCCATTGGGCTCGCCCGGTATCGCCGTGTCGCTGCCTTGTGGCGTGGCATCGGGTGCGCGGCTGACGTCGCGCCCGCTGCTGAGGTCGGCTGGGCTCGGGTTGGCCTCGTGCGCAGCGGGCTGTTCAGTGGTGGCCGGCGATGGCGACTGCGCAGGCTTGCTGGTCGTGGTGGTTGCCGGTGTAGTCGCGGCTGCGATTGCGGCTGGCGCGCTCAGTGGCGGTCGCTCGATGGACGGCTGGATGGCTGGCGTGCGCGCGGTATCCGCCACCTCGATCTTCACGCTCGGCGCCTGCGCTTCGGCGCGTGCCGGTGGCGCGGGCGCCAGCGGCACCGCTTCGAGTTCGGCTTCGGCCACGTCGACCGCCGGCGCCTGCACCTGCGGCTTCTCGTTCGGCACCGTCGGCGTCGGCGCGCTCAATGATGTCTGCAGGTTCACGCTCGGCGCTGGCTGGGCCGGCAACGGAATCGGCTGCAACTCGGGTACCGGTGGCGCGGCGGCCACCTCCGCGCGGGCCGGCACCAAGCTGGCCGGCGCGGTGGTTTTCGGCACCTCGGTATTCAACGCGATGCTGCTTACGCTGATCGGCGGTGGCGATTGCGGCGGCACCTCCGGCAGTGCCAGCGAAGCCGGTGGCGACAGCGGCTGGTTGCCTTCCAGTTGCGGCTTGCGCACCGACTCGGGCTGGAACTTCGGCGGCACCGGCGGCTGCATGGTCGGCGTCGGCAACACCACCGGCGGCGGTTCACCGGCCAGCGGGATCGGCTGCAGCTCGGGCGTCGGCGCCGGCTTCGGCAGGCTCACCGGCGGCGGTGGCGCGGCCACCGGTTTCGGGGTCGGCGCATGCGGCTTCGCGACCTTGGCAAGCACCGGCGTCGCGGCGGCCGGGGCCGGCGCTGCCGCCACCACTGCCTGCGCATATGCGCTGCGCTCGCTGCTCGACGCGGGCTGACTGCTGCGACCCTGATGCCGTGGACCCACTTCTTTCGGCGGGCTACCACGCACCGGTGGCGGCGGTGGTGGTTCGGACGGCTCGATCAAACGCACCTGCAGAACCTGCAGTTTCGGCTCCGGCGGCGGTTTCACTTCATAGGCCGGCCCGAGTATGAAGGCGAACAGGCATATCAGGTGCACCAGCAACGCGCCTGCCGCCGCCGCCACATGCAGTCCGAATTCGCGCGGTCGATCGTGGGTGCGCGGCTGGATGACGAACACGGGAGCGGCCGCTGCCTGCGGCAGGTTCATGACGAACCATGGTGGCTCACTGGATGAACGGCCGGCAGGTCGATCGGAAGGCGGACGGGGCATGCCGTCAGTGTAATGGGCGCAAGCGAGTTTTCGCGTGTCCCTCAGGGGCGACCGGTGGCACCCGCGGCACGCTCATGCAGTTCGGCATCGACCGCACGATTCGGCGTATCGACCGGGCAACCCCACGCCAGCGGCTTGCCGGCACGATACATTGCGATGCACGCCTCCACGCCGGGCGGCTTCGGCGCGTGCGCTTCGCCATCGAGTGGTCTGGCCGGCGCCATGCTGAGGCGCTCGTCGCCGTCCTTGGCCGAAGGCGGTGCCGGTGGGTTGATGCAATTCGGCGTCGGAATGCCCAGCACCGTCATGCATTTCAGATGCACGCCACCGGGCAGGTTCACTTCCTTCGACTTCAACACCGCATCGACCACATGCCGAACCGCCGCACCGCCGGCCGTTTCATCCGGCGGCGGAAAATACTGCTCGAAGCGCGTCGCCTTGTACTTGATCGGATCGCTGTGCTGCATGACGTGCGCATCGCCTTGCGGCAGGTTCTGCACATAGCCGGGCACGGGTGCACTGGCTGCTGCCGCCGGCAGCAGCGGCTGGCCCTGCTCGTCATACAGTCGCGCCGTGGCGACCGGCTTGGGCGTCGGCAGTTGAATGGTCATGGCGTCCTTCGCGACCGGCTCCGGCGGCCTGGGCCGCGCCTGAGGTTTCGGTGGCGGCGGCAACGCCTGCGCCGGCGGCAACTCGGCCACCACCGTAGGTGCACGTGCGATGAAACGCACCTGCAATGCCTCCTCCGCCCGTGGCGCGATCACGGGCGCCAACCGCGGTCGCATGCCGTACCAGATCGCCACCACGAACAGCACATGCAGCAACACGACCATCGTCAGCGCCAGCCAGTGTGTCTGGCGCTCGTGCCGCGGCTCGCGCCAGCGCCGCTGCCGCAGCCGCGCCCGGGTCGAGCCGTCCAGTGGGGCCAGCCCGCCATCCGGGTGATCCGGCCCTGACTCGTTCTGGCCTGGCAGATCCTGGTTCGGCCATGACTGGCGCTGATATGCGACCTGCAGCGGGCGGACGATAAGGATGCCTCTTGGGATTCGGGTGACGATGGGCAGGATGCCGGGTGGTACTTGAACCCCGACGCACCGGCCAGCGGATGCCTGCGCGGTTGGCACGCGCACTACAGACCGCCGCGACAGGCTGCCGGTTCCCCGCACTGCAGCTTGACCGTATCGGTGGTTGGCTCAAGTCTAGGCGGGTGGCGCCACGCGCCACTCCGCCATGACCGCCCTCACGGACGACCATGACGGCCCGCCACTTCGGTCGCCAACGCGCGGCTTCGTGCGGCGCCGTTGTCCATGCCGGCACGAACTGCGCCCAGTCATGGGAGGGTCGCATCGTGTCGTACACCACGGAAAGCATCCGCAACATCGCGCTCGCCGGTCACGCCGGCGTGGGCAAGACCACGCTGTTCGAAGCGCTGCTGCAGGCCGGCGGCGCGATCCAGGCGCCAGGCACGGTCGAGCGCGGCAACACGGTGTCGGATACCGACAGCCAGGAAAAGGCGCGCGTGCATTCGATCGACACCTGCATTGCGCACCTCGATCGGGGCGACTGCCACCTCAACCTGATCGATACCGCCGGCTATGCCGACTTCCGCGGCGCCACGCTGGCCGCGCTGGCCGCGGTGGAAACCGTGGCGATCGTGGTCAATGCGATCAACGGCATCGAGCACGGCACCCGCCGCATGATGATGCACGCGAAGCAGCGCGGACTCGCACGCGTGCTGGTGGTCAACAAGATCGATTTCGACGGCGCCAACCTGGCCGCCGTGGTGGACGCGTTGCGTGAGGAGTTCGGCAACGAATGCCTGCCGGTGAACCTGCCGACCGGGCGCGGCAGCCGCGTGCTGGACTGCTTCTTCCACAGCGAAGGCGCCACCGACTTTTCCTCGCTGGCCGAAGCGCACCAGCGCATCCTCGATCAGGTCGTCGAGATCAACGAAACCATGATGGGCGCGTATCTCGACGCCGGCGAAGGCGCACTGACGCCGCAGCAGCTGCACGACGCATTCGAGCAGTGCCTGCGCGAAGGCCACCTGGTGCCGATCTGCTTCGTCAGCGCGCGCACCGGCGCCGGCGTCAACGAGTTGCTGGATGTCGCCGCGAGGCTGCTGCCGAATCCGGCCGAAGGCAATCCGCCGCCGTTCGCACGCGGCGATGGCACGCCGCTGGTGATCAGCGTCGATCCGAAGAGTCATGTGATCGCCGACGTGTTCAAGATCGTCAACGATCCGTTCGTCGGCAAGCTCGGCGTGTTCCGCGTGTGGCAGGGCACGATCCGCCGCGATAGCCAGCTGCTGATCGACGACGGCCGCAAACCGTTCAAGGTCGGCCATCTGTTCCGCCTGCAGGGCAAGACGCATGTGGAGATCGAGGCGGCGATTCCCGGCGACATCGCCGCGGTGGCAAAGATCGAGGACATCCATTTCGACGCCGTGCTGCACGACTCGCACGACGAGGACCGGATCACGCTGGCACCACTGGCGTTTCCATCACCGATGTTCGGTCTCGCACTGGAGCCGAAACACAAGGGCCAGGAGCAGAAACTTTCCAATGCGCTGGGCCGGCTGGCCGAGGAGGATCCGTGCTTCCGCGTCGAGCACCACAAGGAGCTCAACGAGACCGTGGTGCGCGGGCTGTCCGACCTGCACCTGAAGGTGATGCTGGAGCGCATGCGCGAACGCTATGGCGTCGAGGTGGCGACCCACCCGCCGCGTATCGCCTATCGTGAAACTATCGCCGGCCACGCCGAAGGCCATCATCGGCACAAGAAGCAGACCGGTGGCGCCGGTCAGTTCGGCGAGGTGTTCCTGCGGGTGGAGCCGCTGGAGCGCGGCACCGGTTTCGAATTCATCGACGAGGTGAAGGGCGGCGTGATTCCCGGCCAGTTCCTGCCGGCGATCGAGAAAGGCGTGCGCCAGGCGATGGAACATGGCGCCGTCGCCGGCTATCCGCTGCAGGATCTGCGAGTGACCGTGTACGACGGCAAATACCATCCGGTCGACTCGAAGGAGGTCGCCTTCATCAGCGCCGGCAAGAAGGCGTTCCTCGATGCGATCGGCAAGGCGCGACCGATCGTGCTGGAGCCGATCGTCAACGTCGAGGTGGCGATTCCCGAACACAACGTGGGCGACGTCACTGGCGGTCTCGCCGGCAAGCGTGCGCGCATCATGGGCACCGACACCCAGCGCGGCGGCGAACTGGTGATCAAGGCGCAGGCGCCGCTGGCCGAACTGGTCGACTACCCGACCGAACTGAAGTCGATGACCGGCGGTCGCGGCCGCTACAGCCTCGACCTCAGCCACTACGAGGCGGTGCCATCGAATGTGCAGAAGCAGCTCAGCGAGGCGTGGAAACCGCATGTGGAAGAGGATTGAGGTGCGCCCGCCGCGTTCACGTGGATCCGACGCCGCACCGCTATGCTGGGTCCACTTGCCGACCGCCACGGAGAAACCTGATGAATCCGGCCTGCGCCACGTTCATCCGCAGCCTGCTCGCCTGCACCGCATGCCTGCTCGGTGCCTGCGCGATGCGAGCCGAGGCGACGCCTGAGCAGCCCATGCATGCGGCCAGCGTCACCCTTGAGCGCAGCACCTGCTACGGCAACTGTCCCAGCTATACGGTGAGGGTCAATGCCGACGGCCAGGTCAACTTCGTCGGCCATGCCCACGTGCAGGCCGGCGTCGCCAGCGGCCTCGCCACACCCGACCAGCTGGCGAACATTTTTGCCGCCGTGAAGCAGGCGAGGCTACGCTCCATGCGCGACAGCTACGTGGGAAGCGACGACGGTTGCGAGATGGTGATGAGCGATCAGCCCGGCGTGAAGATCACCGTCGTCGATGCCGATGGCAGCAAGACGGTGGACTTCTACAACGGCTGCACCGGCGCCGTCGCCGATGCCGTGCGGCCGAGGATCGAGCAGCTGGCGCGGAGCATCGATCAGCAACTGGATACCGCGCGCTGGATCGGCAAGCCGATGGCGTCGGGTGGGGTCGAGAAGGCCGACCGCTGATGCATTGAGGCTTTGCGAGAACAACGAGAAAACTTCACAAGACGAGAAACCCCATCACTCGTCATTCGGGCGCAGGCCGGAGGAGCTTTTCAACAGCGAAGCTGGTCATCGCTTCACCGACGGCGTAGCCGGCCATCCATGTTGTTGCAAAAGACTGGTGCGATTCCGGCCTGCGCCGGAATGACGACTGGGAAAGGTCGCGACAGCGTGTGGCGTGTGGCGTGTGGCGTAAAGCTTGCGGCACGCTACAGGCGACTGCTCCGCTTCACGCTCAGATAGCGCTCGATCAACGCACCCGACAACTCGCTGCAACTGACATCGAGCGTATTCACGCCTTCGCGGCGCAGGCCTTCGTGCACGCGCTCGCGCTCGGCCAGGTAGTGCATCGCCGCTGCACTGCGGATGCTGGTTTCCAGCTCCTCGCCCGGTTCGTTCGCAGCACGATCGAGCGCCAGTTCGCGCAGGCTGACCAGCATCACCAGATGCCGCTTGGCCAGCATCGACACCGCCATGCGCAGCTCCGCGTCGTCCTCGTCGCGCACGTTGGTAATCAGCACCACCAGCGCGCGGCGCTGCTGGTGTGCCTGCAGCGCACTGGCGGCGGCGAGGTAATCGGTGGCCAGCGGCATCGCCTGCAGGTCGTAGCCGGCGCCGAGCAGCATGTCCATGCCGCCGCTGCCCTGTTGCGGCGGCAGCCAGCGTTGCTGCTGGCCGGTGCAGGCCAGCATGCCGACCGCATCGCCCTGGCGCAGCGCGATGCTGGCCAGCGCCAGCGAGGCGTTCAGCACGTGATCGAAATGCGCCAGCTGGTCGTCCTGCGCCAGCATGCGCCGGCCGCAGTCGAGCATCAGCACCACCTGCTGGTTGCGCTCGTCCCGATATTCGCGCGAGATCAGCCGGCTGCTGCGCGCGGTGGCCTTCCAGTCGATCTTGCGCAGGCTGTCGCCGACGCGGTAGTCGCGCAGCTCCTGGAATTCGGTGCCTTCGCCGCGGCGCCGTTGCAGCCGCGCGCCGACGCTGCGCGAAGCCAGCTCCACGCTGAGTCCGGCCAGTTCGGCCAGCGACGCGAAGTTCGGATATACCCGCACCGTCGACGGCGCCCCGACGACGCGGCGCGAGGACCAGCCATGCCACGGCGAGCGCAACTGCAGATGGCAACCGTCGAAGCGGAACTGGCCGCGCGCGTCCGGCGTCACCGCATAGTCGAGCAGCACGTCGCTACCCGGCTGCAGGGAAACTTTGCATGGCATGCCGCGCACGTCCCAGCCGCCCGGATGCAGGTCGTGCAATCGCAGTTTTTGCGTGCGCGGCGCGGATGCGCGCAAACGCAGACCGACCCGCGCCTCCGGTCCCAACGGCATCACCGGCGATACATCGCGCCGCACGTCGGGCGAAGGCATCCGTCGCAGACGCCAGCCGTCGACCAGCGCCAGCATCGCGATGACGGCGCCGCACGCCAGCCATGCCGACAACGGCAGCCACGCCAGGCTGGCCAGCACACCGAGCACGGTCCAGCCGGACAGCAACCACAGCAGGGGCGGTGCGGGTCGCATCATTGGCGCGGCGCTGGCACCTTGTGCAACAGCGCGGTAAGTACGTCGTCGGGGCGCTGGCGCTCAATCAGCGCCTCCGGCGCCAGCACCAGTCGATGCCGCAGCGCCGGCAATGCCACCGCGCGCACGTCGTCGGGCGTGACGAAATCGCGGCCGTCGAGCACCGCCTGCGCGCGCGCCAGCCGCGCCAGCGCCAGGCCGCCGCGAGGACCGGCGCCACCGATCACGCCCGGCCATTCGCGCGTGGTACGCACGATGCGCACGGCGTAGTCGGTCACCGTCGCATCCATGCGGATCGCCGCAACGCCCTGTTGCAAGGCCAGCAGTTCCGGCTGCCCCATCACCGGACGCACACGCGAGACATCGAGGTCGGCGGCGACCTTGCCGTTGACCACGCTGGCGACCATGCGGCTCTCGTCCTCCACGCTGGGATAGCCGATCACCACCTTGATCAGGAAGCGATCGAGCTGCGCCTCGGGCAGCGGATAGGTACCCTCCTGCTCGATCGGGTTCTGCGTGGCCACCACCATGAACGGCGCCGGCAGCGCGAAGCGGCGTCCCTCGATGGTGACCTGCCCTTCCTGCATCGATTCGAGCAGCGCGGCCTGCGTCTTCGCCGGCGCACGGTTGATCTCGTCGGCCAGCAGCAGATTGGCGAACACCGGACCGCGGCGGATCTGGAAACGCTCGGTCTTCGGATCGTAGATCGCGTGGCCGGTGACGTCCGCCGGCATCAGGTCGGGAGTGAACTGGATGCGCCCGAAAGTGCAGCCGACCGATGCGGCCAGCGCACGTACCAGCAGGGTCTTGCCCAGTCCGGGTACACCCTCGATCAGCACATGGCCGGCGGCGAGCAGGGCCAGCAGGACCTGGTCGAACACGACGGCCTGGCCGATGAAGGCGTGCGCAACCTGTTCGCGCAGGGCGCGTGCATGCGCGCCGAGTTCGGCGATCGAAAGCGGCGCCAGCGGCGTGACCGGTGCGGCGGCGAGTGTCTCGGTGGTCATGGGCGGCTCCTGAGTCGCGCCAGGGTGATGATGCATGCACGAAACGCCTGCGCGTTCGCGGGTGACTGGAAGGCTTGGGCGATCTGCGCGGCATCGAGTTCGCTGCGTTCGGCCAGGCGTGTATAGAGCGCGTCGCCGTTGAGCATCGCGCAGGCCGGATCACGCCGGCGCAGCCGCGCCAATACGGTCTGGCAGGCCAGGTTGTGCAGGCTGCGGCCGCCATCGCGGCGATACAGAAATTCGCCGGCGGCCTGCACGTGTTCGAGCAGCGCACGCCGATGCATGACCGGCGCCGGCATCAGCGGACCCAGTCGCGCGCTGCGCATGGCCATCCAGCCAGCCAGCAGCAGGGTCAGTGCCAGCAGTGCCGGCCAGCCGTCGCGCAACAGCATCTTCAGGAACGAGATGCCGTCCAGCGCGTACACCAGATAGATCTCGCCGCGGCCCATATTGGGTGCCAGCAAACGCCAGTCGAAGCGTTGCGCCGTGGTCTGCTTCAACGCGTTGCGCGAGAGCGCATTCAAGTTGACCAGCAGGCTGACCGCGCCCTTGCTCAGCCGGGTGCGGGCAAACAGATAGCCATCCTGCGCATTGCCGATCGCCGCATCGACAGCGGTAATCGCCGCCGGCGTGAGCCGGAAACGCCGACCGCACAATTCCGCCTTGTTCGTGTAGCCCTCGTCAGCAACGTCTGTCGCATGGATCGCGCTGCAGGCATATGCCGCCGAGCGCGGATCGAGCAACTGCAGCGCTTCGAACAGCGGCGTATGCACCGCCGTTTCCGTCAACCCCGGCGACAGTAGCAGATGGCCTCCGCTGCGTACCCACGCCGCAATGCGCGTGGCGTCTTCCGCATCGATCCGCGCCGCATCGTCGCCGAGCACCAGCGTGTCGCCGGGACGCAACGGCATCTGCTGCGGATCCAGCGTGGTCAGCGCGACCGCCGGCACGTTCAATCGTTGCAGGGTCAGCTCCAGCGCGAAGAAGCGGTTGTAGTGTGCCGCGCCCTTGGCGGCCACCGTTTCGGTGACGTCCTTGTGTTCGAACGTGGCAAGGAAGCCGCCGATCAGGAGCAGCAGCGCTCCCAGCACCAACAGAGCCACGTAGTACGGCTTGCGGTTCATGCCGGCGCTCCCGCTTCCACCGGCCAGCCGCGCAGCAGCTGCTCGATCCCGGCATCATCCGGATAACGCCCCGCGTAGGCGGCAAACTGCCAGGTGCGCACGATCGCGATGACGCGCTGCGCGCGCACCGGGTCATCGATCGCCGCGGCCTGACGCAGCCAGTCCGCCTCGGTTGCGTCCGCCGACGGCGGCACTTTCAGCAAACGGGCCGTCTGCTCGACGCAGCCGCGGTACAACAGCGCCAGCGCTTCGCGTTGATGCTGCGCCTGCCACAACGCGCGAGCGGCAGCAGCCAGATCGGCCGGCAGCGGCGCATCCGCCACGACACTCGTGCGCATGCTCGGCGACGGCGCCGACATCGGCTCGACTGGCGTGGGCGTCAGTTGTCCACGCCAGCGCCAGGCGAAGCGCAGCAGCGCCGCGATCGCCACGATCAGCAACAGCCACATGAACACCTTGAAGATGATCGCCAGCGCGTTGCCGAAGGCCGGGAACGGTATCGGCTGCGCGCTCGGCGCGGGCTTCGGCGTGTACTTGAATACCCACTTGCGCGTCGTGTGCTCGCCGCCGAAACGCGGATCACGATAGGTCTCCGCTGCTGCCGTGGCAAAGCGCTGATCGCCGCTGTCCGCCGATTGCTGGAAAATCTGCTGCAGCGATGTCGCGGCGGGCTTCGGCGGCACCTTTGCCGATGTCGCCGCGTGGCCTGCCAGCGGCCACGCGCACACCAGCAGCACGCCAAGCACCTTGCCGAGTGCCTCCAGCCTTGTGCGCATGCGGCGGAAGGCCAGGTCGATATCCCATGCTTCCAGCTGGGTGCGCCGGTTGAGATAAAGCGCAAATCCGCAGGCCACGTACAACGGCTCGATCGCGCTCATCGCCAGATACGCCACGCCCGCGGCCAACAGCATCCAGGTCGTCGACGCATCGCGCACGTCGTGACGGAAAAAATCGCCGAACGAATCCGCGCGCCATTCGTGCGGAATCAACATCGCACCCAGCAGCCATGCGCTGAGAAACAGCACCAGCTCGAACTGCAGGCAGCCGTAGGTCAACAGGCTGGTATCCGCCACGATGCGTCGACGCAGTACTTTCCAGCGCGCCGAGCGCAGCCTGCGCGGCGCGCCTTCCAGCAATTCCATCGGCAGGCGCAGCGCGCGATTGCTGTCGATGCGCAGCCAGCTGAGTGCGGCCAGCGTGCTGCGCCAGCTCCACTGACGCTGGCCGCGCAGGGTATCGCGCCAGCTTGGCGGGCGGTCGAACACCGCGCGCGACAGCACGTACAGCGGCAATCGGTCGAACAACGGCTTCAGCCACCACATCAGCACCAGGCCCAGCCATGGCAGATCCAGCAACACACCCAGCGCATTGCACACCACGAACACCGGCAGGGTGAACGCGAACCATGCCGACCACACCGCCACGGCATTCGCGCGCAGCATCGTGGCGCCCAGATCCAGTGCCTCGCGCGGTGCGCGCGGCCGCAGCACCACGCTGATCCGCTCAAGCTCCATGCGTGCCCGCCCTGCCGCCACGCCACAGCCAGCCCAGCACCAGCACCCACAGCAACGCGCCGCTGCCGAACTTCAGCACATCCGGCAACGCCGCGATCGACGACCAGTACGCCTCGACGAAGGCCGCCGCCAGCAACATCGCGAACGCGCCCAGCGCGAGTTGTGCACCGATCCAGCCAGCGGCGACCAGCGCCGGGCCACGTCGTTGCCGACCCGGTGCCAGCAAGGTCAAGCCAAGTTGCAAACCGGCACCGCCGGCGATCACCAGCGCGCTCAATTCGAACGCCGAATGCCCGACCACGAAACGCCAGAACGGGCCGCCGTAACCGATCGCGGTGAGGTGCCCGGCCACGCCACCGACCACCACGCCATTGGCGCCCAGTACATAGATCGCACCGACGCCGAAGAACAGGCCCGAGGCAAACGTGCGGAACGCGATGCCGACGTTGTTCATCACGTAGTAGCCGAACATCTGCATGTCGGTGCCGCTGTTGCGGCCGATGTGCGCATTCGCCGGGTCGTACATCTTCTCGAAAGCGGCCAGCTGGGCGCTGCTGAATACGGTATGCGCCAGCTCGGGCCGCACCTGCATCAGCACCAGGGTGATCAGGGCCGGCACATAGAACAGCACCGCGGCCGCCACCATGCAGCGCCATTGCGCGCGCACCAGACGCGGAAATCCCGCGACCAGGAAACCGGCCACCCGATGCCAGCGCGGTGCCGGCGGTCGATACAGCACGCGATGACCTTGCTGCACGATGCGCTGCAGCCGATCGGTCACCTCATGGCTGTAACCGCGTCCGCGCGCCAGCGCCAGGTGATGACACAGGCGCCGGTACGACATCGGGAAATCCAGCGCCTGTTCCTGTCGCATGGTGCGCTTCGGCTGCCGTTCGAGCGCGTTCAGCCACGACTGCAGGATGTCCCACTCGCGATTGTGCAAGGCCACGAAACGTTCCTGCTTCATGGTCGCCCCAGCAACCAGTTGGCATGCCCGATCAGCTGCCGCACCCCCGCGCTGTCGTTGCGCCCGGTCAGTGGCGTGAGCAGGTTGGCCAGCTCCTCCTGTCGCTGAAGGGTGAGCTGGCCCGAGCGCTCGGCGAACTCCACCAGCGCCGCCTGCTCATCGGCCATCAGCGCCACAGGCAGCGGCACCGCCGCGAGAGTCGGCACTTGCTGGCCTGCCGGCAGCTCGATGGCATGAACCACCATCGTGCCGGCAACGATGTCGCCGAGCCGGCGCGCATACGGGTCGATCAGCGTGCTGACCAGGCCCACGCCGTACACGCCCGGCAGCACGTCCACCACACGCAGCAGATTGCGCACCACCGATGGCAGCCAGGTCACCGGCGTGCCGTCCGCGTTGACCACGCGCAAACCCAGCGCGCGCTTGCCCAGCGTCTGCCCGCCCAGCCATACCTCGCACACCACCGAGTACGCCCACGTCAGCGCGAACAGCAGCAGCATCGCCAGCCCGTTGCCGCCCATGCCGAACAGCGACAGCGGAATCATCGCCAGCACGAACACACCCATGCGCAGCAGCATGTCGATCATCCACGCCTGCGCGCGCGGCAACGCTCCGGCCGCACGCAGGCGCAGGGCAATGCCTTCGGGTGTCTCGATCTCGCGAACGGTGTCGAGCATCAAATGTCGACGACGATCGTGTCGGCGATCAGGTCGTGCAGGCAGCGCCGCTCTTTGCCGAAGATCAGCAGCGGATCGACCAGATTGATCAGCCTGCCGACCACGGGAATCATGCTGATCAGAATGATCGGCGCCACCCGCAGGAAGATGTAGCGGGCCAAGCCGACGGGGTTGCCGTCGGTGCGCACGATCGCAATGTCCAGCGCACGCTTGCCGATCGTCTGGCCGCTGCGATGGATCATGATGCAGTTGACGACGAAGATGCCGATCAGCAGGATCAGACCCAGCAGCATCACACCCACCATCGGCGCGGCCGGCTTCAGCCCGCGCCTGACGTCGAATGCCATGGTGACGCCCCAGATGATCGGGAGAACCCATACCAGATTGACCAGGCCATCCAGCAGCGCAGCGCCGAGGCGCTTGCCGCGCCCGGCTTTGCGGTTTTCCAGATCGCATGCATCCCACGCGGCCACATCGTCGACCACGGCCGCTGGCGCGGCGTACGGATTCGTTTCCATCGCTTCCTTCCCCTTGTTGCTTGTCCTCGTTGCCCTCCCCCATGTCGGGCAACGAGGCGAGTATAGAAGCGAATTTTGACCGCTGACTACCGCTTGGGCTTGAGCAGGGTGCCGGTGCACTTCGGCGAACCGCACAGGCACTTCCACAGCTTTTTCAGCCGCGCGGTATGCGGCACATCGAGCACGATGCCGTAGTCGTAGGTGAGTTCCTCGCCCGGCTTGATCGCGCGGATCGTCTCGATCAGCACCCTGTCCTTGCGCGGATCGCCGCTGGCGCTCTCCTCGACCACGGCGCGGCAGTTCGGCGCGCAACTGTGGTTGATCCAGCGCGCGCTGTTGCCGCCTTGGTTGGCGTCGATGATGTAGTCGTCGTTGAGCGTGAACAGGAAGGTGTGGCCGGTCTCGCCGCCATCGCCATACAGCTCGTCGGCCTCGGCATGCGTCATCAGCTTGCCCTTGTACTGGATGATCTCCTCGCCCTTGGCAATGGCGCTGACGGCGAAGACTCCGTTGCCATGGATCGGCGAACGGCGGGCGGCAATGCGACGTGCTGAAGTCATGGGCGAATCTGCTGGCTCTGGAGAATGGAGCCGCGATGATGCCCGTTGCGGAGCGTCATGGGAATTTCCGCCAACTTTGCTAAGATTCAAACAATCGTTTGAGGTGAAGCCATGAAACGACTGCTGCAAGGATTCCTGCCTGTCCTGCTGACTGCGGGCCTGATCGTCTGTGGCCTGACTGCCTGCGGACCGGCGAGGAAGAGCGTGTTCCCGCCCACCGTGAGCATCCAGCAACTGTCGGTACTACCCAGCGGGCAATGGCAGCTGACCGTGCGCATCCAGAACAACAGCTACGGCGAGATGGATTTCAAGTCGCTGGACGGCCAGCTACAGATCGCCGAGCTGGTGCCGATCCGGCTGCACGCCGTGTTCAAGCGGGACATCCCGGCGCTGACCGGTGACGTGGTCCAGCTCGACGTGCTGCCCACCGCGGCGATGACACAGGCGCTGCTGACAATCGCCGGCAAAGGCAGCAGCGGCAGGCTGGCCTATCGCGTCAGCGGCAGCGCCAACGCCAAGCCCGAACAGGAAGACAAGCCGCGCGACTTCGACTTCAACGGCAACGACTGGCTCTCGCCGGTGCCGGGCATTGCCAACACGTATCGCTGATCCCTTTCCACGACGCCACTTTTCATTCCAGGAATCACTATGACCGCTTACAAGGCTCCCCTCGACGACCTGCGCTTCGCCCTGTTTGACGTGCTGGGCGCCGAAAAAACCCTGACCGGTCTGCGTGGTGGCGAAGCACACAGCCGCGACCTGCTCGACGCCGTGCTGGAGGAAGCCGGCCGCCTCAGCGAGCAGCTGCTGGCGCCGACCAACGGCCCGGCCGACGAGGAAGGTTGCCACTTCGACAAGGCCACCCAGACGGTGACCACGCCGAAGGGTTTCAAGGAAGCGTTCAAGCAGTTCGCCGAAGGCGGCTGGACCGGCCTGACCAACCCTGAGGCCTACGGCGGCCAGGCGCTGCCCGGCGTGCTCGGCACCGCCACCACCGAGATCTTCCAGTCCGGCAACCTGGCGTGGAGCCTGTATCCGCTGCTCTCCGAAGGCGCTACCCATGCCATGGAGATGCATGGTGAGGAATGGCAGCGCGAGCGTTTCATGAAGCCGATCGTCGAAGGCCGCTGGACCGGCACGATGTGCCTGACCGAGCCGCAGGCCGGCTCCGACCTCGGCCTGCTGAAGACCCGCGCCGAACCCGGCGACAACAATACCTACAAGATCACCGGTACCAAGATCTTCATCAGCGCCGGCGAGCACGACCTCACCGAGAACATCGTGCACCTGGTGCTGGCGCGCCTGCCCGACGCGCCGGAAGGCAGCCGCGGCATCTCGATGTTCATCGTGCCGAAGTTCAAGGTCAACGAGGACGGCTCGCTGGGCGCGCGCAACACGGTCGCCGCCGGCGCGATCGAACACAAGATGGGCATCCACGCCTGCTCCACCTGCGTGATCAACCTGGATGGCGCCGAGGGTTATCTGATCGGCCAGCCGCACAAGGGCCTGATGGCGATGTTCACCATGATGAATGCGGCGCGCCTGTCGGTCGGCGTGCAGGGCCTGGCGCTGGCCGAGCGTGCGCTGCAGAACAGCCTCAACTACGCGCGCGAGAGGCTGCAATCGCGCTCGCTGTCCGGCCCGAAGTTCCCCGACAAGCCGGCCGATAACCTGCTGGTGCAGCCGGACGTGCGGCGTATGCTGCTGACCCAGCGCGCGTTCGTCGAAGGCTCACGTGCGCTGCTGCTGTACACCGCGCTGCAGACCGACATCGAATCGCGCAGCAATGACGAGGCCGCGCGCAAGGCCGCCGGCGAACTGGTCGCGTTCCTGATCCCGATCGCCAAGGGCGTGGTCACCGAACTGGCGCAGGAAAGCACCAAGGAAGCGCTGCAGATCTACGGCGGTCACGGCTACATTGCCGAGAACGGCATGGAACAGTTCGTGCGCGACGCCCGCATCATCACCTTGTACGAAGGCACCACCGGCATCCAGGCCGCCGACCTGCTGGGCCGCAAGATCCTCCAGCTGCAAGGTGTGGGCTTCAAGCATTTCCTCGAGGAGATCAGCGCGTTCTGCCAGCAGCACAGCGCCGACGAAGCGCTGCGCCCGTACATCGCTCCGCTCGCCATCGCCACCCGGAGCTGGAGCGACCTCACCCTGAAGCTCGCCGCGCGCGTGCAGGCGAATCCGGAAGAACTCGGCGCCGCCGCCGTCGACTACCTGTACTACTCCGGCTATGTCGCACTCGCCTACATGTGGGCGCGCAGCCTGGCGGCTGCCACTACCGGCACGCAGTCGGCCGCGTTCAAGCAAGCCAAGCATGACACCGCGAAGTTCTATTTCGCTCGCATCCTGCCGCGTTGCCTGACCCATCAGGCGGCCATCGAGGCCGGTGTGGATACGCTGCCGGCAATTGCCTGAGGCGTCGGTCGACATACCCATAGGAAGCCCGGCACGCCGGGCTTCCTATTTTCCAGCCACACAGGCCCGCTCAGACAAGCCTGCATCAGGCTCGTCAGCCTTGGCTCAAGCTCAACAACATTGCTTCAAGCCGTCATCCCTGCGAAAGCCGGGATGACGATCTTGGAGAGTTTTTCGAGACAGGGTTTCGGTGACCGGCAAGCACAACCGGAAGCATCGCCGTCGATTGACGTCAGCACGATGTGCCGAAGTGGGTCACCTTTGGCTCAGGTGTGACAGCCTTGTCACACCACCCGCGCCTCACCGCCCGTATGTATCCCGACACCCAGTGTCAGTCATCCGCAGGTACTGCTGGATCAACGCCTCATGCGCATCGGCGGCCTGCAACAGTTCCCGCGCCAGCGCCTCCTGCGCGGCAGCGACACTCAACCGGGGCGGTACCGCTGGCGGCGCCTTGGCTATCCGCAAATCCGGCGCAGCGACCCTGACCGGTTCGGACTCAAGCAGATGGGAGATGTCGTAGGCTTGTTCGCTCATGCCATCGCCAATGCAACAGGCTTGCCAACTCGGCCAATGTCTCACCTGGATCATCATTGCGGGTACGCTAGGCCGTCTTGTTCGTCCGGGGAATCATGATGCATTCGAGTCGACTCGCTGCCGGGCTGCGGCCCGCACTGTTCGCCCTGCTGTTCACTTTGAGCGGCGCGCTGCAAGCCGCCGACACACCGCAGGCGAAGTACCCGAACTACCCCAGCGAGACCCCGGCCAGGTTCGTGCCGGCCACCGCCGACCACGACTACGTGTCGCGCGACGTGATGATCCCGATGCGCGACGGCGTGAAGCTGCACACGATCATCCTGATCCCGAAAGACGCCAGCCACGCCGGCATCCTGCTCACCCGCACGCCATACGACGCCAAGGCGCTGACCACGCACACCATGAGCGGCCACCTCGGCCCGATGCTGCAGGGCTATGACAACGCCACCGACGTCATCGTCGAGGACGGCTACATCCGCGTGGTGCAGGACGTGCGCGGCAAGTACGGTTCCGAAGGCGACTACGTGATGAACCGGCCGGTGCACGGGCCGTTGAATCCGACCCCGGTGGACGATGCCACCGACACGTACGACACCATCGACTGGCTGGTGAAGAACATCCCCGAGTCGAACGGCAAGGTTGGCACGCTGGGCATTTCCTACGACGGCTTCGAGCCGCTGATGGCGCTGGTCAATCCGCATCCCGCGCTGAAGGTATCGGTGCCGATGAACCCGATGGTCGACGGCTGGATGGGCGACGACTGGTTCCACAACGGCGCGTTCCGCCAGCAGAACCTCAGCTACGTCTACGAGCAGACCGCCAGCCGCGACAACTCCATCAAGTGGTGGACGAACTATCACGACGAGTACGACCTGTTCATGCACTACGGTTCCGCCGGCGCGCTGGCCCACGCCTACGGCATGGAGCAGCTCGGCTTCTGGAACAAGATGCTGGCGCACCCCGCCTACGACAGTTTCTGGAGCGAGCAGGCGGTGGACAAGCTGCTCGCCGCGCAGCCGCTGAAAGTGCCGGTGATGCTGGTGCACAGCCTGTGGGACCAGGAAGACAGCTACGGCGCGCTGGCCGTGTATCGCGCGATCAAGCCGAAGGACAGCAGCGGCAACATGGTCAGGCTGGTGATGGGCCCGTGGCACCACGGCCAGGAGATCGACGAAGGCAGCTCGCTCGGCGCGATCCGGTTCGGCAGCGACACCGCCCAGTATTTCCGTGAACACATCCTGCGCCCGTACCTTGCGCAATACCTCAAGGACGGCGCACCCAAGGCCGACCTCGCTGCGGTCACCGCGTACCAGACCGGCACCAACCAATGGCAGCGGCTGGATCGCTGGCCGCTGGCCTGCAGCGATGGCTGCCCGACCAAGAGCCGCGCGTTGTACCTGGAAGCCGGCAGCAAGCTTGGCTTCACCGCGCCTGCTGCTGGCGCCGACTATGACGAATACGTATCCGATCCCGCGCACCCGGTACCGTACCGTGCCCGGCCGATCCAGCCGATGGGCTACGACCCCGGCCAGACCTGGTCGCAGTGGCTGGTCGACGACCAGCGCGAAGCCTCCGGCCGCACCGACGTGCTGAGCTATGTCTCCGACGTACTCACCGCGCCACTGAAGATCAGCGGCGTACCCGAAGTGAACCTGGTCGCCTCCACCAGCGGCAGCGACAGCGACTGGGTGGTCAAGCTGATCGACGTCTATCCCGACCAGGTCGCCGATCAACCGGAAATGGGCGGCTACCAGCTTGCCGTGGCGATGGACATCTTCCGCGGCCGCTACCGCGAAGGCTTCGCCGAAGGCAGGCCGATCGCCGCCAACCAGCCACTACCCTACCGCTTCGCCCTGCCCGCGGCGAACCACGTCTTCCTGCCCGGCCATCGCATCATGGTGCAGGTGCAATCCAGCTGGTTCCCGCTGTACGACCGCAACCCGCAGACCTTTGTGCCGAACATCTTCCTGGCCAAGCCGGCGGATTACGTGAAAGCCACGCAGCGCGTGTATCACGCACCGGCGCAGGCGAGCTTCATTGCATTGCCGGTGGTGGGCGGCTAAGCCGTTTTGCTCCTCCTGCTTGCAGGGGGAGGTCGGGAAGGGGTTCGCTTTTGACCTGAAAGATCGAATCAAGAGAACCCCTACCTAACCCTCCCCTGCCGTGCCCCGTAAAGGGACCTCCTTCGGTCGCAGGGGAGGGAGCACGGCGAAGATCAGTTCGGACGTTGTTCCTTCGCGATCGCCATTGCCTGGTTCACCGCGTCGATGACGATTTCCGAGATATACGAATAGGTGCAGCCGTGTGGCTACGGCTTCGCTGCCTGCACCACCTTCGCATGCAGCGTGAGAATCCTGCGCACTTCCAGGATCGCCGCCGGGGTTTCCTGCACGCTGTGCCATGACGGGATGGCGAGTTCGGAGTCGGCACCGTCGAGGTGCGCGCTCTGGTATGGCACGACGCCGTCGCTGCTGGTGGCGAGCGGGCCGGTGGATTTGTAGACGCCGACGATGGTGTGATAACGCACGCGCGGCGAGATCGGCAGGTTGGATGCAGCGACGATGAAGGGATCGGTGTCGCTGAGGTTGTCGATGCTGTTGGGTATGCGCAGCGGCGTGGTCGTGCCGGAACCTTCGCCCGTCAGCAAGTCGGACAGGCTGGCCATTTCCTTGAGCACGTTGACCGGCAGGCGGATCAGGTTGCCGATCCAGCGTGCGATGCGATGCTGCGCGTAGGGCGTACCGCGATGCGGCGAGGCAAGGAACACGGCGCGGGTAACCTGCGGCATCGGCGTGAACTGAAGATATGGTGCGAGACGCTTGCGCACCCGTGCGCGCTTCTCCGGCGAAAGGTTGGCGCGCACAGGCACGATATCCCACAGCTTGTCGCCGCTGGACGACACCAGCAGCCGCGCGATGACGCCGCCCATGCTGTGGCCGACCAGCACCATGTTCTGCGAGGCGCGCGCACGACCGGAGGGATCGAAGTGCTGCAGCGTCGCGTCGAGCGCCTTGCGGATCTGCGCGAGATTCACCGCCACGGGCGCGTTGGTCGGGTAGTAGACCTCCCACACCTGGTAGTTGCGGCGCAGATTCTCGTCGCCCATGACTTCGTTCGCCACGTTGATCCACGCCTCCGGGCTGCTGGCCAGTCCATGCAGCATGACTACGGTGAGGCGATCGGGATCGTACGGCTGCATCAGCAGCACGCGCGGCGTGGTGATGCCGCCTTCGCGGCCCAGCAGCGAGCGGATCGACTGGCTGGCGAAACCGGAACGCGCCAGCCAAACGCCATAGGCGGCAGTGAAGTTGGCGCCGAGCGGTACCACGCGGCCGCCAATGGTGATGTTGTAGTCGCGATAGGGATCGCGCGCCAGCAGCTGCACCTGCCTGGTGGCCAGCACGTCGGCCAGCGTGTTGCCGTCGAACACCAGTGCCCCGGTCATCGACATGTAGCGGGGATTGCGCCAGGGCACTTCCGCGACGGCCGGTGCCGGTGGTGCGACGGCGACGAAATCCGAGCCGAAGCCGTCGCGCTGGTAGATGTTGCGCAGGCCGTTGAAGCGCAGGTCCGAGGCGGGAAGGAGCTCCGTCGGCACGCGCGCGTCGCCGGCCAGGCGCAGGTCGGTCTGCGGCCGCAGCACAGTCCAGCCGGCCAGCGAGGTCTGCGTCCACTGCGCGCCAAGTTGCGGCAATGCATGAAAGAAGCGCGCTACCGCACGCTGCACGGCAAAGTTGTAGAAGCCGATTACCTGCACCTGGCGCAACTCGAAGGGCCGTTCGGACGGCTGGCGCGCGGTGTAGAAAAGATAGGCGTAGGCATAACGCGCGGATTGCAGGTACGCATCGAGCGTCGCGTCGTCCATCGGCGTGCCGGGCCTGGCGCGGTCGGTCTTCATCGCCCTGTCCATCCACAATTCGGACAACGTCGAAAGCCGCTGCTCGTCGGTCAGTCCGGGTGAACGGGTGACGGTATCCGTGCAATCCGCGAACGCGCGCGTGCAGGCATCGGTGGCCAGCGCAACGACGTTGAGTGCCTGCACCGTGCCGTCGCTGAGGCGACCGCTGCCGAGCACGTCGGCGCGCCGCTCGGCGACATAGTCGTGCGGCTTGCTCTGGCTGACCCCGACCATCGCGCACGCGCTGAGGGAAAGCAGCATGGCAAGGGCACTGCATCGCACGATCCACATCCGGGTTCCGCTACGCATGCTGCTATTGTCCATTCGGCAGGTGGCGAGGGAATTGTAGCTATCGGATAACCGCGGCAAAGGGCTGCCCTGCGCCGGATCATGCATTGTCTTCCCGCAGCCAAAGCCGCACGCTTGCGACGACGGTCGATGTCGCGGGAACGAGATGGCGAAGAAACTGTGGATGATGGGCCGGGCCGTGCTGTTCGTGGCGATCGCGCTGGTCACGGTGCTGTCGGGTGCGTGGGGTGCGCTCGCGCTCTGGTATCAGCTGCCGGGTGGTGCGGTGGCGCGAACGCTGGGCAGCGCGGCCTGGACGCTCGCCGTGATCGCACTTGCCGAGTTCGCGATCAGCCGGCGCAGCTGGCTGCCGCTGGGCATCTACGTGGTGATGTACGCGGCGCTGCTGATCTGGTGGTCGAGCATCGCGCCGTCGAACAACCGGGTATGGTCGGACGATGTCGCCCGCCTGCTGACCGGCACGGTGCAAGGCAACGCGGTCACGCTCGACAACGTGCGCGACTTCAACTGGCGCAGCGACACCGACTACGATGCGCGCTGGGAAATACGCCATTACGACCTGGACCGGCTGGTCTCGGCCGACGCGGTGCTGTCGTACTGGGGCAGCAAGGCGATCGCGCACGCGATGATCTCGTTCGGCTTCGACGACGGCAGCCACGTGGTGTTCTCGGTGGAGATCCGCAAGAAGCGCGGCGAGCAGTACTCGTCGATCGGCGGGTTCTTCCGTCAGTTCGAAACGATCCTGGTCGCCGCCGACGAGCACGACATCATCCGTGTGCGCACCAACGTGCGTGGCGAGGACGATTACCTCTACCCGCTGCGCATGGACAAACCGGCCATGCGCGCGCTGTTCCTCTCCTACGTGCAGGCGGCGAACACGCTGTCCGATACGCCGGCGTTCTACAACACGATCACCTCGAACTGCACGACGATCGTCTATCGCATGGCCCGACAGATCGACTCGGGATTGCCGTGGGACGTGCGCCTGTTGTTGACCGGTTACCTGCCCGAATACCTGTACAAGGTTGGCGCAGTGGATCGCAGCGTCCCGATCGAACAGTTGCGTCAGCGTGGGCATATTACCGACCGGGCGAGAAACACGGCACCCGGCGACGATTTCTCGAAGGCGATCCGCACGGGACTTCGCTGATCGCCGTGTGCATACCGGTCATCCGGCCAGCTCGAAACGCGTGCTGCGCTTGACCGGATCGGCCTCGACCAGCTTGACCCTGACGTCGGCGCCGAGCGGCAGGCTGGCGGTACTCGACACGCTGGCTTCGATCGCGGGATCGCGCACGATGACCACACCCTTGGTGGGTGCGTTGGCGGCGACTTCGACGATCGAGCCATCGAAGGTTTCGCCCAAGCGCGGCGCCAGCGCCGCGGCTTCGGCCAGGTCGAGCACGGCTTTCTGGTACTGGCTGGCGCGATGGCCGGAGGCCTGCATCGTCGCGGGCAGACCGGGCAACGCGGCGAGCGCCCAGTCGGGCACCGCTTGTTTCGCGCACAGCGCCACGCAGACTTCGCCGGTGTAGCGGTCGACCAGCCGGCGCAATGGTGCGGTGGCGTGGGTGTATTCCGCGGCCACCGCCCACTGCATCGGCTGTGTCGGCAGTTCGCCATTGAATGCCGTATAGCCGGCGCCGCGCAGCACCGTGGTGCATGCCGTCAGCATCGCGACATGGGTGTCCCTCGATGGGTCGAGCGTGCGGATGAATTCGGGATAGCTCAAGGCCTCCGGCCAGTCGATGCCGAGCGCCCTCGCCGTGATGTGCAGGCGCTGCAGCGATTGCGGTTCGGGTGCCGGCAAGGTACGCAGCAAGCCGACCCTGGCCTGCACCATCAGCTGCGCCGCGGCCATGCCGGTCAGCAGCGAGATCTGCTCGTTCCAGTCCTCGACCGCCAGGCGCGCGCGGAATGCCAGCGTCCACTGGCCATCGACCACGTCGATTTCCTGCTCCGGCAGCGGTAGGCTGATGCCGCCACGCGCCTGCTCGCGCTGCTTGCGCAGCTCGCCGATTTCGCGCAACACGGCCCACATCGGATCGGCGGTGCCGGCGTCGATCTGCTGCTGCACGCCGGCATAGTTGAGCTTGGCACGGCTGCTGACGCGGGCACGCCGCACGTCGATGCCGGCGATCTCACCGGTCTTGTCCAGTTCGATCGTCCACAGCAAGGCAGGTCGCAACTGACCGGGCAGCAGCGAGGTGGCACCTTCGGACAGCACCTTGGGATGCAGCGGGATCTTGGCGTCCGCGCCGTACAGCGTCTCGCCGCGGCGGTTCGCTTCGAGGTCGACGGGATCGCCGGCAGTGACGAACGCGGCAACGTCGGCAATCGCGTAGTACACCCGGTGACCGCTGTCGGTACGCTCGACGTACATCGCCTGGTCCAGGTCCATCGACTCCGGCGGATCGATCGTGATCAGCGCGATGTCGGTGCGATCCAGCTCCGGCAGCCGTGGATGGGCGGCGGCCTGCGCGGCGGCAGCCTCGACACCCGGCGGAAACGCCAGCGGCAGTTTCAGCTGACTCTGGATATCGCGCATGCCCTGCACGAGCACGTTGTCGTCGCTGGGCTGGATGTGGATGCGGCGGGTGGTGGTCGGCACGGGCGAATTCCTTGCGTGGTGGCTTGCGGTAATCCGGAACGCATGCAGCACGCCCTGACAGCTGGCGCATTCCTCAAAATATACACGCCTCGGCGCATCGGCCGGCATGGCGCCCATACGCCACGGCCCGCCGGTCGGGACTTCCGCCGCCGTCGCGCAAGGTGTAGAAACGGCAACGTTATCCCCACCCCGTCATCGATCCCCATGACTGACACATCCCTGCTGATTCGTCTGGCCGAAGACGACGACGATTTCGTCCTCTCGCTGGTGCCGCGCTTCGTGGATTTCACCCTGCCGCCGTGGCGGCGCCGGCACGAATGCATTGAAGGCATCCGCAACGACTTGCTACGGCATCTGGAGGATCAACCTGCGAACAGCTATCTGTTCGTGGCCGAAGACGCCGATGGCGAACGGGTCGGCTTCATCCACTTGCAGCGCACTGCGGACTTCTTCACCGGGCGCAGCAATTGCCATATTTCCGATCTGGCGGTGGCACCGAAACACGAGGGCAACGGTGTCGGCCAGGCGCTGCTGGCGCATGCCGAGGACTGGGCGCGCGAACACCATTGCCAGCTGGTGACGCTGGCGGTGTTTCCCGGCAACGCACGTGCGCGGGCGCTGTACGAGGCGACCGGCTACGCGCCGGATCTGCTCAGGCTGGCCAAACCGGTGCATTGAGGACGCCCCGATCCGTAAACGAAAGAAGCCGCCCGAGGGCGGCTTCTTCGTGATTGTGTCGCGATCGACGATCGATCAGTTCTTGCTGGCGCCCGCAGCGGCTTCAGCCTGCTCGCGCACGTTCAGGCGCTGGGCCAGACGGTCGATGTTGGCCAGCGACAGCAGGTGCGCGTAGATCCAGCCGAGCACGCCTTCACGCAGGAGCTCGTGGGTGACCTTCTCGTCCAGCGCGCGCAGCTTCTCTTCACTGACCACGAACAGGCCATTGAGATTGATCGCCCTGCCTTCCTGGCCGTCCGCGCCGTCCTTCTGCAGCCGGACGTTGCGCGGCTCCAGCAGGTCATGCTTGTGCAGCTGTTCCATGAACCACTTGGTGCGCACGATGTTCTGCTGGAATTCGCCGAGGAAGCCCACGGCCTTGGTCAGCATCTCGCTGTCGCTGCCGTCTTCCATGAACAGACGCTCGCCTTCGCTGGCGTTGAAGCCTTCGTAGCGCTCGTCGAGGAACACGGTGAAGTCATCGCCTTCCTGCCCGGCCGGCTTCTCGGCCAGCACGAACGGATAGCGACGCACGAAAGCCGGGATATAGGTATCCGACGCCCAATGACCGTCGGCATCGACATACAGGTTTTCGTTCTGGCGCAGGCCCAGCATGGCCATCGGACCAGCTTCGGCCATGGACGTGCCGCCAAACACGATCAGCAGATCGCGCGCGGCGATGCCGAATTCCACACCGGTCAGCGGCACCGAATGCGCGTTCATCGCGAACTTCACGTTCGGCACGCCCTTCAGGCGCAGGTCCTTGTGTTCAGTGCGGTTGAGCGGCACCGGGTGCTCGTAGAAAAGAACTTCAGCCACGTTACTTACCTCTGCCCCCGCCGTGCCGGGTCACCACCGAAGCGCCCCTACCAAACCCGGCGTCAGGTCTGTGTTGACTGGCAATCATATCAGTGCTTCCCGGCGGCAGCGACTGCCCTGCCGATAGCCCTAACCTGTATTGCATGCGGATTGCAATGAAATTGTTCTATGCTGGCCCCAGACAAGCATTTTGCATTGCCGAAACGATCTTTCGAAGCCCTGGCTGAAGGACGATTTACATGCTGATGGAAGTGCCAAGTCGGGCCGATCTCAACGCGACCCGAGTGTTGTCGCTGGACGCCGCCGGCCGCATCCTCGACTGGATCAGCTGGCAGGAGGCGGTTTGCCTGTATGTCCGCGACGCCGTTGCCTGGACGCTGGGCGATCCCTGCCTGACCGTGCATGGCGGCCACAATCGCCTGCTCGGCGTGCAGAGCACGATGCAGCTGCACCCGATCATCGCCAGCACCGGCCATTGCCGGGAGCACGCGATCGATCCGGCCCCGGCGCTCACCAACACTGCGCTGTTCGCCCGCGACCGTCATATCTGCCTGTACTGCGGCGAGCACTTCACCCGCGGTGAACTGACCCGCGACCATGTGCTGCCGATTTCCAAGCATGGCAAGGACGAGTGGGAGAACGTGGTCAGCGCCTGCCTCGCCTGCAACCTGAGAAAGAGCAACCGCACCCCGCAACAGGCCAACATGCCGCTGCTGGCCGTGCCATACCGACCGAGCTGGGTCGAACACCTGATCCTGTCCAACCGCAATATCCTTGCCGATCAGATGGAATTTCTGGTCAGCCGGCTGCCGCGCGATCGGCGGGCCACCGCCATGCCCACGGCGGCCTGAACCGGCTCGCGCGGGCTCAGCCTGAGGTGGTCGCACCCGTTTGCGCAACAGCGCCGCTCTGATCTGCCTCGGGCATGGTTGCACCGGATTCGCGCAGCTCGCGCAACACGTTTTCCAGCTTGCCCATTGCCTCGCCGCGGCTTTTGGCCATGGTTCTGTAGTAGCCGCGGATGCGATCGAGGGCCTCCTCATCCAGCTCGTCCAGGTTGAGCAGCGCGTTGTTCGCGTTGGTTGCCCGGATCAGCTCGTTCAGCTTGATCTGCAGCGCAGCCGTATCCCGGTTCTGGCTGTTCTGGATCAGGAACACCATCAGGAACGTGACAATGGTGGTGCCGGTGTTGATGATCAGTTGCCAGGTATCGCCGAAATGGAACATCGGTCCGGTCGCGGCCCATACCAGCACCACCAGCGTGGCAAGCAGAAACGCCGAAGGCTTGCCGGTACCGCGCGCGGTGGCCTCGGCAAAACGGCGAAAGATCGACGGCGAGTTCATCAGAAAGCCTTGTATTGAGGGAATAGCCAAAGCGTCTCGCGCCTGATGTCTTCGGCATGTGCAGGCCCCAACCGGCTCGCAGCGCCCGGTTTGTTCACATGCCCGCCCTTGCCCCGCCCCGTCGCTGGGCCAACAATACGCAGATGAACGACCTTTCCCACTACCCCCATCTGGCTCCGATCGAGACGCCAGCCGACCTGCGCCGCGTTCCCGACGACGAGCTGCCCACCGTTGCCGACGAGCTGCGCCAGTACCTGATCGAAGCCGTGGCCAGCTCCGGTGGCCACTTCGGCGCGGGCTTGGGCGTGGTCGAGCTGACCGTGGCGCTGCACCATGAGTTCGATACGCCGAACGACCGGCTGGTATGGGACGTCGGCCACCAGTGCTATCCGCACAAGATCCTCACCGGTCGGCGCGAGCGCATCACCTCGATCAAGAAGAAAGATGGCCTGGCGCCATTCCCGCGCCGCGAGGAAAGCGAGTACGACACCTTCGGCGTCGGCCATTCGTCCACCTCGATCTCGGCCGCGCTGGGCATGGCGATCGCCGCGCAGCGCAAGGGTGACCAGCGCAAGGTCGTGGCGGTGATCGGCGATGGCGCGATGACCGCCGGCATGGCGTTCGAAGCGCTCAATCATGGTGGCGATGTCGAGCCGAACATGCTGGTGGTGTTCAACGACAACGGCATGTCGATCAGCGAGAACGTCGGGGCGATGACCAAGATGATGGCCCGCGCCATGGCCAGCCGTCGCCTCAACGAATGGCGCGAACGGGCCAAGCGAGCGATCCCGAAGCAATCGCTCATGGGCCGTTTCTTCAAGCGCTGGGAGGAACACGCCAAAGGCATGTTCGTGCCGAGCACGCTGTTCGAGGAACTCGGCTTCCACTACACCGGTCCGATCGACGGCCACAACATTCCGCAACTGCTGCAGGCGCTGCGCACGGTGAAGCACCTGCCCGGCCCGCAGTTGCTGCATGTGATCACCACCAAGGGCAAGGGCTACGCCCCGGCCGAACAGGCGCAGATCGAGTACCACGCAGTCGGCCCGTTCGATCCGCAGGCCGGCCTGGTGAAGAAGAGCGCGCCGGCCAAACCCACCTATACCGACATCTTCGGCAACTGGCTGTGCGACCAGGCCGCTGCCGACGAACGCCTGCTGGCGATCACCCCGGCGATGCGCGAAGGCTCCGGTCTGGTGCGTTTTTCGAAGGAATACCCGCAGCGCTATTTCGACGTGGCGATCGCCGAGCAGCACGCGGTGACGCTGGCCGCCGGCATGGCCTGCGAAGGCGCGAAACCTGTTGTGGCGATCTATTCGACGTTCCTGCAGCGCGCCTACGATCAGGCGATCCACGACGTGGCGCTGCAGAATCTCGACGTGACCTTCGCCATCGACCGCGCCGGCGTGGTCGGTCCGGATGGCGCCACCCATTCCGGCAGTTTCGACCTCACCTTCCTGCGCTGCCTGCCGAACATGCTGATCATGGCACCGGCCGACGAGAACGAATGCCGCATGATGCTGAGCACCGGCTTCCAGTACCACGGCCCCGCCGCGGTGCGTTATCCGCGCGGCAGCGGCCCCGGCGCCGCGATTCATCAGGAACTCGACACCTTGCCGATCGGCAAGGCCGAGCTGCGCCGGCGCGGCCGCGGCCTCGCCCTGCTCAGCTTCGGCACGATGCTGGCGCCGGCCGCCACGGTCGCCGCCGAGATCGACGCGACCCTGGTCAACATGCGCTTCGTCAAACCACTGGATGAGGCGTTGATCGTGGAGCTGGCAAAAACCCACGACGCCTTCGTCACCCTGGAAGACAACGCGATCGCCGGTGGCGCCGGTTCCGCGGTGGCCGAATGCCTGGCCGCGCACGGCATCACCTTGCCGATCCTGCACCTCGGCCTTCCAGACGTCTATCTGGAGCATGGCAGCCGCGAGGAAGTGTTGACGATGGCTGGCCTCGACCTGCCCGGCATCCGCAACGCCATCCATGCGCGCTTTCCGCAACTGAGTGCCACGAGCCTGGCCAGCGCAGGCTGAAGCCGACGCCTGGTTCCGGGCACGAACGCCCCGCCTTGCGCGGGGCGTTATCGCTTGAGAGCTCAGCGACGGCCGCCACTGATGCGATCGCGCTGCTCCAGATCCGGGGCCGTGAATACCTCGACATAACCCGCATCGTGCAGCAACGCACGAGCAGCATCGCCCTGGTTCCAGCCATGCTCGAACAGCAGCCACCCACCGGGGTGCAGGTGCGCACGCGCGTCATGCACGATGCGGCGGATATCGTCGAGGCCATCGGCGCCTGAGGCCAGCGCGCTGGTCGGCTCGAAGCGCAGATCACCCAGCCCCAGGTGCGGGTCGGCGGCCTCGATGTACGGCGGATTGGAAACGATCAGGTCGAAGCGCCGATCGACCAGCGGCGCCAGCCAGTCGCCGTGCGCGAAGGCAACATTGCCGATGGCGTGACGTTGCGCATTGCGCTGCGCGACGGCCAGCGCATCGACACTGGCGTCGGTGGCCACCACCTGCGCATGCGGGCGCTCGCGTGCAATCGCCAGCGCGATCGCGCCGCTGCCGGTGCCGAGGTCGGCCACGCTGCAGGCGGCATCCGCCGGCAGGCGTTGCAGTGCCAGTTCGACCAGCAATTCGGTTTCCGGGCGCGGAATCAGCGTGGCCGGAGTCACTTCCAGATCCAGCGACCAGAAGCCGCGCTGACCGGTGATATAAGCCACCGGCTCGCCAGCCGCACGGCGGCCGATCAGGTTCGTGTAAGCCGACTGGACGTCCATGTCCAGCACGTCATCGGCATGCGTGAACAACCAGCTGCGCGGTTTATGCACGACGTGCAACAGCAGCAGCTCGGCATCGAGACGCTCACCGAGCTGCTGAGTGGCCGCGGCCAGCATGTGGCGGACATCAGGCATGCTGTGGCGGCTCGGGCGTGGCTGGCGGCAACTGCGGCGGTATCACGCCGGATTTCGGTTCGCGCTTGCGCCAGTAACCGCCTCGCGTCCACGCCTCGAATGCCCAGCGCAGCCAGCCGATCAACGCGTTGGCCAGCCACAGCGCCCACGCCAGCATGGCCAGCTTGTAGACCCACAGCGAAACGCTGAACACGCCACCACTCGGCAGTGCATTGGCACTCTGATCGGCAAACCAGTGCAGACTCCAGGCGCTGGAATCGTTGCCCGCCACATGCATGTCGGGCAAGCCGAGCAAACCCTTCGGTACCGCGCTGATCAACACGGTCAGCGCTACCAGCGTGAGTGCGGCGAGGCCGAATTGCAGCAGATTGAATGTCGTCGGGGTCAGGCGTTCCGCTGGCGCACCACGCACACGCAGACCGAGCAGGATCAGCCACAGCACCACCAGTGCATAGGCACTCCAGGCGAACGCGGAGAAGCCCAGCCCGAGCAGCAGCCACTGATGGAAGCGCAACGGTGTCGGCGCAAAGCGCGCCAGCAACCACGCCGCCAGCAGCAGCACGACCAGTTGCGACCAGTACAGCACCGCCGGCCCGACCGTCGGCCCCCACGTCCACAGCACCCAGCGATCCTGCGGCAGCTGCAGCGCAAGGTTGATATTCGCCACCGGTGCATGCATGGCGAACGTCGGTGTGCGCATGCGCGCGGCAACGCCATGTGGTTCGCGCAGGCGAAGCGTGTAATCGTGCGCGCCGGGCAACAGTGGCAAGCTGAGTTTGCCGTCGCGTACGGGGAGGTTGATGGGCTGATTGTCGCGCTGCGCTTCCAGCAATTCGGCACCAACCGGCAGATCGATCGCATGCTCGCCGCCGCGCGTGCTGCGCGCGCGCAGGCTCAGCGTGGTCTCGCTCGCACGCTCACCCGCCGTACTGGTCAGCTGCACGCCATCGAAGGCCAGACTGTCACCCGCCACCGCTACCGGTTGACTGAAGGCAAGCTGCAGGCTCTCGCCCGGCAGCGGCTGGTAAAGCAGGCCGTCGTCGCTGGTGCTGGTCGGCACGCCCTTGGCATCGACATGCCACATCGGCGCGACATGGATCTCCCAGACCTCGGCGCGTTCGCCCAGCGCCGGCGCTTCGAGCGCCAGCCTCGTTGAATGATCGAGCCGGCTGGTCCAACGCACCGCTCCGCTGTTCGCGTTGAAGGTAATGCTGATGCGACCGTTTTTCACCAGCACGTCGTCACCCAGCGGATGCTCACCGGGCAGCAACGGCAAGGTGACACTGAAGCCGCCCTCCTCCGGGGCGATGCGCTCGACCGTGTTCTCGACGATCCAGTCGAGGCCCAGATCCAGACTGCGGGTCAACCGGACGTATGGCGGAAAGTTCTGAACGGGCGGCAGGTCCTTGCCGTCGCTGGCCGTGCGCACGCGCTGCAAGGCGATGCTGTCGCCCAATGGACGGCCGTTGTCGACGCCAGCCAGCGACCAACCGTTGCCGTTGAACGCGATGCGCTGGGGGCGCAGCGTGAAGCGCAGATTGGCGTTGTCAGTCGCGCCGATGCGATAGTGCAGGCTGATCCGGTGCACGCCACGATCCAGCCGCAACAACAGCTGATCGCCGCGACGGCTGAGCGGTGCATTCGCATGGCCGTCCATGCCGACATCGAGCAGTTGCAGAGCTTCGTCAGCCTGCGGCAACGGCAGTGCGACTGCAGCGCCGATATGCGCTTCCAGCTCCACGTCGAGCGTGTCGCCGCTGGCCTGCAGTTGCGCCTGTGCCACGGCGGCACAGGATGGCGCGCACTTGGGCGCCTCGATCAGCCGGTCGCGCAGCTGATTCAGCAGGTCCTGGCCGGGCAGGTTCTGCGCACGCGCGCCAGCGGGTAGCAATGCGATGGCCAGCAAGGCCGCGCTCACCACGCCACCACCACGCCAGTCGCGCCAGCGGCCATGTAGAGGCGCCAGCAGCAGCACCAGCTTTGCCAGCAGCAGCGCCAACAATCCCACCATGGTCACCCGCAACAATCGCACCAACCAGGCCGGCGCGATCACCAGCCGCGTGCTCTGTTCTGCCGTCACCGGACCGGACCAGCCGAGCCGGTAGTCGTTGCCTTGATTCCAGTGCGGTGTGCCTGCGCCGGCCTGGGTCACGTTGCGGCTGTCGACTTCATTGCGCACACCGGCGGATCCGCTACCCAGATACTGGACATTCGTAGCTGAAACGGCGACGGCAGACAACGTCGCGCTCGATCCACCGCGCATCACCGCATCGGGAGTCTGCAGCGCAGTCGAACTCACCTCGTCAGCTGCTGGTGCGGGTGGTGCGGGCGGCGGAGGGGGCGGCGCCATTTGCGCGATGATCTTCGGCGACGCCACCCGCTGCTTCATCTTCCCCTGCGCATCCGCATAGGCCTCTTCCTGTGCAGCCTGCTGGGCGTAATCCGCCGAGACGATCCGACTCTGGCTACCGCCCTCCAGTTGCGGATGCAGCGCGTACTGCAATTGCGCCGCGACGAACGGTAGTGTCCACAGCACCGCCAGCACGAAAACGGCAACGGCACCGATGCGCGTGGCAGAGCACAGGCGACCTTCCGGCAGCGCGCGCAGCAGCAACGCCAGCGCCAGCGTGACGGCGAGTGTCCACAGCGGTGCGGCATTCTCGTGCTGGGCCAGCGCGAGATAGCCGGCCGCCAGCAGCGCCCACGGCCAGCCGAGCAGACGGCCGGCCAGCAGCGCAATCAACGCCACCACGAACAGGTCGAGCAGGCTCCATTGTCCGATCCATGAATCGGGCGAACGATCCGCGCCGACTGCTCCCAGCAAACGGTAGCCCGCAGGCAGGTGCAAGGTGGCCTGGATGCCTTCCAGCGGCAGCTGCCAGCCTGCGCTCGGGATCGCGCCGCCATAGCTGGCGAGGCGCAGGCCGGCATTGAGGTCGAGCTGTTGCTCGCGCAGCTCGACGCCGCTGCGATCGTTGGCGCCCTTGGTAATCAGCAGTGGTTCGTCGCCCTGTGCGGCACGCTGCAGTTGCCACGGCGCCGCCACGTCCAGCCGCTGGTGATGGCGCAACTCGCCGGTGAGATGATCGGCAACACTGAGGCCGGCGCCGTCGAAATCCAGCCATAGCTCGCGCTGCAGATGCAGTTGGTCGCCCTTGCCGCCTTCGTCGCCACGCGTGCCCTGTTCGATCGCCAGACCGGCGTTGTCATCCAGCGCGTATGCCGGCAGATCGCTCCAGTCGTATGGCACACCGGCCTGCGCCGCATCGGTGGCGTGGCCTTCGACGCGGGTGCTGCGCAGGTCGGTATCGTCGGCATAGCTCCAGATTTCCTGTCGTGGCCACGGTGTGGCTGGCAGCTTCAGAGCGACCTTGCCCAACGGCGCGACACTGCGTGCGGCGAGCGTGACCATCCATTGTCCCGGTCGCAGCTGCATGCGCAGCTGGCCATCATTTTCCAGTCGAGCCGGCAGATCGCCAGTCAGCGCGGTCGCCACAAAACCCGCCGGCAATACCGGGCCGAACAACTGCTCGCGCGCGCTGCCGGTGACATTGAATTGCAACCGTGTCTGCAGCGTGGCCGGCAGGCCATCCTCGAGACGACGATAGACGCGCAGCGACAGCGCATCGGCTGCCCGCTGTGCCGCGGCGGCTTCGCCGAGGGTGAGCTGATCGCCGTTGCGTTCGATGCGCGCGACCGCTGCACCATCGACGCTCAGCGTGACCAGCCCGATCATCGCCGGCACGCGCAGGCGTGCAGGACGCGAAGTCCACGGCAGCGTCCCGCTCAACTCATAATCGCCCGGTGTCATCCACAGCATCGGCACGCCGCCACGCTGCAGCACCGTGGCCGCCTGCTTGTTCGCGCTGACCTGCTGCGGCCAGTTCCTTTCGTCGCCCGGCAACGCCACCCAACCTGGCGCGTCCACATGCACATCCAGGCTGAAACGGCCGGCGTCCTTGCCGGCATCGAGGCTCAGGCGGCCGGGCCACGCGCATTGATAGCTGCCGTCGCCCGGCATCTGGTTGGCGAGGAACGGACAGTCGTGCT
Source organism: uncultured Rhodanobacter sp. (assembly GCA_966211915.1). Lineage (GTDB taxonomy): Bacteria > Pseudomonadota > Gammaproteobacteria > Xanthomonadales > Rhodanobacteraceae > Rhodanobacter. The sequence continues at coordinate 184,303 of CBIHNO010000001.1, forward strand.
GCGGCACATCGTGCAGCACCCAGCCCTGCCAGTCACGCAACGGCGGCGGCACATCCTGCGCCGGCAACGGTGTGGCGAAAAGCAGCCACAGGCTCAGCAATCCAAGACCGAACAACCCTGGCGATCGACGATGCATGCATTTCTCCCTGTGTGCCCGCGGGGCCGGCACAGTGTAGGTGGAACACGGCAGGCATACAGCGGTGCCTGCATCCTGCGGCGGCAACGACACGTATCTACGTGCGACGACAGCCCGAACCTTTCATGCAACGCAGCCGGCGCGACGATGGGGTTAAAGGCTACGCATCGATTTCCACCCAGGAACAGGCATGCCAACGGAAGCCACTCGCCCAACCCGCCATCCGTCACGACGTACCCTGCTCGCCAGCATCCTGCTGCTGCTCGGCAGCGGCTTGCTCACGGGCTGCCAGGCCGTACTGTTTCGCAGTCTCAACGGCACCACCGGCAAGACCGACGTGGCGGTGCAGCGCGACGTGGTATACGACTCCACGCATCAACTGGCGCTGGACATCTATCGGCCGCGCGATGCGCGGCATGCACCGGTGGTGGTGTTCTTCTACGGCGGCAGCTGGAAGTCCGGCAAGCGGTCGTGGTACCGCTGGGCCGGCGAGGCGCTGGCACAACGCGGGCTGGTGGTGGTGATTCCCGACTACCGGCTGTGGCCGAAGGTAAAGCTGGATGGTTTCATGCAGGACGCCGCGCGCGCCGTCGCATGGACGCACGCGCACGCCGGCGAATACGGCGGCGATGCTGATTCGCTCTTCGTGATGGGCCACTCGGCCGGCGCGCATATCGGCGCCTTGCTGGCCACCGACGCACACTGGCTCGCTGCCGTCGGCATGCAGCCGCGCCAGCTGGGCGGCTTCATCGGGCTGGCTGGCCCGTACGATTTCCTGCCGCTGAAGGACGCCGATTTCATCGACATGTTCGGCAGCACACACGAAGCGCAGCTGCACTCGCAGCCGGTGCACTACGTCGATGGCGACGAGCCGCCGATGCTGCTGATGCAGGGCACGATCGACAAGGTGGTATGGCCGCGCAATGCACACTCGCTGGCCACAGCATTGCTGCGCGAGGGTGACTCGGTCGAACTGAAGATGTATCCGGACATCGGCCACAGCGCGATCCTGCTGGCGATGTCGCAGCCGTTCCGCGGCAAGGCGCCGGTGCTGGACGACACCGCGAACTTCATCCGGGCACAGTTGGCGCAACGTCATCGCGCCACGATCGTCACGCCATAGAAAACGCCGGGCGTTGCCGCCCGGCGTTCGGTATCACGTGCAGCCTCGCGTCAGCGTCAGTGGATCGCGGCCGGATCCTGCTTGGCCTTGAGCGCACTGCACAGCTGGATCGACTCGCTGGTCTGCGCCAGACCACGATCGATGCCGGCGGCATCCTTCAGACGCGGCTTGAAGAACGCCTGCAGGCGATCGCCTTCGGCGGTGGTGCAGCTGCCGCCGGCGGCCAGCGACGGCAGACGGCCACCGGAGAAGCTGCCGGTGCGATCGAGGATCTGCTGGTAGTGCGCGGTGAACCACTGCCACATCGCGTCGCGCTGGGTTTCCGTCTCGCGACCGGCACGCAGCAACATGGCCATCTCGCCGACCTTGACCGGCTTGGTCAGCGCGAAGTTGCGCACCTGCTCGGTCAATGCCGGATCTTCCACGCTGGCCAGACCACCGAGGATGCCGTTGCGCAAGGCCGGGTCGCTGGTCTTGGGCAGTTCGGCGATCAACGCATCGACCGCGCTCTTGCCGTGTTCCTGCACTGCCATGCCCAAGGCATCGCCGAGCAGGTCCGGATCGGCCGCCGCCAGATCCAGACGACCATCAGCCTTCGGCTTGAGCGCCGCCTCACCCTGTTTGAGCAGGGCCGCACGAACCTCCGGCAACTTGAAGCCAAAGGCCAGCGAGCTCGCCAGCGTGCTGCGCATCAGCGAGTCGTCTTCCGGCTCGCCTGCCTTGCGCTGGTAGCCGAGCTGCTGCAGACGCGGCAGATAGGCATCCTTCGCCCACGCGGCCAGACGGGCGCGCTGGGCCTCGGTGACGGCTTCGTTGCGATAGATCCAGCCGACCTGGCCGAGCGGCGCGGTGGCCACTTCGCGGATCTTCGAGGCGGTCAGCGGCTGCAGCGCGATCAGCACGTCGCCGGCATCCAGGTCGCCGTGGCGGAAGCTGGCGTCGACGGCGTCGGCGTAGGCCAGCTGCTCGGCGTCGCTGAGCTTGCTGACCTGCTTGACCAACGCAGCCACGCCGTCCTTGCCGAGGCTGAAGCGGTAATAGCCGCTGGCGTTCGCGTTCGGCATCACCCAGGTCGGGTTGCTGGCACCTGCCAGCGTCATCGAACCGGTCGCCTTGTCGAGCATCTCGCAGCTGACCTTGCTGCCGTCGGCGGTGCCATAACGCACACATACCGGCACGCCCCAGATGCGCTGCGCGTCGCCGGTGCTGCCGATCGGCAGGTAGCGGTCCTGGCTCAGCTGCAGCACGGTCTTGCCGTCTTTCTGTTCCAGTTTGGTCGCAATGTACGGCACGCCGGACTGGTCGAGGAAGCTCTTGAACGCATGCTTGAACGCATCGCCCTTGCCGGCGGCAGTGGCGATCGCCGAGACCAGATCGTCGGCGGTGGCGTTGCCGAATTTCTGCTTCTGGATATACGCGCGCATGCCCTTCTGATAGGTCTTCTCGCCCACGTAGTTCTCGAACATGGCGATGACGCCGGCCCCCTTCTGATAGGTGATGCCGTCGAACGCGGTCATGATGTCGCCGTTGCCGGTGATCGGCTGGCGGATGCTGCGCGCGCTGACCAGACTGTCGTTGCTCATCGCACCCTGCGCACCGCGTACGCGGTCAAGGTCGGCGCGGTATTCCGGATGCACTTCCATGGTGACTTTCTGCTGCATCCAGGTGGCGAACGCCTCGTTGAGCCAGATGTCGTTCCACCACTCGGTGGTCACCGTGTCGCCGGTCCACTGGTGCGCCAGTTCATGCGCGTTGACGTTGAACGAGCCCTGCACGTTGCGCGCCGGCGAATCCTTGTCGATCAGCAGCAGCCAGTCGCGGAACGTCACCAGGCCGGCGTTCTCCATTGCGCCGGCCTCGAAATCCGGTGCCGCGAGCAGGTCGAGCTTGTCCCACGCGTAACCGAAGCCGTAGTAGTTCTCCAGCGCGTGGATGATGCTCGGCGTTTCGCCCAGCACGTGCTGCATGCGATGCCCTTCGCCCGCGGCGGCGATGCCGCGCAGCGGCAGCGGCTTGGCGCGATACGCGTCGGGCGAGATGTCTGGCGCCTTGACGACATCCCACGGGCCGACGCCGAACGCGACCAGATAGGTCGGCAGCGGCAGCGTCTGCGCGAAGGTCAGCGTCTTCCAGCCCTTACCGGCGGCGACTTCCTTCACTTGCTGGGTATTCGCCACGCCGACCTGGTCGCTGGGGATGGTCAGGCTGATGTCGAACGGGGTCTTGAAACCGGGCTCGTCGAAGCTCGGAAACGCGAAGCGCGCGCTGATCGGCTCCATCTGCGTCATCGCGTACGGCTTGCCCTTGGCGGTGACTTTGTACAGGCCCTGCAGCTGTGCATTGAGCGGCGCGGTGTATTCGAACTTCAGGGTCAGATCCTGCGGCTTCAGCGTGCTGCCGAAATCCACCCGCACTACACCGGCCTTCGGGTCCGCCTCGACGTATTTGCCGGCGTGCAGCTTGCCCGCGGCGTCGATGATGTCCACCTTCGACACCTTCAGCGCAGCGCCATCCAGCCACACGTGATCGGATGCCTGGGTCAGCTTGACCTTGATCGTGGTGGTGCCTGAAAAATCCTGCTGTGCCGGATCGACCTTGAACGCGATCTGGTACGACTGCGGTATCGCCCAACCCGGCAACCGACCAGTAGGCGCCTGATCGGCGGTGGCGGCAAACGCCGCGCCACAACAGGCAGCGAGCGCGGTAAGCATGAAAGGACGGGCAAGACGGTGCATGGGGATTTCCCTGGGACGATGGAGAATCCCCACGCTAGAACCGCCATGACCATCGACCCAGTGCCAGAAGGCACAGGCGCCAGGCCCAAGCACGCACTTCGACCCGGTTAATGGCCGCTTGCAATTGTCAGGGCACAAAAAAACCGGCGACGAAGTTGACTTCGCCACCGGCCGGGGAAGCCCGCGCGCCTGCGGGGGAGAGGGAGGGGACTCCGACGCGCGGGGTGTCTCACGAGCAAAACGTGCACGCAGCATAGAACCCGCACTTGTATTGCTCCAATTGATTGTTACCATCCCAGCCATAGTGTGAGTCTATTGACTAGCCGGGACGATTCATGAATCTTCGTGATCTCCAGTATCTGGTCGCCCTTGCCGAACATCGGCATTTCGGGCGCGCCGCCGAGGCCTGCTTCGTCAGCCAGCCGACCCTGTCCACCCAGATCAAGAAGCTGGAGGACGAGCTCGGCGTGCCGCTGGTCGAACGCACACCACGCAAGGTGCTGCTGACCGAAGTCGGTCGCGACATCGCGATCCGCGCACGCGACGTACTCAACCAGATCGATCAGATCCGGGGCGTGGCCCGACGCACGCTCGACCCGGAATCGGGCACGGTGCGACTGGGCATTTTCCCCACGCTGGGCCCGTACCTGCTGCCGCACGCATTGCCACTGGTGCGTGCCGCGTTCCCCAGGCTCGAACTGCTGCTGGTCGAGGAAAAAACCGAGGCGGTGCTGCGTCTGCTGCGCGAGGGCAAGCTGGATGCCGGCATCCTCGCGCTGCCGCTGCATGAGGACAGCCTGCACAGCGAGTTCCTGTTCGAGGAACCGTTCCTGTTGGCAGTCTCGGACGAGCATGCACTGGCGCACAAGCAGGGTCAGCTGAAACTGGCCGACCTGACCAACCAGAACCTGCTGTTGCTGGAAGACGGCCATTGCCTGCGCGATCAGGCGCTCGAGGTCTGCCACATGGTCGGCGCTGGCGAACACAGTGGCTTCCGCGCCACCAGCCTGGAGACGCTGCGGCAGATGGTGGCGGCGAACGTCGGCATCACCCTGCTGCCGGTGACGGCGGTAAAGCCGCCGGTGGCACCGGTCGAGGGACTGCACCTGATCGAGTTCAAGGGCCATCCGCCGAGCCGGCGCATCGCCATGGTCTGGCGCAAGAGTTCGGCCATGACCGGGTTCCTCAAGCAGCTGGCCGAAGTCTTCCGGCAACTGCCCGCCGACCTGCTGGATGCCCACACTGCGGCCACGCCAACGCCGGCGAAAACGGCAACGCCAGTGCTGCGCAAGACCACCCGCCGATAGCTGCAAGCTATGCGCCCCATCTAGACGATCAATTTCATCGTTGACCCGCCGGGCGCTAAGCTCGACGGGTCAAGACCGCAAGGCCGACTCGCATTTCCCTCCCAGCCACACGCCACGAGGTGATGTCATGAGCAACCTGAAAGGCTCCAAGACCGAGCAGAACCTGAAAGACGCCTTTGCCGGCGAATCGATGGCCAACCGCCGCTACCTCTACTTCGCCGCCAAGGCCGACGTCGAGGGTTACAACGATGTCTCCGCGGTATTCCGCTCCACCGCCGAAGGCGAGACCGGCCACGCGCACGGCCACCTGGAATATCTGGAAGCCGTCGGTGATCCCGCGACCGGGCTGCCGTTCGGCGAAACCCACCTGAATCTGAAAAGCGCCATCGCCGGCGAGACCCACGAGTACACCGACATGTACCCGGGCATGGCCAAAGCCGCGCGCACGGAAGGCTTCAACGAGATCGCCGACTGGTTCGAGACCCTGGCCAAGGCCGAGCGCTCGCACGCCAACCGCTTCACCAAGGCACTGGGCGACATGGGCTGAGAAAACTACGGTCAGCGCATTTTTCGTTTGCTGATCAGCACCGTGCCTCAGTAACCGTTCGCCCTGAGCGTAGGTCCGCAGGGCCGAAGTCGAAGGGCAGCCTTTCGACTTCGCTACGCTACGCTCAGGGCGAACGGTTACAGGGATGCGCCGCCAACCAGATTTCATTTTGACGGAAGGGCATCCAGTCCCTTCCCTGCCTCGCCTCTGGGGAGATGACGATGGCCGATCCCATCCAAGAAAAGCGCGAAGGCAATCTCGACGCCCCCACCCGGCACCCGCTGGACTGGCTCAATCCCGAATTCATGGACCAGCAGGCGCTCGACGCCGAGCTGGAGCGCGTGTTCAACATCTGCCACGGCTGCCGCCGCTGCGTCAGCCTGTGCCACGCCTTCCCCACCCTGTTCGACCTGATCGACGAGTCGAAGACGATGGAGATCGACGGCGTCGACAAGGCCGACTATCCCAAGGTCACCGAGCAGTGCTACCTGTGCGACCTGTGCTACCAGACCAAGTGTCCGTACACGCCGCCGCATCCGTGGAACGTGGATTTCCCGCACCTGATGCTGCGCGCCAAGGCTACGCACTTCCATGAACATGGTGCGCCGCTGTCGGCGATGATCCTCTCGAACACCCGCGCGGTCGGCAAGCTCGCCTCGATCCCGGTAGTGGTGCAGGTGATCAACGCCGCCAACCGCAACCCGGGCGCACGCAAGCTGCTGGAAAAAACCATGGGCGTCGATGCCGACGCACGCGTGCCCGAGTACTACACGCCCACCGCACGCAGGCGCCTGCGTGATCTCGACGGCAGCGGCACGGCGACACCGGCCGGCCGCACGCGCGGCAAGGTTGCCATCTTCGCCACCTGCTACTGCGACCACTCCGACCCGGTGGTGGTCGAGGATCTCGCCGCAGTACTGACGCACAACGCGATCCCGACGAAGCTCGTCGAGCAGGAAAGCTGCTGCGGCATGCCCAAGCTTGAACTCGGCGACCTGCAGACGGTGAAGAAATACAAGGAACGCAACATCCCGGTGCTGGCGAAGATGGCGCGCGAAGGCTGGGACTTCACCGCGGCGATTCCGTCCTGCGTACTGATGTTCAAGCAGGAGCTGCCACTGATGTTTCCCGGCGATGCCGACGTGGCGCTGGTGCGCGAGCGCTTCTTCGATCCGTTCGAATATTTGGCGGAGCGGCACAAGGCCCGCCTGCTGCAGACCGACTTCAAGCAGTCACTGGGCAAGGTCGCCTGGCAGGTGCCGTGTCACCAGCGCGTGCAGAAGATCGGCCCGAAGACGCGTGATATCCTGCAACTGGTGCCGGACACCGAAGTCATCACGATCGAGCGCTGCTCCGGCCACGACGGCACCTACGGCGTGAAGCATGCGACCTATGCGCTCTCGCGCAAGCTGGCCAAGCCGGTGGAGAATCGCGTCGAGCAAGCCAACCCCGACCACTTCACCAGCGACTGCCCGATGGCCGGCGGCCACATCGCCCATGGCCTCGACGACAAGCCGACGGCGGAACATCCGCTGAGCCTGCTGCGCAAGGCTTATGGTATTTGAAGTGCGTATGACGCCACGTCATAGCCGTCACTTTTTATGGTCGTCATTCCCGCGAAGGCACACTCGAGCATCGCGCTGACACTATCCTGGATGCAGCATGCAAAAACTCACCCGCGCCGACCTGCTCACCCTTGAAGCCTACGCGCAGCAGCGCGGCGAGTTCCGTACCCGCGTGATCGCGCACAAGAAGAAGCGCAGCGTGCATATCGGCGAACACCTCACGCTGATCTTCGAGGATCGGCTGAGCGTGCAATACCAGGTGCAGGAGATGCTGCGCATCGAACGCATCTTCGAGGGCGCTGGCATCCAGGATGAACTCGATGCCTACAACCCGCTGATCCCCGATGGCGGCAATCTCAAGGCGACCCTGCTGATCGAGTACCCCGACGTCGAACAGCGCAAACTGGAGTTGGTGCGCCTGCGCCACATCGAGCACGCCATCGTGCTGAGCGTGCTCGGCCACACTCCAGTCGCCGCAATCGCCGACGAGGACATGGAACGCAGTAACGACGAAAAAACTGCGGCCGTACACTTTCTGCGTTTCGAGCTCGACGCGGCGATGATCGCGGACTGGAACGCCGGTGCGCCGGTCACGCTCGCCTCGACCCTGCCCGCGATGCCGGCCGAAGTGACCCTGACGCCCGAACAGCGCTGCATGCTCGCGGCGGATTTCGCCTGAGCATGCGTAAACTCCTGCTTGGTGCTGTCCTGCTGCTGGTGCTGCTGGGCGCGATGTCGCACTGGCGCCACCGCCCGCTGCATCCGCTGCCGGGCGTGCTTGCAGCCGACGTGCCCGAGCAGGTCGACCTCGACCATGGCGCGCAACTGCAACATGGCGACGTCACGCTGACCACCCGCGCCCATTTCGACGTCACCGCCCGCGTGCTGTCGCGCAAGGATTATTCGTGGGGTGCCGACGCCGAACTGATCCCCGAAGACCTCGCCCTCGGCTGGGGCCGCATGTCCGACAGCGACGTACTGGCGAAGATCGACATCACTCAATCCGACCGTTTCTACTACTGGCACGTGAAGGAATTTCCGATCCCGCGCCGCGAAATCGAAACCTCCAGCGCGAACATGCACATGATCCCCGCCGACGCCGGTGTGAAGCGCGAACTCGAACAGGTGCGTCAAGGCCAGATCATCCATATCGACGGCTTCCTGGTCGATGCCAGCCGCGCCGACGGTTGGCACTGGAACACGTCGATGACGCGCGACGACACCGGCGCGGGAGCGTGCGAGCTGGTCTATGTGGAGAGCCTCGACATCGTCACGCCGTGATCGCTGTTACACCTCGGTGTCGTCGGCATACCTCATACAGGCTCAGAAATGCTGAATAACAATGGCGTCCAACCACGATAATTCCTGCGGTTATTGATTCGGCCCGCAAATACTGCGTTTGCCCCGTTCGCCCTGAACGTAGCGCAGCGAAGTCGAAGGGTATCGCGCGCGACTGTTTGCGGGCCGAATCAATAGTAGACACATGAACTAACACTTCAGGGATCGTCACGATGTCCAGGCCTCAGTAACGCAACAAGCTGTGCAGCTGCTGGCCCCCCAACCAACGATCCCGCCCGCGCAACGCCATCAGTTCGATGACGACGCCAGCACCCACCAGCTCACCACCAAGCTGCTCGATCAGCGCTCGTGCTGCCGCCAATGTGCCGCCAGTAGCCAGCACGTCGTCGACGAGCAACACCCTCTCACCGGGCTTCAACGCATCGCGTTGCGCTTCCAATCGATCGCTGCCGTATTCCAGCTGATAGTCCACGGTCACCACCGGCGGCGGCAGCTTGCCGGGTTTGCGCAGCGGCACAAATCCGGCGTGCAGTTTCTGCGCCAGTGCGGCGCCGAAGATGAAGCCACGCGCCTCGATGCCGCATACCGCCTGCACGCTGCTGCCCTGCCATGGCTCGGCCAGCGCGTCGATGCAGCGTGCGAAGCCGCCAGCATCGGCAAGCAGCGGGGTGACGTCGCGGAACATCACGCCGGGCGTGGGGAAATCCGGGACGGCACGAATCAGGGCGGAGAAATCTTGCATAGTGTTCCTTGAGAGTGTCGCGATTACCGGCGTGACTCAGCAGAGTACGGTCAGCGGATCATCGGGCAGGTCGTGGTCCTGGATGGCCAGCCGGGCCTCGCTGAGTTGGGCCTCGACCCCGCCTACGATTCCTTGGGCGGTGGCCAGGCTCGATTCGGGCACCATCACCGCGATGTAATCCATGGCCGGCAACTGGCCTACCGCGCCGGTGAGGTATTCGCCGGCAATGAATGCCGGAATGCTCTCGGCTTCCAGCGCATCCTTGACCAGATGGGCATCGAACAGGTTTTGGGCTCGATAGATGATGTGCATGGCCTGCACGCTACGCCCGCACGGCCCCGCGGGGCAAGGCGGCCCGGCGGCCTGCGCCCGATGGCGATGACAGGGTAAACTTGGGCGTTTCCGCTACCGCTTGTGAGTCTTGCCTGATGTCGACTGAAAATCCCGCCGCCGCTACCGTTACGCCGACTGCGATCGTCCACCAGGATTTCATCCGGCAGATCGTGCGCGACGACCTGGCCTCGGGCAAGCATCATGCGGTGCACACGCGGTTTCCGCCGGAGCCGAACGGCTACCTGCATATCGGCCACGCCAAGGCGATCTGCCTGAGCTTCGGCATCGCGGGCGAGTTCAAGGGCTGGTGCAATCTGCGCCTGGACGACACCAATCCCGGCAAGGAAGACCCGGAGTTCGTCGAGGGCATCAAGGACGACGTGCGCTGGCTCGGCTTCGAGTGGCACTCGTTGCGCCATGCGTCGGATTATTTCGAGGTGTTCTACCGTTCGGCGATCAAGCTGATCGAGGACGGCGTGGCCTATGTCGACGACCTCAACGCCGAGGAGATGCGCGAGTATCGCGGCACGCTGACCGCCGCCGGTCGCAACTCGCCATACCGCGAGCGTAGCGTGGAAGAAAATCTCGACCTGTTCCGCCGCATGCGCGCGGGCGAATTTGCCGACGGCGCGAAAACGCTGCGCGCAAAGATCGACATGAGCGCCGGCAACATCAACCTGCGCGATCCGGCGATCTACCGCATCCGCAAGATCGCCCACCAGAACACCGGCGACGCGTGGCCGATCTATCCGATGTACGACTACGCGCACTGCCTGTCGGACGCGATGGAAGGCATCACCCATTCGCTGTGCACGCTGGAGTTCGAGGATCATCGACCGCTGTACGACTGGTTTGTCGACAGGGTCGACCTGCCGAACCATCCCGAGCTGTGGCAGTCGGTGGTCGACGCCGGCCTGGAAGCGAAGCCGGCCAAGCCGCGCCAGATCGAGTTCTCACGCCTCAACCTCAGCTACTGCATCACCAGCAAGCGCAAGCTGGCACAGCTGGTGAGCGAGAGTGTCGTGGATGGCTGGGACGATCCGCGCATGAACACGCTGCGCGGCCTGCGTCGACGCGGCTTCACCCCGGCCGGGCTGCGCCTGCTGATCGAGCGCGTCGGCGTGAGCAAGCAGAACAGCGTGATCGACTACGCGATCCTGGAAGGCTGCATCCGCGAAGACCTAGATGCCACCGCGGCACGCCGCATGGCCGTGCTCGACCCGCTGAAGCTGGTGTTGACGAATTTGCCGGAAGGCCACGAGGAAACGCTGACCTTCGCGAACCATCCGAAGAACGACAACTTCGGTACCCGCGAAGTGCCGTTTGCACGCGAGCTGTGGATCGAGCAGGACGATTTCGCCGAAGTGCCGCCGAAAGGCTTCCACCGCCTGAAACCCGAGGGCGAGGTGCGCCTGCGCGGCGTCGGCATCATCAAGTGCGAACAGGTGATCAAGGACGCCGACGGCAAGGTCACCGAGCTGCGCTGCACGCTCGATCCGGAGACCCGCCACGGCATGCCGGGCGCGGACCGCAAGGTGAAGGGCACGATCCACTGGGTCAGCGCGAAGCACGCGATCGCCACCGAGGTGCGCCTCTATGATCGCCTGTTCAGCGTGGCCGCGCCGGACAGTGAAGAAGACGGCAGGAGCTGGCTCGACTACGTCAATCCGCAAGCCAAACGCGTGGTGCAGGCCTGGCTTGAGCCGGCGGCCGCCAATGTCGATCCGGAACAGCGCTTCCAGTTCGAGCGGCTGGGCTATTTCGTGGCCGATCGCGTCGATCATCGCGCCACGGCGCCGGTGTTCAACCGTACGGTCACCTTGCGCGATACTTGGGCGGCGCAGGCCGGAGCATAAGGAAGCCGCATGTTGCCACTGCAGATCCACCTCACCTTGCCGCCATGGATCGGTGAAGTCGCCGACGAAAGCCGCGCTTACCTCACCGACGAGGAACGGGTCGGCCTGGCGATCGAGCTGTCGAAGCACAACGTCGAGCGCAGCCACGGCGGCCCGTTCGGCGCCGCGGTGTTCAATGCGGCGGGGCGGTTGATCTCGGTCGGCGTGAATCGCGTGGTGCCGCAGACCTGCTCGGTCGCGCACGCGGAAATGATGGCGTACATGACGGCGCAGCAACGCCTGACGGCCTTCCGGCTCAACGAGCAGGGCGGCCACTACATCCTGGCCACCAGCGCGCAACCGTGCTGCCAGTGTTTCGGCGCCACGATCTGGGCCGGTATCGATGAGCTGCTGATCGGCGCACGCGCCGAGGACGTCGAGGAGCTGACCGAGTTCGACGAAGGCCCGCTGCCGGCCGACTGGATCGGCGAGCTGCAACGCCGCAACATTGCCGTACGCCGCGACATCCTGCGCGATCAGGCGCGTGCCGTACTGGCCAGCTACGGCGCCATCGGCACACCGTATTGAGCCGTTGGCGCGCCGCGCTGCCGCTGATCCTGCTGGTGCTGGCCGGCATCGTGTTGTTCGCCTCCGGCTCGCTCGACCAGCTGGGTCCGCGGCAACTGGTGGCGCATCAGGTCGAGTTGCAGGCGCAGATCGTCGAACACCCGTGGCTTACCCGGCTGGCCTATATCGGGCTGCTGACGTTGACCGTGGCCACCGGCATTCCCGGCACCATCGTGGTGATCCTGGCTGGTGGTTTCGCTTTCGGCGTGGTCGATGCCACGCTGTGCTCGTCTGCCGGGCTGCTGCTGGGTTCGCTGATCCTGTATCTGGCCAGCCGCTATGCATTCGGCCCCGGCAGCCGGCAACCGCCCGCGATCGTGGCGCGGCTGCACCACGGTTTCGAGCGTCATCCGGCGAGCTACACCCTGTTTCTGCGCTTCGTGCCGGTGGTGCCGTTCGGCGCCGTGACCATTGCACTGGCATGGCTGCGTTGCCCGCTATGGCTATTCCTCGGCGCGACCTGGCTCGGCGGTACGGTCGCCTTGATCTTCGAAACCTCCATCGGGGCCGGTCTCGGCGACGCCATGAGTCAGAGCGACAGCTTCGGCATCGCCCTGTTCATGCACCGCGGCGTGCTGCTCCCGTTGGGCGCGCTCGCCCTGCTCGCTCTGCTGCCGCTGCTGATCGAGCGACTCACCCGAAAGCGCCGGCAAGCCAGCCGGCACCCTGATTGAAACATGCGCCGGCGAGTATCTCCGGCAGCTGTCAATTCACCCGTTTCGCGCTAGTGTTGTCCCACGTCCACGATGCCCGGATGCGGCATCGGTGGACGACTGAACCGCCCCCGGCGTGTCGACGCGCGGGGTGATACAGGGGAGGTACCGGGCAAATGGACATCGCGACCAACTCCTGGCCTGTACGGCTATGGCAGCGTACGTCGCTGATGCAACGACTGGCCTTTGTCGCGTTGGTGCCCACCCTGATCACGGCGGCGTTGCTGGTGACCTTGCTGACCCAGCGCCAGTTGGCCAACCTGCGTCAGATGGCACAGAGCAATGCCGATGCCATCGCCACGCAGACCGCCTCGGTCTGCGTGCAGCCATTGCGCAACATGCAACTGCGCGAGCTGCTGAGCATTGCCGATTCGATCGGCGACCTGCCGCATGTGACGCGCGTGCAGATCCGTACGGCCGCGGGCCAGATCCTCGCCGATCACCGCGAATCCGGTAACCACCACAACCCGCAGGAAATCATGACCGTCGTGCACGACGTGGTCGACGGTGACCAGGCTGGGCACCCCCTGCTCGGCTCGGTACTGGTGGATGTAAGTCTGCACGATGCCATCGCGGCACAGCACGCAAGCCTGCGTCACGCACTGATCGCACTGTTGCTGAGTCTTCTTGTCGCCGGCGTGATCGGCTGGCAGGCCGCGCGCTGGATCAGCGCGCCCTTGCGCCACCTCGCCAGCGCGGTGCACCAGCTGGGTCAGGGCGACCGTCGGGTCGCCGTAGCCGTGACTGATCGCACCGAGATCGGCGAGCTGCAGCAGGGCTTCAACCATGCCGCAGCGGCGCTGTTCGACGTGCAACGCGGAATGGAGCAGCAGATCGAGCAGGCCACTCTGGAGCTGGCACAGAAAAACGCCGCACTGGAAGCGGCCAGCGTGGCCAGGTCGCGTTTCCTGGCGGCTGCCTCGCACGATCTGCGGCAGCCGCTGTACGCGCTGACGTTGTTCTCCTCGGCCTTGTCGGTGGATGAATACGATCCGCAACGACTGGACCGCATCGCGCATATTCAGGAATGCGTGCAGTCGCTCGATCACCTGTTCAGCGAGTTGCTCGACCTTTCGCGACTGGAAACCGGCGCGGTCCAAGTCGAGATCAGCGAGTTCCCGCTCGATCAGATATTCACCGAGGTTCGCCGCAATTTCGACATGGTGGCCGAGCAGCGCGGACTGCGGCTGACTACCCGCCCAACACGACTGTGGGTGCGCAGCGATCGCACCATGCTGACCCGCATGCTCAACAATCTGGTCAGCAACGCCTTGCGCTTCACCCAACTCGGCGGCGCCCTGATTGGCGCGCGGCGCGACGTTGACGGCTGCATGCGTATCGAAGTGTGGGATACCGGCAGTGGTATCGCGCTGGAGCATCTGCCCAGCGTGTTCGACGAGTTCTACCGCATCGATGACCGTGCCGATGCCGGACTCGACGACGGCTCGCATTCGGGCCTTGGCCTGGGTCTGGCCACGGTGCAGCGACTGGCCGAACTACTGGATACCGAGGTTCAGGTGAAATCACGTCCGGGCCGTGGCAGCGTATTCCATTTCCGGCTGCCGATCGCCGACGCACGCTCGGAGCTGGCCGCGCCGGATGACGACACGTCGACGGATCTGGTCGGCAAACGCGTACTCGTGCTGGACAACGATCCGGCGATTCTTTCCGGTATCCGCTTCCTGCTGCGCAGCTGGGGTTGCGAAGTGGCGGTGGCCGAGGATCGGCTGCAGGCGCTGGAAGCGATCGAGAACTGGCCCGGGCCGGCCGATATCGTGATCTCCGATCTGAACCTGCGCGCGGGCGAACGCGGACTCGAGGTGTTTGCCGCCCTGGACCAGTATTACCAGCGCGATGGCGCGACGCCATTTGCGCGACTGCTGATCACGGGCGAAACCCGCATCGACCACCTGCGCGAGATCATCGCGGCAAGAATCCCGTTGCTGTACAAACCGGTTTCGCCACAGCAATTGCGCAGCACGATGATGTCCGTGTGGACTGTCGTCAACGGCGACAGTTGATCCTGTTCGGCCTGTCCCGACCACAGGCAAAAAAAGAGCGCCCGGCGGGCGCTCTGAAAAGTGGTGGGTCGTCCGGGATTCGAACCCGGGACCAATAGATTAAAAGTCTACTGCTCTACCAACTGAGCTAACGACCCATCATTGCAAAACTCAAGCGGATAATTTTACGGGCTGGGCGGCAACGGCACAAGCAATCTTGTGCTCAGACATATCGCGTGGGATCGACCAGACCCGCTTCGCGGAAGCCTTGCGCACGCAATCGGCACGCATCGCAATGACCGCAGGCACGACCTTCGTCGTCCGCCTTGTAGCAGCTGACCGTAGCCGAGAAGTCCACGCCAAGACGCTCGCCTTCGCGTGCAATGTCGGCCTTGCTCATGCGCATCAGCGGCGCGTGGATGCGGATGCCGGCGCCTTCGACGCCGGCCTTGGTGGCCACGTTCGCCAATGTCTCGAACGCCTCGATGAAGGCGGGACGGCAATCAGGATAGCCCGAGTAATCGACTGCGTTGACGCCGCACCAGATGTCGCTGGAACCCAGCACCTCGGCCCAACCCAGCGCGATCGACAGCATGATCGTGTTGCGCGCCGGCACATAGGTTACCGGGATGTGGCCGTCGCCGTCGTGTGCGCTGTCGTCCAGCGGCACGTCGATATCGGCAGTGAGCGCCGAGCCGCCGATGCTGCGCAGGTCGATACCGACCGTCTTGTGCTCGACTGCACCGAGCATCTTCGACACGCGGTCGGACGCGGCCAGCTCGGAGTTATGACGCTGGCCATAGGCCACGCTCAACGCATGTACCTGATAGCCCTGCTCGCGCGCCAGCGCGATGGTGACGGCCGAGTCCATGCCGCCGGAAACCAGCACGACGGCTTTACGCAATGTGTCTTGAGACATGATGTATTCCACTTCAGAGTGACCGGTCACCGGCCGCAAACGCCACCGGCAATACAGGCCGGCGCGGGTTTCTTGTCGCTTGCAGCAAGATGGCCACAGCGCGGATTTTTTTGAAGTGTGCGACCATCAATGACGACTTTTCGATCTTCGCGTTCATGGATGAACGCACAAATCAGTGCCCGGCCGCGTCATTCCACAGCAGCTTGTGCAGCTGCATCTGAAATCGCACCGGCAGCTTGTCGGCGATGATCCATTCGGCCAGCTCGCGCGGTTGCACCGCGCCGTGCACCGGCGAAAACAGCACCATGCAGCGATCCGCCAGCGCGTGTTCGGCCAGCATCGCGCGCCCCCATTCGTAGTCGGCGCGACTGGCGATCACGATCTTGATCTGGTCGTGCGGCAGCAAATGGTCGAGGTTCGACCACAGGTTGCGCTTGCTCTCGCCCGAATCCGGTGCCTTCAGGTCCATTACCTTGTGCACGCGCGGATCGACCGCGGAAACGTCCAGCGCACCGGAAGTTTCCAGTGACACCTCGTAACCCGCATCGCACAGTTTCTGCAGCAGGATCAGGCAGCGCTTCTGCGCCAGTGGCTCGCCGCCGGTCACGCAGACGTGCTTCGCGCCGTGCGAGGCCACCTCGGCCAGGATGTCGTCGATCGCGTGCCAGTCGCCACCGTAGAACGAGTATTCGGTGTCGCACCAGACGCAACGCAACGGGCAACCCGTGAGCCGCACGAACACGGTGCGCCAGCCGATCGCATCGGCCTCGCCCTGGATCGAATGGAAGATCTCGGTGATGCGCAAACGCTCGACCACAACCGCCACCGGCGCGATGGACGACGCCACATGTGCATCATTGCCGCTCATCGCTACGTGCTACTGCTGCAGGCGCTGCAGGCGTTCCTGGGCCAGGCTGGCTGCCTTGGAACCCGGATACTTGGTGGTGACTTTCTTCAGCGTAGCCTTGGCCGCATCGACCTGCTTGAGCTCAAGCTGGCTGTAGCCGACCTTGAGCAGTGCATCGGACGCCTTGTCGCTCTGCGGAAACTGGCTGAGCAGCCGCTGGAACGATTCCTGCGCAACCTGGTAGTTGGTGGTGGCGTAATAGGACTCACCCAGCCAGTACCACGCATTCGGCGCGAGCGCATGGTTCGGGTACTGCTGGAGGAAACTGCGGAATTCGCGCGATGCCTCCACGTAATTGCCCGCGCGAATCGCCTTGAAAGCCACGTCATAGGCAGTCTGGGCACCGGCCGGATCGGCGGTGCCGGCAGCAGCGGTGGCGGGCTGACCAGCAGCGCTGGCGTTGCCGACTGCAGGAGTGGGGGCTGTCGCAGCGCTTGCCGTGGCAGTCGGATTCCTGGGCTGAGCCTGCGGAGGATTGTTGCCTGCCGTGGCCGCGCCCGTCCCAGCAGCGCCACCCTCAAGACGTCCCAGGCGGGAATCGAGGTCGCCATACTGGGCTTTGTTCTTGTCCTCGATCGTCTGCAGCTGATGCTGCAACTCCTCGAGCTCACCCTGCAACTGCTGCACCTGTGCCTGCAATTGCTGCATCTGGTTGACCATGCCGATACCGGACTGGTCCTTGTTCTGTGCCTGCTGTTCCAGCCGCGCGACGCGGTCGGCGAGACTCAGCCGTGAGTCCTGTGCGAATACCGGAAACGCGAACAGCATGGCGGACGCCAGAGCGCCCGCCATGCTGATCCTGGCTGCAAAGCTGTTAGCCAGTCGCTTCATCTCTTACTGCGCCGTGTAGACGATCTCGACGCGACGGTTCTTGCCCCAGCAATCCTCGTTGTGCTCACGGCACACCGGCTTCTCTTTGCCGTAGCTGATCACTTCGAGCTGGCTGGCCGAACCACCGGCTGCCTGCAGCGCACTGGTGACGGCATTGCCACGACGCTCGCCGAGGCCCAGGTTGTACTCACGCGTGCCGCGCTCGTCGGTGTTGCCTTCGAGACGGATGTGCGACGTCGGGCGATCCTGCAGGTACTTGGCGTGGCACGCCATGATCTGCTGGAACTCCGGCTTGATTTCGGTCTTGTCGAAATCGAAGTACACGACGCGCTGACGCAGGCAGGCATCGGTATCGAGATCGGCGGGGGTGTACTTGCCATCCGACGCCTGAGTCTGGGTCTGGGTGGTCTGATCCATGGCAGGCTGCGGTTTGACTTCCTGCTTCTTGGAGCAAGCGGCCGCGCCTACGCAGAGCAGGGCAACCAGGGCGACGCGAACGGTCTTATTCATGGTGACGTTCCTTACGAGTTGAGTTCCGACAAACGATGACGATCGAGGTTACGGGACAACGACGCCGGTTAACCGGCTGTTATTTTGACACGTGAAAGATCGGTTGTGCATAACAATGCACAACCGATCTGACTGGATATGGCGCGGCAAAGCGTCACAACCGAAAACCGAATGACGCCAGAGGCGTTGCTCGGGCCCAATCCTTGGGCATCATGATGCCACACATGGTGCGTAGCAGCATGGAAAATCAGCGTTGACGATATGGACCCCAAGCAGGCTCCTGCACATTGCCAGCGGCAAGTGCGAGCCGTTGCCGGACCATCCCGTCATTGGATACTGAATACAGAACTCCGCGACTACCCTCGGTGGCTGCGTACAGCAGCATGCTTGCGTTGGGCGCAAAGCTGACAGCGTCGTCGATCGGACCCGGTGAGACGTAACGCACCTGCCCGCCCAGACTACGATCCAGAATGGCAATACGATACACGTTCCCGTTGCCCTGCACCATCGCGATCTGTTTGCCGTCGTAACTCACCGAGGCCTTGAGGTTGTTCTGGCCCTGGAAGGTGACCCGCTCGGCCGCCCCGCCACCGGCAGGGACCTGGTAGATCTGCGGGCGACCAGAACGGTCGGAAGTGAAGTAGATGCTCTGGCCATCCGGCGCCCATGTCGGCTCGGTATCGATCGCCAAGCTGTTGGTCAAACGGGTTTCCTGACGGCTGCCCAGATCCAGCACGAAGATCTCGGGGTTGCCGACATAGGACAGCGCGAGCGCCAGCTTGCGGCCGTCCGGCGACCACGCCGGGGCGCCGTTGATGCCCTTGTGCGACGAGACCAGCTGGCGCGAGCCCGTGGTGATGTCCTGGATATAGATGTTCGAGTTGCCGCTCTCGAACGACACGTAGGCGATCTTGCGACCGTCCGGCGACCATGCCGGCGACAGCAGCGACTCCTTGGAGCGCGCGACAACCTGCGGGTTGAAGCCGTCCGAATCGGCCACGATCAGCGAATAGGACGTGTTGTTGCCCAGGCCCACGGCGGTGATGTAGGCAATCCGGGTCCAGAACGCGCCGCGTACACCGGTGATCTTTTCATAGATCTGGTCGGCGATCTGGTGCGCCACGCCGCGCAGGTCGCCGGCCGGCACGGTGAATGCCTGTGCCAGCAGACTCTGCTGCTTGTTGACATCCCACAGCTCGTACTCGACCCGCGACATGCCACCTCCGGCATCGCTCACGCGACCGACGGTGATGTAGTCCTGCTTGAGCAGGCGCCAAGTGGCGAACTTGATGTCCGAACCCTTCGACGGCGTCTCCACGATGTCGCTCTTGGCCAGCGAGCGGAACTTGCCGGAGCGGTTGAAATCGTTGCGCATCACGTCGGCGATGTCGGTCGACAGCGGTACCCCGCCCTGCTGGGCGAACGGCACCACCACGATCGGGGTGGCGGTCTTGACGCCGCCGACGATGTCGACGTTCAGCGACTGGGCAGAGGCGGGGGCGGCGAACATCGCCGCCATGGCCAGCAGGACGACGGCGAAGCTTGAGCTGAGTTTGCGCATGGGCTTGATCATTGCGGCCTGAATGTGAAGGTGAGGTTGCGCTGGAACACGCTTTCAAAACCCTTGTACGGCAAGGTCTTGGTTCGCAGCACCGCGTTTTCGACCGAGCGCCGGCCGGCATCATCGTAGGGACAGCTGGAATCGACGGTGGCACTCATCACGTCACCGCCGGGTGACTGCACGATATGAACCTGGCATGGAACTGCCGGTATGTTATCCGGCCGCAGCCAGTTCGGCGTGACCGCATTCTGAATGGCCGCGGCGTATTCGTCGGCAAGACTGCTGTTCTGGCTGTTGTTGCCGGTCTGGCGCTGTGCGGCGGCGGGCAGATCGGGCTGACCGTCGTCCTGCGCGTTTTTCAGGTCTTCCATCTGCTGCTTGGCCTGTTTGGCCTTGTTGTCCAGCTGCTTGGTCTGGGCCGAGGCCGCGTCCATCTTGGCAAACAGCGCGTCGATCTTTTTCTTCTCTTCCTCTTTCTTCTTGGCCGCCTGCGCGTCCAGCTCGGACTGGCGCTGAAGCTCCTTCTCTTCCTGGAGCTTCTTGGCGTCCTCCGCCTTCAGCGCGGCATCCTCGACCACACGCTCCTGCTCCACCACATCGACTTGCTTGGGCGGGGGTGGCAATGCCTTGACCACTGGCGTGTCGGGCTGTGGCGGCGTGGGCGGCGGCACCGACGGCGGTGGCGGTACGGTGTCGGGAATCGGCTTGGCCTTCACGGCTTTCGGCGGAGGGCTACCGGTAGGACCAATCAGGGTCGCCTCGATGATCTGGCCCTGCAGCTCCAGCGGCTTCGAGCAGGTGATCGGGTTCATCCACGCCGGCAGATGCAGCGCCTCGAAGACGCTTTCGTAGCTCGAACACGGCAGGATCGCGAGGAACAGAAACCCCACGATGCCGATGTGCAGGATGGCGGAAAGTACGACCGCCTTCGGCGTCGCCTTACTTTCGTCCATTGGACGTGCTCTTGCCTTGCTGGGGCTGGCCCATCAAACCCACCTTGGCGACGCCGGCCTGCTGCAGATCGGCCAGCACCTTGAACACGCCGCCGTAGGCACCGCGTTCGTCGCCGCCGACCAGCACACTGACTTCGGGATTCTCGCGCACGAACGCGCCCACCTTGACCTTGAGCGTGTCCTCGTCGACCAGCTCCTTCTTGGCCCCGCTCAGGGTCAGGTAGAGCTGGCCGTCCTGCAGGACCGAGACCAGCACCGGATCCTTCTTCTGCTGCAGCGACTTGGCATTCGCCTGCGGCAGCTGCACGTCGACGCTGGAATTCATCATCGGCGTGGTGACCATGAAGATGATCAGCAACACCAGCATCACGTCGATGTACGGCACGACGTTGATTTCGGATTTGAGCTTGTAGCGCTTCTGGCGCCGGAGGGTTGCCATGACTGCTGCTCCGCTCAGGCCACGTCGTCGGTCTGGATCTGCCGCTGCAGCACGGAGGAGAATTCTTCCTGGAACACGTCATAGCGCGAGGCGATGCGCTCGACCTTGGTGGCGTAGCGGTTGTACGCCCACTGCGCCGGGATCGCCGCGAACAGGCCCATCGCGGTGGCGATCAACGCCTCGGAGATGTGCGGCGCGACCACCGCGATGGTCACGTCCTTCATCTCGCCCAAGCCCTGGAACGCACCCATGATGCCCCACACGGTACCGAACAGACCCACGTACGGGCTGATCGAACCGACGTTGGCGAGAAACTCCAGGTTGCGCTCGAGCGCGCCGATCTCGCGTGTGCCGGCGACCTGCATGGCACGCTCGGAACCCTCGATCACGCTGCGCGTGTCGTTCGTCTTGCGTTGCCGTTGACGGGCAAATTCGCGGAAGCCGGACTCGAAGATGTTCTCGATGCCGCCATTGCTGTCGCCGCGATTGCTGACCTCGCGGAACAACTGGGCCAGATCGCCGCCGGACCAGAAGCGTTCCTCGAATGCCTCGGCATCTTCCATCGCCGCCTTGGTCTGCGTGTATTTGCGGATGATGATTACCCATGACAGGAACGAGAACACCAGCAGCACCAGCAGCACCAGCTGCACCGGCACGCTCGAATCCGCGATCAGCGTGAAAATGTTCAGTCCACCGTTCATTGCTTGAAGGCTCTCCGCCAGTTGGCTTGGTTGTCTAGGGTGCAGGTTCGGGAATCAGATCGGCAGGAATCAATGCCGGGCGCATGCGCTGAAGATCCACGCAGGCAACCCGCACTTGCGCGCGAATCAGGCAGCTGCCGTCGGTCTTCGTGATCGTCTGGGTGAACAGGATACTGGCTGCGCGTCGTTCTTTGACTTCGACTGTTACCGACAGTTCATCATCCAGCAGGGCTGGCTTGAGGAAATCGATCTGCATGTCGCGCACCATGAAGGCCAGTCCGGTGGCCTGCTTGAACGCCATCTGGTCGACCCCGAGCGCGCGCATCCACTCGCTGCGGGCACGCTCCATGAAACGCAGGTAGCCGGCGTGATAGACCACGCCGCCAGCATCGGTGTCCTCCCAGTACACCCGCACCGGCCAGCTGAAAACCGACTCAGACATCGCCAGCCCCGTCATCGAACATATCGGCCGGCTGCGCCTGTCGCGGCGGCGGCGTCAGCCCCAGGTGGCGCCAGCCCTTGGCGCTGATCATGCGTCCGCGGGCGGTGCGGATCAGATAGCCCTGCTGGATCAGATAGGGTTCCACCACGTCCTCCAGGGTGCCGCGATCCTCGCTCAGTGCGGCGGCCAGCGATTCCACGCCGACCGGGCCACCGTCGAAGTTCTCGACGATCAGGCTGAGAAGACGCCGATCCAGTTCGTCGAAACCTTCCGGATCGATCTTCAGCATGTCCAGCGCGGCCTGTGCCACCGCCAGTGTGATCTCGCCGCCCGCGCGCACTTCGGCGTAATCTCGCACGCGGCGCAGCAGGCGGTTGGCGATGCGCGGCGTGCCGCGCGAACGACGGGCGATCTCCTGCGCCCCTTCCGGCGCGCAGACGATGCCGAGGATGCGTGCGGCACGGCGCACGATCGCGCTGAGTTCGTCGGCGGTATAGAACTCCAGCCGCTGCACGATGCCGAAGCGATCGCGCAACGGCGCGGTGAGCATGCCGGCGCGGGTGGTCGCGCCGATCAGGGTGAACGGCGGCAGGTCCAGCTTGATCGAACGCGCGGCCGGACCTTCACCGATCATGATGTCGATCTGGAAGTCTTCCATCGCCGGGTACAGCACTTCCTCGACCACCGGCGACAGCCGATGGATCTCGTCGACGAACAGCACGTCGTTCGCCTCGAGATTGGTCAGCAGAGCCGCCAGGTCGCCGGCGCGCTCCAGCACCGGACCGGAAGTGGAGCGCAGGTTGACGCCCAGTTCGTTGGCGATGACGTGACTGAGCGTGGTCTTGCCCAGACCGGGCGGTCCGAAGATCAGCACATGATCCAGCGCGCCGCCACGCTTCCTGGCCGCCTCGATATAGATCGACAGTTGCTCGCGCACCGCCTGCTGGCCCAGGTATTCGGCCAGCCGCTTCGGCCGGATGGTGGCTTCCAGCGCGTCGTCGTCGAACTGGGCGGCCGCGGTGATGATGCGGTGGTCGGTCATGCCTGCATTATGGCAGGCCTGCCATGCACATGTAGGAGCCCGCTGGCGTGCTCCTACAACATGTGCATCCCTCAGATCTCGACCTGCGCGCCCAGCTCGATCAGCCGGTTGCCGGGAATCTGGAAAAACGCGGTGGCCGGCATCGCATTGCGCGACAGGAACGCGAACAGCTTGTCGCGCCACAACGCCATACCCGGGCGTCGCGCATCGGCCACGATGTTCTCGCGCGACAGGAAGAAGGTGGTGTCCATCATGTCGAAACCGAGCCCTTCACGCGTACACATCGACAGCGCCTGCGGAATGTTCGGATCCTCGGCAAAACCGAAACGCAGTTCCAGCCCGAAGAAGTTGCCTTCCAGCGGCGTAATCACGATGCGCTCCTCGGCTTCGGCCACGGGCGTTTCCAGCATCTCCACCGTCAGCAGCACGTTGCGCTCGTGCAGCACCTTGTTGTGCTTGAGGTTGTGCAACAGCGCATGCGGCACCGCGTGCTGGTTGGCGGTGAGGAACACCGCCGTACCCGGCACGCGCAACGGCGGATGCTCGGCGATGTTCTCGATGAACGGCTGCAGGGCGAGCCCGGACTGCTTGATCTCGCGCACCACCAGTTCGCGACCGCGGCGCCAGGTCGTCATCACGGTGAAGATCACCACACCCAATACCAGCGGGAACCAGCCGCCGCGGGCGATCTTCAGCAGGTTCGCGCCGAAGAACGCCAGGTCGATGATCAGGAACAGCACGCCGACCAGGATCACCGCCGGCATGCTCCAGTTCCAGCGCTTGCGTGCCACCACCAGCGCCAGCAGCGTGGTCATCGTCATGGTACCGGTCACCGCGATGCCGTAGGCGGCACCCAGGTTGTCGGAACTGCGGAAGCCGAGCACCGCCAGGATCACCAGCACCATCAGCAGCCGGTTCACCCACGGCACAAAAATTTGCCCGGACATCTCGCGCGAGGTATGCACCACCGCCATGCGTGGCGAATAACCCAGCGACATCGCCTCGCGGGTCATCGAGAACGCACCGGAAATCACTGCCTGCGACGCGATCACCGCGGCCGCCGCGGACAACGCGATCATCGGGTACAGCAGCGACTCGGGCACCATCAGGTAGAACGGACTCTCGATCGCACGGGGGTTGCTCAGCAGCAAGGCGCCCTGACCGAAGTAATTGAGCAGCAGCGACGGCAACACGAAACCGAACCAGGCCATGCGGATGGGTTTCTTGCCGAAATGACCCATGTCCGCGTACAGCGCCTCGGCACCGGTCAACGCCAGCACCACGCCGCCCAAGGCGATGAACGAAGTGTCGCCGTGGTTGATGAAGAAGCGCACCGCGTGCCATGGATTGACCGCATACAGCACCTGCGGATTGGCGATGATCTGGCGCACGCCGAGTATGGCCAGCACCACGAACCACACCGTCATCACCGGCGCAAACGCCTTGCCGACGTTGTGCGTGCCATGCCGCTGCACCGCAAACATGCCTAGCAGGATCACCAGCGCGATCCACACCACGTATTTGTCCAGCGCGGGCGCCGCGACGCCCAGGCCTTCCACCGCGCCAAGCACCGAAATGGCCGGCGTGATCACGCCGTCACCATAGAACAGCGCCGCGCCGAAGATACCGAACGCTGCCAGCACCCAGCGTGCGCGCGCCGAACCGCTCATCGAGCGCTGCGCCAGCGCCATCAGCGCCATGATGCCGCCCTCGCCCTTGTTGTCCGCGCGCATCACAAAGGTGACGTATTTCAGCGACACCACCATGATCAGCGACCAGAACACCAGCGACAGCACGCCCAGTACCGCCGATGGCGTTGGCGTCATGCCGTGCGTGCCGAGGGTTTCCTTCATGGTGTACAGCGGGCTGGTGCCGATGTCGCCGAACACCACGCCGATCGCGCCCATGGCCAGCGCCGTCAGTCGACGCCGGGTTTCCGATGCCAGTTCGCCCTGCATGTTTGCCTGATTCACGATCAGCCTCCGAGCGCCGCGCGCAGCGCCTTGCGGATGATGGCTTCGGCGTTGTCGCCCTCGGCGGCAACCTTCTGTACCAGCCGGGTGACTTCGGCCGGCTTGTAGCCGAGCTGTTGCAACGCCACGCTGGCCTCACCGGCGGCATCCAGTGGCGCACCCGCCGCATGCATCGATGTACCGGGAAGACCGGACACGCCATCGAGACGATCGCGCAGTTCCACCACGATGCGCTCGGCGGTCTTCTTGCCGATGCCGGGGATCTTGGTCAGCGCAACCACATCGCCGGCGTGTACCAGCCGCGCGAAATGGTCGGTGGCGACGCCGGACAGCACGGCCAGCGCGATCTTCGCGCCGATCCCGCTGACCTTGAGCAGGTTGCGGAACAGCGAGCGCTCGGCCTCGTGCAGGAAGCCGTAAAGCGTCACGCTGTCTTCCTTCACCGCATGATGGATGAGCAGGATCACTTCCTTGCCGATGCCCGGCAGGTCGTAGATCGTCGACATCGGCGCCTCGACTTCGTAACCGACGCCAGCGACCTCGACCAGCAACGAAGGCGGCTGCTTGCTTATCAATGTGCCGCGCAGACGGCCGATCATCGGCGTCGCCTCCAATCCATATTCGTCAGCGACACCTTCATCGGCGTCGCCTCCAGGCCGTACGCGGAATCCCGACGCGGGCCAGGCTGGCGCGGGTGTGCGCATGGGTTACCGCAATCGCCAGCGCATCGGCGGCATCCGCCTGCAACGGGCCCTTGAGGCCGAGCAGGATGCCGATCATGTGCTGTACCTGGGTCTTGTCGCTGCGGCCACTGCCGACCACGGACTGCTTCACTTCGGTTGCTGCGTATTCGTGCACCACGATCCCCTGACTGACCACCGCACAAATCGCGGCGCCACGTGCCTGCCCCAGTTTCAGCGCCGAATCCGGATTGCGCGCCATGAACACGCGCTCGATTCCGCACTCGGCCGGCTGATGCGCGGCGATGATGTCACACAGTTCGTCAAAGATGCGTTTCAGACGCAACGGAAACGTGGCCTCGCCGGCCACCACCAGGGCACCGTGAAAGACATGCGTGAGCTTGCCCGCATCGTCGATGTCGATGATGCCCACGCCGGTACGCTGACTGCCGGGGTCGATGCCGATAATGCGGGTCATCGTCGGTGCGATGCGAAGGCGCGCGGCCTCCGGCTTATTCGGCGGCCTCGACGGGCAACAAGGCGTTGTGCGACACGTCACTGACATCGTCCAGCGCATCGAGCTTTTCGAGCAGGTCGAGCAGCGATTCCAGTGCGTCGTCGGGCACCGCGACGCGATTGTTCGGTCGCATCACCACGCCAGCATGCTGTGCATTCAGGCCGGCATCGACCAACGCCTGCTGCACGGCCTCGAAGTTCTCCACTGCGCACAGCACGACACTTTCGCCGTTCTCGTTGACCACGTCGTCGGCACCGGCTTCCAGGGCCGCTTCCAGCACTTTTTCCTCGGCCGCCGCATCGCCATGGGTGATGAACACCAACTCGCCACAGCGGGTGAACTGGAACGCCACCGAGCCGCTGGTGCCGAGGTTGCCACCGTGTTTGGTCAGCGCGTGACGCACTTCGGCAACCGTGCGCACCGGGTTGTCGGTGAAGCTTTCGATGATCAATGCAATGCCGGCCGGACCGTAGCCCTCATAGCGCAGCTCCTGCATGTCGGCACCGCCGTCGGCACCGGAACCACGCTTGATCGCGCGATCGATGGTGTCGCGGGTCATGTTCGCCGACAGCGCCTTGTCCACCGCCGAACGCAGCCGCGAATTGGCCGCCGGATCGGCGACGCCGGCGCGCGTGGCGACGGTGATTTCGCGGATCAGCTTGGTGAATACCTTGGCGCGTTTGGCGTCTTCGGCACTCTTGCGACCTTCGATGGACGGGCCTCTACCCATGACAATGCCTGCACTCGGATCAGATGAACGAACCGGGAATTTTACCTGATTTCGGATCGCGTGCCGGAATCCCGGATGAGGCGAAAGATCGCAGCTCGTACCGCTCAATCGGCCTCGAAACGGCCCTGATGCAGGAAACGGGCGACGCGCTGGGCCACCTCGGCAGAAAACAGCAGGCCGGTATGGTTCGCCTCGACCACGCAATGGGCAGTCAGGCCGTCCAGTCGGGTTTCGTCCACCGCCACGGTACCATCGTGCTCGCCGGCAAAATGGCCCAGCATGGCGCCGAGACCG
This sequence comes from uncultured Rhodanobacter sp., assembly GCA_966211915.1. Classification (GTDB taxonomy): domain Bacteria; phylum Pseudomonadota; class Gammaproteobacteria; order Xanthomonadales; family Rhodanobacteraceae; genus Rhodanobacter. Next base: position 211,764 of record CBIHNO010000001.1, read on the forward strand.
AGCGGCATGCGGCCGGCGATCATGCCGACTTCGCGCATGCCGTCCCAGCGTTCGAAACCCTGCTGCAGCAATTCGCGGTTGTGCCCGAGCAGGACTTGGCCACCGCGACCCCAGGCAGCGAAACCGCGCGCGGCCGCGCTGCCCTTCAGCGGCGAACCGAGGCAGACGATGCGACCGGGCGGCAACTCGCCATCGAGGCAGGCGCGCAAGGCCAGCAGCCCACCGAGGCTGTGACCGACCAGATGCACCGCATCGGCCTCTGTCGCCAGCCCGATCATGCGTGCCTGCAGACGATCCAGGATGCGCTGCTGGGTCGCCGCCACGCTCAGGTAATCGAAACGGTGCACGCGAAAGCCCGCCTCGATCAGCCGACGATGCAGCATGGACAGCGCGAAGCCGCGCATCCACAGGCCGTGCAGCAGGATCACGTGCTCGCTCATGGCGTGTTGCCGAAAGGTCGCACGGGGAACTGCCGGCGGATCAGCCGGCAGCCTCCTTGCTGGCCGCCACGCGCACATGCAGCTCCTTCAGCTGCGCGTCGCTCACCATCGACGGCGCGTCGGTCATCAGATCCTGCGCGCTGGTGGTCTTGGGGAACGCGATGACGTCGCGAATCGACTCGGTGCCGGCCATCAGCGCCGCGATGCGATCGATGCCGAACGCCAAACCGCCATGCGGCGGTGCGCCGAATTTCAATGCCTTCAGCAGGAAACCGAACTTCATCTCGGCCTCCTCGGCACCGATGCCGAGCAACTCGAACACCGTACTCTGCATGTCCGGTCGATGGATACGGATCGAACCGCCGCCGATCTCGTTGCCGTTCAACACCATGTCGTAACCACGGCTCACTGCGTTGGCGGCATTCGCACGCAGGTCGGCGACATCGTCGATCTTCGGCGCGGTGAACGGATGATGCAGGGCGACGAAGCGCTGCTCCTCTGCGTCGTATTCGAACATCGGGAAGTCGGTGACCCACAGCGGCTTCCAGCTGTCCTCGACCAGACCGCGATCCTTGCCGACCTTGAGCCGCAACGCGCCCATGAAGTCGGTGACCACCTTCCATGTACCGGCACCGAAGAACACGATGTCGCCCGACTGCGCACCGGTGGCCTTGAGCACACCGTCCAGCGCAATGTCGTCGAGAAACTTCGCCACCGGCGAATTGATCCCGTCGCGGCCCTTGGCCAGATCCTCGACCTTGAGCCACGCCAGACCCTTCGCGCCATAGCGCGACACATATTCGGTCAGAACGTCGATGTCCTTGCGCGACAGCGTGCTGCCGCCCGGAACACATAGCGCGGCGACACGGCCATCTGCGGCATTGGCCGGCTCGGCGAACACCTTGAACTCGACGTGCTTCACCGCGTCGGCGGTATCGACCAGCTCCAGCGCGATGCGCAGATCCGGCTTGTCCGAACCGAAGCGACGCATCGCCTCGGCCCAGGTCATCCGCGGGAAGCTCGCATCGAGTTCGACGCCCTGCACTTCGCGGAACACGTGGCGGATCAGCTCCTCCACGAAATCCTGCACGTCCTTTTCCTCGACGAACGCGAACTCCAGGTCGAGCTGGGTGAATTCCGGCTGGCGGTCGGCACGCAGATCCTCATCGCGGAAGCAGCGCGCGATCTGGTAGTAGCGGTCGAAGCCAGCCACCATCAGGATCTGCTTGAACAGCTGCGGCGACTGCGGCAGCGCATAGAACTGGCCCGGATGCACGCGGCTCGGCACGAGATAGTCGCGCGCGCCCTCGGGGGTGGCCTTGGTCAGGATCGGCGTCTCGACGTCCTGGAAGCCGCGCTCGTCGAGGTAGCGGCGCAAGGTCTGCACCAGCTTGATGCGCTTGCGCATCATCGCCTGCATTTCCGGACGACGCAGGTCGAGGTAGCGGTAGGTCATCCGCATGTCCTCGTTCGGATTCTCGTGCAGCGCGAACGGCAGGTCCTTCGCGGCGTTGAGAATCTCCACAGTATCGGCAACGAGTTCGACCGTACCGGTCTTCAACTTGTCGTTGACCGATATTCGCTGACGGATCGTGCCGGTGACACGCAGGCAGTATTCGTTGCCGATCTCGTTGGCCACGGCAAAGGCGGCGGCGTTGTCGCGATCGATCACCACCTGCGCCAGGCCTTCATGGTCGCGCAGATCGACGAAGGCGACATGGCTCTGCAGGCGCAGGGTATTGACCCACCCGCACAGGGTGACAGTCTGGTCGATCAGCGACTCATCGATGAGGCCGCAGTAATGCGTGCGCATGCGCTTGAAACTCCGGGCCGCGGAGCGGCTGAAACGGGTGGAAAAGACCCGGAATCTTAACACCGCGGCACGCTCAGGCGGATTTCCGCGGGCGATGGCGGGCTCTTCGCCCCCGCCATCGCCCGCATGCGCATCGGCTACCAGCGCCGATCGACCACGAATTGGCCACGACAGCCTTGATCGACCCATACGCCGGCACGGTTCCAGCCCCAGCTGGAGCCTTCGGTACACCGGGCACTGGAAAGCTGTTTCACCAGCTCGACACGACCCTGGCGACCCACATCGACCTGGCACATCTGATAGCTATTCTGGTGACTGTCGCACTGCAGGCGGATCTGCCGGTTCCAGTCGGCGCCCGGCCTCCAGCCACTGTCCCCGCCATCACGGGCATGACCGTCACGATCCTGGCTGTCCTGGCCGTCCTGATTATCCCGACTATCGCGATCATCACGTCCGCGAGGCCCGTCGCGAAACGTCTCGGCGAACTGGCCACGGCAGCCACGATCAACCCATAGGCCCTCCCGGTCCAGACCCCAGCTCTGGCCGCGGATACATGCGTCGTTCGACTCCTGCGTGACCAGTTCGGCATCACGCCAGGGCACTTGGCAGCGGTTGAATTTCCCGTCGACGCTTTCGCAGCGGATCCTGCCGCCCCCGTGCTCCTGCGCCACCGCGGGCGAGGAAAACGACAGTACGCCCAGCGCGCCCAGCGCCCCACCAATCAACAGCCTGTCCACGATACGCATGGCGTATACCTCTGCCCGAATAGTCCTGCTTGCGGCAACCGGCCGAACGGCTCACATGCCCCGGTGGAGTTATCCGCGACGGCTCATGATATCCATCCGGCGTGAGGCATTCGCGAAGACCAGGCAGGGTCAATCGGCGGTGGCAGGCTTGCCGCCTGATACCGCAGGAGCCGGCGTCGCCGATGCGGCAGGCAACGACGCAGCGCTGCCGTCCGCTGGCTTGGCCTCGCCGCCGCCGGACGCTTCGGCCAGATTGCGTTTCTTGTCGCCTTCCTTCTTGAAATCGGTTTCGTACCAGCCGCTGCCGGCCAACCGGAACGATGGCGCACTGACCATCCGCCGCAGGTGCGGGGCATCGCAGGCCGGGCAGATCGAGGGATCGGTATCGGACAACTTCTGGAGGCGATCGAAACGATGGCCGCAGTGGCTGCATTCAAATTCGTAGATGGGCATGGAAACTCCGGACAGTTCAGCCAACGCAAGGTTGGCAGCGAACCATTATCGGCGCGTTCGCGCGGAATTCAATGTCCCAAGCGGCGCGTGGCATCGATTGCGGGGCGAGAGTAGCCTGCGGTCAGGGGCAAAACGCCCCAGGTCACCCATTGATCACGGCGTCGATGAGTTTAGTTGGACGTATAGACGTCTATACGTCTATTGACGGAGACATGATGCGCCACTAATCTGCGGTTGCTGCGACGCAGCAACCCATGCAACGGAGAGTCCCCATGAGCAAACGTTCCAACCCGATCGTTCTGGCATGGCTGCCTGCCGCCGTGCTGTTGGCCTTGGCCAGCAACGCCGCCGCGCAGGATGCCAGCGTGCCGCCGACAGCCAAGGCCAAGGATCTGAGCGCCGTGATCGTCACCGGCACCCGCTCCGACAGCCGCACCGAAAGCAGCTCGCTGACGCCGATCGACGTGGTCTCGGCCAAGGTGCTCCAGCAGACTGGCACCAACGACCTGCCCACGGCGCTTGCCCGGATCATTCCGTCACTGACTTTTCCACGCCCGTCGGCCGCCGACACCGCCGACACCCAGCGCCCCGCACAACTGCGCGGACTGTCGCCCGACCAGGTTCTCGTGCTGGTGAACGGCAAGCGCTGGCATCCCGGTGCACTGCTGCTGACCAACGGCGTGCTGGGCCGCGGCGCGCAGGCGGTGGATCTCAACACGATTCCGGTCTCCGCCATCGACCATATCGAAGTACTGCGCGACGGCGCGTCCGCCCAGTACGGTTCCGACGCCATCGCCGGCGTCATCAACATCATCCTGAAAAAGGGCGCCAAGGGCGGCGATGTGGAAATCACCGGCGGCCAGTATTCGGCAGGCGATGGTCGGCAGTGGCTGGGCTCGGCGAATTTCGGCATACCGCTGAGCGGTGACAAGGGCTGGCTCCGCGTCGCGGTGCAAAGCGGCAACGAGGACTACACCAATCGTGCCGGCCCCGATCGGCGGCCCGGCTTCCCCCAGCTCGGCGTGAACTATCGCGAAGGCGATCCGGCGGTCAAGGATCAGAACCTGCTGCTCAACACCCAGTACGACATCACGCCGGATGTGCAGTTCTATGCATTCGGACACTTCGGGCATCGCGACGGCACCTCGCCGGCGTTCTTCCGCTACGGTCGCAACAGTCCCTCGCCCAGCAGCCCGCTGATTGCGAACATCTACCCGAACGGGTATCTGCCGCTGGAGAACTCCAACTCCACCGACCGCTCGCTGGTAGCGGGGTTGCGCGGCACCATTAACGGCTGGCGCTGGGATGTCAGCGGCAACTATGGCGGCAACCGGGTTTCCTATACCACCTTCAACAGCATCAACCTCGCCTACCTGAATGATTTCGGCAGCAGTCCGACCTCGTTCCATGACGGCATCCTCAAGGCGGCGCAGCGGTCGTTCGATATCGACCTCGCCAAGGACGTGTCGGTCGGCTGGCTGCCAAATCCGGTGACCGTGGCCTTCGGCGCGGAGTACCTGCGCCAGAGCTATGGAATCGATGCCGGCGACCTGACGTCGTACTACACCTCGCGCGGCAATCCGATTCCCGGCACCAAGATCATTCCGGCAAGCGGTGCGCAGGGTTTTGCGGGATGGCAACCCGTAAACGCGGGTTCGCTGGCGAGGCACGATGTCGCCGAGTATCTGGATCTGGAAACCAACCTTACCGACAAGCTGGGCGTGTCCGCCGCGGTCAGACATGAGAATTATTCGGACTTTGGTGGCACCACGTCGGGTTCGCTGGCAGGACGCTTTGATTTCACCGACACGTTCGCGTTGCGCGCCAGCGCATCGACCGGCTTCCGCGCACCGTCGCTGGCGCAGCAGTTCTATTCGTCGACATCGTCGCTCTACTACGGTGCGGGCAACTCGCTCGGCCTGACGCCGGGCATCTACAACTCCGGACTGGTACCGGTGAGCAGCCCGATCGCCAAACTGCTCGGCGCCGAACCACTCGAACCGGAGAAGTCGCACAACTACACCCTCGGCGCGGTGTGGAGTCCCACCGATGCGCTGACCCTGAGCATCGACGCCTACCAGATCGCCATCAGCAACCGCATCGTGCTGTCCAGCAGCATCGGCACCACGACGCCTGCGGTGAAGTCCTATCTCGCCGCCAACGGCATCGCCAACCTCAACTACAGCGGCATCTCCTACTTCACCAATGCCGCCGACACACGTACCCGCGGTGTCGATTTCGTCGCCAGCTTCCGCAACGACCTGGGTAGTGCCGGCACCCTGCAGACCACGATCAGCGCCAACTACAACAAGAACGAGGTCACCAAGGTCAAGCCAAATCCTGCCGTCCTGGATTCGCTGGGCAGCACCTTCCATCGTCTGGACCGTCGCGACATCAAGGGCCTGCTGGCCGACTCCACGCCACGCAGCAAGCTGATCCTGAGCGAGCAGTACAACGTCGGCCACTGGGGCGTCACCGGATCGGTCACCCGTTATGGCCGCTACACCGCCTACAGCAGTTCCGGCACCACCATCTACGGCAGCACGGGCACCGCCGCCGTGGATCAGACGTTCACACCGAAGTGGATCCTGGACCTGGCGGTGAACTACAGCCTCGACCAGTGGACGTTCACGGTCGGTGCGGATGATGCGCTCGACACCTATCCGGACAGGGTCATTGCCGCCAGCAACAACAACGGCACGCTGCCTTATTCGGTGTATGCACCGTTCGGCTACAACGGCGCTTACGTCTACGGAAAAGTCGCGTATCGCTGGTAGGGCTGGTCCGATCCACGAACAAAAATCCCGGCGCAAGCCGGGATTTTTTTCCTGCATCATCCATTCGTGAAATGCAGATGGCCGCCTTCGGCATCGATCTTGATCTTCGCACCGGCAGCATAACGTCCTTCCAGGATTTCCTTCGCCAGCGGATTCTCCAGTTGCTGCTGGATCGCCCGCTTCAATGGCCGCGCGCCGTACACCGGATCAAAGCCGGTATTGCCGAGCAGGGCCAGCGCCGCATCGCTTACTTCCAGCCTCAACTGCCGTTCGGCGAGGCGCTTTTCCAGGTAGGCCAGCTGGATGCGCGCGATCGCGCGGATCTGCGTCTTGTCGAGCGGGCGGAACACCACGATTTCGTCAAGCCGGTTGATGAACTCGGGACGGAAGTGCGCCTGCACCACGCCCATCACCGACGCCTTCATCTGCGTGTACTGCTCTTCCGCATCGCGACCCTCGCCGTTCTCCGACGCGTCCTGGATCATCTGCGAACCGAGGTTCGAGGTCATCACGATCACGGTGTTGCGGAAGTCCACGGTGCGACCCTGGCCGTCGGTGAGACGGCCGTCGTCGAGCACCTGCAGCAGGATGTTGAACACGTCCGGGTGCGCCTTCTCCACCTCGTCCAGCAGGATCACGCTGTACGGCCGGCGCCGCACTGCCTCGGTGAGATAGCCACCTTCCTCGTAACCTACATAGCCGGGAGGCGCGCCGACCAGCCGGCTCACCGAGTGCTTCTCCATGAACTCGCTCATGTCGATGCGTACCATCGCATCGGTGGTATCGAACATGAACTCGGCCAGCGCCTTGCACAGCTCGGTCTTGCCCACGCCGGTCGGGCCGAGGAACAGGAACGAACCGTTAGGGCGGTTCGGATCGGACAAGCCCGCACGCGAACGACGGATCGCATCGGAAACGGCATGCACTGCCTCGTCCTGGCCGACCACGCGCTTGTGCAGATCGTCTTCCATATGCAGCAGCTTTTCGCGCTCGCCCTCGAGCATCTTGGCGACCGGAATGCCGGTCCAGCGCGCCACCACTTCGGCAATCTCCTCGGCGGTGACCTTGTCCTGCAGCAGCTTGAAATCCTGCGTCTCGGCGGCCTGCGCGGCAGCGAGCTGCTTTTCCAGTTCCGGCAGCCTGCCGTACTGGATCTCGCTCATCTTGGCGTAGTCCTGCCGGCGCTGCGCCGCATCCAGCTCCTGCCGTGCCTGCTCGATCTGCTCCTTCACCTTGGTCGCGCCCTGCAGTGCGGCCTTCTCGGATTTCCATATCTCGTTGAGGTCGGAGAACTCACGTTCCAGCTTTTCGATATCGGTTTCCAGGTCGGCGAGACGCTGCTTCGATTCGCTGTCCTTCTCCTTTTTCAGCATCTCGCGCTGGATCTTCAGCTGGATCAGCCGACGCTCCAGCCGATCGAGTTCCTCCGGCTTGGAGTCGATCTCCATGCGGATGCGCGAGGCCGCTTCATCCATCAGGTCGATCGCCTTGTCCGGCAGCTGGCGGTCGGCGATGTAGCGATGCGACAGCGTGGCGGCCGCGACAATTGCCGGGTCGGTGATCTCGACGCCGTGGTGCACCGCGTAGCGCTCCTTCAATCCGCGCAGGATCGCGATGGTGTCTTCCACCGACGGCTCACCCACGAAGACTTTCTGGAAGCGACGCTCCAGCGCCGCATCCTTCTCGATGTACTTGCGGTATTCATCCAGCGTAGTGGCGCCGATGCAGTGCAGTTCGCCGCGCGCCAGCGCCGGCTTGAGCATGTTGCCCGCATCCATCGCGCCGTCCGCCTTGCCGGCGCCGACCATGGTGTGCAGCTCATCGATGAACAGGATCACCCGGCCTTCCTGCTTGGACAGGTCGCTCAACACGGCCTTCAGGCGCTCCTCGAACTCGCCGCGGAATTTCGCGCCGGCGATCAGTGCGCCCATGTCCAGCGCCAGCACGCGGCGGCCGCGCAGGCCTTCCGGCACTTCGTCCTTGATGATGCGCTGGGCCAGCCCTTCGACGATCGCGGTCTTGCCGACGCCGGGTTCGCCGATCAGCACCGGGTTGTTCTTGGTGCGCCGCTGCAGCACCTGGATGGTGCGGCGGATTTCCTCGTCGCGACCGATCACCGGATCGAGCTTGCCGGACTCGGCACGCGCAGTCAGGTCGATGCAGTATTTCTCCAGCGCCTGACGCTGTTCCTCGGCGTTCTCACTCTGCACCTTCTCGCCGCCGCGCAGCTTCTCGATCGCCGCCTCCAGGTTCGGCTTGGTCGCGCCCGCCGCTTTCAGCGCCGCGCCCAGTTCGCCCTTGTCCTCCAGCGCCGCCAGCACGAACAGCTCGCTGGCGATGAACTGGTCGCCGCGCTGCTGCGCCAGCTTGTCGGTGAGGTTGAGCAGGCGGTTGAGGTCGTTGCCGAGGTTGATGTTGCCTTCCTGACCGCTGACTTTCGGCAGCCGCTCCAGCGCGTCATTGACGCGCTGCGCGAGCGCCGGCACGTTGACCTGCGCCTGGGTCAGCATCGGCCCCGTAGAGCCGCCCTGCTGGCCGAGCAACGCCGCCATGACGTGCACCGGCTCCAGCATGTTGTTGTCGTGGCCCACAGCCAGCGATTGCGCGTCGGCCAGGGCCTGCTGGAAACGCGAAGTGAGTTTGTCCATCCGCATATCGTGATCCCCGTAATCAATCTGGCGGTTCGTCCGCCGCTGCTTGCGAGATGCGGACTCTGCGCAACGATTCAAGATGGCCCGGCATGAACCAACGCCGGTCATCACCAGAGCCTCTTCACATTCGGTTTGTTAGGGTGGAGTCGATGTCAACGGTACGCTCCACGATTCCACCGCCCCGATCGCTCCTGCCGGCACCACCACTTCCTGCCGATGCGGCACGCTGGGGACTTTTTCTCGATGTCGACGGCACCTTGCTCGACTTTGCGGATGATCCCCAGGCCGTGCAGGTCGACACCCGCCTGCTGGCATTGCTGCATGCCTTGCACCACGCACTGGATGGCGCACTGGCCCTGGTCAGCGGCCGCGAACTGAACGACCTCGACCGCATATTCGGTCGCCCGTGCTGGGCCGCTGCAGGCCTGCACGGGCTGCAACTACGTCACGCCGATGGCAGTTTTCGCCGGTTCAATACGCAACCCGAACAGCAGGCTCGCATGCACGCTGCAGCATGCGCGCTCGCCACACGCTTTGACAACGTACAACTGGAAGACAAGCAGGAAGCCGTCGCGCTGCACTGCCGTTGCGCCCCCGAACAACTGGCGGCCCTGCACGATGCGGCGCGGGAGATGCTGACGCAGTTGCCCGGCTATGAACTGCAGCCGGGCAATCAGGTGCTTGAATTCAAGCCGACCGGCATGGACAAGGGTCGGGCGATCCTCGAATTGCTCGGCCGCAACCCGTTCGCCGGTCGTCTGCCGGTCTACCTGGGCGACGACCTGACCGACGAACACGCCTTCGCCAGCACCAATGGCAGATGCGGACTGAGCATACGGATCGGTTCGCGCGAGCCCACGCTGGCGCACTTCACCTTGCCAGACCCCGCCGCAACGGAGGCCTGGCTTGCCCGCGTCCTCGACGCACTGACGCACGGAGCCACCACCACTCATGTCCGACTCCCCGGAGGACATCACTACCGCCAACCTTGAACTAGGCGTGATTGGCAACGGCAGCATTGCCGCCCTTATCGATGGCCGAGGCCGCATCGTCTGGTGCTGCCTGCCGCGTTTCGATGCCGATGCCAGCTTCTGCGCCCTGCTTTCACCGACCACCGAAGGCGGCGACTGGGCGATTGAGCTCGAAGATCTCGAACGGTCCGAGCAGTTCTATCTGGCCAATACCGCAGTACTCGTCACCCGTCTGTTCGACCGCCACGGCGGCGCCATCGAGATCACCGATTTCGCGCCACGCCATCGCTCGAATGGACGCCTTTATCACCCGGTGATGCTGGCCCGCCGGGTCGCACCGATCAGTGGATCGCCGCGCATCCGCGTGCATCTGCGCCCCTTGTGCGACTACGGCGCGCACCCCGCGTCGACCACATCGGGCAGCAATCACATCCGCTACCTGCTCAACGACGTGGTGCAGCGTCTGACCACTGATGTGGCTACGCCGCTGATCGAGCGCGGGCTGCGGTTCGGGCTCGATCGCCCTGCGCACTTCGTGTTCGGCCCGGACGAAACGCTGAACGAAAGCTCGGCCGATTTCATCCACCTGGCGCTGGAACGCACGCTGGATTACTGGCGCGAATGGGTGCGCTACCTGTCCATTCCGTACGAATGGCAGGAGGCGGTGATCCGTGCCGCCATCACGCTGAAGCTGTGCCAGTACGAGGCCACCGGCGCGATCATTGCCGCCTTGACCACCTCGATTCCGGAATCCGCCGGTACCTCGCGCAACTGGGACTACCGCTACTGCTGGCTGCGCGACGCCGCGTTCACCGTGCGTGCGCTGAACCGGCTCGGCGCCACGCGCAGCATGGAGGAATACATCCGCTATGTGTTCAACCTGATCGCCGCCAAGGAAGATGCGGAGATCGGCCCGGTGTTCGGCATCACTTTCGAACGCGAGCTCCACGAGCGACAGGTCGACAGCCTTGCCGGCTATCGCGGCATGGGCCCGGTACGCGTGGGCAACGATGCCTGGCGCCAGCGCCAGAACGATGTCTATGGGTCCGTGGTGCTGGCGTCAGCGCAGCTGTTCTTCGATCGCCGGCTCGAGCATCGCGGCGACAAGGTGACCTTCCAGCGGCTGGAGCGGATGGGCGCGATCGCCCTGCGCATGGCCGAGCAGACCGACGCCGGCCTGTGGGAATTCCGCGGCCGCGCCGCCGTGCACACCTATTCCGCCGCGATGTGCTGGGCCGCCTGCGACCGTCTCGCGCATATCGCCACCGAGCTTGGGTTGGACGATCGCGCGCGCTACTGGCACGAGCAGGCCATCCAGCTGCATGAACGGATCGAGGTTCATGCGTGGAACGACAAGCTCGGCCACTTCGTCGACGCCTACGATGGCCAGCACCTGGATGCCAGCCTGCTGTTGCTGGCCGATATAGGTTTCGTCGAAGCCGGCGATCCCCGTTTCGTCGCCACCGTCGATGCGATCGGCGTGGCGCTCGGGCGTGGCGATTATCTGTTTCGCTACATCGCGCCGGACGATTTCGGCGCACCGGAAACCAGCTTCAACATCTGCACGTTCTGGTACATCGAGGCGCTAGCCGCCACCGGCCGCAAGGAGCGGGCGCGCGCGATGTTCGAGCACATGCTGAAGCAACGCAACGCGCTCGGCCTGCTGTCCGAAGACATTGCACCGGGCAGCGGCGAACACTGGGGCAACTACCCGCAGGCCTACTCGCTGGTCGGTCTGATCCAGGCCGCGATGCGGCTGTCGCGACGCTGGGAGGATGCGCTGTGATGACGCCGGTAAAGAACGCCGGTCGCCTGGTCGTCGTCTCCAATCGCGTCGCCCTGCCGCGCCAGAGCGCCACTGGCGGCCTAGCATCAGCACTGCAGGCGGCACTGCGCGAACAGGGTGGCCTGTGGTTCGGCTGGAGCGGCAAGCTTGCCGCCGAGACGGCGGCCGAGGTGCATCGCATGCACGACGCGATGGTCGACTACGCCACCATCGACCTGTCACGTGCCGACCATGACGATTTCTATACCGGCTTCGCCAACGGCACCTTGTGGCCGATGCTGCATTACCGACCCGACCTGGTCAATTACCAGCGCAGCCAACTGGACGGCTATCTGCAAGTCAACGAAATATTCGCCGACCGTTTGCTGCAGCTTCTCGCGCCTGACGACATCATCTGGGTGCACGACTACCACCTGATCCCGCTGGCTGCGATGCTGCGCCAGCGTGGCGTGAAGAACCGTATCGGCTTCTTTCTGCATACGCCGCTGCCCGCCGCCGGCCTGCTGATCGCGCTACCCAACCACCGCGAACTGCTGGAGACGCTGGCCAGCTACGACCTGGTCGGCCTACACACCGCACGCGACCTGCGCGCGCTGGAGGATTACTTCCTGCACGAAACAGACGCCACGATGCGTCCCGGCGGCCGCATGCGCACGAAGAGCGGGCGGCTTTTCCGTGCCGCCGCGTTCCCGATCAGCATCGATACCGAAGGCATCGCCGAAACCGCACGCGGCGCCGGATCGAACAAGGAAATCGGCCAGCTGCGCACCAGCCTGGAGGGCCGTTCGCTGATCATCGGCGTCGACCGGCTGGATTATTCCAAGGGTCTGCCGGAACGCTTCCAGGCGTATGCGCGCCTGCTCGAACGCGCGCCGGAACTGCATCGGCAGGTCACCTTTTTGCAGATTGCACCGCCTTCGCGTGGCACGGTGCTGGAATACCGGCAGATCCGGCGCGAGCTGGAACGCAGCGCCGGCCATATCAACGGCAAGTACGCGGCGCCGGACTGGGCTCCGATCCGCTACATCAACAAGTCGTTCCCGCACCAGCTGCTGACCGGCTATTACCGCTCTGCGCGGGTCGGTCTGGTGACGCCGCTGCGCGACGGCATGAACCTGGTTGCCAAGGAATACGTGGCCAGCCAGGATCCGGACAATCCCGGCGTGCTGGTGCTGTCGCGTTTCGCCGGTGCCGCGCAGGAACTGGTCGAGGCGTTGCTGGTGAATCCGGCCGATACCGAGGAGGTCGCCGATGCGCTGGAGCGCGCGCTGAAGATGCCATTGGCCGAGCGCCGCGAACGCTGGAGCGCGATGATGGACGTACTGCGCCGGAACGACATCACGGCATGGCGCAATGCCTTCCTGCAGGCATTGCGTCGATAAGGTGCCAACGCCCGGTCAGCGCTGTTCCAGCCAGATCAGGCTGGCGAAGCGGCCGCTGCTGCCACCGTCACGGCGATAGGAATAAAAGCGCTCGTCGGCAAGCGTATCGAAGCCGCCACCGTATATCCGCGTCACACCGGCGGATGCCAGCCGCTGACGCGCCAGGCCAGCCAGATCGCACAACCAGTGACCCGGCCGGGTCGACACGAAACAGGTTGCAGCTGCCGCATCGTGGTCGACGAACGCGGCGCGCACTTCCTCGCCCACCTCGTACGAGGCCGCGCCGATGCATGGTCCCAGCCACGCCAGAACCCGCACGCGCGGTGATTCCATCTGGGTCAGCGTGGCCTCCAGCACACCGCCGGCCAGACCGCGCCAGCCGGCGTGGGCCGCAGCGATCTCGCTCCCATCGTCGACGCAGAACAGCACTGGCAGGCAATCGGCGGTGAGGATGGACAGCACCGTGCCGGGAATGTGCGATACCGCCGCATCCGCCTGCGGCTCGTCAGGACTGGGCAACGGCCCCAGCTCGGCCACGTTGATGCCGTGCACCTGATGCAGCCAGCGCGGTGCCGCCGGCAACCCCAGCGACTGCTGCAGCGCGCCGCGGTTGGTCGCCACCGCGTCGGCCATGTCGCCGCTGCGCAGGCCCAGATTGAACCGCTCGAACGGCGGTGCCGAAATGCCCGGCCCCTGTCGGGTGGTGATCGCCGCATGTACCTGCGGCGGTGCCGGCCAATCGGGAAAGATCCAGGTTTCGGTCATGGGTTCCGGGGAGTGGGGAGCGCAAGTCGCGCAGCTTAAATGAAGCCCGTTGTTGAAAGACGGGCACTCGCTGACTTCAAACTCAGTAGTGATCCGAACCGTGCTCGAGCAGATCCGCGCGCAGCGCCTCGATCAGCGCCAATTGGTCAGCCGGCCGCTCGACACCGAACGACAACGCCTCGCCAGTGATGGGATGGATGAACGACAGCCTCTCGGCGTGCAGCGCCTGCCGCCGGAAACCGCGCAGCATCGCGATCAGCTCCGCACTGGCGCCCTTGGGCAATTTCAGGCCGCCGCCATACAGTGGATCGCCGACCAGCGGATGGTTGATATGCGCCAGGTGCACGCGGATCTGATGGGTGCGACCGGTCTCCAGCTGGCATTGCAGCAGACTGTGCGCCCGGAAACGTTCGCGCAGCCGGTAATGGGTCACCGCGCGCTTGCCGTCCTCCTCATCGCGCACCGCTTGGCGAAGGCGGTCGCCCATGCTGCGGCCGATCGGCTCGTCCACCGTGCCGCCGGCCACCATCGTGCCCAGCACCACCGCCTCGTACTGGCGCTCCACCTCGTGCCGCGACAGCAGGTCGACCAGCGCCGTGTAGGTCGGCAGTGTCTTCGCGACCACCATCAGGCCGGAGGTGTCCTTGTCCAGCCGGTGCACGATGCCGGCACGCGGCAGCTCGGCCAGCTTCGGATCGTGATGCAGCAACGCATTGAGCAGGGTACCGGCCGGATTGCCGGCGCCCGGATGCACGACCAGCCCGGCCGGCTTGTTCAGTACCAGCAGGTGCTCGTCTTCATGCACGATGTCCAGCGCGATGTCTTCCGGCGCACTGGTCACCTCGTTTTCCAGCTCGACCTGCAGCCGCACCTGCTCGCCGCCACGCAGCAGCTGCCGCGGCGGCGCCTGCACCCCATCCAGAGTCACCGCACCGGACTTGATCCAGCCGCTGAGCCGCGAGCGCGAATAATCCGGGAACATCTCGGCCAAAGCCTGGTCGAACCTGCGTCCTGCTGCGGCCAGCGGGACTTCCGCCTCGTGCCGGATCGTGGTCATGCTGCGCTCCGCGGGCTATGGCCGGTTTCGGCTATCATGCCTTTTCGTTCAAACATGCTGAATTCATTCCTATGCGCCTACCAATGGGCTTGTCCAAGCTGCCGATGTTCAAATTGCCTGCCCTGAAAGTACTCGTGGTGCTTGCGCTCGTAGTCTCGATGAGTGCCTGCTCGATGTTCAGGTCGAAGCGCGACACCATCGACAACATGCCGGTGGATGCGCTGTACAACAATGCGCATGCCTCGCTGCAGAATGCCGACTACTCCGCTGCCAGCAAGGCCTACCAGCGCCTGATCGCGCGCTTCCCGTCTGGCGAGTACAACGAACAGGCCCAGCTCGATCTGGCCTACTCGCAGTACAAGGACAACCAGCCGGATGATGCGTTGTCGACCGTGAACCGCTTCATCAAGACCTATCCGACCCACAAACATGTTGATTATGCCTACTACCTGCGCGGTCTGATCAATTTTGATCGCACCAGCGGCGTGATCGAACGCTATATCAACCGGGAAGGGTCACAGGCGCGTCGCGACCAGGGCTACAACCTGCAGGCGTTCGACGATTTTTCCGAGCTGTCGCGCCGCTTCCCTGACAGCGCCTACACTGCCGATGCGCGTCAGCGCATGATCTACCTGCGCAACGTGCTGGCACAGTACGAAATCAACGTGGCCGAGTTCTACCTGCGCAACAAGGCCTACATCGCCGCGGCCGATCGCTCGCAATACGTGATCGAGCATTATCAGGAGGCGCCGCAGGCCGGTGACGCGCTGGCTATCCTCAGTCGCAGCTATCTGGCGCTGGACCAGAAGACCCTTGCCGACCAGACCCGCCAGGTGCTGGCACTGAATTACCCGAACCACCCTTACCTGACCGACGCCAAGTGGCCGCATGCGCCGTCCACCCTGCGCAAGATGGTGCCGTTCTCGGGCCATCACTGAGCGTGCGTCGATCCGCCTGAACACAAGAAGCCGGCGCCCTCGCCGGCTTTTTTGTGCGCGTTTCGTGGACCCCGCGCCCTCGCCCCAGCCCTCTCCCCAAAAAGAGATAGGAAGCAGATGTGCCATGCGGGTTCGGCTTCGGCCACGCCGGTGAAGTCGTCCGTGTCCTGGCTCAACGCCACCCTGAAGTGATTGGATACCGCCGTTCGCGGCCAAACGCGCGGGTGGTCACGCGCGGGCCCGGTGCCGATTGCCGGCGCTTGAACTCGTTCAGCAGCACCAGCCGCACCACACGACGCACGGTATCGGCGTGGAAGCCCTGCGCCACGATCTCCGCCTGCGACTGCTCGCGCTCGATGAATCGTTCGAGGATCGCGTCCAGTTCGTCGTACGGCGGCAGCGAATCCTGATCGGTCTGGTTGTCGCGCAGCTCGGCCGATGGCGGCCGCTCGATCACCGCAACCGGAATCATCTCGCCTTCGCCCGTCTTCATCGCATGCGCATTGCGCCAGCGCGACAGCCGGTACACCACGGTCTTGTAAACATCCTTCAACGGCGCGTAGGCGCCGCACATGTCGCCGTACAAGGTGGCGTAGCCGACCGCCATCTCGCTCTTGTTGCCGGTCGCCAGCAGCAGTCGGCCATGCTTGTTGCTGAGCGCCATCAATATCACGCCACGGGTGCGCGATTGCAGGTTTTCTTCCGTCGTATCGGCACCCTTGCCGTCGAACGCCGGCGTCAGCGCCGTAACGAACGACTGACAGGTCGCCTCGATGTCGATCACGTGGTAATCCACGCCGAGCTTTTCCGCCTGCGCGCGCGCACCATCCAGCGACAGTTGCGAGGTGTAGCGGGTAGGCATCATCACCGCGGTGACCCGGCTGGCACCCAACGCCTCGACCGCCAGCGCCAGCGTCAGCGCCGAATCGATGCCTCCTGAAAGACCCAGCAACACGCCACCGAAAGCGTTCTTGTCGATGTAGTCGCGGGTACCACGCACCAGCGCGGCATACAGCGTCGCCTCGATCGAGTCATCGGCGGCAACCGGCCAGTTCTCCGCCGACAACGTGCGCGTGGCCGGATCGAACTCGGCCCACAGCAACGCATCGACAAACGCCGGTGCTCGTGCCGCGATCGAGCCGTCGCCGTTCACCAGCAGCGAGGCGCCGTCGTAGACCACCTCATCCTGGCCGCCGACCAGGTTGAGATAGACGATGGCGCAGCCGGTTTCGCGCGCGCGCGCCGCCAGCACCGCTTCACGCTCGGTCTGCTTGGCGCTGTCCCACGGCGAGGCATTGATCACCACCAGCAATTCCGCACCGGCTGTCGCGGCTTGTGCCGCCGGCTCTGGCCGCCAGATGTCCTCGCAGATCAACAGGCCCACATGCACACCATTGATCGTCGTCGTGGCCGTCTCGTGACCGGGGCGAAAATAACGCTTGTCGTCGAACACGCCGTAATTCGGCAACGCCTGCTTGTGCGCGGTCACCTCGATGCGCCCTTCGCGCAACAGGCTGGCCGCGTTGAACACCTCACCCTCGCTGTGCGGATGACCGACCAGTGCGGCGACACCATGGGTCGCGGCAGTCAGCGTGTTGAGTTCGCTATCACAGGCGGCGAGGAAGCTCGGTCGCAGCAACAGATCTTCCGGCGGATAACCACTAAGAGTCAGTTCCGGAAATACCACCAGTCCGGCCCCGCCGCTGCGCGCCTGCGCAATCAGGTCACCCACTTTGGCGGCATTCGCCGCCACCGCGCCCACCGCAAAATCGAACTGTGCCAGCGCCAGACGCAGCCTTGCCATGAACATACTCCTGAAATGACGAAGGCCGCGACGAATCGCGGCCTTCGCATTTTAGAGCAGTCAGTGCCGACTTACTTCTTCATCAGACCTGCGAGGGTCTTGCCGAGGTCGGCCGGGGACTTCACCGTGGTAACACCCGCCTTCTCCAGCGCGGCGAACTTCGCCGCTGCGGTGCCCTTGCCGCCGGAGATGATCGCGCCGGCATGGCCCATGCGCTTGCCGGCCGGAGCCGAGGCACCAGCGATGAACGAGACCACCGGCTTCTTGACGTATTCGCCGATGAACTCGGCGGCGTCTTCCTCGGCGCTGCCGCCGATCTCGCCGACCATGATGATGCCTTCGGTCTGCGAGTCGTCCTGGAACAGCTTCAGGCAGTCGATGAAGCTCAGGCCATTGATCGGATCGCCACCGATGCCGATGCAGGTGGACTGGCCCAGGCCTTCATTGGTGGTCTGGAACACGGCTTCATAGGTCAGCGTGCCGGAACGCGACACGATGCCGACCTTGCCCGGCATGTGGATGTGACCCGGCATGATGCCGATCTTGCACTCGCCCGGGGTGATGATGCCGGGGCAGTTCGGCCCGATCAGCACGATTTCCGGATGCTGCTGCAGCACGTTTTTCACGCGCAGCATGTCGAGCACCGGGATGCCTTCGGTGATCGCCACGATCACCTTGATGCCGGCATCGATCGCTTCCAGGATCGAATCCGCCGCGAACGGCGGTGGCACGAAGATCACCGACGCGTCGGCGCCGGTTTCGAGAACGGCTTCATCGACCGAATTGAACACGGGCAGGCCGATATGTTCGGAACCGCCCTTGCCCGGGGTCACGCCACCGACGACCTTGGTGCCGTAGTCGAGGCACTGCTGTGCATGGAAGGTGCCCTGCTGGCCGGTGAAGCCCTGCACGATCACCTTGGTGTTCTTGTTGACCAAAACGCTCATTCGTTTGCTCCTCAGCCCTTGGCCGCAGCCACGGCTTTCTGCGCCGCGTCGTTGAGATCATCGGCCGACGTAATCGCCAGGCCGGAGTTGGCCAGCAGTTCGCGGCCCTGATCGACATTGGTGCCCTGCAGGCGCACCACCACGGGGATCTTCAGGCCAACTTCCTTGACCGCGGCGATGATGCCTTCGGCGATCAGGTCGCAGCGCACGATGCCGCCGAAGATGTTGACCAGGATGCAGCGCACCTTGTCCGAGGACAGGATCAGCTTGAACGCCTCGGTGACGCGCTCCTTGGTGGCGCCGCCGCCGACGTCGAGGAAGTTGGCCGGCTCACCGCCCGCCAGCTTGATCACGTCCATCGTGGCCATCGCCAGACCGGCACCGTTGACCATGCAACCGATGGTGCCGTCCATCGTCACGTAGTTGAGGTTGTTCTGCATCGCCGCCGCTTCGGCGGCGTCTTCCTGGGTCAGGTCGCGCATCGCGGCCAGGTTCGGATGACGGAACTCGGCGTTGTCGTCGGAGTTGACCTTGCCGTCGAGCGCGGCGAGGTTGCCGTCCTCGAGGATGGCCAGCGGGTTCAGCTCGACCAGGGCCAAGTCCTGCTCGTTGAACAGCTTGTACAGGCCCAGCATGATCTTGGTCAGCTGGTTGACCTGCTTGCCGGTCAGATCCATCGCGAAACCGAGCTGGCGGCACTGGTACGGCTGCAGCCCTTCGACGAAGTCGATCACGATGGTATGGATGTCTTCGGGCGTCTCCTTGGCGACCTGCTCGATGTCGACGCCGCCGTGCTTGGAGGCGATGAACGAGACAGCCTTGCTGTCGCGGTCGACCAGGATCGACAGGTACAGCTCCTTGGCGATATCGGTCGCATCGGTCACCAGCACCAGATTCACCGGCAGTGCACGGCCGGCCGACTGGTAGGTTTCCATATGGGTGCCGAGCATGCCCTTGGCAGCGGCGCGCACGTCATCAAAGCTGCGGCAGAACTTGACACCGCCGGACTTGCCGCGGCCGCCGGCATGGATCTGTGCCTTGACCATCCACTGGGTGCCACCCAGCGCCTTGGCGGCGTCGACGGCAGCATCGGCGGAATTGGCGATTTTGCCCGGCGGCACGGCAATGCCGTACTGCGCGAACAGTTCTTTGGCCTGGTATTCGTGGAAATTCATTCGATACCTCGAGCGAACGGAAAAACGATGGCGGCCGCACGCATGTACAGCAGCGTGGGTCAGGAGGGTCGGACGGCGGAGTGACGCACAGCCGGGAGGCAAGAGCGCCTGCCACACGAAATGGCAGAAACCGCGCAATACGGCCGCTCATTTTCGCGGAAGCGGGCGGCAATGGAAAGAGCGGCCTGTTTTGGCGCCCGCGCGGGCCGGTTTCATGCGCTTTGGCGCCCCCGGCACAGTGCCGATCCGCCCGTCTATACTCGGCCGGAACCGCCAGGAGTGCCCAGCCACGTGTCCAGCGCACCATCTTTCACTGCCTCGTCCGCAAGCCCGGCAACGATTCGCCACGAGCTGTCGTTCCTCAATGCATTCCGGCTGGTGCAGGCCCTGGTGTATGCCGGGCTGGCGTTCAGTCCGGCCGGCATGGGCTGGCCGCAACTGGCGACACCCGGCTTTGCCCGCACCGTCACCACGTTCTACCTGATCTTCGCGCTGGTCGCATTGCTGTTGAACCGGCGCAGCATGCCGTACGCGCGGGCGGCGGTGACGACGACCCTGGTAGTGGACATTGTCGCCGCCGTGCTGGCGATCGCCGCGATGCACGACGCGCGCATCGGCATCGCGATGATGCTGGCGGTGAACCTCAGTGCCGGTGCGCTGATCCTGCCGCTGCGGCTGTCCAGCTTCTTCGCCGCGCTGGCCACGCTGGGCATGCTCGGACATACCTTTTTCGGAGCGTCGGCAAACAATCCCGGCGGCGACCTGCTGGAGGCAGCGCTGTTCGGGCTGGCCTATTTCGCCAGCACCACGCTATGCCATGTGCTGGGCCGGCAACTGCGCGCCACCGAAGCGCTGGCCGAACAGCGCAGCACCGACCTGGCCAATCTGTCGCAGATCAACGAGCTGATCATCCGCCGCATGAAGACCGGCGTGCTGCTGGTCGACGACGCCAACCGCATCCATCAGATCAATGAATCGGCTTGGATGCTGATGGGCAACCCGGGCGCCGACCAGCGTGACCTGGGCCAGCTCGCGCCGGAACTGTCGCGCCGGCTGTACCACTGGATGACGTCCGGCAAGCTGGACGAGACCGCCACCCAGCTCGCCGACGGCGTGCCCGAAGTGGTGCCGCGGTTCACCCGACTGGCACCGAATGACGACTCGCACGTGCTGATCTTCCTCGACGACACCTCGCTGCTGTCGCGTCGCGCCGAGGAACTCACACTGACCTCGCTGGGCCGGTTGTCCGCCTCGATCGCGCACGAAATCCGCAACCCGCTGGCGGCGATCCGCTACTCGGCGCAGTTGCTGGCCGAGTCGACCAGCATGGACGCCACCGACCAGCGCATGGTCGAAATCATCAACAACCACTGCATCCGGCTGAACGAGATCATCGAGAACATCCTGCAGCTGTCACGACGCGAACGCTCGCGACCGGAAACGCTGGATCTCGGCCACTGGGCGCAGGGCTTCGTCGAGGAATACAGCCAGGGCAACGATCTGGGCGCCGATTCGCTGCGGGTGATCGCCAGCAGCGGCACGCCGGTGGCCGCGGTCGCCGACCCGCAGCAGTTGCAGCAGGTGGTATGGAACCTGGTGCAGAACGCGTTGCGCTACGGCCGCCTGCCCGGCGAGCCGGCGCGGGTGATGGTGGTGACCCGGCAGGGCGAACACGGCGTGCCGATCCTCGAAGTGATCGACCGCGGCCCCGGCATCGCGCCGAAAGTGGCCGCACAGATTTTCGAACCGTTCTATACCACCCACGAATACGGCACCGGTCTGGGCCTGTACCTGGCCCGACAGATGAGCGACGCCAATCAGGCCTCGCTGGAATACGTGCGCGTGGCCGGCGGCGGCAGCTGCTTCCGGCTGGTGCTGACGCCACCGGCGCGCAGTCCTGCCGACGCCGCAGAAACCGCCGCTGCCGCCACACGCTGAGCGCGTTGCGTGCTCAGGTCGAACGCACGATCAGGCTGACCGGCAGGCTTTCCGAACTGGCCGGCTCGCCTTCGATCAATGCCAGCACCTTGCGCGCCAGCAGGATGCCACCCTCCTGCCAGTCCTGCCGCACCGAACTCAATGGCGGCAGGAAGCTGGCGCCGAGCGGCATGTCGTCGTAGCCAACCACCGTGACATCGGCCGGCACCGAGCGCCCCAGGTCCAGCGTGGCGCGGATCGCACCCATCGCCAGCAAGTCGTTGCAGGCGAAGATCGCATCGAAGCCCACCTTGCGCGCATGCAGTGAATGCACTGCGTCCATGCCCGAGTCCAGGGTGAACTCGTCGCGCCGCATCAGCAGCGGTTTGATCCCGCGTACCGCCAGCGCGTCGACGAAGCCACTCAGGCGCTCGAAGATCTCCGGATGACTGGGGTTGCCGATGAACACCGGACGGCGGCGGCCCAGCGCGATGAAATGCCGTGCCACCAAGGCGCCACCGAGCCGGTTGTCGCTGCCTACCACCACATGCGCATCATTCCCCGTGTGCGCACCCCACACCACCATCGGCAGGCGCAACTTGTCGAACCGACGCACCGCGTCCTGATGCGCACCCTGGCCCAGCAGGATCAGCCCGTCGGCTGCCTGCACCGCCGCTGCACTGGCGCCTTGGCGAGTGGTCAGCAGCACGCTGTAGCCGGCAGCGGTCAGCTCCTGCGAGATGCCGCCCAGCAGCAGCAGCGGGTACGGATCGAACATGGTGCGATCGGTGGACGGCTTCATCTCCACGATCACCGCCACGGTATGGCTGCGGCGCAGACGCAGGTTGCGCGCGCTGATGTTGAGCTTGTAGCCATGTTCGCGTGCCAGCGCCTGGATCCGCTCGCGGGTTTCCGGGTTGACCAGCGGGCTGTCGCCCAGCGCACGCGAGACCGTGATCTTGGATACCCCGGCCAGTTGTGCCAGATCGGCCATGGTCAGGCCGCCTGACGCGTTCTTGCGCGCGCCTCTCTTGCTCAACTAACTGACCCCTGCTGGTCGGCCGATCCGGTGCCGCGACGCTGCAGGACTGCAGCGATGCTCCGAACCGATGCCTGCAGTGTGTCGACTTTCGCCCCGCTGATGCAACTTGCCCATGCGCCGCCATGGCGTGCCGCCAGCGATCGGGCCGAAGCGGCCCAAAGATGCGAATTGATGCCCTCTCCGGCTCCGCAAAGCCACTTCCCCAACGCCGTTCAAACGAAATGTTATCGGTATCTTGATACCGATAACATTTGATGCCAAGCTCGCCGCCAGCCGCCACCTCGCATGCCCATCGGCGTGACGTGTCAAACGGAGAGACAAGGGGATTTATCGTGGATCACTACGCAGTGGAACCGCTTGATGCCGAGGAGCCGACCATCGGCGGAAAGACAGTGACCGATCCCTGGCTGTTGACCCGCCACAGCACCGATCCGTCCAGCTTCGCGCAGGACGAGAGCCTTTTCGCGCTGGCCAATGGCACGCTCGGCGTACGCGGCAACCTGGAAGAGAGCGACAGCGCAAGCCAGGCCACCTTGCTGTCCGCGGTATGGGAACGCACCCCGATCGAGTACCACGAGCGATTCCCCGGCTTCGCCAGCCATACCGACACACGCATCCCGGTTGCCGACGCCGCCCGCATCCATCTGCGCCTGGGCGACACGCCAGTGCGGCTTGACCAGGGCGAGTGGCTGTATTTCGAGCGTGCGCTCGATCTGCGCAACGGCTGCTACCGGCGCCGGCTTCGCTGGCGATCCCCGGAAGGCGCCACGCTGGAGATCGAGGCCGAGCGCATCGTGAGTCTGGAGGATGCCGGACTGCTGGCGATCCACTACCGCGTGCGCTCGCTCGACTACGCCGGACCGATCACGCTGGAATCATCGATCAGCACCGCGCGCGAAGCCGCCGGACAGGGCTTCGACCCCCGCATCGGCAGTCGCATCGATGGTGGTCTCAGCACCTATGGCGCACGAGCCGAGGAAGACCTCGCCTGGGTCGGCCAGCAAACTACGCACAGCGGCATCCGGCTGGTCTGCGCGCAACAGCACCGGCATGCCGGCGAATTGCAGTTCCGCTACGCCAATCTGGCTCCACATGGCGTCACCCAGGTCTACGAAGGCACCCTCGCACCGGGCGAGACAGTCACCCTGGACAAGTACGTCAGCTATGTCTTCACCGCTCCGTTCGCCGAGGATCAGGCAGACGATCTGCTCGCGCGTGCGCAGGCCTCGCTGGACACTGCCATCGCACTCGGCTATCCGGCATTGCTGGCGCGCCAGGCCCAGCTGCTGTCCACGTTGTGGGCACAGGCCGACCTTGCCATCGACGGCGACCCGGCGACCGAGCAGGCGCTGCGCTTCAACCTGTTCCATGTGTTCCAGTCGAGCAGCCGCGACAGCCACGGCACCACCGCCGCCAAGGGCCTCACCGGCGAAGGCTATGAGGGCCATTATTTCTGGGACGCCGAGGTGTTCATGCTGCCGGTGCTGGCCACCCTGGCGCCGGAGCTGGTACGCGCGATGCTGACGTACCGCCATCGCACGCTGGACAACGCGCGCCGCCACGCACGCGAACTCAATCATCCGCGGGGCGCACTGTATGCATGGCGCACCATCAGCGGCGACGAGTGCTCCTCGTACTTTCCCAGCGGTTCGGCGCAATACCACATCAATGCAGCGGTGGCGTGGGCGATCCGCCTCTACATCGACGCCAGTGGCGACGATGCGTTCCTGCTCGCGTACGGCGCCGAGATGGTCTTCGAGACGGCGCGCATCTGGCTGGAGATCGGACATTTCAGCGCGCGCCACGGCGGTGCGTTCTGCATCCACGAAGTGACTGGCCCGGACGAATACTCCGCCCTGGTCGACAACAACCACTACACCAACCGGCTGGCGCAGCGACATCTGCACGATGCCGCCGCCATCGCCGACTGGATGGCACTGACGTACCCGGTCGAATATGCCGCCCTGACCGCACGAATCGATTTGTGTGCAGACGAGGCGGCCCAGTGGCGCCGCGCTGCCCAGGCGATGTATCTCCCAATCGACGCCGTGCTCGACATCTTTCCGCAGGACGACGGCTTCCTCGACAAGCCGCGCCTGCCAGCCAATCTCGCGACCACGTCAAGCAGACACCCGCTGCTGTTGCGCCTGCACCCGCTCACCATCTACCGCCATCAGGTGTGCAAGCAGGCCGACACGCTGCTCGCCCTGATGCTGGCGGGCGAGCAAGTCGATGTCGCCGCCAAGCGCCGCAACTTCGATTACTACGAGGGCATCACCGTCCACGACTCGACCCTGTCGGCATCCACCTTCGCGGTGCTCGCGGCCGAGGTGGGCCATGCCGACAAGGCTCATCGCTATTTCCTCGACACCTTGCGGGTCGACCTGGACGACCTGCACGGCAACGCGGCGCATGGCCTGCACATGGCGGCGATGGCCGGCAGCTGGCTGGCTTTGAGCTGGGGATTCGGCGGCCTGCGCGTGCATGGCGGCCTGCTCGCGCTGTCGCCCAAGCTGCCGGTGGCATGGAAGGGCTACCGCTTCGGCCTGCGCTGGCGCGATGCGCATCTGCGCGTGGAGGTCGATGGCGACGGCGTGCAGTACACCCTTACCGATGGCAGCGTCCTCGCCTTCCTGCATGACGGCCTCCCGCAACGGTTGCATGCGGGCAAACCACTGCGCCTGCCGTGCATCGGCTTTGCCGACGTTGTGCAGGCAGCGCCACCACTAAAGGCCGTGATCTTCGATCTCGATGGCGTGATCGCCGACACCGCCGTGGTGCATCACGCGGCCTGGCAAAAACTCGCCGACGAAATCGGCGTGCCATTCGGCCACACCAGCGGCGAGCGCATGAAGGGCGTCGATCGGCGCGGCTCTCTGGAGATCCTGCTGGAGGCCGCATCGCGTCCCTACACCGAAGCGGAAAAACAGGAACTGGCTTCGCGCAAGAACGATTACTACCGCGAACAGATCGGGCATTTCGGACCACGGGATCTGCTGCCCGGCGCACGCGAGGCAATTGAATCGGTGCGTCAGGCCGGACTCAAGGTCGCACTCGCATCGGCCAGCCGCAATGCCGGCTTGCTGCTGCAGCGCCTGGGCATCGCCGGGTTGTTCGACGTCGTCGTCGACGCCAGCCACATCCGTCGCTCCAAGCCCGACCCGGAAATCTTCCTCGCTGCGGCAAGCGCCCTCGGCGTGGCGCCGGACGAATGTATCGGCGTCGAAGACGCCGCGGCTGGCATCGCCAGCATTCACGCCGCAGGGATGGCGGCGGTGGGAATTGGTCATGCACAGGCACTGGCCGAAGCAGACCTGGTGTTACCGAGCATCGCGGCATTCGACATTGGCATCTTTACAACAATCCGAACGGCGAACTGGCGTGGACCTGTCGCTAGACAGGCCGTGACCACCACTGAAACTGATGGGGAGGACGTGACATGGGCAACAACAAGCAAATGACCCGATTGATACTGTCGGCGGCCATAACGGGCATTCTCATGTCCGCTACGGCCATGGCGCAGGACAGCACGCAGGCGGCCGCCGCACCGACGACAGCCAGGAAAACCCCGCCGCGGCAGGCCAATGCCAAGACCACCACGACCCTGCAACAGGTGGTGGTGACCGGTTCGGCCACCGGCGTGAAAAAGATCGATGCCAGCTACACGCTCACCACCGCGAGCGCCGAACAGATCAAGCAGGCCAACCCCAAGAGTACGGCCGACCTGCTGAAGATCGCACCCGGCCTGTGGCCCGAATCGACCGGCGGCCAGACCGGCGCCAACATCGAGATCGCCGGCTTCCCGGGCGGCGGCGATGCACCGTTCAACACGGTACAGATGATGGGTTCGCCGCTGTATGGCATGCCAAGCCTGTCGTTCTTCGAGCAGACCACGATCTTCCGCCTCGACGACACCATCGAGCGGGTCGAGATCCTGCAGGGTGGCCCTTCAGTGGTGTTCGCGGACGGCCAGATCGGCGCCACCGAAAACTTCATCCTCAAGCAGGGCACCGAGGTGCCATCGGGCAGCATCGGCGTCACCTACGGCTCGGAAAACCTGAAGCGCCTCGACGGCTTCTATGGCTTCCAGCTCGCTCCAAACTGGTACGCCAGCGTGGGCGGCTTCTATCGCGATTCGGACGGCGTGCGCGACCCGCAGTTCGCCGCCGACAAGGGCGGCCAGCTGACCGCCACGCTGACCCACGACTCGGACAACGGCACGATGATGTTCTATGCCCGGCGACTGGACGACAACAACCAGTTCATCACGCCGATTCCGCTGATCCAGAACGGCACCGACAGATTCAGCGCCTACCCGGGCTTCGACCCACTCAAGGACACCTACAACAGCAAGTACATCCAGCATGTGTTCCTGGCCGGCTATCCGGGCGGCGGCACCAATGCCGACCTCGCCAACGGCCGTGGCGCGAAGATGAATTTCTTCGGCGGCAACTTCGACTACGACCTCGGCAGTGGCTGGACGATCAGCGACAAGTTCCTCCTCGATGCCGGTGACGTGGACACCAACGCGCTGTTCTCCGGCTCAAACCCGGCCTCGCTGAACGACGAGCTGTACAACACCCCGACCAGCCAGGGCGGCCTGGGGCTTCCGGCCGGCTCGGCCACGGCGACCTACGCCGGCCCGGGCGGCGGCGGCATGGTCGATCCGAACCAGAGCGTGATCCACCAGGGTTGGTGGTACATCCACAAGCACCTGAAGAACATCAACAACGACTTCCGCGTCAGCAAGGAGATCTTCGAGGGCAATACGCTGACCGCGGGCGTGTACCTGGCGCACTACACCGACGACGACAAGTGGGCACTCGGCAACCAGATGCTGATGACCAACACGCCGAACGCGCGCCCGATCGCGGTGAGCTACGTCAACGGCGGCCAGACCTACCAGGAGACCGACAGCCAGGGCTTCCTCGACAACGGCGGCTTCAACATCACCGAACACGGCGTCGCCACCAACAAGGCGTTCTACCTGTCCGACTCGTGGCGCGTCGGCAAATGGCTGTTCGACGCATCAGCCCGCCTGGAAAATCAGGACGCTTCCAACACGGTATGCAACCTGACCAATGTCGACCTGGATCACAACCCGCTCACGATCTACAACAACAGCGTCCCGGTCTGCAACGGTACGTTCGCGCGCACCGACTACAACAAGACCCACACCTCGTGGACCGTCGGCGCGAACTACGAGCTGGCCGACAACATGAGCGTCTACGTGCGCGGCAACAAGGGCGTGCACTTCGGCGACTTCGACAACGCCCTGCGCGGCAACACGACCGGTAACACGGCCCCGCTGCAGAAGATCCAGAACATCGAAGCGGGCTTCAAGTACCAGACTGAACTGGTCTATGCCGACATCAGCATCTATCACAAGCAGTTCAACGGCCTCGCCTTCACGCCCACCAACGGTGCCGGCGTCCAGAACGGCAGCCAGCGGCTGTACGGTTCGGACTCCAAGGGTGTCAACATCAGCGGTGCGCTCACCCCGGTCGAGAACCTGAAGTTGTCGCTGGTGGCGAACTACCTGGACGGCCACTACACGCACAACAGCTCGTGCTTCCCCTACACCAACGTGGTCACCGGCGTGAATGGCTGCGCGCCGATCAACGGGGTGCAGCTGCAGCGCCAGCCGAAGGTCCGCTACATGTTCACGCCGAGCTACCGTATCCCGTTCGCGTGGGGCGACGTGACCGCCTTCGTGACCTATACGCACGTCGGCCCGCACACCCAGGACCAGTCCGGCCTGCAGCAGTTGGGCACGTATCACACCTACGACTTCGGCGTGATCGCCAACATCGAGAAGAACTGGCAGCTGCGCCTGCAAGGCACCAACATCACCAACGAACTGGGCCTGACCGAGAGCAATTCGCGCATCTTCGGCACCGCTGTTTCCGGCGGCGTGATCCTGGCCCGACCGCTGGAAGGTCGCGAGGTCAACTTCCAGGTGAAGTACCTGTTCTGAGTCTTGAAGTTGTTGAAGGGCGCGTGGTCCGGATCGAACCCTCCTAGCGATCCGGACCACGCTATTTCCGAAACATCGTGACTTCGTCGAGGTGGCCGTGAACCGTATCCGCATGATTGTCGCGCTGGCGCTGATTTACATGATCTTCGCGATCCTGCTCAACAGTGTCGGCACGGTGATCCTGCAGTCGATCGCCACCTTCGGTATCGACAAGCCCGAGGCCAGCGCGCTGGAACGCTACAAGGACCTCACCATCGCGGCCACCTCGTTCCTGGTCGCCTCGTTCCTGCCGATGTTCGGCTATCGGCGCTCGATGATGCTGGCCCTGGCCATCGTCGGCGGCGCCTGTGTACTGATGCCGCTCTACCCCAGTTTCCTGACCACGCGGCTGCTGTTCGCCTGTGTGGGTATCGGCTTCGCGATGACCAAGGTCGGCGTGTATTCCTCGATCGGCCTGCTAACCACAAATCGCGTCGCACATTCGCGACTGACCAACACCATCGAGGGCTTGTTCATGGTCGGCGTGCTCGCCGGCAACTGGATCTTCAGCGCCTTCGTCGATTCGGCCAACCCGGGCAATCCGGTCTGGTTCAACGTGTACTGGTTGCTGGCCGCCGCTTGCGCCTTGGTGATCGTCCTGCTGGCCGGCAGCCGGCTCGACGAGAGTGAGGCGCATGCGCACGGACACAACAATTCCCTTGCCGACTCGCTGATGGAGATGCTTCGCTTGTTCGTGCGGCCGCTGGTGTATGTGTTCCTCGCCTCGGCGTTCCTCTATGTGCTGATCGAACAGAGCTTCGGTACCTGGTTGCCCACCTTCAACAACGAGATCCTGAAGCTGCCGAACGCGATGAGCATCCAGTTCGCCAGCATCCTCGCCGGCATGACCGCACTGGGTCGCATCGGCGCGGGCGTCGTGCTCAAGCGGGTGCGCTGGCATACGCTGCTCAACATGTGCGTGGTGGCGATGGGCGTACTGGTGGTCGTGGTGCTGCCACTGGCGCATGGCGTGGTGGCGCGACCGCACGTCGGCTGGTTCAACGCGCCGGCCGCCGCCTATCTGATCCCGCTGCTAGGTCTGCTGATGGCACCGATCTATCCGGTGATCAATTCGGTCGCGCTGAGCTCGTTGCCCAAGCCGATGCATGCGGCGATGACGGGGTTGATCGTGGTGTTCTCCGCACTGGGCGGCACCATGGGCTCCTACATCACGGCGCGGGTGTTCGCCAGCTTCGACGGCATCCATGCGTTCTACTTTTCGCTGCTGCCGATGATGCTGATCCTGATCACGCTGTTCTTCTTCAAGCGCGAAACCGATCGCGCTGCCGTTCCGGCCGTGCCGTCGACTGAGGCGCTGCCATGAGCCTCTTGCGCGAGCAACTGGCTACCTGGCGTACAACCACCCACGACCCGCGGATGGCGGGCGTCCCCGACCCGTTCGGCCCCGCGCATTGAGCGGCCCGACCCGAGGAGCATCACCGATGATTCCGCCACGCCGCCATCTGCTTTCCGGCATCGCACTCGTCCTGTTGCTGGCCAGTACTGCTGCACCTGCAGTCGCTACCGACCCCAGCTTCCTGCTCACCGGTACCGCGAAAAATTTCGACACGTATTTCCCCAGCTACCTGGCCAACGGCTATTTCTCCACGATGACCTCGGTGCGCGGCACCGAGGGCAATCGCGCGTACATGGTCGCGTTCATGGATTACAAGCCCGGCGACATCGCGCGTCCCGCCGCGATCCCCGGCTGGAGCGAGATCGACTACAACCCCGGCGGCGGCTGGCTCAATTCGACCCGCATCGACAAGAAAATCTTCGCCGACTACGCGCAGACTCTGGACATGCACGACGGCACGCTCAGCACCAGCTACCGCTTCGATTACGCCAACAAATCGACCGATGTGAAGGTCACCACGTTCGTCAGCCAGGCCTCGAATCACCTGGCGGCGACGCAGCTTTCCATCACACCGCAGTTCGATGGCAGCGTGCAGCTGACCTTTCCGATCCGGTTGTGGTCCGAACACGAGCCGCGCTTTCCGATTGCCAGCATGAGCGGCGACGAGATGATTGCGGCGGTGATCGCCAGCGGCCAGACGCTGGACAACAAGCCGGTGCCGACACCCGACCGCGCCGCCGTGTGGTACCCCGGCTACACCCGCGTACTCGCCAGCGACGGCGACACCAAGGCGCTGACGCTGTGGCTGGATGGTCGCGCCGAACATGGTCTGACGATGGCCGAAGCGGCGGCGATCGGACTCCCGCCGGACCTGACGATCGAAAGCTTGAAGCTGGAAGAAGGCCCGTACAAGCTGTCGCTCAACCTCACCGCCAAGGTGCAGAAGGGCAAGACCTATACCTTCACGAAATACATCGCTGCCTCCCGCCAGGACTGGGGCGGCAACGCCCGCGACAACGTGGCGCTGGCCAATGCCGCACGCCGGAAGGGCTTCGCCGCGTTGCTCGCGGAACACCAGGCCGCCTGGCACGAGCTGTGGACGTCCGACATCGTGGTGGACGGCGATCCGGACGTGCAACGCGCCGTGCATTCGGACCTGTACTACCTGCTGTCCAATTCCACGGTGGATACAGCGTGGCCGATGGGTGCCTGTGCGCTGACTCCGGGCTACGCCGGCCACGCGTTCTGGGACAGTGATTCGTGGGTGTTCCCCGCCCTGCTCCTGCTGCACCCGGAACGCGCCAAACCGATCGTGATGTTCCGCTCGCGCACGATGCAGCCCGCGCGCGATCGCGCGAAGCAGTACAACGTGAAAGGCACCATGTATCCGTGGGAGGCCGATCCCGAGACCGGCGTCGACCACACGCCGCACTTCGCCTACGACGTGTTCCGCGAGGTTCACGTCAACGCCGACATCGCGATCGCGCAATGGCAGTACTACCTCGCCACTGGCGACGACGTCTGGCTGAAGCAGCATGGCTGGCCGGTGATCCGCGAGATCGCGCAGTTCTGGGCCAGCCGGGTCACCTGGAACAAGGCGCAGGACCGCTACGAGATCGAGCACGTCACCTCGCCCGACGAGGCCTACAACGATGTGCCGAACGACTCGTTCACCAATGCCGCCGCGCGCAAGTCGCTGGAAATCGCGATCAGGGCCGCACAGCGGGTCGGCGCCACGCCCGATCCGCAATGGGCCACGATCGCCGCGAAGATGTATATCCCGTTCCTGGACACCGAACAGCGCCATCTCGACTTCGACGCCTCGGTGCCGCACGACAAGATCACCTGGATGGGTTCGTCGCTGGCCTGGCTGATGTATCCGAACCTCGACCTGCCGATGTCGTCGCAGGTGCGCCGCAACGACTTCGCGTTCCAGCTGCACGAGCTCAAGGTACACGGTGACGATCCGAACGAGATGATGATGGTGATGCTCGCCGTGGGCGCAGCCGAATTGGGCGACAGCAAGACCGCCGGCGAGTGGATCCAGCGCAACCTGGTCGGCTTTCTGAAACCGCCGTTCAACGTGCGCACGGAAACCGTCGCCAACAACGCGGGCTACATTCTCGCCACCTCGGCCGGCTTTGTGCAGAGCTTCGTCTACGGACTCAGCGGTCTGCGCATCGAGGACGATGGCCTGGCCGAGGCGTATGCGCCGGTGCTGCCGCCGGGGTGGAAATCGCTGACGTTGCGGAACATCAGCTTCCGCGGTCGGCACTACGACATCACCATCGATCGCGGCGCCGACGGTCGGGCGAAGCTCACTCGCACGGCGCTTTGAACGATGGGTCGCTGAGCCGATGTCCACCTTTCCGCCGACCCTGCTCGATGCCATGCACGACGTCAACGCGTTGCTGCAATCCGGCGATCTGCGTCTCGCGCACGAACAGCTCGCCACGATCGTCGACGAGAACCCCGAATGTGTCGAAGCGCTGCGCCTGCTCGCCGGAACCAAGCAGGCCAGCGGCGACATCGATGGCGCGGAGGCTCTCCTGCGCAAGGCGCTGGCGCTCGACCCGAATTGGACGCCTACCCTCGCGACACTCGGTGAGTTGCTGCTCAACGGCGGTCGCAGCAACGAAGCCGAACCGATGCTGCGGCGCGCGGCGCAGCGCCTGCCGCGCGCCGCCCTGGTACTTGCGCGTCATTGCAACGACCAGCAGCGCCCGGCCGAGGCGCTGGCGCTGGTCGCACCGCTATGCGCCAGCGGACAGGTCGATGCCGAGCTGGCGACCCAGCATGTGGCCGCGCTCGCTGCGCTGGGTCGTCAGGACGAAGCCGTCGCGTTCTATCGCCGTCTCGCGGAGGCGTCGCCCGGCAACCTGGCCGCGGCGCATGCGATGGCGATTGCCCTCGATGCGGCCGGCCGTCCTGCCGAGGCCGAGCGCGCCGCCGGCCATGTGCTGGCACGCGGACATCGCACCGCAGCCGCACACTTCACCCACGCGCGCAGCCTGATTGCGCTCGGCAATTTCGATCGCGCCGAAGCCGCTCTGCGCGACTGCCTGCGACTGGAATCGCGGCTGGCCGACGCGCACAGCCACCTCGCCCGGCTGGTATGGATGCGCAGCGGCGACAGCGCGCAGGCCACGGCCACGCTCGACCAAGCCTTGCAGGCGTTCCCTCGCGACGACACGTTGTGGGCCGCCAAGGCCGCTATCCTGCAGGGCGCCGGCAACCCACAGGGTGCGTATGCTTGTCTGGCGACACAGGCCGCGCGGACGCAGGCCCCATCGGCATTGCTCGTGCGTGCGGGCCTGGCCGCGCTGGAATTCGATCCGGCGACCGCACTGGCGCTTGCCGAGCGCGCGCTGCGCGTGTCGCCGACCGGCACCGCCGCGCGCAATCTGCTGATTGCCGCCCAGCTCGGTGTCGGCGATGCACGCAGCGCGCTGGACCATTGCGAAATCCTGCTGGCCAGCGCGCCCGACGATCAATACCTGATCGCATTGCAGACGACCGCCTGGCGCCTGCTGGATGACGCACGCCATCTGGAGTTTTGCGACTACGCGCAGCTGGCGCTGCCACAGCAACTGCAGGCACCCGCGCCATGGCGCGATCTGGCCAGCTTCCTCGCCGACCTCAAACGCAGCCTCGAACGCCTGCACGACCCGCACGGCCACCCCCTGCTGTTCCAGTCGCTGCGCCATGGCACCGAGACGACCGAGGATCTGACCCGCAACAGCGACCCGGTGATACAGGCGCTGTTCCAGGTTTTCGACGCAGAGATCCGCGACTACCTCACGCATATCGGTCACGGCAGCGACCCGCTGCGCCGCCGCAACGACGGCAGCTATCGCTACAACGGCAGCTGGTCGGTCAGGCTGCGCACAGCGGGCTATCACAACAACCATGTGCATCCGCGCGGCTGGATTTCCTCGGCCTTCTACGTCGACCTGCCCGACGACATCGCCGCGGCGTCGAACCATGACGGCTGCCTGGCGTTCGGCGAACCCGGCATCGCGACGACTCCGCCCTTGCCTGCCCGACATGTGCTTCGCCCCGCGCCAGGCATGCTGGTGCTGTTTCCGTCGTATTTCTGGCATGGCACCGTGCCGTTCACCAGCGACCAGACGCGCCTCACGGTTGCGTTCGACGTGTTGCCCGACATCCACCGGGAACGCGCATGAAAGCGTCCGCCCTCATGCTGGCCTGGCTGGCGTTGGCTGCATCCCCGGCCTTCGCCGCCGATCCCAGCTTCCAGCTGACGGCGACCGCAAAGGACTTCGCCAATTATTTCCCGGGCCAGCTGGCCAATGGCTATTTCTCGACGACGACCGCGCCACGCGGCACCGAAGGCAACCTCGCCTACATGGTCGCCTTCATGGATTACACGAAGGACGACATCGCGCGCCCCGCAGCCATCCCCGGCTGGACCGAGATCGACTACAGCGCCGGCCAGTCGGACGCCGGCCATTTCTGGATGAACCAGGTCGATCTCTCGCCTGCGGTGTTCCAGGACTACCGACAGACGCTGGATCTCCACGACGCCACGCTGACCACGCGTTATCGCTATCTCGATCACGGCAAGACCACGGCGATCGAAGTGACGACCTTCGTCAGCCAGGCCTCGGCGCATCTGGCCGCCACGCGGCTCACGATCACCCCGGATTTCGACGGCGAGGTCGAGCTTTCGTTCGCACTGAATACCTGGGTGCCGCATCAACCGCGCTTTGCGCTGGGCAAGCTGAGCGGCGAGCAGATGCAGGAACAGGTCGCTTCGCGCAACCTGAAGCTGCAGGCGATTCCGCCCGCCACGGCGGACCGCGCACCGCTGTGGTATCACGGCGACACCCACGTGTTCGACAGCGAGGGTGATGCACACGACCTAACGCTCAGGCTGGACGGCCGCGCCGAGCAGGGCCTGGCCATGGCCGAGGCCACGGCGATCCAGTTGCCCGACGGGGTGAAGCCACGCGAAGTGCGGTTCTACCGCAGCGACTACCGCCTCGCCTTGAATCTGCGCGTACCGGTGCGCAAGGGCATCACCTACACCTTCATCAAGTACGTCGCCGCGTCGCGCGAAGGCTGGGGTGGCGATGCCGACGCCGACCTCGCGCTGGCGAAGGATGCGCGCAGCACAGGCTTCGCGTCACTGCTCACGGCGCACCAGGCGGCGTGGCACGAGCTGTGGAAGACCGACATCCGCATCGACGGCGATCCACAGGCGCAGCAGAGCGTGCATTCCGACCTGTACTACCTGCTATCCAATTCGACTCGCGACACGGCGTGGCCGATCGGCGCCTGCGGCATGACCACCGGCTATGCCGGACATGCATTCTGGGACAGCGATTCATGGGTGTTCCCGGCACTCCTGCTGCTGCATCCGCAGCGCGCGAAATCGCTGGTGATGTTTCGCGACCGCACCCTGCCGGCCGCCGAACAACGTGCGCGCGAACGCAGCCTGCACGGCGCGATGTATCCGTGGGAAGCCGATCCGCAGAACGGCAGCGAACAGACCCCGCACTTCGCCTACGTGCTTGGCGAGCGCGAGATCCACGTCAATGCCGATATCGCGATCGCGCAATGGCAGTACTACCTGGCCAGCGGCGACAAGACTTGGCTGGAACGGCATGGCTGGCCGGTGATCCACGCCGTCGCAGAGTTCTGGGCCAGCAGGGTGACGTACAACGCGCCGCAGCAGCGCTATGAAATCCTGCACGTCACCTCGGTCGACGAGGACTACAATGACGTGCCGAACGACACCTTCACCAACGTCTCCGCGGCCAAGGCGCTGCGCATCGCCACCGCCGCCGCCAGGGTCGTGGGCGCCACGCCCGATCCGCGCTGGGCGGATATCGCCGCGCGCATGTATGTACCGTTCTCTGCGAAGGACGGCCATCATCTGGACTTCGACCCAAGCGTGCCGCACGACATCGATTCCTGGGGCGGCAGCGCCCTGCCGATGCTGGCGTACCCCTCGCTCGACTTGCCGATGGATGCGGCCCTGCGCCGGCGCGACTTCGACTATGCGCTGGCGCCGATCGCGCGCTCGCACCGCGACCCCAACAGCATGGGACTGGCGCCGACCTCGATCGCCGCCGCCACGCTGGGCGACGGCGCCGCAGCCAGCGCGTGGTTCCAGCGCAACATCACAGCGAACGTGCTGAAGCCGCCGTTCAACGTGCGCACCGAAACCGCGAGCAACAACACCGGCTACTTCCTCACCGCCGCGGCCGGGCTGTTGCAGAACATCGTCTACGGCTTTTCCGGACTGCGCATCGAACAGGACGGACTGGTCGAGGCCTACCCACCGATGCTGCCGCCGCCATGGAAATCGCTCACGCTCAGACGCATCGCGTTCCGCGGCAAGTACTACGACATCGCGATCACCCGCGATGCCGACGGCAAGGCCACGCTGACCCGCACCTTGCGCACCTCCACTCCATGAATCGGGAGAGCAGACATGACCACCACATCCAGCCCCTCTTGCGGAAAAGCCGCTGCAGCAGCCAACCGGCATCTTCGCTCGATCAAGACCTCGCTGCGGTTGGCCGCACTGCTGCTGTTGTCCGCTTCCGCAGTGACGGCCATGCCGGCCACACAGGATCCGGCGAAGACACGCACGTATATCGATCATGCCTGGGGAACCCTGACGCGCTCGATGGATGACTGCGCCTCGCTGACCGACACCAAGGTGGCCGGTCATCCGGTGCTCTATCTCCCGGCGCAGCTGCCCATGCCGACGCAGCTGGCCGACGTCGGCAAACGCTGTGGCGTCGATGTGCATGCGCTGCCGCGCGTCATCGACCGGCTTGGCGAGATCGACGCCACGCAGTTGCCTGCGCAGGGCCTGCTCTATCTGCCACACCCCTATGTCGTGCCCGGCGGTTTCTTCAACGAGATGTACGGCTGGGACAGCTACTTCATCGTAATCGGCCTGGTCGCCGACCAGCGCACCGCGCTGGCCAAGGACATGGTCGACAATGCGCTGTTCGAAGTGGAGCACTACGGCGGCGTGCTCAACGCCAACCGCACCTATTATCTCAGCCGCTCGCAGCCACCGTTTCTCAGCGCGATGATGGTCGCCGTGCTCGATGATCCGACGAGCTTTCCCAATGCCGAGGCAAGACGCGCCTGGCTGGCCCACGCGTATCCGATGGCAGTGCGCAACCACGATATCTGGACGCGCCCGGAACACCGCGCCGGCGACACCGGACTTGCGCGCTACTACGACCTTGGCAGCGGCCCCGTGCTGGAGGCGCGCGACAGCGAGTACTTCCGCGGCGTCATCAAATGGCTGCGCACGCATCCCGCGGAGGATCCCGGCTATCTCATCAAGGCAGCGGAACACCCGGACGATGTCGAAGCCGCGCGCCTGAAGCAGGCGAGTTGCGACGTGCGCGCCTCGAAGGTCTGCGCCGGCGCATGGCTCGACGGCTACCGCCTCACCGCCGACTATTACCATGGCGACCGCGCCATGCGTGAATCGGGCTTCGACACCAACGCGCATTTCGGACCCTTCGGCGGCTCGACCCATCACTACGCCGACGTGAGCCTGAACAGCCTGCTCTACCGCTACGAACGCGACCTGCACGACTTCGCCCTGCAACTGGGCAAGGCGGGCGAAGCCGAACGCTGGGCCAAGGCGGCCGATGCCCGCAAGGCGGCGATGGACAAATACCTGTGGCGTCCGGAGTCCGGCACGTACCGCGACTACGACTTTGTGGCCGGCAAGCCCTCGCCTTATCCCTACCTCACCACGTTCTATCCGCTGTGGGCCGGCGCGGCCTCCGCGCAGCAGGCCGCCGCGGTGCGCGGCAAGCTGGTCATCTTCGAGCGCAAAGGCGGCCTGAGCATGGACAACCGCCCCGCCGGTGTGCAGTGGGGCGAGCCGTTCGGCTGGGCGCCGACCAACTGGCTGGCCGTGGCCGGCCTGGACGCCTACGGCTTCCACGACGACGCGCGGCGCATCGCCGGCAAGTTCACCGCCACGGTGGACCGCGGCTTCGCCGACGACGGCACCATCCGCGAGAAATACAACATGGCGCTTGGCAATGCGGATGTGAAGGTCAGCGCCGGCTACAGCCAGAACGTGATCGGCTTCGGCTGGACCAATGGCGTGTACCTGAAGATGCAGGAAATCCTGCACCGTGCCGATGCCAAGGCACCGTCTGCCGCTGCGGCAGCCAAGGTGAAATGACATCCGCGCAGCGCGTCGTCGGGGCAACTCCAGCGATCCGTCGCAGCTCCTGATCGAGCGGTCTCGATTGAGACCGCCCTTGATTAAAGGGAAGAGCCATGCACTCAACACGTCATGCACACTTCGCCGGAAATCATCGGCTTTGCACCGCGCTGCTCGGCATGCCACTGCTTTGCACGACTGCGTTTGCGCAACACGCGCCATCCGGCGTGGAAGCCGATGGCAGCGTGACCACGCCGGTGGCGACCATCCCGTACTCGGCGTATGCCTCGCCGCAAGCGCGCGCCTTCTTTCCGCAGATGATCAACGCGGGAAGCAAGGCACCGCCGTTGAGTGCACCGATCGCGCAGAGCCGCAGCTTCTACGATCGCCTCAACAGCGCTCGCGCCGCGCGCATGGAAAAGCTCTATCCGGTAACGACCCATCGTGAAATGATCGCTGGCGTAGGCACCGATGTGGTGCTTCCCGCGCAGGGCATCGCCGCGAAGAACCGCCATCGTGTACTGATCAACTTGCACGGTGGCGCCTTCCTGTGGGGCGCGCACAGCGGTGCGCTGGTCGAATCGATACCGATCGCCAGCCTCGGCCGCATCAAAGTCGTCAGCGTCGATTACCGGCAGGGGCCGGAGCATGTGTTCCCGGCCGCCAGCGAGGATGTCGAAGCGGTCTACCGCGCCCTGCTCAAGCAGTACCCCGCGAAGAACATCGGCATCTACGGCTGCTCGGCCGGCGGCGTGCTCACCGGCGAGGCGGTGGCCTGGATCATCTCGAAAAAGCTGCCGGTGCCGGGAGCGATCGGTACGTTCTGCGGTTCGCTGAGCGAACTGGCCGGCGACTCCACCTACATCGCGCCCGTACTCAACGGCGATCCCTCGTCCGCCGGGCCGCTCAAGCTGGCCGACCTTCCGTACTTCAAGGGCGCCAGCGCCAGCGACCCGCTGGTATTCCCGGCCAACTCGCCCGCACTGCTGGCGAAATTTCCGCCGACCCTGCTGATCACCGGTACCCGCGACTTCACCATGAGCTCGGTCCTGCACAGCCAGCTGCTGCTGACCGCCGCCGGAGTGGACGCTGAGCTGCTTGTCTGGGATGGCATGTGGCATTCGTTCTTCTCCGATCCGGAATTGCCCGAATCCCGCGAGGCATACGCCGTGATGGTGAGCTTCTTCGACCGCAGGCTCGGGGCTTGGCTGCAAGAACAGTCTTTGCCCCACAGCGCGGGGCCGGGTATTCTCTGTCGTATCGACAGCCACGCGCCGTGCCATGAACCCACAGACCGTCCTGGTCATAGATGACGAACGTGACATCCGCGAACTGCTCACCATCACGCTGGGGCGGATGGATCTGCAGGTCGACGCCGTCGGCACCGTGACCGAGGCACGTCGCGCACTGGCCGAACGCAGCTACGACTTGTGCTTCACCGACATGCGTTTGCCGGACGGCAATGGCCAGGAGGTGATCGAACTGATCGCCGCGAACCATCCGGACATGCCGGTGGCGATGATCACCGCCTACGGCAACGTCGACGCTGCCGTGAACGCACTGAAAGCCGGCGCTTTCGATTTCGTTTCCAAACCGGTCGACATCCAGATGCTGCGCGGACTGGTGCGCACCGCGCTGAGACTGGCCGAAGAGAAACGCAGCGGCGGCGGCGCGGCGAAGACCGGCGATTCCGGCGATCGCCTGATCGGCGACTCGGCGGCCATGCAGCAGGTACGCGCAACCATCGGCAAGCTGGCGCGCAACCAGGCGCCGGTCTACATCGCCGGCGAGTCGGGCGTGGGCAAGGAGCTGGTGGCGCGGCTGATCCACGAACAGGGTCCGCGCGCCAGCGGACCGTTCGTGCCGGTCAACTGCGGCGCAATTCCGTCCGAGCTGATGGAAAGCGAATTCTTCGGCCATCGCAAGGGCAGCTTCACCGGCGCCAGCACCGACAAGGAAGGCCTGTTCCAGGCCGCCCAGGGCGGCACGCTGTTCCTCGACGAAGTGGCCGAACTGCCGCTGCACATGCAGGTGAAACTGCTGCGCGCGATCCAGGAAAAAGCGGTGCGTCCGATCGGCGGCCGCGACGAGATTCCGGTCGACGTGCGCATCCTTTCCGCCACCCACAAGAATCTCGGCCACTTGGTCGAGCAGGGCCAGTTCCGCCAGGATCTGTTCTATCGCATCAACGTGATCGAGCTGCGCGTACCGCCCCTGCGCGAGCGCCGCGGCGACGTGCCACTGCTGTCCGCGTTCATCCTCAAGGCGCTGGCCGGCAAGAGCGGCGAGAGTGTCGGCCAGCTGTCGCCGGCAGCACGTGATGCACTGGAAGCGTACGATTTTCCCGGCAATGTGCGCGAGCTGGAAAACATCCTCGAACGCGCGATGGCGATGTGCGACGGCGCCATCATCGACGCATCCGACCTGATGCTGCCGCAACGCAGTGCGCGCAGCGGCCATGACGCGCCAGCGGCCGCCGCAGCAAGTCACGAAGCATCCGCCGCGCCAGCGCCGGCTGCGGCCAGCGCCAATGGCGGCCTCGACGACTACATCAGCAATCTCGAACGCACCGCCATCGTCAAGGCATTGGAAGAATCCCGCTATAACAAGACCGCCGCCGCCCGCAAACTCGGCATCACCTTCCGCGCGCTGCGCTACAAGCTGAAGAAGCTCGGCATCGACTGATCGTGAAGCCGTCTGTGCCGGTGACTGCGTAGGGTCAATCGTCGTCAAGTCAGATCAGGCGAATGGCCACGCGATCACCCGCGCTCATCGGACGCCCGCAACGCCTTGCGCAATGTACGCAGCAGCACCTGCGTGGTGACCGGCTTGTCGATCACGTAGAGGTGCTCCAGCGGTGGCAACTCGTGCAGATCGGGCGGCGCGCCGGGACGCGCCAGCAGAATCACCGCGTCGCTGTAGCCCTGCTCGATCAGTGCGGCCAGCGTGCGCACGCCGGTGAACAGGTTCATGTCGGCATCGAGCACGACCAGGTCGGGCAGGCCACCGGCCTCGATCCACTGCAGCGCGGCTGTGCCGCTCTGGCTGGCATGCGCCTGATAACCGTAGGCATCGAGCGTATCGGTCAGCAGGGACAGCTGGCCGGCTTCTTCCACCACCACCAGCACGCGCTCGGCGGCGCCCTCGAGGCTGCTGCGGTCGTCCTGCTGCTCGCTGTCCGCCACCAGTTCCTCCAGCGGGATATACAGATCGAAGCGGGTGCCACGGCCTGGCACGCTGTCGACCCGCATCACGCCGCCGTGGCTGCTGACGATGCGTTTGCACGACAGCAGACCCAGTCCGGTGCCGGCTTCCTTGGTGGTGAAGAATGGCTCGAACAGGTGCTCCAGCACTTGCTGATCCATGCCGGGGCCGCTGTCGATCACGCTGATCTGCAGGTAACGGCACAACCGCGACTGCTCTTCCGGCAGGAAGAAATCCTGCTCCAGCTGCGTCTGCGCGGTCTCGATGCGCAGGTGGCCGCCATCCGGCATGGCCTGGATCGCATTCAGGCACAGGTTGAGCAGGCACTGCTGCAGTTCGGTGTGGTTGCCCTCGAAGGACAACTCGGGGTCGTCGATGACCAGTTCCATCGACACCGTGCGCGGCACGCTGCCTTGCATCAGCAGGTCGAACGCGCTGAACAGCGCACCCAGTCGCACCTGCTCCGCGCGTCGCGCACCGCGCGCGAACGACAGCATCGAGTGCACCATGTCCAGGCCGCGCTTGCCGCAGTCGCGCACCAGTTTGCCCAGCCGCGCCAGGCGAGGATCGTCCTGGTAATCCTGCAGGCTGTCACCGGCCAGCAGCAGCGGCTGCAGCAGATTGCGCAGGTCGTGGCTGAGGCCGCCGGCGAGCATCGCCAGGCTCTCGAAGCGTTGGGCGCGGATCAGCTCCGACTCGGCCCGGCGGCTGGCCCGGCGCGCCTCGGCTTCGCTCAAGGCACGGCGCACCGCGCTGGCCAGCCGGGCCGGATTCTGCTTGAGGATGTAGTCGGTGGCACCCTGGCGCAACGCTTCGATCGCCGCCTCTTCGCCGAGTGTGGCGGAGACGAAGATGAACGGCAGATCCTCGTCGCGTTTGCGCAGCAGCTCGAGTGCATGCTGGCCGGAAAAACCGGGCATGCTGAGATCGGACAGCACGATGTGCGGCTTGAACTCGTCCAGCGCGGCCACGAAGCGCACC
Organism: uncultured Rhodanobacter sp.; assembly: GCA_966211915.1. GTDB lineage: Bacteria > Pseudomonadota > Gammaproteobacteria > Xanthomonadales > Rhodanobacteraceae > Rhodanobacter. Next base: position 254,168 of record CBIHNO010000001.1, read on the forward strand.
TCGTCGTCGACCAGCCGCACTTCATAGCCGATGCTGTCCGCATCGAGCTCGGCCAGCACCAGCTCGGCATCGAGCTCGCTGTCCTCGACTTGCAGCACGCGAATGGTCGGCATGGCCCGAAGCTGCCGGTTTGGCATGTTGATTCCTGCAACAACCCTTTGCGTTTACGGCGTTTGCACGCCTGTCGCGAGCTGCACCATGCAGCCGCGCCCCCTTTTCTTTACCACCGCACGATCAATCCTTTTCGGGTGCCTGGTTCAACACCGCCCAGAACTGCCCCAGCGTGCGCACCGCCTCGAAAAACTGATCCACATCGACCGGCTTGATCACATACGCATTGGCACCAAGGTCCCAGCTGCGCGCCAGATCGCTTTCCTCGCGCGAGGACGACAGGATCACCACCGGAATCCGCCGCATCCGTTCATCGCTGCGCATCTGGGTCAATACGTCCAGCCCGTTCATGCGTGGCATCTTGATGTCCAGCAGCACCACCGCCGGATCGCCCGGTTCGCGCGATGCCCACGCACCGCGCGCATAAAGATAATCTAGGCATTCCACGCCATCTTCCACATGCACCACCGGATTGGCCAGATGCGCCTCGCCCAGCGCGTCCATCGCCATCTCGGCATCGGCCATGCTGTCTTCAACCAGCAGGATGGTGCGCAGATCCTTCTTGTTCATGCTCGACTCTCGGTATGTGCGCCAGCCGCATCGGTAGCTGGCAGCGAAAAATGGAAGCGGGCACCCTGCCCCGGCTCGGCCTCGGCCCAGACGCGTCCGCCATGACGTGCCAGGATCCGCCGCACATTCGCCAGCCCGATACCGTTGCCCGGAAACTCCGAGGCACGGTGCAGGCGCTGGAACACGCCGAACAGCTTGTCCGCATATTGCATGTCGAAGCCGGCGCCATTGTCGGCCACGGTGAATTCGTAGTCGCCACGTCGCCCCTGCTGCACGCTCACTTCAATCTGCGCCACTTCGCAGTGACCGGTGTACTTGACCGCGTTGCCGAGCAGATTCTGCCATACCGTTCGCAGCATGTTTTCATCGCCGATCACCATCGGCAATGGCGCGATTTTCCACACGATACGCCGATCCTGCACGCCTGATTCGGCCAGCGAGCTGGCCTCCTCGACCAGTGACTGCATGTCGATCGCCTGCAGCCGCAATGCGCCACGGCCGAGCCGCGAGAACACCAGCAGATCGTCGATCAGCAGGGCCATGCGCTGGGCCGAGCTGGCAATGACCTCGATGTAGTGGCTGACCTTGTCGTCGACGCGGTCGCCCAGCTGCTGTTCCAGCTTGCGCGCGAACCCGGAGATGTGGCGCAGCGGCGCGCGCAGATCGTGCGACACCGAATAGCTGAACGCCTCCAGCTCGCGGTTGACGTCGGAGATCTGGGTCACCTTGCCCTCGAGCTGGCGATTGAGCTCGTTCACTTTCTGTTCGGCCAGTGCACGGGTGGTGACATCGTTCACCGTCAACAGCAGCGCCGGCGCATCGGTATCCTGCTGCTGCAGGCGGCGCGCATTGACCACCACATGGCGATCGACTCCGTCGACGGTGCGCTGGATCACGTCGTGGTCCCACAACTCACGATCCCGCAGCAACACATCGCTCAGTCGTTGCAGCAAGACACTATCGTTCCAGGTGCCGTCGCCAATTTCGGTCAGCGGCTGCGAATTCCGCTTCGGATCCATGCCGTACAGTTCACGGAAGGCGTTGTTCACCAGCAGGCTGTTCAGATCCTGGTCGAACAGCGCGATCGGTTCGCGCACGGCCTGGAAAATCTGCTGTGAGCGCTGTACCGCGCGACTCTCGCGAGTCTCGGCCAGTTGTCGCTGGCCTATCTGCCGTTCCGACATGATCACGATGATCGTCAACAGCAACAGCTGCGCCAGCGCAGAAATGCTGAGCACCAGGCGCCCATTGAATGCCTGTTGCCGGGCCTCCGCCTGGCGACTCTCCAGCAGGCTGTCTTCGTTGTGCACGATGTCGGTGATCTCGCTATTGATCACGAAGAGATCGCCGGCGTCGCGCAGCGATTGCCGCGCTCCCGCCTGATCTCCCTGCTGCAGGCGCGACAGCGCCTGATTCATCAGCGCGATGCGGCCGGTGGCCGCGCTTTCCAGTGCACCGACCAGGGCCTGCTGCTCCGGATTGTCCCGCGTCATCGAGCGCAGCTGCCGCACCAGTCCGGCAACTTCCTGGCTGGCGATCAGGGCACGCCTCTGAGTCAGTGCATTGCTGTCGCCAACCAGCAGGCGGTAGCCTGCCGCTTCGCTGTCGCGCATCACGTAGGCGAGCTGGTAGGTAACCGACTTCACTGCATTGGAATGGATCACCCAGGCAGTCGCCTGCTGCGTATCACGCGAGTTGCTGAGCGTGACCACGTACGGCAACGCCACGATGACGAGAACCGCCAGCAACAGGCCGGCGGTACGCCAGCGCATGATTCCCCGCACTTTCATGTGGCTTGCAGCATCGGCCAACCCGATGTGGAAAAGACTCCCCGCATTCTGGCATGTTTCCGCGAACTGTCCGTGAAGCTGTCGGCGATCACTCGCTGTAGCGACTCATCGCCGCGGGCCTTGCGGCATCGCTCCTGCCCCAGTCCTTGTTCGGCTCGGCCTGCATCGTGAAATGCAGTTCGCCGCCGGCCAGGATTTCGGCGTGATGCAGATAGGTGCGATCCAGCGGCTTGCCGTTGAGCGTCACCGCACCGACATACGGATGCGCATCATCCAGTGGCGTGGCGCTGATGGTGAACGTATGCCCGTTGCTCAGATGGATCGCCGCCTTCGCCACGAATGGCCGGCCGATCGCGTACTCGTCGCTGGCCGGCGTCACCGGATAGAAGCCGAGCGCCGTGAATACGTACCACGCCGACATCTGGCCGAGATCGTCATTGCCGGCCAGACCGTCTGGCCGCGCCGCGTACTGGCTGTCCATGATCTGCTTCAGCCGAGCCTGGGTTTTCCAGGCTGCGCCGGCGTAGTCGTACAGATAGGCGATGTGATGACTCGGCTCGTTGCCATGTGCGTACCAGCCGATCAGCCCGGTGATGTCCTCGACGTTCTTGAAGTGGGTCGGATCGACCTTGGCGTCGAACAGCTGGTCGAGCTTGTCGACGAATTTCGCATCGCCACCCATCGCAGTGACAAGACCGGCAATGTCCTGCGGCACGTACCACGAGTACTGCCAGGCGTTGCCTTCGGTGTAGTCGCTGCCGTAGCCGGCCGCTTCCGGACTGAACGGCTCATGGAACTTGCCGTCGCTCAGCCGCGCGCGCATGAAGCCGGTTTGCGCATCCCACGCGTGGCGCCAGTTGCCGGCACGCTGGTTGAACGTGGCGGCGATATCGGTCTTGCCCATCGCCTTGGCCATCTGCGCCAGCGACCAGTCGTCGTAGGCATATTCCAGCGTCTTCGAGGCGCCCTCCGGCTCCTTGTCGATTGGCACGTAACCGAGCTTCATGTAATCGGCGAGGTCGCCGTACGGCGCATAGGTGGCGCTGGCCACCATCGCCTTCATCGCCGCATCGACGTCGAAACCGCGCACACCCTTGATATACGCATCGGCGATCACCGGCACCGCGTGATAGCCGATCATGCACCACGTCTCCAGTCCCTGGTACGCCCACACTGGCAGGATGCCGAACGGGCTGGCCTGTTGTGCGGCGATCAGCGAACTGATGAAGTCGGTGCTGCGTTCGGGATTCAGCAGCACCATCAACGGCTGCTGCGCGCGATAGACATCCCACAGCGACCAGGTCGAATAGAACTCGAAACCCTTGGCCCGATGCACCGCATGATCCGGCCCGCGATAGTCGCCGTTGACGTCCATGCTCAACGTCGGCGACAGCATCGCGTGGTACAGCGCAGTGTAGAACTGCGTCTTCGCGACCGCCGGGGCATCCACGTCGATCACCGCCAGCGCCTTGTTCCAGGCGGATTTCGCTTCGGCCCGGCGCGCGTCGAAATCCCAGCCCTGACCGTCCTGGTCCAGATTGGCCACCGCGTTGGCCTCGCTCACCGGCGAGATCGCCACCTTCACTTCCAGTGGCTTCTTCAGCGGGCCGAAGTCGAACACGCCGACCAGCGCGCGACCATTCTGTGCATCGGCATCTTCGGCCTGATTGCCCGGCCCCTTGAAGCCCTTGTAGGCGACATCAGCCTCTCGGTTGCTCAGCTCGCGCGAGGTCATCGGCTGCGAGAAACGCATCGCGAAACACAACACACGTCCCGGCGCCCAACCACGCGTGGTGCGGCAACCCGTGACGGTGCCATCGACGTGCACGCGCAGGTTCGACCACAGCACCTTGCCGGAGTAGTCGTAGATGCTGGGGCGCAGATCGAGCACTACATGGGCCGGCTTGTTCGCCGGGAACGTGTAGCGATGCCAGCCGATCCGGCGCCCGGCGGTGAGTTCGGCGCGCACGCCGTAGTCGCTCAGGGTCACCGCGTAGTAGCCGGCCTGCACCACTTCGCTGGCGTGCGAAAAGCGCGAACGGTAGCCGCTGCCCGGCTTGGCCGGATCACCCGGCTCCAGCTTCACGTCGCCGGCAACCGGCATCACCAGCACGTCGCCGAGATCGGAGTGACCGGAGCCGGAAAAATGCGTATGCGAGAAACCCATGATGCTGGTGTCGGCGTATTGATAGCCGGCGGCCCACTTGTAGGCATGTTTGAAATCCGGCATCGCCGTGTCCGGCGACAGCTGGATCATCCCGAACGGCACCGTGGCGCCGGGAAACGTATGCCCGTCGCCGCCGGTGCCGATGCGCGGATCGACCGCCGCGGCATGGCCGCCCGACTCCACGGCTCGCGCCATCGTTGGCGCCATGGCGGCGACGCCGAACGCGGCGCCAAGCAGACAGGGAAGCACACCACGCAACAGGACAATCATCGTCAATCTCGCCTTTGGAACGATCCAGAACGGCACGCTAACACCCGCTGGCGGACAAGGCATGCTGCGCCGCGACGTGTGCAACTGCGTCGATAAGTTACATTTGGATCGTTCTAATCGGGCAAAACTGCATGTCGAGTCACGCTCCCATTGGCCGCAAGGTGACCTTGAACGACATCGCCGCCGGCTGCGACGTGTCGCGCGCCACCGTGTCGCTGGTACTGCGCGGCAGCCCGCTGGTGCACAAGCTCACCCGCGCGCGCGTGGAGGATGAGCTGCGCCGGCAAGGCTATGTCTACAACCGTGCCGCGGCCAATCTGCGCCGGCGCAGCTCGTCCAGCATCGCGCTGATCCTGAACGACCTGGCCAATCCGTTCTTCGCCGAATTCGCCGCCGGCGTGGACGAAGCGCTGGCCGCCGCCGGCTTCGTCACCCTGCTCGGTTGCACCGGCGAATCGGCCAGCCGCGAGCAGGCCGTGCTGGGTTCGCTGCTCGAACACGGCCCCGGCGGCATCATCCTGTCGCCAGCCGAGCACAGCAACGCGCATGACGTGCTGGCCGTGGTCGGCAGGCGCGCGCCGTTGCTGCTGTTCAACCGCGAACTGGGCGGCACCCTGCCCGAGTTCGCGCACTGGGATCAGCTGATGCTGGACAACCAGCACGGCGCGCGGCTGGCGACCGAACACCTGATCGCCCGCGGCCACCGACGCATCGCGTTCTTCGGCGGCCACCACGATTCCAGTTCGTGCCGGCAGCGCCATGCCGGTTATGTCGAGGCGATGCACACGGCCAGACTGCGCACGGAGCCGGACTGGCGCATCGAATGCGCGCCGACGCGCCTCGATGCCGCGCACCGCACCAGTGCCCTGTTCGACGCCACCCATGTGCCGACCGCGGCGGTCTGCTACAACGACGCTGTGGCGCTGGGGCTGATGCTCGGCCTCCATCAGCGCGGATTGCGCCCGGGCCAGGATTTCGCACTGACCGGCTTCGACGACATCGCCGAAGCCGCTTTGGGCATGCCGTCACTGACCACCTTGTCGACCGTGCCGCATGAGCGCGGTCGGCAGGCGGCGCAACTGGTCATGCAACGATTGCAGCAACCACAAGCCGCCAGCCGCCAGACCATCGCACCCGTGCAACTGGTCGTACGCGAAAGCAGCTGTCCGCCATCCACCGCCTGAACTCACCCCGGGGAATCCGCATGGCCTTCGCCACTCATCCGACACCGACGCCCGACGCCGCCCGACCGGGTGAGCGCTACACCGATTATCCGATGGCGATGGGGGTGCTCACGACGATCTTCTTCATGTGGGGTTTTCTCACCTGCCTCAACGACATCCTGATCCCGCACCTTAAGGCTGTATTTGAGCTCAACTATTCGCAAGCGATCCTGGTGCAGCTGTTCTTTTTTGGCACCTATTTCTTGATGTCGCTGCCAGCTGGGCGCGTGGTCGCAAGCCTTGGTTACAAAAAAGGCATAGTCACCGGCCTTGCAATCGCTGCTCTGGGCGCAGCCTGCTTTTGGCCCGCTGCCACTTTGCATTCGTATACGGCATTTCTCGGTGCATTTTTCGTACTGGCTACAGGCATCACTATCTTGCAGGTTGCCGCGAACCCGTACGTAGCATTGCTTGGCCCCGAACGCACCAGTTCCAGCCGGCTTACGCTGGCTCAGGCACTCAATTCGCTGGGCACCACGCTGGCGCCTATTTTTGGTGGTTTGGTGATTTTGGCTGCTGCCAGCACAACGCTACCTAAAGGAATCCATGATGCTCCGGATACCAAGCAACTGGTCACCACGATCAATCAGGCTTCGCCCGACCAAGGTCTTGCTGCACTGATTCAAGCACCGACTGATCGCGCCACTGCAGCCATCCGTGACATGTCCAGCGCCGCCCTGGAAAATTTATCGACACCTGGCCTCGTTCAAGTTCTGAACCGTCTTACGCCGCCACAAATGAGTGAAACGTTATCTGTGCTGCCGACTGACAAGTTGCTTGCTGTACTTGAGGTGCAGTCACCTGAACGCTTCAACGCCACCCCTGCCGATAAACTGGCACCTGCAATAGATAAATTAGCGTCGTCCAAGCTTGACGACGCGCAGTCCAAGCAACTGCAGCAGATACGCAATGAGTTGCCGCAGCAGACCAAGGAAAACCTGCAGGGTTATCGAAACCAACAAGCTGACTTGGTCAAAGTGCCATACATTGGGCTAGCCGTTGTGCTGGTTTTGCTTGCTGTCGGTGTCTGGTTTTTCAAACTCCCATCGTTGACCGAAACCACGGGAGGTCTCGAACAGACCAGACATACATTGCGCGAGGCACTCAGCCATCCGCATGTACTGTTCGGGGTCTTGGGCATTTTCTTCTATGTCGGCGCCGAGGTTTCGATCGGTAGCTTCCTAGTCAACTATCTCTCACTGCCCGAAATCGGTCGCATGAGCGAAAACCAGGCAACCAATTACGTCGCCCTGTACTGGGGGGGCGCGATGGTAGGTCGACTGGTTGGATCAGGCTTGATGGTCAAGATTTCGTCGCGAAAACTGCTCTCGGTATTCGCGGCCATCGCATGCGTTCTCGTAGCCACCACCATGCTCACTAAGTCGAGTTTGGCGGTCTGGAGCATCGTGTCGATTGGTTTGTTCAATTCGATCATGTTCCCGACCATCTTCTCGCTGGGCATCGAGCGTTTGGGGCCTCTCACAGGCAAGGCATCAAGCCTACTAATCATGGCAATCGTGGGGGGCGCGGTGATACCACAGTTGCAAGGCCTGTTCGCCGATCACATCGGCTTGCAGCACGCGTTCTTCCTGCCGCTGCTTTGCTATCTGTACATCGTGTTCTACGGCCTAAGCGGCTCAAGAATTCGCAGTGAGGAACTCAACGGGAATCAGCCAGCATGACCACACGCCCCATCCTGTGCTTTGGCGAGGCGCTGATCGACCTGCATGCGAACGGCAGCGACGATCGCGGCTTTGCCGCCAGCTTCGTGCCGTTCGCCGGTGGCGCGCCGGCGAACGTGGCCGTCGCCGCCGCCCGGCTCGGCGGCAAGGCGCGTTTCGCCGGCATGCTGGCGCGCGACCGCTTCGGTGATTTCCTGCTCGACAGCCTGCAGCAGGCCGGCGTCGGCACCGATGACATCGCCCGCACCGAGGCGGCGAATACCGCGCTCGCCCTCGTCACACTCGATGCCCATGGCGAGCGCAGCTTCAGCTTCTATCGCGAGCGCTCGGCCGACCTGCTGTTCCGGCCAACCGATTTCCGCGCGGACACGTTCCGCGATGTCGCGGTGTTCCATGTCTGTTCCAACAGCATGACCGACCCGGCCCTGGCCGCGACCACGCGCGAAGGCATGCAGCGCGCGCACGGGGTGGGCGCGCTGGTCAGCTTCGACGTCAACTTGCGTCCGGCACTGTGGCCGGCCGATGCCGATCCGCGGCCGTTGCTGTGGCCGGCGCTGCATCTGGCCGATGTGGTGAAGCTGTCCGCCGAGGAGTTCACGTGGCTTGCGGTGGATGGCGAGCAGGCCGCGCTCGACCGGCTGTGGCTGGGCCGCACGCGCCTGGTGGTGGTGACCGACGGCGCGCAACCGCTGCGCTGGTTCCATCCCGACGCCGAAGGTGAATTGCCGTGCTATCCGGTCAAGGCAGTCGACACCACGGCCGCTGGCGATGCCTTCGTCGGCGGCCTGCTGTGCTGTCTGGCCGAGCTTGAAGCGGCTCCCGAGCGGATCGATCAACTGGTCACCGAACTGCCGCGGCTGCACGCAATGTTGCGCTTCGCCGCGGCCTGCGGCGCGCTCACTGTGACCCGCCAGGGTTCATTCGCTGCCATGCCCAGCGGCGATGAGGTGCTGGCCTTCATGGAGCAGCAGGCATGAGTAGCGCGCCGACCATGCCCGACTTCCGTTCCGCCGTGTTCCTGCGCGAGCACATCGCGCAGACGATGGCGTTCTACCACCCGCACGCGATCGATCCGTCCGGCGGCTTCTTCCACTATTTCAAGGACGACGGCACGATCTACGATCGCAGCCATCGGCATCTGGTCAGCAGCACGCGCTTCGTCGTCAACTATGCGCTGGCGGCGATCGAGTTCGGCAGCGATACGGCACCCCACGCCGAGTACCTCGATGCCGCACGGCACGGCCTGCGCTATCTGCGCGAGGTGCATCGCGATCCGTACAGCGGCGGCTACGCCTGGACGATCCGCGACGAGCAGCCGGAGGACCGTACCAACCATGCGTATGGCGTCGCCTTCGTGCTGCTCGCCTACGCCAGCGCGGTCAAGGCGGGCATCGGCGAAGCCGCCGCGTGGATGGACGAAACCTGGAACCTGCTGGAACAGCGTTTCTGGGATGCCGACGCCGGGCTGTACCGCGACGAAGCCGATGCCGACTGGCACTTCAGCGGCTACCGCGGGCAGAACGCGAACATGCACATGTGCGAGGCGATGCTGGCGGCTTATCAGGCCAGCGACGAGCCGCGTTATCTGGAACGCGCACTCATGCTCGCCGATCGCATGACCCGCCGGCAGGCGGCCAAGGCCGACGGGCTGGTGTGGGAGCACTACGACAGCGACTGGAACATCGACTGGAACTACCACCGCGAGGATCCGAAACACCTGTTCCGTCCATGGGGTTTCCAGCCCGGCCACCAGACCGAGTGGACCAAGCTGCTGCTGATCCTGGAGCCGCTGCTGCTCGAACGCGGTCGCGAGGAAACCTGGCTGCTGCCGACCGCGATGCACCTGTTCGACACCGCGCTGGCACGCGCATGGGACAACCAACACGGCGGCATCTGCTACGGCTTCGCACCGGACGGCAGCGTCTGCGACGACGACAAGTACTTCTGGGTGCAGGCCGAATCGCTGGCCGCCGCCGCGCTGCTGCACGCACGCACCGGCATGGCCGTGTATGACGATTGGTACGGGAAGCTGTGGGCGTATGCGTGGCAGCATTTCATCGATCACCGCTACGGCGCCTGGTACCGCATCCTCACCCGCGACAACCGCAAGGTCGACGACGACAAGAGTCCGGCCGGCAAGACCGATTACCACACCATGGGCGCCTGCCACGAAGTGCTGGCGCTGATCCGATCCGGCGGCCGGCCCTGAGTAGTGCCCCGCTTTTCCAGCAACCAGCTGACCCCACACCTTTCCCCAAGGCACCGCATGAACAACCCCACGCTCACCCTCGCCGCTGCGCTCGCCGTGCTGTTGGTCGGCCCGGCATTCGCCGCCAACACCGCGCGCGCAGCGTTCGATCCGCAGCAGACGTTTGCGCCGTACAGCTACCCGCAGCCGGCGACGGCGTATCGCTCGGCCAGCGGGAAGCCGGGCCCGCTGTTCTGGCAGAACCGTGCGGACTACCAGATCAAGGCCACGCTCGATCCGGCCACGCGCCTGCTCAGCGGCAGCGAGGTGATCAGCTACAGCAACCACAGCCCCGATGCACTCGACGTGCTGTGGCTGCAGCTGGATCAGAACCGCTACCGCAAGGACGCTCGCGGCGCGTTCACCAGCGACAAGTTCCCGACCGAATTCACCGACGGCTATCACATCGACTCGATCGAGGTCGACGACGGTTCCGGCCATCTGCAAAAAGCCACGTGGACTATTTCCGACACGCGCATGCAGGTGCAATTGCCGACCGCGCTGAAGGCGAAGGACGGCCAGTTGCGCCTGCACATCCGCTGGAGCTTCACCGTGCCCGGCGAGTTCGGCGGACGCATGGACGTCAACTCCAGCAAGAACGGCGAGATCTTCGAGATCGCGCAGTGGTATCCGCGCATGGCCGTGTACGACGACCTGCGCGGATGGGATACCGCGCCGTACCTCAACAGCGAGTTCTACCTGGAATACGGCGACTTCGATTACTCGGTCACCGTGCCATCGGACATGATCGTGGCCGGCTCCGGCGAACTGCTGAACCCCGAGGATGTGCTGACGAAGACCGAGCAGCAGCGTCTGGAACAGGCACGTCACAGCGACACCACCGTGATGATCCGCAGCGCGGAGGAAGTCACCCAGCCGTCCAGTCGTCCAAGACAGGACGGAACGCTGACCTGGCACTTCCGCATGCAGAACACCCGCGACGTCGCCTTCGGCGCTTCGAAGGCCTACGTGTGGGATGCCGCGCGAATGAACCTGCCCGCAGGAAAGACCGCGCTGGCAATGTCTTTCTATCCGGTCGAGAGCGCCGGCAGCGCCGCCTGGGGCCGTGCCACTGAATACCTGAAATCCTCGACCGAATACTTCTCGAAGCAGTGGTTCGCCTATCCGTGGCCGGTGGCGATCAACGAGGCCGGCACCGCCGGCGGCATGGAGTATCCCGGCATCACCTTCGATTCCAAGCGTGCCAAGGGCGGCGGCCTGCAAGGGCTGATCGCGCACGAGATCGGCCACAGCTGGTTCCCGATGATCGTCGGCTCCAACGAGCGCCGCGACGCGTGGATGGACGAAGGCTTCAATACGTTCATCGACGTCTACGAGGCGGACAACTTCAACCATGGCGAATACGCACCCAAACGCGACAGCGAGTACGCGCCGCACAAGGGCAACCCGGCCGACGAGATCGCCAAGGTGATGGCCGACCAGGACGCCCCGCCGCTACTGATCGGCGCCGACATGGTGCCGGAGAAGTACCGTCATCCGATCACCTACTTCAAGAGCGCCTTCGGCCTGGTGCTGCTGCGCGAGCAGATCATCGGCCCCGAGCGGTTCGATCCCGCGTTCCGTCGTTACATCGCCACCTGGGCGTACAAACACCCGAGTCCGTCGGACTTCTTCCGCTTCATGGAAAGCGAAACCGGCGAGGATCTGGGCTGGTTCTGGCGCGGCTGGTACGAGCACAATTGGAAGCTCGACCTGGCCGTGCAGAAAGTCGCCTATACCGATGGCGACTATCGCAAGGGCGCCGACGTCACCGTGACCAACCTGGACCAGCTGGTGCTGCCAGCCACGCTCGAAGCGGTCTACGACGACGGCAGCAAACAGGACGTGCGCGTGCCCTGGGAAACCTGGCAGCAGCACTGCAGCTTCGTGGTCCACGTGGATGGCACGCGCAAGCTGAAGTCCGTCACCATCGATCCCGCGCATGCACTGCCGGATGTCGAGCGCAGCAACAACACGCTGCAGGTGAAGTGATCCGATGCCGCGCCCCGACACCTTCGGGGCGCGGCATCTTCATCACGTGAACCTTCGAATACGTCAGGCGCTTCCCTTGGCGGAAGCCTCACGCAGTTTTTCGGCACATTCCTCGCAGCACACTTCCACGACATGGCTGCCGATGGTGACCTTGATGGCCGTTCCATCGAGTGCGTAATCGCACGCGGCACAGGTTTTCTCGCTCATCTCGCATCTCCGTAACGCCCTTCAGCGGGCATGCTCAGGAGACCATCATCGGCGGCAACACGCTGTCGGATTCTTTAGCAGTTTACGGCTGCGCGGACCGGCGGAAATTCGTGGGCGAGCGGCCGAAGGCCTGTCGGAATGCGTGGGCAAAATGGCTGTGGCTGGAGAAACCCAGCTCCACGGCCAGCGCCGACAGGTCGTCGTATTTCGCGATCGCATCGAGTGCGCGCGCCAGGCGCAGCTGTAACTGGTAGCGATAGAGCGGCATGCCCTCGACCTGCCGAAAGACCTGGGTCAGGTAGACCGGTGAGCTTCCGATCTCGCGACCGATCTCTGCCAGCGTCCAGCGCCGCGAAAGATCGCTGGCCAGCAGCACCTTCACCCGATCGGCCAGCCGGCGGCGCGCATGCGTGGACGTTGGCTCCCGCGACGTGCGCGGCCCCAGACTGCGACAGACCAGGGTCAGCACCAGGGCTTCCGCCTCCAGCGGCTCGATCGTCCCGTTGTCGAGGCTGTGTCGCAGCAGCGCGACAAGCGCCTGCGCACGCGCATCGATGCGCTGCGACTGGCGGCGGAAGATGCCGCGCGCGTCCGGGCTCATGAGTGCCGCCGGCGCAAGTTCCGCCAGCAGCGCCGCGTTCAGGCTCAGCGACAGGCAGGAGTCACCGCCATCCAGTGGGTGGCTGACCTGATAACCCTGCTCCGCATTGAAGAACAGCACGTGGTTGGCATCGGCCACTTCCTGGTCGCTGCCAACATGCCGCATGTAGAGGCCGCGATAGGGGAACACAAGCTGGGTGGAGGCGGCGCACTCCTCGACGCTGCGATGACGACACCCGCCGTCGCAATGCACATTCCTCAGCGTCAACGAATCGGTCGACAGCAGGACATGGGATGTGAGGCTCGACATGGTTCCCGTGCAGATGGCGCGCCCTCTCGGCGCTACGATGACCGGAGCTTAGCAAGTCCGCACCACGCTGCGCCCGCGTCGCCGATGCGGTCGCTAAAGATTCTGACAGCGCGCCAGCATGGCTCATGGTCTTCTTCGCCCACCTACCTCGCAGACAGAAAAGAGATGACCATGACTCGCGAACAGATCGCCCGCGCAGAGCGCTTCCATCAACTGCACGCCGAATCGAAGCCGCTCGTGCTGGCCAATGCCTGGGACGCAGCCAGCGCCAGGATCATCGAGGAAGTCGGCGCCCAGGCCATCGGCACCACCAGCGCAGGCATGGCCTGGACGCTGGGTTATCCGGACGGCGAGCAGATGCCCGTCGCTGAGTTGCTGGCCGCCTGCCAGCGGATCTGCCGCGTCGCGACCACACCGGTCAGCGTCGACATCGAACGCGGCTACGGACGCGACGCCAAAGATGTCGGCACCCTCGTGGACGCGCTGATCCAGCTTGGCGTAGTGGGCATCAACATCGAGGACGGCACCGATCCGACCACGCGCATCCTTGCCCATCCTTCGATACTCACCCAGCGCATCGCAAGTGCGCGCGCCATGGCCCGCCATCACGGCCTGCCTCTCTTCATCAACGCGCGGATCGACACCCATGTCGCCGCCGGAACGGAAGCCGCAGCGCGTCTCGAGGAAACCCGCCAACGCGCGCTCGCCTATATCGATGCCGGCGCCGATGGCATCTTCGTTCCCGGACTATCCAACCTGGACGACATCGGGCAGCTCGCCCATGCGCTTCCCGTGCCGCTCAACGTCTACGCGGGCTATCCCGGTGCACCTGGCGTGGAAGCGCTGCAGCGTGTAGGTGCACGACGCATCAGCCTCGGCTGCGGCCCCATGCAGGCAGTCATGGCGCATCTGGCCAGGATTTCCGCGGAGGCGTTCACCGACGGACGCTACGACACCATGGGCTCGAACATGCTGACGGCAGCCCAGGCCAACGCCTTGTTCAATAGCAGCAGGTGATCGGGACGGCTTGTCAGTGCAGGGCCGCGCCGCACCCTTCGGCACGCAGGCGTCCCGGGCATACGCCGCTCACGCGCTTGAACAGGCGACGGAACGCCGCTTCGCTGCTGTAGCCAAGCTGCTCGGCGATGCATGCCACCGATTGCTGCCGTTCGCGCAACATCTGTCCGGCAATGCTGACTCGCCACTGGGTGACGTACTGCATCGGCGGCAGCTTCATCAACTGGGTGAAGCGTTCGGCGAAGGCCGAGCGCGACATGCATGCGTGGGCTGCCAGCGATTGCATGGTCCAGCCGTGGCCAGGCTTTTCATGCACCGCCTGCAAGACCCTGGAAATGCGCGCATCGGCCAGTGCCGCAAACACCCCGCGCTGTTCGGTGGCGCGCGTGGCGTAATCACAGACGGCGAGCGCGAACAAGGTATCGGCCAGCTTGTTCAACAGCACCTGGCGTCCGACCAGGCCGGCACCGACCACCCCGACCATCATGTCCGACAGCTGCCGGAACAGATCGCCGGCCTCCTTTGCACGCACCACGAAACAGGTCGGCAAGGCATGACTCAGCGGATGCCGGCCGTGGCCGGGGAAATGCAGCTCGCCGCAGATCATGCTGGTGCGCGCGTCGCCTTCCGCGCGGCAATTGCCATCCTCGACACTCAGGCGGTGGCCGTCGCCATGCGGCAGGATGACCAGGTCGCCCGCCTCCAGTTCGAGCGCCGCGTCCACCCCGTTGCAGTGTACCCGGCACTTGCCCGTGCCGATGAGGTGGAACAGTCCGCAGTGATGGTGCGGCTGTTCATGGAACCACGAGCCACAGCGGTGCAGTTCGGCGATCACCTCCACCCGCAGCATCGACTGGGTCAGCAACGATTCCAGGGCCGGCTCCACCAGCGTGGGGCGCGGCGTCTCGGACAACAGGGGATTGTGTTCGATATACACGGGCGATCCTTCCGTCGGGTAGCTCTGTCACTACCTTCGCCGGAACAATCCCGGAGGTTACATCCTCGCTTCAGCGCCATCTGGGAGGCGGTGGCTCATTGCAGCGACCAGCGCGCGAGCAGTCCGCCGTCGAGCCATCGATGCAGAAGGGCCGCCATGCGCGGCATCGCCCCGGCCGGACCGTGGTGGCAGGCGATACGTTCGCACAACGTGGCGAAGGATTCGCCGCGGATGGCGCCGAGCAGGGCCGCGCGTTCGTCGGCCTCGATGCGCCGGTAGCGCACGCTCATGTCCTGTCGCCATACCAGCAGATGGCGCGCCTTGCGGTACCGGCGCAGCCGCGGTCGTGCCGAATCGTTACCGGCAGCGGTACGGAATGCCTCGACGTTGTGGCGCGTCTCCAGCATTTGCAGACACGACTGCGGCTGCAGGCACAGGTTCGCCCAGGCTTCGGCAGGCACGCCCGCCATCTCGGTCGACCCGACCGCCGGCTCATCGGCGGCATCGAAAGTGGTGGAGATCGCCCAGTCCAGCGCCGCCATCTCGGCCAGCTCCGGCCTGTCGCGCCAGGGCAGGCTGTAATCGAGGAACGCCGCCAGGCCGGCACCATGCCAGCGGATGTTGTAGTGGCCGGACGGATGTGCGTCGACGTAGCTCTCCAGCAGGTGGTTGAAGCGCCGCCCCGCCAATACCGCCAGTCCCGGATATTCGGTGGCCAGCGCATCGCGCAGTCGAATGCGGTAACCGTTCTGATAGATGGCCAGGCGAGCCGCCGAACTGGCACGCGCATCGGCACACAGTTCATGCGGGCGTGGCGAGCTGCCGACCAGCACGGCCTGCAGCAGATGTTGTTGCAGCGTCTGCAGGTTGCTCATGCCGCTTCCAGAAGCAGTGGCGCGGCCAGGCGTCGCGCATGTTCGAGTTCGGCCAGCAGTTCGGCCAGCGGCGGCATGTGGTCGTCGCGCTCGATCATGGTCGAGACGCGGCCATAACGGCGGACGGCTTGCAGATAAAGATCCCACACGGCATCGACCACCGGCGCGTCGTGCGTGTCGATCAGCAGCTGTTCGCCATGCTCGTGGCCGGCCAGATGGAACTGCTGCACGCGCGCGGCCGGAATGCCGTCGAGATAATCCAGCGGTGAGAATCCGTGGTTGTGCGCGCTGACGTGGATGTTGTTGATGTCGAGCAGGATCAGGCAATCGGCACGCTCGGCCACGGCGGCGAGAAACTGCCATTCGGTAAGCTGCGAGTCGGCGAAGCGGATATAGCTGGAGACGTTTTCCAGCAGGATCCGCCGACCCAGCACGTCCTGCACGCGGCGCACCCGATCGACTACGTGCGAAAGTGCTTCCTCGGTGTACGGCAGCGGCATCAGGTCATGCAGGTTCATGCCCTGCACGCCGGTCCAGCACAGGTGATCGGAAACCCACATCGGCTCGACCCGTCGCGCCAGCGCCGAGAGTCGGGACAGGTAACCCTCGTCCAGCGGATCGGTACTGCCGATCGACAGCGATACGCCGTGCATCACCAGCGGAAAACGCTCGCGGAAACGATCCAGCCACATCAGCGGACGGCCGCCGGGGATCATGTAATTCTCGGAAACGACTTCCAGCCATTCCACGCCACCCGGTTGCTCAAGCAGCGACTCGTAGTATTCGACCCGCAGGCCCAGGCCAAACCCCAGATAGGGCAGCGGGCGGGATGTTGTCTTGCTGGTCATGGCGCAGGCGACCTCGGGAGAACTGCGAAGGGAGGGGCTTCCGACGGATTGCCGGAAGGCCCCTCCAGCGGCATCAGGCAGCCTTGTTGGCCGCCTGGGCGGCATCGCAGGCAGCCTGGGTCTTCTGCATGGTGAAGCCCTGGCCCTTGCACGAGTTCTGACCCTTGCACGAATTGGTGGCCTGCTTGCACGCGCCGTGGCCCTTGCAGGACGACGAATTCATGCACTTGACCTTGGCCGTGTCGCCATGACCGGCAGCGGGAGCAGCCGAGGCCGACATCGACGTCACGGCGAACAAGCCGGCAACCAT
This sequence comes from uncultured Rhodanobacter sp., assembly GCA_966211915.1. Lineage (GTDB taxonomy): Bacteria > Pseudomonadota > Gammaproteobacteria > Xanthomonadales > Rhodanobacteraceae > Rhodanobacter. The sequence continues at coordinate 271,325 of CBIHNO010000001.1, forward strand.
CATGGCCATTGCGGCGCCGTTGAGTTTGTTGCTCTTCATAAGTCACTCCTGATGAATCGTGTGAACCGCAACAGTGCGGCGTGGGAATGTGTCGTCGGGTTGCCGGAACGATGTCCGCTCTGAATCCGACGATCACATTCTCGACAGTGCGGCGCACACCGACTGTTCCCATGCATCCCGTTTTTGTAGCCAATCGTCCGGCATTGCCTCCACCGTCGCACGACCGGATGCGCGGCTAGAAAGCGTGGACGCACGAACATGGTTTGCCGTACAGCGCCGCATCCATGATGCAGTCACTTCACTCCATGGGACCATCCACGATGCGCCAGTTCATCGCCGACAAGGCCTCGCGCCTGCTCGACCTGCTTCACGCCAGCCGCTGGCTCGGCCCGCTCGTATTGCGCCTGGTGTTCGGCTATTTCTGGCTGGAAACCGGCATCGCCAAGGTGCACAACCTCGATGGCTTCACCCAGCGCTTCGTCGGCTGGCACATCCCCTACCCGGCCTTCAGCGCCGGCCTTTCGGCATGGACCGAACTGCTCGGCGGACTGCTGATCCTGCTCGGCCTGTTCACCCGCCTGGTCTGCATCCCGATGATCATCAACATGATCGTTGCGGTGACCCTGGTGGTGTCGAGCAACCTGATGGGGCTGGACGATTACGTCGAAGCTGACGAGGTCGTCTACAGCCTGATCTTCTTCTGGCTGCTGATCGCCGGCCCGGGCAAGGCCAGCCTCGACACGCTGGTGGCGCGCTGGCTGGGCATCCGCACGCACGACTGAGCGGGCAAGTCGTCCCGTCGATCAATCACATAGGTGACAGCATGAAAACGCGCATGACTTCGTATCTTTGCGGCGCACTCGCCCTGCTGCTGGCCGGTTCGGCCATGGCGGCCAGGTTGCCGTTCAACCAGGCGCAATACGAGCAGGCCGTGGCGACCGGCAAACCCGTGGTGGTGTATTTCCACGCCGACTGGTGCCCGACCTGCCGCGCGCAGCGACCGATTGTCGACAAGCTGCTCGGCGAGCCGAAGTTCAAGCCGGTGACCTTGTTCGAGGCGGATTTCGACACCGAGACCGCGCTCGAGAAAACACTGAAGGTAACCCAGCAGTCGACCTTCGTGGTGTTCAGGCAGGGCCACGAGATCACCCGTTCCACCGGCCAGACGCAGGAGCCGGCGATCCGCGCCGTGCTGCAGCAGGCGCTGTAATGGATTTCGGCATCGGCGCCTATGCGCTGAGTTTCCTGGCCGGCATGGCCTCGGTCTTGTCGCCTTGTGTGCTGCCGATCCTGCCCATCCTGATCGCCTCGGCCCTGTCGCGGCACCGGCTCGGCACGGCGGCGCTGGCGCTCGGGCTGGCGCTGTCGTTCACCGTGGTCGGCATCTTCCTCGCCACGCTGGGCGCCTCCATCGGCCTCGGCCCGGAGACGATGCGCAAGGTAGCCGCGGTACTGATGGTGATGTTCGGCGCAGTGATGCTGTCGTCGCAACTGCAGCAAGGCTTCGCGCGCATCAGTTCACGGCTCGGTTCCGGCAGCCAGCGTGCACTCGGCGCGATCCGGGGCGAAGGTCCACTCAGCCAGTTCCTGATCGGCCTGCTGCTCGGCGTGGTGTGGAGCCCATGCGTCGGCCCCACCCTGGGCGCAGCAAGCTCGCTCGCCGCGCAAGGCCAGCACCTGGCGCAGATCGCGCTACTGATGCTGGTGTTCGGACTGGGTGCCGGCTTTCCGCTGCTGGTGTTGGGCGGGCTGTCGCATGCCACGATGATGCGCGTGCGCGGCTCGCTCGCTTCGTTCGGACATGCAGCCAAGGCGGTGATGGGTAGCCTGTTCGTACTGTTCGGCGTGCTGATACTTACCGGACTCGATCACAGAGTGGAAGCCTTCCTGCTGGCGATCAGCCCCGACTGGCTGACCCGCTTCACGACGTCGCTGTGATGGTGTCCGCGGCACACTGCCTGCTCACGCATCCATACCATCCAAGAAAAAGCCCGCTCGAAAGCGGGCTTTTCGTCTTGTTGCAGCATCAAACGATCAGAACGGGATTTCGTCATCCGCGAAGCCGCTGTCGGCCGGTGCCGGCGACTGCCGCGACGGACCGCCGTGGTCATCGCTGCCGCGCGAGGGGTTGCCGTAGTTGCCGCCGCCCTGGCGCTGACCGCCACCGCTGCTCTGCGGTCGCTCGCGCTGGCCGCCGCCGCCACCACCGCCACCTTCATTGCCGCCGAGCATCTGCATCTCGCTGGCGATGATGTCGGTCGAATATTTCTCGACGCCGCTCTTGTCGGTGTATTTGTCGGTGCGCAGCGAACCTTCGATGTAGACCTGCCGGCCCTTCTTCAGGTACTCGCCGGCGATCTCGGCCAGCCGGCCGAACATCTTCACGCGGTGCCACTCGGTGCGCTCCTGCTTCTCGCCGCTCTGCTTGTCGGTCCAGCTTTCCGACGTGGCAATGCTCAGCGAAGCGATCGCGGTACCGCTGGTGGTGTAACGCACTTCGGGATCGTTGCCGAGGTTGCCGACCAGGATGACTTTGTTGATGCCACGTGCCATGGGATGTCCTCTGTTGAGCCGGCCGCAAATTCTTCGATGGGTTGCGGCCGGAGTGATGAAACTGGCTGGATATCATACCTGTGGCAGCCACCGATGCCACCTGTGAAAACCCTGCTCCGGCGTGAGCCAACTCCCATGCGGTCTGCGGTCGAACGCAGGCACCGCAAGGATTGCAAGGGTTCCGGCTGCCCCCAGCGAGGACGCCAGGCCGGTTCAAACGGTGATGCACCGATGGCCGACATCCGGTTCGGTCTCAAGCCAGCACGGATTGGCTGGGGCGTTGCCCGGTTTCAGACGCAACTGGCCTGTCGTCGGTGCATCCATGGGCGGGATCAGGCCGTATCTTTTGCTGCAACCCCTGTCGCGACGGGCGTTTACGTCCGGATGCGGCCCCCTTCGGCTGCAGGAGTATTGCCTTGACGATGAAAATCCATCGGCGCGTCAGTGCGCTGACTCTGACTCTGACTCTGACACTGGCGCTGGCCGCTTGCGCCGGCGCGCTGGCCGGCACGCTCACCGCTACCGACGCGGTCCGCCACGTCGAAGGCAACGCGTTCGCCGGTTCGGACGGGCACCTGATGTATAGCGAATCGCACTGGTTGTACGACGACGGCAGCAACCCGTCGCGGCTGGTGCTTTACCGCTGCCCGGACGGCAAGCCGTTCGCGCGCAAAGTGATGCATGACGACGGCAGCACGCAGGCGCCGGATTTCGTGCTGCACGATGCACGCACCGGCTACCAGGAAGGTGTCCGCAGCGCGGGTGGAAAACGCGTGGTCTTCGTCCGCGACAACAAGGGCGCGCAGGAACGCACCGCCACGCTGGATACCTCGCCCACGCCGGTCATCGACGCCGGCTTCGATGCCTACATCCGCAACCACTGGGACAAGCTGGGCAAGGGCGGCAGCGACAAGATCCCGTTCGTGGTGCCCAGCCGGCTCGGCACGCTCGGCTTCCGCGTGCAGCGCATGGCCGACGCGCCGGTGAATGGCCGCGACGCCCGGCAATACCGTCTCAGCCTGGACAACCTGATCAGCTTCGCCCTGCCGCATATCGACGTGGCCTACGACGCGAAGACGCGCGAACTGCTCAGCTTCAACGGCCTCGCCAACATCCGCGGCAGCAACGGCAACAACGTCAAGGCCCGGATCGTGTTCGACCCGGCGCGGGACAAGGAGGTGAGCAGAGCCGATCTCGATGCGGCCATCAAGACGCCACTGGATGGGCAGTGCCGGATTCCGTGAACTGACGTGCCGTGATGTCGCACGAGTAATCTGCGGCCATCCGCTCTTGATGACCCTCAATGTGCGCGAACGGGTCGCGTGCCAGACTCACGTGATCAACGGAGCTTTCGATTCAACAGACTGGCTAGCGCGCCGGATCCGCTTATACATCCTGTTGGTAGCCGGCCCAGGCATGGATAGGATTCTGTTGAATCAGGGGCTTGCATCGGAACGCCCGAGCGCGATCGGTGATGCATAGCCGGGCCCGTCCATATGTTAGATAGTTAGACCTATGCGCACACTACCAGCTCTCATATTGGGTCTCTTTTCGATCCTCGGCTATGCGCGGGCGGCCTCTGTGCTGCCTTCGGTCGCCGGGTTATGGCAGTTCGGAGAGCACATGGTTTGGATCCAAATTGACCAAGATGGGTCGACCTACCAATGCCGCGTCGCTCCCGGCGGAACTGTCTATACGTCGACGGGTACCGTTGTTGCGCCAAGCTCAATCCACTGGCAGCAAATTTGGGGCATAGACCAGGTTTCGTTGCACGCGGACACCATGGTCCTCAAAGGGCCATATGGCGCCTTCGAGTATCAGCGGACTTCCCAAGCAATGGTTCCCACATGTGTAGTTGCTCGGCACAGGTCTAACACCCAATTCAAGACGGACGCCTCAGGCGCCACTTAACATCAGCGTCAGAGCGCTTCAAATGCCATTACATGCAACTAGCAACGAGTACGACATCTCTGCGGATAAGCAACGCCTGGATGTTGCCACGACCCTCGAATACCTTACGCAGAGCTATTGGTCACAGGGCGTCCCACGCGCCATCGTCGAGCGTGCGATTGAAGGTTCGCTGTGCTTTGGCGTCTTTCTACAGGGTAAGCAGGTGGGGTTTGCTCGAGTGGTCACTGACAAGGCCACCTTTGCGTATCTCGCGGACGTATTCATACTTGAGCCTCATCGCGGAAAAGGCCTGTCCAAACGGCTCATGCAGTTCATTTTCGCACACCCCGATCTTCAGGGTCTCCGGCGCTTCATGCTCGCAACGAACGATGCGCATGGTCTCTACAAGCAGTTCGGGTTCACGGAGCTGTCCAATCCGGCGCACTTCATGGAGCTGCATCGGCAGCATGTGTACAAAGTGCGCTAACCCTTCCATCGAGCGGTGTCTTCACCGCCGCCATGTCAAATGTTGAACGGCAATTCTTGGCGATGGCAGACATTGAGTCGTTGCACTCAACCACCCCCAAGAAACCGATACCCCACCCCCGGCTCCGTCTTCAACCAGCGCGGCGTAACAGGATCGTCGCCAAGCTTCTGCCGCAACTTGCCGAGCACGACGCGCAGGTAGTGGGTGTCCTGCACATGGGTGGCGCCCCACACTTCGCGCAGTACCTGCTGCTGGGTTACCACGCGGCCGCTGTGGCGCAACAGCATCGCCAGCACGGCGAATTCCTTGCGCGTCAGCGCCAGCGGCGTGCCGTCCAGACTCACTTCGCGGCGGGCCAGGTCGATGCTGAGCCGGTCATCGCCGTAGAGCGGCGACACTTCCGGCTCGCCCGGCCGGTTGCGCAGCAGCGCACGCAGCCGCGCCATCAGCTCCTGGATGCCGAACGGCTTGGACACGTAATCGTTGGCGCCGTGATCGAGTGCGCGCACCTTCTCGCTCTCGGCATCGCGCGCCGACAGCATCAGCACCGGCAGCTGACTCCACTGGCGCAGCTCGGCCAGCACCGCGTGGCCTTCCATGTCGGGCAGGCCGATATCGAGAATCACCAGGTCCGGCGTGCGCGTGGCGGCCAGCGCCAGCCCCTCGGCCGCCGTCGCCGCCAGCAGCACCTCGTAGCCTTCGGCGCGCAGGCCGATATCGAGAAAGCGGCGGATCTGCGCCTCGTCGTCGATCACCAGGATGCGCGGAGCAGCTGAGGTCATGCGTCGGTATCGGGTGGCGCCGGCAACGGCAGGCTGATACGGATGGTGGTCCCTATGCCGTCGCCGGGCAAGGCCTCCACACTGCCACCGTGTGCGCCGATCATGCCGCGGCAGATCGCCAGCCCAAGCCCGGTGCCTGGCCCGGTACCTTGGGGCGCGCGATCGCCGCGCGATACCGAGTAGAACATGTCGAAGATGCGCGCCCGCTCGTCCTCCGGTATGCCGGGGCCGCGATCGCTGACGTCGATCAGCAGGCGTTCCCCGGTGCTGCGCACGCTGACCCGCACCGGCTCGTCCGGCGGCGAGAAGCGCGCGGCGTTCTCCAGGATGTTGAACAGCGCCTGCTCGATCAATGCCGGATGCACGTAGAGCAGCACTGCCTCGCTCGGCGCCACCGTCTCCACGCGCAGGTCGGGAAACAGTTTGCGCAATCGCGTCACGGCGGCGGCGACGATCTCGGCGCTGTCGGTCCAGTCGCGGTTGAGCTTCAGCGTGCCGTGACCGAGTCGGGTCATGTCGAGCAGGTTCTGGATATAGCGGTCCAGCCGCTGGCCCTCGCCGAGGATCGCCTGCAGCAACTCGCGGCGTTCCTCTTTCGGCAGTTTTTCCTCGTAGCTGATCAGGGTACCGGCGGCACCGATCATCGAGGCCAGCGGCGAGCGCAGGTCGTGCGACACCGACGACAGCAGCGCGTTGCGCAGGCGCTCGGTCTCGCCCTGCACGCGCGCGCCTTCGAGTTCGTCGGAAAGTCGGGCGCGCTCCAGCGCCTGACCGATGTCCTGGGTCATCGCCAGCGCCAGGCTGCGCTGGTCGGGATCCGGTTCGCGCAGTGTCGGATCGAAGCGCAATGCCACCGCGCCCAGCGCCCGGCTCTCGCTGCCCAGTGGCAGTACCCAGCACGGCGCCGCATTCAAGGTGTCGGTGTAACGCCCGGCTTGCTCGCCATGGCGATCGCTCCAGTCGGCCGCGGCCAGGTCCTGCGGCAACAACGCACGTCCCGGTGGCACGCTCGCCACCACACGCAACACCTGCTCCGCATCGCGAGTGAGGATGGCGGCATCGCAACGCAGCGCATGCGCCATCGCCTTGCTGCCGACATCGCGGATGCCGTTGGCATCGGTACTGGTAGTCAGTTGCTGGCCCAAGGTGAGCAGTGCTCGCGCCTGCACATGTGCGCCGCGCAGGGACTCCACCTGGCTGGCCAGCCGCGTGGCGAGACGGCTGCACACCAGCGCCGCCACCAGGAACAGCGTCACCGCAAGTACATCGTCGACACTGGAAATCGCCAGGGTGTAACGCGGCGGTGCGAAGAAGAAGTTGTAGCCGAGGAAACACAGGATCGCCGTATAGACGGCCACCGACATGCGCGTGCGCACCGCCACCACCAGCACCGCGGTGAGAAAGATCAGCGACAGGTTCGCCACCGACAGGTAACGATCGGCGACGAATGCCAGCCCGAACGCGATCAGGGTGGCCACGGTGGCGTAGAGGTATTCGCTGCGCGAGCCGCGCGCAGATGGCAGGCGCATCCGGCGGCGCGCCTTCGCCCGCTCACTCGGCGTGGCGATGATGGTCAGCTCCAGGTGCGCACCGCGGCGCAGCAGCAGCTGGGTCAGCGAACGACCCAGCATGCGCGCCACCACCCGTTCACGCGTGCGCCCGAGGATGATCTGGCCGACGCCCTCGCGATCCGCGTGTGCCAGCAGTTCGTCGGCAATCGCATGGCCGCGCAGAATGATCGCCTCGCCGCCGAGCCGGCGCGTCAGTCGCATCGCCGCATCCAGCCGCTCGCGCCGTGCGGGATCCAGCCTGGCGCCGGTATCGACGAAGGCGACGCTCCACGGTGCACCGCGCCGCTCGGCGATGCGCCTTGCCACGCGCACCAGATACTCGCTCTGGCCGTGGCCATCGATCGCCGCCAGCACACGCCGCCGAACCGTCATCGCGCTGCCGCGCGCCAGCATGTGCTCGCGCAGGTCGCTGTCGACGTGGCCGGCGATGGTGTCCAGTGCCAGCTCGCGCAGCGCAGCCAGATTGGTCGGCGAGAAGAATGCGTCCAGCGCCGCCGCCGCGGTCTCCGGCACATATACCTTGCCCTGCTTGAGCCGACCGATCAGCTCGCGCGGCGGCAGGTCGACCAGCACGATGTCGCGCGCGTGATCGAGGAAGGCGTCCGGTACCGTCTCGCGCACGGTGATGCCGGTGATGCGGCGTACCTGGTCGTTGAGGCTTTCCAGGTGCTGCACGTTGAGCGCGCTGTACACCTCGATGCCGGCATCGAGCAGCTCGGCGACGTCCTGCCAGCGCCGCTCGTGCCGGCCGCCCGGCAGGTTGCGATGCGCCAGCTCGTCGACCAGCAGCACCGCCGGCTTGCGCGCCAGAGCAGCATCCAGATCGAACTCGGTGAAGTCGCGCTCGCTGCCGTCGGACGACTTGTAACGCACCTGCCGGCGCGGCAATACCTCCATGCCCTCCAGCAAGGCCGCCGTTTCGGCACGGCCGTGCGTCTCGACCACGCCGATCACCACGTCCACGCCCTGACGCTTCAGCTCGCGCGCGGCGGACAGCATCGCGTAGGTCTTGCCGACGCCGGGCGCGGCGCCGAGAAAGATCTTCAGCTGATGGTTGCGCTCGTCGTGCCCGGTACTCAGCAGGGCATCGGCACGTGCTTCGCGGGAGGGTTCACTCATGTGCCGATCGGTCCGGGAGGTGGCACTACGTTAGCGCGATCAGCTGCCGTGCGTCTGCGGCCCATCCAGCGCGAGGTTGAGCTGCAGCACGTTGACCCGCGGCTCGCCGAACACGCCGAGCTGGCGCCCGCTGGTGTATTCGTTCACCAGCGATTGCACCTGTGAGGTGCTGAGCCCGCGCGCCTTGGCCACCCGCGCCAGCTGGTACTGCGCCGCCGCCGGGCTGATCTCCGGATCGAGGCCGCTGCCCGAGGCGGTGACCAGGTCCACCGGCACCGGCGCGATGTTGCCCGGATCGGCAGCACGCAGCGCGGCGATGCGCTGCTTCACGATGTCGGTCAGCGCCGGATTCGTCGGGCCGAGGTTGGAGCCACCGGAGTTGATGCCGTTATCCGCCTGCGGCGTGGTCGCCGACGGCCGACCCCAGAAATACTTCGGGTCGGTGAACGACTGGCCGATCAGCACCGAACCGACCGGCTTGCCGTCCTTCACGATCAGGCTGCCGTTGGCCTGGTGCGGGAAGATCAGCTGGGCCAGCCCGGTGGCGGCGAGCGGATAAAGCACGCCGGTGATCACCGTCATCAGCAACAGCAAGACGAAGGATTGGCGTAATAGTTTGCTCATGAGTGGTCACCGCTCTGTTTGAAAGTGCGGCCATGGACGGCCGCTTGTTGCTTTTCGCGATCATGGATCGATCGCACTAGAAGCTTCCTTGCAGCATCACGAAACCGCGTGAACCGCCCACATTGCGCGTGTCACTGGCATCGAGAAAGCTGGAAGTGCGGCGGTAGAAATCCGCGTTGGTGGCGTAGGTGAGGCCCGCACTCAGTGACCAGTGCGTGGCGACCTGATACTTCAGCGTGGCGCCGACATCGCTGTAGCTGGGATTGCGCGCGCCGTTGACCAGCGGCGTGACCAGCGTGGTGGTGTAGTGGGTATGACCAGCATGCAGCGCCAGGCTCCATGCATCGCTCAACGGGAACGTGGCGTCCAGCTGCAGATAGTCCGTGCCCTTCGAATCACCGCGATAGCCCTGCTCGGTATCCACGCCGAAATAATCGGTGAGCGAATGGTTGTATTTCAGCGTGAATTGCTTCCAGATCAACGCGGCATTGGCCTCGACGGTGTTGAGCGAGCGCGATGGCAGCCCGGCCTGATCGAGGTTGGCGCCGGGATAGACATAGCCATAGATGCCGGCGCGCCACGACCAGTCGCTGTTGATCGCCTGACCGTAGCTGGCATACAGATCCAGCTCCATCGCGCCGCCGGGATAGCTGCGCTCGCTGATGCTCGAACCCCAGAAGCCGGCCGCGAAGCCGTTCGGATTGGCGTAGTCGGCACCGCCCTGGATCGCCGGACGAGCCCAGGTCTGGGTGAGGCCGCGGAACATGTAGTCGGAGGTCACCGCGACATTGCCGGTGACCGGGCTGGCCGGCGCGTCATCGGCATGAACGACGGCAACGCAACCGATGGAAAGGAAAGCTGCCGCGGCAGCGAGGGAACGCAATTTCATTGGGGAAACTCCGGCGTCGCTGCTTGTCGCAGGCGACGCACACCTAAGGTGGCGGGATAGCAGCTTCAGATACCGGCGTAACCGCCGAGCACGTAATCGTCATCGGCAGCGTTTGCCGCATCGTTGGAACCGGCTCCGGCGGTGACAGCGGGTTTGCTGCGCGGACCCAGCGGCAGCGCAATCACCACGTCGCAGTCCGAGTCGTTGGCCGACAGACGCAGCTCCATATCGGGATGGGTCTCGTCGGGAAGGGATACGGATACTTTCAATGTCTGCATGACAGAACTCCTCACGCCAGTCCACACAGGACCAGCAACATGTCGATGAGCTTGATGCCGATGAACGGCACCACGATGCCGCCGAGGCCGTAGACAAGCAGGTTGCGGCGCAGCAGCGCACCGGCGCCGAGCGCGCGGTACTTCACGCCTTTCAGTGCCAGCGGAATCAGGAAGATGATGATCAGCGCATTGAAGATCACCGCCGACAGGATCGCGCTCTGCGGCGTCGCCAGGTGCATCACGTTGAGCGCGTTGAGCGCCGGATAGGTGGTCGCGAACGCCGCCGGAATGATCGCGAAGTACTTGGCGATGTCGTTGGAAATCGAGAACGTGGTCAGCGCGCCGCGGGTGATCAGCATCTGCTTGCCGATTTCCACCACCTCGATCAGCTTGGTCGGGTTGGAATCGAGGTCGACCATGTTGCCGGCCTCTTTCGCCGCCTGCGTGCCGGTGTTCATCGCCACCGCCACGTCGGCCTGGGCCAGCGCGGGGGCGTCGTTGGTGCCGTCGCCGCACATCGCCACCAGCCGGTTCTGCGCCTGGATGTCGCGGATCAGCTTGAGCTTGGCTTCGGGCGTGGCCTCGGCGAGAAAATCATCGACGCCGGCCTCGGCCGCGATGGCCGCGGCGGTGAGCGGGTTGTCGCCGGTGATCATGATGGTCTTGATGCCCATCTTGCGCATCTCGGCGAAACGCTCCTTGATGCTGCCCTTGACGATATCCTTCAGCTCGATCACGCCCAGCGCCCGGGCGCCTTCGGTGACGATCAGCGGGGTAGCGCCGCGCCGCGCGATGTCCTCGGCCATGCGCTTGACCAGCGGCGGCAGGTGGCTGTTCTGCGCCTCCAGGTGCCTCTCCACTGCATCCAGCGCGCCCTTGCGGATCTGCCGCGTGCCGAAATCCACGCCGCTCATGCGCGTCTGCGCGGTGAACGGCACGAAGTGCGCGTGCGTCGCCTCGAGCTGCTGCTCGCGCAGGCCGAACTGCTCCTTCGCCAGCACCACGATGCTGCGACCTTCCGGTGTTTCGTCGGCGAGCGAGGCCAGCTGTGCGGCTTCGGCCATGACCTTTTCGTCGATGCCCGGTGCCGGATAGAACGCTACCGCCTGGCGATTGCCCAGCGTGATGGTGCCGGTCTTGTCCAGCAGCAGCACGTCGACGTCGCCAGCCGCCTCGACCGCCCGGCCGGAGGTGGCGATCACGTTGGCGCGAATCATCCGGTCCATGCCGGCGATGCCGATTGCCGACAGCAGGGCGCCGATCGTGGTGGGGATCAGACACACCAGCAGCGCGACCAGCACGGTGAGCGTGATCGGATGACCGACGCCGGCGACCTGCACGCTGTAGATCGAGTACGGCAACAACGTGGCACAGGCAAGCAGGAAGATCAGAGTGAACTTGGCTAGCAGGATGGTCAGCGCGATCTCGTTCGGCGTCTTGCGCCGCTTGGAACCCTCCACCATCGCGATCATGCGGTCGAGGAAGCTCTCGCCGGGATTGCTGGTGATGCGCACCACCAGCCAGTCCGACAGCACGCGCGTACCGCCGGTGACCGCGCTGCGGTCGCCGCCGGATTCGCGGATCACCGGCGCGGATTCGCCAGTGATCGCGCTCTCGTCCACGCTGGCTGCACCGGCCACCACTTCACCGTCGCCGGGAATCTGCTCGCCGGCCTCGACCAGCACGTGATGGCCGGTGCGCAGATCGCTGGACGGAACGAAGGTGATCGTTGCATGGCGATCGGCCGATGCCAGCTTCTTCGCGATCACGTCCTTGCGCGAACTGCGCAGCGCGTCGGCCTGCGCCTTGCCGCGGCCTTCCGCCAGCGCCTCGGCGAAGTTCGCGAACAACAGGGTGAACCACAACCACAGGCTGACCCAGAAGATGAAGCCGGTCGGTGCCTCGCCGTGACCGGCGAGCGCCTGCACCCACAACAGTGTGGTCAGCACGCTGCAGACGAACACCACGAACATCACCGGGTTGCGGAACTGCAACCGCGGCGACAGTTTGCGGAACGAATCGGCCATCGCCGTGAGAACCAGCTCGCGGCTGAAGCCACTCGCTGCTTGGGTTTGTGCGGTCATGATTCAGTGTCCCGACATCAGGGATTCGGCGATCGGCCCCAGGGCCAATGCCGGAAGAAAGGTCAGCGCGCCGACCACGATCACCACGCAGGCCAGCAGCGTGACGAACAGCGGCGTATGCGTGGGCAAGGTGCCGGCGGATTCGGGCACATGGCGCTTGGCGGCGAGCGAACCGGCCATCGCCAGCATCGCAATGGCGAGCGGGAAACGTGCAAGGAACATGCAGATGCCGAGCAGCACGTTCCAGAACGGCGTGTTCGCCGAGAGGCCGCCGAACGCGCTGCCGTTGTTGTTTGACGCCGAGCTGACCGCGTAGAGAATCTCGCTGAAGCCATGCACGCCCGGATTGGCGACGCCTGCCACACCGGCCGGCGTCATCACGGCGATGGCCGTGCCGATCACCACCAGCGCACACGGCAGCAGCACCGCCAGGCTGGCCATCTTCATCTCGTAGGCTTCGATCTTCTTGCCGAGGTATTCCGGCGTGCGGCCCACCATCAACCCGGCGATGAACACCGCCACCACCGCGAACGCGAGCATGCCGTACAGGCCCGAGCCGACACCACCGAAGATCACCTCACCCAGCTGCATCAGCCACATCGGCACCAGGCCGCCAAGCGGGGTCAGCGAATCGTGCATCGCGTTCACCGCACCGCACGAGGCGGCCGTGGTGATCGCCGCGAACAGGCCGGACGCGGCGATGCCGAAACGGGTCTCCTTGCCTTCCATGTTGCCGCCAGCCTGCAGCACCGAGGCGTGCGCATCCACCGCCAGTCCGTGCAAGGCGGGGTTGCCCGCCTGCTCCGCCGCGACCAGACCGATCGTCAGCGGGATGAAAATCACCAGCATCGTGGCAAGAATCGCCCACCCCTGGCGTCGGTCGCCCACTTGCATGCCGAACATGTAGCAAAGGCCACCGGGGATCAGGAAAATCGCCAGCATCTCGATGAAGTTGGAGAACGGCGTGGGGTTCTCGTACGGATGCGCCGAGTTCGCGTTGAAGAAACCGCCGCCATTGGTGCCGAGCATCTTGATCGCGATCTGCGACGCGGCCGGGCCCATCGGCAGGGTCTGTATGGTGACCGGCGTCTCCTTGGTCACGTCATGGCCGGCGGCATCCTTCACCGCATTGCCAGCAACGTCCTTTACGGTCTCGGTGTAACTGGTGGCTTGCACCACCGGTACGTCGACATAGGACTTGAAGTTCTGCACCACGCCCTGCGACACCAGCAGCAGTGTCATCAGCAGCGACAGCGGCAGCAGCACGTACAGCGTGCTGCGCGTGAGATCGACCCAGAAGTTGCCGATGCTGAGCGAGCTGCGCCGGGCGAAGCCGCGCACCACCGCCACCAGTACCGCGATACCCGTCGCCGCGGAGAGGAAGTTCTGCACCGCCAGACCCGACATCTGGGTCAGGTAGCTCATCGTCGACTCGCCGGCGTAGCCCTGCCAGTTGGTGTTGGTGGCGAAGCTGATCGCCGTGTTCATCGCCGAATCGGGCGTCACCGCGCCGAAGTGCTGCGGGTTCAACGGCAACCATTGCTGTACGCGCTGCAGCAGATAGACGACCAGCACGCCGAGTACGTTGAACAACAGCATCGCCAGCGCGTAACGCTTCCAGCCCATGGCTTCGTCATCGCGGATGCCGCACAGGCGATAGATCACGCGTTCCACGCGACCACCAAAACGGGTGACGCGGTTAGGCGTATCGGCGAACACCAGCGCCATGTAGTTGCCGACTGGCTTCACCAGTAGCAGCAATACCACCAGATACAGGCCGACCTGCAGGAAATCATTGGTGGTCATTCAAACCACTCCGGCTTGAGCAGGGCCACACACAGGTAGCCGGCCAGCGCCACGGCGATCAGGCCGGCGACGACATAAAGGACATTCATGACGGGAAACTCATGCAGTAGGGAAAGGCAGACACGGCGGACCGCGTTACTTGCGCGGACTCAGCCGATCGCAGAGCAGCACAATGCCCAGCACGGCCGCGCACAGCACGAACAGGAACAGCAGGTAGACGAAATCCATCGGCGTCGACTCCATGAAAGGGCGACGCGCACTGTAGGAATTGCCGTATAAGAACGGGGTATCGCGGCGGCGGCTACGCGTATAGAACGCGTAAATTTTCCGGGTTCGAGCGAGCCGAGGCTCAGGCCGTCATATGCAGCGAGTCATCGGCAGGGTCGCCTGCGAGCCGCTCGACTGTGTAGCCGGCCGCATCCCACGCATCGAGCCCACCCAGCAACGGACGCACGTTGCGGTAACCGATCGCCATCAGCAGCTTGGCCGCCTTGGCGGCCGAGACCTCGTTCGGGCAGCTGCAATAGATCACCAGCTCGCGCTCCGGCGGGATGTCCTGCAGTGCCCGGGTGACTTGGTCCAGATCGGCCAGCAGCGCGCCGGGGATGATCCGCGTGTCGAGCAGACGCGCCGCCTGCGAACGCACGTCGACCACCACCGGGTTCTGCCCGTCCGCGATGGACTGGTTCAGTTCGTCGACGCTGATGCGCGCCATGCGCAAGGCCACCAGCAGGCGTCGGCGTTGCCACCATTTGGCGGCGATATAAAGCGCCAGCAGGACCAGCAACAATTCGAACGCGACGGTGCCCGTACTGGCCATCGCGTCCAGCAGATCGTCGATCTGTGCGGCGAACGCATAGCCGAGCCCAACCGCGACGCCCACCCACAGCAACGAGCCCAGGCCATCCAGCAGCACGAAGCTGCCGGCGCGCAAACCCATCGCGCCCACCAGCGGCGGCGCCACCGTCGACAATCCCGGCACGAATTTGGCGATCAGCAACACCCGCCCGCGCCAGCGCTGGAAGCGCAATTCGGACTGCTTCACGCAGGAATCCGGCGACAGCGAGATGCGGCAGATCGTGCGCATCACGCCGGCACCGAAGCGCCGGCCCGCCCAGTACCAGAGCAGATCGCTGAGCAGACAGGCAACGAGCGCGGCCAGCACCACGCCGGCCAGCGGCAGCTTGCCATTCGCGCTCAGTGCGCCGGCCACGATCATGGTGGGCACCGCCGGTACCGGCACGCCGGCCTGTTCCACCAGCACGTTGAAGAACACCAGCAACAGACCGTACTGGGCGATCAGCTCGATGATTTGATGGGCCATCGGATCGGTACTCGGCGCACGCTTTCGCGAAACCACAGGTGCTCATGATTGGGCCATGCAGCGGCTATTGCAAACGTTGCGGCGAGTGCCACTCGTCGCCCGGGTGATCCGGGTGCATCGCAAACCACGGCGCAATCCGCTGCAGGCCTTATAATCCCGCTGTACGCCGCCTTGAAGCCCCCATGATCCCGATGCCAGCCGACGCCAGTCACCCCGCCGACTTCACCCATGTGCGCGATCTTGCCGCGGCCGACATGCAGCGCGTCGACGCGCTGATCCGCCAGCGACTGTCCTCCGACGTGGTACTGATCAACCAGATCGCCGACCACATCATCGCCAGCGGCGGCAAGCGGCTGCGTCCGATGCTGCACGTACTGGCCGCCGGTGCCGCCGGCTATCGCGGCGATCACCACACCAAGCTCGCGGCGATCATCGAGTTCATCCACACCTCGACCCTGCTGCACGACGACGTGGTCGACGAATCCGACCTGCGCCGCGGCCGCAAGACCGCCAACGCGCTGTGGGGCAACGCGGCCAGTGTGCTGGTCGGCGATTTCCTGTATTCGCGCTCGTTCCAGTTGATGGTGGAACTGGACGACATGCGCATCATGCGCATCCTCGCCGACACCACCAACACGATTGCCGAGGGCGAGGTGCTGCAGCTGCTCAACATCGGCAACGCCGACGTCAGCGAAGCGGCCTATCTGGCGGTGATCGAACGCAAGACCGCGGTGCTGTTCGCCGCCGCCACCGAACTCGGCGGCATCCTCGGCGGCCTGCCGGAAGCGCAAGTGACCGCGCTGCGATGCTATGGCATGGAACTGGGCTATGCGTTCCAGATCGCCGACGACCTGCTCGACTACGTCAGCGATGCCGGCACCCTGGGCAAGAACATCGGCGACGACCTCGCCGAAGGCAAGCCGACGCTGCCGCTGATCTACGCGCTGGAGAAGGCGAACCCCGAACAGGTGCAGTCGCTGCGCCACGCGATCGAACACGGCGGGCTCGACTCGCTCGACCGCATCATCGCCTCGATCCGCGATTCCGGCGCGCTGGAGCGCACCCGCGAACGGGCCTTGATGCATGCGCAGGCGGCGCGCGAGGCACTCACCACGCTGCCTGCCTCGGCGTATCGCGATGCGCTGGCCACGCTGGCCGACTACTCGGTGCAACGCACGTTCTGACCGTTCCCCGCACGCAGGAGCGGCCTAGCCGCCTGCGAAGAACTGGCGAAACGCCTCGACCGTGCGCTCGACGCCGGCATCGCTGATATCCAGATGCGTCACCAGTCGCAGCGTGGGCAGATAGCCGATGCTGATGCGGATGCCGGCCTCGCGCAGATGGACGTCCAGATCGCGCAGGCGTTCGGCCGGCACGTCGATGAAGACCATATTGGTGTATTGGCCGAGCAGGTCGATGCCGGCGATCTCACGCAGACGGCCGGCCAGATATGCCGCGCGGCGATGGTCATCCGCCAGCCGCGCCACATGGTGATCCAGTGCGTACAGACCGGCCGCCGCGAGAATGCCTGCTTGCCGCCAGCCGCCACCAGCGACCTTGCGCCAGCGGCGCGCCTTGTCGATCAGCGCGTGTGAGCCGACCAGTACCGAACCTACCGGCGCGCCGAGTCCCTTCGACAGGCAGATCGACACCGTATCGAAATGCCGTGCGATCTCGCGCGCCGGCGCCCCACAGGCCACTGCGGCGTTGTACAGCCGCGCACCGTCCAGGTGCAGGCCCAATCCGTGCGAACGCGCCACATCGTGCGCGGCGACGAGGTAATCCAGCGGCAACGTGCGGCCGTGCCAGGTGTTTTCCAGCGCCAGCAAACGAGTACGCGCGAAGTGCGGATCGACCGGCTTGATCGCCGCCTCGATGCTCGGCAGCGGCAACGTGCCGTCGGCCGCCTGCACGATCGGCTGCGGCTGGATCGAGCCGAGTACCGCCGCACCGCCGCCCTCGAACTTGTAGGTGTGCGCGTCCATGCCGACCAGGTATTCGTCACCGCGTTCGCAATGCGCCAGCAGCGCCAGCAGGTTGGACTGCGTGCCGCTGGGCACGAACAGCCCGGCGTCGAAACCGAGCTCGTCGGCCAGCCGCTGCTGCAGCGCATTGACCGTGGGATCCTCGCCGTAGACGTCGTCACCGACCTCCGCCGCCAGCATCGCCGCACGCATCGCGGTCGTGGGCCGGGTCACGGTGTCGCTGCGCAGGTCGATTACATCCACGTCAAAGCCCTCTCGATCAGGAAACCCCCATCAGCTTGATCGGTCGCGCGAAAACGAGCAACCCGTCGGCGCTGTCGGCTTCCATCTCCCAACCGATTCAGCTGGCCTGCAGTAGTAGCATGGCGAAATTCGCAGTGTGAAGTCACGCATCCAAGGGGTTTTATCGTCGTGTCGATCCTGCGTCTTTATCTGCGCGTACTCGGACTGCTCGCGCCCGAACGGAAGCTGGCGATCACGCTGGCGCTGGCGAATCTCGCGCTGGCCGGCGTGTATTTCCTCGAACCGATGCTGTTCGGCCGCGTGGTCGACGCGCTGGCGGGACCGGGCCCGAGCCACGCTACACGACTGATCGCCTGGTGGGCACTGGCCGGTTTCGGCGGCGTGCTGGCCAGCGTGTGGGTGTCACTGCATGCCGATCGCCTCGCGCACCGGCGCCGGCTGGCCGCGATCGCCGCGTTCTTCGAGCATGCAGCAGCGCTGCCACTGGCGTTCCACGGCGAGCATCACACCGGCCGGCTCGCACGGATCATGAACAACGGCGTCAGCAACCTGTTCAACCTGTGGCTGAGCTTCTTCCGCGAGCATCTCGCCACGTTGCTGTCGATCTTCGTGATGATCCCGATCGCGCTGGCGATGAACTGGAAACTGGCGCTGCTGATGATCGCGTTGATGGTCAGCTTCGCGGTGTCCAATGCGATCGCGGTGCAGCGCACGCACAAGGCGCAGGGTGAGGTGGAGGAACTGCACCACGAGATCGCCACCCGCGCCGGCGACGTGTTCGGCAACGTCACCGTGGTGCAGAGTTTCACCCGGCTCAGTGCCGAGGCCGCCGCACTGAAAGAGATGATGACGCGCGTGCTGGCAGCGCAATATCCGGTGCTGCGCGGCTGGGCGATCCTGTCGGTGCTGAACCGCGCGGCCAGCACGCTGACCATCGTGGCGATTTTCGCGCTCGGCACGTCGCTGCATGCGCGCGGCGAGGTGACGGTGGGCGGCATCGTCAGCTTCGTGGGTTTCTCGCTGATGCTGATCGGCCGGCTGGAGCAGTTCGCCAGTTTCATCTCGGGCCTGTTCTTCCAGACCCAGTCGCTGCACGACTACTTCGCCGTGCTCGACCAGCGCCCGGCGATCGTGGAACCGGCCGATGCGATCGAACTGCCTCGCGTGCGCGGCGAGGTGATGTTCGATCGGGTCAGCTTCGGCTACGACCCGGTGCAGCCGGCGCTGCATGAACTGAGCTTCCACGCTGCCGCCGGCAGCACGATCGCCCTGGTCGGTCCGACCGGCGCCGGCAAGACCACCGCACTCAGCCTGCTCTATCGCGCTTACGATCCGTCCGGCGGACGCATCACGATCGATGGTCACGACATTCGCGCCGTCACGCTCGATTCGTTGCGCCGGAACATCGGTATGGTGTTCCAGGATCCGGGCATGTTCTACCGCTCGATCCTCGACAACCTGCGCGTGGGCAAGCCGGACGCCGACCTCGCCGAGATCGAGCGCGCCGTCGCCGCGGCCGAGGCAGCCACCTTCATCGCGAACAAGCCGGAAGGGCTGGAAACCCTGGTCGCCGAACGTGGTCGCTCGTTGTCCGGCGGCGAGCGCCAGCGTCTGGCGATTGCCCGCGCGATGCTGAAGGACGCGCCGATCCTGGTACTCGACGAGGCCACCAGCGCACTGGACAACGCCACCGAGGCGCGCATCCAGCGCGCGCTCGATGCACTAACCCGGAACCGCACTACCTTCGTGATCGCGCATCGGCTCTCCACCGTGCGCAACGCCGACCTGATCCTGGTTTTGGATCAGGGGCGACTGGTGGAACAGGGTCGCTTCGATGAGCTGATCCGCCAGGGTGGCCTGTTCGCGCAACTGGCCGAGGGCGGCAAGTTCACGCCGGATGCGCAGGCGGCCACCGAGCTGGACGTGGAAACCGCCGAGTCACTGGCGATGCTGGATTGAACCGTCCGCGGTGCATGGGCGGTCATCAGCCGCCTTCAGCCACTCAGGCGCTCCGGCGGAAATACAGCCACGCCGCCAGCGCCAGGATCAAGGCCGGCAACAGGTTCGCCAGCAGCGGTGGCATGCCGTAGACCGTGCCGAAATTCACCATCGCCTGCTGCAGGAAGTACCAGCCGATCGCCAGCAGCATGCCGATGAACATGCGCTTGCCCAGGCCGCCGGAGCGCAGCGCACCGAACGCGAACGGCATCGCGCACAACACCAGCACCAGCACGTTGAGCGGATACAGCGCACGGCCCCAGAACGCCACCGCGTAACTGCCCGGGCTCTCGCCATTGCTTTCCAGATAGTTCATGTTGCGGCGCAAGTCGCGCATGGACAGGTATTGCGGCTGGATCACCGACTGCGCCAGCACCTGCGGATTGAGACTGGACTGCCACGGCTGGCTGGGGATCAGGGTGGTATGCGTGCCCTGCGCATCGAGCGTGGTGCTGCGCACGTCGCGCAAAATCCATTGCCGGCCGTCATGTTCGGCGGTCTTCGCCGATTCGAAGCGGCTGAGCTGACCATCATCGGTGAAGGTGAACACGCGCACGTCGCTCAACTGCACCGTGCCCACGCCGTCATGCTGTTTCAGCGATGTGCCGCGGGCGTTGATGAAGCCGTTGCCGTCGCGTGCCCACAGGCCGCTGTTGGTGCCCATGCCGAGGTCGGCGGATTTCATCCTCAGCTGCATCGTCTGCGCCTGCTGGTCGCCCCATGGCGCCGCCGTCTCGCCGAGGATCACCACACCGACAATCAGCACCGCCACCACGCCGACTGCCGATCCCGCGATGCGCAGCCGCGACATCCCGGCTGCACGCAACGCAGTGAGTTCGCCGGTGCCGGCAAGCCCGCCGAGGCCGAGCAGGCCGCCGATCAGTGCGGCATTGCCGAACATCTCGTAGGCGCGACGGGGAAACGTCACCAGCACATAGACGACCGCGTTGCTCAGCGTGTAACCGTGCTTGCCGACGTTGCCGAGCTGACGCAGGAACTGGGTCACTGCATCGAAGCCGGTCAGCACCAGCCACACCATCAGCAGCGACCCGAGCACGCTCATCGCCACCAGCCGGTCGACCCGCTTGATGTTGAACATGCCGCTGAAGGACAGGTTCATGCCGGCACACCCGCTTGCGGCTGGCGCACCTTGCGCGGCGAATACTGTTTCCACAGCATCCAGCCGGCCAGCACCAGCACCAGCGCATGCAGCGCCCACAACGGCGCCTCGCTGTGCCAGTGACCTTTGCCGATCTGCGCGCGGCCGAGCGCCAGCAGCAGGTAGTAGAGATAGAAGCTGACGACCGCCAGCAGCAGGCGACCGTACCTCGGTTCACGCGGGCTCTGCCGCGACAGCGGCAGCGCCAGCAGCAGCAGGACCAGGGTCAGCGGCGGCGCATTCGCGCGCCAGGCGAACTCGGCCCGATCATTCGGATCGCTCGATTGGGCCAAGGTCCAGCTGCCCTTCGAATGGGCCGGATCGTCGTCGTCATCGGCCTGCACGCTGGAGAGTGAAGTGTCGTTGCGCTCGTACTGCATCTGCCGCCAGTTGTCGGCGCCCAGCGGGATTTCGTACTGCCAGCCGTTCTTGAACGCGATGAAACGGCCGTCGCCATCGCTCTCCTGATACAGCTCGCCGTTGGCCGCGTAGACGACCTTCAGATGCGGCGGCCCTTTCTTGGGATCGCTCTGGGTCGCGACAAACGTGCGGCCCAGCTTGCTGCCGTCGCGACTCAGGCTGTCGACGAAGATGATGCCGCCCTTGCCAGGCAGGTTGGTGAAACGCCCCGCATCCAGGCCGGCCGCGATCACCGAGCGGTTCGCCGCGGCCACCATTGCGTCGCTGGTGCGCACGGCCCACGGTCCCAGCCACAGCGATACCAGCGCGGTGATCGCCACCAGCACCACGCCGAGAATCAGCACCGGCCGCAGCAGACCACGCGGACCCATGCCGGAGGAGGCCAGCACATGCATCTCGCTCTCGCGGTACATCCGGCCCAGGCCCATCAGCACGCCGATGAAGCTGGCCAGCGGCATCATGTTGGTCAGTCCGTCCAGCGTGCGCAGACCCAGCACCTGGAACATCACGCTGGCCGGGAAACTGCCATTGGCGACCTGCTGCAGCACCTTGGCGAACGCGCTGCCGGCGACGATCACCAGCAACACCACCACGGTGGCGGCCACGGTCTGCGCCAGCTCGCGCAGGAAATAGCGGTCGAGAATGCTCAGCATGCGATAAACTTGTCCGCTTACCCGCCGCGCCCGATCGGGGCGGCAAACCGCAAGTCTAGCCTGTCCGGCCACTGCCGGGCCCATGCAGGAACCACCCCGATGACACTCCAGTTCAGCCTCGGCACCGCCGCCCCCGAAACCGTCGATACCGCCTGCGTGCTGGTCGGCGTGTACGAACACGGGGTGCTGACCAGTGCCGCGGCACAACTGGACAGCGCGGCCGGCGGCCTGATCAAGCGCCAGGTCGAAAGCGGCGACATCAGCGGCAAGGCCGGCAGCAGCACGCTGTTGTTTGCACCGGCTGGAGTCACCGCGAAACGCGTGCTGGTGGTGGGCCTGGGCACGCAGAAGTCGTTCGATGCCGCACGCTTCCAGAAGGTGAACATCGAAGCCGCGCGCGCACTGGGGCGCCTGCCGGTCGCCGATGCGATGTCGTATCTGACCGAAGTGGACGTGCCGGGTCGCGACAGTGCCTGGCGCGTGCGCATCGCCGCACTGGCCAGCGACCATGCAGCCTATCGTTACACCGCCACGTTCAAGCCGCGCGACAAGAGCAAGCAGCCGGAACTGGCCACGCTCGCGTTCGCCGCCGCGGCCGACGCGCAGGCCGGTCTCGACCAGGCGGTGGCCATCGCCGAGGGCGTGCGCTTCGCCCGCGAGCTGGCCAATCTGCCGCCGAATATCTGCAACCCGGCCTATATCGCGACGCAGGCGCAGGCCTTCGCCGATACGCAGGACAAGGTCAGCTGCACCGTGCTCGATGAAGTCGAGATGGAGAAGCTCGGCTTCGGCTCGCTGCTGGCGGTGGGTCGCGGCTCGGTCAACAAGCCACGGTTGATCGCACTCGAGTACAAGGGCGGCAACGACGGCGACAAGCCGTATGCGTTCGTCGGCAAGGGCGTCACCTTCGACTCCGGCGGCATCAGCCTGAAACCCGGCGCCGGCATGGAGGAGATGAAGTTCGACATGGGCGGCGCCGCCGGCGTGCTCGGCGCGTTCGTCGCCGCGGTGAAGATGGGCCTCAAGATCAACCTGGCCTGCGTGGTGCCCGCCGTGGAGAACATGCCTGACGGCGACAGCTACCGTCCCAGCGATGTGCTGACCAGCTTGTCGGGGCTCACCATCGAAGTTTTGAATACGGATGCCGAAGGCCGGCTGATCCTGTGTGATGCGCTGACCTGGGCAGCCAAGACATTCCAGCCGCAGGCGTTGATCGACGCCGCCACACTCACCGGTGCCTGCGTGATCGCGTTGGGCAAACATGCCACCGCCCTGATGAGCAAGCACGACGACCTCGCCGCCGAACTGCTCGCCGCCGGTGAGGAAACCCTCGACCGCGCCTGGCGTCTGCCGCTGTGGGACGACTACCAGACCCAGCTCGACTCCGGCTTCGCCGACGTCGCCAACATCGGCGGCAAGAGCGCCGGCGCGATCACTGCTGCGTGCTTCCTGTCGCGCTTCACCGACGGCCAGCGCTGGGCGCATCTGGACATCGCCGGCACCGCCTGGGACGAAGGTCGCAAGGGTCTGGCCACCGGCCGCCCGGTCGCGCTGCTGGCGCAGTGGCTGCTGGATCGCGCCGGCTGAGCGCACCTCGGAGCCGACCTGCCATGCCACGCGCCGACTTCTACCTGATCGACAAGCCGCGTTTCCGCGAACAGCCGTTACTGCTGGTCTGCGAGCTGACCAAGAAGGCGTTCGCGGCGCAGCAGCCGACCTTGATCCTGACCCGCGATTACGCGCAGGCCGAGGCGGTCGATGAACTGCTGTGGGCCTTCGACGAAGACGTGATGATTCCGCACCAGCTGGCCGGCGATGACGACGATGCGACGACTGCCGTACTGATCGTGCCGCCGGGCATCGACACGGCCGATCGTCCGCTTCTGATCAACTTGCGCGAGACCTGTCCCGGCGGTCATTACCAGCGCGTGCTGGAAGTGGTGGCCGCCGACCCGGCCGAGCGCGACGGCTCGCGCACGCGTTGGCGCGAGTATCAGCGGCTCGGTTTCGAGCTGCACAAGAACGATATGTAACTCAGGCGGGATCGACGGCCAGCGGTGAGGCCATCGTCTGCAACTGTGCCAGCGCAGCAGCCAATTGCCCGCCACTGAGCGGCTTGCGCAGGAAGCCATCCATCCCTGCCGCACGCGCTCGCAGCTCATCCTCGCTGCCCGTGCGTGCGGTCACCGCGATGATCGGCAGATGTACCTCAGCCTGCTCGCGCTGACGGATCAGCCGCGCGATCTGGAAGCCATCGACACCGGGCAGATCCAGATCCAGCAGCACGGCCTCGAAACTGGTCTGGGCCAGCTCGGCCAGCGCCGCCAGCCCGTTGGTGACATGCACCACCTGGTGACCTTCGCGTTCGAGCAGGCCGCGGATCACCGCGGCCACGATGGTGTCGTCTTCCACCAGCAGCAGTCGATAACACTGACCGGTGACGACGTCGGTCGCCGGCAACGGCGGGGCCGCCGGCTCGGGCAATGGCAACCGCACGCGGAACGTGCTGCCGTGCGCGAGGCGCGATTCCAGTTCGATGCTGCCGCCCATCATGTCGACCAGCTCGCGACAGATCGCCAGGCCCAGGCCGCTGCCGGCGCGGCGTTGCGGACCGTCCTCCTGTTCGAAGCGCTGGAACAGGCGCGCCTGGCTGGCCTCGGGAATGCCCGGGCCGGTATCGCTGACACTGAACTGCAGACCATCGGCCGTGCGCTGCGCGCACAGGGTGACGCTGCCGTGCTCGGTGAACTTCAGCGCATTGTTGGCCAGGTTCAACAACACCTGCTTGATCCGCAACGCATCGCCAAGCAGCTGCTGCGGCAAGTCGTCCGCCACGTCCAGCACGAAGCGGATACCCTTGGTGTGCGCCAATCCCTGTTCCAGCTGCGCCACGTCTTCCAGCAGCTGGCGCGGATCGAACGGTGCCGGCTCCAGTTCCAGCTTGCCGGCCTCGATGCGGGCCAGATCCAGTGCGTCGTTGAGCAGCTTCAGCAGCATCCCGCCGGAGCGTTGCATGGCCTGGGTGTAGTCGTGCTGCTGCGGACTCAGTGGCGTGCTCAGCAACAGCTCGGCCATGCCCATCACGCCGGTCATCGGCGTGCGGATCTCGTGACTGAGTGTGGCCAAGAACTGGGTCTTCGCTGCGCTCGCCGCTTCGGCCATCTGGCGTTGCTGCTCGACCAGCTGCATGTGATGCCGCTGCGCCAGGCGGCGGCGCCAGGCCTGCAGGATCAGACCGACGACCAGCAGGGTCAGCAGCACATACACCAGCCACGCCCACCAGCGGGTCCACGGTGGTGCCTGCACCCGGATCTTCAACGGCACCGGCAGATGCACCCATTGACCGTTCGCGCCCGCTGCCTGCACCTCCAGCGTGTAGTCACCCGCTGCCAGTCCCGCAAAATCCCGTTCGCCGTGGTCGCCCGTGTCCACCCACGTCGTGTCGAAGCCGCGCAGCAGGAAGCGGTAATGGTTCGATGCTGGGTCGATGAAGGAGAACAGCCTCACGGATACATTGAAACCACGATCCCGCCATTCCAGCTGGACCTGCTTCTCGTCCGTCGGCAGCGCGTGCAGCGTGCCGCCGCGGCGCACGCCGATTCCGCTGATCCGCAACGGTGACACCTCGGTACGATCGCGCATCCGGTCAGGATTGAAACCCACCACGCCGCCAAGAGTGGGCGCGTAGAGGTTGCCATCGGGCATCAACGCATAGCCGCGGGAAAATTCCCCATTGGCCAGGCCATTCTGCAATCCGAACGCCTGAAAGCGGCCACGCTGCGGATCGAAGCGCCACAAGCCGTCACGACCAAACATCCAGATGCGCTGCAATACATCGACACGCAGATCGACCACGGTGATGGACGGCCAGCCCTGCGCCGCGCCGACACTACGGTCGAGCACCAATGCGGTGCCGGCGTAGTGGTAGTGCTCCAGTCCGTCGGGACGCGCCATCCACAAGCCATCGGAGGTGAAATCGAAGGCGTTCACCGGACGGTCCTGCCGCATACCGGGAATCTCCTCGAAACGGTCGTGCCGCGCGTCGAGCCGCAGCATGCCGCCATCGCTGGCGTACCAGAACATGTCACCGTGGCGGGTGAGCTGGCTGCCCCACGATACCTTCTGGTTGGACTCATCCATCGGCACCCGGGTGACCGCAAGCGTCTCCGGGTCGACCCGGAACAGCCCCTCGCCGAAGGTGCGTACGTACATCCGCTCATCCGGGCCCTGCTCCACTTCCAGCGGATGCTGCAGCAGCAGGTTGTGCGGGTCGACCCGCTCCGGCGGCTTGCCTTCGGTGTAACGGTAGAGCGCGCCGCGCACGGTGATCCACAATCGCTCGTGGGCATCCTGTGTCATGCCCAGCACGTCGCCGCGGAGACCGGACAACACGTGCTGCACCTTGCCGGTATACGGATCGAGCTTGTCGATCCGCCCATCGCGCTCACCGACCCAGACCCGCCCATCGTGCCCGCGCGCCATCGCCGTGGCGATCGAATCACGCAAGCTGTCCGGATCATCCGGGATGTGCGTGAACCGGCTGGTATCCCTCCAGTCGGGGGCCAGGTAACCCACGCCACCGTCCACCAGGGTTACCCACAGGCCGCCTTCGTGGTCGACCAGCATCGACCATATCCAGGTACCGGGAAGATTGCCGCGCAGTACCGGCTGATCGGTCACCGCCAGCAACGGCTTGCCCGGCCGCTCCTGCATGAACAGACCATGCTGCGTGCCTGCCCACAACCGGCCAGCCCGGTCGCGGACGCTGTTGAGCACGTTGCCCTGCGGAGCCCCGGCACCAACCAGCGGGCGCGCCACGTCGTCCTTGCCTACCAGCAACAGGCCCATGACGGTGGCGATGCGCACCTCGCCGCCCTGGCTGTCGATGGACCAGGCATCGATCGGTGCGGACTTGCCAAGTTGCGACACGCGATGCAAGTGGCCCACGGGATCGCGTCGGAACACGCCCTGGCTGGTTCCGATCCACAGTTGCTGCCGATCGTCCACATGCAGCGCGCCCACCAGGCCGAACGCCGCCGGCGTGCTGCCCAGCAGCGCGTCGGTGACGTGCTCGAATCCCTTGCCCCCAGGATGCATGACGTCCAGCCCACGCACCGTGCCGACCCACAGCTCGCCATCGGCACTCTGCGCGATCGCCCAGACCTTGTCGCTGCTGAGGCTGGATGGATCCTGCGGACTGTGCTCCCAATGGGTGAACTTGCCGGTGTCCGGGTCGTAGCGGTTCAGCCCGGCTTCCAGACCACCGGCCCAGAGCTTGCCGTCACGATCGAACAGCAGCGAGGCAATGCCGTTCTCGTAAAGGGAATCCGCATCGCCAGCGACATGGCGAAACACCTTGAAATCGACGCCGTCGTAACGGGCGATGCCACTCTTGGTGCCGAACCACATTGCCCCATCGCGATCCTGGGCGACCGCATAGACGATACTGCTGGGCAGGCCATCGGCCGTGTCGTAGCGGCGGAATTGAGGCGTCGGCAACAGACCCGCGGTCGATGTCGAGACGGTCGGCGACAACACGGGGACGCCCGATGCCGGTGCAGTCAGGCCAAGGGCCATACTCAGCCATACTGCTGAAAACATCCGCCGTGCTCCCCTTGGGCCGTCCATTCCCGCCCCTGCCGTTATCGTCCACGAACCGATGGTTCGATCATGAAGCGCGGTGCTCGCTGCTGTCCCGGCGTACTCGATGATGCCAAAACCGCGAGCGCAGCAGCAGATGCCTTGCCGCTCAGGCATGATCGCTCGCCCGCGCTGCGACACCGGTCACGTTTTGCACCAGCGCCGCGGCCAGTTGTTCGCCGCTGAGCGGTTTGTGCAGGAAGCCATCCATCCCTGCCGCACGCGCTCGCAGCTCATCCTCGCTGCCCGTGCGTGCGGTCACCGCGATGATCGGCAGATGTACCTCAGCCTGCTCGCGCTGACGGATCAGCCGCGCGATCTGGAAGCCATCGACACCGGGCAGATCCAGATCCAGCAGCACGGCCTCGAAACTGGTCTGGGCCAGCTCGGCCAGCGCCGCCAGCCCGTTGGTGACATGCACCACCTGGTGACCTTCGCGTTCGAGCAGGCCGCGGATCACCGCGGCCACGATGGTGTCGTCTTCCACCAGCAGCAGTCGATAACACTGACCGGTGACGACGTCGGTCGCCGGCAACGGCGGGGCCGCCGGCTCGGGCAATGGCAACCGCACGCGGAACGTGCTGCCGTGCGCGAGGCGCGATTCCAGTTCGATGCTGCCGCCCATCATGTCGACCAGCTCGCGACAGATCGCCAGGCCCAGGCCGCTGCCGGCGCGGCGTTGCGGACCGTCCTCCTGTTCGAAGCGCTGGAACAGGCGCGCCTGGCTGGCCTCGGGAATGCCCGGGCCGGTATCGCTGACACTGAACTGCAGACCATCGGCCGTGCGCTGCGCGCACAGGGTGACGCTGCCGTGCTCGGTGAACTTCAGCGCATTGTTGGCCAGGTTCAACAACACCTGCTTGATCCGCAACGCATCGCCAAGCAGCTGCTGCGGCAAGTCGTCCGCCACGTCCAGCACGAAGCGGATACCCTTGGTGTGCGCCAATCCCTGTTCCAGCTGCGCCACGTCTTCCAGCAGCTGGCGCGGATCGAACGGTGCCGGCTCCAGTTCCAGCTTGCCGGCCTCGATGCGGGCCAGATCCAGTGCGTCGTTGAGCAGCTTCAGCAGCATCCCGCCGGAGCGTTGCATGGCCTGGGTGTAGTCGTGCTGCTGCGGACTCAGTGGCGTGCTCAGCAACAGCTCGGCCATGCCCATCACGCCGGTCATCGGCGTGCGGATCTCGTGACTGAGTGTGGCCAAGAACTGGGTCTTCGCTGCGCTCGCCGCTTCGGCCATCTGGCGTTGCTGCTCGACCAGCTGCATGTGATGCCGCTGCGCCAGGCGGCGGCGCCAGGCCTGCAGGATCAGACCGACGACCAGCAGGGTCAGCAGCACATACACCAGCCACGCCCACCAGCGGGTCCACGGTGGTGCCTGCACCCGGATCTTCAACGGCACCGGCAGATGCACCCATTGACCGTTCGCGCCCGCTGCCTGCACCTCCAGCGTGTAGTCACCCGCTGCCAGTCCCGCAAAATCCCGTTCGCCGTGGTCGCCCGTATCCACCCACGTCGTGTCGAAGCCGCGCAGCAGGAAGCGGTAATGGTTGGCGGCAGGGTTGATGAACGAGGCCAGGCGCGTGCCCACGCGCAGGTCGCGATCGCGCCAACCCAGTTGCACCACCTTGCTGTCGAGCGCGATGGAGCGCACTTCACCGGCACGCTGCACGTTGAGATACGCCAGCGTCAATGCCGGTGACGAGCCGGTCTTTTCCGACTGCAGCAATGGCTCGGGCTGGAATGCCACGACACCGTCGTTGTTGATGGCAAACATCATTCCGCCGGGAGCCATGGCGGTCGCGCTTCCGTCGAAGTTGGCGTTCAACAGGCCATGTGCAGGACCAAATGACCTGAAGCGACGCGTTCGTTGATCGAACTGCCACAGGCCCGGATTGGCAAACACCCATAACCGGCCTTGCTTGTCCACCCGCAAGTCGCGCAGATCAGACTTGAGCCCCTCATGGTTGAGGTCGATGCTGTCATCGCGCACCGCACGCCCATCGGCATACCGGTAGTGTTCAAGCACCGACCCGGTGGCCAGCCAGAAGCCCGTCGTATCGAAGGCAAAGGCAACGATGCTCTGTCGCGGTACGCCCGGCACGAAAAGCAGTCTCCCGTCCTTGCCGTCCCGGCGCAGCAAGCCGCCTTCACTGGCATACCAGAGGCTGCCGGCATGAAAGGTGAGTTGCTCGGGACGCAGGATGCCGTCGCCCGCCTGTTCAATCGCCACCGGCGCAACGACCAGGCTGTCGGGGTCAACGACGAAGACACCTTCATTCCATGATGCGACATACATCCGTCCATCGTCACCGGCGCAGAGCAGCACCGGTCGTGTCACCCGCGCATGCTCAAGATCGATCGGGGTGAGCTTGCCGTGGTCGAGCAGGTTGAGCTGGGGCGAGTTGCCGATCCACAGGCGGCCACGCGTATCCTCTGCCAGTGATACGACCTGCCCCTGCATGCCTTGCACGACATGCTGCACCCGACCGGTTTCCGCATCCAGCTTGTCGATCCAGCCGTTGTTGCCACCCAGCCACAGCTGGCCGTCACGGCTCATGCGCATCGTCGACGCCACGATGCCGGTCAGGCTGCCGGGATCATCCGGAATGTGGGTGAAGCGGGTAAACCCGTTCCAGCCCGGTGGCAGGTAGGCAACGCTGGACAGTTCGAAGGTGATCCACAGTCCACCTTCAGCGTCGAGCGCGGTCTGCCACGTCTTGTTGCTCGGAAGGCCGCCCGGCAACAACGGCTGGCCGATGATCCGCTGCAGATGCCCATCGCCATGATCCAGCAGGACGCCATTCGCGGTGCCGATCCACAGCCGCCCCGATGAGTCACGGGTGCTGCTCATGATCCGTTGCGATGACAACTGCTGACTGGCCAGCGGTCGCGCCACGCCATCGGCACCGATGATCAGCAGACCACCGGTCAGCGACACCCTGACCTCGCCATGACCACCATCGATGCGCCAGCTCTTGCCGACATCGCCATGAAAAGCTGAATCCACCGGTACCTGGTGAATCGTGCCATCGGACTCGCGCAGGTACAGGCCACTTTCCGCACCGATCCACAGACGACCGTCGATGTCGGCCAGCAGCGCGCGCGTCTGGCCGAACGAGGCAGCATGTTTCCCACCGACGTCCGGCGACACGTGATCGAAGCCGTTTCCATCCGGCCGCATGCGATCGAGGCCGTTTTCCGTCGCTACCCACAAACTGCCGTCGGCCGTCTGCGCGATGCTCCAGACTTCGTCGCCGGCGAGACTGGCCGGCTGCTGGTCGTCATGCGTCCAGTGCCGGAAGCGACCGCTGCTCTGGTCATAGGCAATCAGCCCGGTCGAAATGCCACCGGTCCAGACCCGGTTGTCGCGATCGATCAACAGCGAATACGTCGGATTCGCGGGCAGCGAATCCGGATCATCCACCTCATTCCGGAACACCTTGAAACTGACACCGTCGAAGCGCACCAGGCCACCGGCCGAGCCAAACCACATCAGGCCGTTGTGATCCTGTGCCGCGGCATAGATCGGCCCGCTCGGCAAACCGTCCGTGATGCCGTAACGCCGGAACTGCGGCGTCGGCAGCGGACCCGTCGACTGCACACCGGGCGTCATCGGCACAGCCAGGATGGCGGGCACGGGCATGACGCCCAGGGCCATGCCCAGCAGCCACATCGACAACCTGAAACCGCTCCCCATCCAGCTTCCCCACGAACCGCTATCGCGAAACCGCACAACTCCGGTCGAAGCTGCGTCACCCCCGATCAGCGATAGTGCCAAAACCGTGACATCGAGGCGAGCAGAGCACGCGCGCCAGCCTTGGCCGACAAGGCACGCGGAGTCGGCCGGAAGAAGCTCGCTAGAATGCGCGCATGTCCCGACGCCTGCGATTGCTGTTCTCTGCGCTAGCCATGGCCGCGTTGCTGTGGCTGCTGTTTGCGACCGCCGAACGTGCGCTGGCCCTGGCGCAACGCTTCCTCGCGTTGCCGACCTGGCTGCAGTGGGCGCTTGGCGGAGTCCTGCTGATCTTTGCGGCGGCCGGCTTGAGCGTGCTGTGGTGGCTGCTGCGCCCACGACGCAAACGTCGACCGCTGCCGGTGCCCGACCGCGGCAGTCTGGAACAACGCATTGGCCAGCTGCGCGAACGCGGCGCCGACACCGGCACGCTGACGGCCGAACTCGGCGAACTCGATCGTCGCCGCGCAAGTGCACGCGTCTACGTCGCGCTGTTCGGCGAAATCTCCACCGGCAAATCGAGCCTGATCCGTGCACTGGCGCCACATGCCCAGGTCGCCAGCGACGCGCGCGGCGGCACCACCCGGGAAGTAGGCCATTACGACGGCCAGCTTGCCGATGGCCGCACGCTGGTGCTGGCCGATGTACCCGGCAGCCGCGAAGCCGGTGGCGAGGCACACGAAACCCTGGCGCGCGAGGAAGCGTTGCGCGCGCATGTCGTGATCTATCTGTGCACCGGCGATCTCAATCGCAGCCAAGGTGACGAGCTGCGCTGGCTCGCCGATTTCGGCAAGCCGCTGCTGCTGGTGCTGAACAAGGCCGATCAGTGGACATCCATGGAACGCGATCAACTGCTGACCCGGCTGCGCCAGCAGTCGCACGGCATCGCCAGCGCGGTGCTGGCGACCAGCGCCGGCGGCAGCGAGCGTTATCAGCGGCAGCTCGCCGACGGCAGTACCGAATCAGTAGAGCGCCAGCGCAAGCCCGCGATCGAACCGCTGCTGCAGGCACTCGGCCGGGTTACCGCGCCCGGTGCCGAAGGTCTGGAGAACCTGCGCGAGAACGCCGTGCTCGCCGGCCTGCATCAACGCACCGGTACGCTGGAAGCGCAGACCCGCGCCGAGGAAGCCGAACGCATCGTGCGAAAATATGCGCGCCGCGCGATCGTCGGCGCGCTTGCTGCGGTGGCGCCGGGTAGCGACCTGGTGATCCAGGGTGTACTCGCCACCGGCCTCACGCGCGCTCTTGCGGAACTCTACGGAGTGAAAGTCAGCGACGTGCAGATCGAGGACTTCGTGCAACAGGCCAGACTCACCCTGCGCACCGGCACATCGATCGTGCTCGCGGTCGCCGGCAATGCACTGAAGGCGTTTCCCGGCCTCGGCACCCTCGGCGGCGGTGTGCTTCATGCGTTCGCCTACGCGTTGATCTTCGATTCGATGGGCCGCGCCCTCGCCGCCTCGCTGGCCGAGCGCCATACGCTGGATCAGGACGATGCCGGCGCGCGTCTGAAGGAACTGCTTATCGACACCGGCAGCACGCGTCTGCGGCAGCTGGCCACGCTGACGATGGAAGCCGTGCGTGAGCGTGATAGCGCAGACTGATTTCCGATCCTGCAGCAGCCGCCTTTCGCAACCCATCACGGGAGCGACGCTGGTCGCTCCCGCATGAGCCTACGGCGTGCCGGCAAACGCGGCACGCAGCCAGTCGTGCATCAACCGGTAACTGCGTGCAGCAGCACGTTCGTCGTAACGGCAACCGGCCGAGTTTTCGCCGATCTCGGTGAAGCAGTGGACCGCGTGACCGATCACCACGAACTGCCAATCGGCTGGGCTGCCGCGCATCTCGTCCATGAACTTGTCCGCATCGGGCATGGTGCCCTTGTCGTCGGCGCCGTTCATCGCCAGCACGCGGGCCTTGATGTGCTTCGACAGCGCGGGGTCGTCGGTGGTCAGACCGCCGTGGAAGGACACCACCGCTGCGACGTCCGCACCGCTGCGCGCGAGATCCAGCACCGCCGAACCGCCGAAGCAGAAGCCGATCGCACCCAGTTTGCCTGCATCGATCGGCGCGCTGGCAGCCTGTGCCTTCAACTGTGCCAGCGCCTCGTTGATCCGCTTGCGCATCAGTGCGCGATCCCCGTACAACGGCTTCACCGCCGCCTGCGCCTGGTCTGTGTTGCCCTGCTGCGGGCGCACGCTGGCGCCGTACATGTCGGTGAGCAGGATCACGTAGTCCTTGCCCGCGATCATCTCGGCCTTCTGCACGGCCGCGTCGTTGATGCCGTACC
Source organism: uncultured Rhodanobacter sp. (assembly GCA_966211915.1). Taxonomy (GTDB): domain Bacteria; phylum Pseudomonadota; class Gammaproteobacteria; order Xanthomonadales; family Rhodanobacteraceae; genus Rhodanobacter. The sequence continues at coordinate 304,853 of CBIHNO010000001.1, forward strand.
AGTTCGGCACCATCACCAGGCCAGGTCGCTTCGCGCTGGTCGCGTCGTCGTAGACCAGTACGCTGTGGAAGCGCGCGCCATCCAGCGTCCATTCGACCGGACGATGGACCATCTTCGCCTGCGCGGCGAAACTCGAACCCGCCAGCAACAACAGGCAGCAAAGTCGGGCGATCTGCATGATCAATCCTCCGGTGTGGGTTGACTCCCTCCCCTGCTCGCAGGGGAGGGTTGCGGTGGGGTGCTTTTCACTGCACAAGCAAGAGTGCACCCCCTCCTGACCTCCCCCTGCGAGCAGGGGGAGGAACAAAGCTCAAAGTCCTGCGGCGTGTTCGGAAATACGACGCTTCAATGGCGACAGATGATCGAGCAGACGCACACCAAGCCCGCGTGCGGCGACCAGCGCCGGTGACTGCCACGCGTAAATCCGCGCCAGTGCGTCGAAACCCAGCGCATCGAGCGTGTCGGCGCTGCGCCGGCGCCGGGCGTAACGACGCAATACGTGCGCGGCACCGATGTCGCGCCCGGCCGTACGCGCGGCGACCAGCGTATCGCGCAGTTCGGCCACGTCGCGCAGCCCCAGATTGACGCCCTGCCCGGCCAGTGGATGCACCGCATGCGCGGCATCGCCCAGCAGTACGAAGCGCTCGACCTGATAGCGTTCGGCCAGCTGCAGCTTCAACGGAAACGCCGCGCGTTTTGTGCTTCCGACGATCCGGCCCAGCCGGAAATCGCTGGCGATGCCCAGTTCATCGAGAAAAGCATGGCCGTCCAGCGCCAGCACGCGCCGGGCTTCAGCCTCGGGCAAGGACCACACCAGCGAACTGCGGCCATCGGCCAGCGGCAGCAAGGCCAGCGGCCCACTCGGCAGGAAGCGCTGCCAGGCGGTGTTCTCGTGCGGGCGCTCGGTGCGGACATGCGCCACCACCGCACGCTGCGCGTAGTCGCGACCACGCGTGCCGATGCCGGCCAGCTGACGCAGCGGCGAGGCGGCGCCATCGGCGGCCACCAGCAGGCCGGCTGTCAGTGTCTCGCCGTCCGCCAGTTCCAGCTGGATGCGATCCTCGCGCGCCTCGAAACCCTTCACCTCGGCCGGGCACAGGCGACGTACACCTGCCGCTTCGAGCGCCTGCCACAACGTCCACTGCACCAGGTTGTTCTCGACGATGTAGCCGAGCTGGTCGTGTCCCTCGCTGGCCGCATCGAAATCGATCGTCGCGCCACTCTCGGCATCCCATACATGCATGCGTGCATACGGACCGGCACGTGACTCACGAATGGACGCCCAGACACCCAGATCGTCCAGCAGCGCCAGCGATGACGGCGCCAGTCCGACCACGCGCAGATCCACTTCGTCGGCTGCATTCCACGCCGACGGCGCACGCGCCTCCAGCAGGGCGGTACTGAAACCGGTACGCGCCAGCGCCAATGCGGCGGCAGCGCCGACCATGCCGCCACCGACCACGGCGACATCCAGTGCCGGTGCACGACGACGGATCGAAGCTTCTTGTACTGGCGTGTTCATGGCAGCCGCTCCAGCACCGCGTGCGGCGGCTCGCCGCGAAAACCCATGCCGCGTCGTGCCAGTGCACGCTGCAGCGGCGGCAGACGATCGAAGGCCAGCAAGGCGAGCGAGCGCAACGGCGCCAGCCACGGCTGTGGCAGGCAGGCCAGCCGCACCAGTCCATGGCTCATCGTCATGGTGCCTTCGCGATCCGGCGCACGGCGTGCGGCATAGCGTTCCAGCAGTTCGGCGGCACCGGGGTCGGCTGCTGCTGCGATCAGCTCGGCCAGGGTCAACGCATCGCGCAGGCCGAGATTGAAGCCCTGCGCGCCGATCGGATGCACCGTCTGCGCGGCATTGCCGACCAGCACTGCACGTGGCCCGACCAACTGCGCGGCTGCCACACGATGGATCGCGTACGGATGGCGTTTGCCGGGCCGGCTCAATCGACCCAGCCGCCAGCCGAAGCGCCGTTGCGCCAGTTCGATGAAGCCCGCATCGTCGAGCGCGGCGACCGTGGCCGCCTCATCGGTCGCCACGGTGAGCACCAGCCCGCAGCGGCGCTCGACCAGCGGCAGCAATGCGATCGGACCGTCATCGGCGAAGCGTTCGTAGGCGCGGTTCGCATGATCGCGTTCCGGTGTGATCGTGCAGACGAACAGTGTCTGTCGATAATCGTGGCGCTCGGCCTCGATGCCGAGCTGCGTGCGCACGAACGAGCCGGTGCCGTCGGCACCGACCAGCAGCGGCGTATCGAGGCTGCACAGGCCATCGGGCGTGTTGATCTGCGTGCGCCAGCCGTCAGCCAGCGGTTCCAGTGCGGCCAGTGTGGCGGGCGCCAGCCGGGTCAAGCGGGTGCATTCGTCGAGCCGGCGCAGCAGCGCCGCGCCGAGTTCGCGTGCGGGCAAGGTCCAGCCCAGCGCATCGACACCCTGCTTGTCCGCGTCGATGCGGGCGCTGCCGAATTCGCCGGCGCGGCTGACATGGATATGCCGGATCGGGGTGGCTTGCGCGGCGGCGTGACGCCACACGCCGATCGCGTCTAGCCCGTTGACGGTGGCCCGGGCCAGCGCCAGGTTGCGTTCGTCGTAGCTGGGTTGGGCGTCCGCACGTGGCGCGGCGGCTTCGACCAGGGTGGCGGCGATGCCGGCCGCGTCCAGCGCGATCGCCAGACTGGCGCCGACCAGGCCGCCACCGACGATCAGGACACCGGATTCGTTCGAGGCGAGGGGTGCGGGCACATTCATGCGCCGATGATACGCGTTGAGGCTGCCTGCGTTGCAGTGCATTGGGCTAGACTAGCGGTCTGTTCAGACGCCCATATGGAGCCCCTCATGGTCAAGACACTGACCCAACGCCTCGGCATCTTGCTGGCACTCGCCGTGGTGATGGCGGCTACCCGCGTACACCTCTCGCTGCTGCATCACGCTGTGCAGGACGCCTCGTGGGGCATCTTCTTCCTTGCCGGTTTCTGGCTGCGCGGCTCGACTCGCTGGGCGTTTCCGCTGCTGATGGCCGAGGCGGTGCTGGTCGACTATCTGGTGATCAGCGGCCAAGGCATCGACTTCTGGAGCCACTACTGCGTCTCGGTGGCCTACTGGTTCCTGATTCCGTCGTATTTCAGCCTGTGGCTGGGCGGCAGCTGGCTGGCGAGGCACCAGGTCGGCCTGCGCCTGCAGACGCTGGGCATGGCCGCAGTCGCGTTGCTGGTCAGCTGGGCCGCGTGCTACCTGGTTTCCAACGGCAGTTTCTATTGGCTCAGCAGCAGCGTGCCGCTGCCGCGCAGCTTTGCTGCATGGTTCGCCAATCTGGGCGACTGGTATCTGCCGTTCCTGCAGACCACGGCTTTGTATGTCGGCCTCGGTGCCGTCGTGCATGTACTGGTCATCCAGGTCGCCCGCGCCGTGAAGCAGGCTGACCTGCCCACGCTGCCACGCTAAGCCCGAGCGCCGCATCGCCATGGGTAATCGTCTCTCCAAGATCTACACACGCACCGGCGATGACGGCAGTACCGGCCTCGGCGACGGTTCGCGCGTGGGCAAGGACTCGTTGCGGGTCAATGCCTATGGCACGGTGGACGAACTCAACAGCGCCATCGGCATGATGCTGGCGGCCGACGGGGTCACTGAGGACGTGCGCGAGGCGCTGACCCAGGTACAGCACGACCTGTTCGATCTCGGTGGTGAGTTGTGCATCCCGGGCATGACGATGGTCGAGGACAGCGACATCGACCGGCTGGAACACATCCTCGACCGCCTCAACGAACCCCTGCCGCCGTTGAAGGAATTCATTCTGCCCGGCGGCGGCATGGCGGCGGCCTGCGGTCACTTGGCGCGCACGGTATGCCGGCGCGCGGAACGCGAAGTCATTGCGCTGGCGCGGGTGGAAGATATCCGCAGCCAGCCGCAGCGCTACCTCAACCGACTGTCCGACCTGCTGTTCGTGATCTCGCGCGTATTGGCGCGCGCCAGCGGCCATGGCGAGGTGCTGTGGCAGCACGAGCGCCGCCGCAAGCCGCAAGCTGCCGGATAAGCCGCCGCATGCTGCGGCTGTACACCCATCCCGCCTGTCTGAAGCACGATCCCGGCCCGGATCATGCCGAGCGTCCGGCGCGGCTGCGCGCGGTGCTGCAGGCGCTGGATCACGACCGTTATGCCGCGCTCGACCGGGTCGAGGCGCCGCGCGCCACGCGTGAGCAGCTGTTGCGGGCGCACAGCGCTGCTCACGTCGACCACATCCTGACCAGCGCCCCGCCGGAAGGTGGCACGTATCGACTGGACGAGGACACCGCGATGTCGGCCGGCTCGGTCGAGGCTGCCCTGCGCGCCGCCGGCGCCACCGTGGCTGCCGTGGATGCCGTGCTGTCCGGTGCCGCCCAGCGCGCATTCTGCGCGGTGCGCCCACCCGGCCATCACGCCACCCGCGACCAGGCGATGGGTTTCTGCCTGTTCAACAACATCGCCGTGGCCGCCGCGCACGCGCTGGCCGCGCACGGCCTGAAGCGGGTCGCGATCGCCGACTTCGACGTGCATCACGGCAACGGCACACAAGCCATCTTTGAGCGCGACCCGCGCGTGCTGTTCGTTTCCAGCCACCAGTCGCCGCTGTACCCGGACAGCGGATGCGATGACGAACGCGGCGTCGGCAACATCGTCAACGGCACCTTGTCGCCCGGCGCCGGCTCGCACGAATTCCGCGAACTGTGGGACAGCGTACTGCTGCCGCGGCTGCAGGCGTTCAAACCGCAGCTGGTGCTGGTCTCGGCGGGTTTCGACGCGCATCGCAACGATCCGTTGGCGGATATCCGGCTGGGCCAGGAAGACTATGCCTGGATCACCGAGCGTCTGGTGGCGCTGGCTGGTACGCATGCGGGCGGCCGACTGGTTTCCAGCCTGGAGGGCGGCTACGACCTCGCCGCGCTGGCCGCCAGCACGGCGGCACACGTCAATTCGTTGATGGCCTAGGCTTTGGGCGACGCCGCCGACGTGCGATTCTGCTCACATCTGCCCACCATGCTGAATCCTCACATCGGTCCGGAAACGTTTGCCTGCCGTATTCCGGGTCTTTCTGCTAGCTTAACGAGCCTTCGAAGCCGGCGATTCCCATAGTGATGCCCAAGCTACCTCCACGCCGCCTGTTGGCGGTTGCCGCAGCACTTGCCCTGATCGGCGGCCAGGCCGACGCCAAGGGCGGCCACAGCCATCCCAAGACCTCGCTCGATGGCGCCGAACAGGCGTGTCCGCTGGGTTCGTTCCACTGCGCGCCGCGCCCGTACAGCTACGCGATGTGCCGGCCCAATGCGCTGCTGGAGTTCTACGACCCCAGCCTCGGCAAGGACCCCGGCCTGCGCGAGACCAGCCCCACCCAGGTGCACGCGCAGCACGTGGACAGCTCCAACTCGTCGGTCTACCACTTGTCAGGTGACGTGAGGCTGCAACGCGCCGATCAGCAGTTGCAGGCCGATATCGTCGACTACAACGACAGCAACACCGACTACGATGCCCGCGGCAACGTGCGCTACCAGGAGGCCGCCCAATTGCTGGCGGCCTCGCACATGCGCGGCAACACCAACGCCAGCCGCGGCATCGCCGACGACGTGCGCTACCAGATGCTCGACTCGCGCGGCAACGGTGCGGCCAAGCAGGGACAGATGCTGGATGCGCTGCATACCCGTTATTCGATGGCGACGTACTCCACCTGCGACGTCGGCCACCACCTGTGGGAGTTCCGCGCCAAGTCGATCACCATCGACAAGGACACCGGCGTCGGCGTGGCGCGCAACGCCACCATGCGGATCGGCAACGTGCCATTCCTGTACCTGCCCTACTTCAGCTTCCCGACCGACGATCGGCGCAAGAGCGGCTTCCTGTATCCGACGATTGGCAATACCAGCCGCTCCGGTTTCGAGATCAGCACGCCGTACTATCTGAATCTGGCACCGAACTACGACGCCACGCTGGATCCGCGCATCTACAGCGATCGCGGCGCGATGCTGGCCGGCGAATTCCGCTATCTGATACCCGGCAGCAACGGCCAGCTCAACCTGGAATACGTGCCGAACGATCACGGCGAGAACGATGGCCTGGCCAAGACCAAGGGCGATTCGCGCTACCTGGTCAACTTCTCCGATCACACGGCGCTCTGGCAGGGCTGGCAATTCGTCGGTTCGTACAACCACGCCTCGGACAGCAGCTACCTGTACGACTACGGCAACGCGCTGTCCCACGCCGCGGTCTACACACTGACTTCCAACGCCGCCATCATGGGCGGCGGCAAGTGGTGGAATGCATCATTCGGCGGCACCATCTACCAGAACGTGAACCCGTTCGTGACCGACAGCGGGTTGCCCTACAAACAACTGCCGTACGCGAACTTCAGCATGAACGTGCCGCTGTCACGCTGGCTCGAGTTCGGCATGGAGAGCAGCGCGGCGGCATTTCGCAAGACCAGCTTCGTCGAGGGTCAGCGCGAGGATCTCTATCCCTACCTGGCGGCGGATTTCGGCAGCTCGGCGTGGTTCATACGGCCCAAAGTGGCGTATCGCTATACCGCCTATCAACTGAGCAGCGGCTACCAGAATTACGGCGATTTCGGGTTGCTCGGCAGCGGCGCCATCACTCCGTTCGACCAGAAGTCGCCGAGCCGCTCTCTGCCGGTCATCAGCCTCGACAGCGGACTGGTGTTCGATCGCAGCACCTCGCTGTTCGGCAACAGCTACACGCAGACCCTGGAGCCGCGGCTGTACTACCTGTACGTGCCGTATCGCAACCAGAACAACCTGCCACTGTTCGACACTAATCTGATGTCGTTCGACTACTGGCAACTGTTCTCGACCAACCAGTTCTCCGGTGCCGACCGGCAGATGGATGCGAACAATCTCACCGCCGCCCTCACTACCCGCCTGCTCGACGACAAAGGCGTGGAGCGGGTATCGGCCAGCTTCGGCCAGATCCATTATTTCAGCCCGCAGCGGGTGGTGGGCACCGACTGGACCGGTTCGGACTATGTGGCCCAGCTCGACGTGCAGCTCAACGACCGCTGGCGCCTGAACAGCTCGTACCAATGGAGCCCGAACACCCGCCTCACCGACATGGCCGCGGTGGAACTGCAACGCCGACTGGGCACGGACGGCATCATCAACTTCTCGTACCGCTATCGTCGCGGACTGCTGGAACAATACAGCGCCTCCGCGGTCTACCCACTATCCGAACGCTGGCGTCTGGTGGGATCGTGGACTTACTCGGTCATGGATCGCGAGACCGTCGATGCACTGGCTGGCGTGGAATACGACAGCTGCTGCGTAACGCTGCGGCTGGTGGATCGCAACTATGTCAACCAGAGCTATTACGGTGTCGGTCCGCTTCCCACCAGCGGCAATATCAACCAGCGCGACAACGCGATCATGTTCGAAGTGGTTTTCAAGGGGCTGGGCTCGACAGGCGGCCAAATCGATCCACTGCTGCGCCGTGATATTCTCGGCTATCAATAAACGCATTCGCCCCGGCGATTCAGGCTTTCCATCGATGAAGCAATCCCTTGCATCTCTCCTGCTCGCGCTCGCGATCATGCTCCCCGCCCATGCCCAGATGCTGACGCCAGCCGCGCCGGCCGGCCAGCCGCTGGATCGCATCGTGGCCGTCGTCAACGACGACGTGATCCTGCAGAGCGAGCTGAACGACGCCGTGGCCTCGGTGCAGCAGCAATATGCCGGTCATACCGAGCAGTTGCCCCCGATGAATGTGCTGCAGCAGCAAGTGCTCGATCGCCTGGTGCTGATGCGCCTGCAGATCCAGAAGGCGCAGGATCAGGGCATTCACGTCTCCGACGCCGATGTCGACCAGGCGATCCAGGGCGTGGCCCAGCAGAACAAGCTCACCCCCGAGCAGCTGCGCGCCCAGGTGGAGCAGAGCGGCGCCAGCTTTGCCTCGTTCCGCCAACAGCTGAGCGACCAGATCACCGTGCAACGTCTGCATCAAAGCGTGGTGCAGGATTCGGTCTCGGTCACCGACAGCGAAATCGACAACCTGCTCAGCAGCCCAACCTACAAGGCCGGTGAGGTGCATCTGGCGCACATCCAGATCAGCATCCCCGGTGGTGCCGATGCAGCCGCGATCCAGGCCAGCCAGGCCAAGGCCGAGCAGACGCTTGCCGCGATCAAGGGCGGCATGGACTTCAACGCCGCCGCGATCCGCTACTCCGATGCATCCGATGCACTGGACGGTGGCGATCTCGGCTGGCGGCGCATGGACGAGATTCCGGCCGCCTTCGCCGACACGATCGGCTCGATGAAACCCGGTGACGTCAGTCCGGCGCTGCGCGGCCCGACCGGTTTCCACATCCTGAAGCTGATCGACCAGCGTCAAGGCAGCCGCAAGGTGGTCACCGAATTCCATGCGCGGCAGATCCTGATCAAGCCGAGCGAGCTGGTGACGCCGGCGCAGGCCGAGCAGAAGGCGAAGGACCTCTACAACCGCATCATCAACAAGCATGAGGACTTCGCCACCCTGGCGAAGGAAAATTCCAAGGACGACACCACCGCCAATGTCGGCGGTGACATGGGCTGGTTTCAGCCGCAGGCATGGGGCGCGACCATCGGCAAGGAGCTGGGCGAGCTGAAGGACAATGAAGTGTCGCAGCCGTTCCAGAGCGAAGCTGGCTGGCACATTCTGCAGCGACTGGGTTCGCGCGAAAGCGATCTGACCGTGCAGATCGAGCGCGATCAGGCTCGCCAGGCGATCGGCACGCGCAAGTCCGAGCAGACCTACGACGATTACCTGCGCGATCTGCGCTCCAATGCCTATGTCAACATCCTGGTACCCGAGTTGCGCGAGACGGGCAACCATGCGACCAGCGGCACCACGCCGTAAGCTGATTGAACGCCATGCCACTGCCCCGGCTCGCGGTCACTGCCGGTGAGCCGGCCGGCATCGGCCCGGAACTGCTGATCCGACTGGCTGCCACGCCGCTGGCGGCCAGTCTGGTGGCGATCACCGACCGGCAACTGCTGGAACGCGCGGCCACGCGCTGCGGCGTAAGCATCGAACTGACCGACGACGATGGCAGCGCGCAGACCGAACGCCGCCCCGGCAGCTTGCGCCTGCGGCACACGCCGCTGGCGATTCCCGAAGTACCCGGCCAACCCGATCCACGCAATGCCCGGCACGTGCTGGATACGCTGGCTGAAGCGGCCGATGGCTGCATGGCCGGTCGCTACGATGCAGTGGTCACCGCACCGCTGCAGAAATCCTCGATCAACGACGCTGGCATCCGCTTCAGCGGTCACACCGAATTCTTCGCCGAACGCGCCCACGCCGAGGTGGTGATGATGCTGGCGAGCCCCGAGCTGCGGGTGGCACTGGCGACCACGCATCTGCCGCTGGCAGCGGTTTCCACAGCGATCACCCAAGCCTCGCTGACTCGCACACTGCGCACCGTGCATGCCGAACTGCGTACGAAGTTCGGCATCGCCGAGCCACGCATTGCGGTGCTGGGCATCAATCCCCATGCCGGCGAAGGCGGCCATCTCGGCCGCGAGGAAATCGACACGCTGATTCCGGCACTGGACGCGCTGCGCCACGAAGGTATGCACCTGCTCGGACCGCTGCCCGCCGATACGGCGTTCGTACCGGCCCAGCGTCGCCATTACGACGCCGTGCTGGCGATGTACCACGATCAGGCACTGCCGGTGCTGAAAAGCGAAGCGTTCGACCGTACCGTCAACCTCACCCTCGGCCTCCCGTTCATCCGCACCTCGGTCGATCACGGCACGGCACTGGATCTTGCCGGCACTGGCCAAGGCGATCCGGCCAGCCTGATCGCCGCTGTACGCATGGCCATCGAACTCGTCGCACGTAGAAAGGCCGTCGCATGAACGCTCGTCCCAAGAAAAGCTTCGGCCAGCACTTCCTGCACGACCGCCGCTACATCGAGCGCATCGTCAGTGCCATGGCCCCCCGGACGGAAGATTTCGTGGTCGAGATCGGTCCCGGTGAAGGCGCGCTGACGCTGCCGTTGCTGACTGCGGCTGGCAAGCTCACCGCGATCGAACTGGATACCGACCTGATCCCCGGCCTGCAGGCGCGTGCCGCCGGCGTCGGCGAGCTGCACATTATCCACGCCGATGTGCTGAAGGTGGACTTCAGCGCACTGGCGCACAGTCACGGCGTGCCGCGGCTGCGCATCGCCGGCAACCTGCCCTACTACATCTCCAGTCCGATCCTGTTTCACTGCGTCGAGCATGCGGCGGCGATCCAGGACATGCATTTCATGCTGCAGAAGGAAGTGGTCGACCGCATGGCCGCCGAACCGGGCAGCAAGGTGTATGGACGGCTGTCCGTGATGCTGCAGCTGGCCTGCCGGGTCGAGCCGCTGTTCGACGTGCCGCCGGAAGCGTTCCGGCCGCCGCCGAAAGTGGAGTCCGCCGTGGTGCGGCTGCTGCCGCTGGAACCGCACGAACTGCATGATGCGCGACCCGAGCATGTCTACGCCGTGGTCAAGGCCGCATTCGGTCAACGGCGCAAGACGCTGGCCAACGCACTCAAGCAGTTGCTCGACAGCGATGCGATCCGCCGCGCCGATGTCGACCCCAAGGCCCGCGCCGAAACACTCGCTCCGGCCGATTTCGTACGCCTTGCCAAGATCTACGGCAACCTTTGATCGCAAGATGCGTTTCAATTGCGACCGCTGCGCCCCATTCGCAGCGGCAGGCCTTACAATCGGCGCATGACTGAAAAATCTTCCTACACGATCGATGTGCAGGTCGAAACACGCTTCGTCCCCGATCAATCGAAGCCCGGTGACAATCGCTACGTTTTCGCCTACACCGTCACCCTGCGCAATGCCGGCAAGATGCCGGCACGCCTGCTCACCCGTCGCTGGATGATCACCGATGCCAATGGCAAGGTGGAAGAAGTGACCGGCGACGGCGTGGTCGGCGAACAACCGTGGATGCGCCCCGGCGACGATTACGAATACACCTCGGGCGCCGTGCTGGAAACTCCGGTGGGCACCATGGGCGGCAGCTACCAGATGCTGGCCGACGACGGCACGGAGTTCGAGGCAACCATTCCGACCTTCACCCTGTCCATTCCGCGCACGCTGCACTGATGGTCCTGCGCTGACATGGCTACGTACGCGATCGGCGACGTGCAGGGCTGCTATCCCGAATTGCAACGCCTGCTCGACAAGCTGCGCTTCGATCCGGCACAGGATCAGCTGTGGTTCTGCGGCGACCTGGTCAACCGCGGTGGCCAGTCGCTGGAAACGCTGCGACTGATCCACAGCCTGCGCGAGCACAGCGTGGTCACCCTGGGCAACCACGACCTGAGCTTGCTGGCGATCGGCCAGCGGCGTCAGGATGCGCAGGCGCGGGTGAATCCCGAACTGCGTGAAGTGCTGTTCGCCGACGACGCGCCGGTGCTGTTCGAATGGCTGCGCTCGCAGAAACTGCTGCACCACGATGAACAGCTCAACTGGACGATGGTGCATGCCGGCCTGGCGCCGATGTGGACGTTGCGGCAGGCGCAGAGAGCGGCCGAAGACGTCGAGCGCGAACTGTCCAGCCCGCGTCATCCGCGCCTGCTGCGCAATTTGTTCGGCAACCGGCCGGCGGTATGGTCAAGCCGCCTGCAAGGACTGGATCGCCAGCGCGCCACGATCAACACGATGACCCGGATGCGCTATTGCGACGTCAACGGCCGCATCGACTTCGAGGCCAAGGGTATCCCCGGCACGCAGAAGCCGGGGCTGTATCCGTGGTTCTCGGTGCCCGGCATGCGTCGGCGTGACACCCGCATCGTCTGCGGCCACTGGTCCACGCTCGGTCGCTTTGCCGGACTCGGCGTGTATGCGATCGATACTGGCTGCGTGTGGGGCGGCCAGCTGACCGCACTGCGACTGGATGGCGAGGAGCCGCAGTACATCACGGTGAATGCCGAGCCGTATCGCAAGCGGCCACCGGGAGTCGAAGACTGATTCGCTGCGGACTGCATCCGCGCTCACGAAAAACCCCGCCGAGGCGGGGTTTTTCGTGACTGCCGCCATGGCTCAGGCGAGTTGGCCATGGCAGTGCTTGTACTTCTTGCCTGAGCCGCACGGGCATGGCTCGTTGCGTCCCACCTTGGGGCCATCGTGCTCGGCCGGCTGCTGTGCGATGCGCATGCCGGCGCCAACCGGCGCCTCCGCATCGCCACCGAACGCACCCACCGGCGCACCGCCACCGGTCGCCAGCATCTGCTTTTGCAGGCGATCCGCCAGGCGCTGCTGCTCGGCCTCCATCGCGGCGACTTCCTCTTCGCTGCGAATGCGGATCCGTGCCAGCATCTGCACCACTTCGGTCTTGATCCGGCTGAGCATCTCGGAGAACAGCTTGAACGACTCGCGCTTGAACGCCTGCTTCGGATCCTGCTGCGCGTAACCGACCAGATAGATGCCCTGGCGCAGGTAGTCCATGTTGGACAGGTGATCCTTCCAGGCGTTGTCGACCACTGTCAGCATGATGTGCTTTTCCAGCTGACGCATGGTGTCGGCACCGATCTGCGCTTCCTTGGCATGAAACAGCTCGCCGACCGCTTTGCGTACATGCTCGAGGAGCATCTCGGCATCGATCTCGTGCTGCTGCTCGACCCAGTGCTTCAACTCGAGCGACAGGCCGAACTCACTTTCCAGCTCGCGGTCGAGACCCGCCAGGTCCCACTGCTCATCGATGCTTTCGGCCGGCACGTATGCGCGCACCATGGTCTGTACCACATCCTCGCGGATGTCGGCGACGGTGGCCGACACGTCGTCGCCCTCGAGCAATTCGTCGCGCTGGCGGTAGATCACCTTGCGCTGATCGTTGGCGACGTCGTCGAATTCCAGCAGGTGCTTGCGGATATCGAAGTTGTGCTGCTCGACCTTGCGCTGGGCCTTCTCGATCTGCCGGCTGATCATGCGATCTTCCAGCGCGTCGTCGTCCTTCATGCCGAAGCGCTTCATCCAGCGCACCAGACCTTCGCCGCCGAAGATGCGCAGCAAGTTGTCTTCCAGCGACAGGTAAAAACGCGAAGAGCCCGGATCGCCCTGACGGCCGGAACGGCCGCGCAACTGGTTGTCGATGCGCCGCGACTCGTGCCGTTCGGTGCCGATGATGTGCAGGCCGCCGGCGGCCAGCACCTGTTCGTGCAGTTTCTTCCACTCGGCCTTGACGCGCTGGCGATCGATCTCGCTGGCGTCTTCGGGCAGCGCGGCCAAGGCCACGTCCAGACTGCCGCCGAGCACGATGTCGGTACCGCGGCCGGCCATGTTCGTGGCAATCGTGACCTGCCCGGGCGCACCGGCCTGCGCCACGATGTGTGCCTCGCGCTCATGCTGCTTGGCGTTGAGCACCTCGTGCGCCACGCCGGCCTTTTTCAACAGACCGGACAGCAGCTCGGACACCTCGATCGAGGTGGTGCCGACCAGCACCGGCTGGCCGCGCTTGTGGCAGTCCTTGATGTCCTCGATCACCGAGCGGTATTTCGGATCCTGGGCAAGAAAGATCATGTCCGAGTTGTCCACCCGGATCATCGGCTTGTGGGTGGGAATCACCACCACTTCCAGGCCGTAGATGCTCTGGAACTCGAACGCCTCGGTATCGGCCGTGCCGGTCATGCCGGCCAGCTTCTTGTACATGCGGAACAGGTTCTGGAACGTCACCGTGGCCAGCGTCTGGTTCTCGCGCTGGATCGGCACGCCTTCCTTCGCCTCGACCGCCTGATGCAGGCCATCGGACCAGCGCCGACCGGCCAGCGTACGGCCGGTGAACTCGTCGACGATGATCACTTCGCCATCGCGCACGATGTAATCCACATCGCGCTGGTAGATGCCGTTGGCACGCAGGGCGGCGTTGAGATGGTGCACCACCGCCAGATTCTTCGAATCGTACAGACCGCTGTCCTGCTCGATCACACCGGCCTCGCGAAGCAGCTCGTCGGCATGCTGCATTCCCTCTTCGGACAGGTGCACCTGCTTCTGCTTCTCGTCGACCCAGTAGTCGCCGCTACCGTCTTCCTCGGTCTGCCGGATCATCCGCGGCACAATCTTGTTCACCGCCAGGTACAGCTGCGGGGAATCCTCGGCCGGCCCGGAAATGATCAGCGGCGTGCGCGCTTCGTCGATCAGGATCGAGTCGACCTCGTCGACGATCGCGTAGTGCAGGCCGCGCTGGTAGCGCTGTTCCTTGCTCAGCGCCATGTTGTCGCGCAGGTAGTCGAAACCGAACTCGTTGTTGGTGCCGTAGGTGATGTCGGCGGCATAGGCCGCGTGCTTGTCGGCGTGATCCATGCCCGGATACACGACACCCACATTCAGGCCGAGAAAGTTGTACAGCTTGCCCATCTGCGCGGAATCGCGCCGGGCCAGATAGTCGTTGACGGTGACCACATGCACGCCCTTGCCGGCCAGCGCATTGAGGTAGACCGGCAACGTGCCGACCAGGGTCTTGCCCTCGCCGGTGCGCATCTCGGCAATCCTGCCCTGATGCAGCACCATGCCGCCAATCATCTGCACGTCGTAATGGCGCATGCCCAGCGTGCGCTTGGCCGCCTCGCGCACCACCGCAAACGCTTCCGGCAGCAGCTTGTCCAGCGACTCGCCGCCGGCGACCCGCTGCTTGAACTCGTCGGTCTTGCCGCGCAACGCGTCGTCGCTCAGCTTCTCGAATTCAGGTTCAAACGCATTGATGCGGTGAACGGTTCGGGAAAGCTGGCGCAATACGCGCTCGTTGCGGCTACCAAACAAGCTCGTCAGGGCACGATTGAACATCGGTCTTCCGGATTGGGGAACAGAATGCCCGCAACAGACACGGGCCAATCGGGCATATTACTACATGCCCATTGAAGGCATGCCCATGAAGCCATGCCCGCGAAGGCACGGCTCAAGGCGCGCCGTGCCAGCCATCCTGCATGGCGTCGGCCATGACCGGATTCAAGGGATTGCCGCGAAAAGACGCAGCGTTACCGGTGGTTGCGCACAAAGGCCAGCGGATTGACCACGCGGCCGTCGTACCAGACCTCGAAATGCACATGCGAGCCGGTCGAGCGGCCGGTGGAGCCGGCTTGGGCAAGCACGTCGCCCACCTGCACGTGCTGGCCTGGATGCACGTCCAGCGCACTGTTGTGGGCATAGCGGGTCATGTAGCCATTGCCGTGGTCGACCTCGACCACGTTGCCGTAGCCGCTGCGCACGCCGGCAAACGTCACCATGCCTTCGGCAACGGCATGCACCGACGTACCCAAGGGGGTGGCGATGTCGATACCGGTATGCCGTGCGGAACGGCCGTCGAACGGATCCGCGCGCACGCCGAAATAGGATGAGATGTAGCCAGGCACCGGCATCCCGGTCGGCTTCAGATTCGATTCGATCTTGGCGTCCAGCAACAGGCTTTGCAGTGCCGACAACTGCGCCTGCTGCATGTCGAACTGGCTGGCCAGCTGGCTGATGCTGCTGTCCAGCGCCTGCGGCAACGCGTAGGCACTGCCGCCGATATCCTCGACACCGCCCACCGCCGGCTGCTGGTCGAAATTGAACTCGCCATCATCGAGCTTGCCGACCTCGACCAGGCGTTCGCCCAGTGCATTCAATCGGGTCGACTGCGCCTGCAACTGTCCCAGCTTCACCGCCAGCGCATCGAGGCCGCGCTGGGCGTCCTGGCGCACGCCACCCAGCTGGTTGTTCTGTTGCCGAATTTGCTGCTGCAGCTCCCGGATTTGGGCCAACGCCCGGTCACGCGGGCTGGCCACCATCAGCGCCAGCGCCATGCCTGCGCCGATACAGCCGAGCACGCCCAGCGACAGCAGCGACAGCAACTTCCAGCGCAGCCACCGATCCGCCAGATCGAGGGTTTTCGGCAATTTCCTGGCACGTGATACGAGTATGATTTGCATGTCTTTCCAAAATCGAATGTCGGCACCATGCAACGCGCCGCTCCAGCCACTTCACGCCGCATCGGCAACGGACCGAAGTCCCTTGTCGAATGTGGCTCCTTCGCGACGCTGGCCAAAAAAGCCGGCACGCTGGAAGCGCTGGATCGCGCACTGCGCCAGACGTTGCCGTCGCCATTGCGCGAGCAGGTGCGATTCGCCAACCTGCACAACGACCGCCTCGTCTTTCTGGCGTCTTCACCGGCTTGGGCGTCGCGCCTGCGATTGATGCAGACACAGATCCTTGCCACCGCACATGCCATCGGCACACGCGCCAGTTCAGTCACCGTGAAAGTGGCCCCCCAACCACCGGTTGCAACAGCGCCGGATCGGTCAAAACCGCTTTCGCTCGCGGCAGCCACCCATCTTCGGGCCGCTGCCGCGTCATTCACAGACCCCGAATGGCAGGTACTGTTCCTTGAGCTGGCGTCCCTCGCCGAAACCGCTGATCCCCCTGACTCCGAAGCGGGCTGAATCCTGCCGATCGCTCCGTCTGAATGTACCAGCGCATCATGTTGACGCCGCTGACTTGTACAGCCGAGGGTGGGTTTATAGCATGCGTCAAGTTAAGAAATAGCCCGAAATGTCATCGGGACGTGAAGCCGAGCGCGAATGAAATGTGATGCCCATCACAAAAAGCGGCCATGTCTCACGACACGGCCGCTTTGAATTGGTGTTGCGTCCGGGAAAAGGCGGAGTGGCTTAAATCGCCTGCGCCGGATGCGCGTAGGAGATCGGCGACGTAGCCGGATCGTCCTGGTAGCTGACCTCCTCCCACGCCGAGGCATCGGCCATCAGCGTGCGCAGCAGCTTGTTGTTCAGTTCATGGCCCGACTTGTGTGCGTGATACGCGCCAATCAGGCTGTGACCAAGCAGATACAGGTCGCCGATCGCGTCGAGAATCTTGTGCTTGACGAACTCGTCCTCGTAACGGAGGCCATCCTCGTTCAGCACACGGTAGTCGTCCAGCACCACGGCATTGTCCATCGAGCCGCCCAGCGCGAGGTTATGCTCGCGCAGCATCTCGATGTCACGCATGAAACCGAACGTACGGGCCCGGCTTACTTCCTTGACGAAGGAAGTGGTGGAAAAGTCGATCTCGGCGCGCGAGGTGCGCTTGCTGATGATCGGATGGTTGAAGTCGATCGAGAAACCAACCTTGAAGCCTTCGAATGGGTCGAAACTGGCCCACTTGTCGCCTTCCTGCACTTTCACCGGCTTCTTGATGCGGATGAAGCGCTTGGCCACGTTCTGCTCTTCGATGCCCGCGGACTGCAGCAGGAACACGAACGGACCGGCGCTGCCGTCCATGATCGGCACTTCCGGCGCGGACAGGTCGACATAGGCATTGTCGATACCGAGCCCGGCCATCGCCGAAAGCAGATGTTCGACCGTGGAGACACGGGCGTCGCCATTGACCAGCGTGGTCGACAGCCGGGTATCACCGACGTTGTCCTGGCGGGCGCGAATATCCACCGGCGGATCGAGATCCGTGCGGCGAAATACGATGCCGGTATTCGGTGCCGCCGGCCGCAAGGTCATGTACACCTTGTCACCCGTATGCAAGCCGACACCGGTCGCCCGGATGATGTTTTTAAGCGTACGCTGCTTGATCATTGTTGTTGGTACCTGTGTAGGCAGCAGCCAATCAGGGGTGGATGCTAACACAGTTTTAACCTGTGATAAAAGCAAACCGTACCGTACAGTCTGATTAAGCCTTCATGTTTCTTTCATCCTTGAAAGCGATGGGCATCCGCTGCCGTTTCTCCCGACAATCCGGCGAATCGACACGATGCCCCGCACCTGGGACGGGAATCCGGCACGGAGCATCGGGCTAACCGCAACGAGCGAACCCGTGACGGCTGGCCATGCGTCATCCCGACGCACAGTCTGTGCTGCTACACCTGCGAACGGTTGCCCGGCCAGGTCAATCCACACGCTCCGCGCACCGCCATGATCCGGCAATGGCGATACCGATCCCGGCGGTGGACAGCCGGTTTGGACACGCTGGAAGAGTGACCCGTCTCGCGGGCGTTCGTTCAATATTTTCGCATCTCCTTAACTTGCGCAATCTGCCATTAGTCAGCCTGACGCCGCAAGAACGCCGGAATATCCAGGTAATCGAAGCCCGGCTCGGCATTTTTCGCCGCTGCGGCGGGTTCCGCACGGCTATGGCTGCTGATCGTCATCTCCGGCTGTGCGTAATCGACCACTTCGTTGCCGGTACCGGTACGCAGCACCACCGGACGCGGGCGCATCTGCACCTGCTGCGTCTCGACCATGCGGATCGGCGGCTGCCCGCGCGACGCATTGGCACGGTTGAGGCCGGTGGCCACCACGGTGACGCGGACGTCGTCCTTCATTTCCGGATCGAGCGAGGTACCGATCACCACGGTGGCGTCTTCGCTGGCGAAGTCGTGGATGATCCGGCCGATCTCGTCGAACTCGCGCATGGTCAGGTTCGGACCTGCCGTGACGTTGACCAGGATGCCGCAGGCACCGTTGAGGTTGACGTCTTCCAGCAGCGGGTTCTTGATCGCCGCCTCGGCCGCCGCCTGTGCACGGTCGTCGCCACGGGCAGTGCCCGAGCCCATCATCGCGAGGCCCATTTCCGACATCACCGTGCGCACGTCGGCAAAGTCGACGTTGATCAGGCCCGGGGCCGTGATCAGGTCGGCAATACCCTGCACGGCGCCCTGCAGCACATCGTTGGCGGCCTTGAACGCGTTCAACAACGTCACGTCACGACCGAGCACGCTGAGCAGTTTCTCGTTTGGCACGGTGATCAGCGAGTCGACGTGCTGGGACAGATCCTCGATGCCCTTCAACGCGACCTGCATGCGCCGACGCCCCTCGAACGGGAATGGCTTGGTCACTACCGCCACGGTGAGGATGCCCTTCTCCTTGGCCAGCTGCGCCACCACCGGCGCCGCGCCGGTACCGGTACCGCCGCCCATGCCGGCAGTGATGAACACCATGTCGGCGCCTTCGAGCATCGCCTCGATGCGCTCACGATCTTCCAGGGCCGCCTGCCGGCCGACCTCGGGATTCGCGCCGGCACCAAGACCCTTGGTCACATTGCCACCGAGTTGCAGGTGGGTACGCGAGCCGCAGCTGGTCATTGCCTGCGCATCGGTATTGGCGACAACGAACTCGACGCCTTCGATATTGGAATTGAGCATGTGTGCCACGGCATTGCCACCGCCGCCGCCCACGCCGATCACCTTGATGACTGCATTGGGTGCGAGTTTATCAATCAGTTCAAACATTTCCCGTCCTCCTAAGAGTTGTTGTCGTTGTAACCAGGGATCGCGACTCCTGTCGGTCCATGGTGGTGGGCGGATATCCATTCGCCCGAGGCGACGCGTCCTGCGCCACCCAAAAAAATCAAACGGCCATCAAAAATTCTTGGTGATCCAGCCGCGCAACTTGCCGACCAGACCACCGACACTGCCGCCCGCCGGCCCACCGACCCGCGTGCCGCCGGCGCGCGCGCCATGCAGCAGCAGTCCCACGCCGGTGGAATGCAGCGGACTGGAAACGACCTCGCCCAGACCATCGATCTGCTGCGGCACGCCGATACGCACCATCTTGTGGAAGATCTCCTCGGCCAGCTCCAGCGCGCCTTCCATCTTCGATGCGCCGCCGGTCAACACCACACCGGCCGCGACCAGGCTCTCGTAGCCGGAGCGACGCAGCTGGTCCTGCACCATCTCGAAGATTTCCTCGTAACGTGCCTGCACGCTCTGCGCCAGCGACTGCCGCGCGAGCCTGCGCGGCGGACGATCGCCGACGCTGGGCACCTGGATGGTTTCCTCGGCATGCGCCAGCCCGGTCTGCGCGCAGGCGTACTTGATCTTGATTTCCTCGGCATGCGCGGTCGGCGTGTGCACGCCATAGGCGATGTCGCTGGTGACCTGGTCGCCACCCACCGGCAACGAGGCGGTATAGCGGATCGAGCCCTGGGTGTAGATCGCGATGTCGGTAGTACCGGCGCCGATATCGACCAGGCACACACCCAGCTCGCGCTCGTCGTCGGTGAGCACGGCCTTGGCACTGGCCAGCGCCGACGGCACCAGTTCGTCCACGGTCAGGCCGCAGCGCTGGATGCACTTGCTGATGTTCTGCACCGCGGCCGCCGCGCCGGTGACCAGGTGCACGTTCGCTTCCAGCCGCACGCCGCTCATGCCGACCGGCGAGCGGATGCCGTCCTGGCCGTCGATGCGGTATTCCTGCGACTCCTTGTATAGAACCTTGCGGTCGGCCGGGATCGCCACCGCGCTGGCCGCCTCCAGCACCTGCTCCAGGTCGCCGGCGGTGACCTCGCGGTCGCGGATCGCCGCATTGCCGTGCGAATTGCGGGTTTCCAGGTGGCTGCCGGAGATCGACGCGTACACCGAGCGGATGTCGCAGCCGGCCATCAGCTCGGCCTCTTCCACTGCGCGCTGGATCGAGTGCACGGTCGATTCGATGTCGACCACCGAGCCGCGCTTCATGCCGCGCGAAACGTGCGTGCCGATGCCGATGATCGTGATCGGTTCACCCGGCTCGTACTCGCCGACGATCGCCACCACTTTCGAGGTGCCGATATCGAGGCCGACCACCAGCTGCTTGTCGTTGCGCGATTTCATAGGGCGGCCTTCAATAGGCAGATCGTCTTCATGAGCGGGGCGAACCTCCAGCGTTGGCGGCGGCCGCTTGCGGCCAGCGCACGGCAAATCCATTGGTGTAACGAAGATCGGCGTAGGCGAAACCGTCGGCATGACCGGCAATCAGCTGGGGATAGACATCGAGGAACCGACGCAGCCGTCGCCCGGCCTGCTCGCGATCGCCGATCACGATCTGCGCACCGCTGGCGGTGCTGACGCTCCAGCTGCCGCGCTCGGTCAGCGCCACACCGTTGATCTGCAGATGGGTACCGGCGAATGCCTTCTGCGTCTCGGCGTAAAAGCTCACCACTTCAGCCAGCCGCGCATCCGGGCCGTGCAGATCCGGCAAGGCGCCGGCGTCGGTCGCGCCCGGCGCGTCGAATACAAGGCCCTGCCGGCTGATCAGCTGCTTGTCGTTCCAGCGCGCGAACGGCTGCCGTTCGTAGATGCGCAGCTGCAAGGTGTCCGGCCAGCGCTTGCGCGCCTCGGCCGACTCCACCCACGGCAACGCGGCGACAGCCTTCTGCACGGCGTCGAGATCCAGCGCGAAGAAACCCTTGCCCAGGCGCGGCCGCACGACGGCGCGAATCTCGTCCGCACTGATATGTTTGAACTCGGCCTGGACGGTCAACTGGGTCACCGGCCAGCGGCTGGCCGCGAACCATCCGCGCAGCACGCCGACGATCGGCAGCGCGACCAGCGCGATGGCCAGACACCAGGCAACGAGGCGGATGGTTCCCTTCACGCGCCCTCCCTGAAACTGGTTTCGAGCACGCGCCAGCACAGTTCCTGGTAGTCGATGCCGGCGACCGTGGCGGCCTTCGGCACCAGCGAGTGCGAGGTCATGCCCGGCGCGGTGTTCACTTCCAGCAGCCAGTTGCGACCATTGCGGTCGCGCATCACGTCGATGCGGCCCCAGCCATAGCAGCCAAGCGCATCGAACGCCTGCAGCGAAAGCGCGCGCAACTCGCTTTCGGCATGGCCTTCCAGGCCAGGACAGAGATAGAGCGTGTCCTCGGCGATGTATTTCGCGTTGTAGTCGTAGAACGCGCCCTTCGGCACGATGTGGATCGTCGGCAGCACCTCGCGACCGAGGATGGCGACGGTCAGCTCGTCGCCTTCGATCAGGGTTTCCATCAGCAGGTCGCCCGGATACTTCGCGGCCAGTTGCACCGCCTGATCGAGCTGCGCTTCCTCGAACACACGGGTGACGCCCACGCTGGAGCCCTCACAGGCCGGCTTCACGATCAGCGGAAAACCGATCTGCTTCGCCGCGGCATGCACATCGGCACCACGTGGCAGCGCGACGAATCCCGGTGTAGTCAGGCCGAGCGACTGCCACACGCGCTTGGAGCGCGTCTTGTCCATCGACAACGCCGATCCGAGCACGCCCGAACCTGTGTACGGCACATTCAACGATTCCAGCGCGCCCTGCAACACGCCGTCCTCACCGCCGCCATGCTGGCCGTGCAGGATGTTGAAGACACGGGCGAAGTGACCGGCACGCAGCGCATCGAGCAACGCCGGGATACCATCGATCGCATGTGCATCGATCCCGCGCGCCTGCAGCGCAGCCAAAACGTTGCGGCCGGAATCGAGCGACACTTCGCGCTCGGCCGAGCTGCCGCCCATCACCACGGCGACGCGACCGAACTGGGCTGGGTCTGTAATTTTCATGCTCACTTGCTTGTCCTCAGATGGCCGGCCTGGGCCAGCTCCACCGCCGCCGCGCCGATGTCGCCGGCGCCCAGCAGCAGCAACAGATCCCCGTCACGCAGCAACGTCGGCAACGTGTCCTTGAATTCACGCGGATGCTCGATCAGCACCGGATCGACCTTGCCGCGTGCGCGCACGGCGCGCGCCAGAGCACGACCGTCGGCACCGGTGATCGGCGTTTCGCCGGCGGCATAGACCTCGGTCAACACCAGCACGTCGGCATCGGCCAGCACGTTCGCGAAATCGTCCAGCAGGTCGCGCGTACGGCTGTAGCGGTGCGGCTGGAATCCGACCACCAGTCGACGATCGGGCCAGCCGCCGCGCGCGGCGGCGAACACCGCCGCGAGTTCGCGCGGGTGATGGCCATAGTCATCGACCAGCAGCACGCTGCCCTGGTCCAGCGCAATCTCGCCGCGTCGATGGAAGCGACGACCGACGCCCTGGAAATGCTCCAGCGCATGAGCCATGGCTTCGGCCTCCACGCCCAGCTGCCAGCCGATCGCAGCGGCGGCCAGCGCGTTCAGCACGTTGTGCCGACCCGGCAGGTTGAGCTTCACCGGCAACACATCGGCGCGACCCGGCAGCAGCAGCTCGAAATGCATTTCGAAACCATGCTGGGTCACGTTCAATGCGCGGACGTCGGCGTCTGCCGTGTCGATGCCGTAGGTCATCACGCGGCGCGTGGTGGATTTCGCCAGTTCGGCCACTTCCGCATCGTCCACGCACAGCACGGCCAGGCCGTAGAATGGCAGCCGGTGCAGGAAGTCGGCGAACGCCTTCTTCACCTGGGCGAAGTCGCCGCCGTAGTTCTCCAGGTGATCGGCATCGATATTGGTGACCGCCGCGATCACCGGCGACAGCAGCAGGAACGAACCATCGGATTCATCGGCTTCCGCGACCAGATACTGGCCGGTGCCGAGCCGCGCGTTCGCGCCGGCCGCGTTCAACTGGCCGCCGATCACGAAGGTCGGATCGTAGCCGGCCTCGGCCAGCACGCTGGCGGTGAGGCTGGTAGTGGTGGTCTTGCCGTGGGTGCCGGCAATCGCCACGCCACGACGGAAGCGCATCAGCTCACCGAGCATCTCCGCACGCGGGATCACTGGAATGCGCGCCGCACGGGCAGCGACCAGTTCCGGGTTGTCCGCCTTGATCGCGCTCGAAGTCACGACCACGTCGGCATCGCCGATATGTTCGGCTGCGTGTCCGACATGCACGGTGATACCGAGCTGCTGCAATCGCTGTGCGGTCGGCGAATTCGCCCGGTCGGAACCGGACACGGCGTAACCGAGGTTGTGCAGCACTTCGGCGATGCCGCTCATGCCGACGCCGCCGATGCCGATGAAGTGCACGCGCTTGAACGTGCTCATCAGGTCTTCGTGTGCATGCAGGCGACGAGGCGTCATGCGACCACCTCCATGCAGGCGCGCGCAATGACCTGCGCCGCGTCGGGTTTGGCCAGCGTGCGCGCGGCCTCGGCCATCACCAACAGGCGGGTGCGATCACCCAGCAGCGATTCCAGTCGCTGCGCCAAAATCTGTACGTCCAGCTCACTCTCCTGCATCAATTCTGCCGCACCGATCGCCACCAGCGCTTCGGCATTGCGTGTCTGGTGGTCGTCCACCGCATGCGGGAACGGCACCAGTACGGCACCGAGTCCGGCCACAGTCAGTTCGGCCAGAGTCAGCGCACCGGCGCGACAGACGGCCAGATCGGCCCACTCATAGCTGCCGGCCATGTCATCAATGAAAGCCACCACCTGCGCGTCGACGCCGGCTTTCGCATACGCCGCACGCGCCTCGTCGAGACCACGCGTGCCGCATTGATGCACCACCTCGGGACGCTGCGCCGGGGTCAGCTGGGCCAGCGCCTGCGGCACGGCCAGATTCAAGGCACGGGCACCCAGGCTCCCGCCGAGTACCAGCAGGCGCGGCCGGCCGCTGCGGCCGGCCATGCGTTGCGCGGGCGGCGGCAATGCGGCGATCGCATCGCGCACCGGATTGCCCACCCACTCGGCCTGCGGCAACGCGTCGGCGAAACCGGCCAGCACGCGCTTGGCGAGTCCGGCCAGCTTGCGATTGGTGAAACCGGCGACGCGATTCTGTTCGTGCACCAGCAGCGGCCGCCGCAGCAGCCATGCAGCAAGACCGCCGGGGCCAGCCACATAGCCACCCATCGACAGCACACTGCGCGGCTTCACCTGACGCAGCACAGCCAGCGAGGCGAACAACGCGCGCAGCAACATCAGCGGCGCCAGCAGCCGGGTCTTGAGGCCCTTGCCGCGCAAACCGCCGACCGACACGGTATGCAACTCGATCCGCTGCGCCGGTACCACCTTCGTCTCCATCCCGCCGACCGCGCCCAGCCACACCACCGGCACGCCCTGCGCGCGCAGGCACTCGGCCACGGCCAGGCCGGGGAAAATGTGGCCGCCGGTACCGCCGGCCATGATCAGCACGGGCGCTTGTGTGTTCATGCAGCCACCGCTTCGCGCGGCTTTGCCGCGACGTTGGCATCGGCTACCGCGGCGGCCGGCATGCGCCGGGTCACTTCGCGGGCGTCCAGTGCACGGTTGATCTCGAAAGTGGCACGCAACAGCACGCCCGCCATCGCGCAGGTCAGCACCATCGACGAACCGCCGTAACTGATCAGCGGCAAGGTCAGGCCCTTGGTCGGCAGTGCGCCAAGGTTCACGCCGACCGACACGATCGCCTGCATCGCCAGCATCAGCGAGATACCAAAGGCGACGTAGCCGGCAAAGCGCTGACCCACTTCGATGCCCTTCAAGCCCAGATACAGGCCGCGTCCGACGACCAGCGCGAACAGGCCGACCACCAGGATCACCCCGGCCAGGCCAAGTTCCTCGCCGATCACCGCAAAGATGAAGTCGGTATGCGCTTCCGGCAGGTAAGACAATTTCAGTACGCTGGAACCCAGGCCTACGCCGGTCCATTCGCCGCGACCGATCGCCATCAGCGACTGGGTCAGCTGGAAGCCATCGTTGAACGGGTCCTTCCATGGATCCATGAACGTGGTCAGCCGCTTCATGCGGTAGCTCTCGCCGGTGGCCGCGATATACAGCAGCGGCATCAGCGGCAGACCCATCAGGAACAGGAAGATCGGCCGCGCACCGCCGAGCCAGACCATCGCGATGGTCACCGCGATCACCAGCGTGGCCGAGCCGAAGTCCGGTTGCGCCAACAGCAGCAGCACGATCACGCCGGCCACCATCACCGGCTTGAACAGGCCCAGGAAGCGCGTCTCGACACTCTCGCGGTGACGCACCAGATAGCTGGCGATGTACACCACCAGAATGAGTTTTACCGCCTCGACCGGCTGGAACGTGGTCACCAGCAGGTTCAACCAGCGGCGCGCGCCGTTGAGGCGCATGCCCAGATGCGGAACGAACACCGCCAGCAGCAACACGAACGCCAGCAGCATCAGATGGAACGCGTACTTCTCGAACAGCTTCAGTTCGGTACGCATCGCCATGGCAGCCGCCAGCGCGCCAAGGCCAAGAAAGATCAGGTGCTTGCGCAGAAAATAGAACGCACCCATGTGCTGGCTGTCGGCCACCGCGATCGAGCTCGACGTCACCATCACCACGCCGACGCTGACCAGGCCGATCAGGCCGACCAGCAGCCACAAGTCGAAGCTGCCGCGCGGACCTTGCCGGCGTTTGGCCTGAGTGCTGTCGAAGCCGAACATCAGCGCACCTTCAACGTGGCAAGACCGACCAGCACCAGCACCACGCTGATGATCCAGAACCGCACGATCACGCGGGGTTCGGGCCAACCTTTCAATTCGAAGTGGTGGTGGATCGGCGCCATCCGGAACACGCGCTTGCCGGTGAGCTTGAAACTGGCGACCTGGATCATTACCGACGCGGTTTCCATCACGAACACGCCGCCCATCACCAGCAGCACGATTTCCTGGCGCACGATCACCGCCACGCAGCCCAGCGCGGCACCCATCGCCAGCGCGCCGACATCGCCCATGAACACCTGTGCCGGATAGGTGTTGAACCACAGGAAGCCGAGCCCGGCTCCGGCCAACGCGCCGCAGAAGATCGACAGCTCGCCCGCGCCAGGGATGGACGGAATGCCCAGGTACTCGGAAAACACCTTGTTGCCGGCCAGGTACGCGAAGATGCCCAGCGCACCGGAAACCAGCACGGTCGGCATGATAGCCAAGCCATCCAGACCGTCGGTGAGGTTCACCGCGTTGGAGAAGCCGACGATCATGAAATACGTCACCACCACGAAGAACAGCCCCAGCGGCAGCACCACCTGCTTGAACAGCGGCACGTACAGCGCGGTCTCGGCCACCGGCAGGCCGGCGACACCGGCATGCGGTGCGCTGTAGTACAGGAACAGCGCCGCGCCAAGGCCGAACACCGACTGCCAGAAATACTTCCAGCGACTGGCCAGCCCGCGGCTGTCCCGCAACACCAGCTTGCGATAGTCGTCGTAGAAACCGATCGCGCCGTACGTCAGCATCACCGCCAGTACCACCCACACATAACGGTTGTGCAGGTCGGCCCATAGCAAGGTGGCGACACTGACCGAGAGCAGGATCATCACGCCGCCCATGGTCGGCGTGCCGGCCTTGACCAGATGCGTCTGCGGGCCGTCGCTGCGCACCACCTGACCGGCCTTCAGCGCAGCCAGCCGGTTGATCAGCCACGGTCCGCACAGCAGCGACATCGCCAGCGCGGTGAGCGCAGCCATGATCGTGCGGAAGGTGATGTACTGGAACAGATGCAGCGCGGTGAAATGCCGTGCCATCCAGTCGGCCAGTTCAAGCAGCATCGGTGACACCTCCCTTGTTCTTGTCGGCATGGCCCGGATGGCCACCGAGTGCCGCCACCACCTGTTCCATGCCGGCCGAACGCGAGCCCTTCACCAGGCAGGTGACGCCGGCATGCAGTTGCGCCTGCAGTGCGGCGATCAACGCCGGCTTGTCGTTGAAATGTTCGCCCTGCGCACCGAAGGCCTCGACCGTGGCCACACCGAGCGGACCCACCGCAAACAGCCGCTCGACACCGCACTCGCGGGCGCGCTCGCCGATGCCTGCATGCAGCGCCCGCGCCTCCGGACCCAGCTCGGCCATGTCGCCCAGCACCAGCCAGCGCTCGCCATCGGCCAGCAGCAAGGTGTCGATCGCCGCCGCCATCGAGCTGGGGTTCGCGTTGTAACTGTCATCGATCAGGGTCCAGCCGCCCGCCATCACTTCACGGCGCAGCCGGCCGGCCACACCGGATACCTGTTCCAGTCCGGCGACGATGGTGTCCATGGGCACGTCGAGTGCCAGCGCGATCGCCGCCGCCGCCAGCGCGTTGGCGATGTTGTGACGACCAGGCAGTGGCAACGTCACTTCGGCATCGCCATGCGGCGTGCTGAGCACGAAGCGCGAACCGTCTGCGCGCTGCTCGATGATGTCGGCGCCAATGTCCGCCGGATGATCGAGGCCGTAGCGCAACACCCTGCGCGCACCGGCCAGCCCGCCGAAGAAACTGGCGAAGTGGTCATCGGCGTTGATGATCGCGATGCCGTCGGCCGGCAACGCCTGATACAGCGCACCCTTGGTCTCGGCTACGCCTTCGATGCTGCCCATGCGCTCAAGATGCGCCGGCGCGATGAGCGTGACGAGGCCGATATCGGGCCGCGCGATGGCAGCCAGATACGCGATGTCGCCCGGCTTGCCGGCACCCATCTCAAGTACCGCGTATTCGGTGTCCTGCGGCATCGCCAGCAAGGTCAGCGGCAGGCCGAGCTCATTGTTGAAGTTGCCCGCGCTGACATGGGTGCGGCCATGCCGCGACAGGACCGATGCGACCAGTGTCTTCACCGTGGTCTTGCCATTCGAACCGGTAATGCCGATCACGCGCACGTCGCGCTGCGCGCGCACGGCGCTGGCCAGATCACCGAGCGCCAGCTCGGCATCGTCCACCAGCAGCTGCGGCAGATCGCTGTCGACCTTGCGCGTCACCAGCGCGGCGACGGCACCGCGCGCAGCGGCCTCGGCCAGATAGTCGTGACCGTCCAGCCGCTCACCTTTGATCGCCACAAACAGGTCGCCGGGCTGCAGCTTGCGCGTGTCGATGGCGACACCCGTGACTGTGGCGTCGGCGCCGAACAGGCGTCCGTGTGTCCACACCGCAATGGCGCTCAGCGACATCATGCGCGCGGCTCCCGGCCGATCCGTTCCAGCGCGGCATGGGCCACCGCCAGATCGTCGAACGGGCGCTTGCCGGCCGCGCCGTCCTGATAGGTTTCATGGCCCTTGCCGGCGATCAGCACCACGTCGCCGGGCTTCGCCAGTTGCAGCGCATGGCCGATCGCCGACGCGCGATCGCGCTCGACCGTCATCGCGCGTGCCGATGCCATGCCGGCGACGATCTGCGCCACGATGGCGTCGCCGTCTTCGCCGCGTGGGTTGTCGTCGGTGACGATCGCCACATCCGCCAGCCGTGCGGCGATCGCGCCCATCAACGGACGCTTGCCGGCGTCACGTTCGCCACCACAACCGAACACGCAGATCAGCTTGCCGGCGCAATGCGCACGCAGCGCGCTCAACGCCTGTTCCAGCGCGTCCGGGGTATGCGCGTAATCGACCACCACCAGCGGCAGGCCATGCAGACCGCCGAGCCGGCTCATGCGGCCGTTGACCGGCTGCAGCTGTTCGACCGCGGCCACGATGCGCGAGAACGGTTCGCCCAGCGCGCCGAGGCAGCCCACCACAACCAGCAGGTTCGCCACATTGAAGCGGCCCAGCAGATGGCTGTTGATCGTGCGCACACCCCACGGCGTGCGCAGCAGGAACGCCAGCCCGCCGGCCGAGGTGACGATGGCGCTGGCGGCAATCTCCGCTTCGCTGTCGTCGGCCATGCTGAAGCGCAACGGCTGCACGCCGGCAGGCAACTGCGCTGCCAGTTCGCGACCGAACGCATCGTCGATATTGATCACCGCGCTCTGCAGCCCCGGCCACGCGAACAGCTTCGCCTTGGCCGCGCCATAGGCTTCCATGCTGCCGTGATAATCCAGGTGATCGCGGGTGAGATTGGTGAATGCGGCCACCTCGAAATCCACCGCGCCCACACGGCCCTGCTCCAGCGCGTGCGACGACACCTCCATCGCCACATGGCTGACTTCGGCATCGCGGAAATCCGCCAGCAACGCCTGCACACTGATCGCATCGGGCGTAGTGCGCTCGCCTTCCCGCAACTGGCCATGCACGCCAGCGCCGAGCGTGCCGATCGAGGCCGCGCGATGGCCGAGCAGGGTCAATGCCTGTGCCAGCAATTGCACGCTCGAGGTCTTGCCGTTGGTACCGGTGACGCCGACCATCCGCATTGATTCGCTGGGACGCTCGTAGAAGCGCGCGGCGATTTCACCGACCTGCGCGTGCAGGTTGTCGATCCACAGCAGCGGCACGTCCAGTGCTGCCACACCGTCGACTGCCGGCGCCTCCGCCAGCACCACCTGCGCGCCACGCTGTACCGCGCTGGCAGCAAACTTGATGCCGTGATCCTGGGTGCCGCGCAACGCAAAAAACGCATCGCCGCGACGCACCCGACGCGAGTCCAGGGTCAGTCCCGACAGCACGATGCGACCGGCGCCCGGCGCGGCGGCGACCTGCGCGTCGGCAATCCCCAGCAACAGCTGATCGAGGTGGCCGGTGCTCATGGCGTCGCATCCTCGACCGGCGCTTCCTCAATGTTCGCAGCCACCGGTGGTTTGCTACCAGCCAGCCCGTCCGTGGACTGCAAGGGACCGCCGACGTACCAGCGACCGATATTGTCGGGCGGAATATCGAGCAGGCGCAGCGCGCCACCCATGACCTTGGCGAAGATCGGGGCCGAGACCAGACCGCCGTAATAGCTGCCCTTGCGGGGGTTGTCGATCACCACCGCCGCCACCAGCCGCGGATTTGTCGCCGGCACCATGCCTGCGAACGCAGCGCCGTAGTTGTCCTTCGAATAGCCGCCCGCGGTGGCCTTATGCGCGGTGCCGGTCTTGCCGGCCACTGTGTAATTGGCGATCCAGGCATACGGCGCCGCCGTGCCGCCAGGCTGAGTGGTGGTTTCCAGCATGCCGACCAGCTCGTGTGCGATCTGCGGATCGATAATCACCTTGGCGTCGTTGTCGCCGTCCTTGATGAAGGTCGGCGAGTGCATGACGCCTCCGTCGGCAATCGTCGCGTAGGCGTTGGCCAGCTGCAGCACGGTCACGTTGAGACCGTAGCCGTAACCCAGGATGGCCTTTTCCAGCGGTCGCCACTTGACCCCTACCTGCAGATAGCCGGAGGCCTCGCCGGGAAACCCGCTTTGGGTGCTGTTGCCGAAACCGAACGCACGGTAGGTGTCGTACATCAGGCTGGTGTCCAATTGCATCGCGATGTGCGCAGCGCCGACGTTGCTCGACTTGGTGATCACGCCGGTCGGGCTCAGCAAGCCGTAGTTGTGCGTGTCGTGGATATCGTGGCCCTGGAAAAACCAGTGGCCGCCAGTGGTGTCGATCAAAGGACCGGTTGGCGTGTACTTGCCGCTCGACAACGCCGCCGCCATCAGGATCGGCTTTATCGTCGAACCCGGCTCAAGCACGTCCGTCATCGCGCGGTTGCGTCGTTGGTCAGGCTTGCTGCCGTTGACTGCATTCGGGTTGTAGGTCGGCAGGTTGACCATCGCCAGCACTTCGCCGGTCTTCACGTCGAGCACCACCATCGAACCGGAATCGGCCTGCGATTTCTCCAGCGTGCTTTTCAGTTCGTTGTAGGCGAGGAACTGGATACGTCGATCAATGCTGAGCGTGAGGTCTTGCCCTGGTTTCGGCGCGCGGATCTGTTCGACGTTCTCCACTACATGACCCATGCGGTCGCGAATGACTCGTTTGGCGCCCGGCTTGCCGGATAGCCAGTCGTCGTACGCCAGCTCCAGGCCTTCCTGACCGTGATCGTCGATGTTGGTGAAGCCGAGCACGTGCGAGGTCACTTCGCCAGACGGGTAGTAGCGCTTGAACTCGCGCTGGCCGTTGATGCCGGGGATGCTCAAGTCCAGCACCGCCTGTGCTGCCTCTGGCGACATCTGCCGACGCAGATAGACAAATTCCTTGTCGGAACGCTGCGCCAGCTGCTCCTTCAATTCACCTGCACCCACACCCAGCGCCTGCGCCAACTGCGGAATGCGATCCTCGTTGTCGAGAACTTCCGAGGGATTCGCCCAGATCGACATTACCGGTGTCGACACCGCCAACGGCTCGCCGTTGCGATCGAAGATGGTGCCGCGCGACACCGGAATCGGCATCACGCGCAAAAAGCGCGCGTCGCCCTGGCTCTGATAGAACTGCTTGCGCACGACCTGCAGGTCGAATGCACGCGCCACCAGCCCGAGCGAGGCCAACCCGAGCAGGCCGACCACCACCACCATCCGCTTGCGCGAACTGGGGCCGGCACTGCGGCGGCGGCCGTGCTGGGGAGGTGTGATGTGCTTGTGCCAGCCCATCAGTGCAGCAACCGGATGTCTTGCGGGCGCGGATCGAGCATGCCCAGCTTTTGCCGGGCCTCGTCGTCGATGCGCCGTGGTTCGGCATAGGTGGCCTGCTCCAGTTCGAGCCTGCCGTATTCGATGTTCAGATCGTCGCGCTGGTTCTGCAGCGCGGTGAGGTTGACGAACAACACACGGCTCTCATGGCGCGTCCACACCACCCCGATCGCGCTGGCCAGCACGGCTGCGAGCAGGATCAGCATGAACAGGGCGCCGATCGCCTTCATGCGTGGCCCTCTTGCGTATGCTCAACCAGCTTCTCCGCCACGCGCAGCACGGCCGAGCGCGAGCGCGGGTTGGCCGCCATCTCGGCGGCGGACGGGAACTGCGCCTTGCCGACTGCGACCAGACGCGCCGGCGCGGCCTGCACCGGCGGCCCGCGGCGGCTGTTCTGCACGCGACCGGAGTGATCACGGATGAACAGCTTCACCGCGCGATCTTCCAGCGAATGGAAGCTGATCACCGACAGCCGACCGCCCGGCTTGAGCCGTTCCAGCGCTGCATTCAGACCCTGCTGCAACGCGTCCAGCTCGCCGTTCACGCGGATGCGCAATGCCTGGAAACTGCGCGTGGCCGGATGCTTGCCCGGCTCGCGACGGCCGACCACGCGCTCGATCAGCGCGGCCAGCTGGCCGGTGCGGGTGAACGGCGTGGCCGCGCGATCGGCGACGATGGCGCGGGCGATGCGGCGGCCGTGACGCTCTTCGCCGAAATTCCACAGCACTTCGGTGATCTCGCGCTCACTGGCATGCGCCAGGAAATCGGCCGCGCTTTCGCCCTGGGTGGTGTCCATGCGCATGTCCAGCGGCGCATCGGCCATGAAGCTGAAACCGCGTGCGGCTTCATCCAGCTGCGGCGAGGACACGCCCAGATCGAGCAGCACGCCGTCGAGGCCGGCGGCAGTTTCGTCCCATTCGGCCAGGCTGGAAAAATTGGCATGCCGGATCGACACGCGCGGATCACCGGCAAATTCGGCCTGCGCCGTGGCAATGGCGGTGGGGTCACGATCCATCAACAGCAGCCGGCCAGCGGGGCCGAGGCGCGACAGTACGGCGCGAGCGTGACCGCCGCGACCAAACGTTCCATCGAGATAGCGCCCGCCAGACTGCACGGACAGACCCTCCACCGCTTCACCCAGCATTACCGGGATGTGCCGCAACTGCTGCTCGGCCATGCCGCACTCCCGCTCCCGTCCCGCGTCTGTCGCTGCGCCTGTTTACAGGCGCAGTACGGCCATTTCGTCTGTGATTTCGTCTTCGCCGATGCTCTGGCGGATCTTGGCCAGATGGGCCTGTTCGCTCCAAAGCTCGAACTTGTTGCCCATGCCCAGCAGTACCGCCTTCTTCTCGATACCCGCAGCGGCACGCTGACTGGCCGGCAGCAACACCCGCGCCGCGCCATCAGGCTCGACCACGGCAGCGGCACCGACCAGCTTCATCTGCAGATCGCGATGGGCGGCCTTGACCTTGGGCAGCGCATTCACCTGATCGCGCACCTGCTCCCACTCGGCGTACGGGAACAGCCAGAGGCAGCCCGGCTCGAACGGGTTGTAGGTGATCACCAGACGATTGGCGCATTCGCCCGCCACCAACTCGCGATACGCGGTTGGAATGGCCAGGCGGCCCTTGTCGTCTACGGTGATGGCGGTTTCGCCCTGGAACACGATCGCTAGACTCCACTAAAACCCACGATTTCACACTGGAACCCACGATAGTCTCGCCCTGTGAGACTGTCAAGGGAATTTCGCTTGTGAATCAAGGAGAAAGGCGAAGTTGTGGCGGTAATTCCAGCGTTTTCTCACGAACCCTTGCAAGGTGTTTGAAAGCAAGGGATTTTTTGATTTTCAATCAACACCAATACGGCGTTTGTTGAGGATAAATCAGGGTTGCCGGCTGCACCGCGATGAACCAGCGTTCATCCGGACGCACTCCCACCCATCACCACCGGCGTGGCTACTTGCCGCGCCGGTGGTGAATTCATGAAAGAGGTGGAGTCGGCCTGTAAGCCGGGTTCTGTACGTCTTGCGACGCGACAGTCATTCCTCTCGGCCAGACGTCGCCGTCTGGCTCCAGCAACCTACCCGGGAACAACGCGGGCCGCGTTATCGTTCCCCTATTTGGTCTTGCTCCGAGTGGGGTTTACCGTGCCGTACGACGTTAGCCCCGTACGCGGTGCGCTCTTACCGCACCCTTTCACCCTTACCACGCACATCCGGAGATGCCGTTCGGCGGTCTGCTCTCTGTTGCACTGGCCGTCAGCTCACGCTGCCCAGGAGTTACCTGGCACTCTGCCCTATGGAGCCCGGACTTTCCTCGATGCACTTGCGTGCGACGCGACTGCCCGGCCGACTCCACCGCCGATTGTACTCCACGCGAGACCTCATCCCTCGTAGAGCAGCTTGCGCGGCGCGCCGGTGATCGCTGCCGCCATCTTCGCCGCCTTCGCCGGCGGCAGTTCCTCGCGCAGGATCGCGAAGATGCGCTGGCCCTCGATCAACTTCGCGTCGGCTTCCTCGCCACGGCCAGCCACCAGCAACACGCATTCGCCACGCTGCTGGTCAGGGTCGGTAGCGACCCGCGCAGCCAGTTCCACCAACGGTTCGCCCAGCACCGTCTCGAACATCTTGGTCAGCTCGCGCGCCAGCACTGCCTCACGCGCGGCACCAAAGATGTCGCGCATGTCGGCCAGACTTTCGGCCACTCGATGCGACGACTCATAGAAGATCAGCGTGCGCGCATCGCCGGCAAGTTCCTGCAGGCGACTACGCCGTGCCGCCGCTTTCGCCGGCAGAAAACCCTCGAACACGAAGCGGTCGCTGGGCAGCCCCGCCACCGACAACGCGGCAATCGCCGCACAGGCACCCGGCACCGGAATGCAGCGAATGCCGGCGGCGCGCGCAGCGCGCACCAGCCGAAAGCCCGGGTCACTGATCAATGGCGTACCGGCATCGGAAATCAGCGCCACCGAATCGCCGGCAGCCATCCGGCGCACGATCGCATCCACCGCATCGCGCTCGTTGTGATCGTGCAAGGCGATCAACGGCGTGTCGATATTGTGATGCACCAGCAACGGCCGACTGTGCCGGGTATCTTCGGCAGCGATCACCGCAACTTCACGCAGGGTCACGATCGCACGGGCGGACAAGTCGTCGCGATGACCGATCGGGGTGGCCACCACCCACAGACAACCTGGCTGAACTGCTGACATCGTCATACTCCTGCGCCGTGAGCCGGCAATCCGATCGGCTATGATCGCGCATTGACGACCATGACGAACAAGGGATCTCCCATGCGCCTCATGCGCCTCTCGCGCGCCGCCGCGACCGGACTGCTTCTTTCACTGGTTCTGGCCGCCTGCGTGCCGATGAACGCAGCGCGCTCACCGGCCGAAATCGCCGCTGCGCAGAGCGCCGATGCGCTGGCCCGGCAAGGCCAGTTCGTCCAAGCCGCGCAAGCCTACCTGGCGCTGGCGGATCAGTCTTCCGGTCACGCCGACAGCTACCGCCTGCAGGCTGCCGAAGCCTGGCGACAGGAAGGCCAGATCGAACGTGCCGCGCCGATTCTCGCCAGCGTCAAGCGGCAACACCTGAGCGGCGATGAACCGCTGCGCCTCGACCTGCTGCAGGCCGAACTGGCGCTCAACCAGCAAGACGCGGCGACCGCACTGCGGCTCACCACCCAACCGAATGTCACGGTACCCGCTGCGCTCCAACTTCGCCTGCTGGAACTGCGTTCGCGCGCGATGGTGGCCAGCGGCGACGACTGGGGTGCCGCGCGCACCCGCGTGCAGATGGACGACCAGCTGAGCGGTTTCGACCACACACAGAATCGTCAGCAGATACTCGACCTGCTCGGCAAACTCGGCGTCGACCCGCTCAAGCAGCGCGCCGCCGCGATGAAACCGGGTGATCGCATGCTGCCCTGGGTCAACGAGGCGCTGACTCGACTCGGTGTCGTCGTGGCACAGGCGCAACCGGAATTGCAGCAACCAGTCGGCACCCTGCTGCCGGGTGCCGGCGCCAATGTGCGCGAAGGCTACAAGGTACCGACCCAAGTCGCCCTGCTGCTGCCCGGTGATGGCAATTACGGGGCGGCGAGCACGTCGATCCGCGAAGGTTTCTTTGCGGCCTATCTCGATGCGGGGCGCAACCATGCGCCACGTCCGTCAGTGCGCGTCTACGACAGCAAGGGCACCAGCGACGGTGCGATCAAGGCGTATCAGCAGGCGGTCAGCGACGGCGCCAAGCTGGTCGTCGGTCCGCTGACTCGCGGTGAAGTCGCCGCGGTGTTCGGCCAGGCGCAACTGCCGGTGCCGGTGCTGGCGCTGAATCATCCCGACGACAAGCAACTGCCGTCCGGTGATGCCAGCGAATTCGGCCTGCTGCCGGAGACCGAAGGCGCCCAGGCCGCCGACCACATGGTCGAGCGCGGCCTGCGCCAGGTCTACGTGCTGATTTCCAACGATGACTTCGCTCAGCGCGCCGCCGCTGCGTTCAAGGCCGAGTTGGCCGCCCGCGGCGGTCAGCTGCTTGGCATGGTCACCTTGCCCACCGGCGCGACCAGTTACACCGACACCATCGCCGGCCTGCACATTTCCGCTTCGGCACCCAGCGCTGCTGCCGCTCCCGCCGACGCCACCACGGCACCGGCCAGCACTTCCGGCGATACCGGCATCTTCATCAGCATGCGCCCGGCGCAGGCACGCGTGCTGTTGCCGCAACTGCGCATCGCGAAGATCGACTTGCCGGTGATCGCCACCTCGCACGTCTACGAAGGCAGCGACGACGCCGCGGCCAACCGCGACCTGGATGGCGTGGAATTCTGCGATGCACCGTGGCTGTTCAACGCCCAGCCGGGCCTGCCGAACCATGACGACATCGCCGCCCAGCTGTCGTCGGCCCGCGGTGGCGGCGCGCGATTGTTCGCCTTCGGCATGGATGCGTGGAGCCTGGTGCCCTACCTCGACTGGCTGCGCGCGCACCCGGGCAGTTACGTACCCGGCGCCAGCGGCCAGCTCACCGCCGACCAGTTCGGCCGCGTGCGCCGCGTGCTGATCTGGGCGCAATTCCAGGATGGCCTGGCGCACCCGCTGAGCGGCAACCTGCAGACCGACGACATGCCGGCCAGCGCTCCGCCCACTGACATCACTCCGATACCCGCCACCCGCAGCAACGTGCCCGCCGATACCAACCAGCCCGTCAACCACTGATGCGCGCCGCCGGCGACGTCTTCGAGCAGCGCGCCCGCGCCGAACTCGAACGCGCCGGCCTCACCTGCCTTGCTCACAACTACAGCACGCGCTACGGCGAGCTGGATCTGGTGATGCGCGACGGCGACACCGTGGTGTTCGTCGAAGTGCGCTACCGCAAGAACGCCAGCCACGGCGACGCTGTCGCTTCGGTCACCGCCAGCAAACAGGCCAAACTGATTCTCGCTGCACAACACTGGCTGGCCGCGCATCCACAGCAGGCACGCCTCGCATGTCGCTTTGATGTGGTCAGCTACGACGGGCCGACCGACGCCATTCGCCGTGAATGGTTGCGCGGAGCGTTTGAGACGGGCTGATCAGCCCCAGCGATACGACTCACTACTGAAGTCAAAACCGTATCCAAAGAAACGCTGATGCTCGGAGTAGGGCCAATGTCCTCTATCGGCCAGGAGCTGCCATTGAAAAGTGCACTCTAGCCAGGGTTTGATCGATGCACTGTATCCGTCAATGCTCGCCATCGACCTCGGGGTCCGGCTCGCACTCTTCATAGTCGGAAACGTCGTCGTAGTCCATTCTCCGCAACCTAGTCGACGCTTCCGCCCGGCGCTCCTCGGTGGCGATCATCAAGTCGAGGCTCGCTACTTCCTTCTCGGCAAACACCCTGATTTCCTGACGCGGATCGTCCAGCCACTCGGAAAGGGTTTCCTTCTTGACTCGCCAAGCGTTCGCAAATCCCAGCTCTCCGTGGACAACTCCCGTGTTCTCCAGGCACGCCCGGACACCGCCATGTCTTCGGTCACCTGCAGGGTAGCGGGCCACAATCTCCTTCAAGACGACATGGGTGAACGGTTCTCCTTGGTAGTTTCTGAGGACGTCAAGGGCAAAATCCGCCTCGATCGCTCCGCCCTCCTTTACCAAGGCGGCGAGCGCAGCCATGAACGCATCCGCGTCTCGCGGGAAGACTGCGCAGAGTAGGCGACCGCCGCGGAACTGAAACAGTGTGGGATCGCGCGTAAACCACGCCATCCCCTTGACGATGGCAAGCTCCGCGTCCTTGGATAATGCCTTCTGCAGGTCGTGCAGGCGATAGGGCACCGCCTCGAATTCGTCTCTGTTCTCATCGACCGCCTGCTCCGCACGCGCCAGCCGATCACCGAAATAGTCCCAAACGGATTCTGGATACCGCTCGGCCAAACACTGCAGGACGCACTCCACGTGGTGATCCACTCTTGGAAGGAACGCTAGGTTCTCAAGGATCTGCCCAACCCTCCCCGACGACACATCGCCGTAAAACTTTGCGTCGCGGCTTGTGGCAAACCAAACGTCATATACCCAGCGCGGATCTTTGTGCTCGGTCAGATATGCCAATGCGTCATGGAAGATGGTATCGGCATCGTCCAACTTCTCCGTGCCATACGCTTCCATTGCGAAACACAAGCATTTCGTAACAGCCAACGTATTGTCGGTTTCCATCGCGCGACTCAACAGGCGTCGCGCAACATACGGCCGATTGGTCTCGGAATAGCGCAGGTGATGGACGATACCAGGCAGGTTCCTCGCTGAATCCAGCTCGCTTGCCAGCACCTGCTCATAAATATCCTGCCAAGCGCTTGCCGCCAATCCGTTCAGGAACGCGGCCAGGAATCCGTGCAGATCGTCACCCGCCCTGTCCACGAACCTCTCGGCAATCTCCGGCTTGTGCTGGGACAGCTTAGCGATGAAATCCCCAAAAATAGGGAAAGTAGCGAGATCGTTCGACTTCGTCTCTGCACAGCGCGTCACTAGGTCGAACCAGTCGTTCTCGTTCTCCGCGTCAACCACGTCGACGTAGTGATCCACCTCCTTTCGTCGATATGCGTCCGATCCCTTGTAGTCAAAGTCTCGGTCGATCCAGTGGGCAGGAAAAACGGACTCGTACCCGACCAACACCTTATATCGGACGAACGACTGGTCGGCATTGACCACATCGCGGAAACGGAAGACCGCCCTGACGAGTGCCGCCGCGTCCGCCTGATGAACAGACTTGCCGCACTCGCCTTCGGCAAGCCCGCTGATCTGGTAATAGTCGTAGAGGTATCGATGCTCCAGATACTGCAGCAACTCATAGCTGGTCTGCGTTGTGCGCTCGGTCGTGAATTCGACGATGCGGGCGGCATCCCTGAGCGTCACCGTCAGCAGTTCGTCTGAGCACGCGACCTGACTCGGGCCACGGGTTCCACCATCGAGCGCGGAAAGCACTCCGCGTCGCTGCGAGTCCTCGGTCGAGCGGTCGTAGGCAGCGAACAGCGCCGCGATAGCTTTTCCCCGTACTTCCATCAGTTGATCCGACACCGGCACGGCTCCAGAACGAAGAATCATGGAATCCGCTTTCCACGTCTGTCCGGTGATGTCCACTTGCAGCGCTTCCGACCAGACTGCAAGCGCGATGGGACGAATGCGGTCCACCTCCGCAGCATCCATGCCGTTCAAGTGATCCACCAGCGCCATCTGCAGCATCAGACCGACCTGCTGGTAGGCGTCGATGTTGTAAGCCGCCAGATGTTTTACGGCGCTCACGATCTGCTCTTTGACCTCTTCGCTCGGCTCGTCACGATAGATGTCGATCAGCAGTTGCAGCGTGCCGACCACATCCGCGTAGCGCAGCCCCTCGACAATCTCCACCACCAGCTTCGTTACCGCTTCAGCTTTGAAACCCTCCATGCCCCCGAACGCAGTTTCGATCGGGACTCGCTCGACCTCGCGTGCCGCCTGAACCGCGCTTAGGAAAGGCGTCTTGAGCCGTTCGTATGCCGCAGGAAGATCGTCGTAATACGGGATCGCATGGTTCTTCAGGCTGGACAGGATTTCGTAACGCTCGTTGTTGTTCTGCGCATTGTCCAGCAGAGTTACCACGTCATTGTCGAACAACTGCTTCCCGTGCAGGACGCGCTCGTACTCTTGCTGTGCCTTCTGGATCTCGTAGCCTGCCGGGAGCAGGTACTCGTCCATGATCCGCTTGAAGCGGCGCGTGATGCCTTCCATCGCCCGCTTGCCGTAGCCGTTGCCCAGCTTGTTCTTGTAGACGATGTCATGCGAAGTTTCCGACCAAGCATGATTCAAGATCGTCTGCACCTGTATTTCGCAACGCAGGCTGGCAAACCGGGCGTACTCGGGCAAGCGAATCCTGTCTTCGCGCAGCCGCACGGTGTAGTGGATACCCCGATAGCGCGCACCATCGTTTTCCGGGATCGGATGGTGGATCTTCGTCGAGCCTTCGTCGATGTCGAAGTTTTCGCGGATCAGTGGCGAGCTAAGGAATTTTTCAACATCGTTGTTGGTGTAGAAGATGACGCGGACGCCTGCCAGATCACGCCTGTCTTCCTCAAGCGTTTGCGACTCCAGCTTTCCCTCCTCAACCAGCCGGTTACGTAGGCTTTCGGCCGCCTTAGCGCGATACTGGATCGACTGCGGAGGGGGAACTCCTTCGGCGGAGAGCAGCGCCTTCTTCAGAACAAATTGCACCGTCTCAGCGAAAGACTCATAGAGCGCAAGGTACTTGCTTGCGTATTCGTCGATGTTCATATGGCCTCGATCCAAGCATCTATGCTGTCACGCCCACGGGCAGCGCCCCGCCCAAGACTACCGCCGTGCACCGACGTAATGGGTGGCGACGTAATGGGACGGAGGTAATTAAGATCAGACCGACAGTCTGCTTCGGGTCGAAAGGGGACCTTCCTGTGCGCGTCTTCCAGAAAGGACGTTTTCGCGGCTAGTCCGCCACGTAAGGGCCGACTGCCCACGCACTGACCCTTCTTACTATGTCGAATAGCCGCACATCGGAGCGCTCTCAATACGCCGAAAACGCGGATGCCCCCCGCCTCTCCGCGTCTGCTTGCTTCGGATATTTGGCTAGCTTGGTATGCGATCCAGCCTCATACATTTCGACGCATGTAGGCCGGCTAGACCGATGGTGCTCGTCACGTGCAACATCTCGCGCCAGTTTGATAGCGGGGCCGAGGGCCATTCCACGAAAGAGCAACGTGTCGTCACGACAAACTCCCCACTGCCCGCTGTCGTCCTGTTTGATGGTGTAGACGATCATGTGCGTCGCCATATAGATGATGTGGTCGCCCTGCTTCGTCGGTGCCGCCTGACTTCTCTGATGTCGGCATGTGCCTGACGTCTAGTCGGTTTGTTCCTGACTTACAGAGCACCCTCAGGATCGCGTCAAACAAACCTCTGTCAAAGCGGATCTGACCTCGGCGATGCGTAGGGGATGTCTGATCCGATGTGCGACGTTGCCATCGTTAATCTTTTTCCTACATGACGTCACGCTCCAAGCCTGCACTGTGCAGCTGATACGCTTTGTGTGCCGCCAATGGGGCGGCATTTTTGTGATAACAAGGAGAGTTTCATGGCTTATGACAATCGCGTCGTCGCAGTTCTTTCGGACGAAGACGTGACCGCCATCCAGACTGCGCTAGCAACTATCCGTGGCGCACTCCCCTTTCTGGTGACGTTGTCGGGACAGGAGCGGCGCGAACTGGCGAAGATGGGGCCAAAGTCAGTGGGCTTTGACGAGAAGTGTGCGGCATACATGACCAACCGCGCCGAGTTTGCGCCGGGCTTCATGGATGTTAACGAAGTGCAAAAAGTTCGAACGCTTCGCTCTCAGATGCTTCGCTTTACGATGGAGCTGCAGACGTTGGCCGGTTGCGTGGATGACACTGTGCAACTAGTTTCGAGCGAAGCATGGAGAGCAGATCTCGACTATTACAAAGGTGTCCGCGAAGCGGCCAAAACTGGGCAAGCTGGTGCACAGGATGCTTATGACGATCTCCGCGTTCGCTTCCCCGGACCTCGCAGCAATCGTGCAGCTGAACCCGCAGTAGCGGCTTAACAGGCCGCCGGCGAGGTGGTGGTGCGCCACCACCTCGCTTGGTCGTAACCTTTGAGCGTTGAGTGACATTTCCTCAGCGTTCATTTGCACTACATGGACGTCGAGTGATTTTTCATGGACGTCCATCGTCGTTAGATCGACACCCAGTAATTCCTTGTGAAAGCTCGCCCGAGCTACATAGACACCAAGTGATTTTTCATGAGCGACCATTTGAACCACATCAGCGTTCTGTGATTGTGCATGGGCAGCCACTCGCGCTACATCGACATCCAGCAATTCTTCATGGACGTCCAGCTACGCTATATCCAAATCGGATAATTTCTCTTGGACGCCCACTTCCTGTACGTCAACCCACACTTTGACGTCGCAATCCCTACACGTCATAACAGGCTGCTCGCCGCGGGTTCGGCGCTAAACTGGGCGAATGACGCTGCCGCCTATTCTTCTCGAAAGTCTTCGTGCCACGTTCCCCGCCGAGGCCCTCGCTACCGGTGAGGCGGAGCGCATCGCCTATTCCTACGACAACTCGCGCCTGCACGCACTACCGGATGCGGTGGTGTTTCCCATCGAACACGCACAGGTCGAAGCGCTGGTACAGGCTTGTCGCACACACAAAGTGCCGGTGATCGCGCGCGGGCGCGGCAGCAATACCACCGGCGCGACGGTACCGGTCAACGGCGGCGTGGTGGTGAGCTTCGAGCGGATGAACCGGATTCTTCGCATCGACCCAGACAATCGGCTGGCGGTGGTCGAGCCGGGTGTGTTGAACGGCGATCTGCAGCAGGCGTTGGCGCCGCACGGTTTCTTCTGGCCGCCCGATCCCACCTCGGCGCCGTGGTGCAGCATCGGTGGCAACCTGGCCTGCAATTCGGCCGGGCCGCGCACGGTGAAGTACGGCAGCCCGCGCGAGAACACGCTGGGCCTGCGCGCTGTGGCCGGTAACGGCGAAGGTTTCCGTTGCGGCACGTTTACCAGCAAGGGCGCGACCGGTTACGACCTGACCCGCTTGCTGATCGGCTCGGAAGGTACGCTGGCGCTGATCACCGAGGCGACCCTGAAACTCACGCCGAAACCGTCGGCGGTGCGCACACTGCGCGCGACCTATCGCGATGTCGGCAGCGCCGCGCGTGCGGTGGCGCGGATCATGGCGCAGCCGGTGACGCCGTGTGCGCTGGAGTTCATCGACGACGTGGCGTTGAAGCTGGC
This sequence comes from uncultured Rhodanobacter sp., assembly GCA_966211915.1. Taxonomy (GTDB): domain Bacteria; phylum Pseudomonadota; class Gammaproteobacteria; order Xanthomonadales; family Rhodanobacteraceae; genus Rhodanobacter. The sequence continues at coordinate 347,991 of CBIHNO010000001.1, forward strand.
GCACGAGCATGGCGGCGACAGCGTGCCGCTGGCCGGTGCGATGCTGATGATCGAGGTCGATGGCGAACCGGCCACGCTGGACAGCGCGGTCGCTGCTGTGGCTACCGCCGCACGCGGCGACGGGCTGGAAGAATTGCGGGTGGCGCAGAGCGCCGAGGAAACCCGCGCGCTGTGGGCGGCACGCAAGGCGCTATCGCCGGCGCAGCGCACGATCTCGCCAAACAAGATCAACGAGGATGTGGTGGTACCGGTCAGTCATCTGCCCGCCTTGGTCGACGGCATCAAGCAACTGTCGGCGAAGCACGATGTGCTGATCGTCACCTTCGGCCACGCCGGCAACGGCAACCTGCACGTGAACCTGCTGCCACGCGACGACGCCGAACGCGAGCGCGCGCATGCCTGCCTCGCCGACGTGTTCGCGCTGGTGATCTCGCTCGAGGGTACGCTGTCGGGCGAGCACGGCATCGGCATGGTCAAGCGCGAGTTCATGCCGCTGGCGCTGGAGGCTTCCACGCTGGCGCTGATGCGCAACATCAAGACCGCGTTCGATCCGGGCGGGATACTCAATCCGGGCAAGCTGTTGCCTTGACTCTTGTATTTTCCAGGGGGAATAGATGAGAACCATGAAGTCCGTCCTGATCGCGCTGCTGTGTCTGTTCGCAAGCGCATGCAGCCAGCAAGGCATGATCGACCGCCTTGCTCCGGGCGCCGATGTGAAGTTTGCCCAGTCCACGCTGGACGACTTGCGGCTGGGCCACCTGGATTCGACCAGAGACCATCTGGCCGCCAAACTCCGGACCGCCGACATCGATGCGCAACTGACCAAGATCGCCGGCTACTTTCCCGCCGGCGTGCCCCGCTCGGTCAAGACCGTTGGCTTCCGCAAGATGATCGAGAACGGCGAGTCGCATGCAACGCTCGCCTTTGAGTACCAATTCGATTCGAGCTGGGCATTGGCTGACATGACTGTCTCCACCGATGGTGATCAACGCACCATCGAAGGCGTGCACGTTTACCGGATGAAGCAATCGCTGGAACAGACCAACGCGTTCACCCTGCGCGGAAAAAGCCCACTGCACTACGTTTTTCTGGGGCTGGTCTGCGTGATACCGCTGCTTTGCCTGTATGCACTGGTGATGTGTTTGCGCGCTCCGATGCGGGGCAGGAAATGGCCCTGGGTTCTTTTCATCCTGTTCGGTTTCGTGACTGTCGGGTTCAACTGGACCACCGGTGCCTTCAGTGTGCAGCCGATCAGTTTTCTGCTGTTTGGCGCCGCCTGCTTTGCACCGCCCTACGGCCCATGGACGCTTTCCGTGGCGTTTCCACTGGGTGCGGTATGGTTCTTGCTCAGGCGACGCAGCTACGTCGCCGTGATGCCGCCCCCACTCAAATGATGCGAATGTGCAACGTCGTCAACGCCACGCGCGGCAAACAGCCAACGCCGCGCACACCCCGGAATCCATGCCTGCCACGCACTTGTAGCCATGTCTGTTGCACTTGATCGACTGCTGCGGGAGATCCGCGCCTGCAACCTTTGCGAGGCCCGTCTGCCACTGGGCCCGCGCCCCGTGTTGCAGGCGTCGTCCACCTCACGCCTGCTGATCGTCAGCCAGGCGCCGGGACGCAAGGTGCATGACACCGGCATCCCGTTCAACGATGTCAGTGGTGAGCGCTTGCGCGAGTGGCTGGGCATCGATCGCGATGCGTTTTACGACGCCAGCCGCGTGGCGATCGTGCCGATGGGTTTCTGTTTCCCCGGCAGCGGTCGCGGTGGCGATCTGCCGCCGCGACCGGAGTGCGCGCCGACCTGGCATCCGCGCCTGTTGCCGTTGCTGCGGCACGTGCGATTGACCCTGGTGATCGGTCAGTACGCGCAGGCCGGCGTGCTCGGCGTGCCGCGTGGCATCCGCCTCACCGACACCGTGCAAGCGTGGCGCGATCATCTTGCGCACGGTCGGCTGCCGTTGCCGCATCCGAGTCCGCGCAACCGGGTGTGGCTGATGCGCAATCCATGGTTCGAGATGGAGCTGCTGCCGGTGCTGCGGGAGCGTGTGGCTGCAGCGTTGCGCTCGGGTGAGGATTGAGCGGGGTTGCATAGGGATGCGCGCGGCCCTTCGACTCCGCTGCGCTACGCTCAGGCGGAACGGGTGTGGTGAGAGGCGGGCTTGAGAACTCAGGCCGCACAGGACTCGGCGGCCATGCATGAAAACATGCGATGCGGGGACAAGGCGGACGCTGCAGCATGCCTTGCCGGCTGCCTGCGGCTTCCTCTAACCTGCCACGCTTGATGGCTGCGGGGCGACTCCTCGGCCTTGCCAGGGGGATCAACATGCAGGATATCGATTGATGAGCATCAAGCTTCGTCTTGTGGCAATGAACTTCATGCAGTTTTTCGTGTGGGGCGCGTGGCTGATCACCATTGGCGCCTACTGGTTCCAGTACCGGCACTGGTCCGGTGCGCAGTTCGGCGCGATCTTCTCGACCATGGGCATCGCCTCGCTGTTCATGCCGTCGCTGATGGGCGTGATTGCGGACAAATGGCTCAATGCGGAAAAGCTCTACGGCCTGCTGCACATCAGCGGCGCGGTGGTGTTGTTCATCATCCCCACGATCGACAACCCGACCACGCTGTTCTGGGTGATGCTGCTCAACATGATGTGCTACATGCCGACGATATCGCTGGCGATCGCGGTGGCCTACAACGCGCTGAAGACCAATGGCGCGGACGTGGTGCTGGTGTTCCCGCCGATCCGCGTGTGGGGTACGGTCGGTTTCATCGCGGCGATGTGGGTGGTGAGCCTGCTGCATCTGGAAACCTCGAGCGGTCAATTCCACGTCGCTTCCGCTGCAGCGCTGCTGCTCGGCCTGTACGCGTTCACCCTGCCGAAGTGTCCGCCGCGCCTGCGTGGCCAGGCGCATACGTCATGGCTGGATACGCTGGGGCTGACTTCGTTCACGCTGTTCAAGAACAGCAAGATGGCGATCTTCTTCATCTTCGCGATGCTGCTGGGTGCCGCGCTGCAGCTGACCAACGCGTATGGCGACACCTTCCTGCACGACTTCGCCAACGTCGACGCGTACAAGGGCATGATCGCGGTGCGTTACCCGGCGATCATCATGTCGATTTCGCAGGTCTCCGAGACGCTGTTCATCCTGGCGATTCCGTTCTTCTTCAAGCGCTTCGGCATCAAGACGGTGATGCTGATCAGCATGCTGGCGTGGGTGCTGCGCTTCGGCCTGTTCGCCTACGGGAATCCGGGGCCGGGCCTGTGGATGATCGTGATGTCGTGCATCGTGTACGGCATGGCGTTCGACTTCTTCAATATCTCGGGCTCCCTGTTCGTCGAGGAGCAGAGCGACCCGGCCATCCGCGCCAGCGCGCAGGGCCTGTTCATGCTGATGACGAACGGTGTCGGCGCCGTGCTCGGCAGCCTGATCAGCGGCAAGGTCATCGATGTGTGGTTCACCCACGCCGACGGCAGCAAGGACTGGCACGGGATCTGGACGACGTTCGCGTCGTACTCGCTGGTGGTGGCCGTGCTGTTCGTGATCTTCTTCAAGCACCAGCATGTGCGTGGCACCACGACGGCCAGTGCGGACAGCTTGCACCGGGTCTGAGGCGACTCAATGCTGCAGCGGGCTGGCCGTCGCCGGCATTCCATCGCCGCGCAGGCGCTGCAGCTACAATGCCCGGATGCGTATCGGCCCTTACCTGATCGACCCTGCGGTGGTGCTCGCCCCGATGGCGGGCGTCACCGACAAGCCGTTTCGCCTGCTGTGCAAACGGTTGGGCGCGGGTCTGGCCGTGTCGGAAATGACTAATGCCGATCCTCGGCTGTGGCACACACGCAAGTCGCTGCAACGGATGGATCACGACGGCGAACCGGAGCCGGTCAGCGTGCAGATCGCCGGCTACGATCCAGCCATGCTGGCCGAGGCGGCACGCTTCAACGTCGCCAACGGCGCGCAGATCATCGACATCAACATGGGTTGCCCGGCCAAGAAGGTGTGCAACGTGTGGTCCGGCTCGGCGCTGCTGCAGGACGAACCGCTGGTGGCGCGCATCGTCAAGGCGGTGGTCGACGCGGTCGAGGTGCCGGTGACGCTGAAGATCCGCACCGGCTGGGACCGGCAGAACAAGAACGCACTGAACATCGCCCGCATTGCCGAGGACAACGGCATCGCCGCGCTGGCAGTGCATGGACGTACCCGCGCCGACAAGTATGAAGGCGATGCCGAGTACGACACGATTACCGCCGTGAAGGCCGCAGTGCGCATTCCGGTGCTGGCCAATGGCGACGTCAGCACGCCACAGCAGGCGCGCCACGTGCTCGACGTCACCGGCGCCGACGCGTTGATGATCGGTCGCGGCGCGCAGGGGCGACCGTGGATCTTCCGCGAAATCGCGCATTACCTGGCCACCGGCGAACTGCTGCCCGAGCCGGAGCCGGCCGAAGTCGCCACGATCCTGCTCGGCCATCTCGAACAGCTCTACGCGTTCTACGGCGAACTGGCCGGTGTGCGCATCGCGCGCAAGCACCTGGGCTGGTACGCGAAGGATCGGCCGGAGAACGCGGCGTTTCGGCAGGTGGTCAACCGCGCCGAGTCCGCCACCGAGCAACTGCGCCTGACCCGCGATTATTTCGCCGCGCTCGCCGCTGGCGAACGTCTGGCCGCCTGAGTCAGGCCTGCAGGAGCGCACCCTGTGCGCGAAGACCCAGCTGCATTGGCACCCGATTTCGCACACGGGGTGTACTCCTGCAGCCATCCAAACGGCTGAACATCCGCCTAACCCCCAGACCCCCAGAATCCCCGCGGGCTGCAAAACCGATAGCGGGGATGTATCATGCCCGACTTTATTTATCTCTCTATCCGCACGAAAGGATATAAACCGCGATGTCCAACTACCTGTTCACCTCCGAATCGGTCTCCGAAGGCCATCCGGACAAAGTCGCTGACCAGATCTCCGACGCCGTCCTCGACGCGATCATCGCGCAGGATCCGGCTGCCCGCGTGGCCTGCGAAACCATGGTCAAGACTGGCGTGGCGATTGTTGCCGGCGAGATCACCACCAATGCGTGGATCGACCTCGAGGCGATTACCCGCAAGGTCATCGTCGACATCGGCTACGACTCCAGCGACGTGGGCTTCGACGGCGCCACCTGCGGCGTGATCAACCTGATCGGCAAGCAGTCGCCGGATATCAACCAGGGTGTGGACCGCAAGAAGCCGGAAGACCAGGGCGCGGGCGATCAGGGCCTGATGTTCGGCTACGCCACCAACGAAACCAAGACCTTCATGCCCGCGGCGATCCACTTTTCGCATCGTCTGGTCGAGCAGCAGGCCAAGGTGCGCAAGGCGAAGAAGTCGCCGTTGCCGTGGCTGCGCCCGGACGCCAAGAGCCAGGTCACCCTGCGCTACGAGAACGGCATCGCCACCGCGATCGACGCCGTGGTGCTGTCGACCCAGCATGATCCGGGCGTGAAGCAGAAAGACCTGATCGAGGCCGTGCGCGAGTTGATCCTCAAGCCGGTACTGCCTGCGAAATGGCTGCACAAGGGCACCAAGTTCCACATCAACCCGACTGGCAAGTTCGAGATCGGCGGCCCGGTAGGCGACTGCGGCCTGACCGGCCGCAAGATCATCGTGGATACCTACGGCGGCTGGGCCCGTCACGGTGGCGGCGCGTTCTCGGGCAAGGATCCGTCCAAGGTCGACCGTTCGGCGGCTTATGCGGCACGCTATGTGGCGAAGAACATCGTGGCCGCCGGCATCGCCGACCGCTGCGAAGTGCAGGTGAGCTACGCGATCGGCGTGGCGCATCCGACCTCGATCTCGGTGACCACGTTCGGCACCGGCAAGATCAGCGACGAGAAGATCGAGAAGTTGATCCGCAAGCACTTCGACCTGCGCCCGTACGGCATCCTCAAGATGCTCGACCTGATCCACCCGATGTACCAGCAGACCGCCAGCTACGGCCACTTCGGCCGCACCCCGCACCAGATGAAGGACGCCAACGGCAACGCCTTCACCGCGTTCTCGTGGGAGCTGACCGATCGCGCCGAGGCGCTGCGCAAGGATGCCGGCCTGAAGTAAGCCGGCGTCGCACACTGCAAATGAACGGGCCGCCTTGTGCGGCCCGTTTTTTTATCGCACACAGGCATGTCCGTCATGGGTGTGACCGCCGCACCAGCTACAATACGCGGATGTCCCTTATCCAACTGCAACGCGTCGACTTCAGCATCGGCGGCCCGCTCCTGCTCGAACACGTCGATCTGTCGATCGAGGCGAACGAGCGGGTGTGCATCGTCGGTCGCAACGGCGAAGGCAAATCCACCCTGATGAAGCTGATTGCCGGCGAGCTGCATGCCGACGACGGCGAAGTGCGCGTGCAGAACGGCGTGGTGATCGCGCGCATGGCGCAGGAAGTGCCGCAGGGCACCGCCGGCAGCGTGTTCGACGTGGTCGCCGAAGGACTGGGCGATCTCGGCCATCTGCTGGCGCGCTATCACCACCTGCTACACGAGCTGCACACGCAGGCCGACTTCGATGCACTGGGCGAGGTGCAGCATCAGATCGAGGCGCAGCACGGCTGGGATCTGGACCGCCGGGTGACCGAGGTGCTGACCCAGCTGGAACTGCCCGGCGATACCGACTTCGCCGCGCTGTCCGGCGGCATGAAGCGGCGTGTGCTGCTGGCGCAGGCGCTGGTGCGCAAGCCCGATGTATTGCTCCTTGATGAGCCCACCAACCACCTCGACATCGAGGCGATCGGCTGGCTGGAAACGTTCCTGAAGCAGTTCGCCGGCAGCATCATCTTCGTCACCCATGACCGCAGCTTCCTGCGCGCACTGGCTACCCGCATCATCGAGATCGACCGCGGCGCGCTGACCGACTGGCCGGGCGACTACGACAACTATCTGCGCCGCCGCGAGGAGCGTCTGCACGCCGAGTCGCAGGCGAACGCGCTGTTCGACAAGAAGCTGGCGCAGGAGGAAGTGTGGATCCGTCAGGGCATCAAGGCCCGGCGCACCCGCAACGAAGGCCGCGTGCGCGCACTGAAGGCGTTGCGCAACGAGCGCGCCGAACGGCGCAACCTCACCGGCAACGCAAAGATGGCACTCGCCACCGCGCAGTCGTCCGGCAAGAAGGTGATCGACCTCGAACACGTGCACCAGGCCTACGGCGGCCGTGTGCTGATCGACGATCTGTCCACCACGATCATGCGCGGCGACCGCATCGGCATCATCGGCCCGAATGGCGCCGGCAAGAGCACCCTGCTGAAGATCATGCTGGGCGAGCTGAAGCCGCAGCGCGGTGAAGCCACGCTGGGTACCAGCCTGCAGATCGCCTATTTCGACCAGCACCGCCTGCAGCTCAACGACAAGTTGAACGCGCTGGACAACGTGGCCGAGGGCCGCGAGTTCATCGAGCTCAACGGCCAGCGCAAGCACATCATCGGCTACCTGCAGGACTTCCTGTTTTCGCCCGAGCGAGCGCGCTCACCGATCACCCGCCTGTCCGGCGGCGAGCGCAACCGCCTGCTGCTGGCCAAGCTGTTCGCGCAGCCGTCCAACCTGCTGGTGATGGATGAGCCGACCAACGATCTGGACGTCGAAACGCTGGAACTGCTGGAAGAGCTGCTGACCGACTACCAGGGCACCCTGCTGCTGGTCTCGCACGATCGCGCCTTCCTCGACAACGTGGTGTCCAGCACGCTGGTGCTGGAAGGCGCAGGCCAGATCGGCGAGTACGTGGGCGGCTATACCGACTGGCTGCGTCAGCGGCCCAGCGCACGCAGCGCGGCGACTGGCAAGCCTGCAACCTCCAGCCCGGCTGTCGCGGCCGCGCCGGTGGAGGCCAAACGCAAGCGCAGCTTCAAGGAACAGCACGAGCTGGAACAGTTGCCGAAACGGATCGAACAACTGGAAGGCGAGATCGGCAGCCGCAGTGCGGCGATGAACGAGCCGGCCTTCTTCCAGCAGGACAGCGCCACCATCGTCAAGGCGAACGAGGCGCTGGCAACACTGCAGGCCGAGCTCGATGCCGCCTACGCGCGCTGGACCGAGCTGGACAGCTGAGCCCCCCGCTACCGGCGCGTGGCCTTAGTCGCGCCGCGGCACTGTCGCGGATGGTTTCTTGCCGGAGCGACGCGTGGCCAACTTTGTCGCGCCTTCGGCGCTGTGTGCGCGTTCGTGACGCAGACAGCCAGCGCGGCTCTTGCCCCCTTTTCGACACATAGCGCGAGACTGGCTGGCAACTACGCTGCGGGCATGCCGGCGCGATGCCGTCATTTTCTTCGCACGCAGCGTCGCCCTCGCGACGGGCGATGCCTCGGCGCTACCGATCGGCGACAGGGCCGCGAGCACCCGGTGCGTCATGCGGCGATCGGGCATGCCAGCCTCGGCGACCAGGGCGGGTGAAATCTGTCGATGCTCGAAGCCGTCGTCCAGCAGGCGGGCCATCAGATTGTCGCGGGCCAGCGAGGTGCGACCACCCAGGACCACGCCGAACAGACGCTGGCCGTCGCGCACGGCGGTCGAGGCCAGGTTGAAACCGGCAGCGTCGGTGAAACCGGTCTTGAGTCCGTCCATGCCCGGGTAGCGATCCATCAGACGGTTGTGACCGCGCACCAACCGGCCACGGAACGTGAATTCACGGGTGGCGAAATAAGGTGCCTGGCGGGGGAAATCGCGATAGAGCGCCATCGCCAGCTTGCCGATGTCGCGCGCCGTGGTGGCGTCATCCGGGTTGGGCAGGCCCGAGGCGTTGCCGAACCGGGTATGCGTCATGCCCAGCAACAGGCCTTGGGCATTCATCATCTCGACAAAGTGATCCTCGGAGCCACCCAGCTTCTCGGCAACCACGGTGGCAGCATCATTGGCCGATTTGGTGATCATGCCAAAAATGCAGTCCTGCACCGAGATGGTTTGACCGGCGCGCAGGCCGAGCTTGGTCGGCGCCTTGTTCGCTGCCCGGGCTGAAACCGGCAACAGTTGGCCCAGCGTGAGCCGCCCATTTTCCAGTGCCTGGAAGGTGAGATAGAGCGTCATCATCTTGGTCAGCGAAGCCGGATGCTTGAGTTCATCCGGGTTGACTGCACTGAGCACGTTGCCCGTCGAGGCATCGAGCACCAGCGCGGCATCACCCGCAAAGGCGCTGCCGACAAAACCGCCCAGACCGCACACAAGCACGGCCGCCAGCATCATGCGGCTCAATCTGCACAGTGACCGGGTGAGCCTGGGGGATTTGACATGCATTCGGGCGATCCTCGATTCCTGGCGCAACGATAGCCGGAACCCCACGCTAAAATCCATAGTTTTTCACTTCAACTAACCAACACAAATGCATGTTTCGCAATGAAAACCCGATTGACGAACGCAACTTGCACGTCTGCGTCCGCAGGCAACCGGCGCCAAGGCAAGTCACCCACCGAGTCACTAACGTGCGTGGCAAAACGCTTCCGCGGGCCAGATGACCGCCGGGGAACAGCGATTGCCGCGGCGTATCATCCGCCGACCGTCCGCCACGAATGACTGCCGTGTACACGCTCCGCCACGCCCCCGGTTCGGCCTACTTGCTGGCGCACCAGATCCAGCGTGAATGCGGCGCGGCGCATCTCGCACTGAATCACCATGACGAGATGCCGACCCTGGTGGACCCGATGGACCTGAGCGCATGAGCGACGGACCCGGTGCCGACGCCTGGGCCGTGTATCTGCTGGAGTGTGCCGATGGCCGCGTGTACACCGGGATCGCGCGCGATCCCGAGCAGCGCTACGCCAAACACCTTGCCGGCAAGGGTGCGCGGTTTACCCGCTCGAACCCGCCACGACAGTTGCTCGGCTGGATCTGGGTCGCCGGCCACGGCGAAGCGCTGCGGCTGGAAATCGCCTGGAAGCGGTTGCCGCGCGCGGAGCGCATCGCGGCGTTGCATGCGGCCTCGAACGACAGGAGCGTGCCGTGATCATCCGGTATTCTGCAGGCCCTGCGATACGCCGTTGACGCAGGCGACCAGTCCCTGCAGCAACGCATCGTCGGTGCGCTCATCAGCACGCCAGCGCTGCAGCAGGTCGACCTGCAGCAGGCTCATCGGATCGACGTAGGGATTGCGCAGGCGGATCGAGGCGTCGAGCCGCGGATCGCCCTGCAGCAGCGTGTCGAATCCCTTGAGCCGCAACAGCCAATCACGGGTGCGCGCGAACTCGTCGCGAACCAGGCCGAAGAACTCCTCGTGCAGCGGGCCGGACAGTTTCGAGAACGCCTCGGCAATATCGAGGTCGCACTTGGCCAGCACCATCTCCACGTCGTCGAGCAGGTTGCTGAAGAACGGCCAGTCGCGCGCCATCTCGACCAGTGCTTCCTCGCCGAACTGTTGCGCGCCCTGCTCGAGCGCGCTGCCGAGGCCGTACCAGCCGGGCAGGATCGAACGGCACTGGGTCCACGCGAACACCCACGGGATCGCGCGCAGGTCCTGCACGCCGCGCATGCTGCGGCGGCTGGCCGGACGCGAGCCCAGCGTCATCTTTTCGATCACGTCGATCGGCGTGGCGGCGCGGAAATAGTCGACGAAGTGCTCTCGCTCGACGAGGGCGCGATAGGTTTGTCGACTGCTCGCCGACAGCGCGTTCATCTGCTCGCGCCAGCGCTCCTCGCGCGGCTCGGTTTCACGTGGACGCAGACTGGCGCGCAGCACCGCGCCGACGGTTTGCTCCAGGTTGCGCAACGCCAGCGCGCGGATGCCGTACTTGCGATGGATCACTTCGCCCTGCTCGGTTACCCGCAAAACGCCGGCTACCGCACCGCGTGGCGACGACATCAGCGCCGGCGTGATGCGCGCACCGCCGCGGCTGGCCGAGCCGCCGCGACCGTGGAAGAACGCCAGCTGGATGCCGGCGGCGTTGGCCACTTCCAGCAGTTCCACCTGCGCACGCTGCAGGCCCCAGCGCGAGGCCAGCGTGCCACCGTCCTTGCCGCTGTCGGAATAGCCGAGCATCACCCATTGCTGGTTGTCGCGCGCCGCCAGATGCTGACGATAGACCGGATCGTCGAGCAGCGCGCGCAGCGTGGCTGGTGCATTCTTCAGATCGTCGACCGTCTCGAACAACGGCGCGATGTTGAGTGGCACGCGGTCGTTCTCGACCAAGCCGCCGTAACGCGCGAGTGCCAGCACCGCCAGCACGTCGGCGGCCGAACGCGCCATGCTGATGATGTACAGGCCTACGGCTTCCTTGCCATAGCGTCGCCGTGCATCGCCCATGGTGGCGAACACATCGTAGAGCGAGATGACCACGTCGGCATGGCTGATCGGGAAACGCGCGCCGCCGCTGGCGTAGTCGCGCAGTTGTTGTGTGCGTGCAGCAGGCTCGAGTTGCGGCCATGACGGGTTGTCCAGCAGCGCGGCCAGCGCATCGTCATGCACCCGTGAATCCTGCCGCACATCCAGTCGCGCCAGGTGCAGACCGAACGTGCGCACGCGACGGATCAGACGCTGCACCGCGTAGGCACCGGCGTGCAGGCCGTGATGGTCGACCAGACTTCTGACGATCAGCTGCAGATCGTCGAGCAGTTCGGCCACGGACGTATAGCCTTCCGGATGGCCATCGTCATGGGTGGCTTCGAGGCGGGCACAGATCACCGTCAGCAGGCAGCGGTAGGGCATGTCGGCATGCCGCGGCCGTACCATCTGCGCGGCGGCGGGAAAGCGTGCACGATAGTCATCCAGCCGCTGCTGCAGGTGCGTGTCGACCGCGACGCGGCCTTCGGTCTGACTCAGCAGGCGCGCCAGTCCCGCCACGTCGGCCACGTAATGCTCGATCACGTGCGCGCGCTGGGTGGCCAGACTGGCGGCAATGGTGCCGGCGCCGACATTCGGATTGCCGTCCATGTCGCCACCGACCCAGGTCGCGAAACCGAGCAACTGCGGCAATTTCGCGGCCACGCCATAGACCGACTGCAACGCCTCGGCCAGCGACTCGTAGAGCGCGGGCACGATGCGATAGATCGGGTTGGCCAGATAGAAGCCCACGTGATGGTGTTCGTCCTGCACCGTGGGACTGACCGGCGAGGCCTCGGCAGTCTGCCAGCCGGAGGACAGCGCCATGTAGATGCGGTCGTCGTCCTCCTTGCGTTCCTGTGGCGTGCGGTGCTGGTCGAAGCCGTCGATCAGCGAGCGCACGATCTCCTGTTCCTTTTCCAGCAGCGAGCGGCGCACCGCTTCGGTCGGATGCGCGGTGAACACCGGCTCGATCCACAGCCGATCCAGCCAGCCCAGCAGTTCGTCCGCGCCGACGCCTTCCGCTTTCAGCCGAGCCAGCACGTCGAGCAGAGATTCCGGCTGCGGCGTACTGCCCTCGCGCTGGTAGTCGCGGCGACGACGGATGCGATGCACCCGCTCGGCGGTGTTGACTGCCTGAAAATAAGTGGCAAACGCACGGGCCAGCGCTTCGGCATCCCCTGCCTTGAGTCCGGCCAGCGAATCGGCCAGTTCATCCACCGAGGCACCTTTGCGGCGGCGGCGAATGGCGGCGACGCGCACTTGTTCGACGCGGGCGAAGAACGCCGCGCCGCCCTGCTCGGCCAACATCCTGCCGACCATCGCGCCAAGCCGGCTGACGTCCTCGCGCAGTGGGCCATCGGGCGGCAGGAACTCGGCTTCGCGACTCTCTTCCATGCGGTTGTCCCTGTACTGGGTGAACGGCCAGCCTATCGAATTGCGGCGCGGGAGGCATCCCTTGCCGTCTCCCGCTACAATAACGGGCTTGTACTGCCCGCCGAGGGGCGCTGCGACCGTTCGTGAATGCGGATCCATCCGCAACAGCCTGCACATCCCTGTGCAGACTCCTCACAAAAACGGCCAGGCTCGGCGCGGCACGTTCCACAACGGCGCCCGGTTGCCATACGCGAATCCCTTCGCAACAGACCGGCCATCCATGGCCGGACTCTTCGAAAGAGCCTCGCAATAAACCGGAGATACTCATGAACGCCGTCACCAAAGAAACCGCTACCCACGACTACAAGATCCGCGACCTGTCGCTCGCCGACTGGGGCCGCAAGGAACTGGACATCGCCGAGCACGAGATGCCGGGCCTGATGTCGATCCGCAAGAAGCACGCCGCCACGTTGCCGCTGAAAGGCGTGCGCGTGACCGGCTCGCTGCACATGACGATCCAGACCGCGGTGCTGATCGAAACGCTGAAGGACATCGGCGCCGACGTGCGCTGGGCTTCGTGCAACATCTTCTCGACCCAGGACCACGCCGCCGCCGCGATCGCCGCGACCGGCACGCCGGTGTTCGCCTGGAAGGGCGAGACGCTGGAGGAGTATTGGGACTGCACGCTGGACGCGCTGAGCTTCCCCGACGGCAAGGGCGGTTTTCTCGGCCCGCAGCTGGTGGTCGACGACGGTGGCGACGTGACGCTGCTGATCCACAAGGGCTACGAGCTGGAGAACGGCTCCAAGTGGGTGGACGAAAAGGCTTCCTCGCACGAGGAGCAGGTGATCAAGAACCTGCTCAAGCGCGTGCACAGCGAGCGTCCGGGTTACTGGCACACCGTGGTCAAGGACTGGAAGGGCGTCTCCGAGGAGACCACCACCGGCGTGCACCGCCTGTACCAGCTGGCCGAGGCAAAGTCGCTGCTGATCCCGGCGATCAACGTCAACGACTCGGTGACCAAGAGCAAGTTCGACAACCTGTACGGCTGCCGCGAGTCACTGGCCGACGGTCTGAAGCGCGCGATGGACGTGATGCTGGCCGGCAAGGTCGCCGTGGTCTGCGGTTACGGCGACGTGGGCAAGGGTTGCGCGCATTCGCTGCGTGCCTACGGCTCGCGCGTGGTGGTCACCGAGATCGATCCGATCAACGCGTTGCAGGCGGCGATGGAAGGCTTCGAGGTCAACACCGTCGAGAGCACGCTGGGCCGTGGCGACATCTACGTCACCACCACCGGCAACAAGGACGTGCTGACGCTGGACCACCTGAAATCGATGAAGGACCAGGCGATCGTCTGCAACATCGGCCACTTCGACAACGAGATCCAGGTCGATGCGCTGAACACGATGACCGGCGTCACCAAGCTCAACATCAAGCCGCAGGTCGACAAGTACACCTTCGCCGACGGCCGCGCGATCTTCCTGCTCGCCGAAGGTCGCCTGGTCAACCTCGGCTGCGCCACCGGCCACCCGAGCTTCGTGATGTCCAACTCGTTCGCCAACCAGACCCTGGCGCAGATCGAGCTGTGGGCGAACAAGGACAAGTACGAGAACAAGGTCTACATCCTGCCGAAGAAGCTCGACGAGGAAGTCGCGCGCCTGCATCTGGAGAAGATCGGCGTGAAGCTGACCACGCTGACCAAGGAGCAGGCCGGCTACCTCGGCGTGCCGGTGGAAGGTCCGTACAAGCCGGAGCATTACCGCTACTGATCTGATCTCTGCCGCTGCCCGCAGATAAGGCAGGAAAACAAGCAAACGCGCGGCCCAGCCGCGCGTTTCTTTTTGCATCTGGACCGCTATTTCATACGCTCCATCCAATAGTTTTTGCGATCACGTCCTCGCTTGTTTCTTGCGTGAATGCCGGTGCTAATCTGCAGTGGCCGGCAGCGTTTGCACGGTGCTTGTTCCTGGTTTCAGGATGATGAGTATGGTGAGGGGTGATCACCACACTGTGCCGGCGATCGTGCTGGGCCGCGGCCCCACGGCGCTCGGCATTCTGCGATGCCTGCAACTGGCAGGCATTCCCGCCTATGTGGCCTGCCCGGCGAGCGATCTGGCAACACGCTCGCGCTGGTTCCGACCCACGCCGGGACCGATGCCATGGGATGGTGCGATCGGCCCGCATGCGTACGACGTATTGCGCAACATGCCGCTGGCCGAGGCAGTGCTGATCGCCGGTGCCGACGACGCGGCCCTGTGGCTGGCAGACCTTCCGCACAGCGAACTCGGCAACCGCTTCAAGGTGAGCAGCAGCTCACGCCTGTCACAGGAAATCCTGCAGGACAAGTCATGCTTCGCGGCTTTCCTGAAAAGCACCGACATCCCGCATCCGCCCACTTTTCGCATCGACTCGATCGCCGACATCGATGCAATTCCGTTCGATATGCTCAACCGGGTATTCATCAAGCCGGTCAACTCGCAGAAATTCAGCGATGTCACCGGCGTCAAGGGGGTATGGGTCAAGCGCAAGGAAGATCTCTATGAGGCCTGGCAGAAGCTGCACGTGCAGGGCTTCATGTTGATGGCGCAGGAATACGTCCCGGGCTCAGTCACCGATCATTATTTCGTCGATGGCTTCCGTGACGCGAGCGGCAGGTTGACTGGCCTGTTCACGCGCCAGCGTATCCGGATCTCTCCGCCCGATTTCGGCAACAGTTCGTATTGCCGCAGCATTCCGATCGCCAACCTGCAAGCACCAATCGACAGCATGACCACGTTGCTGTCCAAACTAGATTACCGCGGCATCTTCAGCGCGGAATTCAAGCGGGACGCACGCGATGGCAAATTCCGCATACTCGAAGTCAACACGCGTGCCTGGACCTATGTCGAGTTCGCCGCCCGCTGCGGCGTGAACGTCTGCGAGATGGCATACCAGGACGCGATGGGGCTACCGGTGACTGTTGCGTCGAAAGACTACGTGGTGGATGCGGGCTGCGTTGATCTGCATCGGGACATCAGCGCCGTCCGGGCGCAGGATGCCACCAGCCGCGGACGACTGCCCGGGATCCTGTTGCAATGGGCGCGCGCTCACTTTCACTCCTTCCGCTTCGACGATCCCAGCCCCGGTCTGTCAGTCGCATGGAAGCTCGCGACACAGCGTCTCAAGCGGTATTTCGGTACTTGGCCTATCCTTTCGGCACATATACATCGCTTCATCGCGAAATAGAGATATATACTTGCCGGCATTGCGATCAGGAACCCAGCGATGCCGGCCATCAGCTTCGAATTCTTCCCGCCCAAGACCGATGAGCAGCGTGCGCAGCTGGATCGCGCCGCCCAGGCGTTGAAGGCGTACCAGCCGGAGTACGCCTCGGTCACCTTCGGTGCCGGCGGCTCCACCCTCAGCTACACCGGCGATACCGTGGCGCGGCTGCACACGCAGCATGGCCTCAACGTGGCGCCACACCTGTCCTGCATGGGCGGCACGCGGGCGGAGATCGCCGATCTGCTGGATGGATACCGCAAGGCTGGTTACCGGCGCATCGTGGCATTGCGCGGCGACATGCCCTCGGGCATGGCCACGGCCGGCGACTTCCGATACGCCGCCGAACTGGTGCGCTTCATCCGCGAGCACTGCGGCGACCACTTCCACATCGAGGTGGCGGCGTACCCGGAAACCCATCCGCAGGCCGACGACGCGCTGCGCGACCTGCAGCACTTCAAGGCGAAGATCGACGCCGGCGCGAATGGTGCGATCACCCAGTACTTCTTCAACCCCGACGCGTATTTCCGCTTCGTCGATGACGTGCACAAGCTCGGCGTGAACGTGCCGATCGTGCCGGGCATCATGCCCGTCACGAACTACGGCCAGCTGAAACGCTTCTCGGACATGTGCGGCGCGGAGATCCCGCGCTGGATCGCCAAGCGCATGCAGGCGCACGGTGACGATGCCGAGTCGATCCGCGCACTCGGCGCCGAAGTGGTGGCGCAACTGTGCCGACGCCTGCTCGAAGGCGGCGCACCGGGCCTGCACTTCTACACGCTGAACCGTGCCAAGGCAACGCAATCGGTACTGCAGCAACTTGCCTGAACCGGCGGACGGGTATGCTGGCGTGATGCGCCCGTCAGCCGCCCTGCTCTGCCTCATCTTGCTCGTCTGGTCCATGCCGATGCTGGCGCAGACGGAGATCCACCGCTGCATCGGCGCGAATGGCAGCGCGGTGTTCACCGACCAGCCGTGTGCCGCGCTGCAGGCCACCCCGGTCAACCCGGTCGCCACGCCCGGCAACGATATCCCGCCCGCAGCGCCACCACCGATCCTGTGCGCGGCCAGCTTGGGCGCGTTGCGCCAGAGCGTGATCGACGCGTTCGCCAGCCATGATGCGAACCGCATGGCCGGCCTGATGCTGTGGAGCGGCTACGGACGTGGTACGGCGATCGCGGATATCCGCTCGCTGGGCGCATTGATGAAGCAGCCGTTGCTGGATGTCGGCACGCCAGACGATCCGGCGTCGGGCAACGACCCGCCGGCAACCGCGCCCGCCACCAGCGGTGCCGACCCATCCGCCCCGGGCACCCCGCCCGCCCCGCCACCAGCCAACGCCCAGCTGGTGCTGCATACCGCCGGCAATGACGGCAGCGGAAGCCCGCACGAGCTGCGCTTCAACGTCATCAGCCGCGCCGGTTGCCTGTGGCTGCGCAACGCTGATTGATGCGGACCGACTGACGCGGGCGGATTGACGCCGGCCAGACTCGCAGCAGTTATCATGAACGGTCCCCATTGGAGAATCGACATGGCGCAGCAATACCCTGAGTGGATCTGGCAGAACGGCAGCATCAAGCCCTGGGCCGAAGCGACCACGCATGTGATGTCGCACGCGCTGCATTACGGCTCGTCGGTGTTCGAGGGTATCCGCAGCTACGCCACGCCGGACGGGGCGGCGATCTTCCGCCTCACCGACCATCTGAACCGGCTGTACCAGTCGGCCAAGATCTACGACATGGTGTTGCCGCATTCCGCCGATGAGCTGGCCGCAGCCTGCCGCGCGGTGATCAAGAAGAACGAGCTCGGCGCGGCTTATCTGCGCCCGGTCGCGTACCGCGGCCTGGGCGGTTTCGGGCTGTCCGCCGAGACCCCGATCGACGTCGCGGTGGCGGCATGGCCGATGGGTCCGTACCTCGGGCCAGAGGCACTGCAGAACGGTATCGACGCCTGCGTGTCGAGCTGGCAGCGCTTCGCACCGAACACCATTCCGGCCGGCGCCAAGGCCGGGGGCAATTACCTGTCCGGTCAGCTGATTGCACGCGAGGCGCGCCGCCTCGGCTTCGGCGAAGGCATCGCGCTGGCTTCCAGCGGCCTGCTTAGCGAAGGCGCGGGCGAGAATCTGTTCCTGGTGTTCGATGGCGTGCTACACACCACCCCGGCCAGCGCCTCGATCCTCGCCGGCATCACCCGCGACACGCTGAAGACACTGGCCCGCGAAGATGGCATCGACGTGGTCGAACGCGATATCCCGCGCGAGTACCTGTATCTGGCCGACGAGCTGCTGATGTGCGGCACCGCCGCCGAGATCACCCCGATCCGTTCGGTCGACGGCAAGCAGGTCGGCACCGGCAAGGCCGGTCGCGTGACCCTGCGCCTGCAGGAACTGTTCTTCGGCCTGTTCGACGGCCGCACCCACGACAAGTGGGGCTGGCTGGAGCAGGTCTGAGTGCGTAACGGCCCGCGCTGACTCGTGAAAACGCCCCGCGATGCGGGGCGTTTTTGTTTCTGCCCTGCTTTGCTCCCTCCCCTGCTTAGCAGGAGAGGGCCGGGGTGGGTCAGCTCTTGATCTCCCTCGCAAGCCCGGACAACCCCCTCCCAACCTCCCCCTGCTTGCAGGGGGAGGAACAGGTCACGCGAACTTGATGCTGGCGATCGCCCCGTTCGCATCGCTGCGTGGGCGCATCGAGACATCCCAGCCGTACAACTCGCACAACCTGCGCACGATCGCCAGGCCGAGGCCGGCGCCGCTGCCGCCGGCCCCCTCACCGCGTACGCCGCGCTGGAACAGACGCTCGGCATCCTCCGGCTTGATCCCGGGACCGGTGTCGATCACCTCGATGCGGCCAGCCCCCACTTCGACCCGCACGCTGCCTTCGAGGGTGTACTTGATCGCATTGCCGATCAGGTTGGTCAGTGCCACCGACAATACCGAGGCCGGCGCGTTGATGCTCACTGTCTCGTTGACGGTCAGCTCGATGGTCAGCGGCTTGCCGCGCATCTGCGGGCGCTGGCTCTCGATCACGTCGGCGGCGACCTTGCCGACCTCGGTGGTTTCACCACGGGTCGGTCCGCGCCGTTCGGCGCGCGACAACAACAGCAACGCCTCGATCAGTTCGGTCGCCTGGCGCGAAGCGCGCTCGATCCGCTTCAACCGCTCGCTCAACTTCTCGGTGAGATCGGGTGAACCCTGCAGCAGTTCGGTGGTGCTGGCGATCACCGCCAGCGGCGTGCGCAACTCGTGGCTGACGTCGGAGTTGAACTCGCGATCGCGCTCGACCATTGCGGTGAGCCGCGCCGAGTATTCGTCCAGCGCATGCGCCAGTTCGCCAACCTCGTCGTCGGCAAAATGCGGCGCCAGCGGTTCGGCCTTGCCGGCCTTGCGGAAATCTCGCAGACGGTTGGCCAGATCGCTGACCGGCTTGAGCACCTTGCGCGACAACCACATGCCCAATGCCAGCGAGAGCAACCCAAACAGGAACACGGCACCGATCACGCTGATCAGCAATTGCTGTTTGCCCAGATCGTCGCGACTGACGTCATATTTGACGAACGCGATCAATCCATACTGGCGACTGACGGCAAGCTTGTAGTGCCGCTGCTGCCCACCATCACCGACCTCGTAGAGGTCATGCACTCCCGTGGACAATCCCTGCCACGAAAGGGGCGCCTTGTAGATCGTGCGATCGCTCCAGCCCCAACCGGTCATCAGCTTGGAATAGAACGGTTGCCCCGGCGACTCGTGCATCTGCTGCACGTAACTGTCGGCATCCTGCTGCAGCGAGGACACTACCAACTGATCCTCCACCTTCGCGCGCACATACAACGCAGCCACAGCAAACAACGCGCTGAGGCCGAAGCCGAACAGCGCGAAGGAGACGATCAATCGAAAGCGAAGCTTACGCCTGGACTGCATCCGGCTCGACCATCCGATAGCCAATGCCGTGCCGCGTGTGGATCAGCGGCTTCTCGAACGGCTTGTCGATCGCCGCGCGCAGGCCATGGATATGCACGCGCAGCGAATCGCTGTCCGGCAATTCCTCACCCCACACCTTCTGTTCCAGATCCTGGCGGGTGACCACCGACGGGCTCGCTTCCATCAACGCCTGCAGCAGTTTCAGGCCGATCGGGTTCAACTGGATCGACTTGCCCTCACGGTTCACCGTCAACGTGTCGAGGTTGAAGGTGAGATCGGCCACCTTCAGCACACGGCTCTGCGGACCCTTGCCACGGCGCGCCAATACTTCCAGCCGCGCGGCCAGTTCCTGCAGCGCGAAGGGCTTGGTCATGTAGTCGTCGGCGCCGGATTCGAAGCCGGTCAGCTTCTGCTCCAGCGCATCGCGCGCGGTCAGCATCAGGATCGGCGTCTGCTTGTGCGCTTCGTGGCGCAGCTTGCGTGCCACTTCCAGGCCATCCATGCCGGGCAGCGTGAGATCCAGCACGATCACGTCGAAATCGTGCACCACCGCCAGGTGCAGGCCGGTCACGCCGTCGCCCGCAAAATCGACCACGTTGCCGCGGTCTTCCAGATAATCGCCGATGTTGGTCGCGATATCGCTGTTGTCTTCGATCACCAGAACGCGCATGTGTCACTCCTGCGCAGCCGACGCACGGGTCGACTGGGGCTACAAGCTTAACAAGCTTGCGTTAACGAAGTGCGCGGATCGCGGTACGAAACTGAACGCACGATGCTGCAGGCAATAAAAAGGCCCAGATGCACGACTCGCCGTCGTCCACCTGGGCCCAAACTACTGCCCCGATACCATCATCTGCTCGTCAGCGGCCATGGCGGCCCGCGTGCCTCGCAAAAACAGTGTCTGCTTTATAGGGGGTCGCTGGTTACGGTGCAGTTAACCGGTACGCAGCTGGCTGTTAATGCGGCACGCGCCGCGCCCCATTCATGCCTTTGCCGGCTTGCGCCGCGTGCGCGTTTCGGCCTGCGTGTCGGGTGCCTGCGCCTGCAGCAGGTCCATGATGGCGCCGGCCACATCGACACCGGTCGCCGCCTCGATGCCTTCCAGGCCGGGCGAGGCGTTCACTTCCAGCAGCAACGGGCCGCGGTTGGAGCGCAGCAGATCCACCCCGGCGATACCCAGGCCGAGTGCGCCGGCCGCCTGCACCGCGATACGCTTTTCCTCCGCACTCAGGGTCGCCGCCATCGCGCTGCCGCCGCGATGCAGGTTGGCGCGGAACTCGCCGGGGCTGGCATCGCGCTGCATCGCCGCCACCACCTTCTTGCCGACCACGAAACAGCGCAGGTCGCTGCCCTTCGCCTCGGCGATGAACTCCTGCACCAGGAAATTCGCATACAGCCCGCGGAACGCCTCGATCACGCTCTGCGAGGCGCTGCGCTTCTCGGCCAGCACCACGCCGGTGCCCTGGCTGCCTTCGTTGAGCTTGATCACGTGCGGCGGATCGCCGAGCAGGGCCAGCACGTCGGCGGTGTCGTCCGGGTTGTCGCCGAACACCGTGATCGGCATGTCGATGCCCTGCGCGGCGAGGATCTGCAGGCAGCGCAGCTTGTCGCGCGCGCGCAGCACTGCATCGGACGGGTTCGGCGTGTACACACCCATCATCTCCAGCTGGCGCAACACGGCCGTGCCGTAGAACGTGCTGGTGGTGCCGATGCGCGGAATCACCGCGTCGATGTCGCGCACCTCCTTGCCCTTGTAACGGATCGCCACCGCACCCGGCGCGATGCGCACATAGCAGCGCAGCGGATCGAGCACGCGCACCACATGACCGCGCTCGCGCGCAGCCTCGACCAGTCGCTTGGTCGAATAGAGACGGGTGTTGCGCGACAGGATCGCGATTTTCATACAGAGGCCGTCATGAGATGTCCGGGGCCGCTAGCAGCGGCCGTGGCTGGGTATAGGAACGTGCCGGATCCACCGAAAAACGCCCGCTCAGGGCGCTGCGACCCAGCAACAACGGAAACAGCATATGCCGGCGGTCGGTCAAGTTGATATCGACGCTGAAATGCTGCCCGGCCAGTTGTACTTCGCTGCGGATGAACCAGCGCTCGGTGCGCCGGCCACCGGTATCGGTCACCGCGCGCCGATCCAGCGCAGGCGCCTCGCAGCGCACATGCACTGGCTGGCGCCGGCCGACGTGCATGGTGAAGCGCAACCAGGTCGCGCCATCACGCTGGAATTCTTCGAGGGTATCGACATGCAACGAGCTGCTGCGTGCACCAGTATCAAGCTTGGCCTTGAGCAGTCCGATGCCCAATTGCGGCAACGCCAGCCGCTCCCGCCAACCGAGGGTGATCAGATCCGCCATGTGGGTTCGGGATTGCTCGGTGGGGACCGGGGAGTGGAGCGGGTGAAGGGAACCTCTTCAATAGGTTCCAACTTCCCCGAAACTTGCACAAATTCAGCGATTTAGCAGGGTTTTGGAGTAAGGCATTGCTGAAAAGTGATACCCAGAATGATACCTAAAACACGGGCAGATTGTGGCTTGTGTCCGAAGGACGGACAACCGCCCTTGCTCTGCCCCTGTTTTCCACCCGACAACCCGCCCTTGCTCCTGCTCTTCCTGCTCTTGGTGGGTTCCATCCCACCCCATCCCGTCCGCTCTGGCTTCTTGCAGAAATTGAGACGTTTGCGTCTCAATCTGAGACTTGGTTACAACACATAGTTATCAAGCCTGATAACTCGTGTTCTCAAACTCGGCAACCTTTGTTATCACAGGTGATAACTCGTGTTCTCAAACTCGACAACGAAGTTATCAAACTCAGCAACCGACACGGCTGGAACGCCTTGATAGGCCTGCGTTTCAAAAAAAACCCTCTCTCTCTTTATTCTTACTCTTTTATTCTAATTACATATTACCTATTGACAATTCAACATTCTTCCATAATCTAAAAATATGTCCCACTAAAATAATAGGTAACAAGATGTTAGAACATTCAACAATCACAGAAATAAACAACGCCATAAGCCTAGTTTCAAATCAAGACGGTGATGGTAACATCATCGTTAAAGCATCAAAGCAAAAAAAGACGATGCCTGTTATCAATTCTTTCGTGATCTGCTTTTATGAAAGTCTACGTGAGATCATTGAAACTTATACTTTAAGTCGTTCAGCCATCCGCTTGCTTCTTCTTGTTCTTGACAGTTCGGCTCTTGGAAATTTGGTTAGTATCAATCAAACACATCTTGCCAAATGTTTAGGCACATCGAAATCAGGCGTTAGCAGATATATGAAAGAACTGAAAACATGCGGTATTATTTTAGAAACTGATCGCGGGCTCTTTCTAAATCCGCAAGTAATCTCTAAGGGTAGTTTAGTATCAATGTCTGAAAATGCACCACTCACCACTTCAGCAATCCAGCGCATGAAAGAAATGGGTCTACCCATCAACTACGGATCACCGTCACAGATAGAAAGTTATCAATCTTGATAACTTTTGGTATCAGAACGCGCAACTTCTTCCCAGTCATAAAAAAAGCCCCTCACGGGGCTTTTGTTTTCTACTTTGTCGCTTTCTTTGCTGAACTTCTCTTCACCACTTTCTTCTTTGCTGTCGCTTTCTTCACCGCAGGCTTCTGCTTTTCTTGCCATGCTTGGTTGATCGGATATGGCTTTTTCGGATTGTTCTTTATCCACTCAATAACAAACGCTGGCATTTTTCCGCGCCCGCCCCATGTCTTTCCGTCGAATATATGCTTTGGAATACCAGCGGGTTTGTTCTTCTTGACCTTTGCAATCTTGCGCAGTTCTTTGACCTGCTCATTCGTCGCAAATTCAAAGTGACTTTTCAACGTATCGAGCGCATCCGTGATCTTCTTTCCAGCACCCTGCGCAAGTTTGATCTTTTCATCAAGCGCGTCGCGCTGTGCTTTCAAACTTTCAATGCTCATTTTTCCATTTCCTCGCTATGTTCGTGTTTGCCAACCTGCGCTTCCATCTCTCTAACATGCGCCTCAAGATCTTCTCTCTCTTTGGAGCTTTTTGACTGTTCACGTTGCTTCTTTAATTTTCTTTCCAATATCATAGCTTTTGCATAAATGTTATCTGGATTTCTCTTTATGTCTATCTGCAATAATTTATCAATCTTCGGAACTTTCTGAAAAGTAATACACCCTAAAATGACGGACCAAGCAAAATTGACAAGAAAATGAAATCCAAGATATTCTAAATGAGTAAACGATACTATTACATTTCCACAAAATATTAAAAAACACATAGCAAAAACAAGAGCACAAACAGACCACCAGCAAATCCACATCGCCATGCGGTATTTAATATCTCTACGATACTTGTCCATAAATGCTCGCTCCCCTGTGGTGTTCAGATCATAGCCCAAAATTGCGCATGCGCGCATGATGCCGACAAGCGCTGACCAAGCCACTCCACATCAGACGTTCATACCCTTAACCATTGGCTTGCTTGGATCGACCACCTGCATTGTTTCAATGAACTCCTGTTCTTGCCATTGCTCTTGATCGCGCTTCTGTTGTTCCAGTTTTATCTCTACGCGCTCTGTCGGCAGAAATGAAATTCGCTGTCTATTTTTTGTCGCACGCTCGATTTCATGCCATTTTTCAGCAATATATTTCCCGATTTCGAGCTGCTCTTGCGCGTCCTTCGCCTTCGCTTCTGTGTATGCTTTTTGTGCTTTGCTCGTGGGTGTGAATGCTCGATCTCGCAGTGCTTTCCACTCTGTCCATGCAGGGTTATCCATCCACATTTTTCGCTTTTGTGGCTCTTCGTTTCTCGCTTTCCACTGCTCAAACTCTGCCTGTTCAATTTTCATGTTGTTTTTCAAGTCGCGTAATTTTTCGATGTGTTCTCGTTCTTCGTTCTTCCGCTCTTCAATAAAACGCTTGGCTCGTTCAATGCGTTGATCTTCATACTGCCAATTTCTTGCTGTGAGTGTTTCACCAGCGTTTGCCCACGCACGCACTTGCTGATCGTTCTGCATCTGCTCAACATATTTCATCATCGCTTGTTGTGACTGTTCAATACCTTGCATAAACAGGTTGTGCGCTTCATCGTCGCGTTCAATCTGTGCATTGAGCATTTCAACACTGACGCGTTCTGCATCACCTGCACCCGCGCGCACTGTATGTCTTGCTGACCTGCGACGCGTAAAGCGCGCAACCTGCTGTTTGCTTTTCTCACCTTTTCCACCTGTTCGTTCTTGATCTTGCTCGTGTCCAACAGACGGAAAACCGCTTTGGATCTGTTCCAGTTTCTTGCCCGATAAACCTGCCTCTCCATTTTGCATCGCACTCACTCCCGCTTGTATTTTTATTTCATTCCATCCAGTTGTCATCTCCCTTGTTTGTGCTGTTGCGTCCTTGTTTTCAGCGTGGGTTCTTGAATATTTCTCTTTGCCATAACCCTCGTGCACCGTTGGCGAACGGTTAAGTTTTTCTGCTATTTCAAGTTGTCCGTTTTCGAGTGCATCGGTTTTTTGATCGAGCAATGTGCGGTGGTCTATCCGCGTGTTGTGTCCGTTTCGTTCAAGTGCAGAGTTTGCATGTTCCGCCCATGCTGACCGCCAGCCTTCCAGAATTTCCCCGCGCTTGCTCCAATCGCTTTCTAACTTCTTTCCAAAGCCGTCGTCTTTCAATTCGCGCATTGAAAGCAAGATGTGACAGTGCGGGTTTCCACTGTGATCATTAAGTTTGTGAAAACAGCAATCCGCAATCATGCCTTTGCTTACAAATTGCTCTTGTGCATACGAAAGCGCCAAATCAATTTGTTGCTGTTGTGTAAGTTCAACGGGTAGAGAGATTTCAACTTCTCTACACAATTGTGCATCTTTTCTGCTTTCGTGTTCTTCGACTTTGTTCCACAACTCTGCACGATTAAACACCCATTCTTTGGCGTTTGATGGTGCGAGTATTTTGGAAAAATCCACTCCCTTCTTTTTGGTGTAGTCGAATGTTTTGCCTGTGCGCCTGTCTTCTATCTTTTCACCCGCGCGATACGCGCTCGCACCCGTTGCGCTCTTTCCCGCAGAGCGTTTGATGATTTGAGAATGAAAATGAAAAGTTGCCATGTCTCCCCGTTGCTCTTGTATTGCTTCTAAGTGCCTTTGCATTTGCTGTTAGCACATGTTGGCGGAGCCAACATATAAGTGCGCACTTACCTAATTCGCTTCGCTCTTGTTCGTGAACTTGGCGGTTCGCTTTGCTCACTGCGCCCACATTTCATTAAAAAGAAACTTTCCGTTTTGTCAATTGCTCTTGCGCTTTTCCAATTCTTCTTTATTGTGATTTAAGAAAGCATTTTTTGGAGCAATTTATGAAGATCGAAGCATTGGAAAAACAATTACAGGATACGGCAAGAAAAATTGCATTAAGGAAACTTCAAGAGAAAGCACGCGAAGAAAAGGCAGAAGCAAAAAAGCGGGCGATGGAAAAGGCAGAGAAGAAAAAGGCGCTTGCTAATTTGTTTCGGCAAGTAGATGCACACCGCAAAATTGTCTTGGGCGGTATCGTGATTGCTTCGGGGGCTGATGATTTAGACCCTGCCGTTATTTGTGGCGTGTTGCTGTGGGCAAATTCAATCGGTGGTGAGAAGTTGGATTCATTTAAAGAAACTGGCTTGAAGCATTTTGAAGAAAGAAAGCAAGAACGTGGCATTGTATGAAGACAATACAAGAAGCATTGAACGAAAAACTTATTGATGCAGTTTTTTCAGACAGGCTTGATGTTGTCGAAATTCTTTTAGATGCTGGCGCAGATGTAAACGCGAAAACGGAGCACGGAACACCCGCACTTTCACTTTCTGCAAATGAAGGGAAATGCGAAATTTTGAAATTACTTATCAGCCGTGGTGCTGACTTAAACGCAACAAATTCGCGCGGTGAAACGGCGCTCGAATGTTTGATTGAAGATTTCCAGTTCATTGGACCAGCGATGAACGAAAAATCGGAGCAAGACTGGATTGTTTGGCGAGAAGCCCGATCACTTGCTAGCGAATTACTTTTATCTGCTGGCGCAGATGTAGACGTAAAAGACGGATCGGGTTTGTCGCTTGAAGATAAAGCGGACATGACGGGCAAGCAACTCATTCAAGCATACAGACAGAAAAAATTACTGAGCATTGACGTTAAACCGTTTTCAAGCAAAGGGTTGAAATAAACGATTGCGAAGGATAAAAAAAGCCCTCTTTCGGGGGCTTCTTGTTTCATATGAAGCGCTCGCTCTACTTTGTTGTAGATAACGCTTTGCGCGCGTTCTTGTAATCTGCATATGTCGGCAAAGTCACGGGCGGTTTCATGAGTGATAGCGTCTTCACAGAAATTTTCAACGCTGGAACATTCACCTGTTTGTCGTGCACGTAAAACTTACTAAGCGTGCTTTCTCCATCCTTTTCTTCTGTCTTTACGTGTTTTTTGTCGTCATGCCCTGTAATCATTGCGATCAATGCAAGGATTTCTTTATCCTCAGAAAACGTCTTTGCAAGTTCACGATAAAGCACCGTGCTTATCGTATGTCGGAACGCATGGAAAGCCACGCCGTCCTCAATTCCCTTACAAACACTTTTCACATACACACTGAATTGTTTTGACAGTTGAACGCCGTAGCCTGTGCCGTTGTTTGGCAATTCACGAAACAACCGCTTGTCATGCTTTCTCGCTTCCCCGACAAACTCAATAAAGCCAGCGTCTAAAACTTCCTGCGCAAGCGGAACGAACGAAATAGTCGCTTTGTTTTTGACTTTCTTGTCCTTCTTGTCGGCTTCATCCGTGCGCACATGAAAGCCCCACATACCCTCCACTTGCTCAATATCGGTGCAATACAGTTGAGCGATATCGTTCACGCGACGACCAGAATATAAGCCAAGCATGGGGGCAAAAAAACGGTGCGGATACTTACATGCCCACGGCAAAAAGTCTTTGCCAAAGATGGCTTTGAGTTCTTCATCCGTGAAGTTTCTCTTTGATGTTCCATCAGGCTTGGGAGGCATGCTCACGAGAGCCAATTGATTTATTGCTAAATCTCCTTGCAAAACTTGGCGATCAAGGAACTGGTTCAAACCACCGTAATGCTTGTTTAGCGTATTCCAGGCTATCTTCGGCTCCTTGTTTTTCTTTCCCAGCGCCAACGCTTCCAAAGGCGCCAAGCCTTTGTATGCCTTTCGCTGGCTTGCGTTCTTGGGATAGTTCTGCATTTCATCAATGAAAAACTGCAAGTTTTTCTCTGAAATGGCATTGACGGGAATGTTTCCCGTAAGCCCTAGGAACAGTCTGAGCGTGTGTTCAAATTCAATGTAAGTTTTCGGGTCGAGGTCGTCTCTTAAACGCCTTCCTAAATAGCCCGATGGCTCTCCCCCGCCTTTGCCATAGGTTCCGATGGCGTCGGCCAGCAAAACGCCTCTATGGGCCTTCTGGGGGCGTTCAACGACATCATCGGGCGCAACTCTGCCGATGTTGTCAACGATGCGGTTGAGCATCGCTTCATCTTCTGGGGTTTCCATCGTTGCGCTTTGGATTGTTGCGCCGTTGGGCAAAACAATACCGTTGATCGTGAGCAATTCATCCAGTTGCTTTTTCTGCAACTTTGCCAGCACGCGCTTCAAGTCCAACGCCATACCGCCCCCGTGTTCGATGTGTCGTGTGTGTGAGAGTGCCACACCCACAACACCCATCAACAAACGGGCGTCATCGGCGTCATCGGGAAGTCTGCGGATGATGTATCGACGTTGCAGGATCGGCCGTAGGCGAACAGGCACGAAGAACCGCACATAACGCCCTGCGGGGCGCTGAAAAACGTAGGGCTTTGGCATGTGGAGTGATACCCAGAGTGATACCTAGGCCAAAACCTTGCCGTTGCAACTATCGCCTCTTTCTCTTGCATTTTCAGCAACTTGCGAGAGATTTTTTTGTGCCGTGGAGCGGGTGAAGGGAATCGAACCCTCGTCAGTAGCTTGGGAAGCTACAGCTCTACCATTGAGCTACACCCGCCTTGGCCGGCGGATGGTAACGCGTGATACGCGTCGTTGGAAAGTCGGCCGCCTGAAGTTTCGCCATGCAGAACCTGCCGACTCCCAGGAAGCCTGCCAGGCAACGAAACGGCGGCATCGCCCCAACACCGCATGAATCCCAGATGGCGGCCAGCTGAATCGCCAGCAGCACGCGCAGCAAAACTAAGACGGACCTAATTTTTCATGTGCCCATAATCGGATCGTCATCGCCGGCTTGCTGCAGGACCGGCTGGCGAATCGAACAGACTCATCGCGCGATGGCTCATCGCACCAGCCAAGGGAGAAACGTCACATGCGTGTGCTTGCCAGATTTTTCGCTCCATCAGGCTTCGGCTGGCGACTGCTGGCGATCGTACTGCTGTGTGCGGCCGCCGGCATGGCCCAGGCGCAGTCCGGCGCGGACGACGACAGCGCCGATCCGCCGAGTCGGGTGGCGCGGTTGTCGTACATCTCCGGCGATCTCGGTTTCCTGCCGGCCGGCGCGAAGGACTGGAGCGACGCCAGCATCAACCGCCCGCTGACGACCGGCGACCGGCTGTCCACCAGCCGGGGCGCCCGCGCCGAACTGGAATTCGGTGGCGGCACCCTGCGCATGGATGGCCAGACCGACTTCGGTCTGCTCGATCTGAATGACCAGCTGACCCAGATCGAACTGACCCAAGGCACGCTCAATCTCACCGTGCGCCATCTCGATCAGGGCCAGAGTTACGAAATCGACACACCGATCGTGGCGCTGGTGATCGACCAACCCGGCAGCTTCCGGGTCGACATCAATGACAACGGCGGCGACACCCAGGTCACCGCGTTCGACGGCGGCGCCACCGTGTACGGCGAAAACAACGCGCAGCGCACGATCCATCCCGGCCGCAGCTATCGTTTCGTCGATTCCAGCCTCGCTGCCGTGGCGATCACCGACATCGGCGGTGGCGACGCGTTCGACGCATGGTCCAGCGAGCGCGACCGCCGCTACGCGCAGTCGAACAGCAGCCAGTACGTGTCCAGTGACGTGGTCGGCTACCAGGACCTGGATCAGTACGGCGACTGGCAGGACACCGGCGACTACGGTGAAGTGTGGTACCCGACCCAGGTCGCCGCCGACTGGGCGCCGTACCGTGATGGCCGCTGGGCGTATGTCGCGCCGTGGGGCTGGACCTGGGTGGACGATTCGCCGTGGGGCTTCGCGCCCTATCACTACGGCCGCTGGGCCTATACGCATCGTGGCTGGGGCTGGATTCCGGGGCCGCGCGGCGTGCGCTCGATCTACGCGCCGGCACTGGTCGAGTTTGTCGGTGGCGGCGGCTGGTCGGTCGGCATCGGTGGCGGCCCGGTCGGCTGGTTCCCGCTCGGCCCGGGCGAAATCTACAACCCGTGGTACCGCTGCGGCCGCAGCTGCTACACCAACGTCAACCTCCGCAACATGCGCGGGCGCCGCGGCGATGACCATCACGCCGATATCGACGACCACTACAACCATTACCGCAACGGCACGCCGTCGCGCGGCGACCACTACGCCAATCGCGATGCGCCACGCGGCTTCACCGCCGTACCGGGCAACACGTTTGCCGGTGGGCGGCACGTACAGCGCAACCTGGTGAGGATGGACCCGCGCCAGCTCGCCGCTGCTCCGCTGGTCTCGCGCGATGCCAACAAGTTGCGCCCGATCGCGGGTGGCGCACCGCCATCGCGCAACACGCATGCGCGCAACCTGCCGGCTGGCGGATTCAATCGCGAAGTGGTGGCACGCCACGCGCCGCCGGCGGTGGCGCAGGATGCGCGTGGCCCCGGACGCGACAGCCCTCTGGCCGACTCGCCACGCGCCAGCATGCCGGCATCCAACGTCCGCGTGCTGAATCCGCGCGACAACCGCGATCGCCGTGACCGTCCCGCTCAGGCCGATCGCACGGGCAACGATCGCGTCGCCGGTAGCGATCCGCGCCGGTCTACCGACACACCGCAGCCGCTTCCGGCCATCACCCGCATCACCGCAGGTACACCGGCAGGGGAACGCAATGACAACCGCGCCGGAGTACGCGACGACACCGGGCTGCCATCCGCACGCTTCGCCCATCCACGCGACAACGTCGATCGGCGCGAATCGGTGCCGCGGCCGGGCGTCAGCTACCTATCCGGCGCCGACGAAAACCAGCCAAGTCCGGCCTACCGCAACAACCCGACACTGCCGCAGGTGCCGCAGATCCAGCGTGCCGACCAGGCTCCCGTCAACCGGAACGTGCCTGCAAGCGACGAACGATTCCAGCGCCTCCAGTCCCATCGCACCGTGCAGCAGGAGCCGCCGAGTCCTGTCGCACCGACGCGCAACACCGACGAGCCGCGCTTCCAGCGTGCCGAGCCAGCGCCACGCAACTACGTGCGCGAGCAGCCGCAGCCGATGGCCGCCCCGACCCGCAATGAGCCGCCGCGCCCGACTTTCCAGCCACCGCAGCAGCGCGCCGAAACGCCTCGTCCGCAGCGCAGCGAATCGCGACCCGCGCAAAAGCCCGCACCGCGAGTGAGGGACGACGCACAGCAGCACTGAGACGTAGCGGCTCCCCACTCCGACCTTCCCCGGCTGCTGTGGAAATCGGAGTGGGGCAACGGCTCGCGTCGGCACTCCCGACGCCTGCCGCTACAATGCGCGCATGCCCAAGATCGACACCCCCGACCACGACGACTCCACACCGGAATACATGCGCCGCATCCGCAGCTTCGTGCTGCGCGAAGGGCGCATGACGCCAGCGCAGCAACGCGCGTTCGACACCTTGTGGTCGCGCTACGGCATCGACTTCGGTACCGATTCTGGCGGCACCCCGCACGACTTCGCCTCGAAATTCGGTCGTCACGCACCGCTGGTACTGGAGATCGGCTTCGGCAACGGCGAGGCGCTCGCCTGGGCAAGCGAGCACGACCTGGCGCGCGACTTCCTCGGCGTCGAAGTGCACGGCCCCGGTGTCGGTCGGCTGATGAATGCGCTGGCCGCACGCGATGCCGGCAACGTGCGGCTGTACAAGCATGACGCCGTCGAAGTGCTGGAACACGAGATCGCGCCCGGCACCCTGGCCGAAGTCCGCATCTGGTTCCCCGACCCGTGGCACAAGAAACGCCACAACAAGCGCCGACTGATCCAGCCCGAGTTCGTCGAACTGCTCGCCTCGCGCATGGCACCGAACGGCCTGCTGCACCTGGCCACTGACTGGCAGGCCTACGCCGAACACATGCTCGAGGTAATGGAAGCCGCACCGGCCTGGCGCAACCAGCTCGGCCCCGGCCAGTACGCCGAGAAACCCGAGTGGCGCATCGAGACCCACTTCGAACGGCGCGGGTTGAAGCTGGGGCATGGGGTGTGGGATTTGTTGTATCGGAGGGTTTGAGCGAAGAGCGACCCCACCCCAACCCTCCCCTACTTCGCAGGGGAGGGTACAGAGCGCGTTTGGCTCCCTCCCCTGCTTGCCCCTCAAGGGACTTCCTTCGGTCGCAGGGGAGGGTTGGGCGACCGCAGGGAGTCCTTATAGGGGAGGGGTCAGGCTTTTGCCTCACCCTCCAGCGCCCGAAAAATCTCCGCCACTACATCCTCCGTACGCAGCAGCACATCGTCGTTCCAGAAGCGCGGCACGCGATAACCCTCACGCTGCAAAGCCCCGGTGCGACGTTCGTCGTATGTCAGCGCATCAAGGTGTTGCCCGCCATCCAGCTCGACCACCAGCCGCGCCGGCACGCAGACGAAATCCACGATGTAACCGGCCAGTGGATACTGGCGCCGGAATTTATGGCCAGCCAGTTGCCGCCGTCGCAAGAAGGACCACAGGCGACGCTCGGCGTCGGTGCTTTGATTCCGCAACCGCCGGGCATTGATCCATATGCGCTGCATGGCAAGTCCTTCGCTTGGTGTGAGCGAAGAGCTTTACCCCCTCCCAACCTCCCCCTGCCAGCAGGGGGAGGAGCAAAAGCCGGTACTCTCATGCCACCGCGCTGTGCTCCCTCCCCTGCTTGCAGGGGAGGGCTGGGGTGGGGTCGTTCTTGGCCCTAGGTTCACCAGCCGTCGCATCAGCCCGCTTATACTCACGCCACTCATCCAGGGACGAATCGACGCAGCGTGAAGCTTCCACTGCCCCGCCGTATCCGCCATAGCCCGCTGCCCTTCCGGGACGTCAGCTAGTGGGACTTTCGCTCACCCCCGAAATGATCCTGGTACTCGGGCTGGTGGGCTTCACCATGCTGATGCTGGTGCTGGAGTGGATCCGCGCCGACATGGTCGCGCTGCTGGTGGTGGTGGTGATCGGCCTCACCGGCCTGATCCCGTCCGAACGCGTGTTCAACGGTTTCGCCGGCAACGCGGTGATCGCGATCATCGCGATCATGATCATGGGGGAAGGGCTCGATCGCGCCGGCGTGCTCAACCTCACCGCACGCTTCGTGATGCGCATGGCGCGCGGCATGGAGTCGCGACTCGGCGTGGTGATCAACCTGGTCGCCAGCCTGTTCAGTGCGGTGATTCCCAGCCAGGCGCTGGCGGCGCTGATGATCCCGGTCAGCAGCCGGCTGTCCGCACGCACCGGTGTGCCGTTGTCGCGACTGCTGCTGCCGATGGCGTTCTGCATCCTCACCGCGACCAACACGACGTTGATCGCGAACTCCCCGCTGATCGTGCTGAACGACCTGATCGCCAGCGCCAACGTGAACTTGCCGCCCGGCGCGCACACGATCCCGAAGTTCGGCCTGTTCAGCGTCACTCCGATCGGCCTGACCCTGGCCATCCTCGGCGTCGCGTATTTCTACTTTTTCGGCCGCAAGCTGCTGCCCGGCCACGAGGACGAGCGGCTGAAGGTGACGCCCGGGCGCACCGAGAGCTACTTCGCCGAGACTTACGGCATCGGCGGCGAGACCGCCGAACTCACCGTCACCGCGGAGAGTCCGCTGGTCGGCATGAGCATCGGCGAAGTTGAGCAGCTGCATGGTGCGCCGCTGATCCTGGCGATCAAGAGTGGCAACGACGCGCGCATGGCGCCGCCGGCCGATCATGTGATCTGGGTCGGCTCGGTGCTTGGTGTACTCGGTCCGCGTGAGCAGCTGACCCAGTTCGCCAACAACCAGCTGTGCCGACTGTCGACCCGCATGCGCCAGCTCGGCGAGCTGTTCAACCCGACCCGCGCTGGCATTTCCGAAGTGGTGATTCCGCCAGTCTCGCGCTTCATCAAGCACACCGTCGGCGAGCTGCGACTGCGCAAGCGCTTCGGCATCTCGGTGCTGGCGGTGACCCGCGGCGAGCAGGTATTCCGCGACGATGTGCGCGGCGTCAGCCTGCGCGCCGGCGACACCGTGGTACTGCACAGCAACTGGCGCGACCTGGCGCTGGCGGCGGAAGACAAGGACCTGGTCGTCGTCACCGATATCCCGAAGGAGGAGCAGCGCCCCGGCAAGATCTGGCAGGCAGTGGGCTTCTTCGTGCTGGCCAAGTGCCTGGCGCTGTTCACCAACCTCGACCTGTCGGTGGCGATGATGACCGGTGCGATCGGCATGCTGCTGTCCGGCGTGCTGAACATGGACGAGGCATACAAGGCGATCAACTGGAAGACGATTTTCGTCACCGCGTGCCTGATCCCGCTGGGCTGGTCGATGGACGCCACCGGCACCGCCGCATGGATCGCACAAGTCGTGCTGGAACATCTGGGCGGCGCATCGCCGTGGGTGCTGCAGGCGTGCCTGGCCATCCTCACCCTGCTGTTCTCGCAGGTGATGTCGAACGTTGGCGCCACCGTGATGATGGTGCCGATCGCGATCAGCGTCGCCGTCGCCACCGGCGGCAATCCGTCGGCCTATGCGCTGATTGTGGCGGTGTCCTCGTCCAACACCTTCCTGCTCAGCTCCGGCCATCCGGCGCTGATGATGGTCACCGGCCCCGGCGGCTACAAGGGCAAGGATTTCCTGCGCGTCGGCGCACCGCTCACCGTGCTGGTACTCGTGGTGACCTTGCTCGCGATCAATCTGATGTTCCATTGATCCGATATGCAATTCGCGCGCGTCTGACGAGCATCGTGCCGGTCATGACCATCCCGTCGTCAGGATCAGACAGCGGGAAGTCGCCGACAACTGCCTGCACGACGTAATCAGGCCCTCGGCAGCAAATGAATCACACCGTCCTGAACCTGCACCGCAACCTCGCGCAGATGTTCGCCGCGGCAGGGGCCGGCGATGCACAAACCGTCGGCCTGGTTGAAGGTGGCGCCGTGCACGGCGCAGATCAGGGTATCGTTCTTCAGCAGGAATTTGCCGGGGGCGTAGTCCAGCCGGCGAGCGGTATGCGGGCATATGTTGAGATAGCCGCGCACCTGCTCGCCTCGCCGCAACAGGATCACGCTGCTCTGTTCGGGATCGGCCTCGCCATCGGCCAGCATGGCTTCGACCGCGGTGGCACCGCCATCGGGAATCTCGTCCAGCCGGCATAGAGGTTGGACGGGGAAAACTGTATCCATCGGCACTTGCCTCGGGGGCCGGATGGCCCCATCGTTACACGCGTAAGTCGTTGATTTTACCATACGGATTTTTAACACATGCACTTTTCCATACCTTCCATACGTCGCCCTCGCCATCCGCTGGTTCGTGCCTTGTCGCTGCTGTTGGGCGTGGCCTTGGTTGGCGTGTTGCTGGTATTCGGACTGGTGGTCGCCGGTGTGCTGCTGGTTGGCAGTGTCGTGCTGCTGGCCGTGCGTCAGTGGAAGCTCGGCCGCGCTCCGGTGAAGCCCGCTGCGCCGAACGCGGCCCATCATCAGCCAGCCGTGCTGGAAGGCGAGTTCGTGGTGATCCGGCAGGGTCGTCCGGTCGCGCACTGAGCGCCAGCATCTCGACCAAAGTTGCCCCATGACGGGGAAGCCGCTTGGCGACAAGCGCAGTGGGCTCGCGGATAATGCGTCGTCCCCACACGATCCCACCCCATGTCCGATACCTCTGCCAGTGCTTCGGCTGAAACGCCGCGCAGCCTGAGCGATCCGCGCTTCCTGATACCGCTGGCGCTGTTCGCGCTGTACGTGATCTGGGGTTCGACCTATCTGGGCATCCGTTACGCGCTGGAAAGCTATCCGCCGTTCCTGCTCGCCGGCGTGCGTTTCCTGTGTGCCGGCGTGGCGCTGTACGGCTTTCTGCGGCTGCGCGGAATGGCGCCACCGACACCATTGCAATGGCGCAATGCCGCGTTCACCGGTCTGCTGCTGCTCGGGATGGGCAATGGCCTGGTGTGTTTTGCCGAGGAACGCGTGAGCTCGGGCATCGCCGCCGTGGCGGTGGCCAGCATGCCGCTGTTCGCCGCGCTGTTTTCCGGCATGTATGGCGAGTGGCCGAACCGGCGCGAGAGCATCGGCCTGGCGATCGGCTTCGCCGGCGTGATCGTGCTGAACCTGGGCAGCAGCCTGTCCGGCTCACGCCTCGGTGCCTTGGCCTTGCTGGTCGCCGCGATGTGCTGGGCGTTCGGCTCGGCCTGGAGCCGGCGCCGCGAGATGCCACCGGGGCCGATGAACACCGCCGCGCAGATGCTTTGCGCCAGCGTCGCGTTGCTGCTGGTCGGCTTCGTCAGCGGCGAACGGCTGCCGGCACATCCGACCACGCGGGCCACGCTGGCGCTGCTCTATCTGGCCGTGTTCGGCTCGATCATCGCGTTCAGTGCATTTCTGTATGTGCTCAAGCGCGCGCGGCCGGCCGTGGCCACCAGCTACGCCTACGTCAATCCGCCGGTGGCGGTACTGTTCGGTATCTTGCTGGCCGGCGAACACGTGGGCCCCTACGACCTCGCCGGCATGGCGATCATCCTGTTCGGCGTGGCAGTGATCACACTGGCGAAGCAGAGGCGTTAGCTTTGCTCCCTCCCCTGCAAGCACAGAGAGGAACGATCAGAGCCGCCAGCCTTGCTCCCTCCTCTGCTTGCCGGGGAGGGCTGGGCGACCGAAGGGAGTCCTTCAGGTGAGGGGTTGCTCTTGTTCTTGACCTCCCCGCCACCCTGCGCCATCTCGTCTTAACCTCCCCCTGCAAGCAGGGGGAGGTTAAGACGAGACGCCACCTGCGACAGCGTTTGTTTACGACCTATGTCGGCTTGCTCGTGCGCCCGGTTGGGCGCGACGATGTCGCGATCACCGACGGAGAGCCACATGAACGCATCGCAAGACGGATGGATGGCGCGCGCAGCCTTGCGCAGCGCAGCCTGGGCCGAGCGCTGGTTCCCCGACGCATGGGTGTTCGCTGCGCTCGGCGTGGTGGTGGTGGCATTGGCCGCATTCGCTTTCGGCGCCATGCCCACCGCGGCGGTGAGCGCGTTCGGCGACGGTTTCTGGAGCCTGATCCCGTTCACCATGCAGATGGCATTCGTGGTGATCGGCGGCTACGTGCTGGCCACTGCGCCGGTGGTGGCACGCTTCATCGACGTGCTGGCACGCGCACCACGCACAGGCCGCAGCGCGATCGTCTACGTGGCGCTGGTCAGCATGCTGGCGTCGCTGCTGAGCTGGGGTTTCTCGCTGGTGTTCGGCGGATTGCTGGTGCGTGCGCTGGCGCGGCGTACCGACCTGCGCATGGATTATCGCGCTGCCGGTGCGGCCGCTTATCTCGGCCTCGGCGCAATCTGGGCGATGGGACTGTCGTCATCGGCGGCGCAGTTGCAGGCGAACCCGGCCAGCATGCCGCCGGGCCTGCTGGCGATCACCGGCGTGCTGCCTTTCAGCGAGACGATCTTCCTGTGGCAATCGTTCGTGCTGACCGGCGTGCTGATCGTGGTGTCGCTGCTGATCTGCTGGACCACCGCGCCGTCGGAGGCCAACGCGCGCACCGCGCAGGATTTCGACGTGGGCGAAACCTCGACACCGGCACTGCCGCCACGCACGCGTCCGGGCGAGTGGCTGGAATACAGCCCGCTGCTGTCGCTGGCGATCGGCGTGCTCGGACTGAGCTGGCTCGGCCATGAGTTCGCCAGCAAGCCGGCGATCAGCGCGATCGCGAACCTCAACACCTACAACTTTCTGTTCCTCACGCTGGGCATCCTGTTGCACTGGCGTCCGCGCAGCTTTCTCGATGCGGTGAGTCGCGCGGTACCCAGCACCTCCGGCGTGCTGATCCAGTTTCCGTTGTACGGCGGCATTGCCGCGATACTGACTCATGTGCCCGGGACCGATGGCGCCACGCTGGCACACCGTCTGTCGAACCTGTTCGTGCACGTCGCCGGCACCGGGAGCTTCCCGGCGGTGATGGGTGCGTATTCGGCGATCCTCGGCTTCTTCGTGCCGTCCGGCGGCGGCAAGTGGCTGGTCGAGGCGCCGTACGTGATGCAGGCGGCGAACGATCTGCATGTGCATCTGGGCTGGGCGGTGCAGGTGTACAACGCCGCCGAAGCATTGCCGAACCTGATCAATCCGTTCTGGATGCTGCCGCTGCTGGGCGTGCTGGGATTGAAGGCGCGCGATGTGGTCGGCTACACCTTCATGCAGTTGGTGGTGCACGTGCCGCTGGTGCTGGGCATGCTCTGGCTGCTGGGGCTGACGCTCACTTACGTGCCGCCGGTGATGCCGTAGACGACATGGCGGGAGCGCATGCATGCGCTCCCGCCGATCGACGTTACAGTTCGCGCAGCGCCGTGGTCACCGGCAATCGCGCCGCGCGCACCGCGGGAAACAGACCGCCGATAAAGCCGATCGTGAGCGCCCACAGCAGGCCGACCCACAACAGTTCGGCAGAAACCCTCAACTCGAAACTGAGTTTGCCGACCGAACCGGCGGCAAGCGTGGAGGCGCTGTAGCCATTGAAGACCAGCCACGCCAGCAGGCCGCCGATGACGCCGCCGAGCAGGGCCAGCAACATGGTTTCCAGCATCACCGCCACCACCACCGGCAGGCCGCGGAAGCCGATCGCGCGCAGCGTGGCGATCTCGCGTGCACGTGCCGCGACCGCGGCGAACATGCAGTTGAGCGCGCCGAAGATGGCACCGATCGCCATGATCGAGCCGACCACGATGCCGATGATGGTGAGGAAGGTGCTCATGCCTTCGGACTGCTTGCTGAAGTAGTCGAGCGTGGTGCTGACATCCACCTTCAGCTGCGGATTCGCCTCCAGCGTGGCCTTGAAGGCGTCGAACGCAGCGGGGTCGGCCAGCTTCACCGTGACCGACGCGCGACTGCTGCCGCGGCGATAGGTATCGGCCACCACTCCGGCATCCCCCCACACTTCCGAATCCATCGCATCGCCGGAAGAGAACACGCCCACCACCGTCCACAGCTGGCTGCCGAGCCGGATCTCGTGACCCGGTTCCAGACCGGCAAATTGCCTTGCCGCACCCTTGCCGACGATCAGTTCGCGCATGCCGGGGGTGAACTTGCGGCCTTCGACCATCTTCAGATTCGGGCGTACCGCCCAGGCCTGATCGCCTACACCGCGCAATTGCACACTGCCCTCGTCATCCGCCTGACCACCCTTGATCGGCAAGTTCGCCGCCACCACCAATTCGGGCGAGGCAATCGGCAGCCCCTTGGCATCCTTGGCGATGCCTGCGGTCTGCGGGATCAGCGTGACGCTGTCATGGTCGAGCACCGACATCACTTCGGAGGCGGAGGCGCCACGCATCACGATGGCGGTATCGGCGCTACCGGTCTTGCTCAGCGTTTCGCGATAGCCATCGCCCATCGCCAGCAATGCGACCAGCACAGCCACCACACCGGCGATGCCGATCACGATCACCGAGGACATGCCGAGTCGCTGCCGCAACGTGCTGATGCCGACCGCAGTGACCGACACCGCCTGTCGGCCCTGACGGGTGAGCAACATCCAGAGCACGAGCAGTGCGGTCGACAGCAACGCAATGGCGGAGAACAACAACATCAGGGAATGCAGAAACATGGTCGTTCTCCTCAGCGCCCGGCCAGTGCATCGACGATGTTCAGACGCATCGCGCGCATCGCGGGCAAAGCACCGACCAGCAGGCCGGCGGCGATCATCAACACCAAACCATGCAGCCAGATGCCGGCATCCACCGGGGCCATCGGTATCGCGCCACCCATTTTCGACTGGATACCGCCCACCATCAGCATCGCCAGACCAAGGCCCAGTACGCCGCCGAGCAACAGCAGCAGCACCGACTCGGCCAGCACCATCGCCAGCACGCTGTGGCTGGAAAAGCCGATCGTCTTCAGCACCGCCAGCTCGGAGGTGCGCTCGCGCACCGCCTGCATCATGGTGTTGCCCGACAGCAGCAGCAGCGTGAAGAACACCGCACCCATGATCGAGCTGACGATCAGGCCGATGTCGGCCAGTTGCTTCATCCAGTTGGCCGTCGCCGCCGCCTCGGTCTGCGTGCGCGTTTCATGATCGGAGTTGGCCGAGATCGCATCGATCGCCTTGGCCACGCGATCGGCTTGGTTGACGTCGGTGACCCGCGTGACATACCAGCCGACCTGGCCACGGTTGTACGGCGTGGTCTCGTCGAAGTACTTCCAGTTCAGCAGGAACATCTGGTCGTAGAAACCGCCGGACTTCTTGTCCTTCGAGTGCAGGATGCCGACGATGTCGAACGTCCAGTTCTTGCTGCCCTCGTGGTTCGGGAAGATCGTCGACTGCATAGGGATCTTGTCGCCCACCTTCCAGTGGAATCGCTCAGCCAGCTTCTCGCCGACCAGTGCGCCGGTACGCGTATTGTCGAATGCCTTGCGCTCGGCCGCGCTCACCTGCATCTCCGGATAAAGATCAAGGTAGTTCGGCTCCACCGCAAAGCTGAAGACCTGGTTGTGCGGATCCTGGTAGGCACCGCCGAACCAGTTCGCGTAGGTCACCATCTTCACGCCCGGCACCTGCGCGATCCGCGCTTCCAGCGACTGCGGCAGGGTCTGGATGAAGGAAAGCCGGGAGCCGGTCTGCAACCGCTCGGCACCATTGGCGCTGTTGCCGGCCTGGTCGAATCCCGTGCGCACCGCATCGAGCATGCCGAACAGCAGGAACGCGGCGATGATCGACACCAGGGTGAGTATCGTGCGGGTCTTGCGCCGGAACAGCGCAGCCCAGATCAGATGAAGGTATTTCATCGTTGAGTCCTCACGCCGTTGCCTGTTCGACAAGCGTGCCCTTGTCCAGATGCAGCGTATGGCGGGCGTATTCGGCCGCCTTCGGATCATGCGTGACCATCACGATGGTCTTGCCGTGTTCGCGGTTGAGCTGCTGCAACAGACCGAGCACGTCTTCGGCCGACTGGCGATCGAGATCGCCTGTCGGTTCGTCGCAGACCAGCAGGGTCGGGTCAGAAACAATGGCGCGGGCAATCGCCACGCGCTGCTGCTGGCCGCCGGAGAGTTCGCTCGGCTTGTGGCTGGCGCGATCGGCCAGGCCGACCAGCTGCAACGCAATCGAGGCGTTCTTCCTGCGCTGCGCGCCGGAGAGCTTGGTGAGCAGCAGCGGCAGTTCGACATTGCGCTGCGCCGACAGCATCGGCATCAGGTTGTAGAACTGGAACACGAAGCCGACGTTGGACGCACGCCACTTCGCCAGCGCGCCGCCGCCGAGCTGGTCGATACGCTGGCCGCCCACCGTAATGCTGCCGGCGCTCGGCGTATCGAGGCCGCCGATCAGGTTCAGCAAGGTGGTCTTGCCCGAGCCGGACGGCCCCATCAACGCGAGGAAGTCGCCCTCGGCGATCGCCAGGTTGACGTGATGCAGCACCTCGACCTTCTGCTTGCCGCGCTCATAGGTCTTGGCGAGATTCTGGATATCGATCAATGTGCCCATGTGCTTCTCCGATGAATGCCTTGCGGATGTGTGAGCTGTTGCGGGAGCGATCCCAGTCGCTCCCGCAAAAAAAGAACTACGGTTTTTTCATCTGGACGGCCGAACCGTCGTGCAACTCGACCGGCGGCGAGATCACCACACTGTCGCCCGATTTCACTGCCGCCGGCAGCAGGCGAAGCTCGCCATAAGCCTGCGTCGCCGGGTTCACCGTGCGTTGCCGCACCGCGTTGCCGTCGACGACGAACACCACACTGTGGCCGTCGCGTTGCACGATCGCCGTGGCCGGCACCAGCGCGCCTTTCGGCACCTGCGTGGTGGCTTCCGTTTTCTCTTCCAGGAACGACACCCGCGCCCCCATGTCGGGC
Organism: uncultured Rhodanobacter sp.; assembly: GCA_966211915.1. GTDB lineage: Bacteria > Pseudomonadota > Gammaproteobacteria > Xanthomonadales > Rhodanobacteraceae > Rhodanobacter. The sequence continues at coordinate 389,951 of CBIHNO010000001.1, forward strand.
ACCACGCGGGCGTCCTTCTTTTCCAGCGCCACGCGTACCTTGATGGTGGCCTTGCCGCGATCGGCGGTGGGCACGATGGCGACCACGTGGGCGGGAATCTTCCAGTCGGGATACGCGTCCAGCACGGCCTCGGCCGGCATGCCCGGCTTGACCCGGCCGATATAGGCCTCGTTGACGTCGACGTCGACTTCCAGCGAATCCATGTCGACGATGGTGCCTACACCGGTGCGGGTAAAGCCGCCACCCGCGGACAGCGGCGAGATGATCTCGCCGACCTGGGCATCCTTGGTGGTGACCACACCGGTGAACGGCGCACGCACCACGGTGTAATCGAAATTCACCTTCGCTACTGCCGCCTGTGCATCGGCCGACTTGGCCTGTTTCTGCTGCGCACCAAGCTGGGCGCGCAAGGTATCAACCTGGGTACGCGCCTGCTCGGCGGATTGCGCGGAAACCAGCCCCTTTGCCGCCAGCGTCTGTTGGCGCGCGGCATCGTGTTCACCCTGTGCCAGCTGCGCCTGATACTGAGCCACCAGTGCATGGGCCGATTCGGCCTGGGCCAGCGCGGCCTCGAGATTGGCCTTGTAGCCGCTGTCGTCCAGCCGTGCCAGCACCTGATCCTTGGTGACGTGATCGCCTTCCTCGATCAGCACCGCGGTCAGCGTGCCGGTGATCTGTGCCGATACCGTGGCCTGCCGCCGCGCGGTGACATAACCGGTCGCCTGCAGCACCGCACCGGCCTCGCTGTTGGAGCTGGGTGCGATCACCGTGGCAGTCTGCACGGCCACGGCGTGATGGCCGGACAGAAGCCAGCCGGCGCCGCCGAGCAGGACCAGCAGCACAATCACGCCACCGATGAGCCAAGGCCAACGCCCCGCGCCACGATCGTGATCGTCGCGTTGATGGCGCTCGATGCGCAGTTCCTTCAACAGTTCGGCGTTGTCCACTCGTGTTCCCCGCCCGGCATGCCGGTTGCTCGATAGATGCAAGATTGGCCGATCGGCCGTGGCACGATCAGGGTGCAGCATCAGCCATCGTCGATGACAGGTGTCACCCGGGCGGTTGCCGTGGCCGGGTATGGAGCTGCGAGCTCATTGTGGGTCGCCTTGGTGAAGAAAGGGTGCTTTCCATGACGACGAACGTGATCGTAGAAAATCGACATCCGCCCGGAGACTCCCTGGAATCCCCGGCGACCGGGCCCGAGTTGCCGTTGCGGCAATTGCTGCGCGATTGCCTGGAGCCGCTCAAGGAACAACCTTCCTCGCGGTGCAGCTGACACCTCGCACGGATCCGAGCCGGAGGCACGACGGCGTCCACACGCTTTGCTACGCTTGCCGGCATGACCTACGCCATCGCCGCTCCCGCCATTCCCAGCCTGCCGATCAGTGGCAGTGACCTGCGTTTTCCGATCCGCCGAGTGTTCTGCATCGGCCGCAATTACGCCGAGCATGCGCGCGAGATGGGTGCCAGCGTGGACAAGGCCGCACCGATGTTCTTCTGCAAGCCGGCCGATGCGGTGGTCAGCGATGGCGCCGACGTGCCGTATCCGCAAGCCACCGCCGACCTGCATCACGAAGTGGAGATGGTGGTGGCGCTCGGTGCTGGCGGCCACGATCTCACGTCTGAGCAGGCCGCCGCGCTGGTGTGGGGCTACGGCGTGGGGCTGGATCTGACCCGCCGCGACCTGCAGGCGCAGGCCAAGGCCAAGGGACATCCATGGGACGTGGCCAAGGCGTTCGATCACTCCGCGCCGGTCTCGGCATTGCATCCGGCCGCCGAGGTGGCACTGACTGCAGACAGCATGCTGCGGTTGAGCGTGAACGGCGAGCTGCGCCAGCAGACCAGGCTCGGCGAGATGGTGCATGGCGTGCCGCAGATTATCGCGGCGCTGTCCACGCTGTTCGAGCTGAAAGCCGGTGACCTGATCTTCACCGGCACGCCGGCCGGCGTTGCTGCGTTGCAGCGCGGCGACCGCTTCCATGCCGAGCTGGTGGGAGTCGCCGAACTGGACGGCCGGGTCGTCTGAATTCCCGTGTCAGACCCCTGTGCGTGCTCACAGCCCTACGCTAAAGTCCATAGGCCATTCGGCCCAATCCACGGAGAAAAAGCATGAGCATGCTGCAGGAATTCAAGGCTTTCGCCATGCGCGGCAGCGTCGTCGACCTGGCGGTCGGTGTTGTCATCGGCGGCGCGTTCGGCAAGATCGTCAGTTCCCTGGTCGACAAGATCATCATGCCGCCGATCGGCATGCTGACCGGTGGCATCGATTTCAGTCAGCTGAAGTGGGTGCTCAAGCCGGGCGATGACAGTGATCCGAAGCACAAGATCGCCGAAGTCGCAGTGGGCTATGGCGATTTCATCAACACCATCATCACTTTCCTCATCATCGCGGCCGCGATCTTCGTGGTGGTCAAGATGATCAACAGCATGCAGAAGAAACAGGAAGAGGCACCGGCCGCGCCGCCGGCCGACGTGGCCCTGCTCACCGAGATCCGCGATCTGCTGAAGAACAAGGCGTAAGGCGACGATGCATCCCCGAGGGCCGGGCCACTTCCTGTGGTCCGGCCCTCGACGTTTCTGCGAGAGGCATGACTTATGGCCTAAGCGATGGCTGACGGCCGCGCCATAATCGGAACTCATCCTGCGGAGTTCCCCGATGCGCCCTGTTACCCTCACCCTGCTTGCCGCCAGCCTGCTGCTGGCCACTGGTATCGCCAGCGCCGCCAATCCGACTACCACCATTTCCGCCACAGCCGTAAAGACGGCCGAACAGTTGCGTGACAAGGCGATGCACGACGACACCGGCTACCGGATCGTCGAGTCGCTGACCACCGAAATCGGCCCGCGCCTGGCCGGCAGCGACGCCGACCAGCGCGCCCGCGACTGGGCCGTGGCGAAGTTCAAGGCGCTCGGCTACGACAAGGTCTACACCGAAGAGGTGAAGTATCCGCTGTGGGTACGCCGCAGCGAGCACGCGGCGATCGTCGCACCGTTCCCGCAGTCGCTGGTACTGAGCGCGCTGGGTTATTCGCCAGGCACGCCGAAGGGTGGACTCACCGCCCAGGTGGTGAAGTTCGACAGCCTGGATGCGCTGAAGGCAGCCGACCCGGCCAGCGTGAAAGGCAAGATCGTGTACATCGGCTATCGCATGCAGCGCGCCAGGGACGGTCACGATTACGGCATGGGTTCGGCCGTACGCACTGGCGGGCCGGTGCTTGCGCAAACCAAGGGCGCCGCCGGCTTTCTGCTGCGCTCGGCTGGCACCGACGCGGACCAGCGGATTGCACACACCGGCGTGACCGGCTTCCGCGATCCGGCCAAGGCGATTCCCGCGGCCGCACTGTCCAACCCCGACGCCGATCAGCTCGAGCGCATCCTGGCCTATGGCAAACCGGTCACGCTGAAGCTGGATCTGGACTGCGGCGTGGTCGGTGAATACACCGGCGCCAACGTGATCGGCGAGATCACCGGCCGCACGCATCCCGATCAGGTGGTCGCGATCGGCGGGCATCTGGATTCGTGGGACCCGGGTACCGGTGCCATTGATGACGGCGCCGGCGTGGCGATTGCGATGGCCGCCGGCAAGCTGATCCACGATCTGCCGCAACGGCCCGACCGCACGATTCGGGTGATCGCGTTCGCGAACGAGGAGATGGGCCTGTGGGGCGGCCGCGCCTATGCCGACAAGCACGCCGGCGAAGTGGCGAAGTTTCAGCTCGGCACCGAATCCGACTTCGGCGCAGGCCCGGTCTGGCGCATGAGCGCCAGCGTGAAGCCGGCGGCACGCGACGCGATCGACCAGATCGCCAAGGTGCTGGCGCCGATCGGCGTGGCGTATGACGCCAAGAAGCCTGGTGGCGGCGGTTCGGATCTGTCGCAGATGCACGGCAAGGGCATGGCCGCGCTGTCGCTGACCCAGGACGGCACACATTACTTCGACTGGCACCACACGTCGAACGACACGCTGGACAAGATCGACCCGAAGCAACTGGCACAGAACGTGGCGGTGTACGCCGCGTTCTCGTACATGGCCGCGCAGGCCGACGGCGACTTCGGCTCGGCGCCCGGCGCATTTGCCAATGACGGTGCCGGCGAATAATCCCGCCTTGCTCCCTCCCCTGCGAATGCAGGGGAGGGTTGGGGAGGGGTCGCTCTTTGCTGCAAGATCAGGAGCGAACCCCCTCCTAACCTCCTCCTGCTTTGCAGGGGGAGGAGCAAAGCACTACTTCGCGTAATACTGCCCCGACGCCACCAGTGGCTCGGGGATGCAGAATGTCTTCGGCAACACGGTGATCGCCACCGGCACCAGCACCTTCTTCTCGACACCACCGACGCTCGCGCATGAGACATCCGACGGCAGGCGGTAATGGATGATGCGCACGGTGTACTGCGGGCATACATCCGAACAGGGAAACTCGGCGACCACCGGCACGTTCCGATAGCGGCCCAATTCGACTGTCGTGTTCATCAGCGCGGCCTTGTTCCATGGTTTGCCGGCATAACCCTGCAGCGCGGCGGCATCCATCTGCGCCTGTGCGGCCGCACAGGCGGTGGTGCCGATGCCCATGCCAGCGACGGCCATGAGTACGGCCATGATCGATCCTGGTCTGCGCATGTTCGTATCCTCGCTGATGGAGGAGCCAGCCTAGCTGCCGCCGACTGAATGCTGCAAGTTACTGCGCCGGCAGCGTCCTGGTCTTGCCGGGTCGTTGAAAGCGCTGCTGCAGCTGATCCATGTAGATGTAGATCACCGGCGTCAGATACAGCGTCAGCACCTGCGAGACGACCAGTCCACCGACCACCGCCAGGCCGAGCGAACGTCGTGTCTCCGCGCCGGCACCGATGCCCAGCGCGATCGGCAGCGTGCCGGCAAACGCGGACATCGTGGTCATCATGATCGGACGGAAACGCACCTTGCAGGCTTCGAAGATGGCCTCGTGCGGCGGCATGTTCTCGACGTTCTGCCGCTCCAGCGCGAAGTCGATCAGCATGATCGCGTTCTTCTTGACGATGCCGACCAGCATCACGATGCCGACGAAGGCGAACAGATCCAGCGAGGCGTGGAACAGCACCAGGGTGAGCAAGGCACCCACACCGGCAGCCGGCAGACCGGACAAAATGGTCAGCGGATGGATGAAGCTCTCGTACAGGATGCCGAGCACCAGATAGATCACGAACACCGCCAGCAGCAACAGCAGACCCATGCCATGCATCGAGTCCTGGAATGCCTGGGCGGTGCCCTGCACGCTGCCGGAAATCGTCGCCGGCAGACCGATCCTGGCCATCGCGCCATTCATGCGTGCCACCGCATCGCTCAGCGATACGCCCGAGGCGAGGTTGAACGATATCGTCACGGCCGGCAGCTGGCCCTGATGATTCACCGTGAGTACCTGCGGCTCGCGGGTGAAGCTGGCGACCGTTCCCAACGGCACCAGCGTACCGCTGCTGGAAGTCACGTACAGCCGTGACAACACCGCCGGATCGTTCTGCATCCGGCGATCGACCTGCAGGATCACCCAGTACTGGGTCGCCGCGCTGTAGATCGTGGAAACCTGATTGGCACCGAAGGCGGTACCGAGTGCCGACTGCACCTGCGCCATGGTCAGCCCGAGCGGCGCCAGCTTCTCGCGATTCACCTTCACCTCGATCGACGGACTGTTGAGATCCAGATCGTTGGTGACATCGAGGAAACCGGGCAGCTGCTGGAATGCCTGGGTCACCTTGTTGCCCCAGTTGTTAAGCGCATCCAGATCGGTCGACTGCAAGGTGTACTGGTATTGCGAGTTGGACTGGCGCCCACCAATCTGAATCGCTGGCGGGTTCTGGATGAAAGCCTTGACGCCGGGCACCTGGGCAAACTTCTTGCGCAACTCGGCGATGATCTGGTCCGGCGTCTGCCGCTCGCTGGCCGGCTTCAACACCAGCAGCAGCGAGCCGTTGTTGACGGTGGCACGCGAGCCACCGGCTCCCACCGACGACATGTACGAGGCGACGTTCGGATCCTTGCTCGCGATCTCGGCCAGTTGCTGCTGGCGTGCCACCATCTGGTCGAACGAAGCGCCATCCGGGCCCTGCGTATTCACCCGCAACTGGCCGCTGTCGCCGGCGGGGATGAAGTCTTTCGGCGTCACATAGAACAGCAGCACAGTCACCGCGAGGCTCAGTCCAAATACCGCCAGCACCCAGCGCGGCCGCTGCATGCTCCAGTGCAGGCTGCGCGTGTAGCCATTCTGCACTGCGGTAAAGCCGCGATCGAAACGGGCGATCAGCCAGTTCTTCTTCTCGTGGTCGTGCGCCTTGACGAAGCGGCTGCACAGCATCGGTGTCAGCGTCACCGCCACCACGCCGGAAACCAGGATCGCCACGCTGATGGTCACCGCGAATTCGTGGAACAGCCGGCCGACGATGCCACCCATGAACATCACCGGGATGAATACCGCGACCAGGGACAAGGTCATCGAGATGATCGTGAAGCCGATCTCGTTGGCTCCCTTCACCGACGCCTCGTACGGTGTCATGCCCGTTTCCATGTGCCGGACGATGTTTTCCAGCATCACGATCGCATCGTCCACCACGAAACCGACCGCCAGCGTCAGCGCCAGCAGCGAGAGATTGTCCAGGCTGTAACCGAGCGCGAACATCACGCCGAAGGTGCCGATCACCGAGATCGGCAGCGCCACGGCGGGAATCAGTGTGGCCGAGAGATTGCCGAGGAACAGATAGATCACCAACACCACCAGCAAGCCCGCCAGCAGCAAGGTGTACTGCACGTCGTCGACCGAGGCACGGATCGACTGCGAGCGGTCGTACAGCACGTCGAGCTTGACCGACGGCGGCAGCGTGGCCGAGAAGCCGGGCAGCAGCGCCTTGATGCGATTCACCGTGTCGACGGTGTTGGCACCGGGCTGGCGCTGCACCGCCAGCAGGATCGAGCGCTGGCCGTTGAACCAGCTCGCCTTCTGATCGTCCTGCACGCTGTCGTCGGCGTGGCCGATATTGCCCAGGCGTACCGGCGCGCCATGGCGGTAGGCCACCACCACGTTGTTGTACGCCGCCGCACGCATCAACTGGCCGTCGCTGCTGACCGGCAACTGCTGTCGTGCGCCGTACAGCGAACCGGTGGACTGGTTGACGTTGGCTGCGGCGATTGCGCTCTTCACCTCATCGATGCCGATGCCCGCCGCGGCGAGCCGATCCGGATTGACGTTGATGCGTACCGCGTATTTCTGCGAACCGTACACGCTCACCTGGGCCACGCCGTCGACCATCGACAGGCGCTGCGCCAGTTCGGTCTCGCCGTAATCGTCGACGGTCGACAACGGCAGCGTCGACGAGGTCACCGCGATATACAGGATCGGTGCGTCGGCCGGATTCACCTTGCGGAACGTCGGCGGTGTCGGCATCTGCGTCGGCAGCTGGCGCTGCGCCGCCGAGATGGCCGCCTGCACATCCTGCGCCGCACCGTCGATGCTGCGATCCAGTTCGAACGTCAAGGTGATCGAGGTGGAGCCCAGTGCACTGGTCGAACTCATCTGGCTGATGCCGGCGATGGTCGACAACTGCGCCTCCAGTGGCGTGGCCACGGCCGAAGCCATGGTCTGCGGCGAAGCGCCGGGCAGGCTGGCCGAAATGCTGATGGTCGGAAAATCGACGTTCGGCAGTTCGTTGACCGGCAACTGCGGGTAACCGACGATGCCGAACACCAGCAGCGCCGCCATCAGCAGCGTGGTCATCACCGGTCGGCGGATGCAGAGTTCCGGCAGGTTCATGCGCGAGCCTCAGTTGGCGCTGACGCGCGCGTGACTGCCGTCGACCAGCAACATCTGGCCGTCGACGACCACTTGCTCGCCCGCCGCCAGTCCCTTGTCGATCACCGTGCGATCGGCGGTACTGGTACCCGTGGTGACCGGGCGCTGCTCGATCGTGCCATCCGGCTTGAACACGAACACGAAGCTGCCGTTACTCGAATTCTGTATCGCGACCACCGGTACCGACACCGCATTGGCGATGCGCGTCGTCGGCAACGTCACGTTGACGAACTGGCCGGGAGTCAGCCGGCCGTCGGCGTTGTCGAAACGCGCCTTGAGCGTGATCGTGCTGGTGGTGGCGTCGACCGCATTGTTGATGAATTCCAGCGTGCCGCTGATCGGCTTGCCACTATCACCGTCCAGTCGCGCCTGCACGGTCACCGCACCGCGCACCTGCGCTTGCCGCACAGCCGGCAGACTGTCCTGCGGCAGCGCGAACGCTACCCATACGGGCTCGACCTGGTTGAGCACCACGATGCCGGTGGCATTGGCCGTGATCGCCGCGCCGGGATACACCAGCGGTGCACCAAGCACACCATCGGACGGCGCAGTGATCCGCGTGAAACCGAGCTGTGTCTGGGCGAATTCCTGTGCCGCGCGATCGGACTGCAACGCCGCCGCCGCAATGCCGAGATTGGCCTTGTACGTATCGATGTCGGTCTGCGCGACATAGCCCTTGGCAAGCAGCGGCGCATAGCGCGCCAGATCGGCCCTGGCCTTGACCAGGTTGGCCTGGTCACGCGCCACATTGCCGATCGCCTGATCGAGCTGGGCCCGCAACGGGCGCGGATCGATCTGTGCGATCACATCACCCTTGTGCACGTGCGCGCCAGGCACGAATGCCAGCGACTGCAGTTGTCCATCCACCAACGAACTCACGGTGACCGTCGACCATGCCTCGACGCTACCCACCTGGGTAAGCGAGAGATCCACATCGCCGCGCGTTGCCACGGCCACCTTCACCGGTACGGCAGCAGGCGCCGCGGCAGGCTTGTTGCTGGCCGCGCGATGATGTCCGTACCAGAAAACCAGCAAGGCAACCAAACCCAGCACAGCAACGATCAGCAAAAATTTTTTCAGGGACATGCGTCTGGTACTCGCCGTTTCGTTCCGCAAATTTGCGGCAACATCACGCGCCTTGGTGGATCGAGGCGACACGGCTGGCACAGCTGAAACGTGACAAGCCAAGAGATATCAAACGCAGCTAAAGCGTTCCGGTTTACCTGCCACGACATGAGATTCGCACTATGCCGCTCGACGGCATCACTCGTACCGCAACCGATGGCATTTGCCGATCCCGATTCCCGTTGCTTACAGCGCGTCATCCAGCGGCTGTTGCTCCAGCGCCACCAGGTTGTCCTTGATCCGGCCGATCACCGCCAGCGCCTGCTGCAGCTCGTCGTGGCCGATACCGCGGGTGGCGTCCTTGCGCAGGTCACGCGCGATGATCTCCATATCGCCAACGATGACCCGTGCCTGCTCGGTAGTGTGCAATCGCCATGCGCGACGATCCTTCGGGTCGGGACGGCGCTCGACGAAACCGGCGGCCTGCAGCCGATCGATCACCCGGCCCACCGCAATGGGTTCCATCTCCAGAAACTCGGCCAGCTCGGTTTGCCGCAACCCTTCGCGGTGGTACAACACCTTGGTCGCGCGCCATTGCGCTCGGGTCAAGCCGAATTTCACCGCACGCCGGTCGAAGTGCTTGCGGAACAGCAAGGTCACATCGCTGAGCAGATAGCCGAAGGAAATGTCTTCCGTTTTCGCCATGATCCGTTGCAACCTCATTGCACCCAAGTGCCTGCCTGAAGCATAAGACGCCACCCGCCGCGAAGCCATGCCTCTGAAAGTCATCAACGCCGACATCACCCGCTTGCGCATGGATGCAATCGTCAATGCTGCCAATCCCGGCCTGCTCGGTGGCGGCGGCGTGGATGGTGCGATCCACCGCGCCGCCGGACCCGCCCTGCTGCAGGCCTGCCGCGCGCTGCCCGAATCCTCAGCAGGTGTACGCTGCCCGACCGGCGAAGCGCGCCTCACGCCCGGCTTCCTGCTGCCCGCGCGCTATGTGATCCACACGGTAGGACCGGTCTGGCACGGTGGTCACCACGATGAAGCGTTGCTGCTGGAACGCTGCTATCGCAATGCGTTGCAGCTGCTGCGCGGAGAACGACTTCACACGATCGCGTTTCCCGCGATCAGCTGCGGCGTGTACGGCTACCCTGCGGCGCAGGCCGCCAGCGTGGCAGTCGGCGCGCTGCGCGACGAGCTGGCGAGCGATGACACGATCGATGCCACCCTGTGCTGTTTCAGCGATGGCATGCGCACGATTTTCCAGGATGCACTCAGTGCAGCTTGAACGGATACAGCGGCGGCAGCTCCGAGTGATCATCACCGGCATCGGCCGCACGCCATGCGAAGCCGCGCTTGAACACCTGCGCCAGCCTCGCTCCGTCGTCGGACATCGGCGAACCGGCGTAATGGCGCTGCTGCAGCGTGGCAATCGCGGTGCATTGCGATGCATCGTCCAGCGCCGCTGCCAGCTCGCCCAGATGCTGGATTGCCGGCCGCTCCGCGCGTGCCCACGCCAGCAGGCTGCGCACCTGTGCTGCCGGGTCGTTGCCGCGCGCCGCGGCGAGGAAGGCCAGCTGGCATTGGCGCGATGAGGTTCGCGCCAACACCGGCGCAACAATCGATGATGCGCGACGACGACGCCACAGCCACCAGGTGAGCACGCTGCACAACCACAGGCCGAGGCTGCCCAGGGCGATCCAGCGCCATGGTGTGGGTGCTGTCGTGGTCGCCGTGACGCTCGCGCTGCTGGATGCCGCGGCCGGCGAGGACGGCTGGCTGGCCGCCGCCGCGCCGACCGCCGGCAGCACGATCACGCTGTGCGCGGGAATCTGTGCGACTTCCATTCGATCAGTCAGCACGTTCCACCACTGCAAGGTGGTTGCCGGTATGGTCAGCGTGCCGGCACGTTCGGGCACGATCGCGAACGATTGCTGACGCCGGCCGACCAGCCACTGGCCATCCTGGCGGGTGCCGGTGACCGGCTTGTCCGGATACGCCTTGGCACCATCCAGTGCCGGCAGGCTCAGTGCCGGCAGCGTCTCGAACGGCAGACCGGTCGCCTGCAGGTTCATGGTGAGATTCAGCGGCTGTCCTACCCGCACCGGCTCCTGCGCACCCGGCCAGCCATCCAGACTCAGGCTGAGTTGACGGGCCGGCAACCACACACTCTTCCAGTCGGCGGGTGCTGCCTGCACCTCGATCGACACGGCTGGTGCGCTGGCCGAGATCGGCGTGCTGGAGCCAAAGAAGCTGTTCGGATCATTCGGGTCGATCGCTTCGCCCTGGAAACTTGCGGCGGGAATCTCGAAGTGACCGGCATGCTGCGGAATCAACGCGTAGCGCCTTTCCAGCACGTGATAGCTGCGACCGCCGCGCTCGGCGTCGTAGTTCAGGTCGTCGCCGAGCTGGCTCACTTCCACGCCGTCGAGCGACGGTGCATTCAACGCGCCGTTGCCGATATTGGTCGCGTAGAACAGGCGTACCACGTAACTCAGTTGCTGGCCGACGTAGCCGTGTGCCGGCTCGACCTGCGCTTCCATGAAGACGTTCTTGTCGGCGGCTGCGGCCGCGTTCGGATCCTGCGCACTCACCTGCACTTGCAACGGCTGCGTCTGGCCACCGGCCACGCTCAGCGCGGGGATCTGCAGCGTGCCGACATGCTTCGGGCGCAGCGCCACCCCGATCGTCAGGGTCGAGCTGGCCGAGCCATTGATGACACTGAGGCTGTTGTTCTGCGAGGTGCCGAGGATGCTGAAGTCCTGATTCAACGCATGCAGGTCGGGCATGCCGACGCCGCCGCTCGCATTCTGCACGCGCAGGTTCAGGGTTACGGTTTCGCCCAGCTGCACGCTGTTGCGATCCAGCGTCGCCTGCACGTCGGTCGCCTGCGCCAGTGCTGGCATCAGCAGTAGTGCCAGCAAGCATCCCACGATGAATCGTCGAAACATCACGGCTGTTGATCCTCACTCGGCGCGCCGCCGTGGCGCTGTTGATATTCCAGTTCGAACTTGCGCCGCAACAGCGCACCCGGATCATCCGGCACGCGTTGCAGGGCGTGCTGCAGATCTTCCGGCAATTTCGACTGCGGGTCGTCCTTCGCCAGCGTGCCGAGCTGATGCGTCTGCGTCTTGTCTGCGGGATGAGCCAACGCCTGGTCCATCTGCTGCTTCAGCGCCTGCTGCGCCTGTTCCGCTTTCGCCTTCTGCTCGGCCTGTTGCTGTTCGGTCTGCGGCTTCGGTTGACCGCCGCCCTGATCCTTGCCGGGATGGTCCTGCCTTGATGAATTCTGCCCGGACTGATCCTGCGCCTGCGACTTGCCGTCCTGATCAGGCTGCCCGGACGGCTTGGCACCATCCTGCGCGGATTTCTGATCCTGCGAATCCGACTTGCCGCCCTTGCCCTGCTGGCCTGCCGACGACTGCTCCTTGCTGCCGTTATGGCCCTCGTGCTGTTTCTGATCGGACGGCTGCTGCTGTTGCTGCTTGCGCAGCCAGTCCTCGACCGCCTTGCGATTGGCCTCGGCATCGGCGTTGCCCGGATCGAGTTTCAATGCGTGGTCGTAGGCCTCGATCGCCTGCTTATACCGACCTTGCTGGGCCAGCGTGTTGCCGAGGTTGTACGCCGCATCACCACCGAGTGCCTGCTGTAGCGCCTGCGCCGCGGCCGCGTAGTCGCCGGCGCGATACGCCGCCGCGCCGCGCCAGGCCGGATCACGCGCAAGCTGTTGGGCCTGCTTCGCCTGACCCTGCCGCAAGGCCTGCGCCGCCTGTTGATCGGGACGCTGCCACAGGTCGTGCCACGTCGTTGCCTGGGCCGTGGCCGGCAGCATCGGCAGTACGACCAGCGGCAGCAACAGCAACCAGCCACGGCGGAACGCCAGCGCCACGATCAACAGCAGCGGCAGCAACAGCCACGGGCCACGATCCTGCCATTCGTCACCGACCTGGCCAGCCGCTGCCGTCGCGGGTGCGTCACGCAGCTGCGCATGCAGCATGTCGATATCGTGGTGGTCCGCCGTCATCGCCACATAACTGCCACCACCGGCCGCCGCCAGTGCGCCGAGTGCGGCATCGTCGCGGCGAGCCAGGGTCATGTCACCTTGCGCATCGTGCAGGAAGCCGCCATCGGACAGCGGTACCGGTCCACCCTGCAGCGTGCCAACACCGAGCACCGAGACCTGCACGCCGGCGGCCTTCGCCTTGCGTGCAGCCGTATCGGCGGCGGCATCGGCCTGGTCGGTGATCAGCACCAGCGAACCGCCACTGGCCTTGGCATCGTGGATCAGCGCCACGCCGCGCTCGATCGCCAGTGCGGCGTTGTCGCCATCCACCGGCATCGTGTCTGGCGCCAGCGCATCGAGCAGGTCGTCGAGACTGCTCGCATCCGACGTCAGTGGCGCCACAACGAAGGCTTCGCCGGCATAGCCGATCAACGCATTCAGTCCATCATGATTGCTGGCCAGCAGATCGCGTGCCTTGTAACGCGCGCGATCGAGCCGGCTCGGCGCCACGTCGCGCGCCAGCATGTGTTGCGACAGCGAGATCGCCACCACCTGCGCCGTGCGGCTTGCATACAGCGGCTGGTTGATGCGGTTCCATGTCGGCCCTGCCAGCGCCAGCGCACCCAGCATCCAGCCCAGCGCGAACAACCAAAGCGGCAAGCTCCGGTTGCCGACACGGCCGCGCAGAAGATGCGGCAGCAGTTCGGCATCGACCAGTCGCGACAATTCCAGTTGTGCCGTACCACGCCGCGCACCCAGCCAGGCCAGCAGCGGCAACAGCGCCAGCGCGACCAGCCACCACGGCCGCAGGAAATGAAACTGCTGCAGCATCGCGCTCATGCGAGCTGCTCCCGCGCACGGCCAAACCGGCGCGGCACGATCACCAGCAACAGCAATCCGATCGCTGCCAGCAGCGGCCAGCGGAACAGCTCATGTCGCGGACGCAGGGTCGGACCGTGTTGCGGCATGGGTTCCAGTGCGTCGATCGCACGATAGGCATCGGCCAGTTCGCTGCTGTCGGTGGCGCGGAAGAAGCGTCCGCCGGTCTGCGCGGCGATGCTGGTCAGCATGTCCGCATCGAGGTCTGCAGATGGATTGACCAGCTGGCTGCCGAAGAATCCCGGTATGCGCATCTGTGTGGCGCCGATGCCGATGGTGTAGATGCGCACACCGGCCGCCTTGGCCGCACGCGCCGCTTCGCGGGGCGCAATGCTGCCGGCATTGTTGACGCCATCGGTGAGCAGTACCAGCACGCGCGCCTGTTCGGGCAGTGCCGACAACCGCTTGACCGCCACCGCGATCGCGTCGCCGATCGCCGTCTCGGTGCCGGCCAGTCCCACCGCCGCGCCTTGCAATTGCGCGCGCACGGCCGACAGATCATAGGTCAGCGGTGTCACCAGAAAGGCCTGGCTGCCGAACAGGATCAAACCCATTTCGTCGCCGCTGCGGCGGTTGATGAAGTCGCCGGCAATCGCCTCGACTGCGCCGAAACGGCTGACCGACTGTCCGGCCAGTTGCATGTCGCCGGTACGCATGCTGCCGGACAGATCCACCGCCAACATCAATGCGCGGCCACTGCGCTGCTGCGCCTGCGGCGGCCCGACCCATTGCGGTCGCGCCGCTGCCGCCAGCAGGCACAGCCACGCGAGCACCAGCAACCACAACGCACCGCCACGCACGCGGGTACCCGCCCTCGTGGCCAGTCGCACACCCGGCTGCGGCAGATGCAAAGCCTGCCCCGGCGCGGCCGGTCGCAACCAGCGGCGCAGCAGCCACGGCAGCGGCAACAGCAGGACAACCCACGGCCATGCGAACTCAGGCATGCGCATGCTCCGGCGCAGTTCGCTTCCATGCTGCCGGCTTCAGCGCCAGTCGTAGCCATTGCCGCGCAGCGGTGACGGCCGCGGCATGGTCGAATGACGAGGGCGGCCGATAGATCTGCTGATCCAGCGCCAGCAAGCGATCCAGCGTGACCGTATCGACTGGCATGCGCGCCAGGGTCCGTCGCCAGGCCTCTCCGCGCTGCTGCGTAGCCAACGCATCGTGCCGTCGCGCCACCCGGCGCAGCAGTTGATGCAGCCCACTCGCCAGTGCAGCCTGGTCGCCGTCGCGTTGATGCCGCAATACGAGTCGATCGACTTCGAGCCATATCTGCTGGCGTTGATGCAGTGCACGTCGATGCCGCCGCCACAGCCATAGCGCGGCCAGCAAGGCCAGCAACAACAACACCAGCATCCACCAGCCCGGCGCAGGCGGCCACCACGACGGCTCGGGCGGCAGATGGATATCGCGCAACGTGGGGCCCGATGGCGGCGTGGCCGCGGGCAGGACAGGCGGCACCATCATCGCGCCGACCTCGCGTTGCCGAACAGGCCGGTGACGGCATCAAAAGGATCGGCCATGGTGTCGATGCTGCTGCAACGCAGTCCCAGCGCTTTGGCCAGTTCACCGAGCCGCGTCGGGCCGGCGCCCAGTGCGCGCTGGAATTCGCGACGCTGGCGTTCGGACTGCAGCAACACTTCACTGCGCTCGCCGGCATGCTCCAGCGGATAACGACCTGCCGGCGCCAAGGCGAGTTCAAGTGCATCGGCCACTACCAGCACGCTGACGCCTGCATGCCGGGTCAGATCAAGCAGTCGTTGCCGGGCCGACGTATCGCAGCTGAAGCCATCGCTGATCAGCAACACGCGGCTGGCGCCATGCAATACACGCGATGCGCGGGCCAATGCATCGGAAAGCGGCTCGAGCTTGTCCGAAGACGGCAATGCGTCCCACTCGGCCAACGCGCCGCATAGCGCCAGCGCACCGCGTGGCCCGGCTTGCGGACGCAGCAGTTGCTCGGCATGGCCGAAGGCCATCACTCCGACCCGCTCGCCGGCGCGCACCGCGTACCATGCGGCGGCCGCCGCCGCACGCGCCGCCTGCACCGACTTGAAACGCACCCGTGTGCCAAACTGCATGCTGGCGTGAGTATCGAGCATGATCAGCAGGCAGCCTTCGCGATCCTCCTGGAACAGCTTGGTATGCAACTTGCCGCTGCGTGCGGTGAGTCGCCAGTCCAGCCGACGCACGTCGTCACCGGGCTGGTACACGCGTGATTCGGCGTAATCCATGCCACGGCCGTATAGACGGCTGGACTGCTGACCACTGCGCGCCGCACGACTGAGCAGCGGTGCCATGCGCACGCGGCCGACGCGTGCACGCAACGCGATCAGTTCGGCCAGCGAGACCTGCCTGCGGCCGTCGCCATCCACGCGATGTTGCGCGACGACGTTCACGGCAGCGGCACGAGATCCAGCAGGCGATCGATCACCTGATCCAGTCGCACACCCTCGGCCTCCGCCTCGTAACTGAGCAGGACGCGATGCCGCAGTACTTCATGGGCAATGCTGTGCACGTCCTCGGGCAACACGTAATCGCGCCCGGCCAGCCATGCCTGCGCCCGCGAACAGCGATCCAGCGCAATGGTCGCGCGCGGGCTGCCGCCCCAGGCGATCCAGCGCTTCAGCTCTGCGCCGTAACGACCGGCATCGCGCGTGGCCAGCACCAGTTGGGTCAGGTATTCCTCCAGTGCCGGCGCCATGTGTACCGCCATCGCCGCATCGCGTGCCGCGAATACGTCGGACTGGCTCAGCAAGGCCGGCGGCGTGGCAACCGGATGCGCACGACGACTGGCCTGTTCGCGTGCCAGTTTGAGTATCGCCAGTTCGGCCACCGCATCCGGGTAACCGATCGTCACATGCATCAGGAAACGGTCGAGCTGGGCTTCCGGCAGCGTGAACGTACCTTCCTGCTCGATCGGATTCTGTGTCGCCATCACCATGAACAACTCGGGCAGCTGCCACGTGCTGCGACCCACCGTGATCTGTTGCTCGGCCATCGCCTCCAGCAGCGCCGACTGCACCTTCGCCGGAGCACGGTTGATCTCGTCGGCCAGCACAATGTTGTGGAACAGCGGACCGCGCTCGAACTCGAAGCTGCCTGACTGCGGACGAAACACGTCGGTACCGGTGAGATCGGCCGGCAGCAGATCGGGAGTGAATTGCACCCTATGGAAATCCGCCTCGATCCGGGCTGCCAATGCTTTTACCGCGGTGGTCTTGGCCAGTCCGGGCGCACCCTCGACCAGCAGATGGCCATCGGCCAGCAGGGCCACCAGCAGGCAGTCGATCAGATGCGGCTGACCGATGATGCAACGCTGCAGATCGTCGCGCAGTTGCGCGAAGGACTGCTGCAGGCGGCTCAGCGATGGGGTTTCGGGCATATCCATGATCGGTTTCCGTTCTCGGTGTGGCACAGCTTGGCTCACCAGGCAGCGATGCGCTGCGGCTCGGGCGGCGTGCTACAGACCATAACCAGCACCGGAAGTTTAATCGGCCACCTGTGCCATGCGAGTCGCACAAAAAAAGAGGCGGCCGAAGCCGCCTCTTTCCATGGGTGCAGACCGGAGCTACTGCAGCGTGTCGCTCAGAATCCGCGGCGTCACGAAGATCAGCAGTTCGGCCTTGCTGTTTGCACGCACAGTATTGCGGAACAGCACGCCGATGCCTGGGATATCACCCAGACCTGGCACCTTGGTAATCGTATTGGACTTGTTGATTTCGTAGATGCCACCGAGCACCACGGTCTGCCCGTTGTCCACCAGCACCGACGTGTTGATCTCACGGGTGTCGATGGTCGGGATCTTGCCACTGCCAGGGGCATCCACGTAACCGGCGAGCGCATCCTTCTTGACGTTGATAGCCAAATAGACGCGGTTGTCCGCAGTAATCGTCGGGGTCACTTTAAGCTCCAGCACGGCGTCCTTGAACTGCACGGTCGCGGTACCGCTGCCCGCGCCGCCACCGGCACTGTTCTGGAACGTGACGTAGCCGATTTCCTGGCCCTGCCGGATCACTGCTTCCTGCTGATTGGCGGTGATCACGCGGGGGCTGGAGATCACTTCGCCGCGACCCTCGGTCTGCGCGGCGGAAAGCTCCAGATCCAGCGCGTAATTCGCACCAAGGATGGCCAAACCGAAGCTGCCTCCCTTGGTTTGCGATGGCAGGTTCACGTTGAGACCGCCACCGGTGGTGCCGTTACCGGTGTCTTGACCGCCAATCGAGATCACATTGCCACTGCCGTTGCCGTTCGGCGGCGCGCTCCCCACATTAGGATTGTTGATCTTGCCGCTGATACCGAACTTCGCGCCCAATTCACGAGTGAAGTTGTCGGTGGCGACCACGATGCGCGACTCGATCAGTACCTGCTGCACCGGTTTGTCCAGCACCGCGATCACGTCACGTATCTGTTTGATTTTTTCCGGCGTGTCGTTGAGCAGCAGCGTGTTGGTACGCGTGTCGAAAGACACACTACCGCGTGGCGACAGGAAGCCGCGCTGAACGTTGGCGCCACCAGTACCGCCACCACCAGTACTGCTCTGCATGCTGCCACTGGTCAGCAGTTTAGCGATGTCCGCCGCTTTGCCGTAACTGATTGGTACGTAGTCGGTAATTAGCTCGGCGGTATCCTGCGCCTTTAGCTTGGCGTCAGCCAGGTCCTGCTCGTACTTGGCCAGTTCCGCCTGCGGTGCGACCCAGACCACGTTGCCGTTGCGGCGCTTGTCCAGGCTCTTGGCACGCAGAATCACATCCAGCGCCTGATCCCACGGCACATTGACCAGTCGCAGGGTGACGCTGCCGCCCACGCTGTCCGAAGCCACCAGGTTGAGCCCGGAGATATCGGCGATCAGCTGCAGTGCCGAGCGCACCGGGATGTCCTGGAAGTTGAAGGTGACGCGCTTGCCGTTATAGCTCGGCTCCTGACCCAGCTTGGCCAGCTTTTCATCCTTGGCATCGGCTTTTTTCGGCGCCACTTCGACCACATACTGCTCGGCAGTCTGGTAGGCCGAGGTTTCGACATTGCCCTTGACCGCAATTTCCAGGCGGGCACCGCCACCTGTGCCTGCACGCGTGATGATGGATTGCACCGGCGTGGCGAAATCCATGGTATCCAGACGCTGGGCAAGGTTGGCCGGCAGGTTCGCATGATCGATGTTGACCAGCAGCTTGTCGCCCTTGCGGGTCATATCGGCATTCGCACCGCTGCCGTTGAAGCTGATCAATACGCGACCCTCGCCATTCGGACCGCGGCGGAAATCGATATTGGAAATCGTCGGGCCATTCGATGAAGACGGCAACGACTTGCTCGGATCTATAGTGGCGGCCGTCGTAACGGACTGATCCGTGCTGCCATTGTTGACGGTAAGTATCAGGCTGCTGCCTTCGACTCGCGAACGGTAGCTCGATTCGCGCATCAACTCGATCACCACCCGGGTACGGCCGCCAGCGGCCACCGCGGATACGCCCGAGGTCGAGCCCTTGCCGATATCGAGATGCCGCGCGGCCGCATTGTCGGTGTCGGCAAAGTCGACCGCGATGCGCGGGGGATTGCCCGTGGTGAATATCTTCGGTTGCGGCACCGGTCCATTGGCGAAGTCCATATGCAACTCGACACTGCCGCCTGGCAATGCGTCGTAGCTGATGTTCTTCAGCGTGGTGGTGGCTGCCATCGCACCGCTGGCCCAGGTGGCGCCGGCGATCAGCAGGCCCATCAACATGTAACGGCTTGCATGGCGCATGACACGGCCCCGGAAGGATTGGATTTGGTTGGTCATTGCATCAGCCCCTGTCTACCTATTTCGCGTCGAGCGCGATGCTGGCCGGACGTTCCATCCAGCCACCATTACCGTTGGATACCAGCTCGACCAGATCGATATGGTCCTCACTGATCGCGGTGATATGCCCGTAGTTCTGGCCCATGTACTCGTTGGCATGGACACGATGGATCACTCCACCGGGATCCTTGACCAGCACTTCCATGCTCGCGCCTGCGCCGACAGTGCCGACCATCTTGAGGCTGTCCAGCGCGAACATCTCGAGTGGTTGCTTGGCGCGATTGGCGTCCGGCCGCGGACCGCTGGTCGCGGCATTGGTCTGCAACTCGGCCGTACTCGGGCTGAATGGATCGCGCCGATCCTGATCGTCGTACTTGAACGTCTCGAATGTCTTGATCACCGGCAGCGGCTGGATCGGCGCACCCTTCTTGGCCTTTTCCTGCGCAACCCAGTCGCGCAGATCCGACATGCCACGGGTGCAACCGCTCAGTACCAGTGCGATCCCCAACATCAGCAGGAGTCGTATCGCATGGGCCGGCTTGATGGGAGCAAACTTGTTCATCATTTTTTCGCTCCCCCCGTCTTGCCTTTGCTACCGGCAGTTGCCGCTGCGCTCTCTTCATCGTCCAGATAGCGGTAGGTCTTCACGGTACCCTGCAGTACAAGTTGACCGCCTCCACTGCCGTCCTTGCCTGGCGATTTCGGGGTCAGCGAGACATCATGCAACGTCAGGATCACGACCCGCGGCAACGAGGCCACGCCACTGATGAAGGTGCCAAACTGGTGATAAGTACCGGTCATGCGCAGCGTAATCGGCTTCTCCGCGTAGAAGTCCTTCGGCGTTTCCGGGCCCGGCTGGAATAGGTCGCTTTCCAATCCCGCCGACTGCGCGGTCTGCGAAATGTCGATCAGCAACTCGGGCATCTCGGTCTTGCTGGGCAGCTGACGCAGCAACTGGCGCAGCATGTCCTGCATCTCGTCAAGCTGCTGTTGCAGCGCTTCCAGGTTGACCGATTTGGCCTGCTTGGCCGAGAAATCCGCCTTGAGCTGGTCTTCCTTGCCAGCCAGTGTCTTCAGGCTGTCCTGCTGATCACCGACGAAGAAATACCAGCCGAACAACAGAACCACGGCGCACAGCAACACGGTGAAGAACATCTTGACCGATTGCGGCCAGCCACCGACGTTGTTGCGATCGAGGTTGCGAATATCGTCGAGGAACTTCATGGCTTGGTCCCTCCCGTAGCAGCTGGCGCAGTCACTGGCTTGGCTTCAGGCGCGACAGGCGCCGTTGCATCGACCGGCTTCGCCGGCGCAGCGGTCGTCGCCTTGGCGGCAGTGCCGGCGATTGCCGGAGCCGTCGCGGCCGGAGTCGCGCTGGAACTGGCCCCGGCCGGCTGCACGGGAACCTTGCTGGCATCGGCCTCATCCGTCTTGGGCCGGCTCAATGTCACATCCAGGCCGAAGACATACGGCATGCGAGTTGCGTCATGGGTGTTTTCGGTCTTGCGCAGATCGGTGTGACCCATCCACGGTGAGCTTTCGACATTGCGCATGTACTCGGCGACGCTGGCATTGGACTGCGCCACGCCATCGAGCGACATCGACTGGCCACTCTGCTTCAGTCCGCTCAGGCGCGCGCTGGAAGGAATCGTCTTCACCAGTTCGTCGAACAGGTGGACCATCTGCGAACGGTCTGCCTGCAATTGTTCGATGATCTGCTTGCGCGCCAGCAGATGCTCACGCACCTTTTCCAGATCCTTGATCTTGGCAATGCGCACGTCGAGTTGTTTGATTTCGGTCTGCAGGTAGGCGTTGCGCTCGTTCTGGTTGTCGATGCGCTGATCCATCCAGAATATCCACAGCAACAGCACAGCCAGCGCCACCACGAAAGCGGCAACGAGCTGCATGTAGAACTCGCGTTCGCGTTGCTTGCGCCGTTCGGCGCGCCACGGAAGTAGGTTGACGTGTGCCATCAGTCGAAGCTCCTCAGGGCGAGGCCGACCGCTATCATCAGCGCGGGCGCGTCCTGCGCCAGCGACTGCGCCTGCACCCGTGGCGACAGCGACATGCGGGCCAGCGGATTGGCGACGACGCAGGGCACCCCAAGCTGTTCTTCCAGCATCGGGCCCAATCCTTCGATCGAGGCACAACCACCGGCCAGCACCACCTGGTCGACCTTGCTGTATTCGCTGCCTGCGAAGAAGAACTGCAGCAGCCTGCTGATCTGCTGGATCAACGATTCCTTGAACGGTTCCAGTGCCTCGGTCTCGTAGGACTCGGGCAGGCCGCCCTTGCGCTTGGCACGACCGGCTTCCTCATAGGAAAGGCCGAAGCGGCGCATGATTTCATCGGTCAATTGCTTGCCGCCGAAAACCTGTTCACGCGAATAGATGGTGCGCTGATTGCGCAGCACCGACAGCGTGGTCATGGTGGCACCGATGTCGACCACCGCGACCAGAGCATCGCGGCCGACGTTGAGCTGGTCGGCCACCATCGCAAACGCGTTCTCCATCGCGAACGCCTCGACGTCGATCACGCTGGCGGTAAGTCCGCCCAGATCAAGTGCCGCCACGCGCATGTCGACGTTCTCGGTGCGCGAGGCCGCCAGCAACACGTTGTTCATGTCGGGATTGTCACGTACCGGCCCGATCACTTCGTAGTCGAGGCTGACTTCGTCGATCGGATAGGGGATGTACTGGTTCGCCTCGACCTGGATCTGGCCTTCCAGATCGTCGTCGGAAAGCTCTCCGGTCATCGGAATGATGCGGGTGATCACGGCTGACCCGGCTACCGCTGCCGCCGCGTGTTTGAGTTTGGAGCCCGATCGCGCCAGCGCGCGACGAATCGCATCGCCCACCGCCTCGACCTCGACGATGTTCTTTTCGACCACGGCATTGGGCGGCAGTGGCTCAACCGCGTAATGCTCCACGCGATAGCGACCGCCCACTTGACTTAGCTGCAGCAGCTTGACGGCAGTCGAACTGATGTCGACACCAATCAGCGCCGGCTTCTTGGGTGTAAAGAGCCCCACGGTGTTTCCCCCTTGCCGCTGACGCCCGTAGCCAGAATCCTGGCGGGGTGCGCAATGGCATTAAATCGAAAAATTAACGTAATGGCAACGGTCTACAGAAACTTTCTCAAGTAATTGACGTGATGTCCACCACATTTGTGGAATCACCCCAAATGGCTCAACCCTTGCTTTAGCCAACCCCTCCGCATGTGCCAAATACTGCTACATCTATACTCTGCCATGTTTTGACTCAGGTCTCGCTATCCCCACACCATGCGAATTATCAAGCGTTTGTTGCGCTGGGCATTGATCCTGGCCTTTTCCGGTTTGCTCCTGGCAGTTATTGCGGTTGGTGTGGCGTATTGGCTGATAGCGCCCAGACTCCCTTCTGTGGCGGACCTCAAGGACTACCACATGCAGGTGCCTCTGCGCGTCTTGAGCGCTGACGGCAAGCTGATTGCCAGCTTCGGCGAGACGCGGCGCATCCCGATAGCCATCGAAAATGTGCCAGACCTGCTCAAGCATGCGGTGCTGTCGGCCGAAGATGCGGATTTCTACCACCATCCCGGGGTTGACTGGCACGGCATCGCGCGCGCCGGCTGGCACGTCGTCGTGACCGGCGGCGACAAGGGCCCCGGCGGCTCGACGATTACCCAGCAAGTGGCGCGCAACATCTTCCTGAGTCCCGAGAAGCTGTACTCGCGCAAGCTCACCGAGATCTTCATCGCGTTGCGTATCGAGCATGAACTCAGCAAGGACCAGATCCTCGAGCTGTACCTCAACAAGATGTTTCTTGGCCACCGTTCGTATGGCGTGGGCGCCGCGGCGGAGTACTACTACGGCAAGACGCTGGATCAGCTGACCGTGGCCGAATGCGCCTTGATCGCCTCGACCTTCCAGCTGCCTTCGGTGGTCAACCCGATCAACAATCCCAAGCGCGGCATCGCCCGTCGCAACTGGGTACTGGGTGAGATGCTGCGGCACAACTACATCACCAAGCCAATGTACGAGCAGGCGATTGCCGAGCCGAACCACGCCTATCCGCACGAACAGCCGATCGAGGTCGATGCACCCTATCTGGCGGAGATGGTGCGCCGGCAGGTGCTCGATCGATTCGGCAACGATGCGCTCACCGAAGGCTATGTGGTCAGGACCACGCTGCAGAGCAAGAACCAGCAGACGGCCGTGGAAGCCGTACGCGATGGGCTGATCGCCTACGACCACCGGCATGGCTGGCGCGGACCGGAGGCCCATCAGGATCTGCCTGCAGGTGCCGGCGAAGCGGATTACGACAGCCTGCTGTCCAGCTACACCAATGTCGCGGGCATGCAGCCGGGCCTGGTCACGGCCAGCGATGCGAAGCAGGCGACCATTTACCTGTCGAACCACGAAAACGTGGTTCTCGATCTGGCCGCGATGAGCTGGGCGCGACCGCGTATCGATGACGATCGCGTCGGCGCTGCGCCAACCAGCGTCAGCAGCGTGCTCAAGCGCGGCGACGTCATCCGCCTTGCGCGTGACGACAAGGGCGAGTGGCAGCTTGCACAGATCCCCGCCGCGCAGGCGGCGCTGACCTCGATCAATCCGGAGGACGGCTCGATCCAGGCGCTGGTCGGCGGCTTCAACTTCGTGCGCAGCAAGTTCAACCGCGCGGTCATGGCAGCACGCCAGCCCGGCTCGAGTTTCAAGCCGTATCTGTACTCGGGCGCGTTCGAACGCGGCTTCACGCCATCCTCGATCATCAACGACGCACCCTTGGCGCTGCCCGATCCGTCGAAGCCGAACGGCCTGTGGACCCCGTCCAACGACGATGACAAATTTGCCGGACCGATGCGCCTGCGCGAAGCACTGGTGCAGTCGAAGAACCTGGTTTCGGTGCGCCTGCTCGATGCCGTCGGCGTGCGCTACATGCGTGAGTACGCCACCCGTTTCGGCTTCTCGCTCGATGCGATCCCGGCCAACCTGTCGATGGCGTTGGGTACCGCGTCGGTATCACCGATGAGCATGGCCCGCGGCTATGCGGTGTTCGCCAATGGCGGCTACCTGGTCACGCCGTATTTCATCCATGAAATCGATGATCGCAACGGCAAGCCGGTCTACGTGGCGAATCCCGCACGCGCCTGCCGGAGCTGCCAGGAACGCCTGCTCGATACGCGGCCGCCCGGTCCACCACCGGCTGACATGCTGTCGACGCCGGCCAACAATCTGGCCAGCGCCGCCGCACCCGCGGAATCGAGCAGCGTCGACGGCGTCGGCGAAGCCGTCTTGCCGGCCGACGTGCATGGCGAAAGCGCGCATCCGCCGGTACTCGCGCCCCTGGTGATCGAAGCACGCAACGACTACCTGGTTACCTCGTTGATGAAGGACGTGATCCTGCGTGGTACCGCCTTCGCGGCCAAGGCGCTGGGCCGCGACGACCTCGCCGGCAAGACTGGTTCCACCAATGACCATCGGGACGCCTGGTTCGTCGGCTTCAACGGTGATCTGTCGACCGCGGTCTGGGTCGGCTTCGACGACTACAGCTCGCTGGGCCACGGCGAGTTTGGCGCCAAGGCGGCGCTGCCGATCTGGATGGATTACATGGGCGCAGCCCTGAAGGGTCAGCCGTCGAGCACGTTGCCGATGCCGCCGGGAATCAGTACGGTACTGATCAACCGCCAGAATGGCCTGCCTACTGCGTCAGGTGACCCGGACGGCATGAACGAGATGTTCAAGGTGGAAGATATCGACCGGCTGCGCACTCAGGCCGCCCAGCAGAAGGAGCAGGATCAGCAGCACGCCTACGACATCTTCTGAACCAGCGGGGCAGTCCGGCCATGCGGGCTTCGTCCTTGCTGCCCCCATTGATCGACGAGGAGCGCGTCATGTCCCGAGGCGAACATCACCGCATTCACGCGCATGACCGGCTGCAGCGCAATCGTCTGCGCATCGCCCAGGAAGCCGCCCGCCTGATGAGCGAACACGGCATCCGCGATTTTCACCACGCCAAGCTGAAGGCCGCCGAGCGACTGGGCATTCTCGAAACGCAGGCGTTGCCGCGCAATCTGGAGATCGAACAGGCGCTGCGCGAACACCAGCGCCTGTTTCTCGCCGACAGCCAGCCGCAATTGTTGCGGCAACGCCGCGAGGCCGCGGTCGAGGCGATGCGTTTCCTCGCCGCGTTCGAGCCGCGCCTGGTCGGCGCCGTGCTGGAAGGCACCGCCGATACGCACTCGGCAGTCTGCCTGCATGTGTTCAGCGACGATCCCGATGCGGTCGCGCTATACCTGCACGATCACGGCGTGCCGTTCGAAACGCAGACCCGCCGACTGCGCAACAGCCGCGATGATCAGCCCGAGTACCCGGTGCTGTTGTTCGCTGCCGACGAGCTGCCGTTCGACCTCACCGTCCTGCCACGCGATGCCCTGCGCCAGGCGCCACTGGATCGCACCGACGACCGGCCGATGCGCCGCGCCGCGCTGGCCCAGGTGGAAATTCTGCTGGGCGAGGACAGCGATGAAGACTTCGAGCAACGACTGAGTGCCGCCCTGCGCTGAACCGAATAATCCAGCTGCATACGCAAACGCCCCGGTCGAAGCCGGGGCGTTTTTCGTTGGAACCAGGCTCGCCGGATCAGCGCTTGGCGGTGGGCGTGTAATCGCGCACGTCGGCGCCGGTATAGATCTGGCGCGGACGGCCGATGCGCGATCCCGGGGTTTCGTGCTGTTCGATCCAGTGCGCGATCCAGCCGGAGGTGCGTGCGATCGCGAACATCACGGTGAACATCTCGGTCGGGATGCCCAGCGCCTTGTAGATGATGCCGGAGTAGAAATCGACGTTCGGGTACAGCTTGCGCTCGACGAAGTAGTCGTCCTTCAGCGCCGCCTCTTCCAGCTTCATCGCGACCTCGAGCAGCGGATCATTGACGCCCAGCTCGGCCAGCACCTTGTGACACATCTCGCGGATGATCTTCGCGCGCGGATCGAAATTCTTGTAGACGCGATGACCGAAACCCATCAGGCGGAAGCTGTCGTTCTTGTCCTTCGCGCGCAGGATCGCCGACTCGACGTTATCCGGCGTGCCGATTTCCTTGAGCTGCTTGAGCACCGCCTCGTTGGCGCCGCCATGCGCCGGACCCCACAGCGCGGTGATGCCGGCGGCGATCGACGCGTACGGGTTGGCACCGGTGGAACCGACCAGACGCACGGTCGAGGTGGACGCGTTCTGCTCGTGGTCGGCGTGCAGGATGAACAGCAGATCCAGCGCCTTGGCAGCCACCGGATTCAACGTCAGCGGCTCGCTCGGCACCTCGAACATCATGTGCAGGAAACGGGTGACGTATTCGAGATTGTTGCGCGGATAGCGTACCGGCCAGCCAATCGAATAACGGAAACAGGCAGCGGCAATCGTCGGCATCTTCGCGATCAGACGTATCGCCGCCATCTTGCGGTCGACCGGGTCATCCACATTGAGGTCGTCGTGATAGAACGCCGACAACGAGGCGACCGCCGCGGCGAGCATCGCCATCGGATGCGCGTCGTGGTGGAAGCCCTGGAAGAAGTTCTTCTGCGCCTCATGCATCATCGTGTGATGCGTGATGTCGTGCTCGAAGCCCTCGAACTGCGCCTTGTTCGGCAGCTCGCCATTGAGCAGCAGGTAGGACACTTCGAGGAAGTTGGATTTTTCCGCCAGCTGCTCGATCGGGTAACCGCGATACAGCAGCACGCCCTGGTCGCCGTCGATGTAGGTGATCGCGCTCTTGGTGCTGGCCGTGCTGCCGTAACCGGGGTCGTAAGTGAAGTGACCGGTGTCCTTGTACAGCGTGCCGATGTCGATGCACGCCGGGCCGAGCGTGCCGCTGATCAACGGCAGCTCACTGCTGCGGTTGCTCGACTCATCCACCAGCTTGACGATCTTGGAATCGGACACGGAAACCTCCTTCATGTGGGTCATCACCGGCGGTTACCGCATTGACGGCGCCGCCCGGCGAGGGAATGTCTGGCATCGCACATCTGGGGAAAGATGCGACGCAACGGACGCCATGGGCGCCAGCTCATCGGCCATTATCGCATAAGCCCCCATCCACATTCGATGGCGAATGGTCGAATGGCGGGCACGAAAAACACGGGGCAAGCCTGCGCTCGCCCCGTGTTTCGAATCGGATATCGTGGTCGGCCAGCGCAGAGGCTGGCCGCTACCGTCGATTACTCTTTGACGGTGCCCGCATAGCGGCGACGGAACTTGTCGACGCGGCCGCCGACGTCCAGCGACTTCTGCTTGCCGGTGTAGAACGGGTGCGAATGGCTGGAGATATCCACCTTGATCAGCGGGTACTCATTGCCGTCTTCCCACTTGATGGTTTCCTTGCTGGACATGGTCGACTTGGTCAGGAACGAGAAGTCGGACGACAGGTCCTGGAACACCACCGGGTTGTAGTTCGGATGGATATCAGGCTTCATGACGGGCTCTAAAGCGGTGGTGAAAAGAGCGGCATTGTAACGAGAAATCGACCTCCGCCGCAAGCCGGCGCTCATTCAAGCGCTGAAGCGGTCTCGACACGCCATCAATCCAGCGCACCCAGGGCGCGCCGCACCATCGCGGCAAAGCGGGCGTGATCCACTTCCAGCACGATGTTCGCCTGCGCCGGTCGGCCCAGCCGCGCGGCCCAGTCGACCACGGTGGCACCACGGGTCAGGCGACCATCCAGCTCCACCGCCACCGCACGCGTCTCTTGGCGGGTAATGATCGACGGATCGATCGCTACCGCCATCGCCAGCGCATCGGCAGCGATCACGCCGCTGCGATCATGCTTGGCGTTGTAGCGGCGCGCCGTGGCAACGATCCGTCCGAAGAAGTCCGCGCGCCGGTCGCCGACCGCCAGCCAGCCATCGAATTCGGCATCGTCGAAGGCATGCCGCAAGGTGGCCTCCCAGTCGACCAGGTCGAACGACGGGAACGCTTCGAACACCACGTGCGCCGCCTCCGGATCGAAGCCGACGTTGAACTCCGCCGGCACCTTGCCGGTGTTGCCGTGGCCGGTCACCGCACCGCCCATCACCACCAGCCGCGCGACCCGCTCGGGCAGCGTGGGATCAATCCGCAGCGCCAGCGCCAGATTGGTCAGCGGCGCCAGCGCCACCAAGGTCAACTCACCCGGACGCTCGCGGGTCAATCGCAGCAAGGCCAGCGCAGCCGACTCGTCCGACAGCGGCGCCTGCGGCTCGGGAAAACCGATATCGCCGAACCCGTCCGCACCATGCACGAACGCAGCATCTTCATCCGGCGCACGTACCAGCGGCGTGGCGCAACCGGCAAATACCGGCGCGGTACTGCCCATGATATCGAGCAGGGTGCGCGCATTGCGCACGGTATGCTCGAGCCCCACGTTGCCGGCGGCAATGCTCAGGCCGGCGATGTCGGCGTGCGCGTGCGCCATCAGGATCGCCAGCGCGTCGTCCACGCCCGGATCGGTATCAATCAGGAATTGCGGTTTGCTCATCGGATAAAGATCGGGTTGGTGCAATGGACTAGCTTAACGGAACCGGCACCACGAGTAGCCGTGCTTCATGCATGCACGAAGCGAGCGGCGCCGCCGATCCAGCGTTCGATCAGCTGCTCGGTCTGCCGTGGATGTTCCGTCAACATGTGTTCGCCGACCTGCTGCACGGCCGGCAACAGATGTGCGTCGCGGGTCAGGTCGGCAATGCGAAAACTGAGCTGACCGGTCTGACGGGTACCGAGCACCTCGCCGGGACCGCGCAACTCCAGATCCTTTTCGGCGATGCGGAAACCATCATTGGTATCGCGCATCACCTGCAGCCGCTCACGCGCCAGTTGGCCCAGCGGCGGCTGGTACAGCAGCACGCAATTGGAGGCGAGCGCACCCCGCCCGACCCGGCCGCGCAGCTGATGCAGCTGGGCCAGCCCGAGTCGCTCGCTGTTCTCGATCACCATCAGACTGGCCCTGGGCACATCCACGCCGACCTCGATCACCGTGGTCGCCACCAGCACCGCCAGCTCGCCGGCCTTGAACGCGTCCATCACTGCCTGCTTTTCCTTCGGCTTCATGCGGCCGTGGATCAGGCCGATCCTGAAGCCGGCCAGTGCAGCGGACAGTTCGGCATGCGCCACTTCGGCCGCCTGCGCGCGCAGCTGCTCGGACTCCTCGATCAGCGTGCACACCCAATACACCTGGCGCCCTTCAGTGCAGGCCGCATGGATGCGCCCGATCACCTCGAGCCGCCGTGCATTCGAGATCGCGATGGTCTGCACGGGCGTACGGCCCGGCGGCAGTTCGTCGATGGATGACACGTCCAGATCGGCATACGCACTCATCGCCAGCGTGCGCGGAATCGGCGTGGCGGTCAGCACCAGCTGGTGCGGCACGAGTTGCCCATCCCGACCCTTGTCGCGCAAGGCGAGCCGCTGCTGCACGCCGAAACGGTGCTGCTCGTCGACGATCACCAGCCCGAGCCGCGCAAACGCCACCCCTTCCTGCATCAGCGCATGTGTGCCGATCACTACTGGCGCGCCGGCAGCGACCCGCTCCAGCGCCAGCTTGCGTGCCTTGCCGGTCACCTTGCCGGCCAACCATTCCACCTCGATGCCGAGCGGCTGCAGCCAATGCCGAAAATTGTGCAGATGCTGTTCGGCCAGCAACTCGGTCGGCGCCATCAAGGCCACCTGATAGCCCGCTTCCACCGCAGCCAGTGCGGCCAGCGCGGCCACCACCGTCTTGCCGCTGCCGACGTCGCCCTGCACCAGGCGCAGCATCGGCCTGGTCTGCGCCAGATCCCGCGCCACTTCCGCACTGACGCGCTGCTGCGCATCCGTCAGCTCGAACGGCAATCCGCTGAGCAATCGCTTGCGCAGGCCGCCGTCGCCACCCAGTTTCGGCGCATGCCGGCGGCGCACCGTCGCACGCATGCGTTTCAGACTCAGGTGCTGGGTCAGCAGCTCCTCGAACCCCAGCCGCTGCTGCGCCGGATGCTGGCCGAGCAAGAGCTGACCCAGATGCGCATCCGGCGGTGGCCGATGCACATACAGCAGCGCATCGCGCAACGAGGTGAGGCCATGCTTGGCACACAACTCGGGCGGAATCAGCTCCAGTTGTGCGGCCGATGGCAGCAGCGCCAGCGCCTTGCCGATCACACCGGCCAGTCGTTTCGGGCCCAGTCCTTCGGTGGTCGGATAGATCGGACTGAGCAGTTCATCGACGGCAGCAATATCGTCACCGCTCAGGCGCTGATACTGCGGGTGCACCATCTCCAGTCCCTGCGCACCATGCCGCACTTCGCCGTAGCAAAGCAGCCGGGTACCCGGCAGCAACTGTTCGGCCTGTGCCCGGTTGAAATGGAAAAAACGCAGCAGCAAGGTCTGCTGGCTGACATCGCCGATCGCCACCTTCAACTGCGGGCGATAGCGGAATCCTCGCTCGACCGCCTCGACCACGCCTTCGACCTGTGCCCGTTCGCCGACGCGCAAATCGGCGATGGCAGTGACCTGGGTCTTGTCTTCATACCGCAGCGGCAGGTGAAACCAGAGATCCTGCACCCGCTCCAGCCCGAGCCGTGCCAGCGCGGCGACCAGCGCCGGGCCGACACCGGGCAGCACACTGACCGGTGCGATACCCGAGTCGGTGTCAGCGGGGGAAGCAGGACGAACGGTGCGGGCGGCCATGACGTGCAAGCCTACCCGAGCACCGTCTCGCATCGTAAGCCGGATGCCGACATCGACTGTCGGTGCAGGCCGCGCAGGAAAATCAGTCCGGCCCCATCACGGCAACACCATCACTGCGTCGACTTCGACCTGCGCCCCCTTCGGCAGCCCCGCTACCTCGATAGTGGAACGCGCCGGATATGGCGGCTGGAAGTATTCCGCCATCACCGCATTGACCGCCGCGAAATTCGCCAGATCGGTGACATAGATGCCGACGCGCACGACCTGCGCCAGCGAACCGCCAGCGGCTTGCGCCACGGCAGTGAGGTTGTCGAACACCCGACGCGTCTGCGCCGTGATGTCGCCGTCGACCAGCGCCGCGGTGGCCGGATCGAGCGGAATCTGCCCGGAGAAGTACACGGTATTGCCGGCGCGCACGGCCTGCGAGTACGGGCCGATCGCGGCCGGCGCCAGTTCGGTGGCGATGATGCTGCGGGACATGGGGCATCCTCAAGAACGGGGAACGGGGAACGGGGAACGGTAGAGCCTGCGTTACCCGAGGTTTTAATGATAGCGCCGCCATTCGCCTCAGACACCTATCGCGCCACGAATCTGACTTCCCCGTTCCAGGTACCTGTTCCCCGCTTTTACAGCGGATACCGATATGCGCCACTGACCACGCCGGTACGGCGCACGCGACGGATCACGTCGGCCAGGTGCTTGCGGTTCTTCACTTCCATCGCGAACAGCAGGGTCGCGGCAGCGGCATCGCGTTCGACGTATTCCACGTTCTCGATGTTGGAGTCGGCTGCCGCGATCGCCGCGGCCACGGTGGCCAGTACGCCGGGGCGGTTGATCACCTCGATGCGCAGCTCGGCACGATAGTCGCCCTGCACGTCACGATCCCATTCGATCGCCACGCAGCGCTCCGGTGACTTGCGCAGCTCGACCACGTTCGGACATTCCTCGCGATGCACTACGATGCCCTTGCCCGAGGACAGGTAGCCGATGATGTCGTCGCCCGGCAAAGGATGGCAGCAGTTGGCGAAACTGAGCACGCCGCGTTCGGCGCCGGTAATGCGGATCTTCTCGTGCGCATGCGCCGACACCTGCGGCTTGCCGCCGGCCTTCTTGCCGCGCGATGCCAGCAGCTGACTGGCAACTACGTCGGGCATGCGATTGCCGAGCGCGATGTCGGACAGCAACTCCTCCAGCCGCTTGAGCTTGGATGTTTCCAGGAACCGATCCAGCACGGCCGAAGGAATGCCATCGAGGCTGCTGCCCTGCGCATCCAGCGCGCGATCGAGCATGCGATGGCCGAAGTCGACCGCATCCTCGTGCTGCAGATGCTTCAAATACTGGCGGATCGCGGCACGCGCCTTGCCGGTAACCACCACCTCTAGCCACGCCGGATTTGGCACTGCCGACGGCGCGGTGATGATTTCCACCAACTGGCCCGACTCCAGGCGCGTACGCAACGGCAGCAGTTTCTTGTCGACGCGAGCGGCGACTGCATGATCTCCGACGTCGGTATGCACGGCGTAGGCGAAGTCCAGCGCAGTGGCATTGCGCGGCAACGACAGAATGTGGCCGCGCGGGGTGAACAGATAGACCTCGTCGGGGAACAGATCGATCTTGACGTTCTCGATGAATTCCGCCGACGACGCGGTATTCGCCGAACTGTCCGCCAGCGACGACAACCACTCGCGCGCACGCGCCTGTGCGCTGTTGGCCGGCCCGCTTTCGGTTTTGTACGCCCAGTGCGCGGCGACGCCGCTTTCGGCCACCGACTCCATCTCGGCCGTGCGGATCTGTACCTCGATCGGTGCGCCGAATGGCCCGAGCAACACGGTATGCAGCGACTGATAGCCGTTCGCCTTCGGAATCGCGATGAAATCCTTGAAGCGCTTGTCCACCGGCTTGTACAGCGCATGCACCACGCCGAGCGCCATGTAGCAGCTCATCGCGCTGTCGACGACCACGCGGAAGCCATAGACGTCCATCAGCTGGGCGAAACTCTTGTGATCGCCGCGCATCTTCGAATAGATGCTCCACGGCGACTTGATCCGGCCGACCACGCGGCTCTGCAGATGGTCGGCGCTGAGTCGCGCCGACAGCGCCGCTTCGATCTTGCCCATCGCCTCGCGGCGGTTGCCGATCGCTGCGCGGATGCGCTCGCTGATCACCCGGTAGCGATCCGGGTATAGCGCGCGAAAGCCCAGGTCCTGCAGCTCCGCCTTGAACTTGTTCATGCCCAGGCGTTGCGCGATCGGCGCGAAGATCTCCAGCGTCTCGCGCGCGATACGGCGGCGCGAGGGCGCATCCTTCGCGCCGAGCGTGCGCATGTTGTGCAGGCGATCGGCCAGCTTGATCAGGATCACACGCAGATCGCGCGCCATCGCCAGCAGCATTTTGCGGAAGCTCTCCGCATCTGCTTCCTGGCGACTGCCGAAGCGCATCTTGTCCAGCTTGGTGACGCCATCGACCAGCTCGGCCACCACGTCACCGAACTCGGCAGCAATGTCTTCGCGGCTGAGTTCGGTATCTTCCAGGGTGTCGTGCAGGATTGCCGCGATGATCGTTTCGGCATCCAGCCCCAGTTCGGCCAGGATGCCAGCAACCGCCACCGGATGCGTGATGTACGGCTCGCCGCTCTTGCGTTCCTGCCCGGCGTGCGCCTGCGCGCCGATCAGGAACGCACGCAGGACACGCTCAACTTGAGCGTCAGCCAAATAAGCGATGCGCTCTTTCAATGCCAGCACATACGGCGGCAACGCGGACAGGTCGACCGGAGCGGGATGGGTCGCCGCCGTCATCGGTACTGGCGCCAGCTCAGGCGCCCACCTCGTCGCAGGTGCAGCGGACGACTGCCGGACGCGCGCAAACCATCACACCGGGCCAGCCGGTGCGGCAACCGCGCGTTCTACAGCAGCCGTCATCCATCAGTCGTCGCCACCCTTGGAAAGGTCGTCATCAACCTCGGCTGCGGCCCACTCCAGCGCTTCGCGCTCGGCGCGCTCGCGCTCGGCCTTGTCGATCTGATCGATCGTGGCCTGATCGATGCGGCGGGCCGCGATCTCGCGCAGCGCCAGCACGGTCGGCTTGTCGTGATCGGGATTGACCGCCGGCTCGGCGCCCTTTTCCAGCTGGCGCGCGCGCTTGGTTGCCATCAGCACCAGCTCGAAGCGGTTGTCGACCACCTCAAGGCAGTCTTCCACGGTAATACGTGCCATGCGAAATCCTTAAAGAATAAAATGACTTATATGGTCTGACAGTGTAGCCAGCGGGTGCTTTGCTGGCAATGCGGGCGGCGCGTATCATGGCGGGCTGCCCACGGATCGGCACCGGCTGGCGAAAGCACATCGAAAGCCGTGCACGATATAAAACCAGACAGTACACTTATGCTGTCCCCACATGCGAATCCCCGCACCCATGCCCTCACAGCTTCGCTTTCCCTCATTGAGCCGCTGGTTGCCCGTGCTCGCGATCGCCTTGCTGACGGGCTGCACGATTGCCAAGCCGCGCACCGACGATCCGCTGGAGAAGTACAACCGCGGCGCCTATAAATTCAACGACGCGCTGGACAAGGCAGTCATCCGCCCGGTCGCGCTGGGCTACCGCAAGGTGACCACACCACCACTACGCCGCTCGTTCAGCGACTTCTTCACCAACATCCGCATGCCGATCACGGTCGCCAATGATCTGCTGCAGGCACGCCCGAAACAGGCGCTGCAGAGCAGTGGTCGCTTCCTGGTCAACCTGACTCTGGGCATCGGTGGCTTCTTCGATCCGGCCAGCCAGCTTGGCCTGCCGCTGGAAGACAACGACTTCGGCATCACCCTGGCACGCTGGGGCGCCCCGGAAGGCGATTATCTGATGCTGCCGTTCTTCGGCCCAAGCACCGCGCGCGATATCTGGCAGCTGCCTGTCGACAGCTACTTCTTCGACCCCTTGAGCCTTTACGCAAACAATCATCACTACAACGGCCTGCAGTACCTGCCGCAGGCGATGTATCTGGTGACCTTGCGTTCGCGCGCAATTGACGCGGAGAACTTCCTGCAGTCCGCTTACGACCCCTATGTATTCATCCGCGATGCGT
Source organism: uncultured Rhodanobacter sp. (assembly GCA_966211915.1). Lineage (GTDB taxonomy): Bacteria > Pseudomonadota > Gammaproteobacteria > Xanthomonadales > Rhodanobacteraceae > Rhodanobacter. The sequence continues at coordinate 425,234 of CBIHNO010000001.1, forward strand.
ACCGGCAACAACGGTTGTACGCCATCTACGACGGCAACCCTCCCGCCGAGCTGATCCAGCAGATGCAGGGTCTGGACGACAAGAACTTCGATCCCGATGAGCTGCTGGATCAGCAACACCAGTGGGAAAACAAGCATCCGGACAAGGCGACCAAGCAACCATAAACACGGCTGATGTGGATGCAACAAAAATGGGCCGTACCGCCCCGGTTTTTTGGCTACACAACAGTGTCGGGTAAGGCCCTCCGCCGCGCGCCGTCGCCGACCCGCGCCCCCACCCCCATGCCGGCCGGCATCCCGACGACCTGCAAGGCCTGACCTCGCCGATCGGCTTCGGCCACGACCGCCAACACGCAGGCGAGACCGGCACTGTCGCTGTGGCTGACACCAGCCAGATCAAGTCGCGTCATACGGCCCGCCACCAATGCGGACTGGATCGCCCGCAACGCCATGGCCGCCGTATCGAAGCTCAACACGCCGCTCACACCCAGCGTCCCCGGCGTGCCGGTATCCAGCTGGAAGCGGGGCTCGACGGCGTGAGTCACTTCGCGTCCTTGTTGTCCTGGGCCATCGTCTCCAGCGCCTTCTCGCCCTGGGTTTCAAGGTTCTTGATCAGCTGCTCGATGCCAACCTTGCGCACTTCCGCGTCCACCTGGTTGCGATAATTGGTGACATAGGAAATGCCTTCGATGACCACGTCGTAGGCCTTCCAGTCACCGCTGCGGCCCTTGCGGAATGCGTAGTCGATCGACACCAGCTTGCCGTCGTCCAGCACCACCTGGGTACGCACCACGGTGCGCTTGTCATTGAGGTCGCCGTTGAACGGCAGCACCTTGACCCGGCCCCGCGAATAATTGAGCAGGCCCTCGGCGTAACGGTGCGTGATCGAATTGTAGAACGCCTTGGCGAAGCGGTCGCGCTGCTCCGGGGTGGCTTCGCGGGCATGCTGGCCGAGCACCAGGATCGAGGCATAGTCGATATCGAAGTGCGGCAGGAACACCTCGTCGATGATGCTGATCAGTTTTTCCTGATTGCGCTTCAGCTCCTCGCGATGCCCCTCGATCGCCGAGGCCAGCTGATCGGCAATACCCTGCACGATCTGTACGGGCGCCTGTTCGGCGGCGGCCGACGCGGCAGCCGCCAGAGCAGGTACCGGGGCGGCTACGACCGTACCGAACGCAATGGCGGTGGCAAAAACCAGTCTGCGCAACATGGAAACTCCTTCAGCAGAGCCGGCTCAGTGTTTGCCGGCGGGGGTATCGGATGGTTTGCCGGTGTCGGCATCTTTCTTGTCGCTGGGCGAACCGTTGACCAGGAATTTGCCGATCAGATCCTCCAGCTGCATTGCGGACTGGGTCAGGATCATCTCGTCGCCGTCCTTCAGCATGTCGGGCGAACCGCCAGGCTGGATCGCAACATACTGGGTGCCGATCAAACCGCTGGTGAACACCGCGGCGGCGGAATCGTCCGGAATCGTGTTGTAGCGCTTGTCGATCGCCAGCACGACCTGCGCATTCAGCTTGACCGGATCGGCACGCACCGACTGCACGCTGCCGATCACCACACCGGCCATCTTCACCGGCGCGCCGACCGAGAGCGAGCCGACGTTGGTGAAGTCCGCCTTCACGGTATAGCTGCCGCCGACATTGTCGACCACGTTGCCGGCGCCGAAGAACTTGCCGAGCATCTCCTCCAGCGGCTCGGTCGACTTGGTCCGCGCCAGCGTGCCACCGGCCACCACGGCCTGCTTCGCGCTGCCGTACTGGATGCCCACGTACTGGTCGCCGAGCAGGCCGCTGGTGAAGATCGTCGCCACCGAGTCCTGCGGAATCTTGTCGTAGCTCTTGTCGATCGACAGTTTCACGTCGGCCACCTCGTGGCCAGGCTGCAACGTGATGGAATGCACCTGACCGACCCGCACACCGGCGATCTTCACCGGTGCACGCTCCTTCAGCGCACCGATGTTGGTGAACTGCGTGTCGACGATATAGCTGTCGCCCTGATGCACGTTCGCCACCGAACTGGTCTGCGTCGCCAGATAGGCCAACGCGGCAAAGCCGAGCACGATGAACAGGCCGGTGCCGACGGCATAGGAACTTCTCGGTTGGCTCACGGCACAATCCTCAATGGGGTACGGATAGTCGAAAGGGAGTTCATGGCAGTCACATCAGGAAAGCTGTAAGCACAAAGTCCAGCGCCAGGATCGCGATGGACGAAGCGACCACGGTACGGGTGGTGGCATACGCCACGCCCTCACTGGTCGGCGGCGTGGTGAAGCCCTGGAACACCGCGATCAACGACACCACCGCGCCGAACGCCAGGCTCTTGAACAGCACGCCATTGACGATGTCGGTGTGCACGTCCACCTCAGCCGTCATGTTCGACCAGAACGTACCGTTGTCGATGCCGAGCCAGGTCACCCCGACCAGATGGCCACCGAACACCGCCATAGCGCAGAACACGCAGCACAATAGCGGCATCGCGATCAGCCCGGCCAGGAAACGCGGCGTGGCGACATAGGCGATCGGGTCGACCGCCATCATCTCCATCGCGTCGATCTGGTCGGTCGCACGCATCAGGCCGATCTCGGCGGTGATCGAGGTGCCGGCGCGGCCGGCGAACAGCAGCGCGGTGACCACCGGTCCCAGTTCGCGGTACACCGACAGTGCCACCACCATGCCGCTGGCCGAGGTGCCGCCGAAGATAGACAGCACGTGGTACAGCTGCAGCATCAGCACCATGCCGACGAACAAGCCACAGACCATGATGATGGTCAGACTCATCGCGCCGACGAACCACAACTGGCGGATAGTCTCGCGGACATAGCGGAAGCTGCGTGGAATCGCCGCCAGCAAGGTCAGCAGGAACAGGCCACAGTTGCCGATCTGCGTCAGCGACTGGATCACCACGTTATTGCTATGTGGTGCGCGCACGTTCATTTCGCTGCTCCAGTAAAGCCCAATGCCTGTGCCAGATCGCCGGCCGGATACTGGAACGGCACCGGGCCGTCCGCTTCGCCGCCGAAGAACTGCCGCGTCCACGGTGAACCGTCGCTGGCAATCGTCTTCGGATCGCCTTGCGCGACCACCTTGCCGTTCGCAATCAGGAATATGTGATCGGCCACCTGCTTGACCGCATCGAGTTCGTGCGCGACCAGCACGCTGGTGATGCCGAGCGTCTGGTTGAGTGTGCGGATCAGTTTCAACACCTGGTTCAGTGCGACCGGATCAAGTCCCACGAATGGCTCGTCGTAAATGATCAGCATGGGATCGAACACGATTGCCCGCGCCAGTGCCACGCGCCGCGCCATGCCGCCGGACAGCTCGTTCGGCATCAGTCCGGCCGCGCCGCGCAGGCCCACCGCCTGCAGTTTCAGCAGCACCAGGTTGCGAATCAGCACTTCCGGCAACTGCGTATGCTGGCGCAGCGGAAACGCCACGTTCTCGAACACCGAGAAATCGGTCAGCAGGGCCGAGTTCTGGAACAGGTAGCCGATGCCCTCGCGCATCTTGTACAGCTGCTCGCGCGACATGCCGGGCACGTTCTCTCCGTCGACCAGGATCTCGCCGGCATCGGCGCGCATCTGGCCGGTGATGTGCTTGAGCAGGGTGGTCTTGCCGGTGCCGCTGGGACCCATGATCGCGGTGATCTTGCCGCGCGGAATGTCCAGATCCAGCGCGTCGAAGATGGTCTTGCCGTTGAGTACCGTGGTCAGGCCACGGATCCGCACCAGGGTGCTGTCATCGGACGACGGGCTAACAGGTTGCGTCATGGAGACTTCGGCCACAAAGGAGAACAAGGTAATCGAACCCGCGTCGCAACGCCATCCAGCGGATTTTTACGACGCCAGCAATTCGTTGATCAGCGATTCATGCCGCTGCCACTGCAGGGCACTGCGCAGGCGCACCGCCCGCACGATCGCCTGCAGGTCGGTCAGCGCATCCTCGAACGCATCGTTGACCAGGATGTAGTCGAATTCATGCGCATGGGCGATCTCGCCGCGCGAATTGCGCAGGCGCCGCTCGATCACTTCGGCGCTGTCCGAACCTCGACCGCGCAGGCGCCGCTCAAGCTCCGCCCGCGACGGCGGCAGGATGAACACGCTGACGCAATCGGGCTTGCTGCGGCGGATCTGCTCGGCGCCCTGCCAGTCGATCTCCAACAACACGTCGCGTCCCTGCTCCAGCAATTCCTGCACCGACGTGCGCGAGGTGCCGTACAGATTGCCGTGCACTTCGGCGTACTCGAGAAAGATGCCTTCGGCGATCTCGCGCTCGAACTCGCCGCGCTCGACGAAGTAGTAATGCCGGCCGTACAGCTCGCCAGTGCGCGGCGGTCGCGTGGTGTGCGACACCGACAGCGAGATCGCCGGCTCGCGCTCGAGCAGCGCATTGACCAGGGTGGACTTGCCCGCACCCGAAGGCGCGGCGACCACGAACAAGGTGCCTTCGAGCGGCCTGCCAGTGGCGTCGATCGCGCTCATTCGATGTTCTGTACCTGTTCGCGCATCTGCTCGATCAGCACCTTCAGCTCGACCGCGGCATTGGTGCTGCGCGCATCGACCGACTTGGAACCGAGCGTGTTTGCCTCGCGATTGAACTCCTGCATCAGAAAATCCAGCCGGCGTCCGACCGGCTCCTGCAGCCCGAGCACCCGCCGCGTTTCGCCGATGTGCGTGCTGAGCCGGTCGAGCTCCTCGTCGACATCGGTCCGGGTGATCTGCAGCACCAGCTCCTGCTCCAGCCGGCCCGGCTCGACCGGCTGCTTCAGATCGGCCAGCCGGGTTTCCAGCCGGGTGCGCAAGGCGGTGCGAATCTCCGGCATCCAGCCACGCACGTCGGCGACCACGCGTTCGATGCTGTCCAGCTTGTCGCGCAGGATCTCACCCAGCTTCTCGCCCTCACGTTCGCGGGTGGCGGTCAGCGCATCCAGCGCGCGATCGAGCACATCGAACAAGGCGACCTGCTGTGCTTCCGGGTCCGTCTCCGTCTGCTGCATGACGCCAGGGAAACGCAATAATTCGGTGAATTCGATACGCATTTTCGGGAAGCGCGCTTCCATATCCAGCGAGAGCTCGGACAGCCGCGACAAAAGCGCGTTGTTGATTTGCAGCGATTCGCTGCGCGAATCGCTGCCGCGCAAACGCACGGTCAGATCGAGCTTGCCCCGCGACAGCTTCGCCGCCACCCGCTCGCGCAGCTGCGATTCGAAATTGCGCAATTCGTCCGGCAGGCGCGGACTCAGCTCCAGATAACGGTGGTTGACCGTACGCAGCTCGCAGCTGAGCGTGCCGGCGGGACCGGTGGTTTCGGCACTGGCGTAAGCCGTCATGCTGCGGATCATCGTGGCGCCGTCCGGACGTGGGGAAAGGGTGCAATGGTAAACTCTCCCGTCCCGCCTTGCCCAATCCGGCCAAGCGACGTCAGGAACCACCCCATGAATTCCGTCACCCGCCCCAGTGGCCGCGCCAGCGACCAGCTGCGCACTGTCAGCATCGAACGCCACTACACCCGCCACGCCGAAGGTTCGGTGCTGGTGAGCTTCGGCGACACCCGCGTGCTGTGCACCGCCAGCATCGAGGATCGCGCACCGGCATGGCTGCGCGGCAAGGGCGAGGGCTGGGTCACCGCCGAATACGGCATGCTGCCGCGCGCCACCCATACCCGCATGCAGCGTGAAGCCGCGCGCGGCGGCCAGGGCGGTCGCACCATGGAAATCCAGCGCCTGATCGGGCGCAGTTTGCGTGCCTGCGTCAACCGTCAGGCACTGGGCGAGCGCGTGATCACGCTCGATTGCGACGTGCTGCAGGCCGACGGCGGCACCCGCACCGCCGCGATCACCGGCGCCTATGTGGCGCTGGTCGATGCGGTGAACCTGCTGATGAAGCGCGAGAACCTCAAGCGCAACCCCATCGTTGGCGCGGTGGCCGCGGTCTCGGTCGGCATCTGGCAGGGCATGCCGGTACTCGACCTGGATTATGTCGAGGACTCCGGCTGCGACACCGACATGAACGTGGTGATGAACGACGGCGGCGGCTTCATCGAGGTGCAGGGTACCGCCGAAGGCCATGCGTTCCGCCGCGACGAGATGGATGCCTTGCTGGCGCTGGCCGAGAAAGGCATCGGCGAATTGGTCGCCGCGCAACGCGCGGCGCTGGCGCAGGGCTGAGCCCGATGTCACGCATCGTGCTGGCCAGCAGCAATCCGGGCAAGCTCAAGGAATTCAGCGCACTGCTTGCCGAAAGCGGCCTTGAGGTCATCCCACAGGCCAGCCTGGGCATCGAGGACGCCGAGGAAACCGGCCTCACCTTCGTCGAGAACGCCTTGCTCAAGGCGCGCCATGCCGCGCAGGCCAGCGGTCTGCCCGCGCTGGCGGACGACTCGGGCTTGTGCGTGGATCATCTGCACGGCGCGCCGGGTCTGTACTCGGCGCGCTACAGCGGTGGCCACGGCGATGCCGCGGCGAACAATGCAAAACTGTTGCGCGAACTCGATGGCGTGCCAATGGCACAGCGCGGCGCATTCTTCATCTGCGTGCTGGTGCTGCTGCAGCACGCCAACGATCCGGCTCCGCTGATCGCCGAAGCGCGCTGGCACGGTCAGATATTGACCGAAGGCCGCGGCAGCGGCGGCTTCGGCTACAACCCGGTATTCCTGCCCGAAGGCCATGACCAGAGCGTGGCCGAAATGGATGACGCGCTGAAGAACCGACTCAGCCATCGCGGCCAGGCCCTCGCCTTGCTGCACGATCGGTTGCGCGAACTGCACGCATGAGCCTCATCGCACCACCGCTGTCGCTGTACATCCACATGCCGTGGTGCGTGAAGAAGTGCCCGTACTGCGATTTCAATTCGCATGGGCTGCGCAGCGAGCCGCCGCCGTACGCCGATTACATCAATCACCTGCTGGCTGATCTGGATGCCGACCGCGCCGACTTTGGTGCGGCGCTCGAAGGCCGCCCGATCATCAGCATCTTTTTTGGCGGCGGCACACCGAGTCTCTTTTCGCCCGAACTGATCGACCGCCTGCTTGATGGCGTGCGCGAACGCCTGCCGCTGGCCAGCGATGCCGAGATCACGCTGGAGGCCAATCCGGGCACGGTCGAGCACGGTCGCTTCGATGGTTATCTGGCCGCCGGCGTCAACCGCATCTCATTCGGCGTGCAAAGTTTCGACGACGACAAATTGAAGCGACTCGGCCGCATTCATTCGGCAAGCGAAGCGGAAGTCGCGGTGAAGTCGGCGCAGGACGCCGGCTACGCCAACATCAATCTCGACCTGATGTATGCGCTGCCGCAGCAGACGCTGAATGGCGCACTGACCGACGTGGAACGTGCGGTCGCGCTGCAGCCCACGCATATCTCGCATTACCAGCTGACGCTGGAGCCGAACACCGCGTTCGCCGCCAATCCGCCACCACTGCCGGATGACGATCATGCCTGGGCGATGCAGGAAGCCTGCGAAGCCAACCTCGCCGCGGCCGGCTATGGCCAGTACGAAATCTCCGCGTATGCGCAGCCCGACCGACGTTGCGTGCACAACCTCAACTACTGGCAATTCGGCGATTACCTCGGCATCGGTGCGGGCGCGCACGGCAAGCTCAGCGACGCCACCAGCGGCCACGTACAGCGGCGCTGGAAAACCCGCCACCCACGCGCCTACCTGGAAGCTTCCGACGGCCCTGCGCGCATCGGCGGCGACAACGTGGTCAGTACCGCCGAACTGCCGTTCGAGTACATGCTGAACGCGCTGCGCCTGATCGATGGCGTACCGCTGACTGCCTTCGCCGAACGCACCGGCCTGCTGCCCGAGCGCATCGCCGCCGGACTGGCTTCAGCCCGCCAGCGCGGCTGGCTGCACGACGATCCGCAGCGGTTGCATACCACCGCGCTGGGCCAGCGCTTTCTCAACGACGTGATCGCCAGTTTTCTCGACTGAAGCGACCCTGGCCAGCGATGGCATAGCCGCGACAACCGGCATAGACTGAGGACTCCGGGGGAAAACACAGGTTCTTGCATGGATGTCGGACAGGATCGACGCCGCTCGCTCGCGTCGCACCAGGGCACTCGCCTCAGCAGCGGGCGCTGGCCCGCGCGCGCGCAGCGGCTGCTCGAAGCCAGTTACACGCTCTGTGCTGAGGGACTGCACGAACCCTTGCGGCGTTGCCTGAACGAGTTCGAGCAACAGCTTTTTGCACTGGCCGAGCGGGCACACCGACCAAGCGAGCAGCAGGAGTGCTTCGCCAGCCGGCAGCGCGTACTGCAAGATCGGGCCACGTTCGAACAACGCTTCATGGAGCGGCTTGGCACCACGATCAATGAACTCGACAGCGCCGCCGGCCAACCCGTCGACAGCGCGACCGAGGCTGCGCCATGGCACTCGCTGGAGCTGCTCGACACGGTTGAACAGGATCTGTCCCTGGCGCTTGAGCAGCTGGGTGCCCGTGGCGAAGTGCGGCATAGCAGCGTGCTGTATGAACTGAGTTACCGGATGGGTGTGCTGATCGGCGCGCCCCCCCTGGAAGGCCAGGCACTGCCACTGGGACCGCATGCCCTGGCGCAGGTATGCCATCAGGCCAGCGCCGAACTCGAACTGCCGCTGGAGCACCAGTTGCTGCTGTTGCAGCACTTCGATCAGTCGGTGCTGCAATCGCTGGCACCGCTGTATGACACCATCAATGCGCAACTGCAGGCCGACGGCATCCTGCCGCAGCTGCGCAGCATTCCGATTCCGCGGCATATCAGCAAACGACCGCGTGCGGCCGCCGGCGAAGCTGCCGCATCCACCGAACCAGCCGCTGCATCTTCCACTGGCACTCCGGGCACGGCCCAGCAGAGCAGCAGCTCCAGTGGCGGCCCCATCGAGGTGCTGGAATCGCTTCGCGATCTGCTGGCGCAGCAGCGCGCCAGTCAAGGCAGTGCCTACGGCCAGCCGTCCGGCCGCGCTGCCAGCGAGGATGAACTGCAGTCCGCACTCGGCGCGCTGCAGCAACATCTGACCCAGGTCACCGACCGCGCCAGCCGTGAGCTGCGCAGCGCCGCACGGCTGCGCGAGGAATTGCTGGCCCAGCTCAATTTCGGCAAGCCCAGCGACGCCCCGCGTACCCAGCTCAGCGGCGAACAGGGCGACAAGGTGGAACTGGTGGCACGGCTGTTCGAACAGCTTGGCCAGCAACTGCAACATGGCGGCAATGCCAAGACACTGCTCAGCGACCTGCAGTTGCCGGTGCTGCGCATGGCCGTCGCCGACCGCACATTTTTCGAGAAGCGCGAGCATCCGGCGCGCCGGCTGCTGGACACGGTCACCGCCACGGCCAACGACTGGCTCGACGGCAGCGACGACGAAAGCAACCGACCACTGGCAACCAAGCTCGAACAACTGGTCAGCCGTGCCAATCAGGAACCGCCCAGCGCCGGTCTGTACACCACCTTGCTGGCCGATATCGAACATCATCTGGCCCTGCTCACACGCAAGGCGCAGGCTGCCGAACGCCGCCACGTGGAGGCGGCACAGGGGCGCGAGCGGCTGGATCAGGCACGCCAGCGCGCCAGCGAGCTGATGGCCGAACGCTTTGCGCAATCGCCGCCACGCGGACTGCTGCGCGCACTGCTGGATCGAGCCTGGTCGGACGTGCTGGCACTTACTCTTCTGCGTCACGGCGAGGAAAGCGACGCGTTCGGGGCGCAGCTGGCGATCACCGATCAACTGCTCGGTCGCCTGCCCGTCGGCGACCGCGCGAAATTGCAGCGAAACGTGGAGAGCGGCCTGCAACAGATCGGCATGCATGCCGAGGAAGCGGTGCAGGTAGCGCAGCGGCTGCTCGGGGCGGGCAAACCCGACCCGGCGGTGGAACTGCCCAGCGCCACCGATCTCGCGCTGCGCCTGAAACAGCATCAACGCCTGGGCGAACATCAGGCTACCCAACCCGAGCCGGCACCCAGCCATCCCCCACAGGCTTCCGGGCAACCAGCACAACCAGCACAGGCTCCTGCACGTGCCCAGCCACAGGCGCCGGAACCCAGCCCGCGTGAGCGGCGCATCGAGCAGCATCTGCGCGAACTGCCGTTCGGCAGCTGGTTCGAATTCATCGACCCTGCCAGCGGGCAGATCACGCGGCGCAAGCTGGCCTGGTACTCGCCGATGTCCGGGCGCTGCCTGCTGGTCAGCCGACGCGGTCAGCGCGGCGAGGAAGTGACCTTGAGCCAGCTGGCCCACGAAGTAGCCAGTGGCCGCGTGTCCGAGGTGGTGGAGCAGCGCGAGAGCCTGCTCGATCGCGCCTGGCGCAGCCTCACCGGCAGCCTGCGTCAGCCGACGGCTGCCAAACAGTCCTTGTCACCGGGGTCCGATCGCCGATGAGTCCCAGCAACCAGCGTCGCGCCGAACGCAAGCGCACCTCCGTCAATGCCATCGTGACCGACGTGATCAGCGGTGTGCCGATCGGCCACCTGGGCAATATTTCCAGTACCGGCATGTTGCTGATCAGCGCGCAGGCCCCACGCAGCGAAGCGCTCTATCAGGTGAGCGTGACCCTGCCGGGATCAGGCCGGATGCTGACCCAGTCGCAGCCGATCGAATTCGGCATCCAGGAGCAATGGCATGAAGCCGCCGCCAGCTCCGGACAGATCTGGGCCGGCTACCGGATCGTGGCGATCACCGATGCCGATGCCGCCCGGCTCGACAGCTGGATAGCGCAAGCCTGAGCTTCGCTGGCGGTCACGACGCCCGCACGGCATCATGGGCGTCTGCTTTCCCTTCCCCATTCCAGCACGGGCTGTTCCGGCCCTGCGCGCAAGCGGCCCCCGACACCGCCGCCCGTTGTCACGATGCGTGCAGATAATCCGGCAGCAGGGCAGCCCGCCGCCGCAGGAGTCTCCATGCACGATCAACTCGCTTCGCTGTATCCGCACCATCTGGCCACCGTGTGCGAGCGCGCCGACCGGGCACTCGCACTGGGCGGCTTCGATCACTTGCTGATCGCCGCCGGCACACCGCTGCGCAAGTTCCTCGACGACCAGGATTACCCGTTCGTGGTGAATCCGCACTTCAAGCACTGGCTCCCGCTGACCGACGCGCCGGGCAGCTGGATCGCCTACACGCCAGGCCGCAAGCCGAAGCTGATCTTCCTGCAGCCGCACGACTACTGGCATGTGGTGCCGCAGGCGCCGCACGGTTACTGGGTCGAGTATTTCGACATCGTGATCGTACGCAACGCCGCCGATGCGATTGCCGCGCTGCCCGCCGGCAATCGCGCCGTAATCGCCGCCGCCTGCCCCGCCACCGATGGTGTCGAGGCGAATAATCCTCCGGCCATACTCGACTACCTGCACTGGCACCGCAGCTACAAGACACCATACGAACTCGCCCTGATGCGCGAAGCCAGCCGCATCGGCGCGCGCGCCCACCGCGCCGCCGAAGCCTCCTTCCGTGCCGGCCGCAGCGAGTTCGGCATCCACCTGACCTATCTCGCTGCCGCGCGACAGACCGACGCCGAGCTGCCGTACGCCAGCATCGTCGGTCTCAACGAACACGGCGCGGTACTGCACTACACGAACTTCGACCGCACGCCGCCAGCGCACAGCCGCTCGTTTCTGATCGACGCCGGCGCCAGCGCGGCTGGCTATGCCAGCGACATCACCCGCACCTACGCGTCGCCGCAGGCACCGGAATTCCAGGCGCTGATCGACAGCGTCGATGCCGCGCAGCAGGGTTTCGTTGCCAAGGTACGCGCAGGGCAAAGTTATCCCGAACTGCACATCCACGCCCATCACGTGTTGGCCGACGTGCTGCGCGAGCACGGCTTCATCCGCATGAGCGCCGAGAGCGCGGTCGAATCCGGCGTCAGCAGCGCGTTCTTCCCGCACGGCCTCGGCCACCCGATCGGCCTGCAGGTGCACGACGTCGCCGGTTTCCAGCAAAGCGAACACGGCGGCAGCATCGCGCGTCCGGAGGGTCACCCGTACCTGCGCATGACCCGCGTGCTGGAGCCGGGCATGGTGGTGACGATCGAACCGGGCCTCTACTTCATCGACATGCTGCTGGCCGAACTGCGCGACAAACCGGTCTCCGCCGACATTGACTGGGCGAAGGTCGATGCCTTCCGCCAGTACGGCGGCATTCGCATCGAGGACGACGTGGTGTGTACCGACGGCACGCCGGAGAACCTCACCCGCGATGCGTTTGCACTGAGCTGACCCGCGTCGAAACCCGCGGTTGGCGCAACCGATGCTGCGCCAACCGCGGCGGCGATCCGCCACTGCGACATTCCTCCACATCAGCATCATCGCCCGAAGGCGTATGCTGATGGCCAGGCAATGCTTGGATCTGTCGCATGTCCAGCCCCGCGGATTCCCTCTCAACACCAGAGCAGACCAATGCATCGCCACGACCGTTGCGCCGGCTGACGCTGGAATTGTTAGGTATCACCGCGCTGAAGATCGTGTTGCTGATGCTGATCTGGTGGTTCGTCTTCGCGCCGCAGCCGAAACCTGATGTCAGTCCCGCGGCGATCGCCGATCGGCTGGCTCCCGCCCAATCCCATGTGCCGCCGGAAACCCAGCCATGATCATCGACACCGATGTCGTCACGCTGTCGCGCCTGCAGTTCGCGCTGACCGCGCTGTATCACTTCCTGTTCGTGCCGTTGACGCTGGGGCTGGTGTGGATGCTCGCGATCATGGAGAGCGTCTACGTGATGACCGGACGCGAAGTGTGGAAGCGCATGGTGCAGTTCTGGGGTGTGTTGTTCGGCATCAATTTCGCGATGGGCGTGGCCACCGGCGTGACGATGGAATTCCAGTTCGGCATGAACTGGGCGTACTACTCGCACTACGTCGGTGACATCTTCGGCGCACCGCTGGCAATCGAGGGGCTGATGGCGTTCTTCCTCGAAGCCACCCTGGTCGGCGTGTTCTTCATGGGCTGGGATCGCATCTCGCGGATCAAGCACTTGCTGGTGACGTGGTTCCTCGCGCTTGGCACCAGCCTTTCGGCGCTGTGGATCCTGGTCGCCAATGCGTGGATGCAGCACCCGGTCGGCGCCGCATTCAATCCGCAGACGATGCGCATGGAAGTGACCTCGTTCTCCGAGGTGCTGTTCAACCCGGTGGCGCAGGAAAAATTCGTGCACACGGTGAGCGCCGGTTACGTGCTCGGCGCGATGTTCGTGCTGTCGATCAGCGCGTGGTATCTGCTGCGCGGACGCAACGTCGATTTCGCCAAGCGATCGATGACGGTAGCGGCAAGTTTCGGGCTGGCGGCTTCGCTGTCGGTGGTGGTGCTGGGCGATGCCTCCGGCTACACCGTATCGCTGAACCAGCAGATGAAGATGGCATCGATCGAGGCGATGTGGCACACCGAGCCGGCACCGGCGTCGTTCACCCTGTTCGGTATCCCCGATGTGCAGCAGCGCACCACCCATTACGCGGTGAAGATTCCCTGGGTGATGGGACTGATCGGCACCCACTCGATCGACCAGACGATGCCCGGCATCGCCGAGCTGGTCGATACCGCCAAGGGCCGCATCGGCAACGGCATCCAAGCCTACGACGCGATGCTGATGCTGCGCCAGGACAAGGACAACGCGCAGGCCAAGGCTACCCTCGCCGCACACGACCAGGATCTGGGTTACGCCTTGCTGCTGAAAAAATATGTCGACGATCCGCGCCAGGCCACCACGGCGGATATCCAGCAAGCCGCCGACAGCACCATCCCGAATGTGCCGGTGCTGTTCTGGGCGTTCCGCATCATGGTCGGCTGCGGTTTCTATTTCATCGCGCTGTTCGCGTTCTCGTTCTGGAAGGCGAGCCGACGTCAGCTGGATACGCAACGCTGGTACCTGCGCCTGGCGTTATGGAGCCTGCCGCTGCCGTGGGTGGCGATCGAGTTGGGCTGGATCGTGGCCGAATACGGCCGCCAGCCGTGGGCGATTGAAGGCGTGCTGCCGACTGCGCTCGGCGTGTCGTCGGTCAGTGCTGGCCAGGTGCTGACGTCGCTCGGTGGCTTCCTGCTTTTCTATACCGCACTGGCGATTGTCGACGTCACGCTGATGCTGAAATTCACCCGCAAGGGACCTGACGGTCTGGGTATCTGGCCGTCCATCGATCCATCCAACGCGCCAGGTCACTGAGGATATCGCCATGCTCGACTACGCCACGCTGCGGGTAATCTGGTGGGCTCTGCTCGGCACGCTGCTGATCGGCTTCGCGATCATGGATGGCTTCGATTTCGGCATCGCCGGCCTGCTCAAGGTGCTGGGCCGCGACAACGAGGAACGACAGGTGCTGCTGGAAGGCATCGAGCCAACCTGGGAAGGCAACCAGGTGTGGTTCATCCTCGCCGGTGGCGCCACGTTCGCCGCGTGGCCGATGCTCTACGCAGTGTCGTTCTCCGGCATGTACCTGGCGATCGCGCTGGTGTTGCTGGCCTTCATCCTGCGTCCGGTCGGTTTCAATTTCCGCGGCAAGATCCACGATCCGCGCTGGGCTTCGCTGTGGGACTGGATTCTCAGCGGCTCCGGCTTCGTGGTGATGCTGGTCGCGGGCGTCGCCTTCGGCAACCTGTTCCTCGGTGTGCCGTTCCGGTTCGACGACGACCTGCGCATGAGCTGGCACGGCGGCTTCTTCGAACTGTTGCATCCGTTCGCGCTGCTGTGCGGACTGGTGTCGCTGAGCATGCTGCTGGCGCACGGCGCATGCTGGGCCGCGTTGAAGGCCGACCACGTGATCGCGGTGCGCGCTGTGAAGATTGCGCGCTGGATGACTCTGGTCTTTGCGGTGCTGTATGTGCTGGCTGGCGTATGGCTGGCCTACGGCATACCCGGTTACGCCGTGGTCGGCCCGGTGGTCACCGACGGCGCCTCCAACCCCCTGTACAAGCAGGTCGCCCAGGGCAGCAGCTGGTTTGCCGGCTACATGCAGTACCCGTGGTTCTGGAGCGCGCCGCTGCTGGCGCTGGTTTCCGCCGTAGGCGTGCAGGCCCTGATAGGCCGGCGCAGCGTGGCCGGCTTCATCGCCAGCAGCCTGATGGTCGGCAGCACGATCGCCTCGGCCGGCTTCGCGCTGTTTCCGTTCCTGTTGCCGTCCAGCCTCGATCCGCGCTCCAGCCTCACCGTGTGGGACGCCTCGTCCAGTCGCGGCACCTTGCAGCTGATGCTGATGGTCACCGCCATCCTGCTGCCGATCGTCATGCTCTACACCAGCTGGGTCTATCGCGTGATGCGCGGGCGGGTCACCCTCGAACAGGTGCGCAAGGCGCACGGCGGCTATTGAAAGGAGCGCGAACACATGTGGTATTTCTCATGGATCCTCGGACTCGGGCTGGCCTGCGCCTTCGCCATCCTCAATGCGATGTGGTACGAGGTGCACGCCACCGACGAGGCGCACCGATTGCAGGAAGACTCGCAATTGCCGGACGAGTTGACCTAACGTGCCGCCAGCAGGGCCTCGATCGCCTCGGCCTCTTTCGGCATCGCCGCGGTAAGCACCTCGTTGCCGTCGCGGGTCACCGCCACGTCGTCCTCGATGCGGATGCCGATGCCGCGCCAGCGCTCGGCCACCGTGCGATCGTCCGGCGCCACGTACAAGCCCGGCTCCACCGTCAGCACCATATCCGGTTCGAGCAGGCGCGATTCGCCGCCGACGCGGTAGTCGCCGACATCGTGCACGTCCAACCCCAGCCAATGGCCGGTCTTGGCCGGGAAGAAGCGCTTGTAGCTGCCCTCGGCAATCGCCGCGTCGGCATCGCCCTTGAGCAGGCCGAGCTGGCACAGGCCTTCGGTAAGCACGCGCACGGCCGCCGTGTGCGCGGCGCTGAACGGCTGGCCGGGCCGCACTTCGTCGATCGCCGCCAGTTGCGCGGCCAGCACCACTTCGTACAGCGCGCGCTGCTCGCGGCTGTAGCGACCGTTGAGCGGAAACGTGCGGCTGATGTCGGACGCGTAGCAGTCCAGCTCGGCGCCAGCGTCGATCAGCAGCAGGTCGCCCTCGCGCAGTGACGCGCGGTGGCTCTGGTAATGCATCACGCAAGCATTCGCACCGCCGGCGATGATCGGCGCAAACGCCGGTACCGCACCACTGTTGCGCACCACGCGCAGCAACTCCGCCTCGACTTCGTATTCCAAGCGACCAGGCGTGGCGACCTGCAGCGCCGCCAGATGTGCGTCCACCGCGATCGCGGCCGATGCGCGCATCAACCTCAGCTCCGCACGGGACTTGTACAGGCGCAGGTCGTGCAGCAGGTGACCCAGCGCCACGAATTCCTTCGGCACCACGCCACCGCCGCGCAGTTGCCGCAGCTTGCGCATCCAGCCCAGCAGTTGCGCATCGAACTCCGGTTCGCGGCCGAAGTGGCAGTACACGCGGCCACGACCTTCGATCATGCCGGGCAGGATGTCGTCGATGTCCTCGATCGGGAACGAGTCGTCCATGCCGTAGCCGGTGACGGCCTGCTCGGTGCCGATCGACTGGCCATGCCAGCGTTCGCGTGCGGGATCACGTTCGCGACAGAACAGCACTACCTCGCCATGCTTGCGACCCGGCAGCAGCGCAAGCACCGCGTCGGCTTCGGGAAAGCCAGCCAGGTAATGGAAGTCCGAGTCCTGCCGGTACGGCCACGCCGCATCGGCATTGCGCATGCGCTCGGGTGCGGCGGCGACCAGCAGCACGGCATCCTCGCCAGCCATCTGCATCAGCTGGTGACGACGCCGCGCGAATTCGTCCGGCATGATCGCCAGCGCCGCCAGCTTCGGTGCGCTGGGGATCAATGCACAGTGCCGCTGGCGGACGGGTCGTGTGCGGTGCATTCGGTGTGCAGCAGCATCGCGGCGACGCGCACGAACTCCTGCACTTCGATCAGGGCGTCCTCGTCTTCGGCCTCATTGCCGAAATCGAACGACGAGGCGGCAATCGTGCCGAGGTCGCGCAGGATTTCCTGCGCCTCGTCCGACAGTTGTGCATGCGCCGAGGTGCCGGCAAGGCCGAAGCCGCCGAGGAAACCGCGGCACCAGTCGACCATCGCCTCCGCGCGTTCGGTCAGCGGCCGATCGTCGGCCGGCAGCAAGGGTTCGAAACCCAGCTCCGGGTCGGTCAGCTCGGTTTCGCACTGCCGGGCCAGCCGCTGCAGCAGGGCCTGGTCGTCCGCGGAGGGATCGGTGGCCTCGCCATCGAGCTGCAGCGCGGCCAGCACGGAGGTGCCGCGCAGCGAACCGCCACCGGCCAGATAGCCGCACAGCGAGCCGTGCAATTCGCTGGCCTCGGTGCCCAGCCGCAGGCGCATGATCAGCGCGTCGATATCGTCGTGGCCTACAGGCTCGGCAGCCGTCATGGCGGTACTCCTTCGGGGAATGACCGCCAGTTTAATGCAGCCGCCGTGCCCGCCACCGACCTGCAGCGGTACCCGGCTGATTTCCGCCGGCGTCCTGTTATAGTTTCGTGCATGAGCACGCCCGATCACGTTCAGTCCGACCACGTCCATCAGGAGCTGGTCGCCTTGAGTCAGCAGCTGGACCGGCTGCTCGACACCGTGCGCCGGCTCACCGAGGAAAACCGCAGCCTGCGCCACAGCCAGGAGCAGTTGTCCGGTGAGCGGGCCGGTTTGATGGCACGCAACGAGCAGGCACGCAGCCGCGTCGAGGCGATGATCCAGCGGCTGAAATCGCTTGAAAGCAACGGTTGATAGAAACCATGTCCAGCAGTGAACCGGTCGCGCTGCGACTGATCGACCGCGAATTCCTGATCGCCTGCGCGCCGGAAGAGCGCGATGGCCTGCTCGAAGCGGCCGGCTTTCTCGACCGCAAGATGCGCGAACTGCGCGCCAACGCGAAAGCACCCAGCTTCGAACGACTGGCGGTACTGACCGCGATCAGCGTCACCCACGAATTCCTGACCCTGCGCAAGCAGCACGACGGCCAGGAACAGCGCCTCAGCGATGGCTTGGCCGCCTTGCGCAGCAAGCTGGATGCCGCGCTCGAGAGTGATCCGCTGAAACGCTGAAAACAGGACCTTTCGCGCCGTTCGATGAACCCGGACTGTCACTGACCAGTGGCGCATTGCCGGGCAAGCGCCTAAAATCGGTCTCGGCGTTTTCTGCGATGTGCGCCAGCACACTCTTACATTTGCCTTGTTCCTAAATACGGCCCCGGGTCGGCTTCACATCGGTTGTTGTGCATGTCCGCCACGTGCGGAAAGCCTTGAGACCATGTAGCTCTCCCACCTGATCCATCTTGGATCAAGGTCGTTTGGTGGGCAGCGGCATCGCGGTTGACGCCACTTCTACCCGCCCCGTTCGTCCCGCGATGAACGGGGCGACTTTTCGATGGAGACGCTCGAAACGTGGACGCCACCGCCCAACGACACGAGCTTCGCCAGCGCCTGGCCGATCAGCGCCGCGCCCTCGCCCCGCCGGAGCGCATGAGCGCTGCGCAGGGGCTGCGCCGCAGCCTTGAGCAGTTGCCCGAATATCTCACCGACGCGCGCGTGGCCGGCTACTGGGCGAGCCACGGCGAGCTGCCGCTGAACCTGGTGATTCCGCCGCTGGCCGCACGTGGTCAGCAGTTCCTGCTGCCGGTGATCGGCAAGGACAAGCACCTGCGCTTCGCGCCATGGCAATCCGGCGATGCGGTGCAGCCGAACCGTTACGGCATTCCCGAGCCGGTCGAGCCCGGCGAGCTGTTCGAACCGTTCCAGCTCGACCTGGTGTTCGTGCCGCTGCTCGGCTTCGATCGTCGTGGCAACCGACTCGGCCACGGTGGCGGCTACTACGACCGCAGCTTTGCGTTTCTCAACGAGCAGGTGCGTCCGACCGAACCGCTGCTGGTCGGCATCGCTTACTCCTTCCAGGAATTGCCGCAGGTCACGGAAGAAGCGTGGGATGTCCCGCTCGACTTCATCGCCACCGAGCGCGAGCTGATCGACTGCTCCACCACTGATAAAGGCAGCGGGACAAACGCATGAAACACTGGTTGATGAAATCCGAGCCCGAGGCGTTCTCGATCGACGACTTGAAACGCAAAAAGCAGGAAGCCTGGGACGGCGTGCGCAACTACCAGGCGCGCAACTTCATGCGCGACAGCATGCGGCCCGGCGACAAGGTGTTCTTCTATCACTCCAACTGCGCCGAGCCCGGCATCGTCGGCATCGCCGAGGTCGCGTCCGACGCTTACCCCGATCCCAGCCAGTTCGATGCCAAGAGCAAGTATTTCGATCCCACCAGCAAGCGCGAGGAGCCGCGCTGGATGCTGGTCGACGTGAAGTTCGTGAAGAAGCTCAGGCGCACGATCACGCTGGACGAACTCAAGGGTCACGATGCATTGGATGAAATGCAGCTGCTGCGCAAGGGCAACCGGCTGTCGGTGATGCCGGTGGTCGCCGCCGAATGGCAGTACATCCTCGGTCTCGAATGACCCTCTTTCCGCTTGACGACCGCAGAAGTCTCCTCCTGGAATAACTGAGCCCGCTGCTGTTTGCTCCTCCCCCTGCTTGCAGGGGGGGAGGTTGGGAGGGAGTCGCTTGAGCTTGCGGAGAAACAGGATCAAGAGCACCCCACCCCAGCCCTCCCCTGCAAGCAGGGGAGGGAGCACATCGCCAGCGCCTGGATACACTTCGGTTGCTCGCCTCGAAACCTTCCGACCGCCATAATGCGACATTCATTCAACACGGCAATCCCATGAGCAACGCCAACGAAAAACGCCAGGCCGGTGAGGCCGCGATCCGCTATATCGAGGACGGCGCCATCGTCGGCGTCGGTACCGGCTCCACCGTGGCTTTCTTCATCGATGCGTTG
Organism: uncultured Rhodanobacter sp.; assembly: GCA_966211915.1. Classification (GTDB taxonomy): domain Bacteria; phylum Pseudomonadota; class Gammaproteobacteria; order Xanthomonadales; family Rhodanobacteraceae; genus Rhodanobacter. The sequence goes on from CBIHNO010000001.1 coordinate 445,006, forward strand.
GCCGACCTGAAGGATCGCATCCAGGGCGCGGTATCCAGCTCGGAGCAGTCCACCGCGCAGCTGAAGCGGCTGGGCATTCCGGTGCTCGACCTCAACAGCGCCGGCCCGCTGACGATCTACATCGACGGTGCCGACGAGTGCGACCCGTACAAGCGCCTGATCAAGGGCGGCGGTGCCGCGCTGACCCGCGAGAAGATCGTCGCCGCGGCGAGCGATAAATTCGTCTGCATCATCGACTCCAGCAAGCGGGTCGACCTGCTCGGCAAGTTTCCGGTGCCGATCGAGGTGATCCCGATGGCGCGCAGCCTGATCGGCCGCGAGATCGTCAAGCGTGGCGGCCAGCCGGTGTGGCGCGACGGCGTGGTCACCGACAACGGCAACTGGATCATCGACGTGCACGGCTGGCAGATCGTCGACCCGGCCGCGCTGGAAAGCGAGCTCAATCAATTGCCCGGCATCGTCACCGTAGGCCTGTTCGCGCGCCGACCGGCCGACGTGGTGCTGATCGGCGATCACGAGATGTGATGGCAATGGCGTCAGCAAGCGCTGACGCCATCCATACGCCTCAGCCGCCGCTCGGCTTGACCGGACGTTTCACCACGCGCCCCTTGCGGAAATGCAGATAGCGCCCGGACTGGCGTGCCTCCTGCAAACGCTGCCCATGCGCGGTGAGGATATCGCCACGGGTGAGGATGCCGACCAGCATGTGCGGCGCCTCATCACCCACCACGATCAGGCGGCCGACGTTGTGCGCCACCATATGATCGGCCGCCTCGCGCAATGAATGGCTTTCCTTCACCACGATCGGCTCGCGCAGCACCAGTTCGCCCAGCGACAGCGTGTAGTGCCATTGCGGATCCAGCAGCGTGCGCCGGGTCAGTACACCGCGCACGTGTCCCGCTTCGTCGATCACCGGATAGCCCTGGTGCTGCATGTCGGGCAGACCTTCGTTGAACCAGCGGCGCACCTCGGCCAGCGTCTGCGTGGTGCGCAGGGTCACCACTTCATGCGTGCAGGCATCGCGCACCACCACCTGATCCAGATAATCGGCCGCGTACTCGGCCGGTACGCGTACACCGCGACGAGCGATCTTCTCGGTCATGATGGTATTGCGCATCAGCAATGCAGAGATCAGATAGGCCGCCGTGCAGCCGCCAAGCAGGGGCAACAGGCCGGCCGGCTGGCCGGTAGTCTCGAACGCAAACACCACGGCCGTCAGCAGCGCACGCGCGGAACCGGCAAAGATTGCCGCCATCCCCACCAGCGCGGCGATGCGCGGATCGATGCCGAACTGCGGCGCCAGCGCGGCGATGCCCAGGCCGAGCAACGCACCCAGCGCGCCGCCGATGGTGAACAACGGCGCCAGCGTGCCGCCGGAGGTACCGCTGCCCAGCGCGATCGACCACGACAGGAATTTCATCACGCACAGGAACGCCAGCGCGCTCAGGGTGAGCTGACCGGACACGATGTCCTCGATGTTGCTGTAGCCCACGCCCAGCGTCAGCGGCGCGAAATAGCCGACCACGCCCACCGCAATGCCACCGATCGCCGGCCACCACATCCAGTGGATCGGCAGCTTCTCGAACACATCCTCGATCCCGTAAACGAGGCGCGTCACGCCCACGCTGATCAGGCCAAGCAAGGCACCGATGCCGACATACGAAAACAGCGCCATCAGGCCCGGCGTGGCCAGTGCCGGCATCGCGAAAACGGGAGCCGGACCCACTGTGGCGTAGCGCACGCCGGTAGCGGCAACACAAGCCAGCGCCACCGGAATCAGCGAACGCGGACGCAGCTCGAACAGCAGCAATTCGATCGCCAGCACCACCGCCGCCACCGGCGAACCGAATACGGCCGCCATGCCCGCCGCCGCGCCGGCGGCCAGCAACACCTTGCGCTCGGCACCAGTCACATGCAGCAGCTGGCCGACGAATGAACCGAGCGCGCCGCCGGTGGCGATGATCGGACCTTCCGCGCCAAACGGACCGCCGGTGCCGATCGCGATCGCCGAGGAGATCGGCTTCAGGAAGGTGATCCGCGGCGGAATCTTCGACTCGTTGAGCAGCACCTGCTCCATCGCCTCCGGAATGCCGTGGCCGCGGATCGCACGCGAACCCCAACGCGCCATCACGCCCACGATCAGGCCGCCGATCACCGGCACCGCGATCACCCACAGTCCCAGATGGTTTTCGGCCGGCGAGCTGAATGCCGTCGACACCCGGCCATAGAACGCCAGGTTCGTCACCAGCCCGATCAATGCAGTGAGGATCCGCGCGATGAAAGCCGCAGCCACGCCCAGCAGCACCGCCACCGCCGTGATCCGCAACACGCGACGATCCACCAGAGTCGAGCGTCGCGGCATGCGGGTGGCATCCAGCGTTACGCCCAGCGACGGCGACAATGGCAACGCGTCGGTGCTGCCTTCAAGACGCACACCCGGAGGCGACGCCGGCTTTTCAGTTTCGGAGGTCATCGATTTGCCACAAGACGAAAGCGGAAATTTTACGCTGGCGGCTTGAGGAACCGAAGAGGCAGGATTTTGCGAATGGTGAGTCTCGGTCTTTTCGGGAAAGCACTAAAGACACAAAGACGCGGATTCAAGATCGAGATAGCTGAGAGACCAGGATTGTTTGGCCCATCCTTGGGCCAAACTCCACTTCGCGGAGCCGGCCTGCGGCTGTCCAAAATCGTTCCGGACGATTTTGTCGAACGTGGTTCGTCTCCTGTACCCCAATCAAAATAAAAAACCCGCCACGAGGGCGGGTTTTTTATTTTGGCTGGGAGACTAGGATTCGAACCTAGATAGACAGCGTCAGAGGCTGTCGTCCTACCGTTAGACGATCTCCCAAAAACAGCTGGATCGATGCGCTCTGACCGTTGGTGCATCGAACCACAACGCGAATCCCGCAGGGGAATTAGCGCTTGGAGAACTGGGTTGCGCGACGTGCCTTGTGCAGACCGACCTTTTTGCGCTCGACTTCGCGGGCGTCGCGGGTCACGAAACCGGCCTTGCGCAGCGGCGATTTCAGGGTCTCATCATATTCGATCAGCGCACGGGCGATGCCGAGGCGGATCGCACCGGCCTGACCGGTGATGCCACCGCCAGCAACCGTCACCTTGATGTCGAACTTCTCGGTGTTCTGGGTCAGTTCGAGCGGCTGGCGCACGATCATGCACGAGGTCTCGCGACCGAAAAACGCCTCGAGCGTCTTGCCGTTGACTTCGATCGCGCCTTTGCCCTTGCGCAGGAACACGCGGGCGGCGGAGGTTTTGCGGCGGCCAGTGCCGTAGTTCTGCTGGATCGTCATGATGATTCCTTAGAGTTCCAGCGCCTGCGGCTGCTGTGCGATATGCGGATGCTCGGCACCACCGTAGACCTTGAGCTTGCGGTACATCTCGCGACCCAGCGGATTCTTCGGCAGCATGCCCTTGACGGCGATCTCGATCACGCGCTCGGGGTAGGTCGCCAGCAGGTCCTTCAGACTGGTCGTCTTCAGGTTGCCGATGTAACCGGTGAAGCGGTGGTACTTCTTGTCGTCCAGCTTGGCACCGGTGACATGCACCTTCTGCGCGTTGATCACCACGATATAATCGCCGGTGTCGCAATGCGGGGTGTATTCCGGCTTGTGCTTGCCGCGCAGACGACGGGCGATCTCGGTCGACAGGCGACCGAGCGTCTTGTTCGTGGCGTCGACCACGAACCAGTCGCGCTTGACGTTGTCTGCATTGGCGCTAAACGTTTTCATTTCAGAATACCTGTTCTGCCGCCGTGAGGCGGTACGCGTAATCGGTGGATCAAAGGCGCGAGATGATAGCGGAGCTGTCATCCATGGCGCAAGCCCACCGACCGGCGGGCTGTGAGCTGGCAATGATAGCATGATGAGCATGCCGCTTGAAAAGTCCCCCCAGCTCGCGTCCGTCGGCCGCATCGCCGAACTGGCCGACCAATGCGTGCAATGCGGGCTGTGCCTGCCGGTTTGCCCCACCTATGCGCTGGACCGGAACGAGGCGGAATCGCCGCGCGGGCGCATCGCCATCGCCTCGGCCCTGGCCCGCGGGCTGGTCGACCCCACTGCCGGGCTGCGCGAACACCTGGATCACTGCCTGGGCTGCCTGAATTGCGAAAAAGTCTGTCCGGCCAACGTGCAGTACGGTGAATTGCTGATCGGAACTCGCGCCCTGCTGGGGCCGGCACCGCGACGGCCACGGCTGCTATTGAGCCTGATCAAGCGGCCCACGCTGATGCGCGCGCTGCGACGGCTCGGCGGCTGGCTTGCCTCGCCACGCTGGAAAAACCGGCTGGCGCAGCGCCTGCCAGTGCATTCGCCGTGGCGTGCCGCCCTGCTCAGCTTGCCGGCCAAGCCCCCCGCCGCACCTGTTCGGGCCAGCGGCAACGACAGTGAACAATCACGACTTGCACTATTTCCTGGGTGCGTGGCCAGCATCGACGACGCGCAAGCGCAACAGGCCGCGATCACCCTGCTGCAGGCGGCAGGTTTCTACGTCAGCGTGCTGCCGGCGTTCTGCTGCGGAGCGATGGACCTGCATGGCGGCGCCACAGCAGCAGCCGAGCAGTCCGCGCAGCGCGTGCGCCAAGCCTGGGAAGCCAGCGGTGCCAGCCAGTTGCTCTCGGTGACGCCTGGCTGCCTGGGTACGCTGCGTCGCGCCCTGCCCGGTGTCAGCGTGCTTGATCCGGTGGAACTGCTGGCGACACAGGCCGGATCGCTGCATTTCCGCCCGCTGGCGCAACGAGTGGCACTGCATCTGCCGTGCACGCAGATCAACGTGGCACGCACCGATGCGGCCTTGCTGCAACTGCTGCGCCGCGTGCCTGGACTTGAAGTGCTCCCGTTGCCGCGACCGCCGCATTGCTGTGGCGCGGCCGGCAGCCACCTGCTCGAGTTTCCCGCACGCGCAGCGCAGCTGCGAGATGCGACTCTGCAACAAGCCGCCACACTGGAACCGCAGCAGCTGTTGTCGTCCAATATCGGTTGTCGCCTGCATTTGGACGCCGGCATCGCTCAGCAAGGCCTGCGCTGGCCCAGCCAGCATCCGCTGACCCTGCTGGCCCAGCAACTCGAACATCGTCATTGAAACAGGAATGCCCATGAACGTCCGTACGCTGAACCCGCTCGACCGCCTGCTGGTCGGCTGCGAACGCGCGCTGGAAGCGATCGCCGGTTCGCCGCAGGCGCATCGGCACTCGCCTGCCACTGGTCTCGCCGAAGCGGAGCTGGACGAGACCGAACGCCGGCATGCCGCCTGCCTGATGCGGATCAACCATACCGGCGAGGTCTGCGCACAGGCGCTGTATTTCGGCCAGGCCGCACTGGCGCGCGACGCCGACAATCGCCAGCACCTGTTGCATGCGGCCGCCGAGGAAACCGATCACCTTGCCTGGTGCGCCCAGCGCCTGCAGCAGCTGGACAGTCGCCCGAGCCTGCTCAATCCGCTGTGGTATGCCGGCAGCTATGCGATTGGCGCGGCCGCCGCACTGGCCGGCGATCCGGTCAGCCTCGGCTTCGTCGTCGAAACCGAACGGCAGGTGGAAGCGCACCTGGCCGAGCACCTGGAAAAACTGCCTGCGCAGGACGGACGCTCGCGCGCCGTGCTGACGCAGATGCAAGCCGACGAGATTCGCCATGCGCAAGCGGCGCAGCAGCGCGGAGGCATCGAACTGCCGTTCCCGCTGCCGCAGCTGATGCACGTCAGCTCGATGGTGATGAAGGCCGTGGCGTATCGCGTGTAGTGAGGGAGCGACTTCAGTCACGATGCTCCTGGCCCTGGGTTGAAAGAGCATCGCGACTGAAGTCGCTCCCACCAAAACCATTCAAAAAAACCCGCCTTCCGGCGGGTTTTTCATCACATCAGGTTGCGGCCGTGGAACAGTTCCTCGATCTCGCGGCGCAGCAGCTGCTCGATGCGCTGGCGTTCCTTGAACGAGAGATCGTCGGCGTGCGCCTCGAACAGATACGTGTCGAGGTCGAAGTCCTTGATGTGCATCTTCGTGTGGAACATGTTTTCCTGGTACACGTTGACGTCGAACATCTCGTACTTCTGGCGGATGTGCTTGGCCAGATAGTCCTGCACCGAGTTGATCTTGTGGTCGATGAAGTGCTTCTTGCCCTTGATGTCGCGGGTGAAGCCGCGCACGCGATAGTCGGCGATCACGATGTCCGACTCGAAGCTGTCGATCAGGTAGTTCAACGCCTTCAACGGCGAGATCACGCCGCAGGTGGCCACGTCGATGTCCGCGCGGAACGTCGCGATGCCGTTGTGCGGATGCGTCTCCGGGTAGGTGTGGACGGTGATGTGGCTCTTGTCCATGTGCGCGACGACGGCACCGGAAATGGTGTCGCGGCCGAGCTTCTCGACCACCGGCTCCTCGGAGATCAGCATGGTCACCGAGGCGCCCTGCGGGTCGTAATCCTGGCGTGCGATGTTGAGGATGTTCGCGCCGATGATCTCGGCCACGTCGGTGAGGATCTGGGTCAGCCGGTCGGCGTCATACTGCTCATCGATGTACTCGATGTAGCGGCGCCGCTGTTCCTCGGACACCGCATAGCAGATGTCGTAGATGTTGAAGCTCAACGCTTTGGTCAGGTTGTTGAAACCCTGCAGGCGCAGACGGGGAAGTGGTTTGACCACGGACGGCTCTCCATGACCGGACTTCGGTCAGCAGTAGAGGCGGGTTAGCGACAAGGGTCCCCGCAGAATGGTGTGGAGTACAGGCAGGTAGCCTGCACGACCCTTGTGAACGGCGCGCGACAGCCTCGTCGCCACCGAAAGACTGCGAAGTATGCGGCAAAATGAAATGAAATTGAACCTTCGGCAAGCCGTCAGGGTTTGCCATAATGCCAAGGCTGCAGAGTAGTTACGGACACGCAAACCGCGGTTGCAGCAGCGGCCGCAGCAAAACAGGCACTTTCGGGGATCATCGTGGCGCAACTTAAATACCAGCTCCAACAGGCTTTCGAGCGCTCGCAGGCTCCTCTCGGCTTTGCCCCCGACCCGGCCGCGATGGAGCGCTTTCTCGGGCTGTGCCATCGCCGCCGCTATCCGGGCAAGACTGCGATCATCCGTCCGGGTGATCCGGCCAACACGCTGTACTACGTGATGGATGGCTCGCTGGCGGTATGCACCGAGGACGAGCAGGGTCGCGAGCTGATCCTTGCCTACATCAGCCGCGGCCAGTTCATCGGGGAGATGGGGCTGTTCGTGGAGCAGGCGCAGCGCGAGTCGATGGTGCGCACACGCACGCCGTGCGAGATGGCCGAGATCAGCTACGAGCGTCTGTTCCAGCTGATGGAAGGTCCGTTGCGCGAGGAATGCCCGAAGATCCTGTTCGCGATCGGTGCACAACTCACCAACCGTCTCTTGCGCACCTCGCGCCAGGTCAGCCGAATGGCGTTCATGGACGTCACCAACCGGATCTCGCGCACGCTGCTGGACCTGTGCCAGGAGCCGGATTCGATGACCCACCCGGACGGCACCCAGATCCGCATCTCGCGCCAGGAAGTGAGCCGCATCGTCGGCTGCTCGCGCGAAATGGTTGGCCGCGTGCTCAAGCAGCTGGAAGAGCAGCGGATGATCGACGTCTCCGGCAAGACCATTGTGGTGCGCGGCACCCGCTAAGGTTGGCGCGGCACGCTTGCGGACCGGCGCCTTATTACTTCAGCCGTCGCGTAGATCATGTACACGTCGGCACGCGCATAGTGCGAGCCGGCACGGACCGTCGGCTGCAGCACGAAACCGGCCTGCTCGTACATGTGTAGCGCAGGCTTCAGGATGCTGCTGGATTCGAGGAACAAGGTATGACCGCGACGCCGGTGGAATTCGGCAATCGCCTCCTCCAGCAGCAGCCGGCCAGCGCCCAGTCCGCGAAACGCTTCGTCCACGCCCATCTTGGAAAGTTCGTAGACGCCCGGCGCCTCGTGCAGCAGTGCGCAGGTACCGATCACCACGTCGCCAAGCCGCGCAAAGAAGATCGCGCCGCCGGGCTCCAGCACCGCCCGCTCAGGCTCGCGCAACACCTGCTCGTCGATCGGCTCGATCACGAAGTGTTTCTTCAACCACGCGGCATTGAGCGCGTAGAAGTGTTCGCGCAGATGCGGCTCGAACGGCACGATCTCGACTTTCGACTGTATCAACGTAGTGTGCCTGGCCGGAATCCGTGGGTGCGGCGGCAGTGTAGTCAGAACCACTCGACGCGGGTGATCGCCCGGCCGAGTGCCTTCTCGACCTTCTTGCACAAGGCGGGCGTGCCGTTGACCAGCACGGCCTCGGTCGCCGGCTTCAGCATCGCCACGTCGTGCATCGAATCGCCGTAGGCCACCTGCCATGCGGTGACGCCATGCTGGGCCAGCGTCTGCACCTTGCGTCGGCCCACGTTGTGCCGCAGCGGGCGCATGCCGAGCCACCCCGGACGCAACTGCGAGGCCAGTATCTCCAGATCGGTCAGTCCCAGCTGCTGCAGGATGCCAGTCACCAGCGTGTGCTCGCAGCCGGTCACCACGATCACCCGATCGCCTTGCGCCTGATGCCGGCGCAACGCCTGCAGGCCGTCGCGACAGAACTGCCGCGACCGGCGTGCCAGGCTGGCGGCAAACCCGTTTGCGGTGGCCTGGTAACGCCGCTCACCCAGTCCGAACAGCGCGATGCGCACCAGCACACGCACCGGCAACCGGCGCGAGAACGGCAGCTGCAGCAACAGCAGCGGTGCGCTCAGCAGCGCCAGCAATGGGCGCCACCACGAACCGCGGTAGCGCTCGCGGATGAACAGATAGAACGCATCGCCGTGGATCAGTACGCCATCGAAATCGAACAGCACCACGCGCGGCAATCCGGCGCTCCCGTCCGTCACATCCGTCGACACCACCTGCGCCTCCCCCTTCAGCATGATGGTCACGGCGTGGTGAACAGCCGTCGCAATTCGCTGCCCGGATCCTCGGCGCGCATGAACGCCTCGCCGACCAGGAACGCCTGGATGCCACCTTCGCGCAGGCGCGCCACGTCTTCCGGCGTATGGATGCCCGACTCGGCCACCAGCACGCGGTCGTACTCGATCAATCCCTGCAGCGTCAACGAGGTCTCCAGCGACGTCTCGAAGCTGCGCAGGTTGCGGTTGTTGACACCGATCAGCGGCACCGGCAACGCCATCGCGCGCTCCAGTTCCTCCTCGTCGTGCACTTCGCACAGCACATCCAGATCGAGCTCGGCAGCGAGCAGCGACAGCTGCAGCAACACGTCGTCGTCCAGCGCGGCCACGATCAGCAGGATGCAATCGGCACCGATCGCGCGGGCCTCGTACACCTGGTACGGATCGATGATGAAGTCCTTGCGCAGCAGCGGCAGCGAGCAGGCCGCGCGGGCCTGCTGCAGAAACGCCTCGCTGCCCTGGAAGAAATCGCTGTCGGTCAGCACCGACAGACAGGCAGCGCCGGCTTTCTCATAGCTCTTCGCGATCGCCGCCGGATCGAAATTCGCGCGGATCACGCCCTTGCTGGGGCTGGCCTTTTTCACCTCGGCAATCACCGCCGGCAGGCCGGCGGCGATCTTCGCCTCGATCGCGGCGGCAAAGCCGCGGGTATCCGGCTGTTGCGCAATGCGTGCCTTCAGCTCGCTCAACGGCAGCTTCGCCTGGCGTTCGGCAATCTCTTCCGCCTTGCGGGCGAGAATGCGGTTGAGGATGTCGGTCATGGCATCTCGCTAGTCGGTGTTGGGGGTGCGCTCCGTGCGCGAGGTGCTCCGATCCTGCCACTTTGCAGGCCCGCGCGCACCCGGCAGCGGATCTAGCCCAGCGCGGCAAGTCGTCGGGTGGCCGCCACGAAGGACAGCATTTTCGCATGCGCCGCGCCGCTGGCAATCGTGCTGCGCGCCAGCGCGATGCCGTCGTCGATGGAGCCGACCACATCGGCCGCGTACAGCGCCGCACCAGCATTCAGGCAGACGATGTCGTGCGGGATGCCACGGCGCCCTTCCAGCGCCTCCAGCAGCATCGCCTTCGACTCGTCCACGTTGTCCACCCGCAGATTGCGGCTGGAAGCCATCGCCAGGCCGTAGTCCTCCGGCTCGATCTCGTATTCGTGCACCACACCGTTGCGCAGCTCGCCGACCAGGGTGGCCGCACCGAGCGAGACCTCGTCCATGCCGTCGCGCCCCCACACCACCATCGCGTGCTGCGCGCCGAGTTGCTGCAGCACGCGCACCTGGATACCGACCAGATCGGGATGGAACACCCCCATCAGGATGTTCGGCGCGCCGGCCGGGTTGGTCAGCGGGCCGAGGATGTTGAACAGCGTGCGCACGCCCATCTCCTTGCGCACCGGCGCCACCACCTTCATCGCCGGATGATGGTTCGGCGCAAACATGAAGCCGATCCCGGTCTCGGCCAGGCACTCGGCTACCTGCAGCGGCGTCAGGTCGATCGAGGCACCGAGCGCCTCCAGCACATCCGCACTGCCGGACTTCGACGACACGCTGCGGCCGCCATGCTTGGCCACCCGTGCACCCGCCGCCGCGGCAACGAACATCGAGGCGGTGGAGATATTGAAGCTGGAAGCGCCGTCGCCACCGGTGCCGACGATATCCAGCAGATGCCGGGTGTTGCCCGCGACCGGCACGTTCGCCGACAGCTCGCGCATCACCCGCGCCGCGCCGGTGATCTCGCCCACGGTCTCCTTCTTCACGCGCAGACCGGTGATGATCGCCGCCGTCATCAGCGGACTCACCTCGCCGCGCATGATCTGGCGCATCAGCGCAATCATCTCGTCGTGGAAGATCTCGCGGTGCTCGATCGTGCGCTGCAATGCCTCCTGCGGCGTGATCGTGATGTCGCGCGCGGCTTTGCTGATCACATCCGCGCTCATGCGGCCAGCCGCAGCGGCAGGCCGAGGAAATTGCGCAGCAGGTCGTGGCCGTGCTGGGTCAGGATCGACTCCGGGTGAAACTGCACGCCCTCGACCGCCAGCGTCTTGTGGCGCAGGCCCATGATCTCGTCGATCGAGCCGTCCGGGTTCTCGGTCCACGCGGTGACTTCGAGGCAATCCGGCAGCGACGACTGCTCCACCACCAGCGAGTGGTAGCGCGTCGCCTCGAACGGGTCTGGCAAGCCGGCAAACACGCCTTGCCCGCGGTGGCGTACCGGGGAGGTCTTGCCATGCATGATCTGCTTGGCGCGGATCACCTTGCCGCCGAACACCTGACCGATCGCCTGATGGCCGAGGCAGACGCCGAACACCGGAACCTCGCCAGCCAGTTCGCGCAGCACGTCCAGCGACACACCCGAGTCATCCGGCGTGCCGGGCCCCGGGGAGATCATGATGTGCGAGGGCTTCAGCGCCCGGATGCCGGCAACATCCAGCGCATCGTTGCGCACCACCTTCACCTGCTGCCCCAGCTCGCCGAGGTATTGCACGAGGTTGAAGGTGAAGCTGTCGTAGTTGTCGATCATCAGGAGCATGACGGGCCTTGCGGGAGGGCGAGAGGGAGCGCGCCGCGGGTTTTGCATTATAGCCTTCCACTTGGCGACGGACCTGTCGCTCACCCCGGCAGCACACCCGCATCACGCAAGCGCTGGCGCAGATGGTTCAGCTTGTCGCCGTAAAGTGCACTGCGCGCCGTGTCGCGACGCATCGGCTGCCGCACCTGCGCCGCACTGGGCGAGCTGAGCACCGTGCGCGACGTCTGGTGGAACTCGAGGCAGGCGGCGTCGAACGGCAAGCCACAAAAATCCAGCAAGCGGCGAGTCACGGATTCCGGCTCGGCCACCAGCGACTCGTAGGGAAGATCGAACACGCGGGTCGGGTACTTTTCCAGCCAGAAACGGGTCAGGCGCAGGAAATCGATGCAGTAATCGGCCATCTCGTCGAGGTCGCAGGTAAAACCGACCTTTTCGGTGAAACACTGCCGATAGCACGCCAGACACGTCTCCACCGGATCGCGCCTGACGATGATCACGCGCGCCGCCGGCAGCATCGCCAGTGCCGCGCCCACCAGGTACCAGGTCACCAGACTCTTGTCGGTGAAACGCGGCTTGATCTTGCGCCAGCCCGCGGTGCGCGCGAGGTATTCGTTACCCATGCGCTGCCAGTCCTGCGCCGTGGCATCCGATGCCCACAACGGAAACGCCGAGTGGCGACGGTGCGTTTCCCCGTCGATCACCTGCGACATGTCCTTGATCTCGTTGGCGCCCTCGACCTCGGGGTGCGTGGCCAGGATCTGCTCGACCAGGGTCGATCCGGAACGCGGAATGCTGACGATGAAGATGACTTCGCGACCCAACTCCGGATCCAGTGGCGGTGACATGTCGTTCGCGAAGATGCGTTCGATCGCCTTCACGCGTCGATGTTCCCCCGCGGCGTCCCACCTCACTCGCCGGCGCCGCGATGCGTTGGCGAGCCGGAACACCTCGAAGGCCTGCGCATGATCGCCCTGATTTTCCAGCGCCTTCGCGAAACTGAAACCCAGCAGCTCATAGGCACGGGCCGGCAGACTGTCGCGCGTCCAGGCGCGCTGCAGGCATGCCGTATCCGCGGCGTCGAAGCGGACGGTATTGAGATTCGACAATCCGAACCAGCCTTCGGCGTTGTCGGGATCGCGGCGCAGCACTTCGCGAAATTCCGCCACCGCAGCGTCCACCTGACCCAGGCTCGCCTGTACCCGGGCCAACGACAGCCGCGCCGGAATATGTGAGGGTGCAAGTTCGAGCGCACATCGCAGCGTCGCAACCGCCTCTTCCGCGTGCGTCTGTCGCCAGAGTGCTTCGCCAAGATTGAACCACGCCGACGCGGAGGCAGGCGCAAGTTTGCAGGCGTGCCGCAAGTGCGTGAGCGCTTCATCGATCTCGCCATGCTCGTACAGGGCGATGCCGAGCCCGACGCGCAGATCGGAATCCTCAGGCCATGTCGCCAGGACCCGCCGGAAACAGTCGATGGCCTTCGCGTGATCACCGCGGTGCTGTACTGCAACTCCCAACATCCGGATCGCATTCGCGTCATCCGGCGCCAGCGCCAGCACCTGGATGATCGAGCGCTCGGCGGCATCGAATTGCCGTTGCTCCCATTCCCTGCGTGCCTTCGCCAGCAGGCGGGCAGCCTCATCCTGCAGCGTGGGATCGGTCTGGAATGTCATGTCGTCACTGGCATGCGGCGTCAATGCGGCAGGCTACACAAGTCGCGTACGTGCTGCAAAAAAGCGTCGGGAACGATTTTTGACATCGCGCCAGCGATGGCCCGAAGGGAGACTGCCAAGGATGGCGGTCACAAAAAAACGCCGGGCACGAGCCCGGCGTTGGAGAGTTTGTTTCGCCACTCAAAAATCGTAGGCCACGGAGAATCTGGCGCTGCGCGGTGCCCGAGTGTCCTGGACCTTCCCGTAGTCGGCGTTCGGACTGCCGGTGGTTCCGAAGCTGTCGTTGTAGAACACCGGCGTCTGATCGTTGAACAGATTGAATACCGCGAAATTGAAGTCGAGCTTGTGCTGGGCCCAGCCTGGTTTGTAATCCACGCTGAGGCCGACGCTGTGGACCCACGGCGTAAAACCAAGCGAACCCGGTGGCACGGGCTTGCCGCCGCACCAGAAGTAGGTGTGGGAACCATGCAGAGCCACCTGATCCGGCCCGTAGCCGCCCCGGCACAGACGCGGCGTACCCGACGTGATGTACAGGTTGGCGCCGACCGTCCAGTCCGGGTTGAGCGCATAGGCGCCGAAAATCTTGAACTGATGCTTGCGGCTGTTGGGCAGGATGCCGCTCGAAAAATCCATTCTTTCCGGGAAGTCCCACGCGGTCGTGAGTGACTCGTACGATCCGCCCTGCTGTGAATACGTACTGACCGGTCCTTCGTCGTTGCCCCATGTTCTGGAGAATACGTAGTCGAACTTTCCGAACCACTTGCCGTCCCACGCGTGCTCCAGTGACAGATCCAGCGAGTAGTAGCGGCGCTCCGGTCCCTTGGTGAAACCCTGATCCTGCCTGGTGAAGGTCACCGGAACGAGTGACCCATCCGGCGCCTTCATCAGCAGCTTGTTGGTCGCACCCGGATTGATCAGGACCAGACTTTGCGCATACTGATCGCAGTCCTGTGGCGTCATCCACGCGTAGCCTTGCGCCACACCCGCCGCACACTCGTTTTGTATGGCGTCGTAATCGTCGATGATGCGGTTCATCTTCTGGAACGTGCCGGTAGCACCGAACACCCACTGCGTGCCCAGCATCTGGAACTGCTGTTGCAGGCCCAGCACGTAGTTGTCGGAGAACTCGGCCTTGATGTTCTGCGCGGCGGAGACTCGCGGATCCTTCGCCTGGCCATATTCACTGTCGATCGACACGCCTGTCGCGGGATTCTGCGGCAACGGTGTGAACCCGATCGGCTCGCCGGTGGCCGGATCGATCCCCGTGTAAGTTCCGTACACGCCGGCATTCACCACCGGAGCGGCGATGGACAACGCCACTTGATCCGGCAGCGCCAGGTAATAGCGGCCGGCATTGCCGAACACCTTCAAGGTGGAATCGCCATGCACGTCCCAGCTGAAGCCCAGGCGGGGCGCCCATTGCGGCTTGGTCTCCCTGATGTAAGGCACGCCTGCCGCGTCGTAATTGGTGAACTGGTCGTTGCGCAGGCCAAGGTTCAACAGCAGGTTATGCGTAACCTGCCAGTTGTCCTCGATGTACTGGGCGCGCTGGGCCACACGCACGGAAGCGACGCTCAGGTCGACGTGCTTTTGCACGTAGTAGCAGTTCCCGCCGTGGCACTGCGTCGACGGGGCAACATACGGCGGAACGTTGGGATCGACGCCGAACACCGGCGTGCCGGGATCGCTTTCCCCATAGATCCATTCATAGCCCGGCCCGGTGTTCTGCGAACCGTCATGCAGGTCGAACGAGTTGATGTTGTCGATGCCGACCTGGAAGTCGTGGTCGTTCCACTTGTAGTCGAGACTCAGGCGATAGTTCGTGATCGATTCGCGATGTTCGGGATCGGCGATCGTCGAGTTGCCCTGCGAGTTGAGGATACCTCCCGGCGGGACGAACGCCGGATCCTGCACGGAAGCACTCTCGATATGCGGCAACTCGGGATCGAAGCCCGGGTAGGCCGGTTGCTGCGAGTAGTACTCGCCATGCATTTTTCCAAACGTCGCGTTCAGGGTCAGGTTGTCGGTGATGTAGGAGGTGTAGTTGGCCGTCCACATCTTGAAAACCGTCTTGTACGTTTGATCGACGCTGGAGAGACCGCCAGTCTGCAAGTTGTTGTAGTCGAAGTCGTAGAAGTTTCCCCACGTCTTGCTCGAGTTCTCAAGGCCCGTCAGCGACAGGGTGTTGCGGTCGTTGATGTTCCAGTTCAACTTGCCGTACAGCTTCGGGTCGTGGACGGTTGTCGTGTGGGTAGTGGCACCGCTGCCGCTGAACTCCGAGGTCGTCTTGTAGTGACTGTCATCCTGCTCGGCACTGATGAAGAAAAACAGCTTGTCCTTGAAGATCGGGCCACTGAGGTAAGCGTCGTAGATCGTCTCGCTGCTGCTGTTGCCCTTGCGATATATGGCCAGATTGCCGGCCTGGTTGCCCGGTTTCGTCACCAGCGGATTGGCGTAGTAGTAATTGACCGGGTCGGACTGCCAACCTGCCGGCTGCCACAGGGCACGCGCACCAAAGTGCAACTCGTTGGAGCCGCTCTTGCCGATCTGGTTGATGACGCCGCCGATGGAGCGGCCATACTTGGCGTCATAACCGCTGATGAAAGTCTGCTGCTGCTCGATGGCGCCGTACGGCAGGGTGACGCCGCCCTGATTGTTGAGTGCCTCGGTGACGTTCATGCCGTCGACGTAATACGCGTTCTCGGCCGTCGAGGCGCCGCCGAACACGTTGATCGGGGTGCCGAGCGGGCCGCCGGTCAGTTCGGGCGAGCCCATGTTGACGCCCGGCGCCAGCATGGCGATGTCTTCGGCGGTGCGTGCCATGGGCAGTTGCAGCAACTGCTTGGCGGTGATCGTGGTGACCTGGTTGGTCGTGGTCACGTCGATCGGCGGAATGCTGTTGGCCGAGACATTGATCGTCGACAGCGTCTGCGCGTTGGCGGCGCCGGCAGAGGACGTAAAGTCGACCGCCACTGCGCCCGCTGCCACCGGACTGACATCAGTGCGACTCTGCACGATCTTGCCATCCTGCAGCAGCGATACCGTATAGGTACCCACTGGAAGGGTGATCGCGTATTTGCCGGATGACCCGACCGTGATGG
The DNA here is from genome assembly GCA_966211915.1 of uncultured Rhodanobacter sp. Lineage (GTDB taxonomy): Bacteria > Pseudomonadota > Gammaproteobacteria > Xanthomonadales > Rhodanobacteraceae > Rhodanobacter. The sequence continues at coordinate 461,238 of CBIHNO010000001.1, forward strand.
TGCGATTGAAACCTGCCCCGCCGGTGATCTGGATGGTTTCGTTGGCGGCCATCGGGACCGCGCCGTAGATGGTGCCGGTGGTCGCCTGCGACCAGGCGGTACCCGCAAAACCCATCGTGATGGACCCGATGGCCAGAGTCAGCGCCTTGCGTTGCAAGACTGTATTGCGACGCGACGCGCGAGAAAATCTACCCTTCATTGGTATGCACCCCATTCGATCAATGGCCATAGCCAGTTAATGGATCCCCCTCCAGACGAAGCCGACGTCAACTTCGGAAGTGAACGCACGGGTTGGTAGCGAACAGGAGGCCGGATCGGATGGGTTTCACGACATCGCACTCCTAATCCGGATGAGCCGCACGCGGCGCCAGCATCGCCGCCGACAGTCCGGCATCCACCAGCGGCGATGGCAGCGGCCGACCCAGCGCGAGATGGGCGCAGGCCTCGCCCATCGCGGCACTGGTCTGGATGCCGTAGCCACCCTGGGCAGCGACCCAGAAGAAACCGGGCGCGTCCGGCGCGAAACCACCGACCAGGTCACCATCGGCCACGAACGAGCGCAGGCCGGCCCAGCTGCGCCGCGGCCGGCGGATGGTCATGGTGGTCGCTTCCTCGATGCGGTGGATGCCCAGCGCGATGTCGTAATCCTCCGGCTGCACGTCGTGCGGCTCCACCGGGTCGGCGTTCGCGCACGTGCCGAGCAACAGGCCGGCGTCGGGCTTGAAGTAGAAGCTCTCGTCGAAGCTGGTGATGAACGGCCAGTGCGCGGTGGCGAGATTTTCCGGCGGATCGAACAGGAACACGGTGCGCCGCTTCGGCACGATGCCGATCGGCGTCACCCCGGCCAGCGTCGCCACCTGGTCGACCCAGGCGCCGGCAGCATTCAGCAGCAGCGGCGCGCGAAATGCCTGCTCGCCATCGTCCACCTGCCAGCCGTCCGCGCTGCGACTGATCGCGCGGATGCCGGCATTCAGTCGCAGTTCGCCGCCACGCGCACGCAACCCGCGCAGGAAACCCTGATGCAGTTCGTTGACGTCGATATCGGCCGCGCCGGGCTCATGCAGACCGATCCGCGCCGCCTCGGGGCGCAGCACCGGCACCGCCGCGAGCAGGTGGGCCGTGTCGCGCAGTTCGATGTCGCGGGTGAACGGCACGATCGCCTCGTACAGCCCCAGCACATCGTCGGTCTGCTTCGCATGGCCGATGATGGTGGCACCGCGCGGCGTCAGGATGGGCTGTTCTGCGAAACCTGCCGGCGGCCGCATCAGGAACGGTCGCGCAGCGCGGGTCAGCGCACGCACCTGCGGCGAACCGTAGGTCTCGCTGAACAAGGCTGCCGAACGGCCGGTCGAGTGCATGCCCGCAAAGGCCTCACGCTCGAGCACGAGCACGCGCACATGCGGCGCCATGAAATACGCGACCGAGGCACCGGCCATGCCTGCGCCGATCACGATCGCATCGAAATCCAGCACTTCTCTACTCATGCGGTATCACCCCGCGATTGCCGCGCCACCACACTGGCGGCAGTGAGATCGGCGGTGACATTGCCGAGTGTGGCCAGCGCGTCGGGAATGGTGTCCACCGCCAGCATCAGGCCCAGTGGACTCAGCGGCAGGCCCATCGCCTGCGCCACCGGCAGGTTGGTGGCGATGAAGGTGACCTGGCCCGGCAGGCCGACGGATCCGAGACTGATCACCACCGCCAGCATCGCGCCGGCCAGCAGTTGCGCCGTCGTCAGGTCCACCCCGTAGGCCCAGGCGATGAAGGCTGCCGAGGTCATGTACTGCACCGGACTGGTCAGGCGGAACAGCGACACCGCCATCGGCAGCACCAGCGCGGTGACCTGCTGCGGGTAGCCGAGCCGGCGATCCGCGCTTTCCAGCATCGCCGGCAGCGAGGCCAGCGATGACTGCGTGCTGAGCGCCACCACCTGTGCCGGCACCAGCGCGGCGGCGAAGCGGCGGAGGCGTTCGCCGCCGAAGACCATTGCCACCGGCAGCATCATCACGGTGACCGCGAGATACAGCAGGCATTCGACCAGCACATACACGCCGAGCGCGCTGAGCATGCCCAGCCCCGAGCGCGCGCAGACCGACAGGATCAGCGCGAACACGCCCAGCGGCGCGGCCCACAACACCCAGCGCACGATCACGATCATCGCGTCGCTGATCGCCTGGAAGAATTCCAGCAGCATCGCGCGCCGCACCGGCGTGATGCGCGTCAATGCGAAACCGAGGAACAGTGCAAACACCACCAGCGGCAGCATCGCGCTCTGCGCCGCCGCCATGATCGCGTTGTTCGGCACGATCGCGGTGAGCGCATCGACCCAGCTGACCGGCGCCGCCTGTGCGGCCGATGGAAGCGCCGCGTGACCGAGCGCCGCGATCAGCGCGGGGTTGTGCGGAAACAGGGCGAATACCAGCGGTGCAGCCAGCGCCGCGAACACCGCGCCGCCGGCCAGCACCACGATGAACACCACGATCGCGCGGCGCGCGATGCGGCCCGAGGCCGCCGCATCGGTGGCGGTGTTCACGCCCACCACCACCAGCGCCAGCACCAGCGGCACCACGGTCATCTGCAGCGCGTTCAACCACAGCTTGCCGATCGGCTGCGCCACGTTGGCGACTCGCAAGGCCAGCGCCGGATTCCAGCCGACCAGCAGCAGGCCGATCGCCGCACCGGCGGCGAGGCCGGTAAGCACGCGTGCGGTCGCACTCACGGCGCGTCACCCGTCGCGGCGATCGCCGGCAACTGCCAGTCCGCGCGCAGCCGCTCGTATTCGAGCTGCGGCAGCAGGATGAAGATCGGCTGGTCTTCCGGCCGCAGCCACGCCAGCAACGACTGCATCACCGACGGCGTCATCGCGGTGCAACCGGCGGTCGAATCCGTCGGCGACGCCCACAGGTGCGCAAAGATGCAGCTGCCCGCCAGCGGCGTGGCCTGCGGATTCTGTTCGATCACGAAACCCATGCGGTAGCGCTGGTCGCCGTTGACGTGCAGGTCGCGCCGCATCGGTTCGGTGGAACCTTTCACTGCGTCGGCACCGACCACGTTCGCGTCGACGATGCGGTTGTAGTGCGCCGCGCCGCTGACGTCGACGCAGTACTCGGTGGCGTTGAGCGCGAGATATGGCATCGCGGTATCGACGTGACTGGCGTAACCAAACGTGTCGCCAATGCGGAACACTCCGGCCGGGCTGCGGTTGTCGCCTTCGTGCTTGACCGGGCCGCCGGTTTGCGGCGCATTCAAGCCCAGCCCCCAGCCAGCACCCGTCTTGCCGATGGTCACCGGCGCCGCCGCGCCGGCAGCGACCCAGCCATGCGCGCCGCGCGCATACGTGCGCAGCATGCCGTGATCGGTGTTCCAGTCGGCAATGGTGACCAGCACCAGCTGGCGCGAAGACTGCCATGGGCTGGCCTCGCTCGCCTTCAGGTCGTGCCCGGCACATCCGGCCAGGGTCGCCAGCGCCAGCAAGAGACACATGGCGCACGAACGGGAATAGCGTCGAAAAACCATGCGTATCTGCCTGCAGAGTTGGGTTACGGTTCCAGCATCAACTGGATGCGGTCGAGATTGGCCAGCAACTGTGCGTGGCGGTCGTCGTGTCCTTCGCACAGCAGTACAAACACGCCATCGAGCAGATGCTGCAAGGCCGATTGGTACAGCAGCGGCTGGATATACGGCTGCTCGTCATGCGCCGACACCACCAGTGCGATGTCGGCCAGCGTGCGCAACGGATTGGCGGTATGCCGCGTGACCGTGATCACCTGGCCGCGGCGCTCGCGGAAGTAGCGGCTGATCTTGCACAGCGCCGGATGGTTGCCGTGCTCGGAGAACACCAGCAGCACATCGCCGGCGCTCGCCGCGGAAACATTCGCGGTCATCCGCGCGGTGTCGAAGTTGTGCACAGTGAGGATGCCCAGCAGCGACAGCTTCAGCGCGAAGCCGCGCGCGTAGATGTCGTCCTCGCCCAGGCCGAGGATGAAGACCTTGCCGTTCTTGCCGGCCTGACCGATCGCGGCGGCCACCGCCTGGATCGTCTCCGGCGGATTGATCAGCCGGGTCGCCTCCTCGGCCTCGGACTTGCGCCGCCACAGGTTGCCGGCAGGCGACGTGTCGGACGCACCGGCGCGCGCGGTGGTCTGCTGCGGCGTGTCGCCGTTGTCGGCCCGGGCAATCGCCTCGCCGACCGAATACTTGAGGTCCGGATAGCCCTTGAAGCCCAGCTTCTGGGTGAACTTCACCACGCTGGACTGGCTGATCCCCAGCGCGTTGGCCAGCTGCTGCGAGGAGTAGTCGCGCAGCAGCTGCGCGTTCTCCAGGATGAAGTCGGCAATGCGCCGCTCCACCGCCGACATCTGGTCGCGCTCCGAACGGATTTTGACCAGGGGAGACATCAGGATTCGATCCTTTCCAGCCCACGGATCTCGCGGATGCCCAGGCCGGGCGCATCCGTCACCGAGATTTCCGATTCGTTGAAGATGACCCCGCCGTCGACCGGATTGAACTGGCACAGCGAAGGGCCGTCGAGGTCGATCTTGGTGATCACGTTCGACTTGGCCACCGCCACGTGCACCGCGGCGGCCACGCTGATGCTGGTCTCCAGCATGCAGCCGATCATGCACTCGATGCCGTGCATCGCCGCGATGTCGGCGATGCGGATCGCGTTGGAGATGCCGCCGGTTTTCATCAGCTTGATGTTGATGATGTCGGCCGCGCGCAGGCGGATCAGTTCGATCACCTCCATCGGGCCGAACACGCTCTCGTCGGCCATCACCGGCGTGTGCACGCGCTCGGTGACGTAGCGCATGCCGGCCAGGTCGCGCGCCTTCACCGGCTGCTCGATCAGTTCCAGCTTGATGCCGGCATCTTCCAGTGTCTGCAATGCATACACTGCCTGCTTCGCAGTCCAGCCCTGGTTCGCGTCCAGCCGCAGCAGCGCACGTCCTTCCACCGCCGCGTAGATCGCCTTGACCCGCTCGATGTCGACACCGATGTCCTTGCCGACCTTGATCTTCAGCGATTCGAAGCCGCGCTCCACCGCAGAGACGGAATCGGCCACCATCTTGTCGATGTAGTCGACGCTGATGGTGATGTCGGTGGTGATCACCGGATCGCCGCCGCCGAGCAGCTTGTACAGCGGCGCGTTGTAGAGCTGGCCCCACAGGTCATAGATCGCGATCTCCACCGCCGCCTTGGCGCTGGTGTTCTTCTCCATTGCACTCTGGATCAGCTGGGTGAGATGGTTGAGTTCGGCGATCTCCTGGCCGATCAGGCGCGGCGAGATGTAATGGCGGATCGCGGCGATGATCGAACCGTGGGTGTCGCCGGTGATCACCGCGGTGGCCGGCGCCTCGCCATAACCGATGTGGCCGGTATCGGTGTGCACCATCACCACGATGTCCTCGACCGTGTTGACCGTGCGCAGCGCCGTCTTGAACGGCGTCTTCAGCGGCACCCGCAGCATGCCGAACTGGATGTCGGTGATTTTCATGGCAAAGCCTTCATGGAATCCGTGTCCTTGTTTTCTTCTTGATGCAGGCGGCGACAGCTTCAGCGACGAATCCGCACGATGCTGGTCATGCGGTCGACAAAGGTCTGCTGATCGTTGAACAGCATCGGCAACAACGGCGTCACCGATACTGCGTTGAGCTTGATCTCCGCGATGCTGCCGTCGGCCTTGCGATAGCTCATGCTGCCGACGTCATGGATCACGTAGGGCTGGCCATCACGCTGGCCGATCACCAGCATCACGTGACCGGGGATGTAGACCAGGTCGCCGACCTGCAATGCATGCGCCGCCTTGATCCGCGCCTCGCGGCTGTCCTTGTCGGTGAACAGGCGATGCTCCAGTGCCGGACTGATCGACTGCTTGCTGGTATCGCGCGGCATCTGCACACCCATGCTGCGGTACACGTCGGAGACGAAACCGCTGCAGTCGCGCCCGTCGTACGCATGGCCCCAGCCGTAGCGCTCGCCGAGGAACTTGAACGCCTGGCCGATGATGTTGGTCGGCGTCAGCGGCAGGTAGTCGCCCGCCGTGTCGGTATTCTTCTGCAGCAGCGCCGGGGTGAACTGCAGCTTGCCGTCGGCGTCGCGCAACGGCAGCTGCAACGTGTACGCGGCATATGGCGTCTGCCCGTTGACCGGTTGGTCCGCCGGCAGGTCGGTCTGCAACGGCACGCGCGTGCTCATGTCGAGCTGCAGTTGCGAGACGCCCGGCACCTCGCGCGTGAACACGGTGCGCTCGATGGCGCCGGTGATCACCCGATACGGTGTCTTGTCGGCATAGCCGAAAACCTGTGAAGCACTGCCTTCGGCCACGTTCTCCTTCTCGGTCCACGCGGCATAGCGCGGGCTCACCACGAACAGCCAATGACCATCGCGGCTGGCATGCGCGATCACCACCGGCACACCGGGAAACTCGGCGGTCTCCTGGAAGCGGTCGATGTCGGTGTCGCCCTTCGAACTGAACACGCGCAGGTTGCCGGGAAAAGCACGGAACGAAGCGCGCTGCACCACCAGGCCGTAACGCGTGTCCTGCTGCGCCGGAATGTCGGACAGTGCGAGGTTGTCGATCAGTGCGTCCAGCGTGGCGGCTGGCACCGGCTTGCCGTCGACGTCGTACAGCTGCCGCGTGGGTCGCTCCGACAGCGCGTTGATCCAGCCGGCCACCTGCTCGCGTGTCAACGTTTTCGGCAACGCACGCAGATCATGCATCGACGGATCGGTCTTCAGCAGCGCCGCGTTCTCCGCCTCGATCTGCGCGCGGGTGAGGATCACCCGGTCCGCTTGCTTCTGCAGGCCGATCCAGTACGCCGGCGTGAGCTGCGCATCGCCTACGCCCATGACCCCTGACGGCGGGATCGCGCTGGTGGCGACATGGTCGCGCGCGTGCAGCGGTGCCACGACAAGGCCAAGCACGAACAGCATGGCGAGGGAAAGCGGAAGTCGCATGATCATGCTCCTGAAATAAGGCTCGCTCATGGGCCGGCCAGCGTCGACATCACGGTCGCCACCAGCAGGCCGAAACCGGTACCCAGAATGTAACCGAGCAGTGCCAGCAACACGCCCACCGGGACCAAGGCGCGCGAGTAGCTCGCCGCCAGCACCGGCGTCGCCGCCACGCCGCCGACCAGCGCCAGCGAGGAAATTCCACATAGAAAAAGGTCGAAACGGAAAAGCTTGGCGAAACCGATCAGCAGCACCGCGTGGATCGCGATGATGGTGGCGCCGCACAGCAGATACAGTGGTGCCGCGGCGATCCCGGCGAAGTTGCTTTGCGAAGCGAGTACCGCCACCACGCTGATCAGCATGGCGCTGGAAATGGTGCCGGCACCGGGGAATCGCGCCAGCGGCGTATGCGCCACCACCAGCCCCGCCGCGGTTGCCAGCAGGATCGTCCAGGTGGTGCCGCTGACCATGCTCGACACCGGCAGCCAGTCCGACAACCAGCCCGACAACGCCGCCACCGCCAGCGCCATGCCCAGCCACAGCAGCACACTGTCGTACGTGGTCGGGCCGCTCACCGGCGTCTCGGCCACCTCCATGTCGCCGCTGGATCTGGCTTTCGTCCAGCGATTGAACCCGGTCGCGAGCCGCGCCACCGAGAACAGCACCACCACCCACATCGAGTAGCACAGCGCATCGGTGAGCAGCGACATCGCCAGATAATGGTCGGACATGCCGATCGCCTGCTTCACCGCGATCATGTTGGCGGTACCGCCCATCCAGCTGCCCGACAGTGCGGCCAGCGGTTGCCACGCATCGCCCGGCAGCCAGCGGTGATAGAGCAGAAAGGAGGCGATGAAAGCGACGAACAAGGCGATGGTCGCGCAGACAAACACCGCCAGCACACGCGGTCCCAATCGCCAGATCGCGCGCAGGTCGCAATTGATCATCAGCAGGAAAAGCAGCGCCGGCACCATGTGCGTGGTGAGCATCGACTGCGCGGCGCGGATTTCGTCGTTGACTCGCCACAAGCCCGACACCGCCAGCGCGGTGACGAACAGATAGGTGAGCACGATCGGCGGCAGCACATTGAAGATCCGCCAGTTGTACCGGCGCTCCACCGCGGGAAACAGCCCGGCGGCCAGCAACATCACCGCCAGATAGGGCCAGACCGTATGGATCATTACATCCCCTTGTGGGTGGTTCGCGGACAGGCGAAAACCCGCTGGTTTCCGTCGTGCAGGAATAGCTGATTCTTTATCGATTGAATCGAAGCATAAATTATTGACCGGCATTTGCAAGCATGTTACACAGCGGTTTCAGGGAATTCGATGCGGGGGATGCTGATCGATGGATACGCTGTTACCTGTCGCACTGAAAATGCGCCGCCGCAAGCACGGCTTGCGCGCCGTCGGGGTCGTGCTCGCCTTGCTGCTGGCCGCTCCGCTGGCGATTGCCCGCACCGCCAGCAACCCACCGCTCGCCTCCATCATCACCCAGATCGACGCCGGCCACTTCCGCGCCGCCGATACGGCGATCACCGCCGCACTGGCGCAACCGGGCCTGTCCGCCGAGGCCAAAACCGCACTCGCGTTCCAGCGCGAACGCATGCGCCGCATCCTGCTCGACTTCACGCTCAGCGCCGATGACGTCAAGGCGCGCGTACGCAAGGAAATTCCCGACCTGAGCGATGCCGAGTTTGCGAAGTGGAACGCGGCCGGCCTGTTCGAACATCAGGTGATCGACGGCCGGACGCTCTACTTCAAGCGCTCGCCCGGCAACCTGTTCCGCCTCGGCCCGGAAGCGGTGGCGCGGCGCGCAGTGCAGACACCGATTACCGACGGCCCGATGGAATCGTTGAACGACCATCAGCGCGCGATCTACCACGCGGCGCTGACCGCACATCGCAGCAGCGTACTGCCGCAGCGCGTGCGCATGACCCAGACGCTCACCGTCAACGCCGATGCGGTGCCCGCCGGCGAAACCGTGCGCGCGTGGATTCCGTACCCGCAGGCGGTGCCGGGGCAGCAGGAGGACATCCGCTATGTCGGCAGCGTGCCGACGCAACATCAGATCGCACCGGCTTCGACGATGCAGCGCACCGTCTATCTGGAAAAGCCCGCGGTGGCCGGCCAGAAGACGGTGTTCTCGGTCACCTACGAGCTGACCCTGTTCGCGCAATACCACGCGATCGATCCGGACAAGGTGCAAGCGGAAACGATCACGCCCGAGCTGGCGCCGTTCGTGGCCGAGCGTGCGCCGCACATCGTGTTTACCGACGAGATGCGCGCGTTCTCGCGCAAGGTCGTCGGCGATGAGAAGAACCCGTATCGCATCGCGCAGAAACTGTTCGCCGCGGTCGACCAGATCCCGTGGGCCGGCGCGCGCGAGTACTCGACGATCTCCAACATCAGCGATTACGCGCTGCATGCCGGTCACGCCGACTGCGGCCAGCAGACCTTGCTGCTGATGACCCTGCTGCGGCTCAACGGCATCCCCACCCGCTGGCAGTCGGGCATGGTGTTCTCCAACGACGGCACCGACTACAGCAACATCCACGACTGGGGTTACCTGTACCTGCCGCCCTACGGCTGGGTGCCGATGGACGTTACCACCGGCCGGCTGCATCCGGGCCCGGCTGACGACAAGGCGCTGGAGTGGTTCTACCTCGGCGGCCTGGACAACTACCGCATCGCCTTCAATAACGACTTCGGGCGCCGCTTCGTGCCGCCCAAGCAGCAGTTCCGTTCCGACGACGTGGATTCACAACGCGGCGAGGCCGAGTGGAAAGGCGGCAACCTCTACTTCGACCAGACGGACTACGACTTCAAGTGGCAGGTCCTGCCAGCGGCACAGGGACGCAACAACAAGTAATCAACTGCATTCATAAACATGGCATCGACGGCGTCGATGGGGGGAGATCGGGGAATGAGCAACATTCGGACTTTGCGCAGGACTGTACTTTGCATGGCACTGGGCCTCGGCCTTGCATCGCTGGCGGTACCGGCGGCATTTGCGGGCAACAACGATGGCTCGGTGGTAGGTCACACACAGGCCAATGCGGTCGTCACGGTCAGCAGCCCATCCACCGGCCTGACCCGCACCATCACCGCGGACGGCAAGGGCAATTACCGCTTTCCGTTCCTGCCGATCGGCGACTACGTGGTCACCGTGAACAGCGGCGGCAACGCTGTCGGTCAACCGCGCAATGTCACCGTGACACTGGGCAATGCCACCACGGTCGACATTGGCTCGAACGCGAACGCCACCGAACTCTCGTCGATCAACGTCACCAGCAAAGCGCTGCCGGTCATCGATGTGACCTCCACCGAATCCGCCACCAACATCTCCCGCGAAACGCTGAAGCGCCTCCCGGTTGAGCAGAGCGTGGCCTCGGTGGCACTGCTGGCTCCCGGCGTGGTCAAGGGCAATGCAGGTATCGGCGGCATCTCGTTCGGCGGCTCGTCGATCGCCGAGAACGCCTTCTATGTCAACGGACTCAACGTCACGGATTTCTACAATCGCAACGGCTTCTCCGAAGCGCCGTTCGATTTCTACCAGGAATTCCAGGTCAAGACCGGCGGCTACTCGGTGGAGTTCGGCCGCACCACCGGCGGCGTGGTGAATGCCGTGGCACGCTCGGGCAGCAACGAGTTCAAGTTCGGTACCGAAATCACGATGGAGCCGGGCAACTGGCATTCCGCTGCCAAGGACCGCTACAACGCCGACGGCAGTCGCTATATCACCGCCAGTCGCGACCAGGACTCGCTGGTGAAGACCAACGTCTGGGCGTCCGGACCCATCATCAAGGACAAGCTGTTCTTCTTCGCCATGTACGAAGCGCGTGGCAGCGAACCGCACAATACCGACAACCTCGGCAAAACCATCACCTACAACAACGCAGACAATAATTTCTGGGGAACCACCATCGACTGGAACGTCACCGACAGCAATACGCTGTCCCTGATGGCCTTTTCGGACAAGACCAAGAACGTCGGCGACGTCTACGGCTACGACTACGACACCCACGCGGTCGGCTCCCGCTCCAACGTCATCAACAGCGACACCGGCGGACGCAACTGGGCGCTCACCTGGAGCAGCTATCTGACCAACGATCTCTCGATGAAATTGATGTACGGCCAGAACCAGCGCGACGCGAACACGCAGTCCCAACTCGACGTGCAATGCAACGTGGTTGCCGGAACCACCGGATTCCTGAACGCCCACGATCCGGGCGTGGCGCTCGGCTGCACCAACAGCTCGACCGTGTATGCACGTACCGACAAGCGCACGCAGTACCGTGCGGACTTCGAGTGGACGCTCGGCAGCCATCTGCTGCGCTTCGGCTACGACCATGAAAAGAACGTATCCGACTACGCGCGCCATTACACCGGGCCCGGCGAGTACTACTACAACCTCTATGCCACGTCGCCCGGCAGCACCATTCCGAACGGGGGCGTGGTTCCTCCCGGCTACGACGCCTACGTACGTGCCCGGCGTTACAAGATTGCCGGCACCTTCCCCACCATCGATTCGGCGTTCTACCTCGAAGACAACTGGTCGATCACCCCGAACCTGGTGCTGAACGCCGGCATCCGCAACGACAGTTTCGACAATGAGGACGCATCCGGCCGCAGCTACATCAAGATCAGCAAGCAGATTGCGCCCCGCCTGGGATTTTCGTGGGACATGAAAGGCGATGCCAGCATGAAGGTGTTTGGCAACCTCGGACGTTACTACCTGCCGGTGGCCAACGTGATCAACATCAAGCAGGCAGGCGGCCTGCTTGATGAAAGGACTTACTACGGCTTCGCCGGCTGGGATATCCAGACGCTCAATGGCCTGACCTATGCCGTGCCGAAGCTCGGCGCGCAGATCGGCCCGGTGGACGACTCCCAAGGCAACGGCACGGTCGGCGACCTGCGTTCCGAAGTCGACAAGAACATGGACCCGGTCTACCAGGACGAGGCCATCCTCGGCTTCCAGCAGTTGCTCGGCGCGCAATGGTCGTGGGGTGTGCGCGGCATCTATCGCCGGCTGCACAATGCGATCGACGACATGGAGATCAGCGCCACACCGCAGTGCGGCGGCGACGGATACATCGGCTGGGTAATGGCGAATCCCGGCAAGAAGGTGACTGTCTGGGGCGATACCAACTGCGACGGCACGCCGGATGGCTATCTCACCATCGACACCTCCAAGTCCGGCTGGGCGATGTACGACTCCGCCGGCAACTACCTCGGCCAGCGCGGGTGGGTCAAACCCAAGCGCACCTACGAGGCGATCGAACTGCAGCTCGACAAGGCGTGGGACGACAAGTGGTCGTTCAATGCGTCGTATACGGCCGCGTGGAATCGCGGCAACGCGGAGGGCCCGGTCAACTCCGACACCGATTTCGACGATACCGGCCGCACGGAAAACTTCGACGACCCCTACGTCAACCTGAGCAACGGCTTCCTGCCCAATGACCGGCGTCACCAGCTCAAGCTGCGCGGCACCTATGCACTCAGCAAGAACTGGCAAGTCGGTGCCAATGTGGAGATCAATTCCGGCGGTCCGATCACCGGCTATGGTGTCGGCAATCCCTACGATGCGACCAACTACCACAGCTATTTCATCTGCGTGGACAAGTGCGGATTCATTCCGAATGAATTCGACCAGAACGGCAAGCCCGTGCCTTATCCCTCCGAAGACCGTGTCTACAAGTCCTCTTCGCGCGGCAACTATGGCAGGTTGCCGTGGACCTACACCCTCGACGCCAACATCACCTATGTGCTGCCCTACGACGGCGGCAGGATGCGTGTGAAGCTAACCGCATTCAACCTGCTCAACCAGCAACGCACGGTGCAGGTGGATCAGGATCTGCAGACGGATATCTCACCCCAGACCAATGCCACGTTCCTGCAACCGATCGGTTTCCAGGCGCCGCGTTATGTGCAGCTTTCCTTCTCCGCCGATTTCTGACGACTCCCCAACCCACGACCCGCGTCTTGCGGGTCGTGCTTTTTTCGAAATCCGCACTTCCTCGCCCTGATCGAACCTGCAACATCTTCCATGGCTTTCATGACCCCTGATTCCGTGACCACCGCGCCTTCGCTCCCGGCCGACACCGCCATCGACGATGTCGATCTCGCTGCTCTGGCAGCTCGTCTTGGCACTCCGCTGCACGCCTATTCGAGCAGCGCGATCCGGCAGCGCATCGGCGGACTGCAGGCCGCGTTGCGCGGTCTCGATGCCACGATCTGCTACGCGGTCAAAGCCAACCCGAACCTCGCCATCCTGCAGCTGATGGCGAACGCCGGCGTCGGCGCCGACATCGTTTCGGTCGGCGAATTGCGGCGCAGCCTGCACGCCGGCATGCCACCGGAGCGCATCGTGTTCTCCGGTGTCGGCAAGAGTGCGGATGAGATCGCCGGCGCACTGACGGTCGGCATCCACCGCTTCAACGTCGAATCGCATGACGAGCTGCTCACCCTGCAACGGCTTGCCAAGGCGCAAGGAGTGACGGCACGCGCGGCGGTGCGCATCAATCCGGACGTCGACGCACACACCCACGCGAAAATTTCCACCGGCAAGTCGGAGAACAAGTTCGGCGTGAGCATCGACGAGGCACGCCGCTGGTTTGCCGAGCGCAAACAGCTCTCGCATGTGCAGCTGGACGGCCTGCACGTGCACATCGGCTCGCAGATTCTCACGCTGGAACCGTTCCGGCTGGCGCTGCAACGGGTCGCCGCGTTCCGGCACGAGCTCGAACAGGCCGGCCATCCGGTCAACAGCATCGACGTCGGCGGTGGTCTCGGCGTGTGCTATCGCGCCGGCGAGGATTATCCGGTGACGGCGGCGGATTACGTCGGCGTGATCCGCGAGGCGCTGGCCGGCTACCGCGGCCGCCTGCTGCTCGAGCCCGGTCGCTATCTGGTCGCCGAGGCCGGCGTGCTGCTGACCCGGGTGATTCGCGTCAAGCCGGGTATCGAGCGCCAGTTCCTGGTGCTGGATGCAGCAATGAACGACCTGCAGCGACCGAGCCTGTACGACGCCTGGCACGACATCGTGCCGGTATCGGACGAACCGCGGCCGCTGACCTCCTACGACATCGTCGGCCCGGTCTGCGAGACCGGCGACACCTTCGCGCGCAACCGCGTCATGCCCGAATGCGTGGCCGGCGACCTCTTGCTGATCAGGGCCACCGGCGCGTACGGTGCGTCGATGGCGTCCACCTACAACTCGCGACCGCTGGCAGCCGAAGTGATGCTGAACCAGGGTCGTTACGCCGTGGTGCGTCGTCGCCAGCACTTCGAGGAAATGATCGCCGGCGAGCAACCGGCCCGTCACTGGGAAACAACATGACCACGATTACACGTCTTGCCACCATCGCCGCGCTGACCTTGTGCGCCGCGCTTCCCGCGCACGCCGTTCAAAAGCCGGCCGCACAACATCCGGCCGAACAGGATCCGCCGATCACCATCGACACCCACGTCGACATTCCGTTCTCCTACATGCGCGAACCGCGCTTCGACGTGGGCAAGCCCACGCCGCTGCTGGTCGACCTGGGCAAGATGGAGCGCGGCGGCCTCAACGCCGCCTTCTTCGTGGTCTGGGTGCCGCAGCACAAGCTCGACGCGGCCGGCTACGCCAAGGCGGTCGATCAGGCCGAGCAGAAGTACGAAGCGATCGGCGACATGCTGATGCAGTATCCCGATCGCATTCGCCTCGCCACCACACCGGAGCAGCTGCTGGCCAACCACAAGGCCGGTCTGTTGTCGGCGACGATCGAGATCGAGAACGGCTACTCGCTCGGTCACGATATCCATCGTCTCGATGCCGCGTTCGATCGCGGTGCACGCTCGATCGGACTGGCCCATGTCGGCAACAACGACCTGTGCACCAGCTCGCTGCCCGATACCGAACACGGCGAGCCGGCAATGAACAGCGCCGGCGACACTGGCATGAGCGACTTCGGTCGCGCCGTGGTGAAGCGCGCCAACCAGCTCGGCATGCTGGTCGACATCTCGCACTCCTCGGATACCTGCGTGCGCGAGGCACTCAAGCTGTCCACCGCACCGATCTATGCCTCGCACTCCGGCGCCCGCGCCGTACACGACCATCCGCGCAACCTGCCCGACGACCTGCTGCGCGCGATCGCCGCCAAGGGTGGCGTGGTCGATGCGGTGGCTTACAAGGAATTCCTGAAGAAGGACCCGGCCCGCGAGGCCGCCGAGAAGAAATTGCAGGCGGCGATCGCGAAGCAGTCCGACCACAAGGAGTACGACAGCGATCGCGATGACTACCTGCCGGCGATGGACAAGGGCATGGCCGAGATCCAGCAGAAGTATCCGCTGGCTACGCTGGATGACTACATGAACCAGATCCAGCACATGGTGAAGGTCGCCGGCATCGACCACGTCGGCATCGCTTCGGACTTCGACGGCGGCGGCGGCATCACCGGCTGGGCCAACGCCAGCGAGACGCGCAACGTCACCGCCGCCCTGCGCAAGCGCGGCTTCAGCGACGCCGACATCGCCAAGTTGTGGGGCGGCAACCTGCTGCGCGTGTGGCGCGAGGTAGAGCATGATGCGCAGCATTAGGCAAGCGCAGCTTCTGCCCTCTCTCCTGCAACGCAGGGGAGGGTTGGGGTGGGGTGCTTTTCCGCTCGCGTTTTTGCTCCTGCTCGTCACCCTGGGTGCTATCGCCCGAACCCCCAGCCCCGCCAATCCCACCTACGACAAAATTGTCGACGACACCCTTGCGCGCTATCACCTGCCCGGCATCGCCGTCGGCGTGATCGAGAACGGCCAGGTCGTCTACGTGCGCACCGCCGGCGAAACGATGGCCGGCTCGGGGCAGAAGATCACATCGCAGACGCTGTTCAAGATCGCCTCCAACAGCAAGGCGATGACCACCGCCCTGCTTGGCCGGCTGGTCGACCAGGGCAAGCTGCACTGGGACGACCCGGTGACGAAGTACCTGCCGCAGTTCCGCATGCACGATCCGTGGGTGACCGCGAACATGCGCGTGGCCGACCTGCTTACCCATTCCAGCGGCCTGCCCGAAGGCGGCGGCGACCTGATGCTGTGGCCGGAGCCGAACGCGTTTACCCGTGCCGACATCATTCATGGTCTGGCCTTCATCAAGCCTGGCTACAGCTTCCGTTCGCAGTACCAGTACGACAACCTGCTCTACGTGGTGGCCGGCGAAGTGGCCGCCGCCGCAGGCGGCGCGCCCTACGAGACGCTGATGCGTCGCGAGGTGTTCGAGCCGCTGGGGCTTGCGCGCTGCCAGGTCGGTGCGTGGAGTCGCGACGCGGTCGGCAACGTGGCGCAGCCGCATCGCCGGGACCATGCTCGCAACGTCGCGATCGACGAGGATGCTGCGCTGATCCCGGCGATCACCTCCGCGCCCGCCGGCGGCATCCGCTGCGATCTCGACGACATGCTGAGCTGGGCGCGCAACTGGCTGGTGCCCACGCCGGCACAACTGGCGTGGCTGTCGCCGGCGCAGCGGCAGATCCTGCAGGCGCCGCACATGCTGATCCCGGTGTCCGCGCAGCGTCGCGAGTGGGATCACTCGCACGTGATGGCTTACGGCTACGGCTGGCGCATGACCGACGTCGATGGCGCATGGAATGTGTGGCACACCGGCACGCTGAACGGCATGTACTCGATGCTGTCGTTGCTGCCGGATCGCCGCAGCGGCTTCGTGTTCATGATCAACGGCGAGGCGGATGACGCGCGCACCGTGCTGGGCGAAGTGCTGACCAAGCATTTCACCCAGCCCGACGATACGCACGACGTGAACTGGTATGCCGACGCACTGGATCGCGCGGCGAAACAGCACGCGGCAACCTCGTCGATGCCGGATACCTCGACACAGCGGCCCGCTGATCCGAGCGAACTGGCAACGTGGACCGGCATCTATCGCGACCCGTGGTTTGGCGATATCTCACTATGCCCCCGCGACGGCACCGTGCACTTCGCCGCGATGAAGTCGCCAAAGCTGACCGGCACGGTGATGCGTCTTGGCACGCGCCATCTGGTGCACTGGGACGATTCCGGCGATCTCGACGCGTGGCTGGATTTCCATGCCGCCCACGACAGCCAGCCGATCACGCTGCGCATGGCCAAAATCGATCCAAAGGGCGACTTCAGTTCCGACTACGAGGATCTGGATTTCCAGCGCATCGGCGGTTGCCGCTGATGCGCCGGCCACTCATTGCCATCGCGCTGCTCATCGCCCTCGGCTCGCCACTCGGCAGTCGCGCCGAGCAGCCGCCTTCCCTCTCGCCGGCAAAGACCGCGGCGGCTGCGAATCTGGTCGACATCCGCACGCTGGTGCCGGACATCGCCGAGGACATCAAGTACGCCGGCCACGACAATTTCGTGGGCGCGCCGGTCGATGGCTACCGCGCCCCGAAGTGCTTCCTGCAGCGCCCGGTCGCCAAGGCGCTGGCGCAGGTCGAGCACGATCTGCGCGTGCAGCATCTGCGCCTGAAGATATGGGACTGCTACCGCCCTGCCCGTGCGGTGGCGGATTTCGTGCGCTGGGCGCATGACCTCGGCGACCAGCGCACGAAGGCACAGCACTATCCGACATTGGACAAGTCGCAGCTGCTCGGCGACTACATCGCACCGATCTCCGGCCACAGTCGCGGCGGCACCGTCGATCTCACGCTGGAACGCTGTGCGGCGAACGACACGCGCTGCGAGCCGCTGGAAATGGGCACTGACTTCGACTACTTCGGCGTACGCGCGAATACCGACGTGCCAGGCCTCACCTCGCAGCAACGGGAGAACCGCGCGCTGCTGCGCAGCGCGATGGAGCGTGGCGGCTTCCATAACTATCCTCTCGAATGGTGGCATTACACCTACGCGCCGGAGCCCACGCCGCACACGATCTACGACGTGCCGGTGGAATAGCACAGCTCTTCTCTCTCCCTTTGGGAGAGGGGCTCAAGCTTCATGCACGGAGACTCATCATGCGACTGGCCATGCTCTTTACTTCGCTGTTGCTTGCCACCTTTTCTGCACATGCGGCAACACCCGATGCGATCCGGAACGCCGACCAGCTGATGCAAAACTACACCGGCAACGTGCCCGGCGCCTCGCTGCTGGTGCTCAAGGATGGCAAGCCGCTGATCCGCCGCGGCTACGGCCTGGCGAATCTGGAACAGCACGAGCAGGCTTCACCGGCCACCAACTATCGGCTGGCCTCGGTGACCAAGCAGTTCACCGCCGCGGCGATCCTGCTGCTGGCCGAAGACGGCAAGCTGAAGCTGGACGATTCGATCCGACACTGGCTGCCGTCGCTGCCGGCGACCACCGACAAGGTGACCGTGCGCCAGCTGCTCAGCCACGCTGGCGGCCTGATCGACTATGAAGACCTGATGCCGGCGAATACCACCGAACAGCTCAACGACAACGATGTGCTGCGCATGCTGTCGGCCACGCCGAAGAGTTACTTCGCACCGGGCACCGCGTATCGCTACAGCAACTCCGGCTATGTGCTGCTCGGGCTGGTGATCGAGCACGCGTCGGGCCAGAGCCTTCCCGCGTTCCTGCAGCAGCACATCTTCCAGCCGCTGCACATGGATCACACGCTGTTGTATGTGCGCGGCGGCCCCGAAGTCAGCCATCGCGCCTACGGCTACAGCGAAGAGAACAGTACGTGGAAACGCACCGACCAGGACCTGACCAGTGCTACCCGTGGCGACGGCGGCATCTATTCGTCGATCGACGACCTGGCCAAGTGGGATGCCGCGCTGTACGACAATCGTCTGCTCAGCGATGCGTCGCGCAAGCTCGCCTTCAGCCCGCACGTGAAGGTCGTCGGCGAGCCCTACGAAGCCAGCTACGGTTTCGGCTGGCGCATCACCGGCGACACGTTGTGGCATTCGGGCGAAAGCATCGGCTTCCGCAACGTGATCGTGCGCTGGCCGAAGCAACACCTCACGGTGATCCTGCTCAGCAACCGCAACGATCCGGAGCCGTACCGCACCGCGTTGTCCATCGCCGAACCGTTCCTGCATTGAGGTATCGGCTGTTACTGAAGTGTTTTCGTTGGGAGTCATTGCTGATGCGTTATCCGTTTGACCTGTCCGCAAACTGCCGCCTTGCATGCCGTAGCACCTTGCTCGCGCTGATCCTTCTGCTCGCCGCCTGCGCCCACGCACCGCCGCGCAATCCGCTGGCGACCTGGGTACCTTCGCCCAACCACGACATCCGCCGGCCGGTGCTGATCGTGCTGCATTTCACCAACCAGCACTCCGTGCAGGAAAGCCTGGATACCTTGCGTACGAGGAACAGCGGCGGCCCGGTGAGTTCGCATTACCTGGTCGGCAGCGACGGGCATATCTACCAGCTGGTATCCGATCAACTGCGCGCGTGGCATGCCGGCCCAGGACACTGGGGCACGATCACCGACGTCAACTCCGCCTCGATCGGCATCGAGCTGGACAACGACGGCTCCACTCCGTTTGCGCAGCCGCAGATCGCCAGCCTGCTGCGCCTGCTCGGCGACCTCACCGACCGACTGCATATCCCACGTGCGCAGATCGTAGGCCACGAGGACTTCGCGCCCGGACGCAAGGACGACCCCGGCCCTCTGTTCCCATGGAAACAACTGGCCGACGCCGGCTTCGGCCTGTGGCCGCAAACGCCGCTGGTCGATCCGCCTAACGGCTTCGATCCCTGGATGGCGCTGGGCCTGGTCGGCTATCCACTGGAAGACCGCACCGCCGCCGTGCGCTCCTTCCACCATCACTTCCGTGGCATGCAGGGCGATACGCTCGACGCCGAAGACCTGCGCATCCTCTACAACCTGGCGCAGCAGATCGAAACCGGCAGCAATACGCGAACCGCTGGCTAGAACGCCAGCACCTGGTCGGTATACGTCTCGACCAATGCGCTGAACGGTCGGCCATCGCCGTCAAACAGCATCGCGCGGTGCTGCAACAGCAGGTGCGGCATCACCAGCGCACCTGAGGTCGGTTGCAGTTGCGTGCGATGCAATTCCCAGCCGGCAGGCAATGGCGACCACAGCAAGTCGGCACTCAAGGTCTTGCGGCGAAAATGCAACGGTTGCACCACCTTGCCGAACGGCACGTCGCTGTCGTCGAGCTGACGATTCATCGCGGCTGTCAACCGGTTCGGCAGATACCAGTTGTCCGCCTCGGACAGCACGTGATCGCCACACTTCAGCTGCACGCGCCGGTACTTCACCGGCTCGTTCGCATCGATCGCCAGCTGAGCGCGCAAATTGGGCGGCAACGGCTTGTCTTCACCGCGCATACGCTGCGCAATGACGCGCGCCGGCGATGCCATGTGATGCACGCCGCACCAACGCTCCAGCGTCAGCGTCGCGCTGTCATGGCTGAGCAGGTCGGCGTTGAGGGTTTGCAGCAAAGCCAAGGCTTGAGTGCGCGCGAGCGGCGTGTCGGGCCAGTTCGATGCGGCCACCTCGCGCGCGATGGCGACGTTGCCGCCGATCAGCGACAGCGCCGCGAACAGGTAGACCCACCGGGAAGGTTTCAAAGCCCCTTCGCCGCCTGCGCCACCGCACGGAACAAAGCACGACCCTTGTTCATCGTCTCCTCCCACTCGGCCGCGGGATCGGAGTCGTAGACGATGCCGGCACCGGCCTGCACGTGCAGGCGGCCGTTCTGGATCACCGCGGTGCGGATCGCGATGGCGGTATCCGCGTCGCCCCACCAGCCGATCCAGCCGATCGCGCCGGCGTAGATGTTGCGCTTGTACGGCTCCAGCTCCTGGATGATTTCCAGCGCGCGGATTTTCGGCGCGCCGCTGAGCGTGCCGGCGGGGAACGTGGCTTTAAGCACGTCCATGTAGCTGAGGTTCGGCTTCGCGGTGCCCTGCACCTGGGAGACGATGTGCATCACATGCGAGTAGCGCTCGATCACGAACGACTCGCTGACCTCGACCGTGCCGGTCTCGCTGATCCGGCCGATGTCGTTGCGGCCCAGGTCGATCAACATCACGTGCTCGGCGCGCTCCTTCGGATCGGCCAGAAGTTCGGCTTCCAGCGCCTGATCTTCGGCCTCTGTCACGCCGCGCTTGCGTGTGCCGGCGAGCGGACGCACTACCACCTTGCCGTCCTTCAGCCGCGCCAGGATTTCCGGCGAGGAGCCGACGATCTGGGTGTCGCCCAAATCGACGAAGTACATGTACGGCGACGGGTTCAGCGCACGCAACGCTCGGTAGACATCGACCGGCCTTGCGTTGAAGCCGACGCTGAGCCGTTGCGACGGCACCACCTGGAAGATGTCACCGGCGCGGATGTATTCCTTCGCGCGCTCGACCATTGCCTCGAATTCTTCTTTCGTGAACGAGGATTTGAAATCGCTCTCGTCCAGCGCGATCGACTGGGTGAGCTGCGGATACGACGCGCCGCCCTGACGCAGCCGGTAGACCAGCGCATCGAGCCGGCGCTGTGCCTCGGCATACGCCTGCGGCTGCGCCGGGTCGGCGTGCACGATCAGGTAAAGGCGCCCTTTGAGGTTGTCGAATACCGCGACTTCCTCGGCCAGCATGAGCAACACGTCGGGCGTACCCAGCTCGTCGGCGCGGTCCCACCGCGCCAGCCGCGGCTCGATGTAGCCGATCGTCTCGAAACCGAAATAGCCAACCAGGCCGCCGCTGAACGCGGGCAGCTGCGGCAACCGGGGCACGTCATATTGCAGGCGCAGCTTTTCGATTTCCGCGAGCGGATCGTCCAGATGCCGGCGCTCGGTGATCTCGCCCGAGTCTTCCACTTCCAGTTCGTGCCCGCGCAGGCGGTACACGCGCTTCGCCGGCAGGCCGATGATCGAATAGCGTCCCCAGGTGGCGCCGCCCTCGACCGATTCGAACAGGAAGGTGTACGGGCCGTCGGCCAGTTTCAGGTATACCGACAGCGGGGTGTCGAGGTCGGAGAACACCTCGCGCACCAGCGGAATGCGCGTATGCCCCTGGGCAACCAGCGCGTCGAATTCGTCTCGGGAGATCACGTGGGGAGGTCCGCATGGCCAAACTGAGGAAGCGGCCATTGTAGGCGAAGCGCGGACTCAGCCACTCAACCGCTGACGCGGCATGCCATGCAGGCGCAGCGAGAACGCCACGCCCGTGCCGTCATCGAGGTTGCGCGCGCTGGCCACGCCGCAGTGGCGTTCGGCAACCAGGCGCACCACGTACAGGCCCAGGCCCAGGTGCGGTGCATCGCCGGGAGTGGCCTTGTCGCGCAGGCTGACCAGCGAGTCGAACAAGCGGCCCTGCATCGCCTCGGGCAACAGGGGACCCTGATTGGCCAGCTCGATCTCGGCACCGTCCGTCGCGGCGCTCAGGCTCAGGCGCAGCCAGCCATGCTCGGGCGTGAACGACAGCGCATTGTCGAGCAGCTTGTCCAGCGCCTGCGCGATCAGTTCGGGCGCGCAATGCAAGCGCAACGGCGTATCGGGCAGCACGCAGTCGAGCCGGCGCGTGCCGATCAAGGCACGGTAGGCGTCGGCGCAGCCGCGCACCACGTCGCGCAGGTCGACATCCTCGGGTTCCGCCGCGGTGATCGAACGTTCCATCCGGCTCGACTCGCTCATCGCACGCACCAGCGCGCCAAGCCGCGCCACACCGTCGCGGGCGCGCGCCAGATACGGCTGTGCCTCGGCCGGCAATGCGGCGTGTTCCAAGTTGTCCAGCGACGATTTCACGATCGCCAGCGGCGTATTGAGTTCGTGCGAGAGTTTCGAGGCCAGCGTGCGCAGGTAGTCGGTGTAGCCATCGACCACCTCGAACAACCGTTCGAAGCTGCGCGCGAGGTCGCCGATCTCGTCGGGCGCATCGGTCATCGGGAAGCGACCCTGTTCGAACAGGCCGTCCAGACGTCCATCGTTGAGTTGCGCGCGCTCGGCCGCATTGCGCAGGCGACCCAGCCGCAGGCTGAGCCGGGTCGCAAACGCGAGCAGGATGCCGCCGGCGACCAGCAGCACGCCGAAGCTGGTCAGCAGCAGGCCAAGCAAGGCCTTGTTGGCCAGAAGCGGCACGCTGCGGCTGGCCTGCTCCAGCAACAACACGCCATCGACCTTGCCGGCGCGCTCGATCGGCGCCGCGGCGGCCAGCACCACGCTGCCGCGCTCCTCACCGCTGCGCCACACGGCAATCGGTTTGCCGATGCTCGCTTCGCGAACTTCGGCGGTATCCAGTCGCGGCACATCCTGCGACCACGGGCTCGCATCTTCCAGTCGGGTTGCCAGCAGCGAACGGTAGATCAGCGAGGCGAACCAGCCCGGTTGGCCATCGGCGCCGGGCGCGGTGTTCAGACGACCGCTGCGCGCCAGCAGCCAGCCCTGCGAGGTCAGCACGCGCGCCTGCACACGATCGGGCACCAGCTGCGCCAGTTCGCCGGAGAGCTTGCCCGAATAACTCAGCAATGCCCGTGTATCGGAGGCCATCCGGTCGCCACCGGCCGCTGCGTCGTACACGCCGACGCCGAGTGCGCGCAGATGCAGCGTTGCCGGCAGGCGCAGCTCGACCTGATAGCCGCTGCCGTCCTCCTGCCATTGCGCAGCGAGCAGATCCGGCAAGCCGTCGACCGCAGGATCAAGCGGCTGTGCCGTGAGCGGCCCCGGCGCCGCGCTGGCCAGCAGGTAGCGCCGCTGTCCATTGGCATTGCCCAGGGTCAGGATCAGATGATCGGCGGCCAGCGCATTGGCATCGTCGGCGTCGGCGCGGACACGCCGGGTATTGCGCACCACGGCGTACAGGTACAGCCCATCGTCATCCTCGGCCAGCAGCAGCTTGCCATGCTGACCCAGTGACTGGCTCCACGGCGTCAGCGGTGCCCAGTCGTCGCCGTAGCCATCGACCGTGATCGGCCCCGGCGCCTGCTGCACGTACCAGGCTTGGCCCGATTCCGGCTGCACCGCGCCGGTCACCACCAGGCTGCGCGCCACCGCGCCCGCCGACGCCAGCAGCGCCTGCGCCTGGCCGTCGCGCAACAGCGCTTCCATCTGCCGCACGTACAGCCAGCCCGCAACCGGCAACGCCAGCGTGCACAGGGCGACCAGCAGGAGCTTCCGACGCAGGTTCATCGGGAAGGACGATCAGCGACCATGCGGCGGCGCTGCTCCCGCATCGCGCGCGTAATGCGTGGCCACCACCACTCGCATGAAGTCGTCGAGCAGTGCGCGCCGTGACGGATCGGCATCGTCGAATGCCATTGACCAGCTCAACCGGATGCCGCTGGCCTGGCCCGGATCGCAGAACACCACCACGTCATCGACGTGATCGCTGCCCTGGTAGACGCTCGCCTCGCACGGCATCGTCGGGTTCCGCACGACCACATCGGAAACCTTGCCGGCCGGATCGTGCTGCAGATAACGCTTGCGATCGGCCTGCACTTCCGCCGTCAGCGTGGGCAGCTTGCGTGCGGTCACATTGAGCACCATCACCCGCTGCGGCTTGCCGCTCCACTCGCCCTGATAGAGCACGGCGTCCACGCCGATCGCATGCGCATAGGTGCAGCAATCGCGCGTCCAGCCGGACGGTGTGGCGACGCTGATCGCCCATGCGGGCGTGTCGCGATCGCGCGCGCCGTGCGCCAGCACGTTGGCTGATGGCGTGCTTGCGTGTGCAAGCGCAGCGAACATGCAAAACACCAGCATCGGCAGCACGCGTCGCATCACGGCTTCCACCGATAACCCACGCCATGCACGGTCTCGATCGCGTCGAACTCCGGCGCCACCGCGATGAACTTCTTGCGGATGCGCTTGATGTGCGAGGTGATGGTGGCATCGTCGACGACGAGTTCCGCTTCGCGCATCAGCTGGTCGCGGTTCTTCACGTGGCCGGGGAAGCGGATCAGCGTGTGCACCATCCAGAACTCGGTGACGGTGAGCGGCACTTCCTCGCCGTTCCAGCTGATCCGCATGCGTTCGGATTCCATTTTCAGCGGGCCGTGCTCGATCACCGTTTCGCTGGAGGCAGGCGCCTTCAGCGATTCGATCCGGCGGAACAGTGCGGCGATGCGCGCGGCCAGCTGGTGCAGGCTGGTGTCCTTGCTGAGGTAGTCGTCGGCACCCAGGCGCAGGCCGGAGATCACGTCGAAATCCGAATCGCGCGCAGTGAGGAAGATCAGCGGCAAGGTGGATGATTTGGCGCGCAGCTCGCGGCACAGGTCGAAACCACCCTCCGGCTCATCGCCCAGGCCGATGTCGATGATCACCAGCTCCGGCAAGCGCATCGCGAACGCGTTGGACGCTTCCTGCCGCGAGCCGTAGCCGCGCGCGTCGTAGCCAAAGCGGTTCAGCGCTTCGACGTAGTTGGCACGGATCAACGGTTCGTCTTCGACGATGGCAATGTTGCGGCCCATGGCGCGCTCCCTGTTGGATGCACGCAGCGTGCTATGCGAACTGCCGCGACGCAAGCCACGCGACGCGAGTGCCCGCGTTTCGCCACAAGCCAGCGGCAAGCCGGCCCGATTGCGTCGGCGCCAGCGCCCGAGCCGGATGTTTGATGGGCACCATGCACCATGCATGGAGCCGGACAATGTCGAAAATCAAATCCATCGAAAGCGACCCGAACGCCGAACTGCGCAGCTTCGAACCGTTGCGGGTGACGCTGGCGCTGGGCGCCCTGCTTCTCGGCTTGTTGCTAAGCATCCATTGAGGGTGGACGTCATGCACCCCTGCCGTTTCAACCTCAGCGTGTTCCATCAGTTTGCCGTGGAAGGCATCGGTGCGGCTGGCGCGAATGGAGTCGCGCCAGCCCCGGGGCCGGATGACACCGATCCCCACTGGCAACCGATGTAATCCGCACCCACTATTACGTCCCACATGGTGGTTCCTTTCCCCTCCTTGCGAGGGGATTTTTTTAAACTGAACCGCATCGGGCCGCGGGATTCAGCATGTTCATAATTCTGCGGGGAACCAAACCGGATCGACCCGGTCAGAATTGTTGATTGGTAGCGTTCCATTGCCGTGGAACATGCCGGTACGGCGGCTGACCCCTCCCTGTCCAGCAGTCGTACCGGCACCCACCGATCATGGTGTCTCCTCTCACGTCTCCGACGACGTTTATCCCGGCGCAGCTGTTCACTGCGCCGGGATTTTTATGCGCGGGTGTTTTGTGAGTCAACCGATCGCCTTGCGCATGGCGGCAATCTCGGCGCGGTAGTCATTGGCGTGGAAGATCGCCGAACCGGCAACGAAGGTGTCCGCACCGGCGGCGGCAATCGCGCCGATATTGTCGGCGGTGACGCCGCCATCCACTTCCAGCCGGATCGCACGGCCACTGGCCTCGATGCGCTGGCGTGCCTGGCGCAGTTTTTCCAGCGTGCCAGGAATGAATTTCTGTCCGCCGAAACCCGGGTTGACCGACATGATCAGGATCAGGTCGAGCTTGTCCATCACGTAGTCGAGGTAATCCAGCGGCGTGGCGGGATTGAACACCAGCCCGGCCTGGCAGCCCGATTCCTTGATCAGGCCCAGGGTGCGGTCGATGTGCTCGCTCGCTTCCGGATGAAAGCTGATCAGGCTGGCGCCGGCCCTGGCAAAGTCCGGCACGATGCGGTCGACCGGCTTGACCATCAGATGCACGTCGATCGGTGCCGTGATGCCGTACTTGCGCAACGATTGCAGCACCATCGGGCCGATCGTGAGGTTCGGCACGTAATGGTTGTCCATCACGTCGAAATGCACCCAGTCGGCACCGGCGGCCAATGCGGCGGCAGTGTCCTCCCCCAGTCGCGCGAAATCGGCGGCGAGGATGGACGGGGCGATGATCGGGGATTGTTTGGTCATGTTGGTTGCCGAGATGAGGAGCGAATGCAAAGTCTGCCACGACATTGCCGTCTGGCCCCTCCCCCTGCTGCGCAGGGGGAGGTTGGGAGGGGGTGCTTTTGACTTCGACGTGCGAAGAGCAACCCCTCCCCAACCCTCCCCTGCTTTGCAGGGGAGGGAGAACACCTTGGTTACTTGAACCCGCGCTGCTCCTTGATGCGGTCGTACGCGGCATTGATCTCGCTGGCGCGCGACTCGGCACGCTTGCGCATGTCTTCGGGCAGGTCGCCGAGGCGATCGGGGTGATGTTCGGAGATCAGCTTGCGATAGGCACGCTTCACCGCACGGTCGTCGGCGCTGCGCTCGATGCCGAGTACGGCGTACGGGTCCGGCCCTTGCGTCGAGCGCTGCGGCGGCACGTAGCTGCCGCCGGTCGGGCCGCCGCGTCCGTAACCGCGCTGGCCTCCAGTGCCGGCATTCCAGGCGTAGCCCTTCATCGCCATCAGCGCCATCAGCTCCATGTCGCTGACCCGCAGCGCGAACGCGAGCTGGCGCAGGATCGACATCTTCTCCGGCGCCGGATTGCCCTCGGCCAGCACCGTCTCGATCACCACGTCGAGCACCGGGAATGCATGGTCGCGGCGCATGCCGACCCAGTTGCGCAGCGCGGTGATGGTCTGGGTGACGTCGAATTCCGGCTGCTTGCCGACGTTGAAGCTGGTCACCGCCTGCTTGCGCAGCTCGGTGTCCAGATTCATCCGGGTCATCAAGCGTTCGGCGATCGCGATCTCCTGCTCCGACACCCGGCCGTCGGATTTCGCCACCGCGCCGAGCAGGGTGAACAGCGGACCGACAAAGCCGCCGGCTTCCGGCGTGGCGTTCTTGCGCTGGGTGTGGCGCAGGTTGTCGAAGATGAAACCGACCACCGCGCCGGTGATCGCACCGGGCAGGTGGCCGATGATCAGGCCGAAGAACGCGAACCACAGCGTGTAGGAAAAGCTCATGGGCGGGCCTGTGGTTGCGGCGACTGCGCGCTGTACCAGCGCGCCAGCGCATCGAGTTCGGCGTCGCTGACCGGACCGATCGCGGCGCGCATGATCGGCACGTTGCGGCGGCCGTCGCGGTATTGCTTCAACGCGTCGCGCAGGTAATCCAGCTGCTGGCCGGCCAGGTTCGGCACGCCGGGCATGCTGGCGTGGCCGGTGCTGCCGTGGCAGGCCGCGCACAGGCCCAGTCGGGTCGGCTGTGCCGGGGTCTGTGCGCCGGCCGGGAGGGCAACAAGTAGGCTCAGCGCCACTGACAATGGAATTCGCATCGGCAACACATGGGGACGAGGACGGGCAATTCTAGCAGTGCCTATTGGCACGGCCGCCCGCCGCGCCTTTCCGGCATTCCGGCCACAGCGGCTAGAATAGGCAGCTTCCCCGCCTGCGGAACCCCTCGCCGTGTCCACCACCCTGCTGCAATCGAACCTGCCCGGTCTGCAACTGATCCATCGCGGCAAGGTGCGCGACGTCTACGCGCTGGACGACGACCGGTTGCTGATGGTAGCCACCGACCGGCTCTCCGCGTTCGACGTGGTGCTGCCGAACCCGATTCCAGGCAAGGGCGAGATGCTCACCCAGATCTCCAATTTCTGGTTCGGCAAGACCGCGCACCTGCTGCCGAACCATCTGCTCGACGTACCGCTGGCCGACGTGCTGCCGCCCGGCACCGACCTGGCGCTATACGAGAAGCGCGCGGTGGTGACGCGTCGGCTGAAGCCGGTGCCGGTCGAGGCGATCGCCCGCGGCTACCTGATCGGCTCGGGCTGGAAGGATTACCGCGCCAACGGTTCGTTGTGCGGCATCCAGTTGCCCGCCGGCCTGCAGCAGGCGCAGCGGTTGCCCGCACCGATCTTCACCCCGTCGACCAAGGCCGCCGTGGGCGACCACGACGAGAACGTCAGCTATGACGTAGTGGTCGATGCGGTGGGCAAGGAGCTGGCCGACAAGGTGCGCGACGCCACCCTGGCGATCTATAAGTGGGCTGCCGCCTATGCGGCCGAGCGCGGCATCATCATCGCCGACACCAAGTTCGAGTTCGGCACCGACGCCAGCGGCACGCTGTACGTGATGGACGAAATGCTGACGCCGGATTCCTCACGCTTCTGGCCCGCCGAGGAGTACCGCGTCGGGATCAGCCCACCCAGCTACGACAAGCAGTTCGTGCGCGACTATCTGGAGACGCAGGACTGGAACAAGACCGCGCCCGGCCCGGTGATCCCGGACGAGGTGATCGCGCGCACCGCCGCCAAGTATGCCGAGGCATTGCAGCGCCTGGCCGGTATCCAACTCAGCTGAATTCCACGCTTAATCCATCGGGGGAAAGCCCATGCGCACCATGCAGGACTGGCTCGACAGTTACAGCGGCGACCACCAGAACCCGACCAACCGGTTGTTCCACTGGTTTTGCGTGCCGCCGATCGTGTGGTCGGTGATCGCGCTGCTGTGGGCGATCCCGGTGCCGGCCAGCTTGTTCCGTCCCGGCACGGTGGCAGTGGCGGTGATGGTGCTGGCGTTCTACTGGTACTGGAAGCACTCGCACCGGCTGGCGCTCGCGCTGCTGATCGCGTTCGCGCTGCTCGGCCTGCTCACCAACCTTCTGTACTACCGGCTCGGCGCCGCCTCGCTGTGTTACCTGGCGATCGGCGTGTTCGTGGTCGCGTGGATCGGCCAGTTCATCGGCCACCAGTTCGAAGGGCGTCGCCCCAGTTTCCTCACTGATCTGTCGTATCTGCTGATCGGCCCTGCCTGGCTGATGGCCAAGCTGCTGCACGCACTGGGGTTCAAGCAAGTCACATGACCACCTTGCTTACCGTGATCAGCAGCCTGCTCTGGTGGGTGCTGTACAGCAGCATGGCTGCGCTGGTGTTCGCCCTGATCGGCTGGTCGGTGCTGCGCTGGACCGAACGCTGCGCGGTGGTGTTCAACCGCATCTACTTCGCCTGCCTGCTGTGGACCATGATCGGCATGCTGCTGATCGTCGGCGTGGCCGCATACGAAGGTCACCTGCATCCGCCTTACGCGGCCCTGTTGAGTTCCGGCCTGCTGCGCTGCGCGCTGGTGCTGGACATGCTGATCGGTACCGTCCTGCTGTGGCGCCTCACCCCGCGCATCGACGCGCGTCGCATCCGTCCCGGCAGCGCCTGCATGGCGGTGGCGGTGATCATGGCGATCAGCTTCGGGATTGCTACCAGCCTGGCGTGATCCCGACTTGCCAAACGCAGCGAGAGACGAGCCACCGGTTTTGCTCCCTCCCCTGTTTGCCCCTCAAGGGACTTCCTTCGGTCGCAAGGGAGGGTTGGGCGACCGCAAGGGAGTCCTTCAGGTGAGGGGTCGCTCTTCGTCAAGACTGAAGTCAAGAGCCTCACCCCCTCCTGACCTCCCCCTGCATGCAGGGGGAGGAACAAAAGCACCGGCATCTCAATGAATTCACAGCCGCTCAGTGCATGCCGAACATCGCGATGCCGAACACCATGGCCAGAACCACGCCGATGATCAGCGCCAGCACAAAGCCGATCACCATATAGACCAGCTGCACCAGACAGGCCTTGCCGAAACCGATCTGGCTGCCGTCCTGCGCCAGCAACAGATAATTCACCACCGCCGCGCCGACCAGGAAATTCACGATCGCCGGCAGCAGCCCGCCGCCGTGCATCAGCATGCCCAGCACCACCGAAGTCACCGCCACGGCAACAAATGTCAGCAGGATCACGCCAATCGAGCGCAGGTAGGACGGCATGTAGCCGACCACCAGCCGGAACGCCAGGCACAGCACCAGCGCGCCAATCAGGATGCCACCCACGATCATGATCAGCATGGCCATCATGCCCATGCCGGCCAGCGCCGCAAACGACGAAGTACCCATAAAGTCTCCCCTTGTGATGTCGAAGAAACCGTCGCCCGGCACTCCCCATGCCAGCCCCCGACGGTGGCGCCAGCCTAGCCGATTCCATCGCCAGATGGGCGGCGGCACTGTCTCCCGCCGCGAGACGGGGGCAAGCTATACAACCCGCTCGCTTGAGAGACTTCCATGAGCCTGCGCAGCCTGTTCGTCGACTTCAACAGTTACTTTGCCTCGGTCGAACAGCACGAGGATCCGACCCTGCGCGGCCGACCGGTCGGCGTGGCGCCGGTGGCCGCCGAAACCACCAGCCTGATCGCCGCCAGCTACGAGGCGAAAGCGTTCGGCGTCAGCACCGGCACGATGGTGCGCGAGGCGCGACGGCTGTGCCCCGGCATCGAGATCCGCGTGGCGCGGCCAGAGCGTTACGTGTATTGGCATCACCGCCTGATCGAGGCGATCGACCACGCGATCCCGATCGCCAAGGTCGGCTCGATCGACGAGGTCGCCTGTGAACTGGTCGGCCGCCAGCGCCAACGCGACGTCGCCGAGGCCATCGCGCAACAGGTGAAAGACGAAGTGGCATTGGCCGCACCCGGCGGCGCGATCCGCTGCTCGATCGGCATCGCGCCGAACGACTTCCTCGCCAAGACCGCCTCGGACATGCGCAAGCCCGACGGCCTCACCGTGATCGAACAGGTCGATCTGCCGGACGCCTTGCACAGACTGGCACTGCGCGACCTGTGCGGTATCGGCCGCTCGATGGAAGCACGCCTGCATGAAGTCGGCATCACCACCGTCGCCCAGCTCACCGCCGCCGACAAGCACCGGCTGCGGCATGCCTGGGGCGGCATCGAGGGCGAGCGCATGTGGGGCCTGCTGCGCGGCGCATGGCTGCCGACCGCACCCACCGAACGCGGCTCGATCGGCCACTCGCACGTGCTGGGGCCGGAATTGCGCAGCGCCATCGGCGCCCGCGCCGTGCTGAAGAAGCTGCTGGTGAAGGCGGCCATGCGCATGCGCCGCGAGGAAATGCTCAGCGGCGCGCTGGCCGTGCGCATCCGCTTCATCGGCCACGACCAGCGCTGGGAATGCGACCTCGCCTTCGACCCCACCGACGACAGCCGCGAACTGCTGCGCCTGTTGAACGGCATGCTGGACAGCGGCCATCGCCGTCGCTTGTTGCCGGGGCCGACCAACGCCACGCCGCTTTCAGTCAGCGTGACCCTGATGCGGCTGGTACCACGCACGCAAAGCAGTGGCTCGCTGTTCGCTCCTACTCACGATACCGGCCGTGTCGACGCACTAGTCGACCGCATCAACGCGAAGTTCGGCTACAACAAGCTCTACTTCGGCAGCATGCAGCTGGCGCTCGAACACGACGCCGCGCCGATGCGCATTCCGTTCAACCGCGTTCCCGATACGCAGAGCGAGAACGAGGCCACGCATGAGAGCGAGGCCAGCCACGATCCCCTATGGCTGCAGACGATGAACCGCTTCAAGGCGATCACCGAGGGCGAACATCGGCGGCGGGAAGGGAGAGATAGAGTAGGGAGAGATAGAAAGGAGTGAGTTTGGGCGATAGGACGGTACTGCGCAGGTCTATCTGCATGAGCACCAACTCTCTCGGCAGCAACCATGAAATGATTATCGAACCTCAGGCAAACGCCGCTTGACGTCAACCGCGTGAAGCCCCGACCATCGGTGCATATGCCCTAATTTGGGGTCTAATAAGCGTTAGCCTGCACATGAGCATTTCGGATTCCGATCCAACAGCCGGGCTGAACAAGCATCTGCTAGGGCTCTATCGCCACGAGCTTTGGTATTTAGCGTCAAGCATCGTCGAACGCTGCAGGAAAGTATTCGACCAGACGCCGCCGGCCGAAACAGACCACTACATAAAGGTCGCGCCGGAAGTTCACGCAGAGATCTTTGGCATTCTCTCCCACGCCGCAGGCCTCAAAAAGCTGATCCGCACGCCTACAGCCCAGCTCAAAGACGAGTCCAAGCGCGTCTATCGGCTACGTCGACACCGCACAGACGTCCTTGCTTCGTTGCTGGGTGGGCTAGAGCTAAAGGAGATATTGCAGGCACGCGTCAGGAACAGCATTGAACACTTTGACGAGTACCTCGACAGCGCGATTGTGCAAATCAGTGATTCCAGCTCAAGCAAGCATCCATGGGCGGCGTACAACATGGTTCTATCTGACCGCGCGGTGTTCGACCCGGAGCCGTTTCATATTCGGGTCTACATAGCGTCCGAGAGGAAGTTCCACAATATGAAGTGGTCCATCAACATCGGCCGCCTGCACGATGAGGCTGAGCAGATTCTGATTCGGCTCCACTCGGCTGGCATCGTTGAGGAGGGGCAAGACCCCGGCGGGATGCTTGTCATCCTAGGTACAGGCTAACAATTCGTCCAAGCCGACGCCGCTTCGCAGCGCGACTTAACTCAAACGTTCAGTTGGGATCGCCACTTTCAATGCGACCCAGCATTGTCCACGCGCTGATTCGCCACACGCACCGCGCCAACAAAGCCGCCAAACGGAATATCCGTAATCCCCACCAGCCCGATATGGCTGTTCTCGCCATCGAGCAGACGGCCGGTCACCGGCTGATCGGTGTACTCGAACCAATGCGCGCCGACGATAACCGGATCGCTGGCTGCGGCGGCGATGAAGCGCGCATAGGCCTCGCCGCGTTGCTGCTCGTTCCATACCGACACCACGCCCTTGCCGAATGGGCCGCGGTCGTCGGAGCCGAAGTGGAATTCACCGATCAGCACCGGCTTGTCGAGCGCGTGCATCGCAGTGGTGTCGAAGCCGTTCTGCGGCAGGTCGGCGTAGACGTTGAAGCTGACCACGTCGCAGTACTGTGCGCAGGCGGTGACGGCTTCGGGCGTGTTCACCGCGAAGCGGCCGCCGAGGAACAGGTGGTGCGGATCGTGCCCACGGATTGCTTCGACTACGGTGCGGAAATAGGTGTCGGC
Source organism: uncultured Rhodanobacter sp. (assembly GCA_966211915.1). Lineage (GTDB taxonomy): Bacteria > Pseudomonadota > Gammaproteobacteria > Xanthomonadales > Rhodanobacteraceae > Rhodanobacter. The sequence goes on from CBIHNO010000001.1 coordinate 494,822, forward strand.
GTAGCGGCGCAGCCACGCGCTGTAATCGGCGGCGATCGCCGGATGTGCCTCGTTCGGCGCGGGCGCGGCGAAGCCGGTGACGTTCAGTGCATCCCATGAACCCAGCGCGATACCCCACGCCATGGATAGCGTTTCCGGCGCCACATACTTCTTGCGCAGCATCGCGATGAACGCCTGCTTGGCCGGACTCTTCGCGTCGCCGGCCAGCGTGCCGATGGCCAGCCCCCAGCGACCTTGCGGGCCGCTGCCGGCCCAGGCCAGTTCGTTGTCGGCGAAGTAGCCGAGCAGGTACGGATCGTCGCGCACGTCGGCGCTCACTTTGGTCACCGCCGCTTCGGTCGCCTGCACGAAGCGCGGATCGAACGGATCGGGCATGCGACCCCAGTAGTCGTAGCCACTGGAGACATTCGCGTAGTGGCCGTCGATATTGATCGAGCGCGTATACGGCAGCCGATGCGCGCGACCCAGCGCATCGTCGCTCCAGTTGCCGATGGTGTTGAAGCCCCACGCCTGCAGGCGATCCAGCGTGCGCGTGCGCCACGCATCCAGCCAGTTTTTGCCGTCGATGCGATACAGGTTGGCCGCGTAGAAATCGAACCAGCGGCCGTGGTTGTAGCCGATGCCCTGGCTGGCGCCCTGATCCTTGTTGCGGTTGTCGCCGCTGCCGTAGAACGCCGCCCACTCGCCGCTGGCCGGTGGTAGGTCGTGGAACATGAACTCGCGGCCTTCGACATAGCTTCGGCCACCGTCGGTAATCACCGCGTTGACGCCGAGCGAGAAGAACGCGTGGCCATCGGGCGTTACCAGTTGCCAGCGGTCGGCGGCTTTCTGCGTATGGAACCAGCCGGTCCTGTTCAAGCCATGGACGTCCAGACGCCCACCGTAGGCGTCAAGCCCAGTGGCCGGCGTCCCGGTCGTGGTCGCCTTACCGGCTGCGCGCAACGCGGCATCGGAAGCGATCTTCTCCGGCCACTGACTACGCGTGAATTGCCCGTAACGGTCGACGATGGCGGCATACGCATCGTGCAGCGTGGCCTCGCCTGGCGCGGTGTCGACACGACCGAACAGCAATGTCTGCGCGGCCTGCGGTGCGGGCACGCCGAGACGGATGGCGCTGACCTTGTGCAGATCCAGTGCGCCTTGCACCGCAGTCACCAGCAGGGTCAGCTGGCCGTGATCGTCAAACGGCATCGGCGGCCCCACCTGCATGCCCTCGCCGCGCGGCGACTCGGCACGCAGCGGGATCACCAGCGTCTGCGCCGGTCCGGCCGGCACGCCCATGGTCGCCTGCAGATGCTGGCCGGCGGCATCCTCGATGTCGACGGTCAGCGTCACCGCCCATGCCATCGCGTTCTGCACGCGCAAATGCAGCTCGCCCTGCTTCGACCAGTCCCACATGCCGTGAGCAGGCGTCAACACCATTTGTGGATGTGCCGCGGGCTGGAAGGCATAACGCTGTTGCGCCACGCCGTCGGCGGCGTGTTCGACGGCGCCGATGCGCTGCACCTGATCGAGTGTCACGTGCGCGGCGCTATCAGGGATAGCGAGATTCGCGACAGCAGGGATGCTCGCCGCGTGACAGGCGCCTAGGCAGCACAGACACAGCCAGATCGATACTCGACGGTTCATGCGCAACAAGCCTCGCGATGAGATGCCCGGGCATTATGCGGCGGCGGTGTGAAGTGCAATGTGTAGAGACGAGTACCGGCGTTGGATGGACGAACGGCGAAGTGCGATTACCAGCTTCGCTGTTCTGAAGCTATTCCGGCCCGCGCCGGAATGACGGGATTGGAGGACGCGGCGAAGCTGGACCGTTGCCGCCGGGAACTAGCTGCTCATTACGCAGCGCGCCGGCGCGACCACCACTGCCAGCCGTAATACACCGGCACGCCCAGCGCGATGATCAACAGACTCATGCCGGCATCGCCCGGCGCGTGGATCGCGCTGGCGACGATCACGCCGAACACGGTAATCACGAAGATCAGCGGCAGCAGCGGGTAGAACGGCACCCGGTACGGCGCCGGCTGGTCGATGAAGTGCCTGCGATACCAGAACAGCGTGCCGATGCCGAACACGTGGCCGAGCCACTCGCCCACCGTGGTGTAGTTGAGCAACTGGTTGAAGCTGCCCGACACGGTCAGCACGATCGCCCACAGGCCGAGCACGGCCAGCGCGATCTGCGGCGCGCGCGTGCGTGGATCGACGCGTGCGGTGGCGTGGAAGAACACGCCGTCCGCGCCCATCGTCTGCAGCACGCGCGCGCCACCGGCGATCGCGATGCTGCAATAGCCGAAGGTGGAGCAGGCAATGCCGACCTCGATCACGGTGGCGCCATGCGGACCGAACAGCTTCTGCATCAGGTCCGCCGCCGGCGCCACGCTGGTCGCGAGGCCGGCGTGGCCGAGCCCGCCCAGGTAGGCGAAGTTGACCAGCACATAGCAGACCACCACGCCGACCATGCCCATGCCCAGCGCGCGCGGCAGGGTGCGCTGCGGGTTGCGCACTTCGCCGGCCAGATCGTTGAGATAATGAAAACCGCCATAGGCGAACAACACCGGCAGCAAGGCGCCGGCAAACGCCCACGACGACACCGGCTGCGTGGTGTCCGCCACCAGCACCAGCCCGAGCTGGCCATGCGCCAGCACCATGCCGGCGACCACCAGCAAGGCGATCGCCATCACCTTCAGCACGGTGAAGATGTTCTGCATCCAGGCACCGGCGCGGATGCCGAACAGGTTGATGCTGACGATGAACACGATCGCGCCGACCGCGACCGGCATTTCGTAGAGCCGGCTGAGACCGATCGCCCGGCAGAAATAGACGGCGAATTTCGTCACCACCGCGGCCACGCTGCCGGGATAGTTGATCAGCGCCATGGTCCAGCCGAACAGGAACGCCGGCAGCAGCCCGAACGCCTCACGCAGGTAGACATAGATGCCGCCGGCCTGCGGTCGGCGTGCGCCAAGCTCGGCGTAACACAGCACGCCGGCCAGGGTCAGCAGGCCGCCGAGCGCCCACAGGATCAGCACCTGCAGGCCGGACGAGGTGTTCTGCGCCACCGTGGCGGGTGTGATGAAGATGCCTGCACCGATCACGCCGCCGATGACGATCATCGCGGCGTCCCAGGTGTTCAGGCGACGGGCATAGGCATTGGCGGGTTCGGTCAGCATGGCGGCTACCTTGCCATTGTCCGTACCGGTTCGGCCAGTCCCGTGTGGCACACCCAGCGAGTTTCAGCGCAATGTGATCGTGTCATCCGTTCGCCCTGAGCGTAGGCCCACAGGGCGGAAGTCGAAGGGTATGCCTCGGCGAGGCATCCTTCGACTTCCTCGCTCCTCAAAGCAGCGGCCATCCCTGGCCGCTCCCCGCGTTCGCTTCGCTACGCTCAGGACGAACGGTAGAGCTGAAACTCGAAGCGCTATCGTAAATTGACAAGCGCCAGCCGCGCCGGAAGACTGTCGCCGGCAGTGCGACAGGCGCTGCCGGTTCATGGCGTCGCGGGCAGGCTCGCGGCGTCATCGCTGCCGAGGGGTGCTGCAGTGGGCGTCAGCCCACCACGCTTGGTACGCGATTCCGTCGCAAGGGCGCCCTTTCCACTTGACCGGAGACGTCGCCATGTCCAACCCCATCGCCGCCCGCCGGCTCGCCATCGCCACTTCGGCGGACTACCCGGCGATCCAGCCGGACGATGCCCATCTGGCAACCTCGCTGGAACGCCTCGGCGTCCAGCCGATCGTCTGCGTCTGGAATGACCCGGATGTCGACTGGTCGACATTCGACGCGGTGCTGATCCGCACCATCTGGGATTACTTCAAGCACCACGCGGCGTTCCTGGGCTGGCTGGACCGGCTCGACCGGCTGGGCGTGCCCACCATCAACGACAGCGCCCTGCTTCGCTGGAACAGCGACAAGCGCTATCTGCTCGAACTGGCCCGGTTTGGTGTGGCGATCATTCCGACCCGGCTGGTCAGCGCGGCCGAACTGCCCGACATGCTGGCGACGATGCCGGGGCAGCAGGTGGTGATCAAGCCAAGCATCAGCGGCAGCGCCTGGCATACGCTGCGCGGCACGGTCGGCGATGCCGGGTTCGCCGAAGCCGTGGTGCAGCTGCCACGCGAATTCACGTACCTCGTGCAGCCGTTCGTGCCGGAGATCGTCAGCGACGGCGAATGGTCGCTGCTGTATTTCGCCGGCGAGTTCAGCCATGCGGTGATCAAGCGTCCGGCCGCGGGCGACTATCGCGTGCAGGGCGAATTCGGCGGCAGTGCGGAACCGATCCAGCCGGATGCCGACACGCTGGCGGCGGCCGATCGCGCGCTCGCCGCCGTCGCCGCGCTCGGCCATGGCGAGCATGCCTACGTGCGCGTCGATGGCGTGATCAGCGCTGGCCGCTTCCTGATCATGGAGCTGGAACTGATCGAGCCGTTCCTGCATCTGGCCGTGCGCCCGGCCGCGGCCGAACGCCTCGCGGAGGATGTGGCCGCACGCATCGCCCGTGTACGACCGTCTGCGCCGGCAAGCACGTCCTGACATGCCATACAAACCAGACCAGCAGAATTCCACCACGACTGCGTCACCTACGCGCTGGCTGCATATCCTGTCGTGGATCGGATGCGTGGCCATCGTCGGCGCGGCGGTGTGGATCCTGCACCGCTACCTGAGCCAGATCGCCTGGCGCGACGTGGCGGCCGCCTGGTCGCAGTTGCCCGGCCATCGCATCGCGTATTCGGTCGCGGCAACGACAGTGAGCTTCGCGATGCTGGCACTGTTCGACGTGCTGGCCGCACACACGGTGGTGCGCGATCGCGTCTCCGCCAGGCTGGCTGCGTTCGCCGGCGCAGTCACCCAGGGCATCTCGAACACGCTCGGTTTCCATGCGATCACCGGCACCGCGTTGCGCTATCGCATCTATGCGACGACTGGCGTGGGTGCCGGCGACATCGCGCGCATCGTCGGGCTGGCCGGGCTCGGCGTGGGGCTGGGCTTCGCCGTGGTGATCACCGGCGCGCTGTGCTGGCAGCCGGCGATCACGCACGGCTGGGGGCGTCTGCCCGGCATCGTGCTGGCGGTGCTGCTAATTGCGCTGCCGGTCTGGCTCGCCCGTCGTCCACGCACATTGCGCGTGTGGCGCTGGACGCTGGCGTTTCCCAGCGCAGGTATCGCGGCGGCGCAGATGCTGATCGGCGGCGTGGAAATGCTGGCCGCGATCAGCGCGCTCTACGTCTTGCTGCCGGCCAGCGTGGCGCCGCCGTTCGTGGACTTTCTGCCGATCTATGTCGGCGCCGTGCTGGCCGGCATCGTCAGCCATTCGCCGGGTGGGCTGGGCGTGTTCGAGACGATCATGCTGGCGGCGTTTCCGGCCGAGGCGCGCGCGGATCTGCTGGTGGCGATGGTGTGTTACCGGGTGACCTACAGTCTGCTGCCATTCATGCTGGCCAGCGCCGCGCTGGCCGTGTTCGAGATCCGCCAGCGCCGGCGCAACCGGAGCGCTCAGTTGGACGGCGGATAGCGCCGGATCAAGCGCTGCTGATGCAGGTGATGCCGCGCCAGCGCCAGCATGCCGATCGGCCGATGCCCGCGCGCACGATTGGCCGCACCCAGCGCGAACAGCAGGCGCTGCTTGGCGAACACCATGCGATAGACCTGCCGCACCGAATACTTCGGATCCCACGCATGCACCGCTTCGGAGCCGGCGCCATTCACTTCCATGATGGTGAAGCGGCCGCAGCGCAGATCCTGCAGCGTGCGATAACGCACATCGAAACGGCCGACATGGAATTGCGGCATGTCGCGCGCGACCGCCTCGATCGCGGCGGCCAGCCCCGCCGTGGCAAACGCGGAGCCGTCCTCGTAGCGACCACCCACACGGGTCGAGCCGATCAGCGACAGGCGCACGGTATCGCCGGCGACCGGCACTTCGTCGGGATCATGCCGACACTCGTGCTCGCGCTGGTTGCGCACCGCGCGGCGCAGGCGCGCGTCGGCCTCGATCAATTGCGCCACCGTGCTGATCCCATCGCCGATCACCTGCGGGTAATGGCGCAGCAGGATGCCGAGCAACCAGCCGGACGGCTGATCCGGATGGCGCACGTAGAAGATGCCGGCCTCGCCCGGTTCGTCGAGATAGCGCTGCAGCATCAGCGATTCGCCGACCGGATAACGCGCCAGGTAGTCGGCCAGCTCCAGCGCATCGTCGAGCCGGCGCACGCCGAAACCGCACCAGCCCAGATCCGGCTTGGCTACCACCGGAAACGCCAGGCCAGCCTCGCCCATCGCCGACAGCGCAGCCGCCAGCATGTCGTCGCCAGCGACCTGCAGCATCACGTATGGCGCCACCATCGAGCGCGCATGCGCGCCCATGCTGGCGAAATATTCCGACTTGGTATCGCCCACCAGGCCACCGGCGGTGATCTGCGGGTTTGCCGCGGACGGCAGCGTGAGGCTGCGATGACGCAGACCGAGCCAGCACCATTGCAGCACCATCGGCACCAGGTTGAGCCACTTGGGAATGCGCTCGATCGTGCCCGGTCGCGGCACCGCCACCGGCGGCCGCACGTCCAGTGCGCTGGCGAGCGGTTCATGCATGCGCGATCACTTCGTAATGAATCGGCTTGTACGAAAAGTTGTTCGACTGTCCGGCCGAACACGCGGTGAGGCCGATCAGCAGATCCGCCTGCGCCTCGAACACGATGTAGTCGCCGGCGCGGCTGAGCGGCGGTTCCACCCGGATGACGCCGGTCGCCGCATCCACCGGCACGTTCATGAAGACGTTGAACGCGGTGGGGATCGCGTCCGCCGCGACGCCGTACGGCGCCAGCGCCGCGGCGAGATTGCCGAAGCAGCCGCGATGCGGTTCGGTGTCGCCGTAGATGATGCGAAACATCTCGGCCGAGCACGGCGACAGCAGGAAATCGTGGCGACCGACGGTGTCCTCGATAATGCGCAACAGCACGCGGCTGCGGTTCGAATAGATCGGGTCGCCGGTGCTGAGATAGATCTTGCTGGCGTAGTCGATGCTGCGTCCAGAGGAAATCGCCTCACCGATGTCGTGCCGGTTGAACGCGACCAGATCGGCCACTTGCTCGCCCTGCGGATCGATCACCTTCAGGGATTCGCCGCGCTTCAATTCGAACGCCACGCCGCTGCGTGGTGCAATGGTCCTTATCATGATGACGATGCTCCGTTCGATGCGTGGAACGGACAAACCCAGTCCTCATCGACCCGCCTGCCACTGTACTGGCGCGCCTCGGAACTCTCGCCGTGCACGGCCAGCATCGGGTTGGGGGCGCCGGCATAGGCGATGTCGCGCTGGACGATCGCCTGGCGCAGCTTCTCGTAGCGACCGTCGACGCGCAACCGCTCGAACTGGCTGTGCAGGTTGAACAACAGCAGCGGTTGGCGGAACCGCCGCGCGGGCCGGCTCGATGCAGGATGCAGGCCGATGACGTAAAACGCACGTCCACCGATGCTCATGCTGAAGTGCGCCGAACGCGGATCGCTGCTGACCGCCGGGTCCCAGCCGAACCGCCGGCGATCGATCTCATGCAGCGCCTGCAGGCGCCGCCACAACGCCTGCTCGAAATCCTGTTCGGTCAGCGCTGGCGCGGCGGCAAACGCTGCCGCGAAGCTGACGAACAGGCTTTCCTCACCGACGTGACGTGCGAAGCGCTGCAACGCGGCGACGATCGCCTCGTCATGCGCGCAGTCAACGAGATCTCCGGCGTCCAGCACCTCGATGCCACGACGGGCGAGCGCGGCCTTGGCACCGAGACAGGGGTAATCCCCGACCGCAATGAATGCGTCCAGTGCCGCTGCGGTCGATGACACCGGCACACTCGCGCCTGCCGCCGCGCGCACCCCCGCCATCAGCCCAGCAGCGCCAGCAACGCGTGCGCGGCCGCCTCCGACGAGGCCGGGTTCTGCCCGGTCACCAGCTTGCCATCGGTGATTGCATAGGACGCCCAATCATCCTTCTTCGAGTAGACGCCGCCGTTCTCCTTCAGCATGTCCTCGACCAGGAATGGCACCACGTCGGTCAGGCCGACCGCGGCTTCCTCGGTATTGGTGAAGCCGGTGACGGATTTGCCACGGACCAGCGGGGTGCCGTCGGGCGCCTTGACGTGGCGCAGCACCCCGGGCGCGTGACAGACCGCACCCACCGGCTTGCCCGCCGCCCACACCGCCTCGATCAGGCGGATCGAATCGCGATCCTCGGCAAGGTCCCACAGCGGGCCGTGGCCACCGGGATAGAACACTGCGTCGTAGTCGCCGTCCATGGCATCGGCCAGCTTCATCGTATGCGCCAGCGCCGCGGTGGCGACGGGATCCTTGCGGAAGCGGTCGGTATTGGCCGTCTGTGCCCCGGGTTCGTCGCTCTTCGGATCCAGCGGCGGCTGACCGCCCTTCGGCGAGGCCAGCACCACCGTTGCTCCGGCATCGGTGAACACGTAGTAGGGCCCGGCAAACTCCTCCAGCCAGAAGCCGGTGCGCTTGCCGGTATCGCCGAGCCGGTCGTGCGAGGTCAGCACCATCAGGATCTTCATGCGAAAACTCCAGGGAAAAGTGATCGCAATAAACTAGCAAGCGGTTCGCGAACCGGGCGTGATGCCAGCGCCGGCAGACCCGGCGCTCGCCGTGTCGCCTGCGTGAATCTAGAATCGGCACCGTGCCCTCCCTGATTGCCCATGTGCCCGCTGCCCCGCGCAAGATCCTCCACATCGACATGGACGCGTTCTACGCGTCGGTGGAGCAGCGCGACGATCCGAGTCTGCGCGGCAAGCCGGTAGCGGTGGCATGGCGCGGCGCGCGTTCGGTGGTGTGCGCGGCGAGCTACGAGGCGCGCGTGTTCGGCGTGCGCTCGGCGATGCCGGCGATCCGCGCGGAAAGGCTGTGCCCGCAGCTAGTTTTCGTGCCGCCGGATTTCGTGCGCTACAAGGCGGTATCGCGGCAGATCCGCGAGATCTTCGCGCGGCATACCGAGCTGATCGAGCCGTTGTCGCTGGACGAGGCCTATCTCGATGTCACCAGTACGCTGAGCGGGCTGCCCTCGGCCACCGCCACCGCCGAAGCGATCCGCGCCGCGATCCGCGAAGAGACGCAACTGACCGCATCGGCCGGCGTGGCACCGAACAAGTTCCTGGCCAAGATCGCCTCGGACTGGAACAAGCCCGACGGCCAGTACGTGATCCGTCCGCACCAGGTCGAGGCCTTCCTCACCCCGCTGCCGGTCGGCCGACTGCCCGGCGTCGGCAAGGTAATGGAGGCGAAGCTCGCCGTGCTCGGCATCGCCACCGTGGGCGAACTGCGCGCGTTCGCGCTGGCGGAGCTGGAGCAGCGCTTCGGCCGCTGGGGCCGGCGTCTGCACGAGCTGGCCCGCGGGATCGATGAGCATGCGGTGCAACCGGAACGGCCGACCCTGCAGATTTCCGCCGAGGATACCTTCGAGCACGACCTGCGGCTGGTCGAACTCGAACCGCACATCCGCCGGCTCGCCGAAAAGGCCTGGGCCGGATACCAGCGCGAACTCGACGCAAAAGAGCGCAGCCGCGTGGCGCGCACCATCGTGCTGAAACTGAAGACCTCCGACTTCCACACGCTGACGCGCAGCCTCACCCCGGCGCAGCGACCGCTATCGGCGAACGAACTGGCCGACATCGCCTGCGCGCTGCGCGATCGGGTCGAGCGTCCCGCCGACAGCCGCTACCGGCTGGTCGGCGTGGGCCTGGCCGGTTTCGTCGACGCGGACAGCTGCGAAGCGCAACGGGATCTGTTCATCAACAGCTAGCAAGACTTGCATTCCAATCCCGTCCACGGATCGGATACGCTCCGCGTCCGTACGCTTGTAACCCCGGATGGAGCAGTGACATGCTTTTCGAGTTTCCAAAGGTTCGCATCGATTCCCTCAAGGATTTCGCCAAGCACTATCTGATGATCGTGCTCAGCATCCTCACCGCACTGGGGTTGGAGGCGTGGATCGAGCATGCGCACCACCAGCATGCCGCCGCCACGGCCAGCGCGCAGATCGAGATGGAGATCCGCGCCAACTTGACCGAAGCCCACACGGACCTGCAGCAGGATGTCGCACAACTGAAGCGACTCGACACGATCCGTGATGCGGTGACCCGGGATCTCAAGGCGCACGTGCCGGATGACGTGATCAGGCAGCACATCCTGGCGCAGACCAGGGACCACTTCGATCTCGGCCTGACCTTTCCCACCCTGCGTCACGAGGCCTGGGATGTGGTCGTGGCGAACCAGTCGGCGAGCTGGATCGACCACGACCGCATGGAGCGCTATTCCGCCGCCTACGCCAGCCAGCGCGACGTCATCACCTCGATGAGCGAGAACACGGCGCTGTTGATGAACGGCACCGGCCTGGTCGATACCATCGCCGACCTGCAAACCGACGAAGCGCAGCCACGTGAGTTTCTGCACGTCATCAGCCAGATGACGGCCATGCTTGGCCAGACGGTGAACAGTCTCCGCCTGCTCGAAAAGCAGCTTGGCGCCGCGTTGCCGGGCGGGACCTCGAACACCACGAAGCCAGCTGCCTGACCTCGATACCGAGCTCACGCAATGCCGATTGAGCGGGCCTGCTTTCCGCGGGCCCTTCATGTCCGACACCGGCATGTACAACGTGCCACGAGCGACAGGCGCTCAAGGCATGTCAGGGCAACGTGTACTCGAAGTCGTACGAGTGCCTGCCATCGGCGATGGTGATCACCAGCCTTCCCGTCAGCCCCAGCAGTTCACCGGTGGCGGAATCGGGCACTACGGTGATGCTCAGCTGCGGCGCGCCGCGTGTCATCGTGCCGCTGTGCTGCAGGGCAAACGTGCCGCGTCGACCATGCAGGGTACCGCTGATCCGTTCCAGCGCCACATAACCGGCCGAACCCGGCACGTCGGTGCCGGCGGCCAGCATCTGGCCATTGCCAGTCGCCTCTAGATCGCCGTGAAACTGCTTGTCCAGCGCCATCCGGCCGATGCCGGGATCACCGACACCATCCTGTGCCGGCTGCGGCGTCATCTTCACTTCGAACGTGCCGTGGGCATGCATGGTCATGGCGCTTCCTTGGATGGCGATACGCGCAGCCTAGCTGATCACGCGTCCCGCTCACGACCGAAGCGCGGCAGGTTCCAGTGATAGCGCAGCGACAGGAAACGCAGCCCGAAGCAGAACAGGATCGGCAGCCAGGTCGCCCACACTGCCGGCCAGCTGTAGTACTCGCCGATCACCGCCAGCGCGGCGCCGGCAAACGCCGCCAACGCGTAGATCTCCTTCTGCAGCACGACCGATACACGGGTCAGCAGCACGTCGCGCGCCATGCCGCCGCCGACCGCGGTGATCATGCCGAGCAGGATCGCGACCTCCGCGTTGTGGCCGAACAGCAGCGCCTTGTGCGCACCGTACACCGCGAACAGACCCAGCCCCATCGCGTCGAACAGCCGCACCGGATAGGTCAGTCGCTCCACCCACGGATACGCGACGACGGTGAGCAGCGCGGCCACGATCGCGGTGAACAGATAGCGCCAGTCGGACAATCCCGCCGGCGGGATCGCGCCGATGCACAGGTCGCGCGCGATCCCGCCACCGCAGGCGGTGATGAAGGCGATCGCCAGGATGCCGAACAGGTCGAGGTTGCACCGACGCGCGGCCGTTGCGCCGCTGATCGCGAATGCGAACGTGCCGGCCAGATCCACCAGGTTGAACAGCAGTTGTTCATTCATGCGGCCGGTGGCTTCGCGGGCATGCCGACGATGCGGCGATGCCCGCTATTGAACCAGCTTTAGCTGATCCGCCGCGAGATCGCGAAGAACACCAGGTTGCCGATGCCGGTGGCGCCCGCCAGCACGGCGACCAGGCCAGGCGTGACTTCCTGCCAGCCGAACCCCTGGATCAGCCCGAAGCCGAGCGCCACCGACAGCAGCACGATGCCCCAGCGCAGCGAGGAGTGGCGCCGGCGCAGGTTTTCATCGCGCAAGACCGAGTTCACCAGTTCTTCCGAGCCGCCGGCGTTGACCATGTGCCGGCGCACCATGGCGTCGACACAGACCTTGATCGAGTAGGCAATGCAGATGAACAGGCTGATCGGAATGAGGTCGCCGAAATTCATGGGGTTCTCCTTGGATGTGGTGGCGGAATGACTGACTGTCGGGACCAGAGATACCGCCAACCTCGCAATGGTTGCAGCCACCCACTTGCAACCGTTGTCACGATGCGCGTATCTGATGCCTCATGGATGACATCCGCAGCAACCCGGACCGCGAACTGGTCGACGCCGTGCTGGCCCATCGGCCGGGCGCGTTCGAGCGCCTGATTCGCGAGTACCAAGGGCTGTGCTGGCACATCATCCAGCGCATGGTGCGCAACCCCGAGGACGCGCGCGAGCTGTGCCAGGACACCTTCCTGCGTGTGCACCAGTGCCTGCATCAGTACCGTTACGAGAGCGCGCTGAAATCGTGGATCGGGCGCGTGGCCTACACCATCGCGCTGCGCCACCTGCAGCACAAGCGCATCCCGCTGGTAGCGCACGGCGACGACGGCGACGCGCTGGTGGAAAACATCGGCGACGGCTTCGATCTGGAAGCGGCCTGTGCAGATGAGGAGACGGCACAACACCTGCACGCCGCAATCGAATCGCTGCCGCCGTTGCAACGCACCCTGCTGACACTTTATTACCTCGAAGAAACCTCGATCCCGGAAATCGCCCGGATCACCGGGCTGGCCAGCGGTACCATCAAGAGCCACTTGTTCCGCTCACGACTGCGCCTGCGCGGCGAGCTCGAAACGCGGACAGGAGTTGCAGCATGAATCAGCACATCGACGACGATATCCCCCCCTTCGACGACGCAGCCAGCGAACGCGAATGGTTGGCGCAGGAGCGCGCGATGCGGCGCGAACGCCTGCATCTCGATCCCGCCGGCGACGATGCGCGCAGCCGGCGCTATCGCCTGCTTGCGCGCGCCTTGCGCGAGCCGATGCCGGACGGCTTGCCGGCCGATTTCGCGCAGCAGCTGGCCGCCCGCGTGGCTGTCTCGCCCAAGGCCGCCCCGCGTATCGAAGTCGTGCTGATGATCGCGCTCGTCGTCGCGCTGATGATCGCCGCCGCCGGCGTCACCATCATTTACGGCAGCGCATGGCTGCCGTCCTTCAGCGCGATCCTGCCTGCACCACAGGCTCCGGCCAGTCGCTGGCTGCTGGCGCTTGCCGGCTGCCTCGGCGTGTCCTGGCTGCTGGGGCAATGGCGGCCACGCAGACACAGTTGACCGTTGATCGGGCAGCCTATAGCTCCAGTACCGCATCCAGTCCACGATGCAGGCCGACCAGGCCGGATACCTTGCGGATCGCCAGCAGCGCACCATCCACGTAAGGCTTCGCACTGCTGCCCGCGTTGTGGCGCAGGGTCAGAGTCTGGTCCGGCATGCCGAAGATCGTCTCGACGCCGATCACGAAACCCGGCAGACGCACCGCATGCACCTGGCTACCGGCCAGCGTGCCGCCGCGCGTCTCGCGCAGGCCGATGGTCTGCTCCAGCGGCACTTCCAATTTCGGCTGGCGCACCTTGCCCAACCGCCCGGCCAGTTCGCGCACGGTGCCGCTGGGCGCATCCGACTTGCCGGCAGAGGCATAGTCGATGATCTCCCACTGCGGGATGAGCTTCGCCGCCATCTCGGCAAACTTGATCAGCAGCACCGCGGTCAACGCGAAGTTGCCGCAGGCCAGCACACCGCGACGGCGTTCGCGCGCGACCGCGTCGATCTGCGCGTAATCCTCGTCGGTGAGGCCCGACGTACCCACCACCACATGCGCGCCATGCTCCAGCGCGGCGAGGATGTTCGCCTTCGCGCTGTCCGGTTTGGTGTACTCCATGAAGACATCGCAAGGCTGCGCCAACGCTTCGGCGGCACTGGCAAAGATCGGTGCATCGAGCCGGCTCTCGCCCAGCACATCGCCGAGTTTCTGCCCGGCATGTCGCCGCGCCACCGCAGCAACCAGGCTGAGATCAGCGGCAGCGGCGATGCCACGGGCCAGTTCGGCACCGGCCCAGCCGGTGGCGCCGGCGAGGCATATCTTCAAGGTCATCGGAAAGGCCTGGATTCATCGATGGAGGAATGACACAGCGTACGGCGAACCGGCTGCGTCATCCATACATCGAAGGCGTGTACCCGACCGGACCGATCAATCGTAGACGTCGTGGCAACGGCGCTCGGTGGTGTAGTAGGTCTTCTTGTCCTGCGCGTTTTTCTGCACGCGATTGCCGACATAACCGCCGGCTACGGCGCCGCCTACCGTGGCCAGGGTCTTGCCCTTGCCGCCGCCGACCTGATGGCCCAGCAGGCCGCCCGCGACCGCGCCAATGCCGGTACCAATGATGCGGTGATTATCCTTCGAGCCGATGTGCTTGACCCGCACGTTCTCGCAGACCACGCGATGATGACGTCCCTGTGCCTGTGCCGATGCCGTGGTGAGCGCAGGCACGGCCAAGGCCAGCGAGGCCATCAGAATCAATGATTTGTTCATGGGCTTTCTCCGTCTCGATGACGCACAGGAATAGCCGGATCGACGTGACGGCCCGGTCAAGCCGCCCACAGCTTCGCGTGAATCAGGATCAGCTAAGCTCCGCCTTCGAAAATCCACACTGTTCGGAGCGATTCCATGCATTTCGAAATACCGAAACTGCCGATGCGCGGCTACAAGGATTTCGCCAAGCATTACCTGATGATCGTGCTCAGCATCCTCACCGCGCTGGGGCTGGAAGCATGGATCGAGCATGTCCACCACACGCATGCCGCCGCGCTGGCCAGCCACCAGATCGAAGCGGAGCTGCGGGCAAACCTGGACGGCGTGCGCAATTCGTATCAGAGCAATCAGCAGCGCCTTGTCTCGCTGCAGCAGCTCGATGACGCCATCGCGAAGGATATCCGCGACGGCAAGCCCGACGCCGCGATCAACCAGCATATCCAGGCGCTCAAGAACGAGTTCAACCTCAGCCTCGACTGGCCGATCTTCGCCAACCAGGCATGGGACGTCGCCGTGGCCAACCAGTCCGCCACTTGGATGGACCGCGCCGCACTGAGCGAATATTCCGCCGTCTACAGCAAGCAGCGCGATGCGGCGAGCTGGATGACCCAGGACAGCACGCTGTTCCTCGACGCGCCGAGGATGGCGACGCTGCGCACCCGGATCGATCTGGGGCGCGAGGTCGACCCCATCGAATTCCTGTCCGTGCTGCGCCAGATGATCATCACATCGAGCGAAACCCAGTCCCAGCTGAAGCAGGTCGAGTCGCAGCTGAAGCAGGTGTCGCCGAACCGCGCGACCAGCAGCAAGAGCTGAGCTTCACGCGCACCACGTCGTCCAGAAAGTTGGAAATAAAAAGCCCGGACCAAATCCGGGCTTTTTGTTTGGTCCTTCTCGTATCGCCTATTTCTTTTTCGGCAGATACAGATCGGTGATCGTGCCTTCGTAGAGCTCGGCCGCCATGCCGATCGATTCGCTCAAGGTCGGATGCGGATGGATGGTGAGGCCGATATCGGCGGCCTCGCTACCCATCTCGATCGCCAGCGCAACTTCGGAGATCAGCTCGCCCGCATGCACGCCGACGATGCCGCCGCCGACAATGCGATGGGTGGCTTCGTCGAAGATCAGTTTGGTGAAACCCTCGGTGCGGTCGATGCCGATCGCGCGACCGCTGGCGGCCCACGGGAACTTGCCCACGCCGATCTTCAGACCCTTTTCCTTCGCCTCGCGCTCGGTCACGCCGACCCATGCGATTTCCGGATCGGTATAGGCGACCGACGGAATCACCCGGGCATCGAAGTGGCTCTTCTGTCCGGCAACCACTTCCGCGGCGACCTTCGCCTCGTGCGTGGCCTTGTGCGCCAGCATCGGTTGACCGACGAGGTCACCGATCGCGAAGATGTGCGGCACGTTGGTGCGCATCTGGCTGTCGACGTTGATGAAGCCACGATCGGTCACCGCGACGCCGGCCTTGTCCGCGCCGATCTTGCCGCCGTTCGGCGAGCGGCCCACCGACACCAGCACGCGATCGAACAAGGTGGTTTCGGGAATGCTGTCGCCTTCGTAGCTGACTTCGATGCCTTTCTTGGTCGCCTTGGCCTCGACCACCTTGGTCTTCAGGTGCACGCCCTTGAGCTTGCCGCCAATGCGCTTGGCCAGCGGCTTGATCAGGTCGGCATCGGCGCCGGGGATGAGCTGGTCCATGAACTCGACCACGGTCACTTCGCTGCCCAGCGCGGAATACACCGTGGCCATTTCCAGGCCGATGATGCCGCCGCCGACGACCAGCAGTTTTTTCGGCACGTCCTTCAGCTCCAGCGCACCGGTGGAGTCGACGATGCGTTCGTCGTCCCACGGGAACGAGGGCAGCTTCACCGACTGCGAACCGGCTGCGATGATCGCGTTTTCAAAACGGACCAGCTTCACGCCATCTTTCGTCTGGACTTCCATTTCGTTCGGCGAGACGAAGCTGCCGTTGCCTTCGAGGGTGCGCACCTTGCGCTGCTTCGCCATCGAAGTCAGACCGCCGGTGAGCTGACCGACCACCTTGCTCTTGAAGCCGCGCAACTTGTCGATGTCGATCTTCGGCGCACCGAAGCTGACGCCGTGCGCGGCCATCGATGCCGCCTCGTCGATCACCGCAGCCGCATGCAGCAATGCCTTGGACGGAATGCAGCCCACGTTGAGGCAGACGCCGCCGAGCGTGGCATAACGTTCCACCAGCACGGTGTCGACGCCGAGATCGGCGGCGCGGAACGCGGCCGAGTAGCCACCAGGGCCGGAGCCGAGCACGACCAGCTTGCACTCGATGTCCGGCTTCTTTCCAGACAACGCTGCCGCTTGCGGCGCCTTCGCCTCCTCTCCCCTTGCGGGAGAGGATTGAGGAGAGGGGGCGGGGCTTACGGGAGACTGGCTGATTTTGTTCGCTTCGTTGGAACTACTCGGCGAGCCTGCCCCCTCTCCCCGGCCCTCTCCCGCAATGGGAGAGGGGGACGCGGAGTCGGCTGCGCCGACGGTTTCCAGGATGGCAATCACGGCACCTTCGGAAACCTCGTCGCCCACCTTGAGCTTCAGCTCCTTGATCACGCCGGCGGCGCTGGAAGGAATCTCCATTGTCGCCTTGTCCGATTCCAGCGTGATCAGGCTTTGTTCCTTCGCCACGGTGTCACCGGCTTTCACCAGCACTTCGATCACGGGCACGCTGCCGTGACCGCCGATGTCGGGAACCTTGATTTCGATCGTGTTCGCCATCGTCATCTCCGGGTCAGAGCAGCAGGCGACGGATGTCGCCGAGCTGGGTGGCGAGGAACGCGGCGAAGCGCGCGGCGAGTGCGCCATCGATCACGCGATGGTCGTACGACAGTGACAATGGAAGAACCAGTCGCGGCGCGAACTCCTTGCCGTTCCATACCGGCTTCATCGTCGCCTTGGAGACGCCGAGTATCGCCACTTCCGGCGCATTGACGATCGGCGTGAAGCCGGTACCGCCGATGCCGCCGAGCGAGGAGATCGAGAAGCAGCCGCCGGACATCTCGGCCGGGCCAAGTTTCTTCTCGCGCGCCTTCTTCGAGATCTCGCCCAGTTCGCGCGCCAGGTCGAGCAGGCCTTTCTTGTCGCAATCGCGAATCACCGGCACCACCAGGCCATCGGGCGTGTCCACTGCGATGCCAATGTGGAAATACTTCTTCAGGATCAGCTTTTCGCCGCTCTCGTCGAGCGAGGCATTGAACTGCGGAAACTGCTTCAACGCCGCCACCACCGCCTTGATCTGGAACACCAGCGGAGTGACTTTCAGATCCTTGTTCTCTTCGCCGAGCTTCTT
Organism: uncultured Rhodanobacter sp.; assembly: GCA_966211915.1. Lineage (GTDB taxonomy): Bacteria > Pseudomonadota > Gammaproteobacteria > Xanthomonadales > Rhodanobacteraceae > Rhodanobacter. The sequence goes on from CBIHNO010000001.1 coordinate 512,665, forward strand.
GCGGAAAGCCTCCAGCTCGGTGATGTCGGCATCGTCGTGCTGAGTGACGTGCGGGATCATCGCCCAGTTGCGCGCGAGATTCGCACCGGAAATCTTCTGGATGCGCGACAGCGGCTTTTCCTCGATCTCGCCGAACTTGGCGAAATCGACCTTCGGCCACGGCAACAGATTGAGGCCGCCTAGCGAGGCGGAGGCACCGCCGGTCGGACGCGCGCCGGAAGCGAGCGCGTGCTTCACATAGTCACTGACGTCCTCGCGCTGGATGCGGCCGCCGCGGCCGCTGCCCTTCACCTGCTGGATGTCCACGCCCAGTTCGCGCGCAAATGCGCGGATCGCCGGGCTGGCGTAGGGCGCGTCGCCCGGCATCACGATACTGGCGTCGAGCGGCGGTCGCGCGGTCGGCGGCACATCGCCTTCCGGTACGTTGCCCGGCTGCACGCCCTGGCCGGCGATCGGCGCGGGCTTTTCTTCGACCTTCGGCTCCACCGGCGCAGCGGGTGCCGGCGCCGCAGGCTTCGGCGCCTCTGCGGCCTTGGCGGTCGGCGCGACAGCCGCGTCGTCGACCTCGATCAGCGCGATCACCGCGCCCTCGGACACTTCGTCGCCCACCTTCAGCTTCAATTCTTTCACCGTGCCGGCGAACGGCGCGGGCACTTCCATGGTGGCCTTGTCCGACTCCAGCGTGATCAGGCTCTGTTCTTTCTCGACACGGTCGCCGACCTTGACCAGCACTTCGATGACGGGGACGTCAGCGTGGCCGATATCGGGAACGCGGGCTTCTTTGAGATCGGCCATGGGGACTCCTGCGGTGGCGATGGCGTACCGCTCGGGGATGGCGGTCGCGGACAAGGCTTCAATGATAGCGAAGGCAGGGCCGATTCGTATGCCCGGGCCGCGCAGCTACCCGATCCGGCGCCAACCATGCGCATGCGTATGCATGACCTTGAGCGCACGCACACCCCCGATCCATGCCGTAACCTGATTCTCAAGACCACGCCGCACGCGGCACAGGAAGCAGGCATGTTGACGATTCGCGATCTGTCGAAAACCTACGCCAACGGCGTAAAGGCATTGCGCGGCGTCTCGCTGGACATTCCCAATGGCATGTTCGGCCTGCTCGGTCCGAACGGCGCGGGCAAATCGTCGCTGATGCGCACGATCGCCACGCTGCAGGATCCGGACGCCGGCACGATCAAGCTGGACGAGATGGACCTGATGGCCGACAAGCAGGCCACCCGCCGCCTGCTCGGCTACCTGCCGCAGGAATTCGGTGTGTATCCGAAGGTCTCGGCCGACGCGATGCTGGATCACTTCGCCGTGCTCAAGGGCGTCACCGTGAAAAGCGAGCGGCACGAACTGGTCGAGTCACTGTTGCGCCAGGTGAACCTGTGGGACGTGCGCAAGCGCAAGCTCGGCACCTATTCCGGCGGCATGCGCCAGCGCTTCGGCATCGCGCAGGCGCTGATCGGCGACCCGCGCCTGGTGATCGTCGACGAGCCCACCGCAGGGCTCGACCCGGAGGAGCGCAATCGCTTCCTCAACCTGCTGGCCGAGATCGGCGAGCGCGTGGTGGTGATCCTGTCCACGCATATCGTCGAGGACGTCACCGACCTGTGCTCGCGCATGGCGATCATCGGCCAGGGCCAGGTGCTGCTGAGCGGCGAACCGATCGAGGCGATCCGCTCGCTGGACGGCCGCGTGTGGCGCCGCACGATCGACAAGGCCGAGCTGGACGGCTACCGCGCCCGCATGAACATCCTGTCCACCCGCCTCACCGGCGGTCGAACGCAGCTGCACGTGCTGTCCGACCAGTTGCCGGAGGCCGGCTTCGAAGCTGTTTCCCCCGACCTGGAAGACGTCTATTTCGGCCAGCTGCGCGAGCAAGCCACCGCCAAGGCGGCCTGAGGCGGCTCGCCTCGGCCACCACGACTTCGACGCAGGGAACGGACCGCATGTTTTTCGAAATACTTCGTTTTGAATGGCGCCAGCAGGTCCGTGCACCGCTGTTCTGGATCATCGCTCTGGCGTTCGGCGCGATCGCGCTCACCGTGACCAGCACCGATGCCATCGTGATCGGTGGCGCCAGTGGCAACGTGTTGCGCAATGCACCGATGGTGGTCGTGCAACTGCTGACGATATTCAGCCGGCTCAGCCTGTTCCTGGTGGCCGTCTTCATCGCCACCGCCGCGCTGCGTGATTTCGAGCAGCGCACCGCCGAGCTGCTCTTCACCACGCCGATGAGCAAAGTCGCCTACCTGGGCGGCCGCTTTGCGGCGGCGTATCTGGCGATATTGGCGATCATGCTGATCTGCGCGCTGGGCATTGCGCTCGGCGGACTGATGCCGTGGGTCGACTCGGCGCGACTTGGCCCGTTCGACTGGCATGCCTATGTCTGGAGCTTCGGCACGATGGTGTTGCCGGACATGCTGTTCGTCGCCGCACTGTTGTTCCTGCTGGCCACCGTCACGCGTTCGCTGCTGGCCACCTATATCGGCGTGATCGCGTACATCGTGCTGCAATCGATTACCAGCCTGCTCACCCAGGACGTCAACAACCACTTCGTCGCGGCATTGTTCGACCCATTCGGCGCGCGTACGCTGGCCATCGCCACGCGCTACTGGTCGGCCGATCAGCTCAATCACCAATTGCCGAGTTTGAGCGGCGTCCTGTTGTTCAACCGGCTGCTATGGTCGGCCGTGAGCCTGCTGCTGTTCGGTGCGGCGTTCGCCTTGTTCCGCACCAACCGCGACGGCTTGCGACTGCCAGGACGCAGGAAGCCGCGCGCCGAGCCACCGATCCTGCGCCCTTCGACGGCGGCACTGGCGTTGCCGAACGTGCGTATCGGCGACGACCTGCGTGCGCACCTGTTGCAACTGCGCAAGCAATGGACGTTCGATACGGCCGGCGTGCTGTGGGGCGTGCCGTTCCTGATCATGCTGGTGTTTGGACTGGTCAACCTGATCTTTACCCTGGCGCTGTCCGGAAGAATCTACGGCACCGCCACCTGGCCGGTCACCCACCAGGTACTCGAGATCCTGCAGGTCACGTTCCGCTGGCTGCTGTACATCATCGTCACGTTCTACGCCGGCGAGCTGGTATGGCGTGAGCGCAACCAGCGTTCGGCCGAAGTCACCGACGCGTTCCCGCTACCGGACTGGATTCCACTGGCAGCGAAATTCGGCGCCCTGCTGGCGGTAATCGTGACGTTCCTGTCGATCGGCTCGCTGGTCGGCATCGGCTGGCAGATCGCGCACGGCTATACCCATCTGGAGCCGGACCTGTATCTGGCCACGCTGGCACTGGATGCGATCCCGTTCGTGCTGCTGGCGGTGCTGGCGCTGTTCCTTCAAGTACTGTCGAACAACAAGTTCCTCGGCTACCTGTTGACCATCGTGTGGCTGCTGCTGAGCCGGATCGGTTTCGACCTGCTGCACTGGGAACAGAATCTGTACAACTACGGCAGTGCGCCCGAGGTGCCGTATTCGGACATGAACGGTTTCGGGCACTTCCTGAAAGGCGCGCTGTGGTTCGACTTCTACTGGGCAAGCTGCGCCGTCGTGCTGCTGGTGCTGGCCGCGCTGTTCTGGGTGCGCGGCACCGACCATGCCTGGCATGACCGGCTGCGCGAAGCGCGCGCGCGCCTGCATGCACCGGCGAAGATCACGCTGGCGATCGGCCTGCTGGCCTTCATCGGCAGCGGCATCTGGATCTACTACAACACCAACGTGCTCAACCACTACCGGAGCAGCGCCACACAGGCCAGACAGCACGCCGATTACGAGAAGAAGTACGCGAAGTACAAGGATCTGCCGCAGCCACGCATCACGGCGGTGAAGGCGGATGTCGATATCCATCCGTACCAGCGCCGGCTGGATATCCGCGGCCACTACACGCTGGTCAACAAGACCACCGCGCCGATCAGCGATCTGCACGTGAACTACACCGACGGCTTCACGCTGAAGTCGCTGGCGTTCGCACCGCACGACACGGTCAGCGCGGACAAGAAGCTCGGCTACACCATCTACCGACTGAAGACGCCGCTGGCACCGGGTGCCTCGATGGATTTCGCGTTCACCCTGGAATACGCGCCGAAAGGCTTCACCAACAGCCCGGACGGCAGCTTCCTTGCTTGCAACGGCACGTTCTTCAACAACACCGTGATGCCGCAATTCGGTTACCAGACGCAGGCACAACTCACCGATCGCAACGACCGCCGCAAGTACGGGCTTTCGGCTGACGTACCGCGCATGCCGAAGCTCGGCGACGAGAAGGCACGCGCGAATACCTACATCAGCGACGACGCGGACTGGATCAGCTTCGACACCACCGTGTCCACCGCCGCCGATCAGATCGCGGTGGCGCCGGGCTATCTGCAAAAGGAATGGACGGCGAACGGCCGGCACTATTTCCACTACACCATGGACCAGCCGATGCTGCCGTTCTTCTCGTACCTGTCGGCGCGCTACGCCGTGAAGCACGAGCAGTGGAAGGGCGTGGATATTTCGGTGTACTACAACCCGGCGCACGCATGGAACGTGGAGCGGATGATCCAGGGCACCAAGGATGCACTGGACTATTACGACGCCAACTACACGCCGTACCAGTTCCACCAGCTGCGTATCCTCGAGTTCCCGAATTACACAAGCATCGCGCAGTCGTTCGCCAATACCATCCCGTTCTCCGAATCGATCGGCTTCATCGCCGACCTGCGCGATCCGTCCAGGATCGATTACCCCTACTACGTCACTGCGCATGAAGTGGCCCACCAGTGGTGGGCGCACCGGGTGATCGGCGCGAACATGCAGGGCTCGACCATGCTCAGCGAATCGCTGGCGCAGTACTCCGCGCTGATGGTGATGAAGCACAAGTACGGCGCCGACCAGATGCACAAGTTCCTGAAATACGAACTGGACGGCTATCTGACCGGACGCGCCACCGAGAAGCTGGCCGAGGAGCCGTTGGCGAAAGTGGAGGATCAGCAGTACATCCACTACAAGAAGGGTTCGCTGGTGTTCTACGCGCTGCAGGATTACATCGGCGAGGACACCTTGAACGCGATGCTGAAGCAGTTCCTGATCGACAAGGGTTTCCAGCAGCCGCCGTACACCACCTCGCTAGAGTTCATGGGCGCGTTGGCGAAAACCGTCGATCCGAAATGGCAGGGGCTGCTCGACGACTTCCTCTGGAAGATCACTCTGTTCGACAACCGCATCACCGACGCCACAGCGAAGAAGCTGCCGAACGGCAAGTACGAAGTCACCATGAAGGTGCACGCCAGCAAGGCCTACGTCGATGGCACCGGCAAGGAAACCGAGGCGAAGCCGGATATCCCGATCGAGATCGGCGTATTCGCCGCCCCGGCCGGCGCCGGCAAGGACGGCAAACCGCTGTATCTGGAAAAGCGCCTGCTGCCGGACGGCGACAGCACGATCACCGTGACCGTCGACAGCGTGCCGGCGTTGGCCGGCATCGATCCTTACAACGAGCTGATCGACAAGGTCTCCAGCGACAATCGGCGCGCGGTGACGGTGCAGTAGGCTCAGTCGACCTTCGGCAAGGTCGACGGCACGACCTGCACCAGCGTCACCTCGTGCGGCGGCACTGTCCGAAGTTTGCGGTCAGAGCCGCTCGTCCTCGATATCGCTGACCCGGCCGTCGACGATCGTCACCACGGTGACATGGCCGTCGCGACGGTAACGCCACTGTTCGCCGCTCTTGTCGTTGCTCAAAATGCGAACACCACCGCGACCGCCACTACGACTGCTGCGACTGCGCGTGCTGCGCTTGTGCGATTTTGACGACGGCTTGCCCAGCAACTCGGTGACACGCTCGCGGCTGTCGCCGGCGGTGAGCACCTGACTGCCCACGCGCAAGGTGCTGGAGGCCTGCGCTGCAGCACTGAACACGAACAAGACGACGATGAGACGAATACGCATGACCCGCTCCCTGGTTTGGTGAAATCCGGAAATCCTTTCCACTGCGTCGGCAAAACTCAGCCGTGATCTTCGGTGTGATCCTCGATCGCTGCGACCTTGCCGCCGATGATCGTCACGACCACGACATGACCCTGATCGTGACGGTATTGCCAGCGTTCGCCCCGATAAGCGCCGAAGGTGTTCTCCACCGGCTCCTTGTAGGCCGGCGTACCCAGCAGGTCGATGGTGCGGACGGCGGTATCGCCAACCGACAACACCTGCTGGCCGACACGCAAGGTGTCGCTGGCAAAGACATTCAGGCTGAGCGCCAGCAGCGGAACCAGCAGCAGACGGCGCATATCGCTCTCCTTAAGTCATTCAGAAGCCGGAACCCGGCTGAGCCAGATGGATCATCTCTTCCGGTGTACAGGTTCGACCTAGCACGGCATTGCGATGCGGAAAGCGGCCGAAGCGCGCGATCACGTCGTGGTGCCGCCGAGCATAATCGAGAAATTCCTCGAAGCGTTCACGCTGTGACGGCGGCACTTCCGCGCAAAGCGCCTCGAACAACGCCACTGATTGTCGCTGCAGGGCCATGTCCTCGGCATGTTCCAGCGGCAGGTAGGCGAACACGCGCTGCAGCGGCAGCAGCTGCCGGTCATCACCACGGGCAATGCCTGACAAAGCGACACGCTGTGCGCTGGCGTCCTGGGCCCATGCACGTGAATCACCGCGATAGAGGTTGCGCGGAAACTGGTCCAGCAGGATCAACAGCGCCAGCCACCCCGGCGGATTGACTGCCCAGCGATCCAGACCCCCATCCGCTGCAGCGTCCATCGCGCTGCCGAAACGCTCGCGTATCTGCGCATCGAACGCCGCATCGGCAACAAACCAGTGCGCGGCGTTCGTTTCGGCAAACCAGAAATCCAGCACGTCATGCGCGACAGCGGGCATCAACAGCTCCCGCTAGCGCGCGGTACCGGCCAGGCTGTGCATGTCCAGATGGATCCCATGCAGACGCGGCAGTTGACGGCGCAGGGCCAGCGCCGACTCCGGCGGTGCACCGGCAATCGCCTGCTCGAACGCATGCAGCAACGCGCTTTCACGATGGGCCAGCGCGCGGATCCAGGCGCTGTCAGGACGACTGGCAGCATGCACCAGCCAGCCGGCCAGATGGCGGTGGGCGGTGCCACGCCAGGTGCCATCTTCGCTCGGCTTGCCGTCGCCGGCGCGCAGCTGCGCCTGCAAGTCGGCGATCAGCAGATCCAGTGTCTGCACGTTCTCATTCAACACCACGCGCATGCCCGGCTCGCAGGCCGTCGCGGCATGCCGATACAACCGGCGCAGATCGATGCTGCGTCGAATCAGGGCATTGCAGGTGGATGGTGCAACGTACGGCGGCATGGCCGCTCCTGCCGGATAACTCAGTGGAACACGGCGCTATCGTCGTCCCTGTCCACTTAGCGGGAGATTAACCTGGGCCGATTTGCCGGATCACAGTCAGCTGGCGGTGGGACACGTCGGGACGGCCGCGTTCATTGCCCCAGCTGCAGCAAGTTCAACGGCTGGCCGTTGCTGCCACGCACGCCTTGCTGCAACTCGGCAAGCCGCTGGATCGATGGACACAACGCCTCGATCTGTGGGCGCAAGGCCTGCATGCGCCGCTGCATGCGTGGCTGCAGCTCGGTGGCAAGATCCGCCGCGCGATCACGCAGAGTGGCCGCGGTATCCATGTCGCCGCCCAGCGCGGCATTGATCGCCTGCTGACCCAGATCGGCCGCCAGCAAGGGCAGCAGATCGACGCCGATCTGGTTCATGACCTGATCGGCGGCATCGCCCTGCCAGTCATGGGTGCTGCGACTGACCGCGATGCGCCGCTTGAGCTCGCTGGCGTGGGCGCTCAGCCGACGGTCGAATTCGGCGCGGGTATCGGCACCCAGACCCATGCCATCGGCCTCGACCCGCATGCCCTGTACCACCATGTCCACCCCGTTCTGCGCCAGCGTGCGCACCCGCGGCGCCAGCGCGCGCAGTTCGCGTTCGAACAGCGCCAGCCGATCCTGATCTTCCGCATTCAGGTGTACCGCCACGCCGTCGGTACGCAGCGCACCATGCTGCAGCTCGACATGAAACGGCGCCGGCGCCGCCCGATCGAACAGCAGGCTGTCGGTTTTCAGGGTGACGTCGTAACTGCTGCTGGCATGGCAGGTTGCCGCCAGATCCTGGGCGTGCACGGACAGCACAGGTGATAGAAGCAACAGGGCGACGAACAGGCGGGGCACGCGCATGGCTGGATTCCGGGGAACATTGCATCAAGCGATACCCGGCGACGTGCCAACCCATGCTGAATGCAGCTGCCCGCCACATGAAAACGCCCCGCAAGGCGGGGCGTTTGGCAACCACCGGGACAAATCAGGTGCCGTTGAGTGGAGACGTCAAACGCAGGCCTTGATCAACCTGCTGAATATCCCCATCGGGAAGAGCGTCCGCACTGGTTGAAGCCATCTGCTTGTCGTCGAACCAGGGTACCGGCTGACGCGGACCCGGCACGTACGCCTGCCACTGGCCATAACTCTCGCCCCGCGGCATGCCGTAAGCCTGCATACGGAAATTGCATGGCACACGGGCCAGCCAGTACTTGGCATCAATCCCTTTCCCCGAGGTTGGGGGGTTGAAGGTCCATTGCCTGGCCGCGCGCAGGGCTGACTTGGCAAGAAGCTGTCGCCACCTTTCCAACTCGGCATCGCTGCCCAGCACGGTCATGTTGACCTGCTCGGCCACCGCATCCATCACCTGCCCCTGTCGTCCTACACGCAAGAGCAGGTAGACCGTGCCGGAAACACCGGAATGGGCCGCCTCGCCCGGGTAAGTCGGCGCGACCCGTCTCTTGTAGCTGATGCTTTCACCCGGGTTGCTCTGGCCGAACTCGGCACCACTGATACTGATCGAGAAATTACCGGCGCCAACGGGTTTGACCACGACGCGGAAACTCATTTTTGCCTCTGCGGCCACCGGCTTGCCATCCAGCAGGGTGGGTTCGAATTTCCACTTGGGCACATTGTTCGCGATCAAGCCGTTCACCGCTGGAGGCAACTTTTCGGGTTGGTCGATGGCATAACTGCGCACGCTGCCATCCGGAGCCACCACGATCTTTCCGGTAAGCAACATGCTGGCCTGCACCCGCTTGCTGACCTCGCTGGGACCGGCAGCCAGTGCCGCGGCTGACAGCAACATGCAGAACAACCCCATCAAAAAGCGTTTCATCCGTGTACTCCCCTGTGAGCCTGTCGCGCAGTCTAGCGCCGGCGCTTGAACTGCGCGCGTACCGCCGGCCGACCCAGTTGCCAGGCCAGCCACAGCAGCAGCGGTATCGCGATTGCCTTGAGGGCCAGCCCGACCTGCCACGTTCGCTGTGCCCGTGCGACCATCCACAGCGCGACTTCGGCCAGCTGTGGCTGCATGGCAAGTGCATGCTGTCGTGCGGCTTCGAAATCGCCCCATTGCCGCAGCATCAGTACGCCGCTGACCAGCGCCCACAACACCAGCAGTACGGCGAGCGATTGCATCGTCGGTCGTGCCCACGCCAGTCGCAGGATGCAGCCGGCGCACACCACGAAGATCAGCAACGCCGCCAGCAAGTAGGTGTATTCGGCATGCTGCAGGTATTGCACCGCGCCCATCGCGGCGAACAGCAGCACGATCCACACACCGATCATCCATACCGAAAATCGCCGCGGCGGCGGCGTGCCGGTGCGTGCCATCGATGGCATCAGGGCACCACCTTCAGGGTGACCATCCCGTTCACCGGCACAACCAGTGCACATGGCAGGGTCAACACGAGCACACGGGAAAAACGACGCATGACGACGGCTCCGACAGGAAAGAAACAAGGAGTGAATACCTGTTGCAGTTTACGCGCTCGAAAAAACGAAGGGCGCCATACGGCGCCCTTCGGGACAAACTAACAACCTGTTGCGATCAACGCGGGCTGATGGTGAACTTGCCCACCGAGACGCCCAGGTTGACGCCTTCACCGCTACCGGACAGCGCCAGCGAGGTGGTGCCCTTGGTAAGCACCTGTGCGCTGCCGCTCTTCACCACACCGGCCTCGGCGCCGGCCTGCGCGTAGTCGCCATACACGTCGGCGATGCCATGCACCTTGCTGATCTCGCCCTTGCCGTTGTCGATGTGGTACTTGCCGGCGGTGATGCCGCCACCGACCACGGTGATCTTTACGTTGGCGCGCTGGCCGTTGTCACAGGTGATCGTGCCATGGCCTTCGGCATGCTTGTAGATCAACGACCAGCCGGACAGGTTGTATGCGAGATCGCATTTCACCGAGGCCTCGGCGGCCTGCGCGTTGCTCGTCGGCAGCACGGCCATTGCGCCCGCGCAGGCCAGTACCAGGGCTGCCATTCCAAAAGTACGCTTGATCATTGTCATCTCCTTGGGTTGTGCGGGATCGGATTTTTTGCCTGCGCAGGTTCGGATGCCATCGAAAGACCGGCAACCCCTGCGTGGTGGTGGAATCGTGTGCATGGCCGCGTGACAACGATGTGCAGACGCCTGACTGGCTGTTCAGACTTCCCGGCTTGATGCTTCGCTAACAAGCAGCCGCGCAGACTGTGGCTGGCCGGCAGCAAGCCATGCCGGAGGGTTGTGGCATGGCTGAAATCCTGCCTAGACTTCGGCGTGGCCTTGATGCCGGATTGCAGCAAAGGAGAACCATGGTCAAGTACTCACTGGTCGGTTACGACGGCTCCGATGCCTCGCGCCGCGCGTTCCAGTTCGCCATTGACCTGGCCCGCTGCAGCCATGGGCGGGTGCGCGTGGTATCGGTGCTGCAGGTCACCGAAGGCGGCGCCGACGCGTGCGCCCTGATGATGGCCGACTCCGGTACCCAGCGCGTGCGGGAACTGCTAGACGAGCTGACCGCGATCGTGCCGGATGCCACCACCCTGGTCGATGTCGAGTTGATCCACGGCAGCCCCGGCGATGTGCTGCTGAGCCAGATCGATCAGCACGCGGTCGATCACATCGTGATCGGCCACACCGAACGCGGCGCGTTGGCGCGCTGGCTGCTCGGCTCGGTCTCCGGCAACGTGCTGGCGCGCGCCCACGTGCCGGTGACGGTGGTGCGCTGAAAACGCGCCCGCACATCCCGCATGACTGAATGGCAAGTCGGGTAGCGTTAATCCGGTACTGCAGTCAGGCCGTATCCTGTGTCATCTTTTCGTCATGCGGGCGCGGGTCGCCATGACTCTCGCCGCATGCGCTGCCGCACAGGAAATCCACTTGAGTTATTCCACTGCCCTGCCCTGGACCCTGGAGAGCCTCGATCTCGACCGCATCGAGGTCGCGCGCGTGCGCCACAACGAGGATCTGTTCTTCCTGCTGTGCAGTTCGTCGTTCGTCGAGAGCGGCTCGGACCTGTACACGCAGAATCTGATCGACCATTTCGCCGGTGATGAGGATTTGCAGGGCTGGCTCAGCCAGCACTGGGAACACGAGGAGCTGCAACATGGCCGTGCGCTGGCCGCCTACGTCAGGAAGGTCTGGCCGGAGTTCGACTGGGACAAGGGCTTTCAGGCGTTCTGGAAGGAGTATGGCGCGGTATGCACGGCCGAACAGCTCGAACCCTGCCGCGGTCTGGAGCTCGCCGCCCGCTGCGTGGTGGAAACCGGCACCGCCAGCCTGTACCGCGCGCTCAACGAGATCACCGACGAACCGGTGCTGAAGCGGCTGACCAACCACATCAAGAGCGACGAAGTGCGCCACTACAAGCACTTCTACCAGCACTACCGGCTGTATCGGGAACGCGAGGGCTTCGGTCGCTACAAAGTGTTCCGCGCGATCCTGCGCCGGGTCAACGAGATCAAGAGTGAGGACAGCGACATTGCGCTGCGCCACGTATTCAACCAGTGCTACCCGCAGCACCTGGGCAACGAGGTCGAGTTCCGCCGCATCAGCGATCGCGCGCAGGGACTGTTGCGCCGGCACATTCCGGCCGGCATGACGGTGAAGATGCTGCTCAAGCCGCTGGATCTGCCAGCCCGACTGCAGAATGCGCTGGAAAAGCCGCTGGCGCGGATCACTGAGAAACTGCTCCTGCGCTGAGCGCTCCCGAGTACCTCTGCACGACGGGATATACCCACTGTTCGCCCTGAGCGCAGGTCCATAGGGCCGAAGGCGAAGGGCATATTCCCGTGAGGTCTCCTTCGACTTCGCTCCGCCACGCTCAGAACGAACAGTAAAGCTGGAACTCGAAGCGAATCACCTGCCGGTACCTCCAGGGAGCGCTCCGATCAATGCGCCGCCGCGGGTTTGTCTGCGCCGCGCGGCTCGCTCTTGATCAGCCGCTGTTGCTGCTGCACGGCTTTCAGGCTCTTCACGTCGACCGGACGGATCTGCGAAATGGTGCAGGGGAAGTTGCCTCGTCCGGTAAGCACCCGGTCGAACCCCACCATGACCTGATTGAGGTTGGAAGTAAGCCCGATGCTGTTGACGAAGGCCAGATCCTGGCAGTCACCGCCGAGATCCAGCAGCCACGCTTCGTTGGGCCTCGTATAGACGGCCAACTGGCTGTCGCTCAACGGTTCCCACGAATACAGCGAGAAGAAGCGGAAGTGGCGCACCGGAGCACCGGCCGCCGCCGCATACGCGGCCTGGCGTTCGCTGGTGTGTTGCGCATAGGGCGCGCTGGCACAGGCAGCGAGCATTGCTGCCAACGTCGTCGCCAACAGGATGCGGATCATCGACATGGCTTCAAACTCCATCGGCGGATATATGCAAAACGCGCGAGCCGCCTTCCGGTGTACCTGAATTACTTCTTGCTCTGCTTGCCTACGCCGACCCATTTGGCGGGATCGAAACCGCCGACCTCATAGGTCAGGGTCTGCTTCTTCTCGCCATCGGCCAGGGTCACGTCCAGCGTGATCTTCTTCGCCTTCTGCAACATCGCGATGAACGCCTTGTCGTCGCGGATCATCAGCGCCGGCTCGCCGGTGGATGGCGCGAACGCCATGATGTGCACCGGCTTGCCATCGACCGTGCCGGCGATGGCGCAGTTGCCGCGGCAGACGAAGCCCGGCTTGCTGCCATACAGGAACACGCTCTGGCCCCAGCTGGTGTGCCGACGCAGTACCAGCTGCACGCGATTGTTGACGATGGTGGCGGTGGACTGGGTGCCGCCGGCCATCGGCGAGACCTGGTACAGCCACAAACCGGCCAATCGGTTCTTCTCGCTGGCTTCGGTGTAGCGCTTCTCGATCTCCGGCAAGGTCTGCTGCACTTCCTTCGCTGCAGCGCTGTCCGGAAACCGTTTGACGATGTCCTTGCCCATCGTCACCGCCATCTCGTCGTTGTGGATGCGCAGCAGCTGGCGGTAGGTGTCGAGGTTGCGTGTGGCATCGGTGGACTGGGATTGCGCTTGCTGCTGTGCGGCATCCGGCGCCGGCGCGCCGCTCTGCTGCGAGCATCCGGCGAGCAGCGCAGCCACACAGCAAGCCATCACGGCGTAACGGGAAGGGGCGGACTTCATGGGCGACCTACCGAAGGGGACAGGCGCCTAGCTTGGAACGAGCCGCGGCCGTCGTGCAACCGGCGGCGTTCAGTCCGGCTGGCCGAAACGTTCGCGCAATGCCGCCCGATAACGCCGGCTGCAGGGAATTTTCCCACTGTCGCGCATCTGCAGCCGGGCATCGCCGGTCTCCAGCGGCTCGATCTCGGTGAGATAGTCGAGGTTGACGAAATAGCTGCGGTGCACCCGCACGAAGCGCGCGGGATCCAGTCGTTCCTCGATCCCAGCCATCGTCGCGCGCAGCGGATAGTCGCGACCGCGCACATGCAGGTTCACGTAGTTGCCCGATGCCTGCAGCCATTCGATCTCGCTGGCATTGACCAGGAACTCGCGGCCCAGCTTGCGCACCAGAAAGCGCTCAGGTCGCTCCACCGGCTCCACCGGCGGACCTTCCTCCGGTGCGACCAGCAAGCGCGCCTCACCCTGCCAGCGCATCAGCCACAAGCGCGACAGGCAGACCAGCGCGATGATGAGAAAATAGGCGCGGATGTCCTTGAGATATTCGTAGCCGAAATTCGGCCACCATGCGCCGAAGTTGTAATGCCAGCCGGCAAGGTCATAAACCAGCTTGCGCAGCCCGACCATGCCCCCGACATGCAGCAGGCTGAACGGCACGCTGGCCAGCAGGTGCCACGGCAGGCTGTGGCGCCAGGTATCGAAGCGAAACGGCCAGCGCCGTTCGACCGCCAGCACCATCGGAATCAGCGCAAGGATCAGGATCGAACTGGTCCACTCCCACACCCACGGCTCCCAGGCTGCCGTCCGGGCATGGTCGATCCGCGCCACCATGCTGTTGAACACGGTGTTGAGAATGCTCAGCGCGACCCAGAAGCCGATTTCGGCCGGGCGTCGCCAGCGCTGAAAATCGCGGTATTCGAAATCGGCCTGTTCCGTCATGTCGGCGATTCTACGTGGCTGCAGGGATTTGCCCATGCCTCTTCGTCCCACGGGACCACGACTCGTCCCCGTTCAACAACAATCCATCACCCGCGAATGGACAACACGCTTCATCAGATCATCATGGGTTGGCCGTCACGACCTGCCCGAGCCGATCGTGGCGATCCCGTGCAAACCGAGGTGGAGCAGCGTGATGAAAAGACGCGATCTGTTGAAAGCCATGGCAACGCTGCCGCTGTTGCCGCTGCTGATGCGCAGCGGCATGGCCACGGCGCGGGATGCCGCCAGCGTCATCGCGACGAAACTCCGCTCGCGGGTACGGCCGGGTGATCCGGGCTGGCCGCTGGCGGCGCAATGGGAACAGCTCAAGCACGACGTCGGCGGCCGCCTGCTGAAGCTCGAATCGCCCTTCGCGCACTGCGCCACATCGCCCTCGGACAACGTGTGCGCGGAGGCACTGAAACATCTCGACAATCCTTTCGCATTGGGCGACAACCCGGCGCTGACCCAGACCAGCGGCTGGGCCGATGCGTGGACATCGCAGCCCAGTGCCTACGCCGTGGCGGCGGAAAGCACCGCCGACGTGGTGGCGGCGATCCACTTCGCGCGCCAGCACCGCTTGCGGCTGGTGGTGAAAGGCGGCGGCCACAGTTATCAGGGCACCTCGGACGCGCCGGATTCGCTACTGGTATGGCCACGGCACATGAACAAGGTGACCGTGCATGATGCCTTTGTCGCACAGGGCTGTGCCGAGGCACCACAGCACGCGGTCACGATCGAGGCCGGCGCAATGTGGAGCGATGCCTACGACGCAGTCACCACCAAAGGCGGCCGCTACGTGCAGGGTGGCGGCTGCACCACGGTGGGCGTCGCCGGTCTGGTGCAGAGCGGCGGTTTCGGCAGTTTCTCGAAAAACTGGGGCACGGCGGCCGCCAACCTGCTGGAGGCGGAGATCGTCACCGCCGATGGAAAAGTGCGCATTGCCAATGCCTGCTCCCATGCCGATCTGTTCTGGGGCATCAAGGGCGGCGGTGGCGGCAGCCTGGGGACGATCACCCGCCTCACTCTGCGCACGTTCGAGCTGCCGCCGGTGTTCGGCGCGATCTTCGGCAGCATCAAGGCATCCTCCGACGACGCGTTTCGCGCGCTGATCGCCAAGGCGGTGGAGTTCTACCGCAGTGCGCTGTTCAACCCGCACTGGGGTGAGCAGATGTCGTTCCGCGGCAGCAACACGCTGAACCTGTCGATGGTGTTCCAGGGTTTGACCCAGCAAGAAGCTGAGCAGGTCTGGGCCCCGTTTCTCGACTGGGTCCGCGCCGGCAGCGACTACCGGTTTGCCAAACCCGTGCAGGTGTTGGCGTTGCCAGCGCGGCATTTCTGGGACCCGGAGTTTTTCCGCGCCCACGCACCCCAGCTCATCGTGGCGGACGACCGCCCCGGTGCGCCGGCCCACCATACGCTCTGGGCGGGCGACCAGGATCAGGTCGGCTGGTTCATTCACAGCTATCAATCGGCATGGCTGCCGGCGACGTTGCTGCAGCCGGGCCAGCAGTCGCGACTGGTGGACGCCCTGTTCGCCGCGTCGCGGCACTGGGGTTTCGCGTTGCACTTCAACAAGGGGCTGGCGGGCGGTTCCGCCGACGCGATTGAACGTGCGCGCGACACCGCGACCCACCCGCAAGTACTGGACGCCTTTGCGCTGGCCATTTGCGCCAGCAGCGGCGACCCCGCCTTCCCCGGCATGCCGGGCGCCAAGCCCGAACTGGCCCGGGCGCGACGCGAGGCCGCCACCATCGACCAGGCCATGGATGCGCTGCGCGCCGTGGCGCCCGGCGCCGGTTCATACGTTTCCGAGAGCGACTATTTCCTGCGCGACTGGCAGCAGGGGTTCTGGGGCTCCCACTACACGAAGCTCGCCGCAGTGAAGCGCAAATACGATCCGGACGGGCTGTTCTTCGTCCATCACGGCGTGGGCAGCGAAGCGTGGAGTGCGGACGGGTTCACGCGATTGCATGACGCATGACGCAGCCGGCTCGGCTGTAGAAACTCAGCTATGGCCCGCCATGATCAAACCCAGAGATGCTCGACCCGCGCGACCTGATCCAGCCAGACGCGCCGGCTCCACTCCGGCACGTCCGGGCGCTGCAGCTGCACCCGGGCGTTGATCCCCTCATGTTGGTCGGCATCGTGAAAGACCTGCATGTTCGGCCGCGCGCTGACCACGCCGTCGCAACTGCAGCCGTCCTGCATGACCAGCACTACATGACCATGGGTCGGCAGCTGATCGATCAACGATTCGAGCTTGCGGATGCTCGCCTGATCGGTATAGACATGTTGCGCCTGACTGCCCATGGGACTCACCCCGCACGATTCGGTGAGTCATGACCGTAGTCGGCGTACCAGTAAGATCATGTCAATTTGCCCGTCTGGCAGCTGAATGACCGGCGCGGCCCCGCCACTTTGCCGGTGGTCGCGGCAGCCGGATAATGGCCGCCCCGCAAGGACACCCGATGTCATCTGCCACTTCACCGACAGCGGGCTCGCTGCGGCATCACCATGCGTTTGTCGCGTTCTGGTTCGCCCGGATCGCCTCCGGTTTCGGCTTCCAGATGCTGTCGGTAGCGGTGGGCTGGCAGATCTACGCGATCAGCGGCCGCGCGTTCGACCTCGGACTGATCGGACTGGTGCAGTTCGTGCCGTCGGTGCTGCTGGCGTTGCCCGCCGGGCATGTCGCCGACCAGTTCGAGCGGCGCCGCATCGTGCTGCTCGGGCAGATCGTGGAATGGATCGCGATCGCCGTGCTGGCTGGCCTGAGTCTCGCGCACGGCATCCATGAGGTTGGCATCCTGCTGCTGGTGTTCGTGATCGGCATCGCCAAGGCGTTCGAATTTCCGGCGCTGCAGTCGATGCTGCCGGCGCTGGTACCGGCGGAAATCCTGCCGCGGGCGATGGCGGTGAATGCGTCGGCCGGACAGGCGGCGATGATCATGGGCCCGGCGCTCGGCGGTTTGCTGTACGTCGCCGGGCCAGGTGTGGTGTATTCCGTATGCGGTGCGTTGTACGTGGTCTCGGTGATCCTGATGGGACGGCTGCGCTACGAGCAGGCGCCGCCGAAGCGCGAGCCGGCCACGCTGAAGACACTGTTCGCCGGCGTGCATTTCATCCGCGCGCGCAAGGATGTACTCGGCGTGATTTCGCTGGATCTGTTCGCCGTATTGCTGGGCGGTGCCACCGCGCTGTTGCCGATCTTCGCGAAGGACATCCTGCATACCGGTCCGTGGGGGCTCGGCCTGCTGCGCGCGGCGCCGGCGGTGGGCGCGTTGCTGATGTCGGTGTGGCTGGCGCGGCACAGCATGCAGCGGCGGGTCGGCGCGATCATGTTTGCTTCGGTCGCCGGCTTCGGTGTGGCGACACTGGTATTCGCCGTGTCGACCACCTTGTGGCTGTCGCTGCTCGCACTGTTCGCGCTGGGCGCATTCGACATGGTCAGCATGGTGATCCGCGGCGCGCTGGTGCAGTTGGATACACCGGACGACATGCGCGGCCGGGTCAGCGCGGTGAATGCGATCTTCATCAACACCTCCAATCAGCTCGGCGAATTCGAGTCGGGCATGCTCGCCGCGTGGGTGGGCGCGGTGGGCGCCACGATGATCGGCGGCATCGGCACGCTGGTGGTGGTCGGCCTGTGGATGGGGATGTTCCCGAGCCTGCGCCGGCGCCAGCGTCTGCATGTGGAAGCGGCCGCGCCAGAGCAACCGGCAGCGGATATTCTCTAGCGTCCCAACCGCACGAAACCGTGCCTTTCTGCCGCTATCCGGAGCCATACCGTGATCACCACGTCGCCGAGCGAATTCCTCGAAGCCTATGCCGCGCTGGCGCCATTGCCGGACGCCGCAGCCACCGCGCGGGCGGCGTATCTGGTGGCCCCGGCCGAATTCACGCTGGCGGCGGAATCGGCACGCGACAACCGCTACATGGACATGAGCCTCACGGTCGACCCGCTCAAGGCACTGGCCCAGCACAGCGCGCTGGCGCAGGCCTTGCGGGGCGACTGCCCGGTGATCACGTTCCCCGGCAACCCAGCCACGCCGGACGCGGTATTCCCCAACAACGTGTTCGGCACCGCGCCCGGCCGGCTGATCATCGGCCGCATGCGTCACGCCGTCCGTCAGCGCGAAGCCGAGCGCACCGACATCCGCGGCTTCCTCGGCGACGTGCTGGGCTACGACGAGATCGACCTGTCCGGCTGCGAGGACCTGGTCGCCGAGCTGACCGGCTCGCTGATCATCGATCGCGCCCGAGGAGTTGGCTATTGCGGCCTCAGCGAGCGCTGCGACCTGGCCGGCGCGCACGCGATGCACAAGGCGTTCGATCTGCGCCTGACCTTTTGTTTCGAGCTGGCCGCATCCGAATATCACACCAATGTGGTGCTGACCCTGCTGGCCAGCCGCGCCGCGATCATCGCCGCCGACGGCTTCCGCGACCCGGCCGTGCCGCAGGCGATCGCCAAGGCTTACGGCGACCGCGCGATCTGGCTGACCCCGGCACAGAAGCAGGCGTTTGCCGCCAATGCGATCACCCTGTCCGATGAGCGCGTGTGGATGAGCGCCTGCGCCGCTGCATCGCTGAGCGACGAACAGATCGAGGCACTGAGCGGCTACGGTTTTGCGGTCGGTGCGGTGGACCTGAGCGAGATCGAGAAAGCCGGTGGCAGTTTGCGTTGCTGTGTAGGCGAGATTTATTGATCCATCCAGCGCCATGCTCTCGTGCAGGAGCCCGCTCGCGGATGATGCCCTTTGACACCATCCCAAGAATCGCCCGCCAGCGGGCTACATATACGCAGTTTCGCGGAGCGTCACATGATCACCGTCCACCATCTGAACAACTCGCGCTCGCAGCGCATCCTGTGGCTGCTGGAGGAACTCGGCGTACCGTACGAGATCAAGCGCTACCAGCGCGATCCGAAAACCATGCTGGCGCCGCCGGAGTTGCGCGCGGTGCATCCGCTGGGCAAGTCGCCGGTGATCACCGATGGCGAGCTCACCCTGGCCGAATCCGGCGCGATCATCGAATACCTCGCCGACCGCTACGGCGCCGGCACGCTGATCCCCACGCATGGCACGCCGGAACGGCTGCGCTGCAATTACTGGCTGCATTACGCCGAGGGCTCGGCGATGCCGCCGCTGCTGCTGAAGCTGGTATTCCGTCGGGTCGAGACCTCGCCGATGCCGTTCTTCGTGAAACCGATCGCGAAAGGCATCGCACACAAGGTGATGAGCAGCTTTGTCGATCCGCAATTGAAGCTGCACCTGGATTATCTGGAAGGCGAGCTGGGCAAAAGCGCGTGGTTTGCCGGCGACACGTTCAGCGCAGCCGACATCCAGCTGAGCTTTCCGCTTGAGGCTTTCGCCGCCCGCGGTGGACTTGACGCCCGCGGTGGACTTGACGCCAGCTACCCTCGCCTGTCGGCGTTCCTGCAGCGCATCCATGCGCGGCCGGCGTATCAGCGCGCCCTGCAGCAGGGCGGCGAATACCGGCTAGGCTGAACGAACCTGTGCTTCGGAGCATCGCTGTTTACGCATCGCTCACGACCCCACTGGCAGCCTGTGACATCTGAGCCAAGGAGAACGCCATGCGCAACCGTGATATCGAACGCCAGATCCGCGACACCGCCGACCATGCAAGCGAACGCGCACGCCACTACGCCGACGGCGCCGCCAGCACCGCGCAGAGCCTGCTCGAGCGTGGCCGTCGCCGCATCAACGAGCGCTTCGGCCGGAGCAGCAAGCAATACGGTCAGCAGTTGACCCAGGCCGCCGAGGACTTTGCCGACGAGGCGAACTACCACTATCGCCGACTGCGTCGCCAGGTCAACCGCCATCCCGCCGCCACGGTGGCGATCGTCGCCGGCACCATCGGTGCGTTCCTGCTGTTGCGTCGCGCGTTCCGCAGCGACGACGAGTAGACGCCATGCATCATGCGGAAGGGCCGGGCGATCACTCGTCCGGCCCTTCTGTTTTCCGCAGTGAGACCGCGCAGTTGACCGCCGGCGGTGCGTGAGTACTCAGTGACCGAGGTGCAGCCTCTTGCTCACCACATGGTCGAGCACCCACACCACGAACGGGCCGCTGTCACCGGAAAACACGTAGCGGGAGGCCGGGTCCTTGGACTGGTCCTCCATTTTCACATCCGAGCGGTACGCCTTGACGACCAGCTCGTAGTCGTAACCCTCGACATAATCGAAGTCCTGGATGCGACCATGCCAGTTGCTCCATGGGCCGTCTTCGCTCTCGCGCACGCGGTAGCAGCGACCCGAGTTGTCGGCGTCGCAGGGCACCGTGTGCGGACCGATCCATACTGTGCGAGTCACGCTGCGTTTGCCCGGCGCGATGGCGGCAGGCGCTGCGCTGATCGCATCGCTCACGGTGGTGTTGATGACGACACGGCGGTTCGGCGCCAGGCAGGCGATCAACTTCCCACCCTTCTGGTCCGGGCAGTCGGCCACCGGATCGGCCGCCCCGCGACCTTCGGTCCGGATCACCCCGGCCGGCACACCATGCGCCACCAGATAATCGCGTACCGCCTCGGCGCGTTGCGCGGAAAGCTTCTGGTTGGCCTGTTCGCTGCCGATCCGGTCGGTGTAGCCCAATACCTGCACCGAGTCGATCTGCGATGCGGCCTTCAGCTTGTCGGCCAGCGCGTCCAGCTCGGCATTGTCGGCGGATTTCAGCCGCGCCTTGCCGAACGCGAACAGCGCATCAGCCGACAGATTCTGCTGCGTTGGAGTGGCGGGTGCCGCCTGCGGCTCCGGCGCTGGCAGCGGAGTCGGCTGGGGCGCCGTCGTGTGGCAACCGGACAGCGCCAGGGTGACGGCGCCGCCGAGGAGGTAAACGTACGGACGTATGGTTTGCATGGCCCAATCCTCATGTGTCGAGTGACTGTCGGGCATCACCCGCGGTCGCGGATGTCTCCGAGGCAGTCGCCGCCCATCGCCGGTTCCCCCATGTCTTGCAGGATATAGTGGCTGGGCGCTGCACCGGGTGCAGCTGAGGTGAAGAAAACCGTTCGGGCGCATAAAAAAACCCCGCCGTAGCGGGGTTCTCGTTGCGCTGGACCGACTACTTACTGGCTAAGCGGGTTGGGTCGATCCGGATCGAGCTTGTACTCCTTGATCGCGCGGCTGACATCCTTCGCATTCATCTTGCCGTCCTTCGCCAGCGCAGCCAGCGCCGCATGCGCGATCCAGTAGCGGTCGACCTCGAAGAAGTCACGCAGATGCGCACGCGTGTCCGAACGGCCGAAGCCGTCGGTGCCGAGCACGGTGTAGCGCATGCCGTCGGGCATGAAGGCACGGATCTGATCGGCGAATTCGCGCACGTAGTCGGTGGCGGCGATCGCCGGGCCCTGGCGGCCGTCGAGCAGTCCGGTGACGTACGGCACGCGCTGTTCCGCTTCCGGATGCAGACGGTTCCAGCGCTCGGCATCGAAGCCGTCGCGACGCAGCTCGATGAAGCTGGGGCACGACCAGATGTCCGAGGTCACGCCGAAATCCTTCTCCAGCAGCTCGGCGGCGGCAATCACCTCGCGCAGGATCGTGCCCGAGCCGAGCAGCTGCACGCGCGGCTCGCCCTTCTTCGGCTTGCCGCCATCCTTGAACAGGTACATGCCCTTGATGATGCCTTCCTCGCTGCCAACCGGCAGGTCGGGGTGGCTGTAGTTCTCGTTCATCACGGTGATGTAGTAGTAGATGTCCTCCTGCTCCTGCATCATCCGGCGGGTGCCGTCCTGCAGGATCACCGCGACCTCGTAAGAGAACGTCGGGTCGTACGACTTCACGTTCGGGATCGTGCCGGCCATCAGATGCGAATGGCCGTCCTCGTGCTGCAGGCCCTCGCCATTGAGCGTGGTACGGCCGGCGGTACCGCCGATCAGGAAGCCGCGCGAGCGCATGTCGCCGGCGGCCCAACACAGGTCGCCGATGCGCTGGAAGCCGAACATCGAGTAGTAGATGAAGAACGGCAGCATCGCCTGATTGCTGATCGAATAGCTGGTCGCCGCCGCCATCCACGAGGCCATGCCGCCGGCCTCGCTGATGCCCTGCTGCAGCACCTGGCCTTTCTGGTCCTCGCGGTAATACAGCAGCTGGTCGGAATCCTGCGGCTTGTACTTCTGGCCGAACGGCGCGTAGATGCCGATCTGGCGGAACATGCCTTCCATGCCGAACGTGCGCGCCTCGTCGGCGACGATCGGCACCACACGCTCGCCCAGCTGCTTGTCGCGCAGCAGCAGGTTGATGCCGCGCACCAGCGCCATGGTGGTGGAGATCTCGCGCTCGCCGGTGCCCTTGGTGATCTGCTCGAATGCAGCCAGCTCCGGCGCCTTCAGCTTCGCCTCGGCCTTGCGCCGACGCTGCGGCAGGAAGCCGCCGAGCGCCTTGCGGCGCTCCAGCATGTACTGCACTTCCGGCGAATCCTTGCCCGGGTGGTAGTACGGCACGTCCTTGAGCTTGTCGTCGCTGATCGGGATCTGGAAACGGTCGCGGAAATGCCGCACCGCCTCCTCGTCCAGCTTCTTCTGCTGGTGGGTCGGGTTCTGCGACTCGCCGGCCGCGCCCATGCCGTAACCCTTCACTGTCTTGGCCAGGATCACCGTCGGCATGCCCTTGGTGTTCGAGGCCGCGTGGTAGGCCGCGTAGACCTTGTGCGGATCGTGGCCGCCGCGGTTGAGCCGCCAGATGTCGTCGTCGCTCAAGTTGGCGACCATCTCGCGCGTCTCCGGATACTTGCCGAAGAAATGCTCGCGTGTATACGCGCCACCGAACGCCTTGCACGCCTGGTATTCGCCGTCGAGGGTTTCCATCATCAGCTTGCGCAGCACGCCCTTGGTGTCGCGCGCCAAAAGCGGATCCCAGTAGCTGCCCCAGGTCAGCTTGATCGCATTCCAGCCCGAACCGCGGAAGCTGCCTTCCAGTTCCTGGATGATCTTGCCGTTGCCGCGCACCGGGCCGTCCAGGCGCTGCAGGTTGCAGTTGATCACGAAGATCAGGTTGTCCAGGCCTTCACGGCCGGCCAGCGAGATTGCACCCAGCGACTCCGGCTCGTCCGTCTCGCCGTCACCGAGGAAGCACCATATCTTGCGGTCGCTCTTCGGCACCAGGCCGCGATGCTCCAGATACTTGAAGAACTGCGCCTGGTAGATCGCCTGGATCGGACCCAGGCCCATCGATACCGTCGGCACCTGCCAGTAATCCGGCATCAACCACGGGTGCGGATACGACGATAGCGCACGACCCTTGCCGACCACTTCCATGCGGAACAGGTCGAGCTGGTCCTCGGCGAGGCGGCCTTCGAGGAACGAGCGCGCGTAGATGCCCGGGCTGGAGTGGCCCTGATGGAATACCAGGTCGCCCGGATGATCGGCGCTCGGTGCGCGCCAGAAATGATTGAAGCCGACGTCATACAAGGTGGCGCTCGAGGCGAAGCTGGCGATATGGCCGCCCAGCTCGCCCGGCTTGCGGTTCGCGCGCACCACCATCGCCATCGCGTTCCAGCGGATCAGGGTGCGGATGCGCCATTCCATCGCTGCGTCGCCGGGACTCTTGGCCTCCTGGCTGGGCGGAATCGTGTTGACGTATTCGGTGGTCGGATTGAACGGCAGGTAGCCGCCCGAACGCCGGGTCGAATCGACCATGCGCTCCAGCAGGAAATGCGCGCGCTCGGTTCCGTCGTGCTGGATCACCGCATCGAGCGAGTCCATCCACTCGCGGGTTTCGGTGGGGTCGATGTCCTGGTTGAGGATATCGTCGAGCTGATCCATGAAGATTCTCCGCGGCGCCATTGCGGCGCCAGACTTGAAGGGGATTCCCGTCGTCGGGGATACGGCGGGTCAACGGCTGAGTTTAGCCGCCGCCATGCATCAGCGCCAAATGGAGGCCCATTCGCCTGCGCACGGACCGGCCTGCACGTCGCAGAGGCCGGTCCGCCGCATCGTCAGCTGCGGCGCTCGCCCTGGGCTGCCCTGATCTGCGCATCCACCGCGGCGATCGCGGTCATGTTGACCACGCGACGCGCGCTGGAGGCCGGGGTCAGGATGTGTGCCGACCGATCCAGACCCATCAGGATCGGCCCGATCGCCACACCATCGGTCATCACCCGCACCATGTTGTAGGTGATGTTGGCGCTGTCGAGGTTCGGCAGTACGTACAGGTTGGCGCGACCGCTCAACGTGGTGTTGGGGAACATGCGCTGGCGCAGCGCCTCGTCCCAGGCCGTATCGGCCTGCATCTCGCCGTCCATCTCCAGCTTCGGCATGCGCGCCTTCAGGATCTGCCATACCTTGCGCATCTTCGCGGCGCTGGGGTTGTCGTGGCTGCCGTAGTTGGAGTGCGACAGCAGCGCCACCTTCGGCTCGATGCCGAACAGCTTCAGCCGATAGGACGCCTGCATTGTCGCCTCGGCGATCTGCTCGGCGGTCGGGTCGCATTGCACGTGGGTATCGACGAAGAACCAGGCGCCCTTGTCGTTGATCACGCCGGTCATCGCCGAGGTGCACTGCACGCCCGGATCGAGCCCGAACACGCTGCGCAGGTAGCCGAGCTTCTTGTGGTAGCGCCCGACCAGGCCGCAGATCAGCGCATCTGCCTCGCCACGCTCGACCATCAGCGCGGCAATTAGCGTCGGACGCGAGCGCAGCAGGTTCTTGGCGGCCGCCGGCGATACGCCACGGCGCTCGGTCAGCGCGTGATATTGCTGCCAGTAGTCGTTGAAGCGCGGGTCGTCGTTGATGTTGGTCAGCTCGAAATCGACGCCGGCACGCATGCGCAGGCCGAGCCGCTCGATGCGGGTGGCGATGACATCGGGGCGGCCGATCAGGATCGGTCGCGCCAGCTTGTCGTCGATCACCGTCTGCACGGCGCGCAGCACGACCTCTTCTTCGCCCTCGGCATACACCACGCGTTGCGGGTTGGCGCGCGCGCGCTCGTACACCGGCTTCATCAGCAGGCCGGTGCGATAGATGAACTGGCCGAGCTTTTCGCGATAGGCATCCATGTCCTGCAGCGGGCGCATGGCGACGCCGGAATCCATTGCTGCCTGCGCCACCGCCGACGACAGCATCACCAGCAGGCGCGGATCGAACGGCCGCGGGATCAGGTATTCGGGACCGAAGGTCGGCACTTCGCCGGTGTAGGCGCCGGCGAGGTCGCCTGCCTCCATCCGCGCGATCTGCGCGATCGCGCGCACGCAGGCGATCTTCATCGGCTCGTTGATCACCGTGGCGCCAACATCCAGTGCGCCGCGGAACAGATACGGGAAGCACAGCGCGTTGTTGACCTGGTTCGGATAGTCCGAACGCCCGGTGGCCATGATGCAGTCCGGCCGCACGGCCTTGGCCTCTTCCGGCGTGATCTCCGGATTCGGATTGGCCAGCGCGAAGATGATCGGTCGCGGCGCCATCGTCGCCACCATCTCCGGCTTCAGGATGCCGCCGGCGGACAGGCCGAGAAACACATCCGCCCCGTCGACGATCTCGGCCAGCGTGCGCGCGGTGGTGTTGCGTGCGTAGCGCTGCTTGTCCGGATCGAGATCGTCACGCTCGCTGTGGATCACGCCATGGCGATCGAACGCCAGGATGTGCTCGGGCTTCACGCCCAGTGCCACCAGCATGTCGAGGCAGGCGATGCCGGCTGCGCCGGCACCGGTGGTGGCGATGCGCACGTCCTCGATGCGCTTGCCGACCACTTCCAGCGCATTCACAACCGCCGCACCGACGATGATCGAGGTGCCGTGCTGGTCATCGTGGAACACTGGGATCTTCATCCGCTCGCGCAGCTTGCGCTCGACGATGAAGCACTCCGGTGCCTTGATGTCTTCCAGGTTGATGCCGCCGAAGGTCGGCTCGAGGCTGGCGATGATGTCGACCAGCTTGTCCGGATCGTTCTCGTCGATCTCGATGTCGAACACGTCGATGCCGGCGAACTTCTGGAACAGCACGCCCTTGCCTT
>CBIHNO010000002.1:0-290382 GCA_966211915.1 uncultured Rhodanobacter sp.
TCGATGTCGAACACGTCGATGCCGGCGAACTTCTGGAACAGCACGCCCTTGCCTTCCATCACCGGCTTCGCCGCCAGCGGCCCGATGTTGCCCAGGCCCAGCACCGCGGTACCGTTGGTGATCACCGCGACCAGGTTGGCGCGCGCGGTGTACTCCGCCGCCGTGGTCGGGTCCTCGACAATCGCATCGCAGGCCGCGGCGACACCGGGCGAATAGGCCAGCGACAGGTCGCGCTGGGTCAGCAGCGAGGTGGTCGGGGTGACCTTGATCTTGCCGGGACGCGGCAGGCGGTGATATTCGAGGGCGGCGAGGCGCAGTTCTTCGGGGAGAGACATCGGCGGCGATTTATCGAGGAAGGGAGTGGCAGCCGACGCGGCGACTGACTGCCCGTGATGTTAGCACCGGGGCGGTCCTGACCGGCCTGTTCTTGCGACATGACGACGCACATCGCCGCATGGCTAGACGCTCGCCAGCAGCTCGTCGCCCTGCACCCGGTTCATGTGGATGCCATTGATGAAGACCGAGAAGGCCAGCTTGCCGGCCAGCCCGTGCACATGCTGCATCCACGGCGGCAGCCAGCGCGGCGGCAGGATCGCGCCGGACGCGAAATGCGGCTGCAGAGCGATCACGTCGTGCAGGGTCAGCTTGCCGGCAAACAGGTGGCGCAACAGGTCCATCCGCTGCTGCTTGAACGCCCAGCGGAAGAACGTGTGCACGGTGAGCAGGCCGGACAGGTACACATTGTCCTTGGCGAATGCCGCACCGCCGCTCAGCGGCACGCCGCGGAACACCCGCTGGGCCGAGTGGAAGCTGTCCGCCGCGCTCTGCCCGCAGGCGCTGAAATAGCGGTAGACCTCGACGAAGTCGGCGCCGTTGAGCGCCATGTCGATCGCCAGGATGCGCAGGCTGATGCGCTTGAGCCGGGCAATGTCGATCGCACCGGACATCAGCTCGGCGAATACGGCCAGCCCTTCCTGGGTCGCGGTGACCCGCGGCGAGGTGCGCGCCAGCGAGGTCAGCAGCGGCTGCTGGCGACCGTTCAACGCGGTCAGCGAATGCACGAACGCCTCGTGCGCCAGCAGCTGATGGCGATCGTATTCGCTGAAGCTGGTGTCGCCGCGCAGGCGGATGCGGGTGGCGCCGGCGGCCGCCTTGGCGGTCAGCTCGGCATCCACGTCCACCTTGATCGTGCCGGTGCCGAAGAAATCGTCCAGCGTCTTCGCCAGCTCGTCGCGCAGCTCGGCGGCCGGCATGTCCACGCTGCTGTCGTCGGCCAGCAGATCCGCGCCCAGCTCGTCGGACAACTCGACGAAATAATGTGCCGCATCGAGATTGCTGCGCTGGCTGCCGGGGATCAGATCACCCGGCTTGCCGTACAGAGCAATTGACGGCGCAGTGACGCCTGCCGTACCGACCGACTCCAGCATTTCGGCGGCGATCCGCCACGACTCGGCAGTGCGCCGCAGGTAGTCGCCGAGCGGGTCGATGTCGTGCGGATCGCTGCCGCCCGCCTCCGCCTCGATCGCAGCCAGCTCGGCGCGTGCCATCGTCAGGTCCGGCCGTGTGTAAGTCACCTCGGGCAGGACGAACTGACCTTGGCTGTAGGCCTCGATCATGCGGCTTTCCAGCGACGCCGGCCACGCCACCGTCGACAGGATATGGATGCCGCGCACCGCCGCCAGCAGGCGCTGGTCGAGCGCGGCGTAGCGCTGCAGTCCGGGCGCGATGGTGCCGGCTGGCGTATTCATCGCGCTGCCCGGCGCAGGGCATCGACGCGCTCGATCAGGTCGGTGGCGATCGGATCGGGCTTGAACGCACTCAGGAACCCACGCGGGCTGGCCGGCATGAAGCTGATGCTGCGGCCGTAACGCGTATCCGTCCGCAGCATCACGGTGATGCGGCGCGGATTGGTCATCGTGGTGGCATTGACGTTCATCACGTCGCTCAGCGCGACACGCCGCTGCTCGTCGCGGTTTTTCACGACCAGCCAGTCGCCGTCGAGCCAGACTTCGTCGACCAGGTCGAAGATCAGCTTGCGGAAGACGAGGAAACCGATGCCGGCCATCAGCAGCGGCATCAGCAGGAACGGCACGACCGGCTGCGGCCGGGCGGAGGCTTGCGGATACAGCGTGCCCCACAGCGCAATCGCGAGGAACACCAGCAGAAAACCGAACCACAGGACGGGGAAGATTCGCTTGTAGAAAAACGTGGACGATGAGGACAGCCGACGCATGCCTGCGCTCCGCAACAACGATGCAGCGATACTAGATGTTTTGAGGCGCGACGTGCGCAAGTACAGCGGGCTGGATCTCAGTCCCGTTCGCGCTGCCCGCGATGCCCGTGCGGCCGCTCGATCGGCCGGCCGCCGCGCTGCCGCCGCAGGCGTGCCTCCAGCGTCGCCGCCTGCTCCTCGCGCTCGTCGTGCAGCTTGAGGTAATTGCGCCAACGCCCCGGTGTCAGCTCGCCGTTGTCGAGCGCCACCTGGATCGCGCAACCCGGCTCGCTGCCGTGGCCGCAATCGGCGAAGCGGCAGCGCTCGGCCAGCGCTTCGATGTCGGCGAACAGATCGAGGTTTTCCTCGCCGGTGAGTTTCAGCTCGCGCATGCCGGGCGTGTCGATCAGGCAGCCGCCGCTGGGCAGCTGCAGCAGGGCGCGATGGGTCGTGGTATGCCGACCGCGGCTGTCATGGCTGCGTACTGCGGCGGTGGCCATCGTCGCCGTACCGAGCAAGGTGTTGGTCAGGGTCGACTTGCCGGCACCGGACGAGCCCACGAGCACCGCGCTGTCGCCCGGCTGCAGGTACTGCGCCAGCAGCGCCACGCTGGCCGGGTCCTTGCAGTTCAGCGCATGAATCGGCGTGACGTCCGGCAGCCGCGCACGCAAGGCGGCGATCTGTTCGGCCGCGTCTTCGCGCGTGTCCAGCTTGCTCAACAACACCACTGGCTGTGCACCGGAATCCTCGGTCAGCGACAGGTAGCGCTCGATCCGCGCCGGATTGAAGTCGCCATCCAATCCAGTCAGCACCAGCACGTAATCGATATTGGTGGCGATCAGCTGGCGCTCGTAACGCTCGCCCGCCGCTGCCCGCGACAACACCGTGCGCCGCGGCGCCACCGTAACGATGTGCGGCGGCGTGCCGCTTTCCACCTCGACGAAATCGCCGACCACCGGTCGCTCGCCAGAATCGATGCCACGCTTGAGAAAACGCCCGTCCGGCTGCGCGCCGAACAGGGTTTCACCATCGTGCAATTCGTAGCCCGCACGATGCTGGGCGACGACCCGCGCCAGCCGCAGGCCGGCGACAGGCAAGACATCGCCACGCCAGCCGATGTGCCGCAGCCGCTCGATCGTTTCGGCATCACTCATGGCGAAGGTCTGTCTGCATGGTCTGGCGATTATGCCCTGCCCGGAGATTGCCCGCCGATGAACCGGAATCCGGCCCCGCCGGCTCTCGCGCTGCACTGCATCACGCTGCTAGCATCGGCGTGCCGGCGGTGGCGCCGGCTGTTGACCTTTTGATTCGTTGGCATGCGAATGGATCACACCCCAACGAATCCCCTCCCTTGTCCTCCCCCGCGCATGCGGGAGAGGGGAACACGAAGATGCTCAAACACGTTTGAGCATCTAAACATGAGAAGGATACCGGCGGTGACTTCGATCACACCCAGTGCGCACCTGGCGGACGTGCGCTACGAAATCCGCGGCGCGCTGACCCGGCGCGCGCGCGAGCTGGAGGCGGCAGGCCTCGACATCATCAAGCTCAATATCGGCAATCCGGGCCGTTATGGCTTCGAGGCCCCGGCGCATCTGCGCGAGGCGATCGCCAGCCACCTGCACGACAGCGAAGCCTATGGCCACGAGCAAGGCCTGGAAATCGCCCGTGACACGATCGCCGCGCAGCAGCGTGCGCGTGGCGCCCAGAATGTCGAGCCCGAGCGCATCTTCATCGGCAACGGCGTCAGCGAACTGATCGACCTGTCACTGCGCGCGCTGCTGCAACCCGGCGACGAGGTCCTGCTGCCGAGCCCGGATTACCCGCTGTGGAGCGCCGCCACCATCCTCAACGGCGGCCAGCCGCGCTATTACCACTGCCTCGCCAGCCACGATCACCAGCCCGATCCGGACGAGATCGAAGCGCTGATCACCCCGCGCACCCGAGCCTTGGTACTGATCAATCCGAACAACCCGACCGGCGCGGTGTATCCACGCGCGCTGCTGCAACGGCTGGTGGCGATCGCGGCGCGGCACCGGCTGCTGTTGCTCAGCGACGAGATTTACGACGAGATCCTGTACGACGGCGCCACGTTCCAGCCGCTGGCCGAAGTGGCCGGTGCGCTGCCCTGCCTCAGCTTCGGCGGCCTGTCCAAGGTACATCGCGCCTGCGGTTACCGGGTCGGCTGGATGAGCCTGTCCGGCGATCCCGCGCGTACGGCGACCTATCGGGATGCGCTGCAGCTGCTTGCTGCGTTGCGCCTGTGCGCCAACGTGACCGCACAATGGGCGGTGCCGCCGGCACTGCAGAGTGCGCCCACGATCGGCGCGCTGACCGCGCCCGGTGGCCGCCTGCATGAGGCGCGTCGCATTGTGCTGGAAGCGGTTGCCGCCAGCGAATACCTGGAACTGGTCGCCCCGGACGGGGCGCTGTACGCGTTCCCGCAAGTACGCGCCGACCGCTTCGCCGACTTCGACGACGAGGCGTTCGCCCTGCGCCTGCTGGAAGAGGAATCGGTGCTGATCGTACCCGGCAGCAGCTTCAACGTGCCGCGCAGCCGTCACTTCCGGCTGACCCTGCTGCCGCCGCCGACGCAACTGCAAGAGGTCTTCGTGCGGATCGAGCGTGTGCTGGCGCGGATGGCACGCGAACAAGCCAAGGCCCCCGCTGCCGCCGTGGCTTGAGTCGCTCCATGATGCCTGTCGCGTCCACGCTGCACTATCTCGCCCTCGGTGATTCCTACACCATCGGCGAAGCGGTGGACGCGCACCGGCGCTGGCCGGCCGAACTGGTGCAGCGGCTGCGCAAGGCCGGTGTGATGATCGACGACCCGCGCATCATCGCGACCACCGGCTGGACCACCGACGAACTGGCGCGAGGCATGGACGCGGCGTCACCGACGCCGGCGTACGACCTGGTCACCCTGCAGATCGGCGTCAACAACCAGTATCGCGGCCGCGCGGCTGACGACTACCGCGATGAGTTCACCAGCCTGCTGGCCCGCGCGATCATGCTGGCCGGAGGCCATGCGGCACACGTCGTCGTGGTGTCGATCCCCGACTGGGGCGTCACCCGCTTCGCCCGCGAACAGGGCCGTGATCGCATGCGCATCGCCGCCGAGCTGGACACCTACAACGCGATCGGCCGCGACGAAACCCGTCGCGCCGGCGCCCACTTCGTCGACATCACCGGCATTTCGCGCGCACATCCGGAACTTGTTGCCGACGACGGCCTGCATCCATCGGCAGCGCAATACGCGTTGTGGCTGGAGGCGATCGAGCCGATCGTTCGCGCGGCACTCCACTGACACGGGCAGTCCGGCGGCAACCAAGCTGCAACCTGTTCGCCATGGCACGGTGACGTAGCGATCGCACACTGGCGCCCCGGGCAACCACCGGGAGCCGTGCCATGACCACCTTGCATTGCCGCAGCGCCTTCATCTCCGACGTGCATCTGGGCACGCCCGACTGCAAGGCCGCCTACCTGCTCGATTTCCTGCGCCATCTTCGCTGCGAAAAGCTCTATCTGGTCGGCGACATCATCGACCTGGAGGCACTGGCGAAGCGCCGCTGGTGGCATGCCGAGCACAGTGCCGTGATCGCCGAGATAGTCGCGCTGGCGCGACGCGGGGTCGAGGTCGTCTACATCCCGGGCAACCACGATGCCCCGCTGCGCGGCCTGCATGGGCAGAACTTCGCCGGTGTGCGAATCGCGCTGGACGCCGTGCACGTCGGCGCCGATGGCCGCCGCTACCGGGTCAGCCACGGCGACGAATTCGATCCCGGGCACGTCGGTCGCCGCTGGATGCTGCAGCTCGGCGAAGCAATGCACCGCTTCATCTGCTGGAGCAATCGCCGCCTGCACGCGATGCGGCAACGGCTGGAGCTGCCTTACCTGCCGCTGTCGATCATCATCAAATCGCATATCGGCAAGGCGCTGGCGTATATCCGCGCCTATGAGGATCGCGTTGCCACCGATGCACGCGAGCGCGGTTTCGATGGCCACATCTGCGGACATATCCATTTCGGCCATGTGCGCGAACTTGACGGCGTGCTCTACCTCAACGATGGCGACTGGGTCGAGCACTGCACCGCGCTGATCGAGGATCACACCGGCGCGATGGAGCTGATCCACTGGAGCGAGCAGTCCACCGCACTGGGCCGCGCCAGCCGCGAACTGGTATGGCCGTCACCCGCTGCAGCGCTGGCACTGGCGCCGCTGGGCCTCAGCCGGCGCCATCTGGGCGAGCTGCGCCGGGCCGCCTGAACAGCGACCTTGAAGGCCGGCAGGATCGCCGCATATCGGGCGGCGTATCATTGTCTTCTTTGCCGGAGCTCCCCATGTCCCTCGACACCGCCACCCGCGAACGTATCGAAACCCTGCTCAAGGACCACCGCGTGGTGCTGTTCATGAAGGGAAACCGCCAGCAGCCGATGTGCGGCTTTTCGGCTGCGGCCACCAACACGCTCAATGAATTGCTGCCCGAGTACCACACCGTCAACGTGCTGGACGATCCGGAAATCCGCGAAGGCATCAAGGCCTACGGCGAGTGGCCGACGATCCCGCAGCTGTACGTGGAAGGCGAGCTGGTCGGCGGCGCCGACATCATCCGCCAGATGTATGGCAGCGGCGAGCTGCATGCGTTGTTCGGCGTGAGCGCGCCGGATCGCACGCCACCGCAGATCACCATCACCGATGCCGCTGCCGAAGCGATCCGTCAGGGCACCGCGAACGCGCAGGGCGTGGCGCTGCACCTGGAGATCGGTCCCGACCACAGCGCCGGCTTCCAGCTGGCGCCCGCCGGCGAACACGACATCGTGGCGCATGCGAACGGACTGGAAGTGCACTTCGATCCGGCCAGTGCCCAGCGCGCCAAGGGCATCGTGATCGATTGGGTCTCCACCGTGCAGGGCGAAGGCCTCAGCCTGAAATTCCCCGGCGCTCAGGAAATCAAGTCGCTCAGCGTGCAGGAACTGAAAGCACGCCTGGAAGCCAACGACATCACCCTGATCGACGTGCGTCCGGCCCACGGCCGCGCCCAGGCCGCGCCGCTCCCGCATGCGCGGGTACTGGAAGACGAAGGCTACGAAAGCCTCGCCGCCCTGCCGAAAGACACCGCGCTCGCCTTCATCTGCCATCACGGCGTGTCCAGCCGCGCCATGGCCGAGCGTTTCGCGGCGCACGGTTTCAGCAATCTGCACAACGTGGAAGGCGGGATGGATGCGTGGGCCAGCGAGATCGACTCGAGCGTGCCGCGATACTGAGCCACTCGCCTCTTGTCGACACTTCGCTCGCGCCGCTTTCATCCAGGCCTGCGCAAGACCATCAGCCCATGAACATTGGACACGTCGAGCCATGAAGGGGAAACCGTCTCGCCCGTCGTCGCAGAATGCCGCAGCCGGTTTGTCGCCAACGGCGGTCCGTCTGCTGGCCGAGGCGAGCACGGCGATGAGTCGCATGAAGCTCAATGACGCCGAGCGCGCCTTGTTCGGTGTGCTGGCGCTGGCGCCGGACTGCGCGGAGGCCAACCGCCTGATGGGCGTCGCCTCTCAGATGCGCGGCGACCATGCGAGGGCCGTCGAGTTTCTTCACGAGGCACTCGCCGGCAACCCGGACGACGCCACTGCGCACATGAATCTCGGCAGCGCCCTGTACGAGACTGGCGCCACCGAAGCTGCCCTCGTCAGCCTGCGGCGCGCCTGTGAGCTGGCGCCCGGCATGGCCGCTGGCTGGTACAACCTGGGCAAGGCGCTGAAGCTGCAGTTCCAGTATGAAGCCGCCTGCGTAGCGTTGCGACGCGCACTCGCCATCGGTCCCACACATGAACTGTCGCGCCTGTGCCTGGCTGATGCGCAGACCGGTCTGGGCGACATCGACGAAGCGACCCGAAACTATCGCGAAGTGTTGCGTCGCCAACCCGCGCAGGCGCAGGCATGGTTCTCACTGGCCAATCTGAAGACCGTGCGGTTCGATCCAGCCGATGTGGCCCCTCTTCGGCGTGCGCTGCAACAAGCCGGTGCAACCACCGAGGCGCGCATATTGTTGGGTTTCGCGCTCGCCAAGGCGCACGAGGATCAGGGCAACTACGCCGCCGCCTTCGAGGCGCTGCGCCAAGCCAATACGTTAAAGCGCCGTAGCGTGTCGTGGGATGGTGCCGCGGAACGCGCTCGCGTGGACG
The DNA here is from genome assembly GCA_966211915.1 of uncultured Rhodanobacter sp. Lineage (GTDB taxonomy): Bacteria > Pseudomonadota > Gammaproteobacteria > Xanthomonadales > Rhodanobacteraceae > Rhodanobacter. The sequence continues at coordinate 8,391 of CBIHNO010000002.1, forward strand.
CAATCACGGCGGCTTTCGCTCAGTCTCTGCCCACGCCGCTGGATCCGAACCTGGGGAAGGAAGTCATCTTCATCGTGAGCCTGCCGCGTTCAGGCTCCACGTTGGTCGAACAGATCCTCGCCTCGCACCCAGATGTGGAAGGTGCGAACGAGATTACCGACCTGCCGCAAGTCATTGAGGACGAATCGAAACGACGCGGCAAGCTGTTCCCGCAATGGGTGCCTGATGCGACAGCGGAGGACTGGTCGCGGCTGGGACATGACTACCTCGCACGCACCGAGCGCTGGCGCCGCGAACGCCCCCGTTTCACTGACAAGAACCTGGTCACTTGGCAAATGGTCGGCGCGATCATGGCCATGCTGCCGGGCGCCCGTGTCGTGAGCTCTCATCGCGATCCGCTGGAGACCTGCTTCGCTTGCTACCGCCAGCTGTTCAGCAATGGCGCGCATTTCAGCTACGACCTCGCCGACATGGCCAGCCATTACCAGGATTACGACCGCCTGAGCCAATACTGGCAGATGATGTTCCCCCCGCGCATCCTCGACTATCCCTATGAGGCACTGCTGGCCGAACCGGAAGCGCGGATACGCCAACTTCTGACGTTCTGCGAACTTGACTTCGATGAGGCTTGCCTCACGCCGCACCTAGCCTTCCGTACCGTGCGCAGCACCGCCAGTGCTGCCCAGGTACGCCAGCCACTGCGTGCGGCGGTCAGGCACAGTGCTCGCTACGGCGAACAGCTGGAGCCGCTGCGCGCGCAGTTACGCGATATGGGGTTGCTAACGGACGCAGCCCCTTAGCCGATCTGTCGCACGCAATCCCGCTTACTCACACGAGCAAAAAGGCCACCGGAATCCGGTGGCCTTTTTGTTTACATCCTTGGTGCAGCCGCGCACCCGGGGATCCCGGATGCACGGCCCAACTCAGACTTACCAGTCGTAGGTCACGCCAACCTGCACATAACGCGGCGCTTCCGTGTACTCCGCACGCTTGTAGTTGATGCTCGGCGAAGTTGTTGTGCCGAAGTTCGGATACAGCTGCGTTGCGTTCTGTTCGTTGAACACGTTGTGAACCTGCAGCTGGAAGCCCAGCTTCTTGCCCGCCCACTCCGGCCGATACTCGGCGCTCAGGTTCAGCTGATGGATCCAAGGTGTGCTACCCGTAGAGCCGCCCGGTGCGCCCTTGCCACCACACCAGTGGTAGTAGCCAGCGTAGGCATTGCCCGCCGTCTGGCCAGGACCATACCAGCCAAGGCACGATGCCGGCGTACCTGATGCCAGCGTCAAGATGCCGCTGACCATCCACTCCGGAGTGATCTGATACGAGCCGTATGCCTTGATGACATGCTTGCGGTTATTCGCCTGAAGGCCGTTGGAATACTCCATGAGAGAACCGTAGTCCCACTGAGTCGTGATCGACCCCGACGAGCCACCCTGGCCGATGTTCGACTGCACCGGACCTTCCGTGGTGCCGTAGCTCTTGGAGAACACGTAATCGAGCTTGCCCTGCCACTTGCCGTCAAACGGGTGCTCCAAGTAAGTCTCAAGCGAGTAATAGTCGCGACTGGCCTGCGGGAAGCCGAACTGCTTCGGAGTTACGGTGAATGAGTTGTAGCCACCTGCACCGTTGGCTACACGGAACGTGTTCGTCGAGCCCGGATTGATCAGCACGCTGCCCTGGATACCCAAGTCAGCGGGAGTAGCACATGGGTTTGTCGGATCGTAACCCGGATCGTTCGACAGGCCCTGCGCGTCAAGCTGTGCCTTTTTGCCCGCATTCTGTGCAATCAGCTGATTGCACTGAGTAAGCTGATCGCCGACATCGTCGATGATGCGTCCCAGCTTGCGGTACATGCCCTGCACGCCATATACCCACGACGTGCCCAGCATCTGGAACTGCTGCTGCATGCCTAGCACGAACTCGTCCTGATACTCGGCCTTGAGATTGGTCGAATGCACCGTGTTCGGATCCAGTGGCTGACCGTACTCGTTGTTCTGCGAAACCGGAACACCAGGACCCGTGGTTTGTCCCTTCGAATTGATCGGAATCAGGCCGGTGGGAATACCGTTCGCATCGATACCCGAGTAGGTGTAGTACTGCTGGGTAAACGTAGAGGATGACGCTTCACGCAACGCGACCGAGGTCGGCAATGCCAAGTAGTAACGTCCGACATTGCCAAAGACTTTCATGCTGGCGTCGCCGAAGACATCCCAGCTGAAACCGAGTCGCGGCGCCCACTGTCCATGAGTCAGGCGCACGTAAGGCAAGGCATTCGAGTTGTAGTTGGTGAACTCGTCGTTGCGCAGACCAAGGTTCAGCAGCAGGTTATCGGTGACTTGCCAGTTGTCTTGGATGTACTGCGCATGCTGCTTGACGGAAAGCGAGGCAGAGGTCAGGAACACATACTTGCTGACCGAGTAAACCTTGCCCGGACTTGCCGGGTTGGTGCTATTGGGATAATTCGCCGGATCGTCGACCCACGGCGACCTGGTCGGATCATTGCCAACTTGATAGCCACCAATGTTGGAGTAATCCCACGCATAGCCCGGGCCCGTCGTGAGGCTGCCATCACCAAGGTCTTGCGTCAGCTGGTTGTCGATACCGAACTGAATATCGTGGTGGCCAAGCTTCCAGTCCATATCCAAGCGCAGATTGCTGGTGCTCGACTTGTGATCCGGACTACCCACCGCGGCCTGGGTATTCGCGTTGGTAATACCGTTGGGACCCACGCCAGGCAAGTTGGTATTCTGCTGATCCGGACTGATGATGTTGGGAAGCGGCGAGACTACGCTGCCCGGGGTTTGCGAGAAATAGGTACCCGACAGCTTGCCGTACATGGCATTGACGGTTAGGTTGTCGGTGATATATCCCGTGTACTTGGCGATCCAGATGCCGAACGAGGCTTTGGTCGACGGATCGTAATTGCTGAAGTTTCCGACCTGATGCGCTGTGTTGTCGTAGAGGTATTCGCTTCCCGAAAACTGATGCTTGTTCTCGATACCGGTCAACGACAAGACGTTGCTGTCGTTGATGTTCCAGTCCAGCTTGGCGTAGAACTTGGGATCGCTGAACTTCTGTTTATCCATGCGCGCTGTGCCGACACTGCCATTAGCGTTGGCCTGCGTCTTGTCGGCTTCTGCCGATATGAAGAAGAACAGCTTGTCTTTGATCAGCGGACCACTGACGTACGCGTCGTACACGGTCTCCCACTGACTGTTGTCTTGACGGTAACGGTACGTCGTACCGACCGTTGAAGGCCGTAACGGATTCGCATAGAGGATGTTGTCGGTCGTGCTGCGCGCGAACGCGGGCTGCCACATCACCTGGGCACCAAAATGCCAGTCGTTGGTGCCGCTCTTGCCGATCTGGCTGATCACGCCGCCGGCAGAACGGCCATACGCCGCGCCGTAGCCACTGGTCAGCGTTTCCTGTTGTTCGATGGAGCCGTACGGGAGCGTGATGCCACCCTCATTGGAAAGTGGGTCGGAGGTATTGAAGCCGTTGACGTAATAGGCGTTCTCCTGAGCCGATGAGCCGCCAAAGGACACCAGTGGCTGACCCGTTGGGCCGGTACCCAACGCACCCGCGCCGGCGACAGTACCCGGAGCAAGCAGGGCAATCGCTTCGCCGGAACGAGCGAGCGGGAGATGTGACAGCTGTTCAGCCGTGATGACCTGGCTCTGGCGAGTCGAGGACACGTCGATCGCGGGGAGTGCATTGGCCGTGACAGTTACCGCACTCAGATTCTGTGCGCTCTGGTTGCCACCACCTGCGGTGAAGTCGACCGCTGCGCCACTCGACACATTCGGCGAGACGTTCTTCTGCGACTGGATCACCTGGCCATTCTGTATCAGGTTCACGGTGTAGTTACCCACCGGTACCGTGATCGAATAGTGACCCGTGCTGTCCACCGGCACGCTGCGGTCGAAACCGGCGCCGCCGATAATCTGGACAGTCTCGCCGCTGGCCACCGGCGCCTGGCCGAAGATCCTGCCAGTCGTGGCCTGCGCAAATACCTGGCCGGACAGGCCAACACTCGCGGCAATGGCTATCGCCAATGCCGTATGACGTACATACGCTTTTTTAATAGGCGTCATTTTTTTACTGTTCATTAGATGTATCCCCAGCGACCAGAACTTTGAAAAAAGTAAGTTAAGTGAGTGATTTCAACTTAATGCATCCATGCACACAAACTTCACGGCAGTAAGAATTGAACGCGCTTATTTAATGGAACCTTTCTAGCGCGTTAGCAATTTGTTCTGAAGGCACACTAAGGTTTGAGATAACAAAAAGTCAACAACATTATATTACGGATTTACATCATGCTCGTGCACTCCAGCTGAGCATCGAACGGCGTTTTCGAAATATGTTGCGATTGAATGCAAAGATAATGTTGCTTTGAGGTCGTCATCGAGATCAGCTAATGACGGTCACTCATTTGTAATCGTATTTTTTTACGGCAGCAGTCTTCCCTCCGGCGAATTATTTCGCCGTGTTCGTCGCCGAAAATGCGAATGTCATGCCTCGCTGGCAGCCCAGCCGGGCCGCTTCACAACTTGGTTCGAACCGGCTTAGAAAAGGTCGATGCCCGACGAATCATGGACCATTGATCTGGATGACATGCTCAGACAAGGTCTTTCCATCGACAGTCCAGGCGTGCAGCCGGTAGCGCCCCCGGCGCAGGTAAAGTTTGCTGCTGGCATAAGGCTCGGTGAATGCGTAAAGGTCAGCCGCTATAGCATCGTCCGGCTCGCCAATATAGTTCGCGCTTATCGCACAAGGAAACTCTCTCCTGCATAGCTCGGTATTGATGGGATATGGGTAGCGTTGCCCGTCCATGGCCAACCATTTCGGGCGTGGTATCTCATTGAGAGCGGTCAACGAGCCCGCGACAAGGCGTGTCGGGTCATTGACGTCCTTCAGTCTCGTCCCCCCAAGCCGGCCCCATGTTTCATCACCAAAGGTTTTCACATTGAGCGCGATCGGCAAGATCACGTTCAGGTCATAAAGTTTCGGCAATGCGCTCCACGGCTTTCCCGTGACGCGATTGACCAACACTTCGGCTGACTGTGTCGGAAACTGCTGCATCAACACGCAGTAATCATCGGAAGGATCTGCCGCGCCGGACTCCATAAATTGGGTCTGATCAATCGACAGCGGATCGAGACCTGTCAACTTCGCCAGTTGTGCGGCCATCGGTTCGATGCTGCCGAGACGCCCACTGGCCTTGTCGATGTGCGCATAGCCCGCATGCACAAAAAGGCGTGCCTTGGGATCCTTGGCAAATACTTTCCGAAACAGGGTCTCCGCCTGTGCCGCTTCACGGGTACGTGGGTCGATATCAGAACTGTCATAGGGCACGAGGATGAAGCCCAGTCGGATCGCTTCGCGGACAATTTCGCCGTACAGAGGCTCTTGAAGGTATTCCGTACCGCTGGCCTTGATCGGATAGCCCCGTCGCATCAGCGCCGGATCGTCCTCACCAAGCGCCTCGACCGCAAAGTAGGTAAACCCGAGTTCGCGCAAGCGTGGCAGCAGGGCCAGCGTAAGCACGCGCGTATGCGCGTTGTGATGAGCTTCGTTGATCAACACGATGCTGCGATCGGCAGCCAGTTTCGTGATGACGTCGGCTGCGTCGGCACTCTTCCACTCATCACGGCTCGGGAGAACCAGACCGGCCGGCGGTTCGCTCTGGAGCGGGAAGCTCAACACCGCCTGGTTGTACAACCCCAATTCGTTCAGCGTGAATGATCGGAACTGCCCCGCCATCACCTGATCGGATGGGGAAAGATGCGGCATGAGCTGAACCAGATACTGGTAGCGAGCGAGCGGGCTGGACTGTTGCCGCAACTTGTGGAACATGTCGATCTCGGCCTGGTCGAACGATTGCGCGATCGCGCACCACGGAATCAACAGCGCCATCAGGCCCAAGAGCAGGATGAAAATTCTTCTCGACATGACATCAACCGACATGAGTGAGATAACTCAAGCGTGCACGTCAATTAGCCATACGACAAGTACCCGATCGGCATGGATCACACTGTTGAAATTCACGACATTTCATCCACTGGTCAGATAACCTTGCATGTCATGTATCTGATTGCCACAGCCGTCCATTTTTTGCATTTTTCATTCGTTATTCGTTACCACGTCTATTAGTGCCCACCTTAGATTTCCCTGCGCACGAGATTTGACGCCGCTTGACTCCGGCGCGCGAACTTCGCGACGCCGCACGGCAAAGCCCCAACCCTGATTCAGCAAGCGATTGGCTGAAGGTGCCGAAGGCGTGTCTCAGTCTCGAACCTCGTCGCTGGAAGGCGCGTCGGAGCCTGAAACATCTGAAGTGGCCGACCCGAGGAGGCCATCGCTCCGATCGGTTGCAGCACTGGCAGCCCAATGCCTCGCAAGTGCGCGCCGATCCAGCAGACTGCACGGACGCTGGAAAACCACGAATCCGAACCTGGAATGAGCCACAGGCACTGCTGAACCGGGCAGGCATCCGGTCCCGCAATGAATACCTGCCTGGCATACAGCAGCCCGGAACAACGGGACCGATCAATTCATGCGATTCGACTGCTTCCGAATACGCGACTGTCTTCCACAGACATTCCCGGATTCGCGGTAAAGAGCAGCGCGCCTCAATCCGTCTCGATCTCTTCCTCAAAGCGCAGATGCTTCACGCTCCGCCCGTTGCGTCGTACCAGCTTGAGCGCTTCGATGCCTATCCGGATATGCGCCTCGACGAACTGCGAGGTGATGTTGCGGTCGCTGGCCTCCGTCTTCACCCCTTCCGGAATCATCGGTTGATCGGACACCAGCAGCAGCGCGCCGCACGGGATCCGGTTGGCGAAGCCGGCGGCGAAAATGGTGGCGGTTTCCATGTCTACCGCCATGCAGCGGGTGCGCCGCAGATAGTCCTTGAAGGTGTCGTCGTGTTCCCACACGCGGCGGTTGGTGGTGTACACCGTGCCGGTCCAGTAGTCGTGGCCGAGGTCGCGGATCATGGTGGAAACCGCACGTTGCAGCTGGAACGCCGGCAGTGCGGGCACTTCCGGCGGCAGGTAGTCGTTGCTGGTGCCTTCGCCGCGGATCGCCGCGATCGGCAGCACCAGGTCGCCGAGCTGATTCTTCTTCTTGAGACCGCCGCACTTGCCCAGGAACAGCGCGGCATGCGGTTCGATCGCGCTGAGCAGATCCATCACGGTGGCCGCGTTGGGACTGCCCATGCCGAAGTTGATCAGGGTGATGCCGTCGGCGGTGGCGTTCGGCATCGGCCGGTCGCGCCCCTGTACTTCCACGCCGTGCCATTGCGCGAACAGCTCCACGTAATGACCGAAATTGGTCAGCAGGATGTGTTCACCGAATTGCTCCAGCGGCGTGCCGGTATAGCGCGGCAACCAGTTGGAGACGATTTCCTGTTTGCTTTTCATGTTGATGTGGTACCCGGGTGCGTTGCCGGCGACGCCACGCCGGCTGGATGCCAGAGACAGATGGTTCATCTTAAAGGTTGCCCGCGGCCTGCGGGCAAGATGGTTTGATCGGCAAAACGGCCCGGCCCGGGCAACTTTCGGTTGACGCCGCAGTCCCTTGTTGCGTGTTATGTTCGATTTGCCATTCATGACGGGGGACACGTGATGCGGATGGGCCTGGCCATTGATGCTTCCTGCGACTTGTCGCAGGAGTTTTTGCAGAAGCACAACGTCGCAATCATGCCGATCACGGTGAAGGTGGATCGCGAGACCTTCATGGACGACCGCCGGCCCGAAGAGCTCCAGCGCTTCATCGACCGCCGGCTCGGCAGTCGCAGTCACTCGGCGGAAACCGAGCCCTGCCCGGTGGAAGAGGTGCAGAAGCTGTTCCTCGACAGGCTGGTGCTGGATTACGACTGCGTGTTCTGCCTGACCATCACCGCCACGCGCAGCCCGATCAACGAGCATGTGAACCGCGCCAGCTTCGCGATCCTCAAGAACTATCGCCAAGTGCGGGAGCAGGCCGGCATCCCCGGCCCGTTCATGATGCGCGTGGTCGACACCCGCAATGTCTTCGCCGGAACCGTACCGGCCATTTACGAAGCGGCCCGGCTGATCGCCGCCGATGAAACGCCCGCCGTCATCCGCGAACGCCTCACGCATATCGCCAACAACAGTTACGGCTACATGTTGCCGCGCGACCTGATCCACCTGCGCAACCGCATCAAGAAGCGGGGCGATCGCAGCGTCAGCCTGTTCAGTGCGATGGTCGGCACGGCGCTGGACATCAAGCCACTGCTGCGCTGCTTCCGTGGCGAGACCGGGCCGGTCGGCAAGGTGCGCGGTTTCGATCATGGCGCCGAGATGCTGTTCGGCTACGCCACGCAGCGGGTGCGCGCCGGCCTGCTGGTGCCGGTGGTCTGCGTCAGCTACGGCGGCGATCTGGCCGTGCTGACCCATCTGCCCGGCTACGCCGCATTGCGCGCAGCCTGCGAGGAATACGGCGTGGAATTGATGGAAGCGCCGATGAGCATCACCGGCATGGTCAACGTGGGCGAAGGCGCGGTGACGCTGGGCTTCGCCGCCGAGGAACACGTCGCCGAGTTCTGAAGCCTGCTCAGAAACCGTAGTTCAGGAACCCGCCATCCACCGCCAGCACCTGGCCGGTGATGTAGCTGGCCGCCGGCAGGCACAGGAACGCAATGGCGGCGGCCACTTCCTCGGGCTCGCCAATCCGTCTGAGCGGGGTGTGATCGAGTACCTCGTCCAGATAATCGGCATCGGCCAGCGCCGGCTCGGAGCGCTGGGTGCGGATGTACCACGGCGCCACCGCATTGACGCGGATGCCGTCCACCGCCCACTCGGCCGCCAGGTTGCGGGTGAGCTGGTGCAGCGCCGCCTTGCTCATGCCGTACGGCGAACCGGTGCGCACGTGCGTGACCGCCGATACCGAACCCACGTTGACGATCGCCGCATTCGCATGCTGCACCAGTTGCGGATGCGCCAGCCGGCACATCTCGAACGCCGAAAACAGGTTCTGCTCGAACACCATGCGGTATTCGTCTTCGCGATAGTCGAGCGTGGCCTTGGGCTGGTTGCCGCCGGCGTTGTTGATCAGCAGCGAGATCGGCGCGCCCAGATCGGCGATCCAGTCGAACACGGCCAGACGCTCCTCGGCTTCGGTCAGGTCCGCGCCGAACGCCAGCACCTCGACATCGGCAAATTCGTCGGCCAGTTCCACCCGCACCTGTTCGAGATAGTCCTCGTCGCGCGCCACCAGCAGCAGATCGGCGCCCAGACCGGCCAGTTCGCGCGCGGTGGCATAGCCGATGCCCTTGCTGGCACCGGTGATGAGAGCGGTATGGCCTTGCAGTTGCCAGGCGTCGATGCGGCTGTTCATGGCCGCAGCTTAAAACGTCGCTTCCGGCGCGCATAGCTCGGGCGACGGTTTTGCCAACACGATGCTTGCCTGTGCTTGCACGTGGCGGGACACTGACTCGACACTTCGCGCGAGAACTGCCATGAAGACGCTGCCGATCCTGCTCTGCGCACTCGCCCTCGGCGCCTGCTCCGGCAAACCGCCGGAGCCGAAGGCCAAACCGGCCGATGTCGCCACTCCGTTCGATGCGCTGAAGGCGGACGAGCAGCGCGCCAGGGACGTGCAGAAAGTCGTCGACAAGCAGGCCGACGAACAGCGCAAGCAGATCGAGGCACAGGGGCAGTAGGAGCGCACCCTGTGCGTGAATGGCCAACCGGATACTGACTCGTTTAGCCCAATCGCCCACCGAACCGGCCCCGGACTTGATCGGGGGTGGGCTCCTGCAGCTTATTGATGGACGCTCAGTGCGGACTGCACAGACAATCGGCGTAGACGTTGGGCGTACCGGCCTTCGCGCTGCGCAGCAGCTGCAGTTCCGGCGCCAGCGCCGGCAACTGGGCGAACCAGCTTGGCAGACGAACGCCCCAGGACTGCAGCACGTGCACGCTGGCGCTCTGATTGAGGCCGATCAGGAAGCGCTCGAAACCACTCTGTGGCGTTTCCTCGTAGCGCACCGGATAGTCCTTGCCCAGCTTGGCCAGGCTGGCCGCATCGGCGACGGCCGCATCCAGCCCGCCAAGCTGATCGACCAGGCCACGCTCGAGTGCCTGCTGGCCGGTCCACACGCGGCCCTGCGCTATCGCATCGATCGACTCGTAGCTCTTGCCGCGCGCCTTCGCCACGTTGCCGACGAAGTCGCGGTAGCCCTTGTCGATGATCGCCTGGATCACCGCACCGACCTTCGGATCGAGCGGGCGGGTGATGTCGAATGCGCCGGCCATCGGCCCGGTACCGACGCCATCGCTCTGGATGCCGAGCTTGGCCAGAGTGTTGGGTACCGTGTAGTACATGCCGAAGATGCCGATCGAACCGGTGATGGTGTTCGGTTCGGCGTAGATCCGGTTCGCGTTCATCGAGATCCAGTAGCCGCCGCTGGCCGCCACATCGCCCATCGACACGACCACCGGAATGCCGGCGGTACGGGTCAATTCGATCTCGCGGCGGATCTGCTCGGCCGCATACACCTCGCCACCCGGCGAGTTGACCCGCAGCACCAGCGCCTTGGTCTTGCGATCCTCGCGCGCCTCGCGGATCAACGCCGCGGTGGATTCGCCACCGATCGAACCGGGCCCCTGCTTGCCGCCCGCGATCTCGCCCTCGGCCACCACGATCGCCACGCCCGGCGCGAACACGTCGCCGTCGCGCGACATGCTCGCCGCATAACGGGCTAGGTCGACCTGACGGAAGCTGTGACCCTTGCGATCGGCCGGCACACCTTCCTTGCGCATCATCGTGATGAGTTCGGCGCGGGTGGCGAGGCCGTCGACCAGGTGCTGATTCAACGCCAGCTGGGCCAGATTGCCCTGGGTACTGGCGATGTGCTGCGGCAGGTTGTCGATGTCATCGCGCAGCACCGCCGGGTCGAGTTTTCGCAACGCCGCCACTTCGGCGAGGTAGCTGTCCCACAGCCCGCCCATCCAGTAGCTGTCGGCCTGCTTGGCCTCGGGCGAGGCGTGATCGAGGATGTAAGGTTCGGCCGCGCTCTTGAATTCGCCGACGCGGAACAGGTGCACGTCAACGCCGAGCTTGTCGAGCAGATCCTTGTAGAACAGCCGGTAATTGGCCAGACCGGTGAGCATCACGCCGCCCTGCGGATCGACCAGCAGACGATCGGCGTGCGCGGCGAGGTAGTACTGGCCCTGGTCCAGGTTCACCGCCCACACGATCACCGGCTTGCCCGCCGCGCGGAACCGGTCCAGCGCCGCACCGACCTCGTGCAACGCGGCAAAGCCGCCACCCTGCAATTCGTCCGGCAGCAGCAGGATGCGGGTGATGCGCTTGTCCTTGGCTGCCGCGTCGATCGCGCCGACCAGGTCGCGCAGCTGCACCTGCTTCGGCTTGTCGCCGGACAAGCCGGCCAGCGCACGCTGCAGTGGGTCGATGCTGTATTGCTCGACCAGCTGGCCCTGCGGCTTGATCACCAGCACGCTGTCGTTCTGCACGGTGCTTGCCATCCGGCTGCCGGCGGCACCGGCGGTCAGCAGCAACAGCAGCACGAACAGCAGGCCGAAGAACACCAGGTTGATGATCACCAGCCTGACCAGGTTGATGCCACGCCCAAACGTGCACAGGAAGGCCCAGAAACCGTTGCGGCGGGGCGTGAGCGGTGGCGTCATGCGTGCGTATCCAGAGTCATGGGTTCAAGCCTAGCCGGTCAGGCCGGCGCGGTCATCGGTGCGTGGCGGCGCCAGCGCTGCTTCCACGCACTGCGCCAGAAACGGGTAAACAACATCACGGCCGCTACCGACAAGCCGGCGATCAGGCCGATCCACATGCCGCGCGCGCCCATGCCGTGATGGAACGCCAGCCACCAGCCCACCGGCATGCCGATGACCCAGTACGCGAACAGGGTGATCGCCATCGGTACGCGGGTGTCCTTGAGGCCGCGCAGCGCGCCGTTGGCGGCGACCTGGACGCCGTCGGAAAACTGGAACAGGCCCGCCAGCATGATCAGCTGCGCGGCCAGTGCGATTACCTTCGGATCATGTGTGTACAGCGTGGCGATGAAATGCGGCAAGCCCAGCATCAGACCGGCCGAAAAGACCTGTGTCACCAGGGTCAGGCCGATCCCGCACAAACCGGCGTAGCGCACGCCGCGTTCGTCGCCGCGGCCCACCGCGTTGCCGACGCGCACGGTGATCGCCATCGCCAGACCCAGCGGGATCATGAAGAACAGCGAAGCGATGTTGATCGCCACCTGATGGCTGGCGATCACGTCCTCGCCCAGCGTGGCGATGATCAACGCCGTCGCCACGAACAGGCCGGCCTCGGCCAGCAAGGTCACCGCCATCGGCAGACCGATGTGCACCAGCGCGCCGATCCGGCGCAGGTTCGGCCATTCGAAATGATCGAACAGGCCCAGTCCGCGATAGTTGCGCCGGCAGATCACGTAGATGCCGAACGCCAGCATCTCCAGCCACAGCGCGATCGCGGTGGCCACACCGCAGCCATGCGCACCTTGCGGCGGAATCCCCAGCTTGCCGAACATCAGCACATAGCCGAGCGGCACCAGCAGGACCAGTCCGCCCAGGCTGAAGTACATTGACGGCCGGGTCAGCGACAAGCCTTCGGACAGCCCGCGCAGCGCGAAGTAGCAGGTCAGCGCGGGCGCACCCCAGCTGATCGCCCGCAGGAAACGCTGCACGTCGTCGCGCAGGCTCGGCGTCACTCCAATGAGATCGATCAGCGGTGCGGCGTGACGCACCGCGAACCACAATACGACACCCATGCCCAGCGCCAACCACAGCGCCTGCCGGAACACCGCGCCGACTTCGGGCCGGCGCCCGGCGCCGTCGAGCTGCGCCACCGACGGCGGCACCGCCATCATCATGCCGATGCCGCTGACGATCGCCAGCGACCAGATGCTGGCGCCCACCGCGACCGCACCGAGCACGTGCGCACTGACATGTCCCGCCAGCACCGCGTCGATCACATTGCTGCCGATGGCCGCCAGCTGCGCGCAGATCAGCGGCAGCGCAAGGCGCACGGTTGCGCGCATCTCGTGCAGCAGACGGGCGCGCTCGGGACGGAACGGTTTCATCGACACAGCAGACTCCAGGGCCGGTCATTCTACCTGAGCCATTCGTCACGACCCTCTGGCTGCCACCATGTGCGAAGATCGCCCGCTGCACCGGACGGGAACCGCGATGAAGCAGCTGACCAGCTACGAGGGATTGCACTGCGCCAACTGCGGCGCGTCGATGCAGGGCGAGTTCTGCCACGAGTGTGGCCAGTCGACCCACAGCGTGCTGAAGCCGATGCACCACATGGTCGAGGAAACCGTCGAAACGGTATTGCACATCGACGGCCGCATCGTGCACACGCTGCCGCCGCTGCTGCTCAAGCCCGGCTTCCTGACGCTGGAATACTTCAGCGGTCGGCGGGTGCGCTATATCGCACCGTTCCGGCTGATGTTCGTGCTGTGCCTGCTGGCGTTTTTCGTCTGCCATCTGCGCGTCGAGGACAGCCGCATCGAGCTTGGCCCGAACACTCAGATCCATACGTCGGGCAATGCGTTCGATGCGGCCACCACCCCGGCTGCGGTAAACCTGGCCCTGCAGCAGCAATTGACCGACCTGCAACGGGCGCGCGCGGCGATGGGACCCGTGAGCAAGCTTGCCGCTTCCGGTATGGACGAGGCCGAAAATGCCATGCGCCAGCAAGCCGCGCAGCGACTCCAGGCACTGGGAGCAGCACCGGCGACCGGGGTATCGCCGAAGCCATCGACCGACACGCCGGCAGCCAAGGCCGCCGCGATGGGCGATCACACACAGGACGTCCACACCAAGATCAGTGACGACTGGCTGACCCGCAGCTCACGGATCGAAATCCCGTGGCTCCCGGGATTCGTCAATCACCGGCTCTCAAGCAGCGCCGACCACTTCAAGGCCAACATCCGCGCGCTGAAATCCCCTGGCGCAAGCCGCCAGGAAGCGTACGCGCGGATGCTGAACAACTTCTTCGGCGTGCTGCCGCAGACCATGTTCGTGATGATTCCGCTGTTCGCATTGCTGCTCAAGCTGTTCTACGTGTTCCGCCGGCGCCTGTACATGGAACACCTGATCGTGGCGTTGCACAGCCACGCCTACCTGTTTCTCAGTCTATTGCTGGGCGTGTCGCTCGGCGCCCTCTCCAGCTGGCTGGCGCCATACGCGGCCTGGACCTCCTATCCGCTGTACTGGCTGGAATGGGGGCTGGCGCTGTGGATACCGATCTATCTGCTGATCATGCAGAAACGGATCTACCACCAAGGCTGGCCGATGACCCTGCTGAAATTCTGGTGCATTGGCTGGTGTTACTTCTGGTTGCTGCTGTTCGCCCTGACGATCGCAGCGGCCCTTGGCATGGCACGCTGAGGCAGCTTCCCGGCGGGTCGGCGCGGTGGGTTTTGCACAGCGTCATCAAGCTGTCAAGGCGACCGCGATCCGTTTGTCAATTGTGTGAACTGCGCATGAGCGTAATTTTCAAGTGCTTGAAAAAACATGATTTTTTTCCTTGAACAAAACATCGTCAGAGCGTCATGAAAGGCGTCATGACGCGCTTTGGGGCACTCCTTCCCCTCTGCATCCACAGACTTATCCACAGGTCTTGTGGATAAGCTTAAAAAGCTTCTCGGGTTAGCCACTTACCCCTGACTCCTCGATAGTCGGACACCAAGTTCGTGCAACTTGTGGGGAAGCGCCTTAGCTGACAGCGCGGCTATCGTGTGTGGGTCCGGGTGGCCCAGTTACACTGGCCCGCCATGAGGTAATCCATGCCCGCCGTCCTGCGCGTTGCCCTGCCGGTACCCCTGCCAACTCTGTTCGACTACCTGCCGCCCGTGGCGGGTGAGGCGCGCGTAGGCAGCCGGGTGCTGGTGCCATTCGGCCGCGGCAAGCTGGTTGGCGTGGTGGTGACGATCGACGCCGAGACGGCGGTCGGCAGCCACCGGTTGAAGCAGGTGCTGCGGCTGCTCGACGACACCGCCTTGCTCGACCCCGAGCTGATGCAGACACTGGCCTGGGCCGCCGACTACTGGCTCGGCGCGCCGGGCGAGGCGTACGCCAATGCGTTGCCGCTGGCGCTGCGCGAAGCGAAGCCGCTGCCGGCACTCGGTGACGAATACTGGTCGCTCAGCGTTGCCGGCCGCAGCGCGCACGATGCCGGCAGCCGGCGCGGCGGCAGCAAGACGCTGCTGGCGCTGTTGGCCAATGGCGCGCTGAGCGCGCAGGAGTTGAATGAGCGCCTGCCCGGCTGGCGCGACGCAGCACGTCGACTGGCCAGTGCCGACCTGCTCGAGCGCAGCGAACGACCGCCGCTCGACCGCCCCGTGCCCGCTTCCTTTGCTCCGCAACTGAGCGACGAGCAGCAGCACGCGGTCGCCGAAGTCGCCGCCAGTCTCGGCCAGTACCAGCCGTTCCTGCTCGACGGCGTCACCGGCAGTGGCAAGACCGAGGTGTATCTGGCGTTGATCGAGCAGGTGCTGGCGCAAGGCAGGCAGGCGTTGTTGCTGGTGCCGGAAATCGGGCTGGCGCCGCAGACCGTGCGACGCCTGCGCGAACGGCTAGGGGTGATCGTCGAAGTGCTGCACTCCAACCTGTCCGAAGGCGATCGCGCGCGCGCCTGGCTGCGCGCCCGCAACGGCAATGCGCGGGTGATCTTGGGCACCCGCTCGGCGGTGTTCACGCCGCTGCCGCAGGCCGGCCTGATCATCGTCGACGAGGAACACGACAGCGCCTACAAACAGCAGGAAGGTTTCCGCTACCACGCGCGCGACCTGGCCCTGGTACGTGCCCGTGCGCTGGGCGTGCCGGTCTTGCTGGGCTCGGGTACGCCGTCGCTGGAATCGCTGGCGAACGCCGAGGCCGGCCGCTATCGCACGTTGCATCTGCGCGCGCGACCCGGCGCGATCCGGCCGCCGCAGGTGCAGATCATCGACATGCGCGCGCAACGGCTGGAGCACGGCCTGTCGCCGGCGCTGCTGGCGGCGGTGGCGGACACGGTGGCACGCGGCGAGCAGGCGCTGGTGTTCCGCAATCGCCGCGGTTACGCGCCGGTGCTGCTCTGCCACAGCTGCGGCTGGCACGCCGAGTGCCCGCGCTGCGATCGTCCGCTGACCCTGCATGCCGGCCGACGCCAGTTGATCTGCCATCACTGCGACTACCGCCAGCGCATGCCGGCCGTCTGCCCGACGTGTGGCGCCGGGGAGCTGAAGCCGCAGGGCCAGGGCACCGAGCGGCTGGAGGAAGCGCTGATCGCACAGTTTCCGCAGGTGCCGGTGCTGCGCGTCGATCGCGAAACCACCCGTCGCCGCGACGCGTTCGAGCAGTTGCTGTCGACGCTGCAGGACGACCAGCCGGCGGTCCTGGTCGGTACCCAGATGCTGGCCAAGGGCCACGACCTGCCCAACCTCACCCTGGTCGCGATCGTCGGCGTGGACGAAGGTCTGCACAGCGTGGATTTCCGTGCCGGCGAACGGCTGGCCCAGCTGGTGGTGCAGGTGGCCGGCCGCGCCGGCCGCGCGCGCAAGCCCGGCCGCGTGCTGCTGCAGACCCATCAGCCGGATCATCCGTTGCTGCGTCACCTGCTGGCGCAGGGGTACGCCGCCGCCGCGCGCGAGCTGCTGGTCGAGCGCCGCCTGATCCAGCTGCCGCCGTACAGCCATCAGGTACTGCTGCGCGCCGACGCACCGCAACGCGAGCAGGTCGATACGTTTCTTGCCGCCGCGCACGCCGCGTTGCCGACCAACGAACAGCTGCAGATCGCCGGCCCGATGCCGGCACCGATGCCGCTGCGCGCGGGCCGTCATCGTGGTCAATTGCTGCTGGAGGCGGCCAGCCGCAGCACGCTGCATGGCATGTTGCGCTCATGGCAGCTGGCCTTGATCGCACTGCCGTCGGCACGCCGGGTGCGCTGGTCGCTGGATGTCGATCCGATCGACCTGTACTGACTATTGATTCGGCCCGCAAATACCACGTTTGTCCCGTTCGCCCCGAGCGTAGCGCAGCGAAGTCGAAGGGCGTCGCGCGCGATTACTTGCGGGCCGAATCAATAATGCAGGATCAACCCGCGTCGGGCCGCAACGATCCCGGCTTCACCAGCCAGCGCACCGCCAGCACACCCAGCTCGTACAGCAGGCACATCGGAATGCCGAGCATCAGCATCGAGGTGATGTCCGGCGGCGTGATCACCGCGGCGATCGCGAATGCGCCGACGATCGCGTAACGCCGGCCGCTGCGCAGCTTGTTCAGGTCGACCACGCCGACCGCGGCCAGCACCACCACCGCCACCGGCACCTCGAAGCACAGCCCGAACGCGAAGAACATCAGCATCACGAAATCGAGGTAGTGGGTGATGTCGGTCATCATCTCCACGCCCTGCGGCGTCACCGCGGTAAGGAAGCGGAACGCGGCCGGCAGCACCAGGAAATACGCGAACGCACAGCCGAGATAGAACAGCCCCATCGCCGCGATCAGCAGCGGCCGCGCCAGTCGCTTTTCATGCTTGTACAGGCCCGGACTGACGAACGCCCACAGCTGGTACAGGATCACCGGCATGCTGATGAACAGAGCCGTATAAAAGGCCAGCTTCAGCGGCGTGATGAACGGACTGGTGACCTCGGTGGCGATCAGGTGCGCACCTTGCGGCAACCGCGCGACCAGCGGCGCGGCCAGCTCGGCATACAGCCGGTTCGCGAACGGCACCAGCGCCAGCAGCACCAGCACCACCGCCGCCATCGACTTGAGCAGGCGCGTGCGCAGTTCCAGCAGGTGCGAGAACAGCCCCTGCTGCAGGCCGTCGGCGACATCTCCGGATTCCGGCGCGTCGTGCTCAGGCGTCGTCATGCGCGGAATTCCTTGCCGGTTTCGACAACGACAGCGGTTCGCCCAGCGGCAACTCGGACTGCCTGCTGTCCGCTGGTTCGGCGGGCGCCGGCTCGCCATCAGACGTCATGGTTTCAGCAGCGACGGCGGGCTCCGGCTTCACCAATGCCGCAATCTCGGCAGCAGTCTTGCTGAGCGGCTCATGCACCTGCAGCACGCCATCCTTCAATTCGTTCTGCGCCGCTTCCGCGCGGGCGGCTGCCTCGCGCGCCGTGCGCTTGATCTGTTCGATCTCCAGCTCGCGCTCGACTTCGGCGCGCACGTTGTCCCAGCCGCTGCGCACGCGGCGCAGCAAGGCGCCCGCAGTACGCGCGGCGCCAGGCAGTTTCTCGGGGCCGAGCACGATCAACGCGATCAGGGCGAGCAGCACCATTTTGCCGAGACTGATCTCGATCATCGCCGCGCTCCGCCCGCCGCGCGCTTACTTGGTTTCGCTGGAGTCGCGCTGACTCTGCGTGCTGCTGTTGGCGGCAGGCGGCGGATCGGCGCGCAGCTGCTCGGCGGCCTGACGCGCGGCTTCCGCTTCCTTCTGCTTCGCCTCGTCCTCGCCGCTGAGGCCTTTCTTGAAGTCGCGAATCGCCGCGCCGAGATCCGGCCCGAGATTGCGGATCTTCTTGGTGCCGAATACCACCAGCACGATCACCAGAAGGATCAGCCAATGCCAGATACTGTCAAAACCCATAGTCAACCTCGAGGCGGATTCCAGCCAAACCGTCTTGGCGCCAGTCGCGCCGACACTTCGCCATAACTATCGCGAAGTGTACTCCTCAAGCCGGTCGCGGAAATCGACCACCGGTCCCGGCACATTGCTGACGCCGCCTTCGAAAATGCGCCGCGGCGTGATGCCGGCGCCATACACGGCTTCATTCGCGTCGTAATCGATGCGCAGTGCCGCGCCATCGATCGCCACGCCGGCAAACAGGCCGCGGGCGCGGGAGTAGGAGTAGATCTCGGCCTTCATCTGCTCGTCGGTGGACGCACTGGTGGTACGCCCGACCGGGCCGGCCGCCGCCGACGCGTCGGCGCCAAGGGTGAACTTGCCGCGCACGATCGAATCCACGCCGCGCTGGGTACGGAACACCAGGATCACGTCGGTCGACGACACGCCGATCTGGAAGCCCACACTGCCGCCGGTCATGCTGATGAAGCTGGGGTTGGACCAGGTGCCGTCCGGCCCCTTCACCGAGATCAGGCCTTCACCGCGGCGGCCGCCGAAGACGAAGCCGACCTTGAGCATGTCGGGAATCACCGCGATCGCCTTGGCATCGCGCAGCAGATCCTGCGGAATCGCCTTGTCCGGCGCCTGCATGATGTCGTTGAGCACGCGCACGGCGTTCTGCGCACGCACCAGCGGCGGATCTTCGGCATGCACGGCCATCGCCGGCAGCAACAGGGCGAGACCAATCAGCAGCAGACGATGCAGTGGTGTCTTGAACATGGACGGCTCCACTTGGGTTCGGGGAACGGGTGAGATGCGCCGCGGCGCACCAAGGCTTGTGGCAGACTCCACGACTGATTCAGCCATGACTACCACGATGCCAAGCAACAACCACTATACCGGCGTTGCCGACCATTCCGACGCACCGCCGGTTCAGTCCGTTCAGGCTGGCGTGCTGCTGGTCAATCTGGGTACGCCGACCGCGCCCACGGCAAAAGCGGTACGACCGTATCTGGCCGAATTTCTCGGTGATGCGCGGGTGATCGACTACCCGCGGTGGCTGTGGTGGCTGATCCTGCACGGCATCATCCTGCGCGTGCGACCGGCCCGTTCGGCTCGTGCCTACGGCAAGATCTGGACCGGGCGGGGCTCGCCGCTGCGCTTCGGCAGCGAGGCATTGGCCGCCAACCTGCAGACCGAGCTGGATCGGCAGCAGCCCGGCAAGCTGCGTATGGCGCTGGCGATGCGCTACGGTGAGCCCTCGGTGGCGCACACGATCGGACAGTTGCAGCGCGCAGGCGTGCGCCGCTTGCTGGTGCTGCCGCTGTATCCACAGTATTCGGCCACTTCCACCGGCTCGGTGATCGACGCCGTGGCCGATGCATTCAAGGCGCTGCGCTGGCCACCGGAGCTGCGCATCGTCAACGACTACCACGACGATCCCGGCCACATCGATGCATTGGCCAGCAGCATCGAGCGCTGGTGGGCGACGAACGAACGTGGCGACAAATTGCTGCTGTCGTTCCACGGCATCCCCGAACGCTATGTGCGACTGGGCGATCCGTACCTCGACCAGTGCCAGCGCACCGCGCGACTGCTGCGCGAACGTCTGCAACTCAGCGAGGACGAGCTGCTCGTCAGCTTCCAGTCGCGCGTGGGCCGCGAGAGCTGGCTGCATCCGTATACCGACGCCACCGTGCGCCAGCTCGCCGCCGATGGCGTGAAGAAACTCGATGTCGCCTGCCCCGGTTTCGCGGTGGATTGTCTGGAAACGCTGGAGGAGATCGCGATGCAGAACCGCGATTTCTTCGTCGCCGCGGGCGGCGAAACGCTGCGCTACATCCCCGCGCTCAACGACAGCGTCGGACAGGTGGACAGCCTCGCCGCCCTGGTCTTGCGGCATGTTCGTGGCTGGCCGGAATCCACCGAGTGAGTGCACCGGTCGAGCAACGTATCGTCCTGCCACAGCTCGCGCTGAGTGCGCAGGTATGGGGTAATGACGCGCTGCCGCCGCTGCTGGCCCCGCACGGCTGGCTCGACAATGCGGGCAGTTTTGCGTTGCTGGCGCCGCGGCTGGCGTCCCGCTTTCGGGTGATCGCCCTGGACTTGCCCGGCCACGGCCACTCCGATCATCTGGCGCCGGGTACCAGCTATCACTATCTCGATTACGTGCGCCTGGTACTCGCCGCCGCCGATGCCTTGCGCCTTGATCGCTACAGCTTGCTCGGCCATTCGCTGGGCGCCGGCATCGCCGCGTTGGCAGCTGCCGCGATGCCCGAGCGGATAGAGCGACTGCTGCTGATCGAAGGCCTCGGCCCGCTTGGCGACGATGGTTCACATACGCTGCAGCGCTTCCGCGATGCGCTGGCGCCGCGTGGCGACAACGACAAACCGTTGCGGGTGTTTCGCGATATCTCACAGGCGGTTAGTGCGCGCAGCATGGTCAGCGGCCTGCCTGCCGAACTAGCGCGCCCGATCGTCGAACGCGGCCTGATCGAAACCGAAGGCGGCTGGCGCTGGCGCAGCGACCCGCAACTGACCCGGCCCAGCGCCACCCGGCTGGCCGAGTCGCAGATTCACGCGCTGCTGCGCGGCATCACCGCGCCCACGGCCTTGCTGCTGGCGCAGCCGGCCACTTCGTACCTGCCAAGTGCATCGATGCAGGCGCGCGCCGATTGCGTGGCGAACATCACCGTCAATCATCTCGACGGCGGCCACCACCTGCATCTCGAACATCCGGCCGAAGTTGCCGAGTGGATCCACTCGGCAACCTGACGCAGGCGGTTCAGGGCTGCTTGAGCCCCAGCACATCCAGTCCCTGCTCGAAACGGATGTCGACCGGGATATGCGCCTGGTCGAGCCGCTTCAGATCGCCGGCCAGTTCGGCGTCGACCGCACCCATCTGATCGGTGAGCTGCTTCGCCGCCGCGTAGTCGCCGTCGCCCTGGATGGTCAGCAACTTGGCCGACAGCGCGTTCATCGCCGCCGTCATCTTGTCGAAATCGACGCGGTAGCGGCCGCTCTTCTCATCGCGGGTGAACGCGCCCTGCTGCTTGAAGAAATTGAAGCGCACCATGTTCGCCCTGGCGTGCGCGTCGCTGGCACCGAAGCGCACTGAACGCAGAATGCCGGCGAGGAAGGTGACGTAGTTGTCCATCAGCTTCGACTTGTCCAGCTCGCCTTTTTCGGCGAGCTTGCTGACCATGTACAGGCCGAGGATGTCGGCCTTGCCTTCCTCGAAGCTGGAGGCCTGGTCCTTCAGTGCCTTGCGCACGGTGCCCTTGCCGTCCAGGGTGTTCTTGATGCCGAGGCCATGCGCCACTTCATGAAACATGGTGTTCTGGAAGAACGCGTCGAAGGTGAGGTTCTGCTGCTGGTCCTCGGTGATCAACTCCTTCGCGATCGGCAGCATGATCTGCTCGAACTTCGCCTTCATCACGTTTTCCAGCTGCAGCCGGCGCGTGCCTTTCTTCAACTGCACCTGCTCGTCGTTCGGCAGGTTGATCGCGATGGTCTTGGCGCCGACGTTGGCGTCGCCGCCGTAGTAGATCGCGAAGTAGGCATTGAGGTCGGCATCGGAGCCGGGCTGTTCGGCCTTGTAACGCTCGGGCACCGGCAAGCCGCGCTGCAGTTCGGGCAGGTACTGGGCGAAGCGCGCCAGCTTCTTGCTCCAGGCCTGATCCTTGATCAGCACATACGATTCGTAACTGGCCTTGTAGCCGTACAGCTGGTCCTCGTAGGTCTCGATCGGGCCGATCACGATGTCGACCGGATTGTTCTTCATCGCCATCCAGGCGAAATCGCTGGGCTGGTAGTCGTCGCTGAGCAGCGCATCGGCGCGCAGGACCAGGTATTTCCTGAAGCCGGCATCCTGCGACAGTTTGGCGGCATCGCGCAGCAGGCCGGCGGCCTTCTCCAGCTCGGCCTTGTATGCCTCGTGGTACGGCACCGTGATCAGCTGACCCTGCGCGTCGCGGCGCAGCAAGGTGTACAGCGCGGTCTTGTCCTTCAGCGCGGACTTTTCGAACTCCTCCTTGCTCATGTCGGCCGGATAGAACTGCGCACCGGCCGGACGTGCGCCGATACCCTCGATGAACGGCTGGTCGTTGTCGAGCCGGTCCCACGGGCCATAGTTGATCTCGGCGAATTCGCGCATGGCCGGATCGTTGATCTTCTGCAGCAGCGCGTCCTTGTCGCCCCATGCCTGCTGCCAGTAGATCGCGTTCATGCTGTCGGCCGCCTCGACCAGCCGCGCGATCATCTTCTTCTGCTTCGCGTCGAACGCGGACAGGTCGGCCGTGAGTTTCACCGTGGCGTAGTCGGCCAGATGCTGCTTTACCGCAGCGCTGGTCTTGCTGTCGACCGGCACGGCCGCGCTGGCTGCCGTGGCGGGCGCCGTGCTGGCCGGCGCCAGCTCTTCCTTCGATACGGGAGCCATCGGCGCGGCGTCGTGGCTGGAGGAGCAACCGGCCAGCACCAGTAGCAGGCACAGGGGGAACAGACGTCGGTACATGGCAGTTCCTTGACGAGGGGATCGCCCATGGTATCGCGCCGCGCGCCGCACCGGTTTCCCGCGATGCCGGCACTCACCGCACATGTCGCGCCCGCGCTGTTCGGCTATCGTGCAGCTCCCAACGCCTCGCCTCGCCCCATGGATCAGTCACCGACTCCCGCCACCCCACCCCGCCGTGCCGCCCTTACCTTCATCTTCGTCACCGTGATGCTGGACATGCTGGCGTTCGGCATCATCATTCCCGTGCTGCCACACCTGATCGTGGAGCTGATCGGCGGAAACATCTCGCAGGCCGCCGTGTGGGTGGGCGCCTTCGCCGCGCTGTTCATGCTGATGCAGTTCATCTTCTCGCCGGTGCAGGGCGCACTGTCGGACCGTTTCGGTCGACGCACGGTGATCCTGATCTCCAGCTTCGGTCTCGGCATCGACTTCATCGTGATGGCGCTGGCACCGGTGCTGTGGCTGTTGTTCCTCGGCCGCGCGGTGTCGGGCATCTGCGCGGCGAGCTTCTCCACCGCGAACGCCTATATCGCCGACATCGTGCCGAAGGAAAAGCGCGCGGCCGCGTTCGGCACGCTGGGCGCCGCGTTCGGCATCGGTTTCATCATCGGCCCGGCACTGGGTGGCTTCCTCGGCGATCTGCATATCCGGCTGCCATTCTGGGTCGCGGCCGGGTTGTCGCTGATCAACTTCTGCTACGGCTACTTCGTGCTGCCCGAATCACTGCCGAAGGAAAAGCGCAGCGCGCGTTTCGACTGGCGCCACGCCAATCCGTTCGGCGCGGTGGTGCTGCTGCGCCGCTATCCACAGGTGTTCGGGCTGGCCGCCGTGTTCTTCCTGATCAATCTGGCGCAGTTCTCGCTGAACTCCACCTACGTGCTGTACACCGACTACCGCTACGGCTGGGGACCGCAGGCGGTCGGCTACACGCTGAGCATGGTCGGCCTGTGCAGCGGCTTGGTGCAGGCTGTGCTGGTGCGCCGGCTGATGCCGCGGCTGGGCGAGCGGCGGATGATCCTGGCCGGACTCTCCCTGTGCATCGTCGGCTATGTGTTCTTCGGCTTCGCCTCTCTTTCGTGGGTGTTCCTGCTCGGCATTCCGTTCCTCAGTCTCGGCGGCTTGGCCGGGCCGCCGGCGCAGGCGATGATGACGCACCAGGTCGATCCGCACGAGCAGGGCCGCCTGCAGGGCGCGCTGACCAGCCTGGCCAGCCTGGCGGGCATCTTCGGACCGGCGCTGTTCGCCAACATCTTCGCGCTGTTCATCAGCGATCACGCACCGGTGCGGCATCTGCCCGGCGCGGCGTTCGTGCTGGCGGCGGCGCTGCTGCTTGCCGCCGCGCTGATTGCCGTGCGCGTCATGCGCCATGTGCCCGCCGCGACGCCATTGGCATCTGCCGACATCGTCCCCACGATGCCGTACAACGAATTTTCGTCCGAACCGATTCCCCACGCCCCACCGGAGCAAACCCCATGACACTGTCCATGTATCAGGCTTCCGTTCCCGTCTTCGTCCGCGCACTCGGCAATCTCAAGCATGTGCTGCAGAAAGGCGCGGAACATGCGAAGGCGAAGAGTGTCACCGACGAAGTGCTGCTGCAGACCCGACTGATCCCCGACATGCTGCCGCTGGTCAAGCAGGTGCAGATCGCTGCCGACATGGCCACCCGCGGCACCGCGCGCCTGGCCGGCGCCGAGCCGAAATCGTTCGAGGACAACGAGACCACGCTGGAGCAGGCCTACGCGCGCATCGACAATGCGATCGAGTACATCAAGACGTTCAAGCCGGAGCAGATCGACGGCAGCGAAGGCCGCACCATCGTGCTCAAGATGCGCACTGGCGAAATGACCTTCGAAGGGCAGGCCTATCTGCTGGGCTTCATCATTCCGAACCTGTTCTTCCACTGCACCACCGCGTACGACATCCTGCGCGCGGCCGGCACCGAGATCGGCAAGATGGATTTCATCGGCGGCGCCTGAGTCCTCCGCGCACGGGTGGTCGCAAATCCGGCAGCCACCCGTTGCTCGCCAGGTAGATTGCCTGACCAAAAGCGCCAATATGTACTCATTTCCCAAACCGTGACGCGCAACACGTTTGCCTGATTTTGTTGGCCCGCACCCTGCTAGATGAAACTCGAACCCACAACTCCCCAACCTTCGAGTGAATTCCCATGGCACCTGTTTTTGAATGCATCATCGCCGGCGGCCCGCAACATGGCGTGATCTGCCGCCGTCGCTGGGACAGCCTGCGCAGCACGCCGCTGGCGATCACTGGCAGGGACGGCCAGTTATGCATCGCGGCGGCGCGCAAGCACACCGACGCCGCCCGCCCGCAGTTCATCCTGTTGCATCCGCAGGCTACCGGTGAGCAGTTTCTGACCATGCTCGCCGCCTGAATTGACCTACCGCGTCAGCTGTCAAGATGCTGACACGTGCGGATAGTCCGCCACTATGAGTGATCGCCGCGCCAGCCGGCTTGTCGCACTGCATGATCGCATCGACAATGAGTGGCCTGGTCTCGCGGCAACGCGCCTCGATGACCTCCCCCACGTCGATGGACTCCCGGATCCCGCATGTTGCGACTGACCGACCTCAAGCTGCCGCTGGATCACGGCGAGGCTGCGCTGACCGCCGCGATCCTCAAGCGGCTGGATATCGAGGCCGTCGCGCTGACCGGCTACACCATCGCCAAACGCAGCCATGACGCGCGCAAGCGCGGCGCGATCGCGCTGATCTATGCGCTGGATATCGAGACCACGCAGGAAGCCGAGCTGCTGCGGCGTTTCGCCGGCGATCCGCACATCCAGCCCACGCCCGACACCGACTACCACTTCGTGACAAAGGCGCCGGCGCAGCTGCCACTGCGTCCGCTGGTGATCGGCTTCGGCCCCTGCGGCCTGTTCGCCGGGCTGATCCTGGCGCAGATGGGCTTTCGCCCGATCATCCTCGACCGCGGCAAGGAAGTGCGCGAGCGCACCAGGGACACCTGGGACCTGTGGCGCAAGCGCAATCTGCATCCGGAATCCAACGTGCAGTTCGGCGAGGGCGGCGCCGGCACGTTCTCCGACGGCAAGCTGTACAGCCAGATCCGCGATCCGCTGCACCACGGCCGCAAGGTGCTCACCGAATTCGTCAAGGCCGGTGCGCCGGCGGATATCCTCTACGTCAGCAAGCCGCACATTGGCACGTTCCGGCTGGTGACGATGGTGGAGAACATGCGCGCCACGATCGAGTCGCTGGGTGGCGAGATCCGCTTCAGCAGCCGCGTCGACGACCTCCTGCTGGAACCGACGGCGGACGGTCAGCAGCAGGTTCGCGGCGTGACCCTGGCCAGCGGCGAACAGCTTCGCGCCGATCACGTCGTGCTGGCGCTCGGCCACAGCGCGCGCGACACCTTCGAGATGCTGCATGCGCGCGGCGTCTATCTGGAAGCAAAACCCTTTTCGATCGGCTTCCGCATCGAGCATCCGCAGTCAGTGATCGACCGCGCCCGCTTCGGCCCGCAGGCCGGCCACCCGCTGCTCGGCGCAGCCGACTACAAGCTGGTGCATCACTGCACGGGAGATCAGGGCGCACCTGGCCGCACGGTGTACAGCTTCTGCATGTGCCCGGGCGGCACCGTGGTCGCCGCCGCCTCCGAACCGGGCCGCGTGGTCACCAACGGCATGAGCCAGTACTCGCGCAACGAGCGCAACGCGAACGCCGCCGTGGTGGTCGGCATCGATCCGTCCGATTTCGCGCCCTACGACGCCAGCAGCAGTCCGCTCGCCGGCATCGCGCTGCAGCGGGCGCTGGAAAGCCACGCCTATGTCCTTGGTGGCGAAAACTACAGCGCCCCCGCGCAACTGGTCGGTGACTTCCTCGCCGGCCGCGCCTCGCGCGATTTCGGCGACGTGCAACCTTCCTACAAACCCGGCGTCACGTTGGGCAGCCTCGACAGCACCCTTCCCGACTACGCGATCGCCGCGATCCGCGAAGCACTGCCCGCTTTCGAACGCCAGATCCGCGGCTACGCCATGCACGACGCCATCCTCACCGGCGTCGAGACGCGCACCTCCTCGCCGGTGCGGATCAAGCGCGACGACAGCAGCCTGCAAAGCCTCAATACCCACGGCCTCTACCCTGCCGGCGAAGGCGCCGGCTACGCCGGCGGCATCCTGTCCGCCGCGGTCGACGGCATCCGGATCGCCGAAGCGGTGGCACTGCGCATCGCGGGAAACTGAAACAGCGGATCGCCGATTGATTGCGCGATCCATCGACCTTATCTAAGTCTGATCCGCAGCCCTCGGCGCTGCACCTCACTCGCGAAGGCTCTCCGATGTCCGCCCCAACCATACCCGCTCCGCTGCGTATCGATTTCGTCTCCGACGTCTCCTGTCCGTGGTGCGCGATCGGGCTGGCTTCGCTGCAGCAGGCGCTGGCGAAGCTGGAAGGCGAAGTTACCGCGGAGATCCATTTCCAGCCGTTCGAGCTGAATCCGCAGATGGCCGCGGAAGGCGAGGACTCCACCGAACATCTGGTGCGCAAGTACGGCAGCTCGGCCGAGCAGATCGACGCGAACCGCGCCGCGATCCGTGACCGCGGCGCCGCGCTGGGTTTCATTTTCAACATGGACCGGCGCAGCCGCGTCTACAACACCTTCGACGCGCACCGGCTGCTGCACTGGGCCGAGCTGGAAGGTCGCCATCTCGCGCTGAAGCAGGCGCTCTTGCGCGCCTACTTCACCGATGGCGAGAACGTCAGCGCGCACGACACGCTGTTGCGGCTGGCCGGCGAAGCGGGCCTGGACATCGAACAGGCGCGACAGATTCTTGCCGGCGATACCTACGCCGACGAAGTGCGTGTGCAGGAGCAGTTCTTCCAGAGCCGCGGCATCCACTCGGTGCCGGCGACCATCGTCAACGGCCAGCACCTGATTTCCGGCGGGCAGCCGCCCGAGGCGTTCGAGCAGGCGTTGCGGCAGATCGCCGCCACGGCCTGAAGCCACTCACGCGTCGAGCGCGCGCGACTCCAGCCAGTGCGCGATCGGCGACGGATGGCCGAGCAGATAACCCTGGCCCATCTCGCAGCCCATTGCCACCAACGCGGCGTACTGGATCCCGGTTTCGATGCCTTCGGCGATCACCTGGATGTTCAACGCGCGCGCCAGCGCGAGGATCGCCGCCACCACCGTGGTGCTGCTGGTATTGGCGCCCTTGTCCAGCTCCTGCACGAAGGCGCGGTCGATCTTCAGGATGCGCAGCGGCAGCGAGTGCAGGTAGCTCAACGACGAGTAACCGGTGCCGAAATCGTCCAGTGCGGCACCGACACCGATCGTGCGCAAACGGTCGAGCGTGGCACGCACGCGCTCGGGGTTGTCCAGCAGCGCGCCTTCGGTGACTTCGACGACCATCCGCGATGGCGACAGGCCGGTGCGCTCGAGCAGCTGGATCAGGCGTCCGTCGAAATCCGCGTGACGCAGGTGCAGCGCCGAGACATTCACGGTCATGAAGGTGTCGGCGCGGCCGTGCTGCAACAGCAGCTCGCAGCTGAGTTCGAACATGCGCCAGTCGATCGCCTCGATCAGCCCGCAGTCTTCGGCGATCTTGAGGAAATCGCCCGGCCGCAGCACGCCGCGATGCGGATGATTCCAGCGGATCAGCGCCTCATAGCCGACCACCTGGCCGCCCTCGAGCCGGCAGATCGGCTGGAAGTACGGCTCGAACTGATTGTGCTGCAGCGCCTGGCGCAATTCGCCTTCCAGCGCCAGCACGTCGACCACGTTCTTCGCCAGCGTCTCGTCGAACAGTTCGAAGCGCTTGCGCCCCAGCTCCTTGGCCCGATACAGCGCGATGTCGGCGTCGCGCAGCACTTCGTCGGCGGCATCGTAATGCTGGTCGCCGATCGCGATGCCGACGCTGGCGGTCACCTGCAACTCCTTGCCGGCGATCTGCATCGGCGCACTCAGCGCATCCATCACTCGCTGTGCCACGGCCGTGGCATCGCGCGGCAGATCCACATCTTCCAGCAGGATCGCAAACTCGTCGCCGGACAATCGCGCCACCAGGTCAGGATGGCGCACGCAGCCGGCCAGCCGGGTCGCCACCTCCTTCAGCACCTCGTCACCCGCCAGATGGCCAAGGCTGTCGTTGATGATCTTGAAGCGGTCGACATCCAGATAGAGCAGCGCGCAGTGTTGCTGCGGTTCGCGTCGGATGGCGCCCAATACGCGGTCGATGCGATCGCGCAGGTAACCGCGGTTGGGCAATCCGGTCAGCGAATCGTGCATGACCTGGTGGCGCAGCTGATCCTGCATGCGTTCGCGTTCGATGATTTCCTTGCGCAACGCCAGCGTGCGCTCCTCCACCCGATGCTCGAGCTGTTCGTAGGCGCGCTTCAGCGACTCGGCGGAACGGCGCCGGGTCAGGCTGTTGGCGATCTGCGAGGCGACGAAGCTGAGCAGTTCCTGGTCGGCCGGCCCGTAGAGCACGCTGGATCGGTAGCTCTGCACGGTGACCAGTCCGATCACTTCGTCGCCCACGATCAACGGCACGCCAAGCCAGCACATCGCGGGCGAACCCATCCGCCCCGGCGCGATCTCGCCCAGTCGCTCGAGTTCTTCGATATCCGCGTTGTGGGCACGCAGTGCGGTACCGCGACGCAGCACATACTCGCTGAGGCCGCGGCTCAGCGGGCGCTCGGCCGGCGGCAGCTTCACCGCATCCACGGCATAGGGAAAGGTCAGTCGCTGGCGATCATCGGAGAGCAGCGCAATGAAGAAATTCTCCGCATTCAGCAACTCGCCGACCGCTGCATGCACGCGCCGGTAGAACTCGTCCTGGTCGATGTCCGCGGTAGCCAGCTCGGCGATCCGGAACAGCGCCGCCTGCAGGTGTTCGGCGCGCTGGCGCTCCAGGATTTCCAGCTGCAGTCCGCGATTGGCCTCGGCCAGTTGTTGCGTGCGCAGCTGCACGCGCTGCTCCAGATCGGCCTTGGTCTGCTTGCGCTCCAGCGCAGTGAGAATGTGGCTGCCGACAAACTGCAGCAGCGCCATGTCCTCATCGGTGAAGCCGATGTCCGGCTGATAGCTCTGCACCACCAGCGCTCCACCGAGCTGGCCGTCGCGCAGCATCGGCACACCAAGCCAGTCGTAACTGTCCGGACCGATCAGGGCGACCGGTCCGGGCACCTGGCTGCGCAATTCCTCGGCGTTGCCCATGCGCGCCTTGCCATCGCAGATCACGTACCAGGTCAGCGTATATTCGATCGCGCTCAGTGGCATGTCCTGTCCGTCACCGGGAATGGTCGGATCCTCGATGTCGACGAAGTACAGGAAACGGATCGTGTCCTGCTCGGTGTTGTGCAGCACGATGAAGAAATTTTCCGCGTACATCAGTGTGCTGACGATGGCGTGGATGCCACGCAGCATCGCCGGCATGTCGCGTGCGGAGCCGGCCAGGTCGGAGATTGCGAATAGCGCACGCTGCAACGATTCGGAGCGTTCGAGTTGTTGATGCGAATGCTGCAACTCCCGCCACTCCAGCGCCCGCCGCAGATACTCGCCAGCAAGTTGCAGCGGCGCCACCAGTTCGTCGAGGAAGCCGTCGTCGCCATGGCCAGGTTGCATCGTCAGCAAGAGCAGCGCCGGCTCGGGCTGCTGGCACAGACGGATCGCGACGCGACGCTGATCCGGATGCCAGTGCGGCGTTTCCGCAGCGCTGGCTTCGGCCAGCCACGGCCAATCCGCCGCGTCGATCCACGTCGCCGGCGCACTGTGATGGTGGGTAGGCTCATCCAGTCCCCACAGCACGCAGGCCGCCGCGCAGCCTGGCCGGGCCTGCGCCAGGGCGGCGATCGCCACGCCCACTTGCTCGGGCGTATTGCCCGCCGTCAGCCGAGCCAGCCAGCTCAACTGCAGCGAGCCGTCAGACGGCGTCGATTCAAGCGCATCCACGTGCTTCATCGGTGGAGCTTCCCCGAGCCCGGCCATCAATGCCGGCGGGTTAGCATACCCTTTCGATGCCATGCGACAACGCTTGCCTCGGACTGACGTGAATCGGCCCGCATGCGACCGCACGCGCAATACCGATAAACTGCGCTCTTGCATTCATCCAGCGGCGCTTCCGACGCGACGCACCTGCCCGCAAGCCATCGCCGCTGCCCGGGCTCCATGCGTTATCCGCGCCACAGGTTCTTGATCCAGCATGCTCGCCGACATCACCAAAGACGCCATCCGCGCCGCCTATGCACGCCTGAAGGACGGCCTGCCGGGCTTCCGCGCGCGCGCCTCGCAGGGAAAGATGATCGCCGAGGTGGCCAAGGCATTCGGCCGCACCGGCGGGGTGGCGGTGATCGAGGCGCCGACCGGCACCGGCAAGTCGATGGCCTACCTGATCGCCGGCGTGGCGGTGGCGCGCTTCCAGAAGAAGAAGCTGCTGATCGCCACCGCCACCGTGGCGCTGCAGGAACAGCTGGTGCAGCGCGATATTCCGCTGTATCTGCAGCTCAACGGGATCGAGGCGAAGGTGGCGCTGGCCAAGGGCCGCGGTCGCTACCTGTGCCCGCGCAATTTGATGATGGCGGCGAACAGCATCAACGACACCGCGCAGATGGGACTGGCCGGTTTCGACGCGGACCTGGTGCTGTGGACCAAACCGCCGCAGGCCCGCGACAAGCAGGCGCTGGCAAAACTGCGCGCCGCGTTCGACCGCGACGAGTGGAACGGCGACATGGACAGCGCGCCGGAAGCCGTCAGCGACCTGCTGCGTCCGATGGTGACCACCAGCGCCGGCGGTTGCACCGGGCGCAAATGCGGCCAGTTCATGATCTGCCCGTTCTTCGCCGCGCGCCGTGCGGTGGACGATGCCGAGATCATCGTGGCGAACCAGGACTTGGTGCTGGCCGACCTCACCATGCCGGGCGAGGACGGGGGCGGCTCCAGTCCGGCATGGGGCGGGGTGATCCTGCCGCGGCCGGACGAGACGCTGTACATCTTCGACGAAGGCCACCACGTATCGGGGAAGGCGATCGACCGCGGTGCCAGCGAGGTCTACATGAATGTCACGGTGCGCCAGCTGAGCCGACTCGGCCGGCAGGTGCACGCGGCGTATTCGCTGACCGACAAGCAGACCCTGGGCAAGCTGTCGCTGGATGCCGGCGACGCCAAGCTGCAGGAACTGAGCAATACGCTGGAGGAACTGGAAAAGGAAATCCGCCTCGGCTGGTTGCCCGACCCGGCAGAGACCGAGCCGATGTACCGCGGCTCGCTGGGCCAGCTGCCTGAAGCATGGGTGGAACTTGCGCGCGCACTCAGCCTGTACACCAACGAAGTGCAGCGCTGGCTCACCGCGGTGCGCCGCGCCGTGGTCGAGATGACCGACGGCGGCCCGACCCAGGAGGCGCTGTCGCGCGAGCTGGGCATCGCACTGGAACGCATCGGCAAGCAGGCCAGTTGCTGGCATGCCTGGTCGAGTGAAGATCCCGATGGCGCGCCGCCACTGGCACGCTGGGTCACCCTGGGCGGCGATCAGCAACTGGTCTGCCATGCCTCGGCGGTCTCCGCTGGCGGCCTGCTGCGCAGCGTGCTGTGGGGCAATGCCAGCGGCGTGTTGCTGACATCGGCCACGCTGAGCGCGGGCGGCAACTTCCGCGGCTTCGCCGATGCGGTGGGTCTGCCTGACGACGCGGTGTGTCTGAGTCTGCCATCGCCATTCGACCTCGCCGCGCAGGCACGCCTGGAAGTGCCGGCGATGCGCACCCTGCCCGACGCACGCGAAGCGCACGCCGAAGAAATCAGCGAGTGGCTGGCGGAAAACCTCGACTGGGATGCCGGCAACCTGGTGCTGTTCACCTCGCGGGTAAAGCTCGACCGCGTGTTGCAAAAACTGCCGATCGCCCAGGTGCGCAAGGTGCGCGCACAGGGCTCGCTGGGCAAGTCGCAGCTGATCGCCGAACACTGCGCCGACATCGAGGCTGGCAAGGGCAGCACGCTGTTCGGCTTGGCCTCGTTCGGTGAAGGTCTGGATCTGCCGGGCAAGCTGTGCGAAACGGTGGTGATCACCCAGCTGCCGTTCGCCGTGCCGACCGACCCGGTCGGCGCCACGTATGCGGAATGGCTGGAATCGCGCGGACGCAACCCATTCATCGAAGTCAGCATCCCCGAGGCGACGCGCCTGCTCACCCAGTATTGCGGCCGATTGATCCGCAATGAGACCGACCGCGGCCGCATCGTGCTGCTGGACCGCCGTGTGGTCACCA
The DNA here is from genome assembly GCA_966211915.1 of uncultured Rhodanobacter sp. Taxonomy (GTDB): domain Bacteria; phylum Pseudomonadota; class Gammaproteobacteria; order Xanthomonadales; family Rhodanobacteraceae; genus Rhodanobacter. Next base: position 41,727 of record CBIHNO010000002.1, read on the forward strand.
AACGCTACGGCAGCGGCATGCTGAAGGCGCTGCCGCCGTTCGAACGCATCATCGAGCGCACCGCGTGAATGCCTTGTTTCGCTCACGCCACCACTCGCCCTTCCCCCGCACGCAGTGGGAGGAGCAAAAGCCGCCTGCCGTGCTCCCTCCCCTGCAAGGCAGGGGAGGGTCGGGGAAGGGTCGCTCTTCGTGCCGCAAAGTCAAAAACCACTCCCTCCCAACCTCCCCCTGCTCGCAGGGGGATGAGCAAATCCCGACCCAGCTCTGAACATGTCCATCATCCGCCTCGACGACTGCCCGCTCCAACCATGGAAGAACGGTCTCGGCAGCACCCGTGAAATAGCCGTCCAGCCGTCCGGTGCCGGCGTGGACGATTTCCTCTGGCGCGTCAGCATCGCCGAGGTCGACAGTGCGGCACCGTTCTCCAGCTTTCCCGGCATCGATCGGCAGATCGCGCTGCTCGATGGCAACGGCTTCACGATGACGCTGGACGATGGCCGCGTGCACGCGCTGACCATACCGTTCGCGCCCTTCGCCTTTGCCGGCGAGGCCCGGGTGGCGGTGACCCTGCTGGACGGGCCGACGCGCGATTTCAACCTGATGGTGCGGCGTGCGCAGGCGCGCGGCGAAATACGGGTATGGCGGGAACCGTGCACTCAGATGCCTGATCCATCCACCGTGCTGGTCTACTGCGCCCGCGGCGTGATCGACACCGCGGATGGCCCGCTGCATGTCGGCGATGCGTGGCGGCCTTCGCCGGCGAGTCCGCTCAAGCTGCACCACGACACCCTTGCGCTGGTCATCCGGATCGAGCCGCGCGCCTCCTGACTGACGCCGGTGGTCGCCTATACTCGACTGATTCTTCCCGTGAGGTAGCCGCCATGTCCGTGCTGATTCTCGGTCTGCTGATCTTTCTGGGCATGCATTCCCTGCGCATCTTCGCCAACGACTGGCGCGAGCGGCAGATCGCCCGGCTGGGAGCGAAACGCTGGAAGGGTCTGTTCGCGCTGGTCTCGATCATCGGCTTCGTGCTGATCTGCTGGGGCTTCGGGCTGGCCCGTCAGCACCCCGTGCCGCTGTATGTGCCGCCACTGCCGCTGCGCCATCTCAATGCGCTGTTCACGCTGATTGCGTTCGTGCTGTTTTTCGCGGCGCGCGTGCCGCGCAACCGCATCAAGGCGAAGCTGCACCACCCGCAATTGCTGGCGGTGAAGGTGTGGGCATTCGGCCATCTGCTGGCCACCGGCATGCTGCATGACGTGCTGCTGTTCGGTGCGTTCCTGCTGTGGGCGATCGTGCTGTTCGCCGTATCGCGCCGTCGCGACCGGCTGGCCGACACCACATATCCGGCAGGCACACTCAAGGGCGACATAGTGACCGTAGTGATCGGCGTGGTGGTTTGGGCCCTCTTCGCATTCTGGCTGCACTTGTGGCTGATCGGCGTGAATCCGATGAGCTGACCGGTTGACCTGAATGGGGTGGCATCAGTCATCTACGCAGGCGCATCCGCCTGCGCTAGAGTCTGCCCATTCCACCCACCCCGAGGTCATCCTCATGGCCGCTTTCCTGCTCTGGTTGTTGCTGCTGGTGTTCTGCTGGCCGCTCGCCCTGCTGGCACTGGTGCTGTATCCGATCGTGTGGCTGCTGCTGTTGCCATTCCGCCTGGTCGGTTTCACTGTCGGCGCGGTGTTCGCCTTCCTTGGCGCCCTGCTGATGCTGCCGGCACGCGTGCTTCGCGGGCGCCCGGTCTGAGCGCAGTCGGGCTTATCCAGGCATGAGCAAGCCGCACTCGCCTTCGTGCGAGCGCAACCGCGAACCGATCCTCGATGTACTGCGTGTGCAGCTGGCCGGTCGACGGCACGTACTGGAGATCGGCAGCGGCACCGGCCAGCATGCGGTGCATTTCGCCGCGGCGTTGCCGCAGCTGGTCTGGCAGAGTTCGGATCGCACGGAAAACCTGCCGGGCATCCGCGCGTGGCTGGACGAGGCGGCGCTGCCGAATACGCCCGCACCGCTGGAATTCGATGTGGCCGGCACGTGGCCGGCGACGCAGTTCGATGCGGTATTCAGTGCCAACACCTTGCACATCATGGCGTGGCACGAAGTGGAGCTGCTGTTCGCCCGCTTGCCCACGATCACCACCGACAATGCCAGCCTGATCATCTACGGTCCGTTCAACGTTCAGGGCCGTTACAGCAGCGACAGCAATGCCGCGTTCGATCAGTGGCTGCAGGCCCGCGGCGCGCATATGGCGATCCGCGATGCCGAAGCGGTGGACGCATTGGCAGGCCGTGCCGGCTTCAACCTGATCGACGATATCGCGATGCCGGCCAACAACCGCTGCCGTGTATGGCGCCGCAACGCCGCCTGAGTGCGCACCTGCACGACATGCCTGCACAATCCCGCCGAAGCGGGTACAAAGGCGGCATGAAGTCGATCGACACACTGACCCCGTGCCCTTGCGGCAACCCGGCTGGCTACGCTCAATGCTGCGGCCCCCTGCATGAGGGCGCCACTGCCGCGACGGCCGTGCAGTTGATGCGTTCGCGCTACAGCGCCTATGTGCTCAAGCGCGAGGATTACCTGCTGGCCAGCTGGCATCTCGAGACCCGTCCGGCATCGCTACGACTGGCCGCGCAACAACCGCCACCGACCTGGCTGGGACTGGAGATCCGCCAGCATCAGCAGAGCGACGACGATCACGCCACCGTCGAATTCGTCGCCCGCTACCGTCTCGGCGGCGGCCGCGCACAGCGTCAGCACGAGACCAGCCGCTTCGTGCGCGAAGCCGGTCGCTGGTATTACCTCGACGGCGAACTCGGCAGCTGAAACTCAGAATCCCTGTACGCCGGCCGCATGCAGTCGCGCGGCCTGCGCGCGTACCTCGGGGTGGCTGAAAAATTCCACCAGCTGATTCGCACGGCCGGCACCGATGCCAGCGAGCGACTGCCAGTCGCCCGCAGCACGACCGCTCAACGCCGCCCAACCCGATGATCCACCCGTATCACTGAGCGGCATCCCGAGTGCGCGCAGCCAGCGTGCAAACGGACGATCGCGTGCCGTGGCAAACGTCTGCGCCAATGCCGTGGCACGGGTCGAACCAAGACCCGGCACGGCAGCAAGCTGCGCCGGGGTCAGGCTCATCCAGTCGAGCAGGCTGTGGATCAGACCGGCGTCGATCAGTGCCTGCCAGGTGTCGGCGCCGAGGCCATCCAGTTGCAAGCCCTGCCTGCCGCCCAGCCACAGCAGCCGCGCGCGAAACTGCTGTTCGCAACCGGGCACGGCCTGCCAGCAGCTCAAGCGGCCATGGGCCTGCGGGTCCGGTGGCGTCACCTCCGCGCGTTGCTGAGTGCGCCACACCACCGATTGCAGGCGTGGAATGGTCAGGCCGGCAAGCACCACCTCGACCCGATCGCCGGGACGGATATCCAGTTGCTGCCAGCGCTGCAGCGAACCGACGCTGACCCGCTGCACGCGATGATCGTCCAGCTGCACCGGTGCCAGTTCCAGTACCGGCGTGATGCGGCCACTGCGACCCACCGTAAAATTCACCGCACGCACTTCGGCCAGTGCCGATGCTGCCGGATATTTCCACGCCACCGCCCAGTCCGGCGGCGCCGCCTGCCACGTGCTGGCCGGTGGCCGACGACCCTGGCGCACTACCGTGCCATCGGCTGCAAACGGCATCGCGCCGTGATACCACTGCTCGCGCCAGCGCCGTACTTCATCCAGCGAGGTGACTGGATGGGTATACGTCACGCTGTCGGACAGGCCCATCGCCTTGAGTCCGGCCAGGCGGGCCGGCATGTCGGCCGGGCCGCTGGGCCAGTCCCACACGAACAGGCCGATCTGCGCGGCGGTGTCGGCATCCAGCGTATCGCGCGCCAACGCACCGGCCACCACCGAGCGCGCATTGGCACCGCCATCATCGGCCTGTACGTGACCGGGCAGGCGCCAGTAGATTTCACCTTGCAGCACCACGCGTGCGGGCGCATGCGGCAGGTGCTTGGGAATGGCATCGATGCCTTGTGCTTTCGCCAGCCAGTCCGAGCCATGCAGGCCATCACCGCGACTGGTCGCCTGGCGCAACTGGCCGTCCAGATAGAGCAAGGTGACCGCCACGCCGTCGGCCTTCGGCTGCACCCACAGGTCGTCGTCGCCGTGTTCGTGCATCCATGCGGAGAGAGCTGCGGCATCAGGCAACTTGGCCAAGCCAGTCTGCGCCACCGGTGAACGTGCGCTGCCGCTGGCATCGGCGAGGTGTGCCAGCGGCGCGGGCGCCTGCGCGGGAAAGCAGCGACTCCATAGCGCCAGACGCTTCTGCGCCTGATCGTAGACCGCGTCGTCGACCGGTGACTGCCCGCCGGCCCGGTACGCGCGATTCCAGCCGTCCAGCCGGTCATGCAGCGCACCCAGTTCCTGTCTCGCCTGCGTTGTCGACCAGTCGGGGCAGTCCGCCGCCTGGGCGACGCCGGTGGCAAACAGCGCGAGGCCGATCATCGGCAACAGCCTTTCCATGTGCATGCATCGCTCCGCTCCGTGGACGTTGCGAGCAGGCTAGCCAGCCGTCAGCCGCACAGGCAGCCGACGATGCCGATGGCGCGCGTAGGCGTCGAGCTTTCGGCGGGATGCTAGGGCGGCGACGAACCGGCGAAGCGCAGCATCGTCTCGCCGGCGAAGTGGCCGTTCGGTCCGAACCGGCGCTCCACGATCACACCGCGACCATCATGACCGATCGCCACTACCGTGCTGGCGCGCGTGCCGTAGGCCTCGCCACGGATGAACGCAGCCGACAACCGGCGCTCGCGTTCCAGACCGATGCCGGTGTCCGGCAACTGTTCATCCGGCGCCACCTGCTCGTCGGCAAGTGCCGCGAACAGCGGCGCGAAATCCGCGTTGTCGCCCGCGTCGATCCAGTGCTGCAGGCGCCGCATCAAGGCACGTGTCTTCGGCCACGGTGTGTTGAAGTCCGCATTCGACAGACCGTGCACACCAGGCGTCACCGCCTGTGCACGTGGCTCGGGGCGATTGCCCAGGTAGAACGCGTCGGCGGCATCGAAGGTGAGCAGGTTGAACGGCCGATACGCCGCGGCGGTACGCAGCAATTGTTGTGCGTGAACCGCCGCATCCATGCTGCCATTGAGATAGTCGGTCGCCAGCAGGCCTCGTGAAACACCCAGCTGCGGATCGCGTGGATCGCGCACATTGGTCACCACACAGCAGCGCCCGCCTGCGGTGACGCCAAGCCAGGTGCCGCCCGCCTCGAGATCGCGCCCACCGGTGATCGGCGCATCATCCCAGCGCGCCAGTGCCGCGCTCGGGCGCGCATGAAATTCATCGCGGTTGCCCGCCAGCAGCAGGCGACAGCGTGGGTGCGCATTCCAGGCAAAGGCAATCAGGCACATCCGGAAAACTTACGCCACACAGGCGACTTCGGCCAGGGTCAGCTTGCTGAGCATCTGCGCGATGGACTTCGCTGCCTCGCGCCCGTCGTGCACGGCACGAACCACCAGATCGGCGCCGCGCATGTTGTCGCCACCGGCGAACACCCGGTTGTGCCCGGTCTGGAATGGCAACCGGCCACTGTCGCCGGCGAGGATGCGGCCGCTGGCATCCAGCGCGATACCGTGTTTGGCGCACCATGCCGGCGGACTCGGGCGGAAACCGAACGCCTGGATCACCACGTCGGCGCGCAGCTCGGTTTCGCTGCCTTGGACGTTGCGCGGGCGTGGCCGGCCGTCGCCGCTGTCGACCAACTCGGTGGTCACCACGCGCACGCCACGTACCTTGCCTTGTTCCCCCAGCAACTCCAGCGGCTGGCGATGGAACAGGAAGTTGACGCCTTCCTCGCGGCTGTAACCGACCTCACGCCGCGAGCCGGGCATGCTCGCCTCGTCGCGCCGATACACGCAGGTAACCGAGGCGGCACCGAGGCGAATCGCCGTGCGATTGCAGTCCATGCCGGTATCGCCGCCACCGAGCACCACCACGTGCTTGCCGTTGAGATCGAGCGCGGGTGGCACCGGCTGATCATCAAGCAGGCGGTTCGCGTTCGCGATCAGGAATGGCAGCGCATCATGCACGCCAGCGAGCTCGCACCCGGGCAGTTCGCCGTCGACGAAGGTGTAGGCGCCGGTGCCGATGAACACCGCGTCGTAGTCGGCCAGCAACTGTTCAAACGCGGTATCGCGACCGATCTCCACGTTGAGGTGGAAGCGCACGCCCATGTCTTCGAGCACCTCGCGGCGGGTATGGATCACCGCCTTGTCCAGCTTGAACGGCGGGATGCCGAACGTGAGCAGGCCGCCGATCTCGCGCTGGCGATCGAACACGTCCACCGCGATGCCGGCGCGACGCAGGCGATCCGCACACGACAGTCCGGCCGGACCGGCACCGACCACCGCGACACGGCGGCCGGTCTCCACCACGCCGGAGAGATCCGGTCGCCAGCCCTGGCGGAATGCCTCATCAGTGATCGAGCGCTCGATGCTGCCGATCGTCACCGCGCCGAAGCCGCCCTGCTCCAGTGTGCAGGCGCCTTCGCACAGGCGATCCTGCGGGCATACGCGGCCGCAGATTTCCGGCAGCGGGTTGGTCTCGTGCATCAAGGTGGCGGCCTCGAACAGGCGTCCGTCCTGCACCAGCTTCAGCCAGTCCGGAATGTAGTTGTGCACCGGGCAGGCATGCTCGCAATACGGGTTGCCGCAGTCGAGACACCGCTCGGCCTGGCCCACCGCGGACGATGGCGGCGCGAAATCGCCGCTGATCTCGCCATAGCCAAGCACGCGGATCGCCACCGGCACCGCCTTGGGCGGCTGTCGCGGCAGATCGAGGAAGCGGAACAGCTTGTCGCTCATGCCGCCCTCCGCAATTCGTCGGCCAGCGCGGCGAGACTCGCCGCCTTCGGCTTGACCAGCCAGAAACGCTGAAGCAACCCCCGGAAATCGCCGAGCAGATGGCGCGCCCAGGCACTGCCGGTGAGTTCGGCGTGGCGCGCGATCAGGCCGCGCAGATGTTGCATGTAATGCTCCATGCCCTCCGGCGAGATGCGCACGATGTCTACCAGCTCGTGGTTGTAGCAATCGACGAAGTCGCGCTCGAGATCGAGCACATAGGCGAAGCCCCCGGTCATGCCCGCACCGAAATTCAGCCCGCAGGAACCGAGCACGGCAACCACGCCACCAGTCATGTATTCGCAGCAGTGGTCGCCGGCGCCCTCGATCACCGCCAGCGCACCGGAGTTGCGCACGGCGAAACGCTCGCCCGCGCGGCCGGCAGCAAACAGCTCACCACCAGTGGCTCCGTACAAACAGGTGTTGCCGAGGATCGAGGCGTCCTGGCTGGCGAACGGCGATTCGGGCGACGGCCGCACCAGGATGCGGCCACCGGCCATGCCCTTGCCGACACCGTCGTTCGCCTCGCCAGTCAGATCGATCTGCACGCCACCGGCATTCCATGCACCCAGGCTCTGTCCGGCGCTGCCTTCCAGCTGCAAGGTGACCGGTTCGGGCATGCCGTGATCGCCCCAGCGTCGCGCCACATCGCCGGACAGGCGCACACCGATCGCGCGGTCGGTATTGGCGATCGCATAGCGGAATGTGCCGCCACTGCCCAGTTCGACCAGCGGCGCGGCATCGATGGCGATGCGCGAGGCCAGTGCCGCTTCATCGCGCATCGGATTGCGTGGCAAGGTGCAGGCGCTGTCCACCGCAACACCGAGACCGTCCTCGGCGATCAGCCGCGACAAATCGAGCTGCTTCTGCACCGGCGTGCTGCCTTCAATTTGAGTCAGCAGATCGCTACGACCGACCAGCTCACCGAGACTGCGCACGCCAAGCTGTGCCAGATGGCCACGCACGTCTTCCGCAACGAAACGGAAGTAGTTCATCACCATCTCGGGCAGGCCGATGAAGTACTCCTTGCGCAGCACCTCGTTCTGCGTGGCTATGCCGGTGGCGCAGTTGTTGAGGTGGCAGATGCGCAGGTACTTGCAGCCCAGCGCCACCATCGGGCCGGTGCCGAAGCCGAAACTGTCCGCGCCAAGCATCGCTGCCTTGATCACGTCGAGGCCGGTCTTCAGGCCACCATCGGTCTGCAAGCGTACGCGTCCGCGCAGACCGTTGCGGCGCAGTGTCTGCTGCGCCTCGGACACGCCCAGTTCCCACGGCGTGCCGGCGTACTTGATCGAGGTGAGCGGGCTGGCGCCGGTGCCTCCGTCGTGACCGGAGATCGTGATCAGGTCCGCGCCGGCCTTGACCACGCCGGCGGCGACGGTACCGACACCCGCATGCGAGACCAGCTTCACCGAGATCAGCGCGGTCGGATTCACTTCCTTGAGGTCGTGGATCAGTTGCGCGAGATCCTCGATCGAATAGATGTCGTGATGCGGCGGCGGCGAGATCAGGCCGATGCCGGGCTTGGCGTAGCGCAGCCGCGCGATCGTCGCATCCACCTTGTGGCCGGGCAGCTGGCCGCCCTCGCCGGGTTTCGCGCCCTGCGCGATCTTGATCTGCAATACCTCGGCGTTGATCAGGTAGGTCGGCGTGACGCCGAAACGACCGGAGGCGACCTGCTTGATCTTCGACATCTTCTCGGTGCCGTAGCGCGCAGGATCCTCACCGCCTTCGCCGGAGTTGCTGCGGCCGCCAAGCCGGTTCATCGCGATCGCCAGCGCCTCGTGCGCCTCCGGCGACAGTGCGCCGAGCGACATGCCAGCCGAATCGAAACGCTTGAGGATCGCCTCGACCGGTTCGACCTCGTCCAGCGGAATCGCGGCGCCGGCCGCATGTGGCGACAGCAGGTCACGCAGCGCGGACGGCGGACGCGCATCGACATGATTCGCGTAGCGGCGGTAGTCGGCCATGGAGCCGGTTCGCACCGCGGTCTGCAAGGTGTCGATCACGTCCGGGTTGTACATGTGGTATTCGCCACCGTGGACGAATTTGTAGAGACCGCCGGCACGCAGCGGTTGCGCCTCGTTCCACGCCTCGGCGGCGAGCAGGCGCTGATCGTGCTCAAGATCCGCGAAACCCGCGCCGCCGACGCGTGACGGCGTGCCGGCAAAGCACAGCGCGACCACTTCCGGCGCCAGACCGATGATCTCGAACAACTGCGCGCCGCGATAGCCGGCGACGGTGGAGATGCCCATCTTCGACAGGATCTTCAGCAGGCCCTTGCGGATGCCGCGGCGATAGCTGCGGCCGATCTCGCGCGGGGCACCGTCGCCGCGCTTGATATGGCCATCGCGACCCAGTTCGAACAGGCTCTGGTAGGCCAGCCACGGATAGATCGCGGTGGCGCCGAAACCGATCAGGCAGGCGAACTGGTGCGCGTCGCGCGCGGTGGCAGTTTCCACCAGCAGGTTGCACTGGCAGCGCAGCCCGTTCTCGATCAGGTGGGCGTGGATCGCGCCTACCGCCAGCAAGGCATGTGCCGGCAGCGTGTCCCTGTTCGGATAGCGGTCGGTGATGAAGACCATGCCGGCCCCTCCACGCACGCCCGCTTCCGCCTCGCGGCAGAAACGACGCAGCGCCGCTTCCAGTCCCTCGCCGAGCGGATAACACAGGTCGATCTGGACGGTGGCGTTGACGAACTGCGGCAATGCCAGCAGCTGCCGCAATTTTCGTTGCGAACAGATCGGCGAGTTGAGCAACACCTGCTTCGCATTGTCCGCCGACAGCTCGAACAGGTTGCCCTCGCGACCGAACTGGGTGACCAGCGACATCACCAGCCGCTCGCGCAGCGGATCGATCGGCGGATTGGTGACCTGGGCGAAGCCTTCGCGGAAACGGTCGAACAACGGCCGCACCTGGCGCGACATCGCCGCCATCGGGGTGTCGTCGCCCATCGCGCCGGTCGCCTCGGCCTCGGTCTCGGCGAGCACCTTGAGTACGCTCTCGCGCTCCTCGCGGCTCAGTCCGTACAGCTTCTGGCAGCGGCGCAACTCGTTCGCCGGCAACGGCTCGGCGGCGAGGCTGGGATCGATCAGGTCCGATTCCAGATAGCTGATACCTGCACGCAACCAGTCGCGGAACGGTGCGCGGCTGCGGTTGATCGCATCGATGTCGGCATCGTGCAGCAGGCGCTTGCCAGCGAAATCCACCGCCAGCATCTGGCCCGGACCGAGCCGGCCCTTGGCCACCACCCGCGCCGGCGGCACATCCCACAGGCCGGCCTCGGAGGCGACGATCAGATGGTTGTCATCGGACAGCGCCCAGCGCGCCGGACGCAGGCCGTTGCGGTCCAGCGTGCACACCGCATAGCGGCCGTCGCACATCACCAGCCCGGCCGGACCATCCCACGGTTCGCTGTGCAGCGCGTAGTACTCGTAGAAACCGGTGAGATCCTCGTCCAGATCCTCACGTGCCGCGTAAGCCGGCGGCACCAGCACGCGCATCGCGGTGAGCATGTCGAGGCCGCCGGCCAGCAGCACTTCCAGCGCGTTGTCCAGGCTCTCCGAATCGGAACCGTCCTGGCGCACCAGCGGGCCGATGTCGGTGAGATCGACCCGCGGCGAACGCAGCACGGCCTCGCGTGCCTGCATCCAGCGGCGGTTGCCGCGAATGGTGTTGATCTCGCCGTTGTGCGCGAGCAGGCGGAATGGCTGGGCCAGCCGCCACTGCGGCGTGGTGTTGGTGGAGAAGCGCTGATGGAACACCACCGCGTCGCTGACCAGCGCCGGATGCCGCAGATCGGCGAATACCTCGCGCAGGTGACCGGGTGCGGCCATCGCCTTGTAGCCGATGACGTGCGCGGACAGGCTCACCACGTAGAACTGCGGATCATGGGCCAGGGCGGTTTCGGCACGACGACGCGCACGGAACAGCGCGCGCTCGAACGCGTCGTCATCCATCCCGGCCGCGGCATTCACGAACACCTGCCGCACGCGCGGACAGGTGGCGTTGGCGAGCGGGCCGCAGGCTTCCGCGTTGATGGTCACGTCGCGCCAACCGGCCAGCCCCAACCCGGCCGCGGCCAGATGCCGCTCGAATTCGATCGCTGCCGCTTCGCCGCCAGCCGGATCGAGAAACACCAGACCGGCGGCAAAACGCTCGTCCGGGTTGATGCCGTCCGCGGCGGCCAGCGCGCGCAACCATGCCGCCGGACGATGGATCAGCACGCCGCAGCCGTCGCCACTGATGCCGTCGGCATTCACGCCACCACGATGGGAAAGCTTGGCCAGCGCGGCGAACGCAGTGTCGACTACCCAGGCACTGGCATGACCATCAATCTGCGCAACCAGGCCAAAGCCGCAGCTGTCATGCTCGAAAACCTCGTCGTAAAGCGTTGTCGCGCCCGCACCTGCCATCGCATCCACCCAGTCGGATTGCCAGTCGCATGCGATTTCCCCGACGCATGCACAAGAGTCTCGTTTCGACTAGAACACAAATGTTGCGATGCGTCAAAACATTTTGTTTGGACGGCTATACTTCCAACTGAAACCATTTTTGCGCGGCGCGTCCGGCGGCACGAAATACGGCGCGGCGGTTGCCCGCCGCGCCGCCTCACCCCGGCCGCACTCCAGCGCTTACAACTTGACCTTTACACCGACGTTGAAAAAGCGCCCGACGATGCCCGCCTGCCCGTACGTCGGGTTGTAGTTGATCGCGGCGTAGTTGATCGGATCAAACGACGGCCTGCGATCGAACACGTTGAGCACTGCGCCATAGACCGAGACATGATCGTTGATGTCGTAGTTGCCGGTCAGATCGAAGTCTGTGAATGACGGCATCCGACAACTCGCCGGGAAGTTGTTGCCGGTATCGGAGTTGATCGAAATGCAGCCCGACCCCTGATCCGCCGCGGTCATTTCCAGGCCACTGGTGTAGTACAACGTGCCGGTGAGCGTGGCCTTGCCGTAGTTGATGCTGTTCGACCAGGACCCGCGGATGCGCGGTGTACCGGCGCCGGACGAAAGCGCATACGGGCCCTGCGTTCCCACGAATTGCTGCTGCGTACCGTCCTGCAGCAGCAGCTTCCAGGTGAATATCTCGGTACCGCTGAGCTCGCTGGTCCAGTGCATGCCGTTGCTGAAGTCGAACCTGCCGATCAGGTCGACGTCGAGACCCTTGGTGCGCAATGAGTTCTCGTTGAGATAGCCGGCCGCGACGACCAGCGGCCGCGGCAGCGCGTTCGGGAACTGCGGATCGGGAAGATCCGGCGTGATGGTGACGCCGGCCGGCAACGGCTGTCCGGCGTAATAAGCGTCCAGCGCGGCGCGTGCGTCACCGCCCGTGATGACGCCGGTCTTCTTGATATCGTAATAGTCCACCGAGGCGCTCAGCTGCTGGATCGGCTGGTACACCAGGCCGAACGTGAAACTGCGTGCCTTCTCCGGCTTGATCGCGGGATTGGCCGCCGACAGCAGCTCCACCGCAAACGGTTTCACGTAGCCGTTGTTGCCGTGGGCGGCGGCGAAGTCGGCCGGCGGCGGCCGGACGACGAAGCCACCGGATGCGCTCGATCCATTCTCCGCAAAGCCCGGCGCACGGAAGCCCTTGGAATAGGTGCCGCGGACTGCCAGTGTCTCGAACGGTTTCCACTTGAAGCCGACTTTCGGCGAGAAGTTGCCGCCGACATCGGAGTAATGGTCGTAGCGCCCGGACACGTCCACTTCCAGCGACTGCAGCAAGGGCGCATCCAGTTCCGCATAGACGCCGCCGACCGTGCGCCGACCGATCGTGTGAGCGGTGCCGAGACCTTGTGCCGCACCGCCCGGGTTCAGCTCGCCGTCGTGCTGTGCCTCGTACCGCCATTCGCCACCGAGTGCCAGGCCCAGCGAACCGCCGGAAAGATCCATCAGCGGACGCGATGCATGAAAGTCGACCGAGTCCAGGTCGGTGGTCGAGATCTTGCTGAGCGTCGGTGCCAGCGCCTGCAGCGTCGCCGCCGAATTTTTCGACGGATCGATGAAGTTGTAGGTGCCGTTGGTGACGTCCGCGATCAGCTGGTTGTAGTTGAGGAAGCCGAAGTTGCTGACGTTGAGCCAGGTGTGGTTGGCCACCACGCCGACATCGTAGTCCCACTCGCCCCATACACCACTGATGCCGCCAGCGACGCGGGCGTTGTGGTTCTTCAGGTCGGCCGAACCGGCAAACAGGTTCGGGAACGCGTAATTGATCAACGCGTACTGCCCTAGCGCCGCGAACGGGTTGTTCGGATTGAGCGAGCCATCCGGCAGCGTCGGCGGCAATGCGAGCGCATTGGTGTTATGGGGCGTGCCCGAGTTGATCTGGGTTGGCGCCGCGAGCACCGACACCTCGTTCTGGTAATAGCTCGCACCCAGATACGCCTGCGTGGTGTCGTTGAGCTTGACCGTGAAACGACCGTACACATTGGCCCGCTCCGTCTCCGGCTGGACGGCCTGATAGTTGACGAAATTCTGCAGGCAATAGCTGCCCGGATTCTGCGGGTCATTGGTCACCAGCGTGGTCCCCTGACCGCACGGGACCAGCGGCTGCGCCACGCCGTCGGCGACACCGGTGGTGATATCGCCCGGCGTGCCGAGGTGGCCCGGTGTCACTGTGCCGTAGATCGAGCCGCTGGGTGCCGAGGGCTGTCCGCCGTTGCCGTTGATGCCGCCGATCGAGCGCAGGTCCAGCGTGTTGAACGGAAAGCTGCGATCACGATTCATGATCGCGTTGTCTTTCTGGTATTCGACGCTGAGATAGGCGTTGTGACCGTCCTTGTCCAGATCACCGCCGCCGAGGATGCCGGTGAAGCGGCGGGTGAAACCGCCGCCATGCTGTGACGTGCCGACCTCGGCGGTAGCCTCGCCGCCCTTATAGCTGCGCTTCAGGATCACGTTGACCACGCCGGCGATCGCATCGGCGCCATAGAGCGAGGAAGCGCCGTCCTTCAGCACTTCGATGCGCTCGATCGCATTGACCGGAATCGTGTTGAGGTCGACGAAGGAACGCTGGCCGTCGTCCGCCAGCGCATAGTTCGCGCTGCGCTGACCGTCGATCAGCACCAGGGTCGAATTGACCGTGAGGCCGCGCAGCGCCACGCCGGCCGAACCCGCTGCGAAACCCGCGGTGAAGGCATTCGGGATCGAACCGCTGTTGTCGGCGGAAACCGCGCGGATCACGTCGGAGACGGTCTTCAGGCCACTGCGCTCGATCTGTACCGCGGTGATCACGGTGACCGGCGATGGCGTCTCCAGGTCGACACGCGGGATCGCGGAACCGGTGACGGTAATGGTCTGCAATTGCTTGGCCGGCTGCGCGGGCGCCGGGTTCTGCGTGGTATCGGAAGATGGTGGAGCGGTCTGGGCGAGGATGGTTGCGGTCGGAGCCAACAACAAACCAGCCAACGCACAAGCGAGCTTGTTCGGTTTCATTGACTTGTCCTCCTTGTGGGGCGGCAACGCGCTCGGCGTCCAGGAGGAGATACGTCTTTGTCTTGATGGCCACCAGAACGGGAGCGAGGGGAGTTGCCGAGAACAGATTTCCACGTTCACGATGTATTATCAAGTGCTTTTCGGCGCAGCATTACTTACGGCACATCACCATGATAATGGCACGCTTGATGCCGATGATTAACATTCATATTCAATTACTTATGTAACTTTTTCTAAATAGTCAAATAGACGTCTATACATCCATTCAGGAGTATCATTGGAAGCCATGTCGGGCGCCTCGAAAATCACCTCGACCGACACGGACTGGCCAAGGCGAAGCTGCCGTCGACGCCTAACCCGGCAACGAAATGCCGGCCCGCAACTCGCGGAAACCTGCCCCGGAGGACCCTCACCCACGCGATGCCGTGAACTTCGACCCTGCACCGACAGCCCCTCGCCGCAGCCGCCGCTCTCAGGGATAATCGACCGATGCACCCACTCGCCCGTCTTGCTCGTCCGTCCGTCCGCGGCCTGCTGGCTCTTGCCTTGCTGGCGAGTACCGCCACCACCGTGGCGGCACCGGGTGGCCAGAGCCGCGAGCAGCAGGCCGAGGCGAAGAAGCAACTTGCCGACGTGCGCAGCAAACTCGACGCGCTGGCCAAACAGCAGGCGCAGACCGCCGAGCGCCGCGACAGCGTCAATGCCGAACTCGCCAGACAGGCCGCCGCGCTGTCCGGCGCGGCGCGCGCCGTGCGCGACACCAATACGGCGATTGCCGCCAAGCAAAATGATCTCGACCGGCTGCAGCAGCAACGCAACGAGCTTCAGAAGCATCTGCACGACCAGCGCGCGGCGATCGCCGACCTGCTGCGGGCCACCTATGCACTCGGCCACGGCTCGGATCTGCGCCTGTTGCTCGGCGACGAAGACGTGGCACGCATCTCTCGTGCGCTGGTGTACTCGAAATATTTCCAGCAGGACCGCGTACAGCGCGTGCAGAAGCTGATGACCGACCTGGCCAGACTGCAGGAGCTGGAAACCACAATCACCAGCGAGCAACAGGCGCTGCAGGCAACCAGGGCACAACGCGAGCAGCAGGCCAAGACACTGGCGCAGCAGCGCGCCGCGCAGCAGAAACTGGCGGCCGACACCGATGCGCAATACAAGGACCAGGCGGAGCGGCTGGCCGCGCTGAAGCAGAACGCGCAATCGCTCAACAGCCTGGTCGACAAACTGCAGAAGGTGATCGACGAAGCGGCGCGCGAAGCCGCCGCCCGCGAGGCCGCTGCGCATGCCGCAGCCTCCGGCAAGCGCCCCGGCCACAAGCCGTCACCGCCGCCGGTCGAGGTCGGCAGCGCCAGCGCGAATATCCGCGGCAACCTGCCATGGCCGGCCAGCGGCGATGTCCACAGCTACGGCAGCGGCGTGCTGATCAAGGCCAGCGGCGGCAGCGAAATCCACGCGGTCGCCCGCGGCCGGGTGATCTACGCCGGCTTCCTGCGCGGTTACGGCATGCTGCTGATCGTCAACCACGGCAACGGCTGGATGAGCATGTATGGCAACAACGAGACGTTGCTGCACGGCGTCGGCGACCAGGTCGATGCCGGCGAGACGATCGGTACCGCCAGCGCACCCACCGGGATCAATACCGGCGTGTATTTCGAACTGCGCAAGGGCGGCCAGCCGGTCGATCCGCGCAGCTGGCTGAGCCAGCGCCGTTGACGTGATCACCGTGAGCGTCGCAGGCTAGACTCGTGTTTCTGATGAATTACTCCGACGTTCGGTTGTCTCACGTTTTGTCCTTCTTCCGTCGCGTTACGGCGCGATGTCTGTCTGGTGTACGGAGTCACCCGCATGCGTCTTTCCACCTGTAGCCCAACCATCGGCCTCAGTACCCTGTTGCTGGCCATTCCACTGCTGCTGACGACACCGCACGCACTCGCGCAGAGCGCACCGGCCGACAGCAGCAACGTGGCCGCACCTGCGCCACCGGTCGACCTGCCAGCCACCGGCAGCCGCGCCAATGCACTGGCCAGCGCCAGCTCCGGCAGCGATCAGGTCAGTCTGGACGACATACGCAATTTCAGCCGGGTGTATGAGGTGGTGCGCCAGGCCTATGTGGAAAAGGTCGACAACAAGACCCTGATGAAGGCGGCGATCACCGGCATGCTCAGCGGACTGGATCCGCACAGCGAATATCTGGACAAGGACGGCCTGGCCCAGCTCAGCGAGGACACTACCGGCGAATACAGCGGCCTCGGCATCGAGGTGCTGCAGGTCGATGGTGGCCTGCGCATCGTCTCTCCGATCGACGACACTCCAGCCGCCCGCGCCGGCATCAAGGCCGGCGACAGCATCGTCAAGATCAACGGCACCCTGATCGATCCCGGGAATGTCGACGAGATGTTCAAGCAGCTGCGTGGCAAACCCGGCAGCAAGATCGATCTGACCATCGTCCACGACAAGAGCGACAAGCTGATCGACCTGCACCTGGTACGCGAGAACATCGCCGTCAGCAGCGTCAAGGTACGCGAGCTGGAACCCGGCTACGCCTATCTGCGGATCAGCCAGTTTCAGGACGACACCGCCAGCGATCTGGAGCGGAAACTCGGCGAACTGATCAAGAAGAACGGTGCACAGAAAGGCGCCGTGCTGGATCTGCGCAACAACCCCGGCGGCCTGCTCACCGCCGCCGTCGGTGTCAGCGACGACTTCCTAGACTCGGGCATCATCGTTACCACCCGCGGCCGGCTGCAGGACGCCAACATGAGTTTCAGCGCCCACCCCGGTGACCAGCTCAACGGCGCGCCGATGATCGTGCTGACCAACAACGGCACCGCCTCGGCCGCCGAGATCGTCTCCGGCGCACTGAAGGACAATCGCCGCGCACTGATCATGGGCCAGCGCACGTTCGGCAAGGGCGTCGTGCAGACCGTGTTGCCGCTGGATGCCGAGCATGCGGTGAAGATCACCACCGCGCGCTATTACACCCCGAACGGCACCTCGATCCAGGCCGAGGGCATCAAGCCCGACATCGCGCTGGCCGACCTCACCGTCAACAAGGCCGACAGCGGGCCGGTGCTGATCAGCTCCGAAGCCGACCTGCCGAACCACCTGGCCAATGAAAACGCCAAGGCCGGCACCAATATCAACGACGACGGCAGTGCCGCCGACGGCAAACTGGCCGCCAGCGACTACGCGTTGTCGCAGGCATTGAATGTGCTGAAGGGCATGGCGCTGCGTCAGAGCCCCGCCCTCCGCTGAGGATGCACGCCAAAAACACGCCGTGAGCTTGCCGTGCCAGCTTGATACCGAGAGCGAATGGATCAGACGGGCAGGCCTCCAAAGACGAAAAAACGGCCCCTTTCGGGGCCGTTTGCATGACGCAGGGTTGAAGGCTTGATCAGGCCGTGGCGAACAGGCCGCGCATCTTCTTCATCGCGTTCGCTTCCACCTGACGGATCCGCTCGGCGGAGACGCCGTATTCGTCAGCCAGGTCCTGCAGCGTGGCCTTGTTGTCGTCATCCAGCCAGCGGCGCTGGATGATGTCGCGCGAACGCTTGTCCAGATGGCTCAGCGCGTCGGTCAGTGTCTGCATCTGGTTGTCGGCGTAGTCCTCGTCGGACACGTTCTCGTACGGGTCGGCGCCGTCGTCGATCAGGAACGCCGCCGGTGCCGGCTTGGCATCGTCGTCGGCATCGGCCGGCGCTTCGAAGCCGATGTCGCGACCGGACAGACGCGATTCCATCTCGCGCACGGTCGCCTCGGGCACGCCCAGATCCTTCGCCACGGTGCTCACTTCGGCCGCGTTCATCCAACCCAGACGCTTCTTGCTCTTGCGCAGGTTGAAGAACAGCTTGCGCTGCGCCTTGGTGGTGGCGACCTTCACGATGCGCCAGTTCTTGAGGATGAACTCGTGCATCTCGGCGCGAATCCAGTGCACCGCGAAGCTGACCAAACGCACGCCCTGATCGGGGTCGAAACGCTTCACGGCCTTCATCAAGCCGATATTGCCTTCCTGGATCAGGTCGGCCAACTGCAGGCCATAACCACTGTAGCCACGCGCCACGTGCACGACGAAACGCAGATGCGACATCACCAGTTTCTTGGCGGCGCCCAGGTTGGCTTCTTCGAGGTAGTCGCGCGACAGCGCCTGCTCTTCTTCCGAGCTCAGCACCGGGATCCGATGGACCGCGGAAATGTAGGCATCCAGACTGCCGACAACGCTCGGCAGCGGGAAGTTGGCGGTCACCAAGGCTTGAGACATGGGTGGAACCTCCTGAATGACATCAAAGTTTAGCACTCGGGTGGTTGGAGTGCTAAACCCTCGATTGGTTCAGCCCGGACGGGTTCCGAGCTTTAATGAACCGTATAGTATAGATATTTATTGCCCTTGTCCAGCGCTGCAAGTGTCGAGGACATCTAATGGTGTCAGTTGAAACCACAATCTATGTCAGTAGCGCTTAGTCATGTCAGAAAGCAGGTCCTTCGAATCCACAAGATATGCATCATATCATTGTTTTAATTATCTTTTTTTCTTACGTTCGAGCTCGTAGCTCGATCGCCGCTCGCGAATCTCGCGTGGTGGAATGCCCGGCCTCGGCCAGTCCAAACCATCGAGACGCCAGCTGAGGAGGTCCATGGCGTCCTCGAAACGCCCCCGGTAGGATTCCCCAATCAGGGGGATAAGATGCTCGCTCCACCAGCAACGCCATGGCCGAGGCCTTCCATAGAGGGCAAACATGGTTCCGTATTCTTCGGTGCCCGCCAAGCTCATCGCGACCACGAAAAGAAAGGTCCGGCGCCAATTCAGGTCGCCCGTCCGACGAAGTGCCCAAAGCTTCGACTGCCATACATGAGGCTGTTCGGGTACTGGGACGAACTCGAAGGACTCCGGCTCGATGGCCAGTTTCACGGCGTTCCGGCCGTGAGGGCCAGCGCCCCATAGCTTGGTCACTGCTACGGCAGCTATTTCGTGAGCAATCAGCCGTAACCGCGAAGGCGAAGCTTCCCTTTCAGGGTGCAGCGACATGAGGCTGATCGAAGGTTTTTCCACAGCGGATTGAAGGGCGGCAAGATGCGCCATGACCTTGCGAGGACTGAGACCACCGTAGATCTCTGCACGATCACACATGAATTCCTTCAGGCGCTCCAAGTGATCACGGTAGAACGCTGGCGTATCGTCGCGAACATGCTGGGTTCGGTAGATCCAACTTTTTGGCAGTCGCCTCAGGCCCTGCGTGCTGGTGTTGTACCAAGGCAGGAGGAATGTGCCATGCGTCCAGCATGTGCTCGTGTAAAACGCACACCAGTCCATCCTGAAGTAAGGAGTCCGGCCGGCCTCAAGGTCCTCCTGAAAACACCTTGGGCAATAAGCATAGCGGCTTCGCTGTATCACCACAGGGCCATGAAAGCCGCGAAAGTCGGTCAAAGGCGAACGCCAATTCACCACGCTCTCCGCAAGCCGTCGCTCCAGCGCCGGAGAGGGGTTCAGATCCACGTCTACCGTACCTTTCCCAAACTTCATGTCGCCATTCAGAAGTTGGGCTAGGAGCGCATTAGGAGGGATCGTATAGAACTGGGCGGCGCGCCCAAGGAAAGAGGACATGGACTCCCCCGGATATGGAGGATCCACGCGCAAACGAATTATTGGGCGCGCCGCCATCTTACGTGGCCTTATTGTGTTGGTTGAGGAGGCTAGCCGAGGGGCGCGTCACCGACTTCACGATCAATTCCGTCGTGATGCACTCGGCGCCCTCCGCAATGGCTGCCAGTGCCGCGTTCTTGATGCGTCCGACGATGTTCCCAAGCACCCCCTTCCCCACCTTGGCCAGCGCCGCGACCTTGTCTGGCGACCCCAGATTCGACGGCTTCTTCAAGGGCAGCAGGCGTTCGTAGGTCACCAGAAAGTTCGCCAAAATTTGGTCTGGTTTCCACGAGGGCATCGTGAATTCGGAAAACCGGGCGGCCAGATTAGGGTCGCTCTTGAAGCCATGACCAGCACGGTCTGTACCGAAGGCCAGAATGTGAACGCACAACTCGTTCATCAGCAATTTGATGCCTTCGAGCGCCCGTAGCTGCTCACGCTCGCTGCCCTGAAGGATGTCTTGAACTTCGTCCAGCACAAGCAGACGGCAGTCTGCGTCCCGTAGCAAACGTTGCACCAGGAGTTCTCGGTCACTCAGTCGATGGGAGATCCGAGCAGGACTGCCCAACGCCTCCATGATGCGTCCATAGACCGAACGCGCATCGCGTGTTCCCGACATCGAAATCTTCAGCACGCAGGGCGCATCACTGCGATCGTAGTCGCTATATCGTTGATGGATTAATTTGGCCAGGCTGGTTTTACCATTGCCCCGGTCAGCACAAACAATCAGTCCGCGAGCCCGTGTCTGTCTCGGCTCATAGACCATCCATTCCGCTTCATTGAGCACCTCTTTCAGCGCTGGATACAGAATCTGGCGGTCTTCGATGATCGCCTTCACCCTGACGTCATTCGACGTATCAAGTAACCGGGCTGCCGACGGCTGCAAGCGGTCATTGTCGCGCGCCTCAACGTACCCGCTGCCGCTCGATTTCTCCGGCTGATCATCACGCTCGGCTTCAGCATTATGGACAGAGTTCATAGTTCGTTCTCCTCAATGTCATAGGTTTGCGGGCTGTAGTCACGCAGGTGTTGTTCGATTTCCCGTGCAGTTGCGGCAACGATTGCGGGAGCTGCAGACGGAGTTGACTCAGTACGGAATCGGTCACCCGCTGCCTGCGTCGCCTGACGTCGCCGCACACGTCTGGATGCCTTTGCCTGATCCACCAAGGCATCCGCCCGCTTCTGGCTCGCATCAGCAAGAGCCATTCGCTCCGGGGACTTCGCAAGTGACCGTTCGTGGCTGCGCCTTGCCTGCCATTCCGCCAGGGAGATGGGCTCAATGCATGGCGTTGTCACTACCGCCTTCACGAGCACACCGCCCGGCGTGCGTACATAGACAAAAGTGATGTCCCGCGGGTCGTAGTGAACGTGAACATCCAGATGCTGTCCGACCCACGGCGCGAGGGAATCGACCCAGTACTGCAACGAATGGATCTGCACACCTGTGCGGGTGAGGCGCCGTTTCTCGCCCGGGAGAAAGGTCGCCAAGAACTCAAGCGCATTGAACGGCTTCATCGCCGCCCTCCACGGCCCGCATCCAGGCCTCAATCGGGGGGATGCGGAGCATCCGATGCTCCTTGACGTGGTAACGCCCAAGCAACTGCTCGACAAACCAGGTCCTCGCCTCACGCAGCGTGAGCGCTGCGTGCTTCGCGCTGTCGTATTCCCCTTTTGCCTTGACGGAATTCTTCGTGGTCCCAGGAAGGAGATGGCATTGCCCTACCATGGTCCCAATCAACCGCTCGATGGAACCGCCGTAGTGAGGTGACCCCACTGGCCGGTAGCTGAGCACGATCCCGTGTTCGTCACAGCCCCGTTGAAACGCGGCGGATACAAAATCCCTCCCATTGTCGACGACAATTTCGAGAGGGAGTCCGTGCATCAGCCACTCCAGCGGCACACCAAATTCTGCCGCGGGGTCCTTCGGCAAGACTGCATGAGTCAGGCACAACGCGACAGAGAGGATGGATGGCGGTTCGAAGCCGATGTGAATTCCGAGAACGCATCGGGTGAAGACGTCAATCGCCACGGTCAACCACGGCCGGCCCACGTAATCGCAGTATGGATCGTCGGATCGAACCATCACGTCCATAGGGGTGTGATCAATCTCAACGCGTTCAAGCGGCCGGCACACCTCCACGTGCCCTGGCATCGCTTCAAAGGTGTACTTCGCTTTCTTCGATCCCACACGCCGGCTTTGAGCGGATCGGTTTTGGTAGTGGCGTACGCGTCGATTGACTGTTGCTTTTGTTGGCGCACGGAGGTTCTGCTCACGGCAGGCCGTGGCCACACGCTCACAGAGTGCAGTTACCGTCGGCCGCTCATTTTGAAGGTAATAGCTGTCGATCTTCTCTGCGATGACGCGCTCGACCTCCGGATCGAGTACCGTCATTCCGGTCCTTCGCCCAGCACGCCGTTTGACCATTCCAGTGACGGTCTGATGTTTCTCGTAGTCAGCCACTAACCGCCAGAATTGCCGTTCACTGACGCCCAATTCCGGCGCCACTTCTTTCACTGCAGCCGCGCGCCCAGATTGCTGGCCCAGTACATAGCGAATAGCTCTCGCACGCCGATTCGCCAAGTCCCAGTCACAGCGGGGAACTGCCGCGAGAGTGGTCTTGGCAAGGACGTCCACCGGATCGGCCATCGGTATCAGCTCTCGGCGCTTTACCGTGACCATGCTCCCACCGAGGCTGATGAGCGCCGAATCGTGCGGCACCAACTCGACCACTTCCACAGCAGCGCCTTTATAGAAGGCCTGTCGTCCAGACCGCAGCTCAGGTGCCATAGCGCACCTCCTGCCCGATGGTCGGGAGATCCAGATCCGTGAGCAACACGATCGGGAGATCCATCGCGTCGGTCACTACCGCAAAGCGACGAGACAATCGTTCGCGGATATTCAACGCCTCGATGTATGGCTTCACCTCAATGTAGGTGCGCTGGCCAAATCCGATCTCGGCAAGTTCGATGGGCACCTCTGCCAGATCGACCAATAGATCCGGCGTATACCGTCGAGTCGCTTGGCCCTCCCTGTATGTGACCGTTACCGGCTGACTGCTGATACGAATCAACTCGCTATAGGTGGCGAGTGCATCGATGACCCTTCGCTCCAGTAGTGACTCGAAGCCGATCGCACCATGGCCCCGTCGAACCGGATGCCAGCCCCGAACATGGCGACTGCGTGAGAGTGGAATCACGCGGCGATTGAGTTCGATCGCGGCTATATGAAAGGGAGTAGCAAGCCGATCCTCCAATAGATAGGACCGAAGCGAATGTGCATGACGTGCGCTAACCATGATGCTTTTCCTCAGTTGAAATGCCGTCTCTTGACGGCGGTACTGAGGCCACGCTTTGCAGTGCGCCAAGACAAACCGCTCCCGTCACGCGACCGATTGACGGAAACATGGGGGTGTGGCAGGCTTGACGCGTCAGGAAGCCAATCCGACAGCGTCTGCAAAGACAACCAAGGCTCGCAAGTGTTAGTGCACTTGCGGGCTTTCGTCGTTTCTAGGCCTATAGATTGTTGAGTTGTCGAGTCTTTGTCCGCACCTCCTTTTTAGTTTCTAGGCATACGCTTAGTCGCCCTCGGTGCTTGCCAGCCGCCGAGTTCATAGGGAACCGATTAGCCATGTCAGGATTCGCTGGCTGATCCGTCGCCAAGAGCAGCCATCCAGTCAGCTACGTCGCTGGTTGCGGCGAAGCGCCATCGACGGCCTTCAATAAAGAACGTGGGAACCACAAGCCGCCCGCGACGGGCGGCCTGTCGGAATGCATCTCCTGTCCGGTAGCCGAGGAGCCGATGAAGGGCGCTACCGCCGATGACTGCGCCGTATTCGGCGAGCAGCTTTTCTTCTATCTGTTCTCGACGCGCGCGATGGGTGTCCCGAGTCATATGTACCTCCAAGTCACGCCATCTATCCTCAATGACGTGCGCGCGCGGCGCTAGGTACAATTACAAACAATTAACTACCTCGTGACTTGGCGTGACACCCCGGGCCGCCACGCCGATGGACGGCTCCCGGAAAGACACCGCGAACTAGGCCCGCATGGCACCACCAACACGTAGATGGACTAAAGAGCTGAAGTTCATTCGCGGGCGTGCCGCCTTCGCTGAGATCGCAGTGGCCGCGAATGTCTGGGATCCAAGGAAGATTGAGGAAACCGTGTTCGTTGCTAACAACAGGGACACGCCGTTCGGAGATCCAACGAACAAGTTTGGCAAGATGGTCAGCGAGGGGGCTGCTCCTGAAGACCCCACGATTGAGGCAGTAAACAAGGCTTTCCCTAGCTGCGACATCCCTTACTGGCTGGGCCATCCATTGTTCTATCTTCTCGATGGGAACCAGGACGCGCTCGCGGCACGGCGCTACGCTTTTGATAGTCTGACGGGCCCACTCAGAATGGAGGTCTGGCAAAGTTCAGTTGAGGATGCCCCTTGGACTGGTAAAACGCTCCGCAACTTAAGCGGGCGGGCCATAGAGGATCTACTCGAAGGTCCCATTGCCCGCCATCTCGATTATCTCGATTATCTTGATCACCTCAAACCCACTGAAAAATGCAATGTGCCGGTCGAGCCGCAAGCATCTTCAGAGAAGGTCAACGGATCCAAGTTACCGAAGGTATTCCATTGGCGGAAACAAGAACAACTCAATCAGATAATGCAATTTCAGCAAGCAGGGCAGCTCAACCATATTGAAGTACTAACGCTGATTACCGCGCTGGCAAAGCTGGCTTCGAGCATCGAGGAGCCTTCCGCCTCAGCTCGGGCCGCCCGGTTCATTTGGTCCATCTTTCCGCGGGTCGTCGTTCAGTATCCGCAGCTACTATTTACTTGGAAGACTTTCGCCAACCTCTATGCCACCCAGATCTGGCATCCCATGAATGAACTATGCGCACGGGAATTTTGGATGTCGGCAGACCCAGCCGATCGCGTGATGAATGCGATTGCCATTGCTGAGAAGCTACGAATGCCGCTGCCTCCTTTGAAGTACATTCGTTAGGCACCGCGCATGTAGCTTGGATCGACTTGAACGAACATCTCGCTACCACTGGGCACCAATGGCGCCGGATTTAAGGCATTTAAAGGGATGAAATAGCGACACCCCTTTTTGCTGATGTAATTGACTTGGTTGTTAACACATCGTCCCTACCAAGCTTATCCTGATGTCGCTTGACCTGACTATTTCCGGCGTGTCGCCATCCACCTGTCGAAGTCCCCGGCGGTGAATTGCTCGCACGTGAGCACTTCCTGATACCCACAGCCTCCGGTGCACTCCAACTCCAATCCTATGGGGCAGTCGCGTGATCGCAAATGCGTGCTTCCACATCGCAGGCAACGGTCGATCGGTGCAATGGTTCGCCAGTCCGAATAGGTGCCGAGGGAATCGGTCATAGAGAAGTTCCTAAATGCCCCAGAGTGACAACCAGGCAGCGCGCAGGGCTCTCGCGTCTGCCAACGCATGATGTCGTTGTAGCTTAGTTTCTGGATGCTCCTTCCACCATCGCTCCAAGGCCGGGCCGGTCTCCGTCAGCAACTGCCAGTCGAGTGCGTGTGGCAGGGAGTCCAGATCCCCTGCGACTGAAATACAAGCGCCATCGAGAACTCGTTGGCACAGGTCGCGATCTGCCCCGAAGTCGTAGCAGATACGCGGCCTGTCAATCTTTGCGAGGAATGTTCGCAAAGCGCTGGTCATCGCCGCATCGGACATCGCGCTAGCGCCACGGTGGAGAAGCGGGTACACCACGATTGATACCCATGGCGTCGGATCTGCCGGAAGCACCTCACGTTCGGCGTAGAACTCTGTCTTGCCGTCCACGGATACCAGTGCGATCGAAACCAGTTCGGACGCGAGCACGTCGGCCCATTCGCAGTCGAGAAAAAGGTCAGTCATTCGATGATCTACTCCTTCGCGCGGATCACGCGGGCCGTACGCAGCGACAAACGACCCCGATGCTAAGCCCTTCGCGATTGAAGTCGTCCAGAACGTCGGACAACCGGAAGCTGCGTTCATCGCTGAACTGGTCGTGCATGAAGCCGACGAGATAACAGGCCTGCGCCAGCTTGTGCGCCATCGCCTTAAAGGCAATATCCTGCTTTTTTTGGGTTTAGCAACTTGGCAGCGCTGATCAGTTCATCTGGCATCAGTGAGCAGTTTACTTAATCGATGCCGCAGAACATGAGTCTGCAACGATTTGTGAGCTTTGTGGCGCACCCGGAACGCTTGTCATGAAGGGATGGTGCTCAACGCGATGCAAATCATGCCGGCATAAGTCCTGATCATCCCACTTTGGCGCTGCTAAATTGTCCCTTCTTTGATTGTGAGTGGGCCAATGTCGTAACCTTTGAGCTGATCTATGCACTTTCATCGTGCGATGCCCGTGATCAGTCGAAATTTCTTTTATGAGCCATAGCCTTGATGCTGGCTCTGGCGGTGTCTTTGTGTGCGCCTTCCCCTACACAGGTTTCATTTAAAGCTTGTTCCTGCTGCGGGTGATCGATCGCGAACATGTGCCAACGAGCACGAACGCCAATTCGTAAAAACATGCGCATTGACAGGCCGACGTGCGTAAGGCTTAGTGACGCGATACGAAGGCAATGTGGCATGGCCGTCATTCTCAGGGAGTGAGTTCGTGCAGCAGGGGTTGTTTCGCCAGGAAGCGATAGACGCCCAGACGGCCCCTTCCTTAGGGACGGTACGCTTGGCCACGCCGGTCTCTCACCAGGTTTGGACATTGGCCGCCTTGGGCGTGGCCTCCGCCATTCTGGTCTGGTTGTTCGTCGGCCATTACACCCGCCGCGAGCATGTTTCCGGCAGCTTGGTGCCGCAAGCCGGCCTGCTCAGCGTCACCGCACGCAGCGCAGGCATCGTGACGAAAATCGATGTGGCAGAAGGCGCGGAAGTGCATACCGGCGACGTATTGCTTACCCTGTCCGGTGAACGCAGCAGCGCCTCCATGGGTGATACCTCCGCAGCCATCAGTGCACAACTGCATCAGCAGCAGACACGGCTGCAGTCGGATCTTGCCGATGCCCAGCACTTGGCCAACGAGCAAGCCGACGATCTGCGCATGCAGCAGGGCATGCTGCAACAGCAGATACAGCAACTCGATGCGCAGTCCGCGATCGAGCAGCGTCAGGTAAACGATCTTTCGGCATTGCTGAAACGGCTGCAATCCCTAGGCACCAAGGGCTACGTATCGACGCTGGATATCCAGCAGCAGCGCACCCAGGAGCTGGATGCCGAGCAACAGATCAAGGCACTGGCCCGGCAACGTTCCGAGAGCCAGCAGCAATGGGCCAGTGTCGGTGACCAGCTTACTCAGCTGCCACTGACGACCGCGGTCAAATTGGACGATCTGCGGCGCCAGATGGCGCAGAACGAACAGACATTGGCGCAGAACGAAGCCGACCGCGCCACCGTGCTGCGCGCGCCCGAGAGTGGCGTGGTGTCATCGGTGCTGATCAAGCCGGGTCAGGCCGTCGCCGCCGGGCAATCCTTGCTGGCCGTGATGCCGCAGGACTCGCCATTGCAGGCGCAACTGCTAGTGCCCAGCAGCGCCATCGGTTTTGTGCATGTGGGAACCGACGTGGTGCTGCACTACCAGGCCTTTCCCTATCAGAAGTTCGGCGTGCAACACGGCCGCGTGGTCAGCATGTCGCGCAGTGCACTGACCCCTAGCGAAGTCACTACCCTGCTCGGCCAGCAACCCCCGACCGAGGCGCTTTACCGCGTGCAAGTGCAGCTGGCGGTTGAGCGTATCGAGGCCTACGGCAAGCGGGAGCCCTTGAAGCCGGGCATGGCGCTGGACGCGGACATGTTGCTGGACAAGCGACGCATGATCGAATGGATTTTCGAGCCCTTGTACGGCATGGCTCATCGATACGCGGGGAACGACTGATGCCGTCGATGATCGATCCCGCCGAGGACGAAACCATTGTCGGCGCACGCGGCGAAGCGCACAACGCCGACCCAATCGAGTCGCAGGCTCGGTTGCACTTCCGTCGTGGCCGCCGACTGCCCATGATCCGCCAAAGTGAAGTCGCCGAATGCGGCCTTGCCTGTCTAGCGATGATCGCCGGGTATCACGGACAACATACCGAACTGCCGGCGCTGCGTCGCCGTTTCTCGCTGTCGCTTAAAGGCATCACGCTGGCACAGTTGGTCGAGATGGCGCAGTCGCTGGGATTTGCCAGTCGCCCATTGCGACTGGAGCTGGACGAACTGCGACAGCTGCAAACGCCGTGCATCTTGCATTGGGATCTGAGTCATTTCGTGGTGCTGCGTGAGGTGGACAAGCGTGGCGTGGTGATCCACGACCCCTCCGCGGGTGAGCGTTCGCTCACGTTCGAGGAATTGGACAAGCACCTGACCGGTGTCGCCGTGGAGTTGAGCAAAGGGCCTGATTTTCGGCGCAAGCGCCCCGATCCGCCGGTATCGCTGCGCACTCTGGCTGGTTCCATCCAGGGCTTGGGACGCGCGCTACTGACCATTTTCGGCCTGGCTTTGGCGCTGGAGCTATTCGGCCTGCTGGCACCGCAATTCCTGCAGATGGTGGTGGATCAGGTGCTCGCCGATGGCGACCGTGATCTGCTGACGTTCCTGGGGTTGAGCTTCCTCCTGTTGATGGTGGTGCAGACGGCGGTGTCCGCGCTGCGCACCTGGACCGTACTGTGGCTGGGCACGCACTTTAGTCTCAACTGGACGGGCAACGTATTTCAGCATCTGCTGCGCCTGCCGCAGGCGTACTTTCTCAAGCGCCACCTGGGCGACGTGGTTTCCCGCTTCGGGGCGATCTCGGCCATCCAGCACACGCTGACCACCCGCTTTGTGGAAGTGGTGCTCGATGGCCTGATGACGCTACTTACTCTGGTGGTGCTGCTGCTCTACAGCCCGATGCTGGCCGGTCTCACGGCGGCGGCGGTGGTGCTGTATGGCGCGTTGCGCATGCTGTATTACCGGGTATACCGCGAGGCCAACCTCGGTCAAATCGTGGTGCAGGCCAAGCAGCAGAGCAGCTTCATGGAGGCCGTACGCGGCGTGCAGACCCTGCGCCTGTTCAACCAGGTACCCGCGCGATCGGCACGCTATCTCAATGTCACAGCCGACGCGCTGAATGCCGGCATCGGCGTGCAGCGGCTCGACCTCGTATTCGGCTCCATCCAGGGGCTGGCCAGCGGCGCGCAACGGATCGGCGTGCTGTGGTTGGGTGCATGGCTTGCCCTCAAGGGCCAGTTCAGCGCAGGCATGCTGATGGCCTTTGCCGCCTACGCCGGTCAGTTCACCAGCCGGGCATCCAGCTTGGTGGACTATGCGATCGAAATACGCCTGTTGCGTATCCAGGGCGAGCGCCTGGCCGATATCGTGCTGACGCCCACCGAGGCGTATGCCGAAGGCACCTATGTCGGGCCATCACCTGAGCCGACGATCCGCTTTGAGAAGGTCAGTTTCCGTTACGCCAGCGGTGAGCCGTGGATTCTCAAGGACTGTTCCTTTGAAGTGGCGGCAGGCGAGTCGGTGGCGATCGCCGGCCCCTCGGGATGCGGCAAGAGCACATTGGTGCGCCTACTGCTGGGGCTGCTCGATCCGCAGGAAGGCAAGGTTTTCATCGGCGGCATCAATCTTAAGCACCTGGGCAAGAACAGCTATCGGAAGATGATCGGCAGCGTGATGCAGGATGATTGTCTATTTGCCGGCTCGATCGCGGACAACATCGCCTTCTTCGACGAGGCAGCCACGCCGGAAGCCATCGAAGAGGCCGCGCGCCAAGCTGAGTTGCATCAGGACATCGTTGCGATGCCGATGGGTTACCACAGCCTTGTCGGCGACATGGGTTCAGCGCTTTCCGGCGGACAGCAGCAGCGGCTGTCGCTGGCCCGCGCCATCTACCGCAAGCCGCAGATATTGGTACTGGATGAAGCTACGAGCCATCTGGACGTCGAGCGTGAGCGGCGTATCGCCAACACCCTGCAGCAACTGGCGATGACTCGCATCGTGATCGCCCATCGACCCGAGACGATCGCCAGTGCCGAGCGCGTGCTGATGATGCAGAAAGGGAAATTGCGAACGATCAAGACGGCTGCAGCGACCGAGCTTGAAACGCCGCCGGAACGCGCTGCGGGATTGGCGGAGTGCCCAAGCCAATTAGTGTAAGAGCGTACTCAAAGATGCCTTTGCGTGACTGGACGTGCCAACAGTCATGCAGTTACTGGAAGTCCACCCATGGCGCACAGCGTTTCACGCAATCAAAGGACGATGACTATGCGAGTCTTGACATTGAATGAGTCTGGATTGGTAGCGGGCGGGAGAGCGATGCAACCAAATCTATTTCCTGGCCCCGGTAGTGGCGGCGGTTACTCTGGTGGCGGTTACAGTGATTTTTCTGATTTTTCCGCTTACGGTTATGATGGTGATGGCGGTTCTGGCGACGGCACTCTGAGCGTTGGCTGGGGCGCCGGCGGTGACATTTTTGTGGGCAATGCAAACGGGGTGGATGCTTATG
Organism: uncultured Rhodanobacter sp.; assembly: GCA_966211915.1. Classification (GTDB taxonomy): domain Bacteria; phylum Pseudomonadota; class Gammaproteobacteria; order Xanthomonadales; family Rhodanobacteraceae; genus Rhodanobacter. The sequence goes on from CBIHNO010000002.1 coordinate 72,215, forward strand.
CTTTCAACTCCAGTGGAACGTTGGAATCAACTTTGCCCGGCGAATGCTCAATCGGGACACTTACCGGTTCTATTGTCACCGGAGCTTTCGGCGGTGCCGTAATGGGGGGGGCGGCGGGAATCGAAACCGGTCCAGGAGCTATCTTGACGGGCTTAGCTGGAGCAGTATTGGGCGCTGGTGTAGGTGCGACAGGTTCGGCGATAGCATGCTCAGTAGCTTTGTGGCGACGGAACCACCAATAGCATAGTGCACCACCTATGTGCCCCCAGCTCTGCTGGGGGCACTTACTAAAACACTTTGTGAGATCACCACGCCATGAAAACTAAAGCATTATCTAAAATCTACGCACCTTGGGGTGTGGCCTTTACGACATGGATGTTTTTTTCAACTTACTTTATATATAAATATAATAACATATCTATCGATCTATATAAAATATTAACCATCCTAATAATATCAATATTATCTGGTATATTATGGTCCGCAGCCCTTTGGTTTTTTCTATCGCGCCGCCACGACTAAAGGCTGGCTCGAACTTCACGTGGGACACCTCGTCCGTACTGACACCAAACTCAGCATGAGGCAAGCCTCCGGCTATGCCGGAGGCGCCTGGGTAGGCGCCGCGTTCTGATTTGCGTCATCTTATTAGCGTTGATTTGCAGTGAAAGTTTCGTCGGGAGTTACCTATGGGAATTGGTTACGAAACACTTCGCCTTAAAAATATCTGAGACTAACAATGCAAAGTCGCATTCATTTCATTTCAGGTCTTCCGCGCTCAGGCTCCAGCCTACTTGCCGCCTTAATGCGCCAGAATCCAAGGTTTTCAGCGAATATCAGCGGACCTGTCGCGGGCATGTTTGAAGCCTTACTCGGTGAGATGAGTGGCCGCAACGAATTCTCTATATTCATCAAAGACAGTCAGCGACAGCGTATATTGAAGACGATGATCTCAAGCTATTACGACGGCGAGACGGATGCGGAAGTCGTGTTTGATACAAGTCGGAAATGGTGCACCAAACTCGGAGCCCTACAGACCCTCTTCCCGGATGCGAAAATTGTTGCCTGCGTGCGGCAGCTACCGTGGATACTAGATAGCATCGAGCGTTTGGTTCGCCACAATACGTTTCAGCCGTCTTCAATCTTCAGCTACAAACCCGGGGGCACCGTGTACTCTCGCGTAGAGGGTGTACTTAGCGGTGATGGCCTTGTTGGGTATTCCTATAATGCTCTCAAGGAAGCCTACTTCGGCGAGGACACTGCCAACTTGCTGCTGCTTCAGTATGAGACTCTTGTGACCAAACCTGCTTACGCGCTTGCAGCGATATACGGTTTCATTGGGGAGCCGCACTACGAGCATGATTTCGAGAACGTTAGCCTCGACAACAGCCAGTTTGATGCTCGTTCAGGGACGCCCGGTCTTCATCACATTCGGCCCAAGGTTTGTGCCGCGGACAGAAAAAGTATCCTTCCCCCTGATCTCATTGCGCGTTTCCAGAACGATGCGTTCTGGCGTAACCCCAAGTTGAACCCACGTGGAGTTCGTATTGTTTGATCAGTCCGCTTCAACGTCTGTCGGTGTCGATGGCTGGTGAGTCTTTTGTGGGGCCGACGTCCCCCGGTTTTGAGTAGCACGGCGGTTTGGAGTCCAATCCCCCACTGGAAGGAGATTGGACGTGAAGAAGCGCTTTTCCGAAGAACAAATCATCGGTTTTGAATCAAAGCAACCAACAGTGGAGGTGCATGATGTCCGGATCAGGTGGTGGTTTCGGAGGCGGGGCGAGCGACGATGTGCCAATTGCTTGCGAGCGTCTCGTCATTGAAACGGCAATTTCCTCTCCGAAGGAAACCGTCATCAAGAACTTGTCGGTCAACGATGTTCTACATGTCGAACTCGAGCAACTGGGCGGAACCAGCGTAGTCGTCCTGTCCTACCAAGGCGAAAAGGCCGGCGGCATCACGCACGCCCAGACCAATCGGCTGCGCGAATGCATCCAGGCAGGAACCAAGTACATCGCCACGGTAATTTCCAAGTCTGATGGCCAGGTCCGGGTTCGCATTAAGCCGGTCTAACAGCGGCATCATCACGGGGGAGATTGGAATGCTGACGATCGCTGGCGGCGTGTATCGGGAGCGATGCTTACGTCCCAACTGGGACGAGTTCTATGGCTCTGCGGGACGTGCGGCAAGCGCGATCGCCAAATTGGGTGGCAAAGTTGCTTTGCACAGTTATTTGACCTCCCAAGCGAAAGGGGTCTTGGACGATAGGAAAGTCGCGGAAGGATTTGACGTCTACGACACAGCAACGACCGAGGGCGTCAGTTTTTACTACGAGCATGGATTGGCTCGACCCAAGTTCTGGCGCCCTGCGAGCCAACTGTCTCCGCTGCGCGTCAAGAATGACTACGTCCTTCGTTACGGCATGATGGAAGGCACGGCCACCGTGCATGCGGATTACGCCGTATTCGATCCGCAGAACGTCGACGGGCCAGAGTCCTTCCATCGGAACGGATCGACTGCCAATCACCTGGCGTTGGTGCTGAACCGTTACGAGGCACGTGCTCTGCTCGGGGCGGCCGATAACCTCTCATTAGACCAAGCTGCCCAGCAACTGGCCCAACAGGAAAAGGCCGAGGTCGTGATCATCAAGTGCGGCCCACAAGGCGCACTTGTCTGGCATAACGGCAAGACCACCCGGGTTCCGGCCTACGAAACTACAAACGTTTGGAAGATTGGTTCCGGCGACCAGTTCGCCGCGAACTTCGCCTATGCGTGGATGGAAGAGCAGAGGGATCCCGTGGCAGCTGCAGATCGGGCGTCCCGTGCGACGGCGTTCTACTGCCAACATCTCGGCTTCCCCACAACCTCCGAACTCGATGGCTACAAGCCCGACCCCATCCTCGTCTCGGACGATTACATGAAGGGAGTCCGGCGCAAAGTTTACCTTGCCGGGCCGTTCTTCACACTCGGTGAGCTTTGGGTGATCGATCAGGCCCGACGCAGTTTGCTCGACATGGGGCTGGACGTCTTTTCTCCTTACCATGATGTCGGTCCGGGAGATGCGGCGGATGTCGTGCCCAAAGACATTGAAGGCATTCGCGATTGCGACCTGCTGCTGGCCGTCATGGACGGCACCGATGCCGGTACCGTCTTCGAGGTCGGCTTCGCCCACCGCGAAGGAAAGCCAGTGATCGTTTATGCCGAGAATGAGACGACCGAGAACTGCAAGATGATGGTCGGCTCCGGCTGCTTCATGCGCGAGGATTTCGTCAGCGCGATCTACAAGACTGTGTGGGTCGCCGCATCTCTATGATGACGGCACTGCTGCTCTCCGGCGGTATGGATTCCATAGCCCTGGCGTGGTGGAAGCGCCCCGAATTGGCATTCACGGTCGACTACGGCCAGCTAGCCGCCGCTGCCGAGATTGGTGCGTCAGCAGCGATCTGCCATGCTTTAGGCATCCCGCACACGGTGCTCCGTTTCGACGCCAAGGCACTGGGTTCAGGTGACATGGCGGGTACCGCACCCGACCTGAACGCACCGGCCAGCGACTGGTGGCCGTATCGCAACCAGTTGCTGGTGACGTTGGTTGCGATGAAGGCCGTGGCCACCGGCGTTCAGCGGCTCTGGCTGGGAACTGTCGCATCGGACGGCACCCATAAGGACGGCACTCCCGAGTTCTTCGAGAACATCAGTCGCCTGCTTTCCCACCAAGAAGGCGGCATTGTGGTGGAAGCGCCGGCGATTGGTCTGCGAACGGTGGATCTCATTCGCCAGTCAGGTATTCCGCGGTCCATGCTCGCCTGGGCTCACAGTTGCCACAAGGCCGATGTTCCTTGCTGCAACTGTCGTGGTTGCAACAAGTATTTCGAGGTTCTGCAGGAGCTGGATGCTGATGTGGCCACTTGGGACTGACCCAATACCTCGTTCCGTGCCCGACTTCTACAGCCCTATCGAGTGGGAGGTTAAGGGACGTCGCTTACTGGCCGTTTCCCATGGTGAAGGGTTGGCGTCCATGGCAACCACGCTTGACACCCGACATAGCCAGCGAACGTTTGCACCTGTTCCTGAAGCGTTGCTAGGCGCTTTGCTGTGGTATACCGCACGGACCAAAGAATCGGCTCCATCTCCGCTCGGATTCCAGGTCGAGCATCGACCAACACCCTCGGCAGGCGCTATTCATCCCATCCATTTGGTCATCCAGCTCACTGATGAAGGGAGCTGGGCACGTTACAACCCCCAAGAACACAGTCTGGACCTTCTCACGAAGGGCGACAGCCTTTTGCAGCCGCTGGTCGACTACAGCGAGCGGGTGGTGCCACGCGGTGGCGGCCACTTGATCCTGTCCGTGGCCGAGCCCGGGAAGACTGCTGCCAAGTATGAGAATGCGGAAAGCCTGATCTGGCGCGATGCGGGGATTCTGCAGGGCAGCCTCGCCCTGGTTGCCACAGCCCTAGGATTGAACTACTGCTTGCTCGGCATTACGGGCAACCCGTGGGTCGCCCATCTATCCGATCAGGGCAAGCTGCAGGGAGTCGGTATGGCGATCCTTGGGGCGGAACCTTGATATCGCATGCTTTTGTTTGAACTTGCCTTCGGGCAATGACTCCAGCACTGTCGCGACGGTGCGTGGAGACGCCATCATTTCCCACCAAATCACCGCATCGAGTTCCGACGAGCGCACGCCCAAGGCCTTGCTAAAGGCGAGGAACTGCTGTTCCAACTCTAGGTAGTGGCGCTCAACCGTCAGTCTGGCGTCGAGGAATCTCGCAAGCACGCCGGCGCGCAAAATGTGAATATCCAAGATCGCCACGTCATCGGCATTGAGCCAGTTGCGGGCAATCCAGGAGGCCGTCTTGAACCCGATTCCCGGTATTCCAAGTAGCCAGTCCCGCAACTCCCGCCCCGAGTTCTGCGGCGAGGGCTCAGCCGTCAGTCGCCCGAGCGCTGCGGCGAGATAACGGGCCTTTTGCGCCGCAAAGCGATAGCGGATGTACTTGCCATCGACTTCGATCGGCTCCGACAGCCAGTCGCGCAAGGTTGCTTCATCCGGACTGGATCTTTCAAATGCACCCTTGGCCTTCAGATGCTCAAAAGCAAGGAGTCCGATGCGCGCCGGGATACCGTGGCCGCCCAGCAGGCAAGCACCAACTTCTTCGCGCAGAGTTCGTCCCAGTCGATAGTTAATCGAACGCGCCTCAATGCGCCGCGCTATGACTTGGTAGGCCCAGTAGGCCGGGGAAGGGAATGCTTCGACCTGCCCCCATTGAACACCTGGCATGACCACTGTTTCGGGTGGCGGCAAATCGACACTGACCGCCATCGATTCCAGCATCACGTAAGCGCGCTGCATGGGCTCCTCCAATCCGAAAAATCAGAACCCGCGGGGCCAACCCCACGGATTAAAGACCGCTGCGCTACAAGCACTTCCAACTGCTACTCAATCACCCGCAACGCTAACAACGAGTCACGGCGGCCGGAGGTTAGGTCGTATGTGCTTGCTAACAGCTTTCTTATGGGTAAAGTATGCCATAAAATATGCTTTTATGCCAAATAAGTTGACCCCAATTCACCCCTGGATCGCGCAGCTTCCTGCCGCGCTTCGGGCGCGCATGGATGCCAACGAGCACACGCAAAAAGACGTTGAATACGCCACTGGAGTTCCGCAACCACAAATCAGTCGCGCCCTCAATGGTCAGCGCAAACGCCCAACAGAGGCGATGCGAAAATTATGCCGATATGCTGAATTAAAAGTGGAAGGTAAAGACGCTCCGCCCATGGCTGAGCTCGTTGGGCTGCTACAGCGCGTCGTCGCTGGTGGTCCGGCGGCAACAATATGTGCAAAGGGAGTTCTCGAAAATCTGGCGTGGCTTCTGGGAAATTCAGCGAAACGCAAACCGAAGACGTAAACATCGCCCAAAGCTAAGGCCGACAACCGCGGACGCATCAACAGCAAGCACCCTTAAAGCCGTCAGTGCGGCGCTTTTGTGCCCTTGAATGTGCCAGCAGCACATGCATAAGATCGTTATCGCGCAAGTGAAAAACGCTATGTATCAGCACCTTATGGCTAACTGACATCATTAAGGGATCTCGACAGCAAGAGCATCGACATGAGGGTCACCCCTCGGCATTCAAGCGGACGTGAAACCGGCCTGCAGCATGGCGCGCGGCGGCAGCGACCAGTCGATCGGCGCGTGGCCCCGGGCTTCCAGATAGCGGTTGGCCGCGGAGAAATGGCCACACCCGATGAAACCGCGGTGGGCCGACAATGGTGACGGGTGCACCGAGGTCAGCACGCAGTGGCGGCTGGTATCGATCAGCTGGCCTTTGCGCTGGGCGTACGAACCCCATAGCAGGAAGACCAGGCCTTCGCGCTCGCGGTTGAGCGCGTCGATCGCCGCATCGGTGAAGCCTTCCCAGCCTTTGCCCTGATGCGAGCCGGCACGTCCCTCTTCCACCGTCAGCACGCTGTTGAGCAACAGCACGCCACGATCGGCCCACGGCGTGAGGCAGCCATGGTCGGGCCGCGCAATGCCGATGTCGCGCTGGATTTCCTTGAAGATGTTTTCCAGCGAGGGCGGCACCCTCACGCCGGGACGCACCGAGAAACACAGACCGTGCGCCTGGCCGGATCCGTGATACGGGTCCTGACCGAGGATCACCACTCGCACGGCATCGAACGGCGCGTGCTCGAACGCCGCGAAGATTTCCGGACCGGGTGGATAGATGTGTTTGCCCGCCTGTTTCTCCGCACGCAGGAACGCCGATAGCGCCTGCATCTCCGGGCGTTGCAGATAGTCGCCAATGCGCGCTTTCCACGACGGCTCCAACCGGATCTTTTCAGACATGGCCCGCTCGTCGCTCATGCCTCGCTCGCGCGCTCACGCAGATGCTGGGCCACGCGCAACTGGAACAGCAGCTTGGTGATCAGCAGTTTTTCCTCGACCGGCTTCTCGACCAGGTCGTTCGCACCAGCGCGAATCAGCGCGGCCTGATTGGCCGGGTTCTCGTCGCCGGTCATCACCAGCACCGGCAGCCGGCCCTTGCCATAACCGAACTCGCCACGGATGTGCTTGAGCAGGTCGCCGCCGGTCAACTCGCCTTTCAGACTGACGTCGGTCAGCACCACGTCGGCGCCGACCCAGCCCAGCGCGCGATCGGTCTCCAGCATCGCCAGTGCATCTTCCACGCTGACTACATGACGCACGGTGAGGCCGATCTTCTCCATCATGCGCCGGGTCGCCAGGGCCACCACGCGGCTGTCCTCGACGTAGAGCACGGTGCCTTCGGCGGTCGTCTGCGCGCTCACATAACCGCGGATGAACTCGGCCAGCGCCTGAAACCCCAGCGCCTTGTCGAAATAATCGGTGACATGCTCACCCAGCGAGCGCCGGTGCAGCCGATCCTCGACGTCGCCGGACACCACCACGATCGGCACGTAGGTCTGTGGCGCCGACTCGCGCACGAAGCGCGCGAACTCCAGCCCGTCCATGTCGGGCAGGCGCAGCGCGATGGTGATGAAGTCGAACACGCCCTCGCCGAGTACTTGCTGTGCATCCGCACCACTGCCACAGCCGACCACTTCGACACCAGGCAATTCGGCCTGCAGGACGCGGGTGATCAATTGCCGCACCACGCGCGAGCCGTCGACCACCAGCACACGCGGTGCCTCGGTGAGCAGACGACTGCTGATATTCGTACTCATTCCTTAGCTCACCCACCTGACCCGTGGCGTTCCCTGCCGATGAACCTGCGAGCGCACCCCCTGCGCCCGCTTCCTTACAAATAGTGCACTGGCCGCCACATCGACGGCTGCGATTCGCATCACCTTCGGCAGAACCAGCTAGCCCAACTTGCGCAATTGCCAGGCACTGACCAACCGTGCACCCAGCCAGCCCAGTACCGCCGCCGCCAGTGGCACCGCCAGCAACAGCCACAACGGCAGGCCACCCACATGCAGCTTGCCATCATAAGCCTGGCTCAACTGCGCCACCGGTCCGGCCAGCGCGAACTCGATCAGCACCGCCAGCAACGCCGCCAGAATGCCGCTGAACAGGCCATACCAGATGCCGGCATACAGATACGGCCGGCGCACGAACGCATTGCTGGCACCCACCAGCAGCAGCACGCCGATTTCCTCGCTGCGACTGGCGATATCCACCCGCACCGTGTTGCCGACCACCAGCAACGCGGCCAGCGCCAGCAATGAAGCCAGCACCAGCACGACGCGGTTGCCGACGCCGAGCAGCGCATCCAGTCGCTGGCGCCAGCTGCCGCTGTCCTGTACCAGTTCGACGCTGTGCATCGTGCGCACATCGGCCACCAATTGTTCGAGCGCGCCGGCACTTGCTTCGGCGCGTGGCTGCAGCTGCAGCACATAGGGCAGCGGGTTGTCGTCCAGCATCTGCACGGCGCCGGAGAAGCCCTGCATTTTCGCCAGCTCGTCCATGCCCTGCTGCGGCGTCTTCACGACCACCGCAGCCACCTCGGGCCGATCGCCCAGCTGTCTGGCCAGCAGCTGCGCCTGCTGCGCGGTCTGCCCGGGCTGCATGAACACGCTGATCGCCTGGCTCTGGCCCAGCGCATCGCCGAGCTTCTGCACATTGCCCAGCAATAGATAGAACGCCAGCGGCAAGGCCAGCGCCAGACCCATCACCGCAATCGTCAGCAGGCTGCCGAGCGGACGCGAGGCGAGCCGGCGCAGGCTGGCTGCCGCGCTCCAGCCGTGATGCTCACGCCAGCTGCCGAGACGGCGGCCACGAGTGTGCTCGTTGCGCGGCGGCGCATCGGGCGCGGACGCATGGATGGCTTCGGGCGACGTGTTCACAGCACCTCCTGCGCAGCCAGATCGGCCACCAGCCGACCATGGTCGAGCACGATCACACGCTTCTTCATGCGCTTGATCAGCGGCAGGTCGTGACTGGCGATCAGCACGGTGGTGCCGACCTGTTGGAACTCGCCGAACAGACCCATGATCTCTATTGCCAGCTGCGGATCGAGGTTGCCGGTGGGTTCGTCGGCGATGAGCAAGGTCGGTCGCGCCACGATCGCGCGGGCAATGCCGACGCGTTGTTGTTCACCGGTGGAAAGGGTCGCCGGCAACTGGCGCTCATAGGCGAGCAGGCCGACTTTCTCCAATGCCGCACGCACGCGCCTGGCGCGTTCAGGCTTGGCGATGCCGCCGATCATCAGCGGCAGTTCGACATTCGCGAACACCGTACGCTCCATCAGCAGGCGGTGATCCTGGAACACCATGCCGATCTGCCGGCGCCATTTCGGAATGCCGCTGCGGCGGATCTTCGCCAGACTCTTGCCGTCCATGCTGATCGTGCCATGCGACGGTCGCTCGATCAGGCCCAGCAGCTTGAGCAAGGTGCTCTTGCCGGCACCGGAATGACCGGTGACGAAGGCCATCTCGCCGGTCGGCACCTCGAACGAAAGCTGCGAGAGCGCCTCATGGCCACCTTCGTAGCGCTTGCTGACTTGATCAAAATGGATCACCGAGTATCCCCGAGCCTGCGTGCCGTCATATCAGCGCCAAGAATAAGGGAAGCCGGGCAAGTTAGCTCCCTCTCTCCTTCGGAGAGAGGGCTGTAGTGAGGGGTCAATCTTGCGACAAGCCTGCAATGAAGCGCGCGTCTCTAAATGCGGCGCTGCTGCGAGCACCCTCCCCTCATCCGCCCTGCGGCACCTTCTCCCCGGCGGGGAGAAGGAACAGGGATCAGCGCCCGGTGAACAACCGAGTCAGCCGGCGGAACAAGCCCGGCTTCTTCGGATGAGCGTGTTCGCCAGTCTTGCCGGAGGTTACCGCAACCTGCCGCGACGGCCGGTTGTGGGTGCTGCCGGTGGCCTCTGTCGTGTTGCGCTCGCGCGGCGGGCGACGCTCGCCACGCGGCGCGCGGTTGCCCTCGGCCACGGCAGTGGAGTGCCCGGTCGTCTCGACACCATCGGTCGGCGCGCCTTCACGACGGCGATTGCGACCGCCACGACGACGACGCGGCTTGCGCGTACCTTCGGCGGTGACGCTGCCATCACCAGCAGGAACTGTTTCGGTCCTGTGCACAGCCACAACAATCGGCTGCTCGACGGCGGCTTCGACACCACGGTCGACGACAGGTACGGACGACTTGCGCTCACGCGGCGGACGCGAAGCACCGGTACGGCCGGCACCACTACGCTCGCCGCTGCGACCGGAGGAACCGCCCGAACGACGCGGCGCCTCGCCCGGACGCGGCGCCACCACGTCACCGAACGCGGCGCTGTCGGCGGCGGCATTCGCGGCAAACTCGGCGTCGATCGCGCGCGGCTTCGGCATGATCAGCAGCTCCGGATCCATCTGCGCCACCGGGATGCTCTGGCCGATATAGGTCTCGATATCCGGCAGCGACATCGCATACAGGTCGCAGGCGAAGCTGATCGCGTCGCCCTCGGCACCGAGTCGCGCGGTACGGCCAATGCGATGCACGTAATCTTCCGCCTCGTGCGGCAGGTCGTAATTGAAGACGTGGCTGACGGCGGGAATGTGCAGACCGCGCGCGGCCACGTCGGTGGCCACCAGGATGTCCAGCTGGCCTTCCTGAAAACGCTGCAGCAGCTTCTGCCGCTTCAGCTGCGGCACGTCGCCGGAGATCGCGCCGACGCGGCAACCGTGGCGCTTGACCCGCTCGGTAATGCGCTCGGCGGCCGCCTTGGTGTTGACGAAGATGATGCTGCGGCTCGGCTTGGCGCGGTCGAGCAGGTTCAGCAGCAACGGCATCTTTTCTTCCTTGGCCGGGAAGTAGACCAGTTGGCGCACGTGATCGGCGGTGACGTTGTCGCTCTCCACCACCAGCTTCTCGGCCTCGTGCATGTGTTCGTAGGCCAGCTCCAGCACGCGATGGCTCAGCGTGGCGGAGAACAGCAGCACCTGGCGCTGCTCGCGTGGCGGCAGGCGACGGAAGATGAAGCGCACATCCTTGATGAAGCCGAGATCGAACATGCGATCGGCTTCGTCAATCACCATCACCTCGACGCTGTTGAGGCTGAAAACCCCTTGCTTGTGGTAGTCGAGCATGCGGCCGGGCGTGGCGATGATGATGTCGCAGCCGTCCTTCAGCTGCTGGCGCTGCTTGTCGTAATCGACACCACCATAGATCAGTGCAGTCTTCAAACCGGTGTGCCGCCCGATCGCCTGGGCATCCTTGTCGATCTGGATCGCCAGCTCGCGGGTCGGCGCGATGATCAGCGCACGCGGGTCGCTGTCCTTGCGGTCCGCCACGGCCGGTGTGGTCAGCAACCGGTTCATCAGCGCAACCAGGAACGCACAGGTCTTGCCGGTGCCGGTCTGCGCCTGGCCGGCGACATCGCGCCCGGCCAGCGCCAGCGGCAGGGTCATTTCCTGGATCGGGGTGCAGCGGGTGAAGCCGCTGTCGTCCAGGCCTTGCTGCAGCAGCGGATGAAGATCGAAATTGGTGAAGAAGGTATCGGTGAGTACGGTTTGTGACATATGCGGAATGAAAACCTTGCCAGACGGCGGCGGGATGCGCTGTGCCGCTTCAGACGCCGAAGATCGACGGAGGGCGGTGCAGGACGGGTGCGCGATGCGCAGCGAAGCGGCTCAATGTCAGGGTCAACAAGGTCGCGCCGCGGTCGGCGACGCCGTATTTGCCGGCGGTCTGACGGACAGCTGTGCAAGCCGCCCTTGAATCGTGCCCGGAGTTGCGCTGGAATGAAGACCTGCCGCCATGGCACTCCCTCTTCCTGCCCAACTCGCGCTTCATGGGCGCCTGAGTGTAGCTGATGACGGCCTCGCGGTCGCTATCTCCTTGTTTTCCCGAGTTTGCCACCCCACTTTTGTTTACCCGCACATTTTGCGCCCCCAGCCACGGAGATCCCCGGTGAGCGACCTGATTACCCATGTGAATGACGACGCCTTCGACGAGCAGGTGCTCAAGTCCGAAACCCCGGTGCTGCTGGATTTCTGGGCGGAATGGTGCGGCCCGTGCAAGGCGATCGCGCCGATGCTGGATGAGCTGGCCGTGCAGTACGAAGGCAAGCTGCGCATCGTCAAGGTCAATATCGACCAGAACCAGCAGACCCCTCGAGCCTATGGCGTGCGCGGCATCCCGACCCTGATGGTGTTCAAGAACGGCAAGGTCGAGGCGACCCAGATCGGTGCCGTCAGCAAGGGCCAGCTGACCCAGATGATCGACAAGGCCATCTGATCCAACGTTGCAAACCCGCTGCATGGAGCCGGCTCGACTGAGTACGGCCGGCTCACGAGGCTTTACGCCGATGCGCAGCGGGTGCTAGATTCAACGCGTCCGTCGGGACAGTCCTGTCCCCTTGCGCCTTCCGCGCGACGCACACCCTCCCTCCTGTAATTCAACGGCGCCCTGCGAGGATTGCCCGTGTCCGATACCGATAACAACATTCCGAACGACGCCAAGAGCGCCGATACCAAGCCTGTTGCCGAAGGCAAGCCCGAGCCGCGCCCGCGCGCGCCGCGCCGCACGGCGGCAGCGATCGCCGCGGCGAATGCGGAGAAGGTGGCGTCTGCCGACAGGCCGGCTGCTGCTCCCGCACCGGCCGAACGTCCGGCGCCCGCGCCATCGGCGCCATCCGCCACACCGGCGGCCCCGTCGATGACGCCACCGTCATACAGCGAGGCACCGCCACCGCGGGCCACGCAGGAACCGCGCGAGTCGAATCCGCCGCAAGGCCAGGATCAGGCGCAGGGCCAGAACCAGAGCCAGAGCCAGAGCCAGGGCCAAGGTCAGAATCCGAACCAGGCCCAGGGTCAAAACCAGGGCCAGAACCCGAATCTGGGTCAGAACAACCCCAACAATGGTCCCCGCGAAGGTCGCGACGGCCGCGGCCGACGCCGACGCAACGAGCGCGGCGGCAATCCCAATCCGCAGCAGCCACGCCCGCAACATCAGCGCCCCAATCCGAACGGTCTGCCGGTGGATGACGACAACGCCGATCCTGGCAGCAACGACCGGGTGATCAACCTCACTGAGCTCAAGCGCAAGAACGCGATCCAGTTGCTCGAATTCGCCGAATCGCTGGGCGTGTACGAAGGTGTCGCCCGCGCGCGCAAGCAGGACGTGATCTTCAACGTGCTCAAGGCGCATGCCCGCTCCGGCGGCGGCATCTGGGCCGAAGGCGTGCTGGAAATCCTGCAGGACGGCTTCGGCTTCCTGCGCTCGGCCGACGAGTCGTACCTGGCCGGCCCCGACGACATCTACGTGTCGCCCAGCCAGATCCGCCGCTTCAACCTGCGCACCGGCGACTACATCACCGGCCGCGTGCGTCACCCGAAGGAAGGCGAGCGCTACTTCGCGATGCTGCGCGTCGACGACATCAACGGCGATCCGCCGGAAGCGTCGAAGAACAAGATGCTGTTCGAGAACCTCACCCCGCTGTTCCCGCGCAAGGCGTTCAAGCTCGAGCGCGGCAACGGTTCGAGCGAGGACATCACCGGCCGCATCCTCGACCTGATCGCGCCGATCGGCAAAGGCCAGCGCGGCCTGATCGTCTCGCAGCCGAAGTCCGGCAAGACGATGATGCTGCAGAACATCGCGCAGGCCATCCAGTACAACCATCCCGAAGCGCATCTGATCATGCTGTTGATCGACGAGCGTCCGGAGGAAGTCACCGAGATCGCCCGCACCGTGCGCGCCGAAGTGATCAGCTCCACCTTCGACGAGCCGGCCGTGCGCCACGTGCAAGTCGCCGAGATGGTGATCGAACGGGCGAAGCGCCTGGTCGAGCACAAGAAGGACGTGGTGATCCTGCTTGACTCGATCACCCGTCTGGCGCGTGCCTACAACACCGTGATCCCGAGCTCCGGCAAGGTGCTCACCGGTGGTGTCGACGCCAACGCGCTGCAGCGCCCGAAGCGTTTCTTCGGCGCCGCGCGTAACGTGGAAGAAGGCGGCTCGCTGACCATCATCGCCACCGCGCTGACCGAAACCGGCAGCAAGATGGACGAGGTGATCTACGAGGAGTTCAAGGGCACCGGCAACATGGAAGTGCACCTGAGCCGCCGCATCTCCGAGAAGCGCGTGTACCCGGCGATCGACATCAACCGCTCCGGCACCCGCCGCGAGGACCTGCTGATCGAGCCGGACATGCTGGCCAAGATCTGGATCCTGCGCAAACTGCTGCACCCGATGGACGAGCTCTCCGCGATGGAGTTCATGCTCGACAAGATGAAGAATACCAAGTCCAACGACGAGTTCTTCAATTCGATGAAGCGCTGATCGGCTCATCGATCTGCGCCGAAACGGGGCCTGCGGGCCCCGTTTTCTTGCCCGCCAGACGAATCTGCACCGCTACGTACAATTATTTGCCCTTACCCCCTTTTCGTTGTCACGCAACACCCCCATAGTGACTCGCTCACCCAGCGAGACTTTGCCCGTGTCCATACCCAGTGCCGTCAAGAGCACCCCGATCCGGGACCGCCAGCAGCTCACCGACTATCTCGCCGCAGGCGAGAAGCCGCGCGAAGCCTGGCGCATCGGCACCGAGCACGAGAAGTTCGGCTTCCTCACCGACAGCCTGCGGCCACCGACCTTCGAGGGCGACCGCGGCATCAAGCTGCTGCTGGAAACCATCGCCACCCGCTACGGCTGGGATGTCACCCGTGAAGGCGAGAACCCGGTCGCGCTGTCACGCGACATGGCCTCGATCACGCTGGAGCCGGCCGGCCAATTGGAGCTGTCCGGCGCGCCGCTGGAGACGATCCACCAGACTTGTTGCGAGGTGAACTCGCACCTTGAGGAAGTCCGCTCTATCGCCGACGGCATGGGCCTCGGCTTCCTCGGCATGGGTTTCCAGCCGAAGTGGCGCCGAGACGAGATGCCGTGGATGCCGAAGGGCCGCTACAAGATCATGCGCGAATACATGCCCAAGGTCGGCTCGCTCGGCTTGGACATGATGACGCGGACCTGCACGGTGCAGGTGAACCTGGATTTCTCGTCCGAAGCGGACATGATCAAGAAGTTCCGCGTGAGCCTGGCGCTGCAGCCGATCGCCACCGCGCTGTTCGCCGATTCGCCGTTCACCGAAGGACGTCCAAACGGCTATCTATCGTATCGCTCGCATATCTGGACCGATACTGACAAGGATCGTACCGGCATGCTCGACTTCGTGTTCGCCGATGGTTTCGGTTACGAACGCTATGTCGACTACATCCTCGACGTGCCGATGTACTTCAGCTTCCAGGACGGCAAGTACATCGACCTGGCCGGCCAGGATTTCAAGAAGTTCATGACCGGGGACCTGTCGCTGCTGCCGGGTACGCACGCGACCATGAAGGACTTCGCCGACCACCTCACCACCGCCTTCCCGGAAGTGCGGCTGAAGCAGTACCTGGAAATGCGTGGCGCCGATGGCGGCCCGTGGAATCGCCTGTGCGCCCTGCCCGCGTTCTGGGTCGGCCTGCTGTACGACGACGAGGCGCTGGATGCCGCGTGGGATCTGGTCAAGGACTTCAGCCGCGAGGAACGACACGCACTGCGCGACGGCGTACCGAAGCACGCGCTGAAGTTGCCGTTCCGCAACGGCACGGTGCGCGACCTCGCCGAGGAAGCGCTGAAGATCGCCGGTCAAGGCCTCAAGCGCCGCGCCCGCCTCAACAGGAATGGCGCCGACGAAAGCATCTTCCTCGAACCGATGATCGAGATCGTGCAGGCCAACCAGACGCCCGCCGAGCGCAAGTTGGAGCTGTTCCACGGTACATGGGGCGGCAGTGTGGATCCGGTGTTCCGCGAGTTCGCCTACTGAGCCTCCCGGGCCCGAAGCAAGCTAGGCTTTTACTCCCTCCCCTGCTTGCAGGGGAGGGCCGGGGCGGGGTCGCTTTTGACGGATGCGCTTCGGTACCCAGCACATCCATCAGAGGGATGGACTATTTCACCACCGACCATGCCACTGCCTCGCCCGCTCGCATCGGCGTGCAGATAGACCCGGCCAGCGGATATTCGTCCGGCACGGTCCATGAGGTGCGTTCGAGCGCAATGCGATCCTGGTTCCGCGGCAGACGGTAGAAATCCGGGCCATGGAAGCTGGCAAACGCTTCGAGCCGATCCAGCCTGCCCGCCTGCTCGAACGCTTCGGCATACAGCTCTAGCGCTGCATGCGCCGTATAGAGCCCCGCGCAGCCGCAGGCCGCTTCCTTCGCCTCGCGCGGATGTGGCGCGCTGTCGGTGCCGAGGAAGAAGTGCGGATCGCCGCTGATGGCCGCCTGCAACAAGGCGGCACGATGCGCCTCCCGCTTGAGGATCGGCGCGCAGTAGTTGTGCGGGCGGATGCCACCCTCGAACAGCGCGTTGCGGTTGAGCAGCAGATGATGCGCGGTGATGGTGGCCGCCACGTTGGCCGGCGCGCCACGGACGAACTCGACTGCATCCCGGGTAGTGATGTGCTCCAGCACCATGCGCAAGGCCGGAAACCGGGCCTGCAGCGGGATCAGGTGGCGCTCGATGAAAACACGTTCGCGATCGAAGATGTCAATATCCGGATCAGTGACCTCGCCATGCAGCAGCAAGGGCAGCTCGTGTTTCTCCATCGCCTCGAGCACCTGATACACCCGCGACAGCTCGCGCACACCGGACTGCGAGTTGGTGGTGGCGCCAGCGGGGTAATACTTCACCGCAAACACGCTGTCGCTGTTCTTGGCTCGAATGATCTCTTCGACCGGGGTAGTCTCGGTGAGGTACAGCGTCATCAGCGGCTGGAAGCGCATGCCCGCCGGCAAACTCGCCAGAATCCGTCGACGATAATCTTCAGCCTGTGCAACCATCGTCACCGGCGGCTTCAGGT
The DNA here is from genome assembly GCA_966211915.1 of uncultured Rhodanobacter sp. GTDB lineage: Bacteria > Pseudomonadota > Gammaproteobacteria > Xanthomonadales > Rhodanobacteraceae > Rhodanobacter. The sequence continues at coordinate 89,018 of CBIHNO010000002.1, forward strand.
TCGGCATCACGATGGCGCGCGCAAAACGCCGCGCGGTGTGGCCGATCACCGAGGCCAGCGCATCCCCATCGCGTAGATGCAGGTGCCAGTCGTCGGGACGAGTGATTTCAAGACGCGTGGGTGTCATGGCTTGCGGACTCGGGATGATGGATCGAGAGAAAGGACACAGCAGATGTCATGCATGCCGGAGGCCTCGTGGCAACGCTGCCAAAAGCACATGGTATCGCGCCGCTGCCCCGGTTTGTTTCGGCTGCGATCAGCAGCATCGCCATGCATCACCTCTTCGATGTTGCTACCGTGCCACCGAGAACACGCACCAACTTCAGGAGGCTGACGGGTGTTGGGGTTCGCACCACCTGCCCCAATCTACGGTGCCTCCTCCTCATGGAGAGTTCCCATGCCACTGGTTCGCATCTCGCTCCGCCGCGGCAAGTCGTCCGCCCACCTCGCCGCCCTGCGCAACGGTATCTACCAGGCCATGCGCGAAACCTTCAACGTGCCGGAGAACGACCGCTTCATTCTGGTCAGCCTGCACGACGCCGACGAGTTCGACTACGACCCTGACTATCTCGGCATCACCCGCAGCGACGACCTGGTAATCGTGCAGATCACCTGCAATAGCGGACGCGCGGTGGAACAGAAACAGGCGCTGTACCGCGGCATCGTCGAGAATTTTTCCGCGGAACCGGGCCTGCGTCCCGAGGACGTATTCATCAATCTGGTCGAGGTGGCGAAGGAGAACTGGTCGTTTGGCAATGGGATTGCGCAGTACGCATGAAGCACATGCTCATCTGCCAGCGGATAACCACTTCCAACTACAAGCGGACTTCAAATCACAGCCACGTATTTATGGGCTCTTGGTCGAATCAAAGATCACTTCGCCTTTAGCAAAAAAGATTGCAAGCATGGCGACGACGACGAAGAGGCCGCCCAGTGCGGAATATGCAAACCAGTAACTGCGCTCCCACATCTGCTTGGAGACCTCGGAACAAGTGCCATGAGAGCAGACAAAATAATGAGCGTTTCGGATGTACCCATTAACGGCGGACGCGCCGCCGTTCATATAGTTCACAATCCACAATGGGACAAAATTCAGGCCGGCAAGAACCACTGTGACGCCAACGATCCACTTCGCGCGCCTTGACTGACAGCGAATGGTAAAGCTAGTCACAAATCCGAAAGGCATCCTGTCACCCATGGCGATTTAAATCTTCGCAGAGCCAATTTTTTAGAATAGCTATGCCGGGTCGAAAGCAGCCATAACAAAGCTGACTTCCCCTACTCCCCGCGCAACCACCGCGCCGCATCGATCGCGTAGTAGGTAAGAATCGCATCGGCTCCGGCACGCTTCATCGCCGTGAGCGACTCCAGCACCACCGCCTTCTCATCCAGCCAGCCATTCTGCGACGCCGCTTTCAACATCGCGTACTCGCCGCTGACCTGATACACGAAGGTCGGCACGCCGAACGTGTCCTTCACCCGGCGCACGATGTCGAGATACGGCAGGCCCGGCTTCACCATCACCGCGTCGGCGCCTTCGGCGATATCCAGCTCGACTTCGTGCAGCGCCTCGTCGCTGTTGGCGACGTCCATCTGGTAGGTGTGCTTGTTGCCCTTGCCGAGGTTCGCCGACGAACCGACCGCATCGCGGAACGGGCCGTAGAACGCGGAGGCGTATTTCGCCGAATAGGCGAGGATGCGCGTGTGGATACGGCCGGCATCTTCCAGTGCCTCGCGGATCGCGCCAATGCGGCCGTCCATCATGTCCGACGGCGCCACGAAATCCATGCCGGCTTCGGCCTGCGCCAGCGACATCTTGATCAGCGCCTCTACGGTGGGCTCGTTCATCACGTAACCGGTGTCATCGATCAGGCCGTCCTGGCCGTGCGTGGTGTACGGATCGAGCGCCACGTCGCCGATCAGGCCCAGTTCGGGGTACTTCGCCTTCAGCGCGCGGGTCGCGCGCTGCATCAGTCCCTGCGGATTCCACGCCTCGGCGGCGTCCTCGCTCTTCACTGACGAACCGGGCGACGGGAACAAGGCCAGCGCCGGGATGCCGAGCTTCACGCATTCGCCGGCCAGTTTCAGCAGCTCGTCGATCGACAGCCGATCCACGCCGGGCATCGATGGCACCGGCTCGCGCTGGCCTTCACCCTCGATCACGAATGCGACCATGATCAGGTCGCTGGCCAGCAAGGTGTGCTCGCGCATCAGCGCGCGGGAAAAGGCGTCGCGACGCATGCGGCGCATGCGGATGGCGGGAAAGCTCATGGCAGGTCCTGGCGGGTGATATCCCGGGCATTTTAGGCCACAACGCAAAGCCTGCGGCCGCGCTGCGGCATTGCCTGCACCCTTGTCGCAACCATTCCAACACCGTGGACACCTTGCCGTAACGCCCTGGGGCGCACCCTCCGCGCCGTCGACCCAGCCGGAGGAAGCCTCATGAGCAAGACCAAGCCCGCCGTCGCGACTGCCAACTGGCATCTACCCAGCAATGCCCGCTATCTGGGACCACATGACCCGAACGAAACGCTCGACGTGACCCTGGTGCTGCGGCGCAAGAGCCCTCTGCGCACGCTGGCACCGTCAGCATCGCGCAGCGCCCGGCATGCCGATTTCGTGGCGCGTTACGGCGCCGACCCGGCCGACGTAACGCGTTTGCGCACCTTCAGCAGCCAGCACGGCCTGCAGGAGCTGGCCTGCGACCAGGACCGGCGCACCCTGCATCTGCGCGGCACCGCGCAATCGCTGCAGCAGGCGTTCGGCGTACAGCTGGGCCATTACGAGTTGACGTCCGGCGGCGCGCCCTACGTGGGCAGCGCGCAGGCACCCATCCTGCCCGATCCGGCCATCATCGCCGTGCTGGGACTGGACCAGCGTCCGGTCGCGCAGCCGCATTTCCGCATCGCACAGGCGCAGCCCACCAACACCTACACGCCGTTGCAGGTCGGCCAGTTGTACAACTTCCCCACTGGCGACGGCAGCGGCCAGATCATCGCGATCATCGAACTCGGCGGCGGCTATGTGCAGGCCGATCTGGATACCTACTTCAGCGGACTCGGCCTGAAGACGCCTTCGATCACCGCGGTTTCCGTCGACAGCGGCAGCAACCAGCCCGGCGGCGCCGCGGATGCGGAAGTTATGCTGGACATCGAAGTCTCCGGTGCGCTGGCGCCGGCGGCGAAGTTTGTCGTCTACTTCGCGGCCAACACCGACCAGGGCTTCTACAACGCGATCTCGCAGGCCGCGCACAGCAGCACGCAACCGGCCACGGTGATGTCAATCAGCTGGGGCGGGCCCGAAAGCGGCTGGAGCGCGGCATCGCGCAATGCAATGGAGACGGCGCTGGAAGATGCTGCCGCGCTGGGCGTGACGGTGACCGTGGCGGCCGGCGACAACGGTTCCAGCGATGGTGTCAGCAGCGGCCAGCCGACGGCAGACTACCCCGCCTCCAGCCCGTCCGTGCTGGCCTGCGGTGGCACCAAACTGATCGGCAGCGGCAACGCGATCAAGAGCGAAGTGGTATGGAACGAGACCGCCGGCAACGAGGGTGCCACCGGTGGCGGTGTCAGCGCCGTGTTCGCGCTGCCGACATGGCAGGTGGCAGCAAAAGTTCCCGCGGCACCGGGCGGTTTCGTCGGCCGCGGCGTACCGGATATCGCCGGCAACGCGGATCCCCTCACCGGCTACGACGTGCGCGTCGACGGCCAGAACGAAGTCGTCGGCGGCACCAGTGCGGTCGCGCCACTATGGACCGCACTGGTGGCTCGCCTCAATCAGCAGCTCGGCCATTCACTGGGTGCGGCGAATACCACCCTGTACGGCGTCGGCCGCAAGGCGTTCCGCGACATCACCCAGGGCAACAATGGCAGTTACGCCGCCGGTCCGGGCTGGGACGCCTGCACCGGGTTGGGTAGCCCGAACGGCCAGACCTTGCTCAGCGCCTTGCAAGGCGCAGCGCCAAGTCCTGCACCGGCACCGAGCCCGCCGCACAAACACAAGCCAAAGCCAAAACCCAAACCAAAACCCAAGCCACCCAAACAGGAAAAGTAGACCTGGCCGGACCATTGAAGACTGCCCGCCAGCATCCCGGATTCGCCGCGATGCTGGACGCTAGGCAGCATTCACGGCACGCTTGCCGTTTCCGCGTCACCCGATGGAGTTCCGATGCACGTTCCGGCCCCGACCCTGCTCGCCGATCTCGGCGGAACCAACGTCCGTTTCGCCGTTTCGGATCCGGCCGCGAGCATGCCGTTCCAGATGGACAACGTGCGGCGTTACCAGGTCAGTGATTTCGCTTCGCTGGCCGACGCGATCCGCCAGTACTTTGCCGACAGCGGACTGCACGCGCAGCATGCGCTGATCGCCGCCGCCGGCCGCATCTGCGATGGCGAGACGGTGCAGATCACCAACAACCCGTGGGCGATCTCGGCACACAAGCTGCAGGCCGAACTCGGCCTGCAATCGGTGCGGCTGGTCAACGATTTTGCGGCGCAGAGCATGGCCGTGATGCTGTTGCAACCAAGTGATCTGGTACCCGTCGGCAAACTGCCCTTGCCGCAGCTCGGTGCGCAGGATGAACAGACCTTCGTGATCGTCGGCCCCGGCACCGGGCTTGGTGTCGGCGGCTTGCTGCTGCGTCAGGGCAAGTGCAGCGTGCTGCAGACCGAAGGTGGCCACGCCGGTTTCGCCGCGCACACGCCGGAGGACATCGAAATCCTCAAGCGGCTCAATCAGCGCTACGGCCGGGTCTCCAATGAACGGATTGTCTGCGGCAACGGTCTGGTGAACCTTTACACCGTGCTCTGCGAAATCGCCGGGCATACACCCGAGGCATTGAAGCCCGAAGACATCAGTGCGCGCGCCAACGCGAACAGCGATCCGATGTGCGTGCAGGTGGTGGAAACCTTCGCCGGCATCTTCGGCAGCGTCGCCGGCGATCTGGTGATGACGCTGGGCGCGTGGGACGGCGTGTATCTCACCGGCGGACTGGTGCCGATCCTGCTGCCATGGATGGAGCGCGGCGGTTTCCGCGAGCGCTTCGAGGCGAAGGGCCGTTTCCGCGTCACCATGGAACAGGTGCCGACGCAGGCGATCATGAATCCCGAACCCGGCCTGATCGGCGCCGCCGCACTGGCGGTGGTCGATTCGGGTGGGTCGCTGTTGCAGCGTCGTTAGTCAGTAACGCAGCGGATCGCCGCACTGATTCTTTCGACAGGAATCCGGGGAACGCGATATGTCGTACACCGTCATCGCCCGTCTGCTGTTCGCGTTGACGCCGATGCTGCCATGCGCCGTGCTGGCAACGGAGTCGCCGAGAACGTCGGATGCCGGCGTCACCACTCTCGCAGAATCGGTCATTCCCGCCAAACCGATCGTCACACGCGCACAGCTGGATGCCTATCTGCACGATACGCCGGCCGCGAGTTCGCCGTTGAGCTGGCTCACGCCAGGCGCGCAGCGGCGGTTCCTCGACAGCATTATCTTTGGCGAGCATGGTCTGGGCGGGATGAGCCTCGACGATCTGAGCTATGAACTCACCCGCGAACAGGCGTATACCTTGTTGCGCCTGTTCGGCGCACAGAATTATGCGATTGCTCTGGACGCACGCAGCGCGCCACGCCCTGCCAGCGATGACAGGCAGGCCAGCACGCTGGAATCCCCTTACGACCGGCTGATCGCCGCGTCCGATACGGGCGAAGACAACACCGCCCTGACGCAGACGCTCAGCCGCATCTACGCAGAGCAGTTCACCCCCTTCCAGACAGATGCCCAGCGGCATGCCCTCAGTGACCGCGACGTGGAGTTCCTGTTTCGCGCGGCGACGACATTGGCCTTCCATGTCACCAGTCAGCCGAGCTATCTGGCCGACATGCGCAGTGACTTCTCCGAGCTGGCACGCCGTCACCGCGTCGATCGCCCGCATGCCGGCAATCTCTATGAGATGCTGCTCACCACCCACCATGCCGACGAGGCCCGCGCGCTGCTTGCCGCGCATCCGCTGATCGAACGCAATCCGGCGCCAGTCATGCATACCGCCAGCCGTATCCGCGACGGCCAACCCAGCCTGTGGATCGCCACTCCCGGCACACGCAAACGCGAGCTGGTGCGCTTTCGCTTCAATATCCGCGCGCCCGCGCAAGTGGTGGTGCTGGCATCGACCGGCTGCCATTTTTCGCGCAACGCCGCGCGCGACATCGAGGCCGACCCGCTGCTGCGCGAGCTGTTTCGCGACCATGCGCAATGGGTGACTCCGCCCGACGAGATCACCGCCTTCGATGCCGTGCAGGACTGGAATCAGACACACCCCGCGCTGCGGCTCGGCATCGCCTACGACGATGCCACGCTGCCCATGGTCGAGCGCTTCGAGACGCCGACGTTCTACTTTCTCAGCCATGGCGCGGTCGTCGACAAGGTCGTCGGCTGGCCGGATGAAGGCAACCTCGAAGCGATTCGGCGCGGCTTGCGCAAGATCGACCTGATGCGTTGAGCCGGAGACCGGATTGCCCGGCTGGCCCTGCATCACCACCACCCATGCGCCATGCTTGGCCTTCCGGCCGACGATGGAGATTCGAGATGCCACGCAACGACACCGCTTTTCTGTTCGACCTCGACGGCACTCTCGTCGACAGCGTCTACCAGCACGTACTGGCGTGGAAGGAAGCGCTGGACAAGGAGGGCGTGGAGCTGTCGGTGTGGCGCATTCACCGCAAGATCGGCATGAGCGGCGGCCTGTTCGCGAACATCCTGCTGCGCGAGACCGGGCTGGAGATCACCGAGGAGCGTCTGGCGCGGCTGCGCGACTGGCATGCCGAGGCGTTCAACCGGCAGCATACGCAGGGTTCGGTGCGACCGCTGCCGGGTGCGCGCGAACTGCTGGCCTATCTGACCGCGCAGGACATCCCGTGGGCGATCGCCACCAGCGGACGGATGGAAACCGCAGCGCACAATCTCGAAGCACTCGGCGTCGATCCGTCGAAGATACCGGTGGTGACGCGCGACCAGGTGCGCCACGCCAAGCCTGACCCGGACCTGTTCCTCGCCGCCGCCGCGCGTCTGGGTGTGGACATCCACCAGTCGCTGGTGATCGGCGACAGTGTGTGGGACATGCTTGCCGCCCAGCGTGCCCGCGCACTCGGCGTCGGCCTGCTCTCCGGCGGTTACGGCCTGGCGGAGTTGCAGCAGTCGGGCGCGTTTCGCGTCTACGACGATCCCGCCGATCTGCTGCGGCATATCGATGAGGTTGCCGCACGCGACTGAACAGTCTCGCGCGTCGCGCCGACGCCTTCGCTGCAACGACCTGAACAGGGTTGCCGGCATCATGAAAAATTAATCCCCCGCGCCTGCGCAGGCACTAGGCTCCTAGACCTGTCATCCACGGAGCCGCCCATGCGCCGACTCGTCGCCAGCCTCCCACTCGCCCTGCTGCTCGCCGCGTGTTCGCCTACGCCGGCACCATCGCAAGCTGCAGCCGGCCAGACCGCACCCGCCAATGCTGCGCTCGGCTCTGCCGAATGGTATGCATGGGTCGATCGATCGCTGGACATCGACGACGGTCATGGCCCGCGGCGCGGTTCGCCCGAATGGAACCAGACCGTGCAGAACAAGCTGGGCCAGGAAGCGCCGCAATCGAAACCCGGTTCGCCGGAATGGCAGCAGTCCGTCGATGCCCTGCTGCGCACGCGCATGTCGCCGTCGTCCTGAACGATGCATTGAACCAGCGACACACGCAGCCGCGGGGCGTCAGCCCGGTGCCAGCAAGGTATCCAGGTCGGCCTGTTCGAAGCTGAGTTTTTCGCGGCTGCCGCCGCCTTCCAGTACGGCCGCGGCGAGTTCGGCCTTGCGCGCCTTCAACTCTTCGATGCGCTCTTCCACCGTACCGCTGGTGATCAGGCGGAACACGAACACCGGCTTGTCCTGACCGATGCGATGGGCGCGATCGCTGGCCTGCGCTTCGGCGGCCGGATTCCACCACGGGTCGTAGTGGATCACGGTGTCGGCCGCGGTGAGGTTGAGGCCCACGCCGCCAGCCTTCAGCGACAGCAGGAACAGCGGTACCTCGCCGTTCTGGAAACGCTGCACGGGCTCGGCACGATCACGCGTATCCCCGGTGAGGGTGACATAGCGGATGCGCCGGCGATCGAGCTCGGCCGCGATCAGTTTCAGCATGCCGGTGAATTGCGAGAACAGCAGTACCTTGCGGCCTTCGTCGAGCAGCGCCGGCAGCATATCCATCAGCAGTTCGAACTTGGCCGACTCGTGCACGCCACGCGCCACCTCCAGTTTCACCAGCCGCGGATCGCAGCAAACCTGGCGCAGCTTGAGCAGCGCATCGAGCACCACGATGCCGGAGTGCGCGATGCCGCGCTGCGCGATCACCTCGCGCAATTCCTCGGCCAGCGACAGGCGCAGGCCTTCATACAGTTCGCGCTGGCGACCTTCCAGCACCACCCGGCGGGTGATCTCGGTCTTCGGCGGCAATTCCTTCGCCACCTGCGCCTTGGTCCGACGCAGGATGAACGGCGCGAGGCGCAGGTTGAGCCGCTGCTGGCATTCCTCGTCGTGCTGCTTCTCGATCGGCACGCGGTAGAAACGGCGGAACGCGCCTTCGTCGCCGAGCAGGCCCGGCACCGCCAGATCGATCTGCGACCACAGCTCGCCCAGGTGGTTTTCCAGCGGCGTGCCGGTGAGGCAGACATAGCGCGGCGTGCGCAGGCTGAGCAGCGCGCGGCGTGCCTGCGTGCGCGGGTTCTTCACCTGCTGCGCCTCGTCCAGCACGATCAGCGCAAAGGGTTGTTTCCTCAAGGTGACCACGTCGCGCGGCAGCAGCGCGTAGCTGGTCAGCACGATGTCCTGCGCGCCGAGCTGGGCGAATTCCTCGGCGCGCTGCGGCCCGTGCAGGGTCAATACGTGCAGCATCGGCGCGAAGCGCGCGATCTCCGATTGCCAGTTCGGAATCAGGCTGGTCGGCACCACGATCAGTGCCGGCTGGGTCAGTGCGCCGCTCTGTTTCAGCGACAGCAGATGCGTGATCAGCTGCAGCGTCTTGCCCAGGCCCATGTCGTCGGCCAGCACACCGCCGACGCCGGCTTCGGCCAGCGCGTTCAACCAGCGCAGGCCCTCGCGCTGGTACGGCCGCATCTCCACCGTGAGTCCCTCCGGCACCGCATCGCTGGCACGCTCGGCGGCATCGCGCAGGCGGGCGGCGAAGCCGAGCAACGGCTCGGCCGCTTCCAGCGTGCCGCCGCCGGGCATCGCCGCGACGAGTTCCTCCAGCCGACCGGCCTGCACCCGCGGCAGATGCAGCTTCTTGCGCGGTTTCTCCAGGTATTCGGCCAGCGGTGCCAGCAGCCCGCGCAGCTCCTTCAGGCGCACCGGCACGCGGCGACGTGCATCGACCGGCGCGTACCACACGGCGTCTTCCGGCTCGTTCGGCGCCGGGCTCAGATTCAACTGATGCTCGGCGAGCGCCTGCGCCACGGCGGGCAACAGGTTGTACCGCTGACCATCCAGCTCGATGCCGATTTCCAGATCGAACGCGTGATCGTCGTTGTCTTCCACCGCCTGGCCGTACCAGCACACCGGACCTTCCAGTACTTCGAACGGGAAGCTCGGCGCGTACTCGACCTGGAAATTTTCCGCCTCGAGCTTCGGCCGCAACGCCAGCCAGCGCGCCGGCGTGTTGACCTCCAACGCCCCGGCATAGCCGGTGCCGGGAAACAGCCACGCATCTTCAGGCAGCGTTTCGGCGACGTCCCACGGCAGGCCTTCGGTGTCCACGCCGGGGGTAAGGCCAGCGCGCTCGAGCTGCTCCATCGCGGACAGCTCTTCGGCGCGGCGACGGGTGATCTCGACCAGCTGGCCGTTGCGCACGCGGCGAACCAATGGCTCGCCGCCACGACCGGGCAGGCGTTCGCCGGCGTAGTCGAACGCCAGCCGCGCATAGCCCAGCGGCGGCGTGCCGGCAGCCAGTCGCGCGTGACGGGTCAGCGCGTGCAGGATCAGCACCGGCTTCGGCGCCAGTTGCGAGCGACGCACATCGCCGAATACCTGCGGCAGCGGCACCCGCGTCGCCAGCCGGCTGCCCGGCAGGCGGTTGCGCAGGCGGCGGCCGTGCTCGTGCTTCAGCGGCGGCAATTCCAGCCAGTGGGTTTCCTCGGCCGCGGCATCGAACGGACCCACGGTGGCGCGCTCGGCGTCGAGATACCACAGGCCGTCGATGCGCAGCAGGCGCTGACTGTGCGGCAGCAACGGCAGCAGGCGCTGGCTGCCGTCCGGCTCCATCTGCCAATGCCAGTTCAGTTGATGCGACTTGCCGCGCGACAGCCGCAGTCCGGCCAGTCCGCCGAGGAAGCACGGTGCGGTATCGAGGATCTCGGCCAGCAAGGTGTCGCCGACATGACCGCCGAGGCGCGCATAACTGCGGCTCTTGCGCACGTTCTGCGGTAATCCCAGCATGGTGGCGGCGAGGCGCTGCTCGTGCGGCTGCAGCGGCGACTGCGCCAGGTGCCGGCTGTCCAGCGGCACCGGCCGTGCGTAGCGACCGTGTTCGGCCACCGCCAGCAGTACCGGCGCCACATCCAGCCGGGCGTACGCGGCGCCTTCCTCCGGCATCACTTCCAGAAAGAAACCGAGCACGCCATGGTCGCTGACCACGGCCGGCTTCGGCGCAGCCAGCAGCCGTCGCCATGCCTGCGGCAAGGCTTCGTCTTCGCTGGCCGGCGCTGTGGCGTCGTGCTGTTTCTCGTCCGGTTGCTGCATGCGCATGCGATCCGTGGCGACAACCAAAACGTTGAGCTTAGCAGCGCGGAGGCAGGATGCGACTGTCGTCATGCATGCGGATTGAGGAACCCGCAACGCCAGCGGAATGGCTCATGCGGCGCCGAACAGACCCTGCGGATATTCCGGCTTCTGCTCGCGCGCCATTAGCGCCTTGAGCCCGTCGGCCGGAGTGACCTCGCCATGCAGCACGGCGCGCACGCCGGCACTGATCGGCAGGTCCAGCCCATGCTTGTCAGCCAGCCGCGCCACCTCGTCGGCGGTGAGGATGCTCTCCACCACCTGACCGATCTGGCGCACCGCTTCGTCGATCGCCACGCCCCGTCCCAGCGCGAGGCCGAGCCGGCGATTGCGCGACAGGTCGCCGGTGCAGGTCAGCACCAGATCACCGAGGCCGGACAGGCCGATCAGCGTCTCCGGTCGCGCACCGAGTGCCACGCCCAGACGCAGCATCTCGTTCATGCCGCGGGTGATCAGGCCGGCACGGGCGTTCAGGCCGAGCTGCATGCCATCGGCGATGCCGGTGGCGACCGCCAGCACGTTCTTCATCGCGCCGCCGAGTTCGGCACCGAGCATGTCGCCGCCGGAATACGCCCGCAGATTGGGCGCGTGCAGCAGGCTCGCCAGCTGCTGCGCGAATGCCGCGTCGTCCGAATGCACGGTAACCGCACTGGGCAGGCCAGCCGCCACTTCCTTCGCGAACGACGGGCCGGTGACCACCGCCGCAGCACGGCCGGGCAGCTGTTCGGCCACCAGCTCGTGCAGGAAACGTCCGGTGCCCGGCTCGAAACCCTTGGTCGCCCACGCGATCGCGGTGTGGGCATCAAGCAGCGGCGCCAGCTCGGCCAGCATCGCGGCGAACGCATGGCTGGGCACCACGATCAGCACGATGTCGGCACCGCGCACGGCGCTGGCCAGATCGCTTTCGTAGGCCAGTTCTGCGGGCAGCTCGATGTCCGGCAGATAGCGCTGGTTGCAACGGCTCGCCGCCATTGCCGCCAGCGCGCCGTGGTCACGTCCCCACAACCGGGTCGGCACGCCATTGCGCGCCGTCAGTGCCGCCAGCGCGGTGCCCCAGGAGCCGGCACCGAGAACGGTCAGCGTCGGGTTTTCAGCCATGCCGTCGACTCAGCTGTTGAGCGTGGCCGGGACCTCGTCGCCACCCATTCCGCGGCGCTGCTGCTCGGCGAACAGCGCGTCGAAATTGATCGGCTGCAGCAGGAACGGCGGGAAGCCGCCTTCCAGCACCAGCGAGGAAATCACCTGGCGGGCATACGGGAACAGCAGGTTCGGGCAATAGCTGCCGATGATCCCGGCATGATCCATCTCGTTGAAGCCGGCGATGCCGAACAGCCCGGCCTGCTCCACTTCGGCCAGATAGGCAGTGCGCTGGCCGACCGTGCAGGTCAGCGTGAGGCTGAGCACCACTTCATACAGGTTGTTGCCCAGATCGGTGGCCTTCTGACCCAGGTTCAGCTGCACCTGCGGCTGATCCTGCCCGTCGATTTCCTGGAAGATCTGCGGCGCATTCGGCGCCTCGAAGGAAACGTCCTTCACATAGATCTTCTGCATCACCAGCTGGGGTTGACTGGCCTGGCCGCTGGCCTGGTCGTTGGTGATCTCTTGCGCCATCGGGAGTTCCTCGGGTCTGGACTTGTCGAAAAAGAGGACGATTGTTCCATACATCCCCTCGGCACGCACGCCGGACGGCATCCGGCAGGACGGAACAGATTGCGCACAGCCTTGTTTTTCTGCGAGAATACGCGGCTCGCCTCGATCGACCCGGAGTTTCCGGGCAGTCCGCCACGCGGTACGGACCTCACGATCATGCGAAGCAACAACCTCCAGCATCGCGTGGCGCACAGCGCCGCTGGGCCGATGTCACCCTGGCTAACGGGTGTTTACCGACTTTCAAAGCCACGGCTTCTGAAGTCATTCAACGGAGGTCGTCATGGCCCGTGTATGTCAAGTCACCGGTAAGGGTGTGCAGAGCGGCAACAACGTTTCGCACGCCAACAACCGTACCCGTCGCCGCTGGTTGCCGAACCTGCATGAGCGTCGCTTCTGGGTCGCCAGCGAGAATCGCTGGATCAAGCTGCGTGTGTCCAACAACGCCTTGCGCACGATCGACAAGAATGGCATCGAAGCCGTGATTGCCGAAATGCGTGCCCGCGGCGACAAGGTCTGAGGATTAAATCATGGCAAACAAGACCCAAGACAAGATCCGCATGATCTCCTCGGCCGGCACCGGCCACTTCTACACCACGCAGAAGAACAAGAAGAACACGCCGGAAAAGTTCGAGTTCAAGAAGTACGATCCGGTCGTGCGCAAGCACGTGATGTACAAGGAAGGCAAGATCAAGTGATCTGCGCATAGCGCGGATCATCCCGGCGCAGGCCGGGATCGCTTTGCAACAGCGAAGCCTAGATCACCCAAAGAAAACCCGCCCACGTGGCGGGTTTTCTTTTGCACAAACGGACGGCTGGGCCGGCGACGCACCATGGCAAACTTGGTCCTCCATGTTGCCGCCGCGCAAGGCCAGATGCATGACCAGCTTCGCTGTTGAAGAACGCCTCCGGCCTCCGCCGGAATGACGATGTTCGGGGATTATTCGAGTCCCATGACGCCAAAAAACAAAACCCGCCACGAAGGCGGGTTTTGCTGGAGCATTGATTTCGGAGAATCAGGCCGTCGCGACGGTGTAACCCTTGAGCCGCTGGGCAAATTCCTGCAGTGCACGAATACCGCTTTCTTCGGCCTCGTGGATCCACTGCTGCAGACCCTTCAGTGCCTGCTCGGCACCGCGCTGTTCCATCAACGCTGCGAGACGGGCGCGGAAGTCGCACACGATGTTCAGCGTGGGACGCTTGGCCAGCACGGCCTGCAGCTTCGCACTGCTTTCGTTGTCCAGCCAGCGCCCGCCGTCGGCAAGCGCCAGACGCATGCGGCGCGGCACGGCCTTCAGGCTCTCGCCGGCATGCTGGGCTTCGTCGCGCAGGGTCGGGATGATCACGCCGCGGTAGAAGTCGGTCATCGCCTGGAAGCGGTGGGTCAGCACGGCCTTCAGCGTCTCCGCATCGGGCAGGCGCACGTTCGGACGCACATCCAGCGATGGCGCCACGCGCAGCACCTTGGCCAGGCCGACTGCGCGGAACATGCAGATGGCCGCCCAGCCGATGTCGAATTCCCACTTGCGCAGCGCGAACTTGGCCGAGCTGGGGAACGCGTGATGATTGTTGTGCAGCTCTTCACCGCCGATCCAGAAGCCCCACGGAATCAGGTTGCGTGCGGTGTCGGCGCTCTCGAAGTTGCGATACCCGGCCCAGTGGCCGATGCCGTTGACGAAGCCGGCGGCCCAGAACGGAATCCACACCATTTGCACGGCCCACAGCGCGGCGCCGATCACGCCGAACAGCGCGATGCTGATCAGCAGCATCAGGGTCGGACCCCAGTACGGATGCGCACCATAGACGTTGTGTTCGACCCAGTCGTCCGGCGTGCCGCGGCCGTACTGTTCCATGTCCTGCTTCGACTCGCAGGCATCGCGGTACAGCGAGACGCCGTCCCAGAACACCTTCTTGATGCCGTAGATCATCGGGCTGTGCGGATCTTCCTCGGTCTCGACCTTGGCGTGATGCTTGCGATGCACCGCCACCCACTCCCGGGTGACCATGCCGGTGGTCAGCCAGCCCCAGAAACGGAAGAAATGCGCCAGCACCGGGTGGAAATCCACGCCGCGATGGGTCTGGCTGCGATGCAGGTACAGCGTCACCGTGAAGATGGTGAGCTGGGTCACGATCAGCATGTAGACCACGATCTGGCCCCAGCTTGCGCCGGTGAGACCGTTGTTCAGGAAATTGAGCACTGCATCGAGCATGGAAAGCACCGGGTGAGGAACGAAATCAGTCTAATCGAGGGGTTTCCATACCCGCCAGCATGGCTGGGCCCACAATAGTAACAGGCCGTCAAGAGGCAGAAGCTAATCCGACGTTAGTTCGCGGGTATGGCAATCACCTGTTGTCTAAACAGTGGGGGCGCCATGACAATCAGGCAATGACCTTGCCAACTGCCGTTTCCATCGAGCCTGTCCTGCGACTGGAACAACTCAGCCGCCGTCGCGCCGGCCGGGCCGCCGTTCAGAATCTGAGCCTGACCCTGTTGTCGGGCCAGGTGCTGGGCCTGCTCGGCGTCAACGGCGCCGGCAAGTCGACCACCTTGTCGATGATTGCCGGCGCGTTGCGACCGGACAGCGGCAGCATCGAGCTGAACGGCGAGGATTTTCTGGAACGCCCCGAACTGGCGCGCCAGCTGATCGGCTGGCTGCCCGAACGTGCCCCGCTGTGGCCGGAACTGACGGTGAGCGAGCATCTGGACGCGCACGGTCAGCTGCGCGGCCTGCGTGGCGCCGCGTTGAAACAGGCACGCGCGGCAATCATCGAGCGGCTGGAGCTGCAGCCGCTGGCGCGGCGCTTGGCTGGCGTGCTGTCGCAAGGCCAGCGCCAACGCCTCGGACTGGCCTGCGCGCTGATGCACAAGCCGGCGCTGCTGGTGCTGGACGAACCGGCCAACGCGCTCGATCCGGTACAGGTCGCCGCGTTGCGCACGTTGATCCGCGAACAATCCGCTGCAGGCACTGCGGTGATCCTCTCCACCCACCTGCTGGCCGAAGTAACCGCCGTCTGCGATCGCGTGGCGATCCTGCACGAGGGCACGCTGCGCCACGACGGCGTCGTGCACAGCGACGATCACGCGGCACTGGAGCGGACCTTCTTCGAGATTGCGATGAACGGCCACACCCACCCGGCGCGCGCCGCATGAGTCTGCTGGCAGTGACACGACTGGAGTGGCGCCGGCTGCTGGTGCGTCCGCTGGCCTGGGTGTTGGCCGCGTTGACGCTGGCGTGGCTGGCGTGGAACTTCACCTTGCTGCTGGGGGGCTTTCTGGCCGGACAGATCCAGAACGCTGCACGGCCGGACGGCCCCGGTTTCACCGATCTGGTCGGCGTGCCGCTGCTGGGCCAGCTGGCACAGTTGGCGTTCCTCGTGGTACCGCTGCTGACCATGTCGACGATCGCCGGCGATCGCCGCAATGGCACGCTGCCACTGCTGTTCGCCGCTGGCGTACCGGCTTCGCGCATCGTGCTGGGCAAGTATCTGGCCGTGCTCGGCTGGTTGCTGCTATGGCTGCTGCTGACCCTGGCGATGCCGCTGGCATTGGCACATGCCACCCATATCGACTGGGGCAAGCTGGCCGCCGCCACACTGGGACTGGTATTGATGCTGGCCGCACTGGCCGCACTGGGCGTGGCCTGCTCCACTTTTGCCTCACATCCGGCGATCGCCGCCGCTGTCGCCTTGATCCTTGCCTTGGCGCTGTGGGGTGTGAACCTAGGCGCGCAGATGGCCGGCATCAACGGCGGCGCGATCAACTGGCTGGCGATGAGCGCGCACCTGCAACCGCTGCTGCGTGGACTGGTGACGAGCACCGACATCGTGTGGTTCGTGCTGCTGATCGTGCTGGCACTGGCACTGGCCACACGCCGGCTCGGCACCGACAGGGAGCGTGGCTGATGCGTCATCTATTCAGACGTCTGGACGGCTGGCTGTTCGCGCTGCTGCTGGTGCTCGCCGCGGGCGCCATCGGTTACCTGAGCACGCGCTACGCGCACGAGGCCGACTGGACCGCGAACGGCCGTACCAGTCTGTCGGCCGAAAGTCGCGCGGTACTGGCCCAATTGACTGGCCCGGTCGAGATCGTCAGCTACGCCAACCCGCAGGGTGATCTTCGTCAGACCGTGGCCGGCTTCCTGCAGCGCTACCAAGCCGTGAAACCCGACCTCAGCCTGCGCTTCGTCGACCCGCAGCTCGATCCGGCGAAGATGCGCGAGCTCGGCATCACCGTCGATGGTGCGCTGATCCTGCATTACAAGGATCACGAGCAGCGGCTGGACGAGCTGTCCGAACGCAGCCTCACCAATGCACTGGAACGGCTGGTGCGCGGCAGCGACCGCATCGTCGCGTTTGTCACCGGCGACGGTGAACGACGCGCCGACGGCCAGGCGAATGCCGACCTCGGCACCTTCATCGCGCAACTGGAAGCGCACGGCATGCGCGCGGTGCCGCTGAATTTCGCCCAGGTCAGTGCCGTTCCCGAGCACACCGACCTGGTGGTGCTGGCCAGTCCCACTCTGGCACTGGCACCGGGCGCCGTGCACGCATTGGTCGGCTACGTGCAGAACGGCGGCAACTTGCTGTGGCTGACCGAACCGGCCAACGACGATCTCGGTCTCAAGCCGCTGGCCGATGCACTGGGCGTGCACGTACTGCCGGGCGTGCTGGTCGATGGCGGCGGCACCGCGCTGGGTCTGCACGATCCACGCATGATCGCGCTGGGCGATTACCAGTCGCAGGCGATCACCCAGGGCTTCACACTGACCACGCTGTTCCCGCAGGTATCCGCGCTGGCCCAGGTGGCGCAAGCGGGCTGGGCGGTCAAGCCGTTCCTGCGCTCCGGCGCGCAGAGCTGGACCGAGTTCCACCCGATCGACAACGACAAGCCGTCGGACATCCGCTTCGACGCGAGCGCCGGCGAACTCAAGGGGCCGCTGGATTTCGGCTTCGCACTGAGCCGGTTGTCGCCGAGCCCGGACAAGAGCGAGCAGCGCGCGGTGGTGATCGGCGATGGCGATTTCCTCTCCAATACCTTCCTCGGCAACGGCGGCAACCGCGCACTGGGCGAGCGCGTGTTCGACTGGCTGCTCGGCGATGACAAGCTGGTCGACCTGCCGCCACGCGGCGCACCGGATCGACTGCTGCAGATTTCGCAGGCCGAGTTGAACACGATCAGTTTCGGTTTCCTGATCGCACTACCTTTGTTGCTGCTGCTGATCGGCGGTCTGATCGTGTGGCGCCGGCGTCGACGCTGAACGATGAAACGCGCCACTCGCCAGCGTCTGATCCTGCTGCTCGCCGTGCTGGCGCTGCTGGTGCTGGCCAGCTGGCAACTGCAGCGCGATGCACGCAACGAAACCGGGCTACTCACATCGATCGATCCAGCCAGTGTCAGCCACATCACGCTGACCCTGCCCGGCACGCCCGCGATGCACTATGAAAAACGCGACGGCCACTGGTGGCGTACCGACGGCACCCCGGCACGGGCCAACGATGCACGACTCAGTGACCTGGCCGATGCCGCCGCCGCGTACGTGCTCAGTTGGCGGCCGGCCAGTGATTTTGATCCCGCGAAAATCGGACTGGCGCCACCGAAGGCCGTGCTCGATCTGGATGGCCAAACTCTGGAGTTCGGCGAAAGCTCGGTCACCGGCCCGCAGCATTATGTGCGCGTCGGCCAGCGCATTGCGCTGGTATCGGAGCGCTACATGCCGCGCTCGCCGGCCACCCAGACCACCGAGCTGCATTGAGCCACGGGATCGACCTTGCCTGAACTGCCCGAAGTCGAAACCACCCGCCGCGGCATCGCGCCCTACCTGATCGGCCGCCGCGTGACCGGCGTGATCCTGCGTCGACCCGACCTGCGCTGGCCGATCCCGCCGGAGATCAGTGCGCTGCTGCCTGGTCAGCGCATCGACGCGGTGGAACGACGTGCGAAGTATCTACTGCTGCATACCGAAGCCGGCAGCGCGTTGCTGCATCTGGGTATGTCCGGCGTGCTGCGCGTGCTGCCACCGGATGCGCCGATCGGCAAGCACGATCATGTCGATATCGAGCTGGAGCGCACAACTGCACAGGCACCGCGCATCCTGCGTTTCACCGACCCGCGCCGCTTCGGCTGCCTGTTGTGGCAGGCGCCCGGCGAGACGCATGAACTGCTGGCGAAACTCGGTCCCGAGCCACTGACCGACGCGTTCGACGGCGATCTGCTGTGGCGTCCCTCACGCGGCCGCACGGCGGCAGTGAAACTTTTTCTGATGGACAACGCGATCGTGGTCGGCGTGGGCAACATCTACGCCAGCGAAGCACTGTTCGCCGCCGGGATCGATCCACGTCGTGCGGCTGGTGCAGTCTCGCGTGCACGCTATGCGCGGCTCGCCACCGAAGTGAAACGCATCCTGGCTTGGGCGATCGAGCGCGGCGGCACTACCTTGCGCGACTTCATCAGCCCCGACGGCCTGCCCGGCTACTTCTTCCGCGAGCTCAACGTGTATGGCCGCGCGGGCGAACCGTGCCGCGTGTGCGGCACGCCGATCCGGCAGGTCGTACTGGGACAGCGCTCCACGTTCTGGTGTCCAAGCTGTCAACGTTGAGCCGCCAAGTTTGTGGGAGCGACTTCAGTCGCTCCCACAGAGATCGCCACTCACGCCGGCCAGTTGAACTCGACATAGGTATTGTTGAACTGCGGATTGTCCAGCCCACCGCCAAGATGCACCACGACGCCGCTGGGAACGCCCTCGATATCCAGTCTCTGACCCTCGCTGAAGTGCGCGCCGAGCGCTTCCAGCTCGACCAGCTTTTCGCACAGCAGGCCGGCACGGTCGACGGCGCGATCCGGCACCTGGCGGATACTGATGTCGGGTCGGCCGAACTTGCGCATGCCGCGGGTGTGGATCCATGAATGATCCGGCGCGGATTCACCGTCGCGCAGGATCAGCAGATGGTTGCGGATCGGCGCTCCGTCGCGGATCAGGTATTTCCGGCGCCAGGCATCGGCATTCAGCAGGCTGAGGGTCTGCGGATCGAGGATCGCCGTGCCGCCGATGTCGAGCATGCCCGCCAGCACGCCCAACGTGTCACGCAGGTAACCGGTAGCCGGACTGTCCTTGAGCGTGCCGCGCACGACCATGACTTCGGACGCATCGAACGCAAGCTGGTACGCCTCCGGTGCATCGGCCTTGAACATGCGGCCCATCGCGCCTTTCAACGGATAGCCATCCCACTGGCGCAACGCGCTGTGGTAGTGGCTGACCGCTTCGATGCCGGCAGGCAGGCCCGCGCTGCCGTAGTCGGCGGACGGCACGCGCACTGCGTCGAACTTGCCGAACACGTAGAACTGCAGCAGGATCTCCTCGTCGCTGGCCTGCCAGTGCGGGCGCTGCCAGGCGGGGATGGTGATCGGGTTGCTCATGACATTCCTTGATGGTGGATCTCGGTCAGCGGTTCTCGCCGAGCGGCAGCACGGATTGCTGCAATTCGATGCGACCACTGCCCTCGCTGATCTTCTTGAACTCGGCGCGGCTCACCGAGACATAGCGATCATTGCCGCCGATCTCAACCTGTGGCCCCTCGGTAACGGCGCGGCCGTGTTCATCCACGCGCACCACCATGGTGGCCTTGCGGCCGGTATGGCAAATCGTCTTGATCTCCTCCAGGTTGTCGGCCCAGGCCAGCAAATAACGGCTGCCTTCGAACAATTCGCCGCGGAAATCGGTGCGCAGTCCGAACGCCAGCACCGGGATGTTGAGCCTGTCGACCACGTCGCTGATCTGCCACACCTGCGGTTTGGTCAGGAACTGTGCCTCGTCGACAAACACGCAGTGCAGCGCGCCATGCGCGGCGATGTCGGCCTCGACCAGCGCCAGCAGGTTCTCGTCGCCGCCAAAGCGGCGCGCATTCGCCTTCAGGCCGATGCGCGAGGCAACCACGCCATCGCCATAACGGTTGTCCAGCGCCGGGGTGAGGATCAGCGTGCGCATGCCGCGCTCGTGATAGTTGTACGCGCTCTGCAGCAGCGTGGTGGTCTTGCCGGCATTCATTGCCGAGTAATAGAAATAGAGCTTGGCCATGGGGGTACGTTCGGGTCGTGATCGTGCATGGTACTGGCTCCTCCCCCTGCTCGCAGGGGGAGGGTGGGAGGGGGTAGGCCGAGCTTGCGAAAAGCTCAAAAGCACCCCTCCCCAACCCTCCCCTGCATTCGCAGGAGAGGGAGTTCAATCACACCTTAGTCCAGCGGCGTATTGCCGCCTGTGAACTGCGCGCGCGCCTGCGCCAGCCGGTACTTGTGCTCGGCGCGCCAGCGCCGCCAATCGCGCAGGCCGCAGATCGCATAGACCAGCTTGAACAGCTGCAGCCGCCACAGCACCTTCGGCGTATCGAACAGGTCGCCGGCCAGCATCGAGATCACGCCCTGCTCCAGCTGCCAGGTGTTGCGCGGCTGGCGGAACATCTGCTGCATCACCGGCCCGTTGAAGCGGTAGATGAAGAACGAGAAACGCGCCATGCCGGCACGCTGGCGCTTCTCCAGCTTGCGCAGCAAGGACACCTCGCGTGCCGGTTCGCGCAAGGCCTTATCGACCACGTCGACCGCCTGCTCCGCCCCACTCATCGCCAGATACACGCCGGAGGAGAACACCGGGTCGAGGAACGCGAACGCATCGCCGACCAGCACCCAGCCCGGGCCACCCATCTGCATCGAGTCGTAGGAGTAGTTGCCGGTCACCCGGACTTCGTTGCCGATCAGCTCCGCGTGCTCGAGGCGACGCCACAGCGCCGGACTCAGCTTCAGCGTATCGAGCAGGAACTCGAGCGTGCGGCCCTTGCGCTGCTTCAGATAGTCCGGCCGGCATACCGCGCCCACGCTCATCACACCGTCGGGCAGCGGGATCATCCACATCCAGCCGTGCTCGAAACTGTAGATGCTGATATTGCCCGCATCGTCGCCCGCACGCCGCTCGGCGCCGCGGTAGTGGCCGAAGATCGCCGCGCTCTGGTGCTGCTCGTTCTTGCGGCGCAGTTTCTTCTTTGCGGAAAGGAAAGCATCGCGACCACTGGCATCGACCACATAGCGCGCCTGGATACAGTAACTGCGGCCGTCGTCCGTTTTCACGTCCAGCCAGCTTTCGCGCGGGCCACGCTGCTCGGCTTGCACCACTTCATGCCCTTCGCGCGCATCCGCGCCGCATTCGCGCGCGTGGTCGTACAGCATCTTGTCGAAATCCTGCCGCCACACCTGGTATGCATGCGGTGGGCTTTGCCCGATCGCGCGGGCAAACGCGTAGGTGTTGTAACCGCGCGCATTGTCTGCCTCGAAATCCGCGCCGGGCTTGAACACACCCAGCGCGCGCACCTTGTCCAGCACGCCGAGCCGCTCGAACACCGGCAGGTTCATCGGCAGCAGCGACTCGCCAATATGGAAGCGCGGGTGATGCGCCTTCTCCAGCGCAATCACCTTGTAGCCGCGACGCACCAGCAACGCCGCCGCGGTGCTCCCGCCCGGACCGCCGCCGATCACCACCACGTCACACTGCTCTGTCGTCGTTTCCGCCTGATCCGTCATGCTTCTTCCCTGCGCCAGTTGTGGGTCGATTATGGCCGAAGCCGGCCGGCGTACCAGCGGCGCTCTGCTACCATCGACCACCGCCTCATCCCGTCTTTCGATCCATGCTCAATCCGCAACAACTGGCCGCCGTCGAACATTGCGACAGCCCGCTGCTGGTGCTCGCCGGCGCCGGTTCCGGCAAGACCTCGGTGATCACCCAGAAGATCGCGTACCTGATCGCGCGCAAGCATCTGGCGCCATCGAAGATCGCCGCGATCACCTTCACCAACAAGGCCGCGCGCGAGATGCGCGAACGCGTGGCCAAGCTGGTCAGCGCGGAGGACGCGGCCGCGCTGACCGTGTGCACGTTCCACGCGCTGGGCCTGAAATTCCTGCAGATCGAACACGCGCGCGCCGGACTGCGCCGCGGCTTCTCGGTGCTGGATGCGGACGACAGCGCCGGCATCGTCAAGGAGCTGTCACCCAAGGGCGCCAAGAACGACGTGCTGTTCGGCATCCGCAACCTGCTCAGCCGCGCGAAGAACGGCGGACTCTCGCCGGAGGAAGCACTGGCCGCCGCGCGCAGTCCGCGCGAGCTGGAAGCGGCGACGATCTACGACATGTACCAGCAGCGCCTCGCCGCGTTCAACGCGGTCGACTTCGACGACCTGATCCGGTTGCCACTGCGCATCCTCGAAGCCGACAACGAATGTCGCGATGCCTGGCGCGAGCGTCTGCGCTACCTGCTGGTGGACGAATACCAGGACACCAACGACGCGCAGTACCGCCTGCTGAAAGTGCTGACCGGCGAGCGCGGCGGGATCACCTGCGTGGGCGACGACGACCAGTCGATCTACGCCTGGCGCGGTGCAAATCCGGAGAACATCGACCAGCTCGGCCGCGACTGGCCGAACCTGCGCGTGATCAAGCTCGAACAGAACTACCGCTGCGGCAAGCGCATCCTGCGCGCGGCGAACCAGCTGATCGCGAACAACCCGCACCTGCACGAAAAGAAGCTGTGGAGCGAACACCCGGAAGGCTCTCCGATCCGCGTGCTGGAATGCAAGGAGGCCGAACACGAGGCCGAACACGTTGCCGCGATCGCCACCACGCTGGCCGAGAAGCACAAGGCACGCTGGCACGACATGGCCATCCTGTATCGCGGCAACTTCCAGGCGCGTCCGCTGGAGAAAGCCCTGCGGCTGGCGCGAATCCCGTATCACCTCACCGGCGCGCTGAGTTTCCTCGACCGTGCCGAGGTTAAGGATCTGCTGTGCTACCTGCGCTTGCTGACCAACCCCAGCGACGACGCCGCGTTCCTGCGCGTGGTCAACGTACCCAAGCGCGAGATCGGTTCGACCACGCTGGAGAAGCTCGGCCAGATGGCGCAGGCTCGACACAGCTCGCTGCTCGACGCCACCCGCAGCGACAGCGTGCTGCGCCAGCTCACGCCACGCCCGGCGGCTGCGCTGGCCTCGTTCGCGAGCCTGCTCGATGAACTGCGCAGCGCCTCGCTGCATCAGGGCGCGGCGGATCTGGTCGAGCTGATCCTCAAGCGCACCGGCTACGCCGCCCAGATCGCCGCCAGCACGCCTGACGCCAGCGTGCGCGAGCGCAAACTGGGCAATCTGAAGGAACTGGCCGACTGGTTCCGCGCGATGCAGAAGGGCGGCAACAGTGCTGGCGACCTCGCCTCGCAGCTGGCCCTGCTCAGCCACGCCGACCGCGACGAGCCGGGCAATGCCGTGCGCATGATGACCTTGCACGCAGCGAAAGGCCTGGAGTTCCGTTTCGTCTTCATCGTCGGCTGCGAGGACGGCACGCTGCCGCACGAAGGTGCGATCGACGAGGGCCGCATCGACGAGGAACGCCGCCTGATGTACGTCGGCATCACCCGCGCCAAGGAGCTGCTGACGCTGTCGTGGTCGGCGAAGACCAAGCGCTACGGCGACATCCACACCAACCAGCCCAGCCGCTTCCTGCACGAATTGCCGCAGGCCGACCTGCACTGGCAAGGCAAGGATCCGGAGGCGGACAAGGAAGTCATTCGCGAGACCGCCCAGTCGCACATGGCCAAGATCGCGGCGATGCTGGCCGGCGGCTGAGTTGACGGTCCTGGGTAAATGTTTTCCAGTTCCACCCACGACAGCCAGCCGCACTTGCCTTCCTGTGCCAAGGGATTCCGATGATCGACTCGACCAGGGCCTACGCCAAGCTCATCAGCGCATTCAACCAGAATGACTGGCCGCGGGTGCAGCAACGTGCAGCGCAACTTCTGGCTGTCGCCCCGCACGATCCGGTAGTGCATTTCATGGCTGGTGTGGCCTGCATGCAGACGCAGCAGCTGCCGCTGGCACTGGATTACCTGCTCAAGGCCACCCAGCTGGAACCCGGCCGCGCGGACTTCCTCGCGCAATACGCGAGGGCACTGACCCTTGTCCGGCGAATGCGGGAAGCCCGGCTTGTGGCGGACGAGGCCATGAGCTGCTCGCCCAATGACCCGATGACGCTGGAGACACTGGGCGTGGCTTACACCCAGGTCAATGCGTTCGAGCAGGCGGCGACGGCCTTTCGCCGCACCGTGGCACTCATGCCCGGGCAGGCCTCTTCCCGATTCAATCTGGCTCATGCGCTGACTGCCATGGGCGACAACGAGGGCGCCGAACAGGAGCTGGAGAAAGGCATCCGGCTCGAGCCTCGTTATTGGAAAGCACACCTCAACGTGGCCCAGCTGCGGCAGCAGGCCCCGACCAGCAATCACCTCGAACGGATGCAGTCGTTGCTGGCGCAGCACGGCAACGACATCGGCGCGCAGATCTATCTCAACATCGCGCTGGCCAAGGAGTACGACGACACCGCCGATTACCCGAAAGCCTTCGAGCACTACGTGCGCGGCAACGCGGCGATACGCAGCCTGCGACCCTATTCGAGCAAGCACGACGAGGCCATGTTCGATGGCCTGATCCGCACCTTCCCCGCTGCGCACGATGGCCCAGCCGAAGGCGATCCTGCCGACGAGCCGATCTTCATCATTGGCATGCCGCGCACGGGTACCACGCTGCTGGACCGCGTCCTCTCCAGCCATCCGGACGTGTACTCCGCGGGCGAACTGCAGAATTTTCCGACGGCACTGCAACAGGCGTCAGGCAGCCGCATACCGATCCTGTTCGATCCGGATATCGGCGCACGCGCTGGCGGCATCGACTGGCAACGACTCGGTGCCGCCTATCTCGCCAGCACCCGTCCCGCCACCGGGCACACGCCGCGCTTCATCGACAAGCTGCCGCACAATTTCCTGTATGCCGGCTTCATTGCCCGCGCCCTGCCGAACGCCAGGATCATCTGCCTGCGCCGCGATCCGCTGGACACCTGCCTCGGCAACTTCCGGCACCTGTTCGATCGGGAGACGCCCTTCTACGACTATTCCTTCGACCTGCTCGACACGGGACGGTATTACATCCAGTTCGACCGCCTGATGGCACATTGGAAGAAGGTTCTGCCCGGACGCATCCTGGAGTTGCCCTACGAATCACTGGTGGAGGCGCCTGAAACAACGGCACGCCAACTGCTGGCGTTCTGCGACCTGCCCTGGAACGATGCCTGTCTGCGTTCCGAGAGCAACACCGCGCCAGTCAACACGCCCAATGCCTGGCAGGTGCGCGCACCGATCTACCGCACCGCCATCCACCGCTGGAAACACTACGAACCGCAACTGCGCGAGTTGCGGAAATTGCTCGCCGAGGCGGGTGTCGGGTTACGGGACTGAATCGCCGTCCAGTTGCTCAGATCAGCTGTTCCGCCTCCAGCTCGCTCTTCAGATAGGCGTAGTAGATCGGTGCAGCGATCACGCCGGGCAGACCGAACGCGGCCTCCATCAGCAGCATCGCGATCAGCAGCTCCCAGGCGCGAGCGCTGATCTGGGTACCGACAATGCGCGCGTTGAGAAAATATTCCAGCTTGTGAATCAGGATCAGGAACACCAGCGCGGCAACGCCCACGCCCAACGATACCGACAGGCCGGCAATGGCGATCGCCGTGTTGGAGATCAGGTTGCCGATCACCGGCAGCAGGCCGACGACGAAGGTCACCACCACCAGCGTCTTTGCCAGCGGCACGTGGATACCCAGCAGCGGCAGCGCGGCGAGCAGGAAGATCGCGGTGAACAGGGTATTGATCAGCGAGATCTTCAGCTGCGCGAACACGATGTTGTGAAACGCCGCAGCCAGACGCTGGCAGCGCAGGCTCAGCGCCGCAGCCAGCGGGCCGACCTGGTGTGCCGGACGGGCCCGGCTGAGCGCGATGATCGCACCGAGCACCAGACCAATGATGATGTGCACGAACAACCGCACCGCGCCCTTGCCGGCCAGTTGCAGGGTTCCCGCGTGCTTGCGGGCCAGCTCGATCGCACCCACGCGCAGGTCATCGACGCTGTCGGGCAGGTTGTCGACCAGAATCGGCGGCAGTTGCTGCCGGGCCTTTTCCACCAGCGGCATCAGTTGTTCCTGCCACAGCAGTTCGGGATTGCCGATTTCGCTGCGAAAGAAGCTGATCGCACCGAGGATCAGCAGGATCAGCAGACCAACCACGATCGCGCCCAGCACGGCCACCACGACCACCCGCGCACGGTCACCGGAAATACGCCGGCCCAGCAACGGGGTCATCGCCTGCACCAGCACGTAGACCAGCAGGCCGGACAGCAGCGCCGACAGCAGGTGAACGTCGATGACCAGCAACAGCGCCGCCGCGGCCAGCAGGTAACTCGCATAACGGATAGCCGGCGAAGGCCCGCGCGTGGCGGACAAAGAGGGATCCATGCGATGTGCAGCCGTGAGAGTGCGAGGCCACCAGTCTGTCAGCAGCCCGCGCCAGCTGCCAACCCTGTCCCATGGCTGTCGTAAACTTCCGGCATCGTCACGGTTCATCTTGCTCAAGGATTCTGCATGTCATTTCGCCTGCCCACGACGCTGCTCGCGCTTGCCCTGCTGGCCGGTTGTGCCACGACACAACCCCAGTCCGCCGTGGTGGCGCCGGCACCGAAGGCGGTGGCCGTGGTGCGCGTCGCCGCCAACGACAACCTCAATGCGGTGGCGTGGAGCCAGACCGCGATCGAGCACGACCTGATCTACCTGCAGACCTATCGCGACGCCGGATCGCGCCTGCTTGCCGCGCTGAACGACCGCCACTGGGACGCACTGGCCAAGGACGACCGCGTCGCCCCGAGCAAGGGCCTCAAGCCGGCGGTGGTGCTGGATATCGACGAGACCGTGCTGGACAACTCGCCCTACCAGGCCCGATTGGTCAGGAGCGGTGGTGAGTACAACGAAGCCGACTGGGCCGCCTGGTGCCAGGAAGAAATCGCCCGCGCGCTGCCGGGCGTGGTCGAATTCACGCAATTTGCCGCCAAGCACGGCATCGCCGTGATCTACATCTCCAATCGCGCCAAGGATCTGGATCAGGTCACCTTGGCGAACCTGCGCAAGGTCGGCCTGCCAGTGTCCGGCCCGGAAGCGTTTCTCGGCTTGGGCACGTTTGTCGAAGGTTGCGAACAGGTCGGCACCGAGAAAGGCTGCCGGCGCCAGCAGATCAGCCAGAAGTATCGCGTGCTGATGCAGTTCGGCGACCAGATCGGCGATTTCGTCACGGTGCTGGCGAACAACGCCGAGGGCCGCCGCAAGGCGATGGCGCCGTACATGGACTGGGTGGGCTCGCGTTGGTTTGTACTGCCGAACACCACCTACGGCTCATGGGAGCCGGCGCTGTTCAACAATGATTGGAGTGCTCCGCTGGAGCAGCGGCGACAGCAGAAAATCGATTCTCTGCGCTACCAATAATGAATTGGCAAGAATATTTATGAATATCAATAAATTAAGAGATAAAACAAAAGCGTTGCCTTAGCTTTAACGAACAAGTAATATTTCAACTGCCAACACCTGCTGACCCACCATTTTGCAGGCAAGGCCATTTCCCTTCCGGCTCTGCCGGATTTCCCCGTGAGGCCCCAGGCCCGCGGGGTTTTCTTTTTTGGCGTCGCAAAATCCTGCGTCCTGCCCTTGTTTCGATGCCATTGCGGCCCTTACCCTGCGCGATAACGACGCTGCGCGGTACGCTTTCGCTCCGCCGTCATCCATGCGAGAACCTGCCATGCGCCTGCGCCCCTTCCGTTACGTCCTGTTGCCTTTGTCCGTCGCGCTGCTGCTGAGCGCCTGTCATGGCAAGGATGCGGCCTCGCAACCGGGCGGCAGCACGCCGGAGGCGGCCTTGCAGGCCTCGGTCGAGCTGCTCAAGGCCGGTGATTTCGACGGACTGTGGAAGCACGCGCTGCCACCGGCCGACTACGCCAACATGCGTGCCGACTGGGGCCATCACCAGCAGGATCAGCGGCCGATCACGGCCGAGGATCGCGCCAAGTTCAACGAGACGATGCAGAAGCTGACCGAGCCGGACGCGGAGAACAAGCTGTATGCCGAGCTGCAGCCGAAGCTGACCGCCACGGAGCAGCAGTACAAGGACCAGTTGCCGGTGCTGATCAGTGTCGGCGAAGCACTGCTGAAAAGCGGCGTGGCGCAGAGCAAGACCCTCAGCGAGACGCAAAAGGCCCAGGCCAACGGCGTGCTCGACGTGCTGGCGCCGTGGGTGCAGCAGACGCCGTGGTTCGACCAGGCCAAGGCCAGGCAGGCGGTCGGTGTGGCCGTGACGACGGCGCGCAAGCTGGACCTGAAAGATCCGGATCAGCTGCGCTCGATGGATTTCGACACCTCGATGGGCAAGTACGCGACCGGTTACGCCGGCCTCAAGCAGCTGTTGACGATCTACGGCCTGTCGGTGGACGACACGCTGAGCTCGATCAAGCTCACCCCGGTCTCCAACAGCCATGGCCACGCCGTGGTGAAAGTCGACTACACCCTGCTCGGCAAGCCGCTGTCGACCGAGTCGAAGCTGGTGCTGCAGGACGGCCGCTGGTACAGCGAGGACATGCTGGACAGCGCGCGCAAGGCGCATCAGCAGCTGAGCCAGCCGGCCGGCAGCGCCAGTGTGTCGGCCGACGCCGGCACCGTCGCGAAACAAGACTGAACAGCGCAGCCGTTAGAATAGACGGATGCAGAATATCTACACCGCGGATTCCCCCGTTCGTCAGCGCGCCCCTTGGTGGTTCAACCTGGCCGGCCAGCTGCTGCAGCCGTGGGTGCGCATTCGCCGCGACCCGGCCGAACCGGCCGCCTTGCTGCAGGCCGGCGTACCGGTCTGCTATGTGATCGAGCGTGACGGGTTCTCCGACGCGCTGATCCTGCAGCGCGCCTGTCGCGAAGCCGGTCTGCCCAACCCGATGCAGCCGATGGCCGGTACGCGCCGGCGGCGCTCGGTGTTTGCACTGGCGCGACGCGACGGCTGGATCTTCGGGCGCAACCGCCAGCGCGCACCGAACGAACCGCTGCGACAACTGGTGCGTTCGCTGGAAGGCATGCCCGAGCGCGATATCCAGATCGTGCCGGTGTCGATCTACGTCGGCCGCGCGCCGAGCCGCGACAGCGGCTGGTTCCGCGTGCTGTTCTCGGAAAACTGGGTGATGGTCGGCCGCTTCCGCCGGATGCTGGCGCTGCTGCTTAACGGGCGCGACACGGTGGTGCACTTCTCCGCGCCGGTATCGTTGCGCAGCGTGCTGGACGAATCCGGCGAGATCACGCCGGAACGCTTCGCACGCAAGATCGCCCGAGTGCTGCGCACCCACTTCCACCGCATCCGCGCCGCGGTGATCGGGCCGGATCTGTCGCACCGGCGCACCGTGGTCGATGCCGTGCTGAATGCCGAACCGGTGCGCGCCGCGATCGCCGCCAGCGCGGCCAAGGAAAAGATCAGCCAGGCCAAGGCCTGGCGCAAGGCGCACAAGCTGGTGATGGAGATCGCCGCCGACTACTCGCACCCGGTGGTGCGCTCGGTCTCGTTCCTGCTGGCGAATTTCTGGAACAAGCTGTACGACGGCATCGCCATGCACCACTTCGACAAGGCCCGCGCCGCGGCGCCCGGTCACGAAGTGGTCTATGTCCCCTGCCATCGCAGCCACGCCGACTACCTGCTGATGAGCTACCAGCTGCATGTCTCCGGCGTGGTGGTGCCGCATATCGCCGCCGGCGTGAACCTCAACCTGCCGGTGATCGGACCGATCCTGCGCCGCGGCGGCGCGTTCTTCCTGCGCCGCAGTTTCAAGGGCAATGCGCTGTATTCGGTGGTGTTCAACGAATACCTGGCGCAACTGATCGATCGCGGCGTGCCGATCGAATACTTCATCGAAGGCGGCCGCTCTCGTACCGGCCGCCTGCTGGCGCCGCGCGCCGGCATGCTGGCGATGACCGTGCGCGCGTTCCTGCGTGCGCCGCGCCGGCCGGTGCTGTTCCAGCCGGTCTACATCGGCTACGAAAAGCTCATGGAAGGCAAATCCTACGCGGGCGAACTCAGCGGCCAGCCGAAGGAAAAGGAATCCCTGCTCGGCCTGCTGCGCGGGCTGAAAGTGCTGCGTCAGCGCTACGGCCATGTGGCGCTGAATTTCGGTGAACCGATCGCGCTGACGCCGTTGCTCGATGCGGCCAGCGCCGACTGGCGCGCGGCCACCAGCGACCCGGATGCCAAGCCGGAATGGCTCAACGGCGTAACCGATCACCTGGCCGAACAGATCCAGATCAACATCAACCGCGCGGCCGACGTCAATCCGATCAACCTGCTGGCTCTGGCCCTGCTGGCCACGCCGAAGCACGCGATGGCCGAGAGCGACCTGCTGACCCAGCTCGAACTGAGCAAGACCCTGCTGGAAGAACTGCCGTATTCCGATCGCGTCACGCTGACTCCGATGAATCCTGCCGCGATCATCGCCTACGGCGAACAGATGGCGTGGATCCAGCGCGTGCAGCATCCGCTGGGCGACGTGCTGACCGTCAACGGCGAACAGGCGGTGCTGCTCAGCTACTTCCGCAACAACGTGCTGCACCTGACCGCAACCGCGGCATGGATCGCCTGCTGCTTTCTCAACAACCGGCGCATGTCGCGCGCCTCGGTGCTGCGGCTGGGCCGGATCATCTACCCGTTCATCCAGGGCGAGCTGTTCCTGCCGTGGGACGGCGAGGGCTTCTGCGCGCAGTTGCAGGCGACGATCGACTTCTTCGTGCGCCGCGGCCTGCTCGAATCCACCAACGACGGCCGCACGCTCGAGCGCAGCGCCGGCCAGGAAGACAGCGCGTTCCAGCTCAAGGTGATCGCGCGCAGCCTGATCCAGGCGTTCGAGCGCTACTACATCACCATTGCCGCGCTGGCCAAGAACGGCCCGCACACGATGACCGGCGCCGAACTCGAGAACGCCTGCACGCTCACCGCGCAGCGGCTGAGCCTGCTCAACGAATTGTCCGCGCCGGAGTTCTTCGACAAGGCGCTGTTCCGCGGCTTCATCCAGAAACTGCGCGAGCGCCGCGTGGTGTGGACCGACGACGACGGCAAGCTCGACTACGACAGCGCGCTGGAGGGCATGGTGCGCGATGCGCGGGTGATCCTGTCGCGCGAAGTGCGTCATTCGATCCTCAAGATCACCCCCGGCGGCAGCGAGAAGGAATCCGCTGCGGGCGAGGCCCTGAACGACGACATGCCCGAGACCACCGCGCAGCCGCAGATCACGCCAGCCCGGCTTGGCGGCGGCAACGTACCTGCGGATGCTTCCAGCGCGGACCTGCACCAGCGCCATGTCGATGCCGAGCACCAGGTGCATGCGCACAACGCGACCGATGCCGCCGAACAACCCAAGCAACCCGACCTTCCCCTCTAGTCATGCCGGCCGGAACACGGCCGGTCTCCGGTAGCATGCAAGCATGAGCGAACACTCCCCCAAGACCACGCCGAACCCGACCACCCCGGCTCCAGTCACCCATTTCGGCTTCCGCGACGTACCGGTCGGCGACAAGCAGAAGCTGGTCGGCCAGGTATTCACCTCGGTCGCGCACAGCTACGACCTGATGAACGACCTGATGTCGTTCGGCGTGCATCGATTGTGGAAGCGCCACTTCGTCGCGGTGAGCGGCGTAAGCCGCGGTGATCGCGTGCTGGACCTGGCCGGCGGCACCGGCGACATCGCCGCGCTGCTGAAACCGGTGGTCGGTGACGAAGGCGAGGTGGTGGTCGGCGACATCAACGCAGCGATGCTCGGCGTTGGTCGCGACCGCATGACCGACCGCGGTCTGGTCAGCGGTCTGCGCTGGGCCCAGCTCAACGCCGAAGTCCTGCCGTTCCCGGACAACAGTTTCGACGCGGTAACCATGGCGTTCGGCTTGCGCAACGTCACCGACAAGGACAAGGCGCTGGCCGACATATGCCGCGTGCTCAAGCCCGGTGGTCGTGCGCTGGTGCTGGAGTTCTCCAAGGTGAAGAGCGAGCTGTTCGGCAAGCTGTACGACTTCCACTCGTTCAAGATCCTGCCCAGGCTCGGCCAGCTGTTCGCCGGCGACGCCGATAGCTACCAGTACCTGGCCGAGTCGATCCGCAAGCATCCGGATCAGGAAACCCTGAAAGGCATGATGGAGCGCGCCGGCTTCGGTCGCGTCGAAGTGCGCAACCTGAGCGGCGGGATCGTGGCGATCCATCGGGCATACAAGCTGTAAACGAATCCATAGCAGGCCCCACCCGATCGAATCGACGGATGTTGTCCATGCCGAATCGCTACCGCTCATTCGCCGCCACCGCTGCCCTGCTCGGCTGGCTCACCCTCGCACTGCAGTTGCTGCTGTCGATCCAGCTGACGGTTGCGAACGGACAAGGTGCGCTGGCCGGGGTATGGGCGTACGCCGGCTACTTCAGTATTTTGACGAATGTGCTGGCCGCGCTGGCGCTGACCGCCGATGCACGCGGACCGCGCGGAGCTGTCAGCCGATTCTTCACACGACCCGATGTGCATACCGCGATCGCGATGAGCATCGCCATCGTCGCGGCGATCTACAACCTGATGCTGCGCCAACTGTGGCAGCCGCACGGCTGGCAGATTGTGGCCGACAACGTCCTGCATGTGGTGATGCCGGCATTGTTCCTGCTGTACTGGTGGCTGGCGGTGCCGAAGGCGACGCTGCGCTGGCCGCGGGTCGTGGTCTGGCAGCTGTATCCGGCCGCCTATTTCGCTTACGTGCTGATCCGCGGCACGGTGAACCATTGGTACCCGTATCCGTTTCTCGACGTCGGCACGCTGGGCTACCTGCGCGTGCTGATCAATGCCTGCGCGGTGTTGCTGGTGTTCGTTGCGGTCGCGATGTTGCTGGTCGCGCTGGGCCGCTGGCAGGTGCGGCGCTCCAGCAAGGCAGCTGTGCTCCCGACGACGCCCTGACGACGGTTGCGCCGGTGCATCAAGCCGCCGGCGTACGCAGGTCTTCCAGCAAGGTGCCGAACTGCTTCGCTTCTTCCTCGTGCTCCGGATCGCGCCAGGTTTCCTGCAGCGCGTCGGCGTACCAGCGGCGCATCGCCGGCAGCTCACACAGACGTTGCGCGTAGGCGCTGGCCGCGTCGCCCAGGCTCAGGCCATAGGTCTGGATGCGGAACGCCACCGGTGCGAAGAACGCATCGACCGCGCCAAACGCGTTGCCGGCCAGGAACGGGCCGCCAAAACGGACCAGGCCCTCGCTCCACAACTCGTCGATGCGCGCGATGTCGGCGTGCAAGACCGCCGGCAATGCATCGGGCAGGCGGATGCGCAGGCCGCAGTTCATGCCGCAATGCGAGCGCAGGGCAGCGAAGCCCGAATGCATCTCGGCAACCGCGCAGCGTGCCCAGGCGCGTGCTTTCGAATCCGACGGCCACACGCCCGGATGGCGCTCGGCCAGGTACTCGGTGATCGCCAGCGAATCCCACACCACCGTGTCGTCGTCGCGCAGGCACGGCACCTTGCCATTCGGCGAAAACGCGCGGAACGCATGCCAGCTTGAGCCGGTGACGCCCGCGAATGGCACGAGCCTTTCCGCGAACGGAATGCCGAGCTCGCTCAGCAGCAGCCACGGCCGCAGCGACCAGGACGAGTAGTTCTTGTTGGCGATATGCAGCTCGTACATGTGGCTGTCCTCTCAGTTCTGTTCGCAGGCATCGGACGCCGCCAGCACGACGGGTGCAGCGCGGCGGCGCGTATTCGCCAGCACCACGCCACCGACGGTGATCGCACCGCCGACCAGGGTCAGCGCTCCCGGCTGCTCGCCCAGCCACAGCCAGCCGATCAACACCGCGATCGGCGGCGAGAAGTAGATGAAGCTGGAAACCTGCGAGGCCGAGGCCTGGCGCAGCGCGGCGTTCCACGCGAGGTAGCCGACGAAGGTCGGCGCGATGCCCAGCCACAACAGTGCGGCGATATGCGTCCACGGCGCGGTCGTCAGTGCCTGTGGCAGATGCAATCCGAACGGCAGGGCACCGAGCGTGCCTGCGAAGAATGTGAACGCGGTGACGCCGAGCATGCTGTTGCGCTCGAACAGCGGTTTCTGTCCCACCCAGTAGAACGCCGAGACAAGCACACTGACCAGCACCAGCGCCGCCATCGGTTCGAACCTCACCTGCTTGCCGCTGGCCAACACCACCAGAACCACCCCGGTCAGGGCTACCCCAAGACCGGCCAGCATGCGTGGCGACAGTCGCTCGCCCATCCATACCGCCGACACCGCCGCGGTGGCGGCCGGGATGAGCGAGATCAGGATCGACGCGGTGCCGCTGGCGATACGCGTTTCGGCATAGTTGAGGCACAGGTGATACACGGTCAGGCCGGTCACGCCAAGCAGTACCAGCTGTGGCCAGTCGCGTCGTGCGGGCAACCGTATCCGCTTGACCACCATCAGCGCGGCAAAGCACAGCGAACCGATGGCAAGGCGTGCCAGGGCCACCTCACCGGGTGTGAAGGAGGCCAGCGCATAGGCGATCGCGGCATACGCCGACGACCATGTCAGCAAGGCAATGCCGATATAGCTGAGGGCACGGCCATCGAGACGTTGAGCGGTATCCATGGGGACGGATTCCAAATGGGGAAGTGCGCATCCTAGTCTTGCCGATCGCGCCGAGGAATAATGCATCGAATCGTATGGACGATGTTTCGCCAACGATCGAAGCAACCAACGAGGTATCCCGCCTTGGAATCGAAAGTCATGGAACCAAGACCCGAGCTGGACGGCAAGGACTGGCAGCTGCTGGAAGCGCTGCAACTGGACGCGCGGCTGGGCTATGCCGAGCTGGGCCGCAAGGTGCGCCTGTCCGCGCCATCGGTGGCCGAGCGGGTGAAACGACTGGAGGAAGCCGGCGTGATAAGCGGCTACCGCGCCGTGGTCAATCCGAAACGGCTCGGCTACGGCATCAGCGCGATGATCCGTCTGCGCACCGACGGCATCACCTGCTCACGTATCGGCACGCTGGTGGAAGACATCCCCGAAGTGCTCGAATGCCGTCGCCTGGCCGGCGAGGATTCGGCGCTGCTGCACGTGGTGGCGATGTCGATCAGTCATCTGGAATCCGTGCTCGACCGGCTGCTGAAAACCGGTGCCAGCAACAGCACCACCACCTTGATCGTGTTGCAGACGCCCCACGAACACCGCCCGCTGACCCGCGCGATGTGGAACGCGGCACTCGCCATGTCGCGCGATGGATGATCATGCGAAACGACTCTGTCACGCTGGCATGATGTGACTGCACCACGCTCACGATGGCAAATCATGTGCTGTCCCCACCGGGTGACCCGATGACGAACAAGATTCCTGACCCGCCTTCCGCGACTCCCGACGAAGCGCTACTCAATCCCGAACGCCGCCGCCTGCTCGGCGGCATCGCCATCGCCGGCGCGGCACTGACGCTCGGCAGCTGCACCCCGGCCAACGGCAGCCGTCCGGCCGCCGCCAGTACGCAGGCACTGCCCGCTGCTGCGCTCGACGCGCTGCTGCGCCAGCACATCCAGCAGGTGGTAGTGCTGTACGCGGAGAACCGCAGCTTCAACAACCTGTTCGCGCACTTCCCCGGGCTGGCGCAACCGCTGAAGAGCCTCGACGCACCCGAATACCGCCAGCGCGATCGCGACGGCAGCCTGCTCACCACGCTGCCACCGATCTGGGGTGGCCTGGCGCCGCACGCGCAGACGATCGACGGCCGCCATTACCAGATCGGCGAGCATGCGATCACCGGCCTGCCGAACCAGCCGTTCGTCTTGCGCACGGCCGACGGCGATCCGCTGCCGCACGGCGTGATCACGCGCGACCTGGTGCATCGCTTCTACGAGAACCAGCTGCAGATCAACGACGGCAGGAACGACGGTTTCGTCGCCTGGGGCAATACCGGTGCGATGGTGATGGGGCATTACGCCGACAGCGCGGCGAACCTGCAGCTGTGGCAACTCGCGCAGCAGTACACCTTGTGCGACAACTTCTTCATGGGTGCCTTCGGCGGCTCGTTCCTCAATCATCAATACCTAGCCGCCGCACAGCCGCCGTTCTATCCGAATGCCGATCAAGGCCCGGCAAGATTCCAGATCGCCGTGGTGGAGGGCGACGACCCCACCGGCATCCGACCAAAGCTGGCCGACGACTCGCCGGCCAGTGCGATGCAGGGCCGCGCGAAGTTCGCCGCACCCGATGCACTCACCCCGGACTTCTGGGCGATCAACACGATCGGCCCGGCGTACGCACCGGCGTTCAGTCACGACAAACTCGATCCACGTTTCGCCGATACCGACAGCCCGAACACCCTGCCGGCACAGGTCCACCTCACCATCGGTGACGTGCTGTCCGAGGCCAACATCGACTGGGCCTGGTATGCCGGTGGCTGGCAGCTTGCGCTGGACGGCCATGGCGACGGCGACCACCACGTGTTTCCGGAAGTGCCGAATTTCCAGATCCACCATCAGCCATTCAACTACTTCCGCCAGTTCGCGCCCGGCACGCCGGCGCGACAGCAGCATCTGCGCGACGCCGGCGTGGGCAGCAGCGCCGACAGCAACCACTTCATCGCCGCGATCGAAACGGGCACGCTGCCGCCGGTGTCGTTCTACAAGCCGCAGGGCGACCTCAACATGCACGCCGGCTATTCCAGCGTGGCCGCCGGCGACCAGCACCTGGCGCAGGTGGTCGACGCGTTGCAGAAGAGTCCGCAATGGCCGCACATGCTGGTGGTGATCACGGTGGACGAGAACGGCGGCTGGTGGGATCACGTGGCGCCGCCCCAGGGCGATCGCTGGGGACCGGGTTCGCGCATCCCCGCGCTGATCGTGTCGCCGTTCGCGAAGAAGGGCTTCGTCGACCACACCCTCTACGACACCGGCTCGATCCTGCGCTTCATCACCCGTCGCTTCGGCCTGAAGCAGCTGCCCGGCCTCAAGCTGCGCGATGCCGCCATGATCGCCGCCGGCGGGCCGCCGCCCGGCGACCTCACCGCGGCGCTGCAATTCGATTGACGCAACAGGCTCCCTCCCCTGCTTGCAGGGGAGGGCTGGGGAGGGGTGCCTTTGATTTTGTCCGCATACTCGGACTACCCCCTCCCAACCTCCCCCTGCGAGCAGGGGGAAGAGCAAAAACCATGAGGAATCCCGTCATGCGCGAGATGTACCCCGAGATCGAGCCGTACCAGACCTACCGTCTTGCGGTCGATGCACCTCATACCTTGTACGTGGAAGAGTGCGGCAATCCCGCCGGCCTGCCGGTGATCTTTCTGCATGGTGGACCGGGCGCAGGGTTGGCAACCTATCACCGCCGCTTCTTCGACCCGGCGCGCTACCGCATCGTGCTGTTCGACCAGCGCGGCGCGGGCAAATCCACGCCGTTCGCCGAACTCGCCGACAACACCACCTGGCATCTGGTCGCGGACATCGAGGCGATCCGCGAACAGCTCGGCATCGAGCGCTGGGTCGTGTTCGGCGGTTCGTGGGGCTCGACCCTGGCGCTGGCCTATGCGCAGACGCATCCCGAGCGCGCGCTCGGGCTGGTGTTGCGCGGGATCTTTCTCGGCCGGCCGCAGGAACTGCGCTGGTTCAACGAAGTCGATGGCGGCGCCTCGCAGATCTTCCCCGAGCGCTGGGCCCGCTTCCGCGACTTCATCCCCGAGCAGGAGCGCGATTCGATGCTGGATGCCTACTGGCGCCGCCTCACCAGCAACGACGAAGCGATGCGCCTCGCCGCGGCGAGAGCGTGGAGCGCGTGGGAAGGCGGCAGCACCATCTTGCTGCACGATCCCGACGGCCCCGGCGACTTCGAAGACCCGCACAAGGCGGTCAGCCTGGCCATCATGGAGGCCCACTATTTCCGCCACGCGATCTTTCTCGAACCCGACCAGCTGCTGCGCGATATCGACCGCATCCGACACATCCCGGCGTCGATCGTGCACGGCCGCTACGACATCATCTGCCCGGTGAAAAGTGCCTGGGATCTGAGCCAGGCATGGCCGCAAGCGGATCTGCACGTGGTGCTGGCCGGGCACAGCGCAGCCGATCCGGCCATCGTCGACCAGCTGGTGCAGGCCACCGACCGGTTGGCCGATCGCTACGCATAGACAGGCTGCGCGCTCAGGGTGCCGAGGTCGCTTCGGCAGGAATCAGATCCGGCTGCGCTTGATACCAGCGCTGGGCATGCAGCAGATGGAAGTGGCGCTTGCCGTCGACCAGCTCCACGCCGAGGCCCAACACGCCCCAGCGTGCGTAGAGATCGCCACTGGGTTTGCCATCGCTCACGCGCAGATGCGCAAACAGGTTGATGCGTTCGTTGCTCGCTACCAGATGATCGAGGATGAAGTCGCCGCGCTGCGCCTCGACCTCGGCATGCGCCGTGGCCTGGCCCTCGTTGATCATGCTGGTGATCCATTTGGGAAAGGCGCTGCGGTCGGCGAACAGCGACAGCAGCAGGCTGACATCCTTCATCACCAGCGTCGCGCTGCCGCGCACGCGCATGGGGCGGTCCCAGTCCAGATGGCCATCCTGCAAGGTGGCCTTGACCCACCACGGCGGCGCACTGGAACCCTCGACGCGCACGCCATCGAGCGCCAGCGTGAAATTGTCCAGATCGAAACTGTGGCCGTCGCGGGTGGCGTGATCCAGCTTCGTATCCATGCTGAGCTTGCCGGTGAGGCGCGACACGCCCAGCGCCAGTTGCGCCGAAGCACTGCTCATCTGCATGCGGCCGGCGCTCACGTCGCCCTTGCCATCGAGGGTGAACTCGGTGCTCATCCGTCCGTTGCCCTGCAGGAAATACAGACTCTTGCCCGGCAGGTAGCGATTGTAGGCGCGCAGGTCGGGAACCTCGGCATCGGCGAAATGCAGGCGGGCAATGAAGTTGCGGCCGATGCTCGTCAGGTCGGCGGATGACTGCAGCGCCACCTGCAATGCTTGCCCCCGCAGATAGGCCTGTCCAGGCGAGTGGCGGGGCGCCAGCGTGAAGCGATCCGCGATCATGTCCACCACGGTGCGCGCACCCTCCTTGCCGGCTACCACGCGCGCTTGAGCGCGCGTGCTGCCGGTGAACACGTTGTCCAGCAGGTCCGCCACCAGCACCGCGTGGGGCACTTCGACATGGCTGCCCGGCAACAGCCGGCCAGCCTCGATCTGCAAGGCACCGACGATGTCGCCTGCACCATTCAACTGCAGCCAGGGTTTGGACTGCGTCAGCGGCGCCAGCCAGCGCATCGAAGCGAAATGCCAGCGAGCCTCGGCGGTGCCGGAAAGCAGCCGCGACGCCTCGCCGAACGAAGGACGCGGCCACAGTTGCCGGCTGGCGAACTGCAGGTGCGCTTTCAGCTGGTTCAGTGCCGCAGCGCTGCCAGTGCCCGTCGGCGGCGGAATCCGCGCGTCGATCATCACGCCATCCCCCAGCACGGCAAGATCGAGCTGACCGCGGCGTTGTTGCTGGGTGCCGTCGGCATCGGTGATCGCCACCGGCGCGTTCCATTGCAGGCGTCCGCCCGGCGCCAGCGTGCCGTGATCCAGCAGGAAGTCCGTGCTGAGATGGCCAGTCAATGACGACAGGCTGACCGCCATGGCGCCAGCCTTGTCGGCACCCAGCGCAATGGTCGGCGTCACCCCTTCCGCGATGACATGGATCTGCGCCCGCTCGATTTTCTGCCAGCCTGGCGGTTGTTCGTGGGTAAATGGATCGAACGCAAAATGGACATCGAGCCTGGCATCGCGCAGCAGCTCCAGCTGCCGATAGCGCAGACGCGCTTTCGGCATCAGCACGCGCGAGGGGGAAATGGCCGTCGAACCGCCGCGCAACTGATGGGTGAAACCGAGCTCGGCCTCGCCATCACCATCGGCTACCAGGTCACCCATGCGCACTTGCCGCAGCGACGCCGTGCTGACCCGATCGACCGTGATGCGCCACGCATCGCTTCGCCACGGCGGCGGCTTGAGGTCGATGCTGGTCGGCTGGATATCGAGGCTCACCGCCGTGGTGCGGACCTGGCCCAAACGCAGTTCATGCCGAAGCAACGGCCACAGCATGATGCGGCCGCTCGCCGTATCCCCCTGCGCGCTCCACAGCAATTGGCGCGCCTGCCCGTGCAACCGCAGATCATGCGCGTGGATCTGCCCCGGCCACAGCGTCCATGCCCACGCCCATTGCGCATGAAAAACCTGCGGTTTGCGATTGATCCCGGCCGGAGCGAGCGGACTGTTGAGAAAAATGTTGCCGCCGACCAGGTAGAGCACATACAGCACACCCAACAGCCACAGCAGTCGACGCAGGGGAGCAGGCAATGTGCGCATCAGGTTCGGTTCGTGGCATGGACGGCCCAGCATGGCGAGGTTCGCGTGATGGCTTGGTGGAGCGTGTGCTCCGCGCCGGCGCCTGATCGCCACAGCCCTTATGGAAAACGCCACGGCCATCAGCGGCGATGGCAAATCGGCGCAAGAATCGGATGGCTCGGGATTGAAGCGCCCTCCACACTGCGCTTCAACCTTGACAGGATTGCTGGCCATGCTGACGTTGTTCGACTACCTGCCATCGCAGAACGCATGGAAGGTGCGTCTGCTGCTGAATCACCTGGGCCGGGCGTATCGCACGGTGCCGGTCAGCATCTTCGAAGGCGAAGGCCAGACCGCGGAGTTCCGGCGTATCAGCCCGACCGGCACGGTACCGGCGATCCAGCTCGACGACGGTCGCGTACTGTCGGAATCGAACGCGATCCTCGCGTATCTCGCCGACGGCACGCCGTATCTGCCGAGCGATCCGTTCGATCGCGCCAAGGTGCAGCAATGGCTGCATTTCGAGCAGGAGCGGGTGGAGTCGGTGATCGGCTCGCTGCGCCACTGGGCGATGACCGGCAAGCTGGCACGTCGCTCACCGGAAATGATCGAAGCCAAGCGCAGCGCCGCCCAGCGATCGCTGGGCATCCTGGAAAGCGAACTGTCGACCCGACTGTTCATCGCCGGCGACCGCTACACCATCGCCGACATGGCGCTGTTCGCCTACGCCAGTCGTGTCGAGGAAGCTGGACTTTCGCTGCAGCCCCATCCGAATTTCCGCGCGTGGATCGCGCGAGTCGAGGCGCAGCCGGGCTTTCTCGCCACCATGCAATCGTATGCGATCGACCCGCATTCGGCGAAGGAGCTTCCGTAAATCCAACTTCCGCCACGGGCGGCTGGAACAGAGGCAATGGCATACTCGGGGTTTTCCGGCCCGAGAGTTCCCCATGCGCCTGCTCCCAGCCCTCGCCTTCGGTACGCTGATGTTGCCGCTGGCCGCCTACGCCAGCGACCCGAATTCCTACGCCCAGCCCGACCAGGTGCGCGTGACCCATCTGGATCTCGACCTGAAGATCGATTTCCCGCAGCGGCAGCTCGATGGCCAGGCCACGCTGAAGCTGGAATGGAAGAACCCCAAGGCGCAGTCGCTGGTGCTGGACACGCGCGATTTGAAGATCGCGAAGATCGAGGCGCTCGGCGTCGACGGCAAAACCACACCGCTGAAATATGCGCTGGCACCGCGCGACAAGCAGCTCGGCAGCAAGTTGACGATCGCCACGCCGAAGCATCCGGCGCAGGTGCGCATCGTCTACACCACGTCGCCCGCCGCCTCCGGCCTGCAGTGGCTGACGCCGGCGCAGACGGCGGACAAGAAACTGCCGTTCATGTTCTCGCAATCCGAGTCGATCCATGCACGCTCGTGGGTACCGCTGCAGGATTCGCCGGCGATCCGCTTCACCTACGATGCGCACGTCAGCGCGCCAAAGGACGTGCGCGTGGTGATGAGCGCGATCAACGACGCGAAGCATCCGCTGGACGGCGACTTCACCTTCGACCAGCCGCATCCGATCCCGTCGTACTTGCTGGCGATCGGCGCCGGCGACATCGCGGTGAAGGAAACCGGCCCGCGTTCGGCCGTCTATGCGGAGCCGTCGATCGTCGACAAGGCCGCGCATGAATTCGAGGACACCGAGAAGCTGATCGCCACCACCGAGCAGTTGTACGGCCCGTACGCGTGGGGCCGCTACGACATCCTGGTGCTGCCGCCGTCGTTCCCGTATGGCGGCATGGAAAATCCGAACATGACGTTCGCCACGCCGACCGTGCTGGTCGGCGACAAGAGCCTGGTTTCGCTGGTCTCGCACGAGCTGGCGCATTCGTGGTCGGGCAACCTGGTGACCAGCGCCAGCTGGCGCGACATCTGGCTCAACGAGGGCTTCACCACCTACGTGCAGGGCCGCATCACCGAGGCGGTATACGGCAAGCCGTTGGCCGACGAGGAAGCGCTGCTGTCGGCCCGCGCGCTGCAGAAGAGCATCGGCGCGATGCCGGCCAACTCGCAGAAGCTGGCCCCCGATCCGCGCGGCGTGGGCGCCGACGACTCGCTGTCCGACGTGGCCTACGACAAGGGCTCGTGGTTCCTGCGCACGCTGGAGCAGCGCTTCGGCCGCGAGAACTTCGACGCCTATCTGAAGGGTTACTTCGCCCACTTCGCCTGGCACAGCATCAGCACCGAACAGATGCTCGACTACATGAAGCCGAATCTGATCGAGAAATACCCGGGCAAGATGAGCTGGAATGAGGTGAAAGCCTGGGTCTACGGCGAAGGCATCCCGAAGGACGCGCCGCTGCCCGACTCGCCGCGCTTCAACACGATCGACCAGGGGCGCACGGATTTCCTCGCCGGCAAACTGGTCGCCGACAAGCTCGGCGCGAAGGGCTGGAACACGCAGGAGTGGATGTACTTCCTCGACCGCCTGCCCGACGTCACGCCGCTGGACAAGCTGCAGCAGCTCGACGCCGCCTGGCATCTCACCGGCACCCCGAATGCCGAGATCGGCATGCGCTGGTACAGCCATGCGATCGCCGGCGGCGACAAGGCCGTGTGGACGGCCGCCGCCGAACACATGACGCGGATCGGCCGGCTCTATCTGACCACGCCGCTGTACAAGGCCTTTGTGAAAACGCCGGACGGTCTCGCCTATGCCGAACAGGCCTACGCCAGGGCGAAGGCCGGCTACCACCCGCTGACCCAGCAAGTGGTGGAAGACATTATCGCCAAGGCAAAGAAGAAGTAACCAAAGCTCCTCCCCCTGCAAGGCAGGGAGAGGTTGGGAGGGGGGTAACGCTTTTGATCTTCCATCAAGATCAAGAGCACCTCACCCCAACCCTCCCCTGCGATGCAGGGGAGGGAGCAGAGCTCGCCATCACCCACTCAAGAAACCAACATGCAGCCATCGACAAAAACCACCACTCCGCTGTGGAAACGCATGCTGTTCCGCCGGCTGAAATTCCTGGCGTGGCTGCTCGCCCTGCTGGCCATCGTGCTGGGTGGCAGTTACCTGTTTGCGCCGCAGTGGCTGCTGCAGGCGAACTTCGCGCGTGAGGCGATGGCGGCACACCTGGACAAGCATTCGGTGCAGGCCGGCGATACGCGCTGGAGCTATTACGAAGGCGGTGACGGCCCGACCATCGTGCTGCTGCACGGTTTCGCCGCGAACAAGGAAGTCTGGCTGGAAACGGCCAAGCTGCTCACCCCGCACTTCCACCTGATCATTCCCGACCTGCCCGGCTGGGGCGAATCCTCGCGCGTGCCGGATGCCAGCTACAACATCGACGCGCAGGCAGCGCGCCTTGACGGATTCGTGCAGACCTTGCGCCTGCAGCGCTTCGTGCTGGTCGGCCACTCGATGGGCGGTGCGATTGCCGGTGTCTATGCGGTCGAGCATCCCGAGCATGTGGCCGAACTGGCGCTGGTCGATGCGTTTGGCCTGAAGGCCGCACCGAATGCGCTGGCGCGCGAGGTACAGGCCGGCAAGGATCCGTTCGTGTTCGACGACCGCGCCGGCTTCGCCCGTGCCACCGCGCTGGCCTTCGAGAAGCCGCCGGTCGTCCCCGGCCGACTCGTCGATGTGCTGGTCAAGCGCAACCAGCAGGACCACGCCTTCATCGATCACACGCTCGACGAGCTGAAGCAGCCATCGCAATACCTCGCCGTGCAGAACCGGCTCGGCCAGCTGAGCATGCCGGTGCTCGGCCTGTGGTGCCATGACGACAAGATCATCGACGTCTCCGCGCTGGACAGCCTGCGCAACGGCCTGACCGCCGCCAGCGCGATCAGCGCCAGCACCATCAACGGCTGCAACCACAT
The DNA here is from genome assembly GCA_966211915.1 of uncultured Rhodanobacter sp. GTDB lineage: Bacteria > Pseudomonadota > Gammaproteobacteria > Xanthomonadales > Rhodanobacteraceae > Rhodanobacter. The sequence goes on from CBIHNO010000002.1 coordinate 133,574, forward strand.
GCCGATGCTGGAAAGGCCGGAACAGACCGCGCAGATCCTCACCGGATTCGCGCTGTCACACTGAATTGCGCCCGCTGGATCGGCCTGTCCGCGCCGATCCGGTCATCTGCGAGTCAGCCGCCCCAAGCACATCATTGTGAATTGCTGGTGACAACATGGGAGAATGGCAACATTCTCCCGCGCTTTGGGGTGCTTCCTTGCATGAAAACGGAACGATGCAGCAACCGATGAAGCAAAGCCTTATACGCTCAGGTGTGGATGCGATCGTGCGCATGTCGAGCACGCGCACGAACTACTGGGCCGAAGTCGGCGTGGATACCACGCTGGGCCTGCTGCTGGTCGTCGCTGGCTGGCGACTGCACGCCGGCAGCCCGCTGACCGCGCTGCTGGCCATCGGGCTGGGACTGTTCGCCTTCAGTTTCATCGAGTATTTCTTTCATCGCTGGATGTTCCACACGCGGGTTCCGCTGTTCGAACAGGGTCATCGCACGCATCATGAGCAGCCGCTGGGCTACGACTCGCTGCCGTTCTTCCTGCCGGCAGTGGTACTGCTTACCCTGGCCGGCCTGTTTGCGCTGATCATGCCCACCGGTTTCGCGTTGCTGATGGCCGGTGCGATCACCTTCGGCTACATCATCTACGGGCTGAGCCACTTCATCATCCACCACGTTCGCTTCAAGCATCCGTGGTTGCGACGCTGGGCTGGCGCCCATCACGTGCACCACTATCACCCGGACAGCAACTTCGGCCTCACCACACCGCTGTGGGATGTGCTGCTGGGTACGCGCTACGTGCGGCAAGCCCGCAAACTCTGAGTACGCCTCAGCGGAGCCACCGGATCATCCGCGACATCTGATCCGCCCGAAGCCAGCGGCATCGCGGCGATCAATCCGCGACGTCGTCGACCAGCCGATCGAGTTCCGACTTGAGGATCGCGCCGTGCTGGCGCAGCCAGTCGCGCTGCTCACGCCAGTCCGGAAACAGATTTTCGACCTGCGCCCAGAACCGCGGCGAGTGGTTGCGTACCTTGAGGTGACACAGCTCGTGCACCAGCACGTAGCGCAACGCCGCCGACGGTGCCAGCGCCAGTGCCAGATCGAGGTTGATCCGGTCGCGGGTGTCGAGACTGCCCCACAGGCTTTTCATCGGGCGGATCCTCAGCGATGTGGGCGCCAGCCCGAGCTGCGGCACGTAGCTGGCCAGCCAGCGCGAGACATCGCGGCGGATCAGCGCTTCCAGATGCGAGGCGAGCAGACCGCGCGCGATCGGCAGCGCACGGGTATGCGGTCGCGGGATCACCAGGGTCAGCCCGGCCTCGTGCGATTCGATCTTCGGATAGGCGCCTTCGGCCCAGTCAAGCTCGGCCAGCTCGCCGCGCAACGGGAACGTGCACGGATAGCCCACGCGCAACGGCGGCAGCGGCTTCACGATCAGGTTCAGCTCGTCGAGCTTCTGCTCCAGCCAGTCGGCGTGACTGCGCAGGAAAGCATTGACCTGGGCCGGATGGGTACCGTTCGGATAGGTCACCCGCGCGCCCTTGGCGGTGATGGTGAGGCGCAGCCGGCGCGCGCGCGGATGGGCGGCTTTCAGCACGCGGATGATGCTGCCGCCCACCGTCGCCAATTCCAGCCAGTCGCCTTCCAGATGCTGCGCCATGAACCTGCCGTCGTACCTCGGCCTAATGTTTTCTGCAATGGGATCCGCTGCGCCGGAAAGCGGGCGGATGACCAGTATGCCGTGCCCGGATGTCTTGTGGTGTGGATTTTTTGTTCAGCTTTCCGCAGGCCGCGGCAGGCCGAACCATTCTTCCAGCTTGCCCAGCAACCGCTCCAATTCCAGCGTCAGCAGGGCGAAACTGGCGTCCAGCTCGGCCTGGGCGTCCTGCTGGCTGTCGCCCAGTTCGTCCATCACGACATCCAGGAACTTCAGCTTGCGGACGATCAGGTCCTCGCCCAGCACGAAGCTGATCCGGTCGTCGAAGGTCAGCCCCAGCAGGAACACCTGTTTGCCGTTGCGCAGGTGTTCCTTGACCTCCCCCGCATCCAGATCCTGCCGGCGGCAACGGGCGATCGCGCCGGTGGCGGTGGCCGGGTCGCGCAGCTCGCATTCGTCGCCCAGGGTCAGTCCGGCCGGCAGGTTGCCGTTGGCCAGCCAGTCGGTCATCAGCACGCGCGGGCCTTCCTCCGGTGCCAGCGGCACCGCCGGAAAGCTGCCCAGCGCCTCGCGGATCTGGGTCAGCGCATTCTCGGCCGACTTGCGACTGGAGGTATCCAGCACCAGCCAGCCGTTTCTCTTGTCGACATAGGCAGACATGCGCGAGTTGCGCACGAACGCGCGCGGCAGCAGCTCGGTCAGCAGGTCCTCCTTGATCCGCTTGCGCTCGCGTCCGCCGACCTTGCGGCCTTCTTCCTCGGCGATCTTCTGCACCTTGCGATGCAGCTCGTCATTGATCACCGCGGCCGGCAGCAGCTTGTCTTCACCACCGACGGTCATCAGCGTGCACTGCTTCACCGTATGCGTGAGCGGCTCGCCTTCGCCGCGGCCCACCGGCGGCACGAAGCCCTTGGTGAACATTTCCAGCGGCCCGCACGGACGCAGCCGGTGCTCGGCCAGCACTTCGTCGAGGCGGTTCAGATCAATGGCAACGGCGGGGGAAAAACGGAACAGCGTGAGATTGCGAAAAAACATTCAAGATCCGGATAAGGGTGCGGCCCGAAGGCGAGGTTTGCATTACCGTCACTCCGGCGCAGGCCGGAATGACGGCGTGATGGTTCACGCAAGAGGATCAACCGCTGACGGCCGCCACCGCGGCAGCCACGGTGTCGAGGTTGCTGCGATTGAGTGCGGCAACGCAAATGCGGCCGCTGTCTAGTGCGTAGATCGCGTACTCGTCGCGTAGCCGGTGCACCTGTGCCTTGCTCAGGCCCGAATAGGAAAACATGCCGGCCTGCCGGTTGATGAAGCTGAAATCCGGCGCGCCGAGCGCGGCCAGTTTGTCGACGAAACCGGCGCGCATCGCATGGATGCGCGAACGCATCTCGCCCAGCTCCTGCTCCCAGCGCGCGCGCAGCTCGGCACTGCCGAGTACGCCCGCTACCAGGCTGGCGCCATGCGTGGACGGGCTGGAGTAGTTCGCGCGAATGGTCTGCTTGATCTTCGACAATAGCCGCGCTGCCTCGTCGCGATCGGCGCCGACCATCGACAGCGCACCGACCCGCTCGCCGTACAGCGAGAACGACTTGGAGTACGAGTTGGCCACCACGAACGCCTCGATGCCCGATGCCTGCAGCAAGCGCACCGCGGTGGCGTCCTGCTCGATACCTTTGTCAAAGCCCTGATAGGCCATGTCGATGAACGGCAGCAGCCGGCGTTCCTGCAGCAGCGCGATCACCTGCTGCCATTGCGCCGCATCCAGATCGACGCCGGTCGGGTTGTGGCAGCACGCATGCAGCAGCACCACCGTGCCCGGCTCCAGCCTGCCCAGATCCTCGAGCATGCCGGCGAAATCCAGGCCATGGCTGGCCGGGTCGTAATAGCGATACTCGAGCAGCTCGAAGCCGGCCGTGCGGAACACCACATGATGGTTGCCCCAGCTCGGATTGCTGATCGCGATCTTCGCGCCCGCGCCGGCCACCTGCTTCAACAGATCGGCCGCCACGCGCAGCGCCGCGCTGCCGCCGATGGTCTGCGCGGTCGCCACCCGGCCGGCCGCCAGCAGCGGCGATTCGGCGCCGAACAGCAGCTGCTGTGTGAGCCGGTTGTACGCCGCCAGGCCGTCGATCGGCAGGTAGCCACGCGGCTTGCCCGCCGCGACCAGCGCCTGCTCCACTTCGTGCACCGTCGGCAGCAGCGGGATGCGGCCCTGCTCGTCGATATAGATGCCCACGCCAAGATTGATCTTGCCCGGACGCGGGTCGGCCAGATAGGTCTCGGTCAGGCCCAGGATCGGATCGCCCGGGGCCATTTCAACGGATGCAAAGAAGGACACGGTGATTACTCGGCAGGTGGTGTGGAAAGATAAGGCGGGGTGTTCAAGCTTGCGCGGCCACGGTCTCATCCGCTGCGTCGGCCATCCATGCCGACGTTTCCGCGGGCGACGCGCCCAAGCTGAAATCGAACAGGGTGCGATCGGCCAGCTGCGAGGGTGACACATGGCCGAGCGCGCGAAAAATGTTCTCGCTGCGACCGGGCTGCAGCTGCTCCCACTCGGCCAGCATGCGCTGCACCGCCCTGCGCTGCAGGTTGTCCTGCGAACCGCACAGGTTGCACGGGATGATCGGGAACTGCCGCTGCGCCGCGTATTCGGCGATGTCGCTCTCGCGGCAATACGCCAGCGGGCGGATCACCACATGGCGACCATCATCCGAACGCAGCTTCGGCGGCATCGCCTTCAGTTGCGCCTGATAGAACATGTTGAGGAAGAACGTGGCGAGGATATCGTCGCGATGATGGCCGAGCGCGATCTTCGTGACGCCGTTCACTGCCGCCCAGCTGTACAGCGCGCCTCGGCGCAAGCGCGAGCACAGGCTGCACATCGTCTTGCCGGCCGGGATCACCCGCGTCACCGTGCTGTAGGTGTCCTGCTCGATGATGTGGAACGGCACGCCGCGTGCGCTGAGGTAATCCGGCAGCACCTGTTCGGGGAAATCCGGCTGCTTCTGGTCCAGATTCACCGCGATCAGTTCAAAGCGCACCGGCGCCTTCGCCTGCAGTTGCAGCAGCAGGTCCAGCAAGGTGTGGGAATCCTTGCCGCCGGACAGGCACACCATCACCTTGTCGCCGGCCTCGATCATGCCGAAATCGCCGATCGCCTGGCCCACCTGGCGACGCAGGCGCCGGGCCAGCTTGTCGGCCTCGGCGGCTGGCGTGCGGGTGAACTCGGGCTGGGCGGACATCGGAACCAAGGCAAATGGGCCCATCGGACGGAAAGGACTCCCATTGTAGCGGTCTCGTCGCCCGGCTTCCGAGCGGGCAAACGGCGTTAGACTAGGAGGACCGCCCCCCAAGCCACCGCAATTGCCATGCAGGTTCAGGATCACGCTGAAATCGTCCATCTGCTCGCCGAGCTGAAGATGGAGCATCGCGATCTCGATGCCGCGATCGAGCAGCTGGCCACCGCGATCGGCCGCGACGAATTGCAGCTGACCCGCCTGAAGAAGCGCAAGCTGCTGCTGAAAGACAACATCGCCCGGCTCGAGAGCAAGCTGATTCCCGATCTCGACGCCTGAGCACTTCTCACCATCCCGCCGCCAGAATCCCGATGAGCCGACTCGCCCCCACTCGCCTGCATGACGAACATGTCGTGCTGGAACCGCTTGGTCTAGATCACGTGCCGGCGCTGGAGGCCGCCGCCGCCGATGGCGAACTGTGGAACCTGTGGTTTACCAGCGCACCGGCGCCGGGCCACGCACGCGCCTATGTGGAAAAAGCACTGCAGAGCCAGGCCAACGGCGTGGCCCTGCCGTTCGCAGTGCGCGAACAACGCAGCGGTGCCATCGCCGGCACCACACGGCTGTACGATTTCCAGCCCGAACTGCCGCGCGTGGCGATCGGCTACACGTGGTACGCCAAGCGCTGGCAGAAAAGCCACGTGAACACCGCCTGCAAGCATCTGCTGTTCAAGCATGCGTTCGAGGTGCTTGGCTGCGCGGCGGTCGAATTGCAGACAGACGCTTTCAACCTTGATTCGCAGCGCGCCATCGAACGCCTCGGCGCCCGACGCGAAGGCGTACTGCGCGCCCACAAGCTGCGGCCCGACGGCACGCTGCGCGACTCGGTCTGCTATTCGGTTATCGCCAGCGAATGGCGGGACGTGGATCGCTGGCTGGCGCTTCGCCTGCAGCGGCTCGCCGCGACGCAAGACGCTACAGCAACCGGTTGACCAGGCGGTCGAGCCGGGTGCGATTGAGCCGCTTCAGCTGCTTGCGCACCTCTGCCGGATAATGCCGCGGGCTTTCCAGTGCGTGGTAGTCGGATAGTCGCGTGGCGTGTCGTTTCAAGGCAGCCCATTCGGCCTGATGTTTCGCATGCAGCAGCCGCGCGGGGTCGCGCAGCACCAGACCGTTCTCCAGATCCAGCGCCCACGCACGCGGGTTGAGGTTGTTGCCGGTCAGCACGGCCACGTCGTCGTCGATGAACAGGCCTTTCAGGTGATAGCTGTTGTCGCCGTCGCGCCACAGGTGGATGTTCAGCTGGCCGCTGTCGATCTGCCGGCGATGTGCGCGCGCGAAACGACGCAGGTTGTTTTCGTACAGATACGGCAGCAGGCCGATCGTCTTGAACGGCTGCCCGGGCGAGATGTAGAAATCGTTGGCGGTCTTGTCGCCGACCATCAGGTGGATCTCGCAGCCGCGGCGCAGCAGCTGGCCAAGCACGACGCGCACCGGTTTGGGCAGGTTGAAATACGGCGTCAGCAGGATCACCTGTTCGCGCGTGTCGCGCAGCAACGCCAGCAGGGCATCGTTGAGGGTGTTGTCGCTGCGGCCGAAACCGAGCAGTGGCGTCACCGCCACGTCGCCCTGCCCCAGTATCTCGCGCGGAACGTCGTAGCCGGCGCCCTGCAAGTCCTGGCGGAATTCACGGATCGCCGGCTGCAATGTGCGCGTGGCCGGCACCTGCGCCACGTTCAACCGGCGCACCGCCTCGCTGCCGACGAAATGACGCTGCACGAACACGGCCATCGCATTGGCCAGTCCGCGATGCCGCAGCAGGTGGTAACGATCGAGCCGATAGCGTCCGTGCCGCACCAGGTAGACATCGTTGAGGCTGGCACCGCTGTACAGCACCGCGTCGTCGATCACGAAACCCTTCAGGTGCAGCACGCCGAACAGCTCGCGGTTTTGCACCGGCACGCCATAGACGTCGACGCCGGGTCCGAGTCGCGCCGCGTACTCGCGGTACATCCCGGCATTGCCTTCACTTTTCTGCTTGCCGATCAGTCCGCGTTGCGCGCGATGCCAGTCGACGAAGACCGAGATCTGCAGCGCCGGCTGCCGTGTCTTCGCCGCGTACAGGGCATCGAGCACCTCGCGGCCGCCGTCGTCGTCCTGCAGGTACAGCGTCACGATCACGATGCGCCGGGTGGCCTGCGCGATGAGCTGCAGCAGCTCATGCCGGAATGCGCCGGGATCGGGCAGCACCTCGATGGCACTGGCTGGCACCGCCAGGAACGGCAGCGTATCCAGCGGGGATGCCTTCGGCGGGCGCCGGAATGGCAGCATGCGTCGTGCAAGGCGGGCGGGTGCGAAGATCAGGCTGTTCATGGCGACATCGGTATGCAACAGCGCCCATCATCGCAAACCCGCGCGGATGCGCCTACCGCCCGGCTCACCTGTCCGCGGTAGCGGCCTGTTTGCCGGCATCGGCCCGACTCGACTTGCGCGGCTGCACCTCGATCGTCGCCGTCATGCCGGCGGCGATCAGCGTATCGGTCGGCAGCTGGCTGGTGTCGATTGCGATGCGCACCGGCACGCGCTGGGCCAGCCGCACCCAGTTGAAGGTCGGATTGACGTCGGCCAGCAGGTCGCTGCCGGTCGGGTTGTCGCTGTCGGTGATGCCGCGGGCGATGCCGCTGATCGTGCCTTTCAGATGCACACCGCCGGCCATCAGACGGATGTCGACCGGATCGCCCACGCGCAGCTGCGGCAGCTTGGTTTCCTCGAAGTAGCCGTAGATGTAGTAGCTGTGGCTGTCGATCAGGGCCAGGCGCGGACTGCCGGTGGCGGCATAGTCGCCCACGCGGATGTCGAGATTGGTGACGTAACCATCCACCGGTGCGCGCACGTCGGTACGTTCCAGATTGAGCCGCGCCTGATCCAGCGCGACCTGCGCTTGCTCGACCGCCGCCTGCGCCTGCTCGCGCGCAGCCGATGCCTGATGGCCGCCGGCCTGCGCCTGTTGCCAGGTGGCCTGGGCGGAATTGGCGGCGGACTCCGCGTCGCTGCGCACCTCCTCCGCGATCACGTCGCCGAGGCGCTGGCGTCGCGAGGCCTCCTTCGCGCGCATGTCGTAATCGGCCTTGCGCGCCGCCGCCGTCGCCAGCGCGGCGTTGATGTTGGCACCGGCCGCGCGGGCGCTGGCTTCGGCGGCATCCAGGTTGGCCTGCGCCTGATCCACCGCATGGCGAAAGCGCGCCGGATCGATGCCGAACAACACGTCGCCCTTGTGCACAAACTGGTTGTCGAGCACGGCGACGCGGGTGACCAGGCCGGACACGTCCGGCGCCACCCGCACCACCTCGGCACGCACGCGGCCATCGCGCGTCCACGGCGAATACAGGTAGTGCTTCCACAGCGCATGGCCGAGCAGCACGGCAATGACGACAACCGCGGCGGTGATCAGAAAGCGCAACAGCGACTGGATTTTCATGGGATGACTTCAGCGAAGCAGCAGGAGTCCGGCGGCGCCGAACAGACAGACGAACAGGGCAAACCGGAACAGCGAGGGATGCCAGACATGGCGATACAGACCGAAGCGTCCGACCACCATGTCGATCAGCACCATCAGCAACAGACAGCCGAGGAACACCGGCAACAGGCCGGGCAGCAGCACGCCACGGAAAGCGACTTCATGCGGCATCGCCGAACTCCGCCAAAGGTGAGGGAATGGATGATGGAACGTAGGAAGCCAGTGGCGATTCATCATCGTGCAGCGCGCTGCGCAGCTGATACAGATGCTGGCGCACCGCCGGCATGGCGGCAGCGGCCACGATCGCCGTGCGCACCGCGGCGTCGGCCTCGCGCCACTGCACCGCATCGGGTTGGCGATACAGCCGGGCCACCGCCTGCAGCGCGAGGGTGATGACGTCGCACACGGCCATGGGCACGCGGTGGCCGTCGGCCAGATCCTGGCGCAACTCCAGCACTGCGCGGCCACTCTCCTGTACTGCCAGCCCCCATGCCAGCAGGCTCCGCGATTCGGCACTGCCCGGCCGCGTATGCATCACCATCTGCTGGAACAGGTCGCGGCTGACGCTCTCGAAGCGCCACGCCAGCCCTTCCAGCGGCGCACTCGCCGCCAGTGCCACCAGTTCGCGCAACCGGCGCAACTGCCGTCCGCGCTGCCAGCCGGTGCCGGTCACCGCCGGCACGAACACGAACGCGATGCCCGACAAGGCAAGGCCGGCGACCTGCGCGATTGCATCGTTGAAGAAGTGCGTCGGGTCGTACACCATCGGATTCTTCAGCGCGAGGATGTAGACGAAACCGAGCGTGTAGCCCGCGCCCACACCGGGCAGCGTGTCGCGCGTGCTGAGGTACGGCCCGATCAGCAGGAACGCCGCGCTGACCGCGATCAGGCTGAGAAAACCATCGCTGCCCGGCATCAGCCAGAACACCACCAGGAATGCGCCCAGCATGCCGGCCGCATAACCGTACAAGGTGTGCGTGGCCGCGCTGACCGGATTCGGCGAGGCAGCCAGCAAGCCGCTGAAGATCGTCGCCAGCAACATCGCGCTGGCGCCGAATGCCCAGCCGCTGGCCAGCCAGAACACGCTGAGCGTCGCCATGGTGAAGAAGGTGCGCAGCACCGCGATCGCCGCACCGAGGATGTCGTTGCCGCGGCGGAAGTGCACCTTCTCCACGCTGCCGCGCGTCTGTTTGCCGCCGAGCGAACCTTCCAGCGCCGCGAAGTCGCGCAACTCGGCCGCGAAGCGCTGCAGCAAGGCCGCGCCGGTATCGAATTCCAGCTGCGCCATCGGTGTGCCAAGGGGCACCCGCAAAGTTGCTGCCTGCGCCGGCAACTGCGTCATGCAGGCGGTCAGGCGCACGGCGAGCACGGTCGTCTGGTGCCGCAGCGCCGGCTCGGGCGACAGCGCCACACCGATCGGCCGATACAGCATGATCAAGGCATCGGCGACCGGCTGACTGCCGCCGCGCTGCAGCCGGTTGATCAGATGGTGCAGCGACTGGAAGCTGGTGGCCGCCGACATGTAGCGCTGATTGAGCAATCGCATGCGGGTGCTGCGTGCGTGCACTTCCGGATCCTCGAAGATCACCGAGGCGCGCATGTCTTCCAGTTGCACCGCGGCACGCACGAAGGCGAGATGCGCCTGCTCCATCTGTGCACGCGGAATGCTGCCGCCCGTGCTGTCGCGCACGAAGTCGATGAACTGCGCGAACTGCCTGCGTGCGTTCTGCCGCAGCAGCAGGCGCAGACGTTCAGGCCATACCAGGTCGCTGACCACGGCGGCCACCAGGATGCCGAGCAACACTTCGCTCACGCGCATCACGGCCGTGTCGAACACCTGGAGCGGATGGCTGATCACCGGCAGCGTGACGATCGCAGCCGTATAGCCGGCCAGCACGAAACCGTACGACATGAAGTTGCGATAGAGCGTGGCGCCGCCCGCGCACAACGCCACCCACAGCGACAGGCTCAACAGGAACAGCTCGCGCTGCTGCGGGAACAGCGCCATCAGGGCCAGTCCGCACACACTGCCGGCCAGCGTGCCGATCGCACGGTAGAAGCTCTTCGCCAGCACCATGCCGCTGTGCGGATTCATCACGATCGCGACCGTGATCATGGTGGTCGCCGGCTGCTCCAGCTGCAGCCACATCGCCAGCCACGCGGCGATGTAGATCGCCAGCAGCGACTTCAGCACGAACACCCACGCCTGCCGCTCGCCGGCAAGAAACCCGGCCAGCCATGGCCAGCGCGACGGCGACGGCACGGATTCGATGGCGGGAACGGCGGACATGATTCAGACCGGACCGAGATGATCCAGGAATTTCTTCAGCAACTTTTCCAGCTGCGCCATCTCGCGCGGCTGCAGGCCGGTAGCCTGGCGTTCCAGCAGGCTGCAGACATCGGGCAGAAAGCTCTCGATCATCGCGATGCCGGCCTTGGTCAAGGTAAGCGCAACCTTGCGGCGATCCTCCTGACTGGCCGTCCGCTCGATCAGGCCGCGGTCGCACAAGCCGTTGGTCAGCCGCGTGATGTTGGCCGCTTTCTCGCCCGCCGCCTCGGCCAGCTGCGAGGGGTTCAGCGTATACCCCTCGGTGCCGTACAGCATCATCAGCAGGTTGTATTCCGGATGATTGATGCCCCAATGCTTGAGCGATGCGTTGGCGTCATCGTGCACGCGCCGGTAGATGTGCTTGACCAGCCGCACCAGTACCGCCGGCTCGCGCGGAAATGCCGGATGCCGACGACAGGTGATTGCCAGCCGCTGCTCGGTAGGAAGGAAACTGTTCACGGGTTCAGACATTTACTGTCACGCATATTATATGTTTATGTACTATCTACTTCTGAAGTTTATGCCGATCTCCCGATCGCTGCAAATCCGCCCGGACAGCACAAAAAAAGGGCGCCCCGAAGGGCGCCCCGAAAGGATCGATGTTGCAGCAGCTCAGTGCACCGGGAAGGTCTGCGCGCTGCCGGGTGCGCCATTCGGATTGGCCGGCGCGTTTGGCGTGTGCGCCGATGGAATCTGGCGCGCGCCGCACTGGTAGGCACCCCACGGCTGCGAACCGTCGGCCGGTTCGGCCAGCGGCTTGATCGTGTCGGCGTGCATCTGCGCCGCCTGATTGCGCGCCAGCACCTCCAGTTCGTCGCGCACGGTGATGGCGTTGCGATCGACCGGGCCGACATGATCCATCACCGACACGGTGACCTTGCCCAGCTCGCGGCAGCTGGAGACATCGCCGCTCCATGCGGTGCGCACGTTTTTCGCGGCGGCATCCATGGTGATGCCCCAGCTGCAGGCGCTCAGCAACAGAACGGGGAAGAGCAACAACAGGGTCTTGCGCATGGCTAGCTCCGCAGCAGTGACAAGGTATGAAAACAGGCAGGACGGGCCGTCGCCGACCCGGCCCCATCCTAACGCGAGGATGTCAGCGCGTCCCCCAATGAATCCGGAACGCGCAGCGCCACGCAAGCCCCCGCGCTGTACGTCCGCTTACTTCACCGGCTTGCCGTCGGCGTCGAGCACCTGCACCTCGCCCAGCTTCAGCGCGCGGATCGGCGCCTCGATCTTCTTCAGATCGCCGACGATCACCCAGGTCAGCTGGTCGGGATGGATCAGCTGTTTCGCCGCCGCTTCCACCGAGGCGTCGCTCTGTGCCTCGATGCGCGACTTCAGCGTCTGCACGTAATCGTCCGGCCGGCTGTACAGCGCGATGCCCTGCAGCGCGCCCATCACCGCCGAGGTGGTCTGGTAACCGCCCGGCATGCTGCGCACGTCGCCGACCTTGATCTTGCTGATCTCCTGCACGGTGAGCGGCTTGTCGCCGACCACTGCTCTCGCTTCCTTCAACATCTCGGCCACCGACTGAGCGGTCTTGTCGGTCTGCACCGGCGCGTACAGCAGGTACGGACGCTGACCCTTGGCGTTGCTGAGGAAGCTGAAGGCACCGTAGGCCCAGTGCTTGTCCTCGCGCAGGTTCATGTTGAGACGCGAAGTGAAGGTGCCACCAAAGGCACCGTTCATGGTCTGGATCTCCAGATTGTTCGGCGCTTCGGTCGACGGCGCCAGGCTGCCGGCAAGGATCAGGCTCTGCTGTGCATCCGGGCGATCGACCAGGTACACGCGCACCTGTTTCGGTGCGGCGACCTCGCCGATGTTCTTCACCGGCAGCTTGCTCGCCGGTGCCTTCCAGTGGCCGAACGCCGCGTTCAACTGCGGGATGATCTTGTCCAGCGTGGTGTCGCCGGCGACCAGGATCTTCATGTTGTCCGGACGGATGAAGTCGGTCATGAACGTGTGCATGTCGCCAGTGGTCAACGACTTGATCGACGCCTCCGTACCGGAACCAGTGAACGGGATCGCATACGCGTGGCCTTTGCCGTACAGCAACGGCGGCAGCGTGCGCAGAGCGATGCCGGTCGGCTGGCTCTTTTCCTGGGCAATGCCGGCCAACCACTGGCCGCGCACCCGGCTGATGTCGGCTTCGCGGAAGGCCGGATTGCGCACGATGTCGGTGAACAGCTCCAGCGACGGTTTCAGCTGATCGTTCAGCGCGTTCAACGAGGCGTTGCAATAGTCCAGCCCGCAGCCGGTGGCGATGATCGCGCCGAGGCGCTGCTTGCGCTTGGCGATCTCAACCGAATCCAGCTCCTTGCTGCCCTCGTCGAGCATCGACATGGTGAAGCTGGATGTGCCCAGCTTGCGGCCCTGGTCGGCCGCGTAGCCGGCATCGAACAGCAGCTGCAGTTGCACCGCCGGCACCGTGTGGCGCTCGGCCAGGATGACCTGGACGCCGTTGTCGAGCTTGCCACGCTGCAGCGTGGGGAAGCTGAGGTCGGGGAACGTGCTGACCTCGGGCACGCCCTTGCTGCGGTCGACGCCACTCTTGACGACGCGATAATCACCCTTGGCCGACAGCACCGGCGCCGGCGCGCCGGGAGCGGCAGCGCGACCGCTGGCCGTCGCCATATCGGTGGCTTCGACTTTGCCCGGCACCACGGTCAAGGTGTAATCGCCCTTCGCGATCCATTTGTTCGCCACCGCACTGACGCTGGCCGGCGTGGCCGCCATGAATTCGTTGAAGTCTTTCAGGTACGCCCCCGGATCGCCCTGATAGAGCTGGCTCTGGGCCAGGATCGACGCCTGCGTGTTGACGTTCTCCAGCCCGCGCACGAACGAGGCGCGGGTTTCGGTCTTGACCCGCGCCAGTTCATCCGCAGTCTGGCCGTCTTTCAGGAAACGCTGCCACTCGTCGGCGATGGCGGCATCGACCTGTTTCGGGTCGACCCCTTTCTTCACGTCGACCTGCAACTGGAACAGGCTGGCCAGCACGTGCTGCTCCACGTCGACGGAAACGTCGTCGGCCAGCTTGTCCTGGTAGACCAGTCGCTGGTACAGCCGCGAAGTCTTGCTGCCGCCCAGCACGGCGGCGGCGATCTCCAGCAGATTCTCGTCGGTGGTGCCGCGACCCGGCGCGTTCCACTCGCGATAGATCCGTGTCTGCGCCACGTTGTCGGTCATCGTGCCGCGGGTCGACGTGTCGCGCGGCGCCACCCAGGGTTGCGGCCGCGGCACCTGCGGACCGGCGGCGATGTCGCCGAAGTACTTCAGCATCTTTTCCTTCGCCAGCGCCGGCGTGATGTCGCCGGACAGGACGACGACCGTGTTGGCGGCGCCGTAGTAATCGCGGAACCACTGCTTGACGTCGCCCAGCGAGGCCGCGTTCAAGTCGTCCATCGAGCCGATGGTGTCGTGGTGATACGGATGGTTGGCGGGGAACGCCTCGGCCTGGATCATCTCGCCGGCGCGGCCGTACGGCTGGTTCTCGTCCTGGCGCTTCTCGTTCTGCACCACGCCGCGCTGCTCGTCGAGCTGTGCCTGGCCGATCGCGCCGAGCAGATGGCCCATGCGATCGGACTCCATCCACAGCGCCATGTCCAGCGCGGTGGTCGGCACGGTTTCGAAATAGTTGGTGCGATCCAGCCAGGTGGTGCCGTTCTGGTCGGTGGCACCGGCCAGCTCGAACGGCTTGAAGAATTCGTCCTTGTGGTTCTCGGAGCCCTGGAACATCAGGTGCTCGAACAGGTGCGCGAAACCGGTCTTGTGCGCCGGCTCGTACGAGGAGCCGACGTGGTACCAGATGCTCACCGCCACCACCGGCGCCTTGTGATCTTCATGCACCACCACGGTCATACCGTTCGGCAGCACGAAGCGGCTGTAGGCCAGCTCGGGGATCTGTTGCGTGGTCGCGGTCGCTGCTGCCGTCGCCGTCTCGGGAGAAGCCAATGCCAGCGGCGCGCCAAAGGTCAGCGTCAACAGGCCGGCGATGAGCAGGGCGAGCGGTTTCTTTGCCACGGTGAACCTCCTGTTTCACGAATGAATCCACGCAGGCTAACGGCGCTACCGAGCCGTCGCAAATGACTTGCGGCACGGGTGATCGCGCCTGACCGGTGAAGTGTCCGGCTGTCCGCTGGCATGCGTCCTGCTGTCCGCGGACAGCTCATTCGCCTGCGTCATCGCCGATCGAATCAATGTAAATCAATCACTTGCAGCATGATTGAGACTTGGCACAGGGCTTGCTGCATCTGGGCTACAGGGCTTCCACTTTTCATACGGAGACATGATCATGAAATTCGAGACATTGATGTTGCGCGGCCTGTTCATCGCCTGCCTGGCCGTGTGCGGTCTGATCTTTGGTGCGATGTTGACCACGACACCATCCGCCTCACAGTTCGCCGCCAGCAACCGCCTCGGTACCATCCTGCTGGCTGCACCGAACAGCTGCGCGCTGCCGCCGGATGGTGTGGTCTGCCCGCTGCCGCGCGGTTGAGTTTCAGCGAAACCTTGCCCGGACACGCGATAATGGCCGCATGCTGCATGTCATCCTGTTCCGCCCCGAGATCCCGCCGAACACCGGCAATGTGATTCGCCTGTGCGCGAACACCGGCGCCGCGCTGCACCTGATCCGACCGCTCGGTTTCGAGCTTGACGATGCACGGTTGCGCCGCGCCGGCCTGGATTACCACGAGTACGCCCGCGTCGCGGTGCACGACGATCTGACACGCTGTCTCGATGCGATTGGCGCGCCGCGCGTGTTCGCCTTCACCACCCGCGGCCGGGTCGCCCACGTCGATGCGCGATTTGCCGATGGTGATGCACTGCTGTTCGGCTGCGAGACTGCGGGCTTGCCGGCGGAAGTCCTGGAGATGATCCCCGCCGAGCAGCGCCTGCGCCTGCCGATGCGCCCCGACAGCCGCAGCCTGAACCTGTCGAACACGGTCGCCGTGGCGGTGTACGAAGCCTGGCGCCAGCTCGGCTTTGCCGGCGCAGCGGACGCCTAGCAGCGGCGCCGGCTACAATCGCCGGATGAATGCCGCCACTCCCAATGCCTGGTTGCCACAGCCGCTGCGCAAGCTCGCCGGCCGCGCGCTGGAAACCGCGCTGAACCACACCCTGTCGCTGGACCCGGACACGCAGCAACGACTCGCCGCGCTGAACGGCCGCAGCGTGCAACTGCATCTGCGCGGCCCGGAAATTGCGCTGGCAGTAACCGTCGAAGACGCACGCCTGAAAGTCGGGCCGCCGCAAGACGACAGCCAGCTGCGCGTCGCCGCCACGCCGGGCAGCCTGCTGGCGATGATGTTCCGCCGCGACGACGACGGCATCGCGCCGGGCAAGGTGGAGATCGCCGGTGATGCCGAGCTGGCGCGCCGGCTGGAGAAACTCGCCAGCAAGTTCGCCCCGGATTTCGAGGAAGCATTCGCGCGCACCTTCGGCGACATGCTCGGCGTGCCGCTGGCCAGGGCGGTTCGCAAGGGTCTTGCCCACGCGCGTGAAACCGCGATGCACCTCACCGAAGACAGCGCCGACTGGCTGCGCGACGAGGCACGCATTGCCTTGGCACCGGGTGAAGTCGAGGGTTTTCTCGATGGCGTGGACCACCTGCGCGAGCGCAGCGAGCGGCTGGAGTCGCGCGTGCAGCGACTGATTCAACGACTGCAAGGCAACGCCGCGTGACGCCGCTGAAGGTGGTGCCGCGGCTGCTGCGAGTCGCCTCGGTATTGCTGGCGTATCGCCTCGATGATCTGATCGACGCGACTCATCTGTATCGACCGCTGAAGCTTCTGCGCCCGCTGGTGGCGCGGCCGCGCATCGACATCCGAGACCTGTCGCGCGGCGAGCGCCTGCGCCACGCCTTGACCGATCTGGGGCCAATCTTCGTCAAGGCCGGCCAGGTGCTGTCGACCCGGCGCGATCTGGTGCCGCTCGACATCGCCGACGAACTGGCCCTGCTGCAGGACCAGGTCGCGCCGTTCCCCGGCAGCCAGGCGCGCGCGATCGTCGAACATGAACTGAAATCGTCGATTGGACGTCTATACGCCCAGTTCGACGAAACGCCGCTGGCCTCCGCTTCGATCGCGCAGGTCCATGCGGCCACGCTGCACGACAGCCGCGAAGTAGTGGTAAAAGTGCTGCGCCCCGGCATTGATGCGCAGATCGCCCGCGATGTGAAGCTGCTGCACTCGCTCGGTGAACTGGCCCAGCGCTGGCATCCGAACGCCGACAAGATCCGCCCGCTCGATGTGGTCGCCGAAGTCGAGAAGATGCTGGAGAACGAGCTGGACCTGCAGCGCGAAGGCGCCAGCGCCAGCCTGCTCAAGCGCAACTTCGACAGCGGCGTGGACCTGTACGTGCCGGCCGTGCACTGGGAACTGACCGCACAGCGCGTGCTGACGCTGGAACGTGTGCACGGCATCAGCAGCGACGACATTGCCGCGATCGATGCCGCCGGACTCGACCGCAAGGCACTCGCCGCGAAAGGCGTGCGGGTGTTCTACGAGCAGGTGTTCCGCGACAACTTCTTCCACGCCGACGCCCATCCCGGCAACATCTGGGTCGACCCGACGCGTACCGGCGAGCCGCGTTTCATCGCGCTGGATTTCGGCATCATGGGCTCGCTGCCCGAGGCCGACCAGTACTGGCTGGCGCAAAACTTCATCGCCCTGTTCGAGCGCGACTATGCGCGCATCGCGCAGCTGCATGTGGCCGCCGGCTGGATGCCGGCCGACGTGCGGCTGGACGAACTGGAAGCCGCGGTGCGCACCGTGTGCGAGCCGTACTTCACCCGTCCGCTGTCGCAGATCTCGCTGGCCGAACTGGTCGTCAAACTTTTTCAGACCGCGCGCCGCTTCGAGCTGACCCTGCAGCCTCAGCTGATCCTGCTGCAGAAGACCCTGCTCAACATCGAAGGCGTCGGTCGCATGCTCGACCCAGAGATCGATATCTGGGCAGTGGCTCATCCGGTGCTCAAACGCATCCTGCGCGAGCGCTACAGCCCGCTGCGCACCCTGCGCGACGTGCGCAAGCGACTGCCCGAATGGCTGCACAACGCGCCGCAGTTCCCCGAGCTGGTGCGCGATGCCTTGCGTCAGATCGGCCGCGGCGGGCAACGCAGCGTGAGCGATCCACAGGCACTCCAGCTGCTGCGCGAAAACGCCAGGCGTCTGCACAAACTGCTTGCCTGCGGCTTGCTTGGCAGTGCCCTGCTGATCGCCGCCGCACTGCTGTGGACCACGGCGCCGCAACATGGCAGCTGGCCGCCGCTGCTTGCTGGCGCCGCCGGTCTGCTGACCTTCGCGATCGGCTGGCCGCGCCGCTGATTTGTTTGCTCCTCCCCCCTGCACGCAGGGGGAGGCCGGCGACCGAAGGAAGTCCTTCAGGTGAGGGAGTAGCCCGAGCTTGCGACAAGGTCAAAAGCACCCCTCCCTAACCCTCCCCTGCTTGCAGCAGGGGAGGGAATAAATACGGCACCGCCATGACATCGATTGAAATTCTTTACCAGGACGACGCGCTGATCGCGGTGAACAAGCCGGCGAACCTCGCCGTGCACCGCTCGAAGATGGTCGGCAATGCCGAGGAATTCCTGATCGACCAGTTGCGCGAGCAGATCGGCGACAGCGTGTATCTGGCGCACCGGCTCGATCGGGCCACCAGCGGCGTGCTGCTGGTCGCGCGCAGCAAGGAAGTCGCCGCCGCGCTCGGCGAGCAGTTCATGGGCCGCTCGGTACGCAAGCAGTATCTGGTGGTGGTGCGCGGCTGGCCCGATCCGCTGGAAGACGTGATCGACTATCCGCTGCCTGGTTCGCGCGAGACCGGGCCGCGGCGCGAGGCACGCACGCAGTACCGGCGGCTGGCCACGATCGAGGTGCCAATCGAACTGGGACGCTATCCGCAGCAGCGTTACGCGCTGCTGCTGGCCGAGCCCGAGAGTGGCCGCTTCCGGCAGATCCGCAAGCATCTGGCACACATCCATCACCCGGTCATCGGCGACTGCCAGCACGGCCGCGGCGACCACAACCGGCTGTACAAACAACACTTCGGTTGTCATCGGATGCTGCTGCATGCGTGGCGGCTGCGCTTTGCGCATCCACTCAGTGGCGCATCCATGCAGATCGAGGCGCCACTGGATCGGGAGTACACGACGCTGCTTGAGCGTTTCGGCTGGCCACGGCCACCGTTCGATGATGGCGTGCTCGCCTCCACCAGCCACCTGGCCACCGGCTAAACTGCCAGCATGTTGATCGTCAGCTCCAGCATCACCCTGCCCGAGTCCGAGCTGGTCGAGCGCTTCCTGCGCGCCGACGGTCCCGGCGGCCAGCATGTGAACCGCACCGAGAGTGCGGTGGAGCTGCGCTTCGACGTGATCAACTCGCCGTCGCTGCCGGAAGAAATCCGCGCACGCCTGCTGGCCCGGCACGACCGCCGGTTGACCAGCGAAGGCGTGCTGGTGATCCAGGGACGCCGTTTCCGCGATCAGGCACGCAACCGCGACGACGTGCGCGAGCGCCTGGTCGAGATCATCCGCGCCGTACTGACTCCACCGAAAAAGCGTGTCGCCACCAAACCCACGCGTGCCTCGAAGGAGCGCCGCCTGGTTGGAAAGCAACAGCGCGGCAAGATCAAGCAGGCACGTTCACGCAAACCGGATCTCGAATGAAGGGACATCTTCCAGCTCCGACGCAACTGCCACCGCGCCTGCCGCATCTGCGCGACGGGTGGCGCCGCAGGACTTGCCGTGCCGTGTTGCGACTGTGCGGCTGGAGTCTGGTCGGCGAATTTCCCGATGTACCCAAGGCCGTGCTGATCGCCGCACCCCATTCGTCATGGTGGGACGGCGTCTGGGGTCTGCTCATGAAGGTGGGCATCGGTGCCGATGTGCATTTCATGGGCAAGCAGGAGTTGTTTCGCGGGCCACTTGGCAGCCTGCTGCGCCGACTGGGCGGCATGCCCATCGATCGCGGCGCCGCGAAAGGTGTGGTCGAACAGATGATCGACCAGTTCCGCCAGCGCGATGCGTTGTGGCTGGGCATTGCACCGGAAGGCACGCGCAAGCCGGTTAAACGCTGGAAGAGCGGCTTCTGGCATATCGCCCACGACGCCGGCGTCCCCATCGTGACAGCGTGGTTCAACTATCCCGACAAGACCATCGGCATCGGCCCGCTGTTCGAAACCAGCGACGACATGGAGACGGATCTCGCCCGCCTGCGTGCGTTCTACGCGCCGTTCAAGGGCAAGCACCGCGACGTTTGAGCCGTCTTCGCCGGCGCATCAGCGCTGCGAATGCCCCGACTCGTCGTAATCACGATGCGTCAGCAGGCCCGGGCGAATCAGGTCGATGAACGCGCGCGCCTCGGCGCTGAGGAACTTGCCTTTGCGCATCACCACGCCGTAGCTGCGTTGTGGGAAATACTGCTTCATGTTGCGCACGGCCAGACGCCCTTTGTCGGCGTCCGTGATGCAGATGCCGGTGACGATCGAGATGCCCATGCCCATCGCCACGTATTCCTTGATCACGTCCCAGCCACCGACCTCGATCGCCACGTGGTACGGCACCTGGCGTTGCTGGAATACGAGGTCGACCAGTCGGTAGGTCGACAGACGCTGCGGCGGCAGGATCAGTCCGTACGGCGACAGGTCCTCCAGCGTGATCTTCTCCTTCGCTGCCAGCGGATGATCCGGCGGCATGATCAGCATCGGGTCGTAGTGATGCACCGGCGCCCAGGCGATGTCGTTCGGCACGTCCAGCATCGAGCCCACCGCGAAGTCGGCATCGTCGGCACGCAGCAAGGCCATGCCGTCCTTGCCGGTGACATTCGCCAGCTGCAGCTGCACGGCGGGAAAGCGCTCGCGGAAGCGGCGCACCAGCTCCGGCAGCAGGTACTGGATGGTCGAGGTACCGGCCGCGATGGTCAGCCGGCCACCCTGCAATCCCTGCACCCGGCTCTGGAAATCGCGATCCAGCGTCTCCCAGCCCTCGACCAGCGGCCGCGCCAGCTCGTACAACGCCTCGCCGGCATCGGTGAGGTTGATGCGGCGGCGCCGACGCTCGACCAGGCTCACGCCCAGCTCCCGCTCCAGCGCCTGCAGCAGCAGGCTGACCGTGGGCTGCGACAGATACAACGCCTCGGCGGCGCGGGTCAGCGTACCCAGCTTCACCACACTGACGAAGGCACGCAGCTGCTTGTGGCGGTTGCCCTTGTAGTAGTAACGACCGCCACTCTCCGTTGCCGGTTCAGCGTCGACGCGCTTTTTTGCTGCGCCGCGGCGTATTTTTTTCGGCTTGTTCAGCGTGCCAGCTGGTGTTTTCATCGTTTGTATTCAATATGTTGAAATATGTATTTCATATACTCATAGTAATGATTGAAACATTTACTTTGTCAAACCCATGATTTCTGCCTAGCTTCGTGTCATCCACGACACGGAGCGAACTCATGGCAGTACCGCAGGAACGACTCGATACCGGCACCGTCGAGATCCATGCCGACCACGCCGGTTACGAAAGCATCCTGACTCCCGCGGCGCTGGGTTTTCTGGCCCAGTTGCACCGCCGCTTTGACGCCACCCGGCAGCGCTTGCTGCAGGCCCGGCGCGAGCGCCAGACGGAGTACGACGCTGGCGGCCTGCCGGATTTCCGCACTGACACGCTGGCGATCCGCGAGTCGGACTGGACCGTGGCGGCGATCCCGGCTGCACTGCAGGACCGGCGCGTCGAGATCACCGGCCCGGTCGAGCGCAAGATGATCATCAACGCGCTGAACTCCGGCGCGAAAGTGTTCATGGCCGACTTCGAGGATTCCTCGGCGCCCACCTTCGCGAACCAGCTCGACGGCCAGATCAACCTGCGCGATGCGGTGAACGGCACGATCGAGTTCCACTCGCCCGAGGGCAAAAGCTATCGCGTCAACGACCAGCCGGCGGTGCTGGTGGTGCGTCCGCGCGGCTGGCATCTGCACGACAAGTTCTTCAGCGTGGATGGCGTATCGATGGCCGGCGCGCTGGTCGACTTCGGCCTGTTCGTGTTCCACAACGCCCGCGCGCTGCACAGCCGCCAACGCGGCCCGTACTTCTACCTGCCCAAGCTGGAGGCAATGGAGGAAGCCGCGCTGTGGGACGACGTGATGGCCGCCGCGGAGGATGAGCTGCAATTGCCGGTCGGCACGATGAAGGCCACCGTGCTGATCGAGACGCTGCCTGCGGCGTTCCAGATGCATGAAATCCTGCACGCGCTGCGTCGTCGCGTGGTCGGCCTCAACTGCGGTCGCTGGGATTACATCTTTTCGTATTTGAAAACCCTGCGCGGCCACCGCGACCGGCCGCTGCCGGAACGCGGTCAGGTGCTGATGACCGTGCCGTTCCTGAAGGCCTATTCCGAACTGCTGATCCAGACCTGCCACCGTCGAGGCGCATTCGCGATGGGCGGCATGGCGGCGCAGATCCCGATCAAGGGCGATGATGCCGCGAACGAAGCCGCCCTGGCCAAGGTGCGCGCCGACAAACTGCGCGAAGTGCAGGCCGGCCACGACGGCACCTGGGTTGCGCACCCGGCGCTGGTGCCCGTGGCGCAGGAAATTTTCGACCGCTACATGCCGGCACCGAACCAGCTCAGTGTGATGCGCAAGGATGTGCAGGCGAGCCGCGAGCAACTGCTCGCCGCGCCGAACGGCACGATCAGCCGCGCCGGCTTCGACAACAACGTCGAGGTGTGTCTGCGTTACACCGCCGCATGGCTGGGCGGCTTGGGCTGCGTGCCGATCCATCACCTGATGGAGGACGCCGCCACCGCCGAGATCGCCCGCGCACAGCTGTGGCAGTGGCTGCATCACGGCGGACTGGAGTTTGCCGACCACGCGCCGATCGACTTCGCGCTGTTCGATCACGCGTTGGCCGCACACACCCATCGTCTGCGCGACAGCCAGCATCCCGGCGCCGCGCGTGCCGATGCCGCCGCCACCCTGCTGTCCGCGATGACCCACGCCGACACGCTTGGCGACTTCCTCACGTTGCCCGCCTACGACCAGCTCGACTGACGCCCGCCTGTCGAGCCTCGCACCACCTTCGATTCCACGGAGCCATGCCATGAAAAACACCACGCTGCCCACCGCCGAACAGATCACGCTGGACTGGAACAACAACCCCCGCTGGACCGGCATCCAGCGCAACTACTCCGCCGAGGACGTGGTACGCCTGCGCGGCACGGTCGCGGTCGAACACTCGCTGGCGCGCCGCGGTGCCGAGCGGCTGTGGAAGTCGCTGCACAAGGAAGACTTCGTCAACGCACTGGGCGCACTGACCGGCAACCAGGCGATGCAGCAGGTCAAGGCTGGTCTGCAGGCCATCTATTTGTCGGGCTGGCAGGTCGCCGCCGACGCGAACGTGGCCGGCGAAATGTACCCGGACCAGTCGCTGTATCCGGCCAACTCGGTGCCGCTGGTGGTCAAACGCATCAACAACACCTTGTTGCGCGCCGACCAGCTGAACCACGCCGAGGGTAAAGATGACACCGACTGGCTGGTGCCGATCGTGGCCGACGCCGAGGCCGGTTTCGGCGGCGTGCTGAACGCGTTCGAGCTGATGAAGGCGATGATCGAGGCCGGCGCCGCCGGTGTGCATTTCGAGGATCAGCTGGCCTCGGTGAAGAAGTGCGGCCACATGGGCGGCAAGGTGCTGGTGCCGACCCGCGAAGCCGTCGACAAGTTGAACGCCGCGCGCCTCGCCGCCGACGTCGCCGGTGTGCCGACCCTGCTGGTGGCACGCACCGACGCCGATGCCGCCGACCTGCTGACCTCGGACATCGACGAGAACGACAAGCCGTTCATTACCGGCGAACGCACCGTCGAAGGTTTCTACCGCGTGCGCCCGGGCCTCGATCAGGCGATCAGCCGCGGCCTCGCCTACGCGCCCTACGCCGACCTGATCTGGTGCGAAACCAGCAAGCCGAACCTGGAGGATGCGCGCAGGTTCGCCGAAGCGATCCACGCGAAATTTCCCTGCAAGTTGCTGGCCTACAACTGCTCACCCAGCTTCAACTGGAAGAAGAATCTGGACGACGCCACCATCGCGAAGTTCCAGAAGGAACTGGGCGCGATGGGCTACAAATTCCAGTTCATCACCCTGGCCGGTTTCCACAGCCTCAACTACGGCATGTTCGATCTGGCGCATGGTTATGCCCGCCGCCAGATGAGCGCGTTCGTCGAACTGCAGGAAAAGGAATTCGCGGCCGCCGAGCGTGGCTTCACCGCGGTGAAGCATCAGCGTGAAGTCGGTACCGGCTACTTCGATGCGGTGACCCAGGCAATCCAGCAGGGCCAGTCCTCCACGACCGCGCTGACCGGCTCGACCGAGGAAGCGCAGTTCAAACAGGCCTCGGCAGCGTAAGGACAGGAACGTACCCGTGCGCAATGCTCTTCATGACGCGAAGAAGTGCCATCGCGCACGACCGAAGGAAGTCCCTTGTGGACAGGGTTGCGCTCCTACGACTCTGCTGGCGGCACCAGGGCAATCACCGTCCAGCCCGGCTTCGGCTCCAGCTCACGCTTGGTCGAAGCCACCCGCAGCGCACCCTTCTCCTCCACGCCGAACATCAGCACGGTATTCGAACCGTGTTGTTCGATGAAGTGTGGCCAGTCGAAGGTGGTGCTCAGCTTGGTCGATTTGATCCGCCAGCCCTGTTCGAGCATCTCGGCAAAGCGGCCGTGGGTCATCTCCTCATCGAACAACGGCGGCGCCAGCAGCGTGCCGGACAAGGCCGCGCGATCGGTACTTTCCTGTGGCGTCAGATTGCGCAACCGGTACACTTTGTCGCGACCGAACTCCTGCCGGTAATGCACGCAGGCCAGTGAATTGCGCTCGCGATGGGTGGACACCGCCAGCAGACGGCCGATGCCGGTGAGATCGAGATGGCGCTCCGCATGCGGCGAGGCCGGGTTGCCGAAGAACGTGGCGAGCCCGTCCATGCGCGCCTGGCGGATGCCATCCCAGTCGTCGTCGGCCAGCACCACGCGAAAACCGGCCTCGCTCAATACCTTGCCGATCGCCCGGGCCACCTTGTCGGAACCGAACAGCAGCAGGCCACGCGGCTCCGGTTCGGCCACCTTCAGCCACAACGCCAGCGGTCGTGCGGTGGCACTTTGCAGCACCACGGTGCCGATGATCAGGATGAACACCAGCGGCACCAGCGCTCCGGCACCGGCCACTCCCAACGCGTCCAGCCGCAACGCAAACAGCGCCGACACCGACGCGGCCACGATGCCACGCGGCGCAACCCAGCCGATCAATGCTCGCTCGCGCCAGCTCAGCCCGCTGCCCAGGCTCGACAGCAGCACCGTCAGCGGTCGCACAACCAGTTGCGCAATCGCGAACAGCGCGATGCCCGCGCCGAGCATGCCATCCGGCAACGGCCAGTGCAGCCGCGCTGCCAGCAGGATGAACAGCAGCGACACCAGTACCGTGGTCAAGCTTTCCTTGAAGTCGAGGATGTCGTCGATGTGCACGCCGCGCAAATTGCCCAGCGCGATGCCCATGATGGTCACTGCCAGCAATCCCGATTCGTGCGTGATTACATTGGAAATGCTGAAGGCGAACAGCACGGCCGCCAGCACAGCGTAGTTCTGCAGATATTCGGGAATCAGCTGGCGGCGCAGCAGGAATCCGGTGAGCCATGCACTCAGCGCACCGATCACCGCGCCGCAGCCGATCGTGGCGACGAAGATGCCGATGGTGTGACCTTCCTGCCGCGACACGATCGCTTCGAAGATCAGCACCGCGAACAGCGCGCCAAGCGGATCGATCACGATGCCCTCCCAGCGCAGCGTGTTCGCGATGCGCGCATTCGGCCGCAGCGTGCGCAGCATCGGCGCAATCACCGTCGGCCCGGTGACACAGGCCAGCGCGCCGAACAACAAGGCGATCGACCAGCTCAGTCCGGCCACGAGGTGCGCCGCCAGCGCCAGCAGCAGCAAGGCAGTCACCGCACCGTAACTGACCAGTCCGCGCACCACGTGGCCGATGCCCGGCAATTCGTGGAAACGCAGGGTGAGGCTGCCCTCGAACAGGATCAGCGCCACCGCCAGCGATACGATCGGAAACAACAGGCCGCCCAGCACCTTGTCGGGATCAAGCACGCCACTGACCGGCCCCAGCAGGATCCCGGCCAGCAGCAGGAACAGAATCGCCGGCAGCTTCACCCGCCACGCCAGCCACTGCGCCAGGAAACCGATCATCAGCATGCCGGCGAGCATCAGGCCCAGCTCGATAGTCATCGCAGTCCTTGGGAATATCCGAGCGCTATCGGAACATGTGCTGGTTGATGCGTCCAGCCGATCGCCTTGAGCTGATGCTCAGAACCGCCGGTATTGCAGCGCTTCGGCCAGATGTTCGCGCTCCAGCAAGGCCGCGCCGCCATCGAGATCGGCGATCGTGCGCGCGACCCGCAACACGCGGTGATAGGCACGCGCGGACAAGCCCAGTCGTTCCAGTGCCGTCTCGAACCAACGCCGTTCGGCCGAGCCCAGCGCGCAATCACGCTCCAGTTCGCGCGTGCTGATTTCCGCATTGGGCCGGCCCGCCCGCATCAACGATTGCCGGCGTGCCTTCAGCACACGCGCGCGCACGGTGGCGGAATCCTCATCGCGCTCGCTGCGCGGTGCACCGAGGTCAGCCAGAGGTACCGGTGGCACTTCCACGCACAGATCGATGCGGTCGAGCAACGGCCCGGAAATGCGCGAGCGATAGCGCTGGATCTGATCCGGCGTGCACTGGCAGCGCTGGCGCGGATCGCCCACATAACCGCACGGGCACGGATTCATCGCCGCGACCAACTGGAACTGGGCGGGGAATGTCGACTGCCGCGCGGCGCGGGAGATCACGATATGACCGGACTCCATCGGCTCGCGCAGCACTTCCAGCACGTGCCGGCTGAACTCCGGCAATTCATCCAGGAACAGCACGCCGTTGTGCGCCAGCGAGATTTCTCCGGGACGCGGATACGAGCCGCCGCCGACCAGCGCCACCGCCGACGCGGTGTGATGCGGCGCCCGGAACGGTCGCCGGCGCCACTGCGCGAGATCGGTATCCTGCCCGGCCACCGACAGCACGGAGCAGGTTTCCAGCGCCTCCGACTCGGACAACGGCGGCAGGATACCGGGCAAGCGCTCGGCCAACATGGTCTTGCCGGTACCGGGCGGACCCACCAACAACAGGTGATGGCCGCCGACGGCGGTGATCTCCAGCGCGCGTCGCGCCTGCAGCTGGCCGCGCACATCACGCAGATCAGGACCATTGTTCGCGCCGCCATCACTGGGAATGCCGATGGGCGCGGACAGCTCCTGCGCACCACGCAACCAGCCACATACCTCGGCCAGCGTGTCGGCCACCCGCACATCCACATCCGGCACCAGCGCCGCCTCGGCGGCATTCTCGCGTGGCACTACCACGCGGCGACCACGTGCACGCGCGCGCAATAACGCCGGCAACACGCCGGAGACGCTGCGCAGGGCGCCGGTCAACGCCAGCTCGCCAAGGAATTCGCAATCGTCCAGCTTCTCGCGCGGCACCTGGCCGCTGGCCGCGAGAATGCCCAGCGCGATCGACAGATCGAAACGGCCCCCATCCTTGGGCAGCTCGGCCGGCGCCAGATTCACCGTGACGCGGCGGTTGGGGTATTCGAAAGCGGTGTTCTGAATCGCCACGCGCACGCGATCACGCGCTTCGCGTACCGCAGCCTCGGGCAACCCGACGATATTGGTGGAGGGCAGACCGCCGGAAAGATGCACCTCGACCATCACCTGCGGCGCGGCGATCCCTTCCTGGGCGCGACTGAGGGTGACCGCAAGACTCATGCAGCCGAAGGCCGCTGATGACGCACGGAGAAGTCGCTGATATGCAAGAACATCGCGCGACTCCATCGACAGTGCTGGATAAATAACCGCCCCCGATCGTTCTCGGGGTGAGGGTGACAGATCGGGGGCGGCTCCCGGGAGGTTGGTTGTTGCTAGCCCCCGCGGGCAGCTACGGCGGCCTCGAGTTCGGCCACGCGTCGCTCCAATTCGTCGACCTTGGCGCGGGTACGCGCCAGCACCTGTGTCTGGACTTCGAATTCTTCGCGGGTGACCAGGTCGAGGCGGCGCAATCCCTGCGCCAAAACGTCCTGGAAGTTGGCTCGCAAATCCTGTTGCGCCTGTGCCAGTCCTGGCGGTACCAACGACACAAGTCGCAGGGCAATCTGATCGATATCCTGCCTATCCATCATGGATAGCGCCTCAAGCTCGTCGAGGTAAATAGTAGGTGAATGGAAATCGCGGCTGCCATCGGTACGCTCCGTCAAAAACTGTAGGGATTGTCCTACACAGACGACGCTCAGGCGACAACACTGCGCCGGGCAGGCAGAATGCGGGCTTATCGTGTCGATCTCCGTCGATTCAAGGAAAAGCCCATGAAGCTGGTCGTGGCGATCATCAAGCCATTCAAGCTGGACGATGTACGCGAGGCGCTGGCCGAGGTCGGCGTGCAGGGTGTGACCGTGACTGAAGTGAAAGGCTTCGGCCGCCAGAAAGGTCACACCGAGCTGTACCGCGGCGCCGAATACGTGGTCGATTTCCTGCCCAAGATCAAGCTGGAAGTGGCAATTGCCGACGACCAGCTCGATCGCGTGCTGGAAGCGATCCAGCACTCCGCCCGCACCGGCAAGATCGGCGACGGCAAGATCTTCGTCAGCACACTGGAACAGGTGATCCGCATCCGCACCGGCGAGCTGGATCACGACGCGCTCTGAAATAAAACACGTCCCCGCGGAGCCCGCGCCGCAGCTTGCCGCACCCGGCTTATCCCCCGACTTGCGCACAACTTGTTGGGTTGACCCTGCCCGAAGCACCCGATATGTTGTGTCCGTCGGTGCCCGTCCAGACGCGATCGTCGGTCGGGCTTAAAAGGGAATCCGGTGTGAATCCGGAACTGCCCCGCAGCGGTAAAGCGGAAACGAAAGCACCCACATGCACTGGCCCTCGGCGGCTGGGAAGCGGGAGCAAGTAGGCGGATCGCAAGATCCATGTCCGCAAGTCCGAAGACCTGCCGGCACATCGGGACGAACGTGTCCCGGTGCGTAGTGACGGCTTCCGCGGGGAAGCGCGTCGCAGTGCAGTGGGCCGCATGGCGCCTGCATTGCGGGCCATCCCCGGAATCCATCGCTTCAGGCCCTGCACGCGGGAGCAGGCGTTTGATGTCCATGCCGGGAGCCACCAGTCATGCAACCCCTCGATACCGCAGAGCGCGAGCGCACCATCACGCGCGTCGATTCACCCGTTACTGAAGCGACCATACCGTCCTCGCCCGAAACCGCCTTCACGTTGACCCCGCCACACAACCCGTCCCAGATGCGCGTGACCAAGCGCAACGGCGGCCAGGAAACCGTCGACGTCAACAAGATCGTGCGCGCAGTGACCCGCAGCAGCGAAGGCCTGTACGGCGTCGATCCGCTGCGCGTGGCACTGAAGACCATCGGCGGCCTGTATGACGGCGCCACTACGCAGGAGCTGGACCAGCTGTCGATCCGCACGGCCGCCGCACTGACCGCCGAGGAACCGGAATACGGCCAGCTCGCCGCGCGCCTGCTCGGCGCCTACATCGACAAGGAAGTGAGTGGCCAGGAAATCCAGAGCTTCTCGCAGTCGGTCGCGCGCGGCGCGGAACTGGGCATCCTCAACGCGCGCCTGCGTGACTTCGTCGCCATCAACGCGCGAAAGTTGAACGACGCGATCGATCCGCTCGCCACGCGCCGCTTCGAATACTTCGGCCTGCGCACGGTGTACGACCGTTACCTGCTGCGCCATCCGCAGCTGCGTTTCGTGATCGAGACGCCGCAGCATTTCTTCATGCGCATCGCCTGCGCGCTCGGTGGCAACGATATCGGCGAAACACTGGAACTCTATCGGCTGTTGTCTTCGCTGGAATACATCGCCAGCTCGCCCACGCTGTTCAACGCCGGCACCCGCCACGAACAGCTCAGCTCGTGCTACCTGCTCGACTCGCCGCTCGATTCGCTGGAGTCGATCTACGACAAATATGCGGATGTCGCCAAACTCAGCAAGTTCGCCGGCGGTATCGGCCTGGCCTATTCGCGGGTGCGCTCGCGCGGCTCGCTGATCAAGGGTACCAACGGTCATTCCAACGGCTTGCTGCCATGGCTGAAGACGCTCGATGCCTCGGTCGCCGCGGTGAACCAGGGCGGCAAGCGCAAGGGTGCGGCCTGCGTCTACCTGGAGTCGTGGCACGCCGACATCGAGGATTTCCTCGAATTGCGCGACAACACCGGCGACGACGCGCGCCGCGCGCACAACCTCAACATCGCGAACTGGATTCCCGATGAATTCATGCGCCGCGTCGAAAGCGATGGCGACTGGTCGCTGTTCGATCCGAAGGTGGTGCCGCACTTCGTCGACAGCTGGGGCGGCACTTTCGATCGCAGCTATCGCGAAGCCGAAGCGAATGGCCTTGCCGTGAAAACCGTGAAGGCACGCGAGTTGTATGCCCGCATGATGCGCACGCTGGCGCAGACCGGCAACGGCTGGATGACGTTCAAGGATCGCTGCAACGCCACCAGCAATCAGACGGCCAAACCCGACAACGTGATCCATCTGTCCAACCTGTGCACCGAGATTCTCGAAGTGAGTTCGGCCAGCGAGACGGCCGTATGCAATCTGGGATCGGTGAATCTGGCACGGCATGTGGTCCGCGCCGCCGATGGAAGCCACGCCTTCAATTTCGAACAACTCGCCTCGACCGTGCGTACCGCCGTGCGTCAGCTCAACCGGGTGATCGATCTCAACTTCTATCCGATCGAGACCGCATGCACCGCCAACATGAAGTGGCGTCCGGTCGGTCTCGGCGTGATGGGCCTGCAGGACGTGTTCTTCAAGCTTCGCCTGCCGTTCGATTCGGCCGAAGCATTGGCGCTGTCCACCCGCATCGCCGAGGAGGTCTATTTCCACGCGCTGACGATGTCGACCGAACTGGCCGAAGTCGAAGGTGCACACCCGGGGTTCGCCGAGAGCCGCGCGGCGAACGGCGAGCTGCAGTTCGATTACTGGTCAAATGCTTCCTGTCACGACAGTGCACGCTGGGATGCCTTGCGCGAACGCATCAAGCAGCACGGCCTGCGCAATTCGCTGCTGATCGCGATTGCGCCGACCGCCACGATCGCCTCGATCGCCGGCTGCTACGAATGCATCGAGCCGCAAGTCAGCAATCTGTTCAAGCGCGAGACGCTGTCCGGCGATTTCCTGCAGGTCAATCGCTACCTCGCCGACGAGCTCAAGACACTGGGCTTGTGGACATCCGAGATCCGCGATGCGATCAAGCTGGCAGAAGGCTCGATCCAGGGCATCGACGCGATCCCGGAACGACTGCGCGCGATCTATCGCACGGTGTGGGAGTTGCCACAGAAAGCGCTGATCGAACTCGGCGCCGCGCGTGGTGCCTATATCGACCAGAGCCAGTCGCTGAACCTGTTCATGGAAAACCCCAACATCGGCCAGCTCAGCTCGATGTACATGTACGCGTGGAAGGCCGGTATCAAGACGACGTACTACCTGCGCTCGCGCCCAGCCACCAGGATCACCAAGACCACGGTGACGACGGACAGGACCGTGCCCGTCGTGGATCAGGCGCAGGCCAATGCTGCGGTGTTCTGCTCGCTGGAAAATCCCGAGTACTGCGAAGCCTGCCAGTAAGTCCACAAGCTCCTCCCCCTGCATGCAGGGGGAGGTTGGGAGGGAGTTGCCCGAGCTTGCGAGAAGATCAAGAGCGACCCCATCCCCACCCTCCCCCTGCACAGCAGGGGAGGGAGTTATCTCTCGCCAAAGGAGCGCCATGTCCGCCCAACCCATCCGCAACGCCCACATCCTCGACCCGGGCTTCGAACTCACGCTGCGCCCGATGCGTTACCCCGGTTTCTACGAGATGTACCGCAACGCGATCAAGAACACCTGGACGGTCGAGGAAGTGGATTTCTCGATGGATACGCGCGACCTCGACGCGAAGATGTCGCCGGCGGACCGTCATCTGATCCAGCGTCTGGTCGCGTTCTTCGCCACGGGCGACACCATCGTGTCGAACAACCTGGTGCTGAATCTGTACCAGCACATCAATGCGCCCGAGGCGCGCATGTACCTGTCGCGCCAGCTGTATGAGGAAGCGCTGCACGTGCAGTTCTATCTCACCCTGCTCGACACCTATATTCCCGATCCGGCCGAGCGCAACGGCGCGTTCGCGGCGATCGAGACGATTCCGTCGATCCGGCACAAGGGCGAGTTCTGCTTCAAGTGGATCGACTCGATCCAGGACCTTCGTCGACTGGAAACGCGCGAGCATCGCCGCCAGTTCCTGCTCAACCTGATCTGTTTTGCCGCGTGCATCGAAGGGCTGTTCTTCTATGCCGCGTTCGCCTATGTCTACTACCTGCGCTCGCGCGGCCTGTTGCACGGCCTCGCGGCTGGCACCAACTGGGTGTTCCGCGACGAGAGCGGGCACATGGCCTTCGCGTTCGAGGTGGTGCGTACCGTGCGCGAACAGGAGCCGGATCTTTTCGACGACGCCATGCGCGCGCAGGTCGAGGAAATGATGGAAGACGCGATCGCCTGCGAAACCCAGTTCGCCGAAGACGTGCTCGCCGGCGGCGTGGTCGGCATGTCGGTGAAGGACATGCGCCAGTACCTCGAATACTGCGCCGACCAGCGTCTGGCCCAGCTCGACATGCCGAAGAAATACGGCGCGAAGAATCCGTTCGACTTCATGGACCTGCAGGACGTGCAGGAAGTGACCAACTTCTTCGAGCGCCGTGTCTCGGCGTATCAGGTCGGCGTGCAGGGCGAAGTGGCATTCGACATGGCGTTCTGAGTCGAGAGTCACCAACAGGCGCGCTGGTTCACGGAATACCACGTCTCTCCCGACCGATCATGCTGTCGCGGTCGGGAGCCATTCGGTTGTCATGAAAACTGGTCTAGAATCCCGGCTTGGCTCGAAGGTTTCGGTTGTCAATCGCCGCTGCCGGTCGACTGCCAACGGGGAATGCATCGACGATCCGGTTCATGGGGCAAGGTGCCGGACGGATTTCTCGCGCGAGAGGGCGCCCCGTACCGTCACCACATCAAGGATCCTCGATGACTAACTCAATTCGCGTGCGTGCACTGCCGTTCGCCATCGCCGCACTGCTCGCCATGGCACCACTCGCTGCGCAGAACGTCACCACCTCCGGCGTCAGCGGTCGCGTGCTGGACGCCCAAGGCCAGCCGGTCGCCGGGGCCACGGTGACCATCCTGCATGAGCCCTCCGGCACCTCCAAGACGGTAACCACGGATGCCGACGGCCGCTACGCGGCGCAAGGTCTGCGCGTCGGTGGCCCGTTCGACATCAGGGTCAGCAAGGCCGGTGCAGCCACCGTCGAGCAGGGCAATGTCTACCTGCAATTGGGCCAGCCTTCCTCGATCAACCTCAGCATGGGTGCCGGCGCGGAGAACGCGAAGAACCTGGCTGGCGTCACCGTGAGTGCCTCGGCGCTGGCGCAGACGTTCTCCTCGGACAACAAGGGGCTGTCGACCAACATTTCGCAGCGGCAGCTGCAGGCCACGCCGCAGGGCAACCGCTCGATCGATGATGTGGCACGGCTGGATCCGCGCATCACCGTGCTCGACCAGGGCGTGGGCGCGATCTCCGCCAACGGCATGAACAACCGCTACAACAACATCAGCGTCGATGGCGTGACCCAGGGCGACCCATTCGGACTCAACGCCAACGGACTGCCCTACCAGAAGGCACCGATTTCGCCGGAGACCATCGCCGAATACAACATCTCCACCGCCAACTTCGACGTCATTTCCGACACGGTCGGTGCCGACGTCAACGCGGTGACCAAGTCGGGCACCAACCAGTATCACGGGTCGGTGTACTACGCGTATCGCAATGCCCGCAAGCTGGTCGGCGATGCCGGCTGGCTGCCCAGCAGCGACCATGGCTACCAGTACCACGGCTACGGCAAGGACTGGACCGGTGGTTTCAACGTCGGCGGCCCGATCATCAAGGACAAGCTGTTCTTCTTTGTCTCCGCCGAACACGAGAAGACCACCGGCATCGGCGCCGATTCGGCCAACGGCCTGGATTATTCGCTGGGCCAGGGACCCTCGACCAGCAACAAGGTGTCGCCGGGCGACCTGCAGAAAGTGATCGACGCGGCCAAGCAGCTCGGCCTCACCCCCGGCAACTTCGGCGGTCCGACCGGGCTGACCTACGACGACAAGCGCTACCTCGGCAAGATCGACTGGAACATCAGCAACGACCATCGCGCCAGCTTCACCTACCAGAACACCAAGGAGTTGCTGCCGGCGGTGGGCGGCAACAGCCCGAACAGTGTGGGCCTGACCAGCTACACCTATACCAAGACGATCACCACCAACAACTACGTCGCCCACGTGTTCGACGACTGGACCGACAGCTTCTCCACCGAAGCCAAGATCGGCTTCCAGAAGTACGTGCAGGACACCGCCGCGCCCTGGAAGCAGCCCGCCGTCAACGTGAACCTGTCGGCGGACGGCAAGGGGCCGTCGATCAACCTCGGCGAGGAACAGTTCCGCCACTACAACCATATCGATACCCAGAAGCTCAGCTTCTTCCTCGCCGGCACGTATATCCTCGGTGACCACGCGATCAAGGGCGGCATCGACTACCAGCGCAACAAGATCAACAACCTGTTCGGCCAGACCGAATTCGGCCAGTACAACTTCTGGGGCATCAGCAACTTCCTGGCCGGCAACTACAACAAATACGTGCTGTATCACCCCGCGCCGGGCTACACGCTCGCCGATATCGCCGGCAAGTGGACCTACAGCCAGTACAGCCCGTTCCTCCAGGACACTTGGCAGGTCGACGACAAGCTGTCGGTGCAGTACGGCGTACGCGTGGACATTCCGCATTCCAGTGCCCAGCCGGCGTACAACGCGCGCTTCGCTCAGGCGTTCGGCTATCCGAACAACTACACGGTAGGCTCGAGCAACCGCGTGGTCGAACCGCGGCTGTCGTTCAACTATTTGTTCGACAGCAGCTACAAGACCCAGCTGCGCGGCGGTGTCGGCCTGTTCCAGACCTCGCCGCCGACGGTGTGGATGACCAACCCGTTCCAGAACAACGGCGTCACGCTGACCTCCTACACCTCGTTCAATCCGGCCAGCGCCCCGTTCAGTCCCGATCCGCTCAACCAGAACATTCCCGCTGGCGGCGGAGCAGGCTCGATCGACACCATCGCCAGGAATTTCCGCCTGCCCACCGTGTGGAAGGCTAGCCTGGCGCTGGATCGCGAACTGCCGTGGTGGGGTCTGATCGCTTCGGCCGAGTACGAGCACATCAAGGTACGCGACGGCATTCTGTACCAGGCGATCAACTTCGGCGCGCCGACCGGCACGCTGCCCGACGGCCGCCTGCAGTTCTGGAAGACGCCGGGCGAGGCGCCGAAGACGGCCGATGCGCTGGCCAACCAGAACCGCGCGTTCAGCACCGCGTCGACCCTGCTCACCAACACCCACAAGGGCAAGTCGGACAGCTTCACCATGGCATTGAGCAAGCCGTTCTCGGACGGCTTCACCGGCAACGTCAGCCTGACCTTCAATCACGCCACCGACGTCGATCCCGGCACCGACACCATCGCCTACAACGGCTACCAGCGCGTGGCGCGGCTGAATCCCAACGCGGACGTCGCCGCCACGTCCAACTACAGCATCGCCAAGAGCTTCAAGGCGTCGCTGACCTGGCAGCACAATTTCTTCGGCGACTACCGCAGCCAGGTGTCGATGTTCTACAACGGCCGCACCGGCAATCCCTACACCTGGGTATTCAGCAACGACGCCAATGGCGACAGCATCGCCGGCTGGGACCCGGCCTACATCCCATCGGCCAACGACCCGAAGGTGGCGTATGCCGCGGGTACCAGCGCGCAGGTCATCCAGCAGTTCCAGAACTTCCTGGCCAGCGATTCCTACCTGCGCGATCACCGCGGGCAGATCGCCAGTCGCAACGGCGACCGTACTGCGTGGGTCAATACGCTGGACATGAGTTTCTCACAGGAGGTGCCCGGCATCTTCAAGGGCAACAAGGGCGAGTTGCGGCTGGACGTGTACAACTTCCTCAACCTGATGAACAAGGATTGGGGCAGGTCGAGCAACACCGGCATCTACCCCACGCGCACACTGGCCAGCTACGCCGGCGTGAATGCGCAGGGTCAGTACGTCTACTCGCTGCCCACCGACAAGAGCGGCAACTACCAGCCGCAGCAGCTGCAGGTCTACGACGGCGGCTTCTATGACCCCAGCCGCGTGGTATCACGCTGGTCGGCGATGCTGACGCTGCGATATACGTTCTGATCGACTGATCGCTCAATGGCATCCAGAGAAAGGCCGGCGCTTCATGGCGCCGGCTTTTTTTGCGTTCCAATCTGTACAGTGCATTGCCGGCGGCCTATTGACTACAGGTGTAGTCAAGGCGTACCGTGACTACACCTGTAGTCATGAAGTGCTCCGGCCGTGCCCAAACCCTCGATCGGCGATCAGGAGCTGTCGCTCCTTCATTACCTGGCCGAAAACGGCGGCGCCTCCGTCGGTGAGGTCGCCAGCGGCTTCGGCGAGCCGCGCGGGCTCGCCCGCTCCACCGTGCTGACCATGATGGAACGCCTGCGCAGCAAGGGCTATCTGAAGCGCCGGCAGCTGCGTGGCATGTTTCGCTACAGCACCGCGACCGGACCGAAGGAGGCGATGCGCAGCGCGGTGGGCAGTTTCGTCGAGAAGACGCTGAGCGGTTCGGTCTCGCCGTTCGTCGCCTGGATGTCGGAGCATGCCGAGGTCAGCGAGACCGAGCTGGCCGAACTCGAGGCGCTGGTCGCACAGTTGCAGACCCGGCGCAAGGAGTCCTGAGATGGCATCGCTGACTGTCCTGCTCGATACCCTGCTGATCCGGCTGGCGTGGACTTCGGCCCAGGCTGTTTTGCTGATCGGTGCCATCTGGCTGATTGGCCGTCTGTTGCCGCAACTGTCGCCCGCATTGCGCTGCACGCTGTGGTGGCTGGTGGGCCTGCAGCTGATTCTCGGGTTGTGCTGGAGCTCGCCACTCCAGCTGCGCGTGCTGGCTCCGGCGCCGCCGATCGCGACGGTTGCGCAGGATCACGCTGTCTTGCCGTCTGTTGCCATCGCGAATGCCGTCCCTGTGGCCCAGGTGGTGTCCGAACCGGTTCAGTCATTGCCGGTCGCGTGGTTTTCGCACTGGCGGCTGATCCTGATGTCGCTGTGGCTGGCCGCCGTGCTCGTGCAGCTGCTCATCGCAAGCAAGCAGTGGCGCAGCGCCCATCGCGTGCTGCGCGATTCGCAGCCGCTGACCGATGATTCGCTGCGAACCGTCTGCGCGGAACAGGTGCACCAGCTTGGTCTGCGGCGCGAACCGGAGCTGCGTGTTTCCGCTGCGATCGGTTCACCGCAGGTCACCGGCCTGTGGCACACCACCGTGCTTCTGCCGGCCGAACAGCGACTGACGCCGACCGAGTCCGCGATGGCGATGGCCCACGAGCTGGCGCACCTGCGCCGCGGCGACCTGTGGCTGGGCTGGATCCCCGCCATTGCACAGCGGCTGTTCTTCTTTCATCCACTGGTGGCGTGGGCGGTGCGCGAGTACGCGCTGAGCCGCGAGGCCGCCTGCGATGCGCAGGTACTGCAGCAGACCGGCACGATGCCGCAGGCCTACGGCCTTCTGCTGCTGCGCCTGGGCGTTGCCCACCCGATGCACTCCGGTCTGGCCGGAGCTTCGCCATCGTTCCATAACCTGAAGAGGCGACTGACCATGTTGCAACAGTCCGACAACCTGTCCCGCCGGCGTGCACGCGGATGGCCACTGATCGTTCTGATCGTGCTGGCCGGCGTGCTGCCTTGGCGCGTCACCGCGAGCGCTCCATCGGCGAGCTCGCCGCAGACAGCGGCAACCGAACAAGCATCCATCAACGTATCAGTATCTGCGCCGACGCCACTGCCGCCGACCCTGCCGCCGCCGCTTCCGCCAACCCCGCTACCGCCACCTCCTCCACCGCCTCCTCCGCCGCCGCCGCCGCCGAATCACGGAGACAGCTTTTCGGCACGGCATGTCGATATCGACACCTATGCGAATGCCCGCAACGGCTTCGCCCTGATCGACGACGATGCAGTCACCATCAGCGGTTCGGAGAACGACCTCAAGACCGTGGAACAGCTGCGCAAGACCCACACGCCGATGCTCTGGTTCCGCCGCGGCGACAAGGCCTATCTGGTGCGTGACAGCGCCTATATCCAGCGCGCCAAGGCGATCTATGCGCCGGTGACGGCGCTGAGCAAGCAGCAGGGCGCGTTGGGTGGCGAACAGGGCCGGCTCGGTGGCTTGCAGGGCGGCCTTGGTGCGCGCCAGGGTGCGCTGGGTTCACAACAGGGGCAGCTCGCCAGTCAGCGGGCGAAGCTGGCCAGTGAACAGGCCGCGCTGAGCGGACAGGCCGACAACGGCAAACGTCAGGCCGAGCTCGACGCCAGGCAGGCAACGCTGCAGTCGCGTGAAGACGAACTCGGCCGGCAACAGGATGATCTTGGGCGGCAGCAGGAAGTGCTTGGCAAGCAGCAGGAAGCGCTTGGTGCCAAGCAGGAAGCCTTGGGCAAACAACAGGAGCAGGCCACCGCGCAGGCCAACGAGCAGATCGGCAAACTGCTCGACGAGGCACTAGCCAAAGGCGCCGCGCAACTCGTCAATCCCCGCTGACAAGCAAGTGGCCCGGTCGGGGGTTATGCCTGACCGGGCCACTGTTTTATCTCGTACTCAGGATGATCGCAGGATCGGGCGGACTGATTCCTGCATCACGCCCTGAATTTTCAGCCATCCGCTCTTCCGTGAAAGAGCGGATGTGTTCAGTCCTTCGGCACCTTCATCTCGTACTCGTGCGGCGGCGTATCGCCGGCAAGGTTGCGCACGAAGTAGTCCCAGCGCCGACGGGTTACGTACGGTGTGGCCTTGCCGTAGCCGTGGTGGGCGTTGGGAATCAGCAGCAGGTCGAAGTCCTTGTTGGCCTTGATCAGCGCATCGACCACCAGCAGCGTGCTCGACGTGGGCACGTTGTCGTCCATGGTGCCGTGGGTCAGCATCAGGTGGCCCTTCAGGTTCTTGGCCATGTTCTGGTTGGCCTGGTCGTCGTAGTTGGTCGTGCCGTCCTTGTTCGTGACCAGCAGACCCTGCCATTTCTCGGCCCAGTCGTCCTCGTAGTTGCGGTTGTCGTGGTTGCCGCTCTCGGCCCAGCCGACCTTGAAGAAATCGGGGTATCGGAACATCGCGTCGGCGGTGGTGTTGCCGCCGCCGGAATGGCCCCAGATACCGACGCGGTCGAGGTCGATCCATGGGTAGCGTTTGGCGAGATCCTTCAGCCCGGCAATCTGGTCGGGCAGCGTGTTGTCGCCGATGTTGCCGAAGTAGGCGTCATGGAACGCCTTCGAGCGCCACGGCGTACCCATGCCGTCGAGCGCCACGACGATGAAGCCGAGCTCGGCCAGCTCCTGGTGATCGCCACGCGACGGCATGAAGCTGCGGCTGCCGACCGAGCCGGTCTGCGGGCCGGGGTAGACGTAGTCGACGATCGGATACTTTTTCGACGCATCGAAGTTCGTCGGCTTGAACATCAGTCCGTACAGGTCGGTCTTGCCATCGCGCCCCTTTACCGTGAACGGAACCGGCGGCACCCAGCCGGCGGCCTTCAGGCGCGAGATGTCGGCCGTGGCCACGGTCGACATGGTGCGACCATCATCGGCATTGCGCAGCACGGTCACCGGTGGCTCCGTCGGGGTGGAATATGCATCGACGAACAGACGTCCATCCGGCGACAGCGCCACCGTGTGATCGGCCGGCTCCGGCGTCAGCAGGGTCGGCTTGCCGCCATCGAGGCTGACCTTGTAGAACTGCTGGTAGTAGGGATTCACGCCCTGCTCGCGACCGACGCCGCGGAACCACAGCGTGCGCGTCTTCGGATCGAGCTTCAGCACCTGGGTGACATTGCCGTCGCCGGTGGTGATCGCGCGCTTGAGCTTGCCGGTGTCGAGGTCGTACAGGTACAGCTGGCCCCAGTTGGTGCGCTCGGAGAACCAGACCGCCTCATGGGTTTCCGGCAGGTAGAACCAGTTGACCTGGTCGTTGCCGCTTTCGTAGTAGGTCTTGACGCTTTCCTCGAACACCGTGCGCACCGCGCCGCTCTTCGCATCGGCGATGCGGAACCACTCGTGCTTGTGGTCGCGCGAGGTCGACACGAAGGCCAGCGTCTTGCCGTCAGGCGCCCACTTCACGTCATCCCAGCCGCCATCGGGGCCGCAGCTGACGTCGTCGCACAGGGTGGATCGATGCTGGTCCGCCGGCATCTTCAGGCGCACCACCTTGTGTGTCGGCACGTCGATGATGACGCGCTCGATCATGGTCACGTCCTTGTCGCCGACCAGCGGATACTTCCACGCCTCCAGCTTCGGATGGCCGACGTTGGTGCTGATCATGTACATGTCGCCGGTCTTGCGCTGATCCTGCTGGAACGTGGCGATCTGCGTCGAATCCGGCGACCACACCAGGATCGCGTTGTCGGTGTGCTTCCAGCCCGCGTTGTCGGTGGCGTAGCCGAAATTCTCCACGCCATCGGTGGTGAGCTGCGTTTCCTTGCCGCTGGCGACGTCGCGCAGCCACAGGTTCCAGTGGCGGATGAACGCTTCAGTCTTCTTGTCCGGTGACAACACGCCGGGCTCGTTGCCATGCTCCGCCTTGCCGTCCGTCTTCGCGCCGCTGCCGGCCATGCAGGTGCCGGCGGTTTGCAGGTCGCACAGATAGTGTGCACCCCTGACCGCGATATCGACACGGCCGTCAGGCATCACGCTGTAGCCGGTAACCGGCAGTTTCTTCGCATCGACCGGTTTGCCGGTGACTTTGCCCAGCGCGGCAGCAAGCTGGATCTGATCGAACAGCGGCGTGGTCTTGCCGCTGGCCGCGTCCATCTGCACGAAATGGTCGCCGTTGCTATCGTGATCGCGATACCAGAAATGACCGTCGTCCAGCCAGTTCACCTTCTGCACCGCGTGGTCGACCAGCGGCATGGTGTTGTAGATGGCGAAGCGCTCCGCACGTGCGTAGTCCTCCGTCCCCAGGGTGCGCCCCTGCGCGGCCACAGCCGTCGACAGCAGACCCAAGATCACTGCGCCGAACAGACGCGATTTGCCGATCACCACATACATATCCTGACCTCCACGAGAACCGGGTGGCGCAACCGCTGGCGGTCGCGTTGACGCACAACCGCCCGATGCTAGCGCGATATCGCGCCACCCTCCCTGTGCCAAAGGTACATGCCACCCTGCAGCCGGCCGGCGGGCGGCAAGCGGCGCGCCGGCGCGAATTTCGCTGGCGGATGGCGCGGCACCGTCATTCCCCCCATTGCCCGGTGACCCGTGGCGACCCCGCCCACCACCTAGGTGCGCCGTTCGGCGGCCACGCCCGGCCCGATGTGACGGGCCGAGCACCCGGGCCGGCCGTGGCTTGACGTGCATGCGGCAGCCATCGCACGCTGCGCACTCCGTCTCCCGGAGTCGCCGTCATGCCGCAGCGTCTCAGAGTCATCGGCAATTACATCTCGCCGTACGTGCGCAAGGTGCTGGCATGCCTGGAGCTGAAAGGGCTCGACTACGAGATCGACCCGATCGCACCGTTTGTCGGCAACGATGAATTCGCCCGGATCAGCCCGCTGCGGCGCATCCCGGTACTGGTCGACGGCGAACTGGTGCTCAACGATTCCTCGGTGATCTGCCAGTACCTGGAAGACCGACACCCTACTCCGGCCATTTATCCGCGCGACATCGCCGACCGCGCGAAAGCGCGCTGGCTGGAGGAATACGCCGACACGCGGCTGGCCGATGGCCTGATCTGGCGGCTGTTCCACCAACTGGCGATCAAACGCCATGTCTTCGGCGAAACGGCCAACGAGACCGTGGTACAGCATGCGCGCGAGGTGGAAATTCCCGCCGCGCTGGATTACATCGAACATCAGTTGCCGGATGACGGCTTCGCATTCGGCGCGCTGTCGATCGCCGACATCAGCATCGCCAGCTTTTTCCGCACTGCCTCGTTCGTACGTTACGAGATCGACGCCGCACGCTGGCCGCGCAGCGCCGCACTCGTCGCGCAAGTGCAGGCGCTGGCGGTATTCCAGAAACTTGCCCGCTTCGAGGACTGCATGCTGCGCCTGCCGCTGGCCGAGCAGCGCGCCGCTTTGATTACTGCCGGCGCACCGCTGACCAGCGATACGCTGGGCACCAGCGCGCCGCGCCCGGGGCCGCCGCGCGCGTCGTGATATCCATGCGTCAGTGCTGGCCAGCAGTCAGCTCGATCAGCCAGTCGATGAACACGCGCAACCGCGCCGGCATCTGCCGCTGCTGCGGATACAGCACGGTCATCGGCAACGACGGTGGCCGATAGGCCGGCAGGATCTCGCGCAGTTTTCCATGCTTCAGCCCCTCGGCGACGCGGTAGCGCGTCATCTGCGCGATGCCCAGGCCCGCTTCGCAGCAACCGAGGTAGGCATCGATGCCGCTGACGGTGACGCGTCCCGGCAGGATTACTTCACGCCGCCTGCGGCCGACCATGAATTCCAAAGGCTCGGCACGATGCGTCGTCGGCGAGGACCAGTTCACCGCGACATGGCCGTCGTGCAGCGCGGCCAGCGAATCGGGCATGCCATGCCGGCGCACATAGTCCGCACTGGCCACGCTGACCTGTTCCAGCATCGCAACGCGACGGCCGACCATGCCGGAGTCGCCCAGCTCGCCGATGCGCAGCACGCAGTCCACGCCTTCCCGCACCAGGTCGACGAAACGGTCGCCGGTACCGATGTCCAGTTCGATCAGCGGAAAGCGCGCGAAGAAATCCGGCAATGCGGGAATCACCAGCAGTCGCGCCAGCGAGGCAGGAAGATCGATGCGCAGACGCCCCTTCGGCAGCACCACCGCCTCGCGGAAATCGGCCTCGACCTCGTCCATGTCGCCCAGCAATCGCACGCAGTGGCCGTAATACACCTCGCCATCGCGGGTGGTGCGCACGCGCCGGGTGGTTCGCTGCAATAGTTGTGCGCCGAGTCGAGCTTCCAGCCGCTTGATCGCATGCGTGACGGTGGCGCGCGGCAGATCCAGATCGTCCGCGGCAGCAGTGAAACTGCCCAGCTCGACGATCCGCGTGTACAGCCGCATCGCTTCAAGACGGTCCATGGCTATTGTTGCCGATGATTGAATAGTGATGGCCATTATTGAGCATTTATCCGATCTTGGGCATGGCGCACCATGTTCTCGCCCTCACCAAGGAACCACGACCATGCAGACCCGCACCCTCGGCCGCCACGGCCCGAACGTTTCCGCCCTCGGCCTCGGCTGCATGGGCATGAGTGACTTCTACGGCCAGCGCGACGACGCCGAATCGATCGCCACCATCCAGCACGCGCTGGACCGCGGCCTCAACCTGCTCGATACCGCCGACATGTACGGCCCGTTCATCAACGAGGAACTGGTCGGCAAGGCGATCAAGGGCCGTCGCGAGCAGGCCTTCATCGCCACCAAGTTCGGCATCGTGCGCGATGCCGACGATCCGACCCGGCGCGGCATCAGCGGTCGCCCGGAATACGTGCGGGCCGCCTGCGAGGCGAGCCTGAAGCGGCTCGGCATCGAGACCATCGACTTGTACTACCAGCACCGCGTCGATCCGCAGGTCGCGATCGAGGAGACCGTCGGCGCAATGGCCGAGCTGGTGCAGGCCGGCAAGGTGCGTCATCTCGGCCTGTCGGAAGCCTCTGGCGCCACCCTGGAGCGTGGCCATGCCGTGCATCCGATCGCCGCGCTGCAAAGCGAATTCTCGTTGTGGACGCGCGATCCCGAGACGAACGGCATGCTGGCCGCCTGCCGCAAGCTCGGCGTGAGCCTGGTCGCGTATTCGCCGCTGGGTCGCGGCTTCCTAACCGGCGCGATCCGTTCGCCGGGGGATTTCGAGGCCGACGATTACCGCCGCGGCAACCCACGCTTTCAGGGCGAGAACTTCGCGCGCAACCTGCAGCTGGTCGAGCAGGTAAAGTCGCTCGCCGCCGACAAGGGCTGCTCGCCGGCACAGCTGGCACTCGCCTGGGTGCTGGCACAGGGCACGGAGGTGCTGGCGATTCCCGGCACCAAGCGGCGCTCGCGACTGGACGAGAACCTCGGTGCGCTGGATGTACGGCTCAGCGCCGCCGAGCTCGCGGCGATCGACACGGTGTTTCCGCCCGATGCGGCTGCCGGCACGCGCTATGCCGCCGCGATGATGCACATGGTCAACGCGTAAGGCTCCTGGCTCCCTCTCCTGATCTCAGGGCAGGGAGCCAAAGCCGCTAAACTTCGCGGCATGACTACGCCTGAACATTCTCCACTCGGCAAGAACACGATCTACGCCGATCGCT
Organism: uncultured Rhodanobacter sp.; assembly: GCA_966211915.1. Taxonomy (GTDB): domain Bacteria; phylum Pseudomonadota; class Gammaproteobacteria; order Xanthomonadales; family Rhodanobacteraceae; genus Rhodanobacter. The sequence goes on from CBIHNO010000002.1 coordinate 177,832, forward strand.
ACGACCCGACCCTGCTGTTTGCGATCCCGCGCGCCGACAAGCGCGCGGAAATCGGTGTGGCCGAACCGCTGCCGTTCCACGGCGTCGACATCTGGAACGCCTACGAACTGTCATGGCTCGACCTGCGCGGCAAGCCGGCGGTGGCGCTGGCCGAGTTTCGTGTGCCGGCGGCTTCGCCGAACATCATCGAATCGAAATCGTTCAAGCTGTACCTGAACGGTTTTGCGCAGGAACGCATCGCCGACGCGGCCACGCTGACCGACACACTGATGCACGATCTGTCCACTGCGGCCGGTGCGGTGGTCAGCGTGCAGCTCAGCGAAGCGAATGCCGCGGCACTGCCTGTCACCGATCTGGACGGCCATCTGCTCGATGCGCAGGACATCGCCATCGATCACTACGGGCCACCGGAAGCCGGCTTTTTGCAGGCGGATGTCGGCGCCACACCGGTGGCGGAAACCGTGGTCTCGCACCTGCTGCGCTCGAACTGCCCGGTCACCGGCCAGCCGGACTGGGGCAGCGTGCAGATTGCCTATCGCGGTGCGCCGATCGATCACGCTGGCCTGTTGCGCTACCTGGTCTCGTTCCGCGATCACAACGAGTTCCACGAGCAGTGCGTGGAACGCATCTTCGTAGACCTGCTGCAACGCTGCGCACCGCTGCAGCTGAGCGTGTACGCGCGCTACACCCGCCGTGGCGGGTTGGACATCAATCCGTTCCGCAGCAGCACACCGGCCACGCCGGGCAATCCGCGCACGGTTCGCCAGTAAACTCAGCATCGAGACCGCCAGGCAGGCGATTTCGCCTTTTGTGTCATGCCCGCGTGAAAGTTCAGTCGATACCATGTTTGCCGGTAATCCACGCTTCAGATCGATGGCGCTAGCCTTTGCGCTCTGACCAAGGCGCCCGGACGGCGCTGCGGCAACGACCATGGAACGGTAATCGCCACGTCATCGACCCTGGAGCTCACATGACACGTGCCATCCGCATCACCGCGCTGTATAGCGCCAGTCTCGCCGGCCTGCTGCTGCTCAGCGCCTGTGGCAAGAACGAACCGGCCACGCCAGCCAGCTCACCTGCTGCGGCCAGTACCGCAGCCACAAAGCCCATGCCTGCGCTTGCCCCAAGCAGCACGGCAGCGGCTCCAGTCAGCAGCAGCACCGCGGCCAGCACGGCGCCCGCTTCCACCGTCGCTGCCCCGGCTGCTGCAGCACCAGCGGAGGCGCCGTTGACGGTGGCCAAACTGACCCTCGGCAGCGACGTGAATGCGCAGCACCAGGTGACTCGTGCCAGCAGCAGTTTTGCCCCCGACAACAAGATGATTTACGCCAGTGTTGCCACCGAAGGTCGCAGCGGCGGTGCCACGCTCAATGCCAAATGGAGCTACCTGGAGGGTCAGGGCCAGCTGGTCAGCAGCATCAGCCAGTCGATCGCGACCGACGGCCCCGCCGTCACCACGTTCAAGGTGCAAAATCCGGATCTGTGGCCCGAAGGCAAGTACCGGGTCGAGATTTCCCTCGATGGAAAATCGGTGGCCAAGCAGGATTTCGAAATAAAGAAGGGTTGATCGATCCGGCCCATCGCAAACAAAAGGCGCCTGCGGGGCGCCTTTTGTTTGTCCCTGCTCAGCGGTCGTCCACCGCCTTGCGGCCGAGCGCCGGAGCATCGGTGAAGAATCCGTCGATGCCGGCATCGAGATAGGTACGGATCTCGGCGATCGAACCCGCCTCGTTGTATGTGCGCGGGTCGCTGCCCTGCCACAAGCTCTTCGGCTGGAAATGATTTTCCGGCCGGAACGTGTACGAGTGCAGTTCCAGCCCCGCCGCATGCGCATTACGCACCAGCGCCGTAGGCTCAGCAAACGTGCCGTCGGGCCGGAGCGGAATGATCGCGCGGACGTTCGGGCCGACCGCATCCGCGTAGCCGGCGATCTCGCGCAGACCAGCCGGAGTCATCATCTGCGCGTAGCTAAGTTTGCCGCCCGCTGCAGTCACATCGTACGGCTGCTGCTCATCGTCGCCGAGCAACTGCAGCAGACGGATGTTGGCGTGATCGCCGGCAGCGAGCTTGCCGCGCAGATACTTCAGGTTACCGATCTCGAACGACTGAATCTCCAGCGGCGCGGTGCGCGTGTATTCGTGCGCGGCCAGCGTGGCTAGCAGAGCGCCCTCCATCGGCAGGCCGAGCTGGCGGAAATAGGTGCCGTGCTTGATCTCCGGAATGATGCCGATGACTCGTCCGTGTGCGGCGGATTCGGCCGCGACGAAGTCGACGATCTCGTCCAGCGTGGCGATCGGGAACTGCCCGTCGTACTGCGTGCTGCGCAGCTGCGGAAGCCGCTCGCGTGCGCGCAGCGTCTTCAGTTCGGCCAAGGTGAAGTCTTCGCTGAACCAGCCGCTGACTTCAACGCCGTCGATGCTCTTGCAGGTCTTGCGCAGGGCAAATTCCGGGTGCGCTGGGACATCGGTGGTACTGCCGATCTCGTTCTCGTGGCGCGCCACCATTACGCCGTCCTTCGTCATCACCAGGTCCGGCTCGATGAAATCGGCACCATCGGCGATCGCCCTGGCGTACGAAGCCAGCGTATGTTCCGGCCGCAACGCACTCGCACCGCGATGGCCGATCACCAGCACCTTCGCAGCGATCGGCTTTTCAACAGTGGCGGCAATGACCGGCATGACGTTTCCCGGAAGCCTGGCGATGCCCAAGCATAGGCCATGCGCACAGCAGCGCCGGACGGCGTTTCGACTAAGTCGGGAGATGTCACAGGAAATGGTGCGCCCGGCGGGATTCGAACCCACGACCCCTGCCTTCGGAGGGCAGTACTCTATCCAGCTGAGCTACGGGCGCATGTATGACCGCACGCGATGCTGTGGCCGCAAGGCCGGCACCGCGGGGAGCGCAGTATAGCCGAGTTGGCAAGGTGCGCATGTGGGCGGTGACGCGATAGTCCGCCGCGAGCACCCGTCCCTCACCCAACCCTCTCCCCACAGGGGAGAGGGAAGAGTCGTGGCCTCAGCGTGCCTTGAGCAGCGCGGTCAGCGTGTCGGGCTTGCTGGTGTCGCGCACCAGGTGCGGGTATTTCAGACCGTCGTGATAGTCGATGCGGATGGTCTGGTAATGGTCGAAGTTCTTCACCAGCAGCTCGATCGGCTGGCTCTTGTCCTTCGCCGAAGCGGTCACCGCCTCCTTGAGCGCGTCGGCGTCGTAGTCGCGACCATTGACGGCGATCACCGTCATGCTCGGCGACACGCCGGCCTTGAACGCCGGGCCGTCCCACAGCACGTCGCCGATGCTGCCGCCCTTGCCGATGGAAACGCCCAGCGAATAGGTGAGATCGGCGCTATGCCGGCGCGCCTCGATCGCCTTCACCGCGTCGGACGGCTTGTCGGTATAGACCAGCTTCCAGCCGTGCGACTCGATGCCGCCGATCAGCGGACCATGACCATCGAGACGCGTGCGCAGATACTTCGCCCAATCGTACGGCGCGATGTCGTTGAGCGTCTTGACCACGTCCTCGAAGGTGTAGGTGTTGACGTCCCACTTGCCGCTGTCCATGCCGAAGAACGCCTTGCCAAAGTCGTCGATGGTCTTCTTGCCACCGCTCAGCTCACGCAGCTGGCCGTCGACGTCGAGCCAGATCATCTGGCCGGCCGAGTAATAGTCCTCGCTGGCCTGGTAGTTGCGGTACGGCAGTGGACGACGCTGCGCGATGATCGGGTCGTTGGTGGTGTCCTGCACGTTGCGGAAACTGGCCAGGCCGGGGCGGCCCTTGTCGTAGGTGGCGGCGGTGAAGGCCCACATGTCATGCGACTGATCGGCGTCCCACAGGCCCGAACGCGCGGCCATCACCTGACCCCAGAACTGGGTCTGGCCTTCGTACACCCACAGCAGGGTGTCGCTCATCGGCACGTTGAAGTTCGGCGTGGCCAGATCCGCGCCACGACGGTACTTGCCGTCCCAGGAATGGTTGAATTCGTGCGAGAACAGGTCGCGAGCCAGCGCGTTCTTCTTCCACTCGGTGAAGAAATCGGCCGAGGTGCCGTCCTCGCTGGAGCGGTGATGCTCGAGGCCATTGCCGCTCATCTTCTCGCTGAGCGAGACGAGGAAGTCGTAGTGGTCGTAGTGATGCGCACCGTACATCTTGTACATCTGCTGGACCAGGTTCTGGAACAGCTTGATCTGCTCCGGCTTGATCTCCAGGTACTTCGCGTCATCAGCGACTATATCCATATGCACCGGCGCCTTGGCGCCCGGATCCAGATCGATGCGCTTGAAATACTTGCCGGCGTAGATCGGCGAATCGACCAGGTCGTCGTAATTGATCGGCTTGAAGTTCAGCGTGTCGCCGTCCTTCGAGGCCACTTCCAGCGCGGTACCGGCCTGCCAGCCGGTGGGCAGTTTCACACTGGCTTCGGTGTTGATCTGGCGCGCGAAATAGCCGGCCGGATACATCGTCACCGAGTTCCACTGCAGGTTGAGCATTTCCGGTGTCATCACCACGCGACCCTGGCGCTGGTCCTGTGCCGAGAGGAACTGGAACTCGACCTCCACGCCGCTGGCGCCCTGCGGCACGTCGACGTGGAACGCGTAGACATTGAGCGGATCGCGCGTCCACGGCAGCACCTGGCCGTTCGCCTTCACCACCAGCCCGGCCATCTTGTCGATCGTGCCGTTCGGCGAGTGGTTGCCCGGCAGCCACTGCGGATACAGCAGGGTCAGCGGACCGGCCTGCGCCGGGATCGTCTCGTGCACGCGGAAAATGCGGTGGGCCAGATCGGTGGCGTCCACATTGATCTTCAATGTGCCCTGATACGGCACATCTTGCGGCGCCGGGACATCGGCGAGCGCGCTGAAACTGGCCAGTCCGAAGGCGGCAGCGGCGAGGGCGGAAGCGAGACAGGTGACTTTCAATGTTTTCTCCGGGTGGGGTGGGGAAGTCTGGCGGAGGTGCCGGGGCCGCGATGCGAACCGGATGAAACCAGACGGAGTCCGGGAATCCATGCTGCTTTAAAGCTGCCGCGACATGAATCCAGGGGGTCGATGCTAGACCGGTACCGCCACGCTTCACCCATGCCGAAGGTCACGAGCGCACTTCCCTGCTGTTCCGATCTGCTTGGAAAGAGCGCCATGGCACCCATCTTGCTGGCTTCATGCCGATGACCGAACAGCTTCCATCTGCCGAAACCCGCGCGCCCGATTCGTTCGAGAGCTGGCTGCACGCTGGCCATGCGGATCAGCCGCAGGACTACGCCCATTATCTGGCGCGACAGATGGCGCCGATGATCCGTGCCCTGATGCTGATGGCCACGGCGGCTTTCGGGCTTGCCGTGCTCGCCAGCCATTTCATCCGCCCGTCGTCCGTGCCCTTGCTGCTGCGACTGCTGCCGGTGCCATTGCTGTTGCTGGCGGCCACGGTCGCCCGACGCGTGCAGCGACCACGTTCGCTCAGCCTGCTGACGCTCACGTGCGTGGTGCTGCTGGAGATCGGCATCAATCTCAGCAGCATCGGTCGCCCGCAGGGTCAGCCGCTGGTGCTCCCGGGCCTGCTGCTGCCGGTGGCTTCGGCGGTGATCTGGTTCAGTCGCCGGGACTTCATCGTGGCGATGACGCTGTGTGTCGTGGGACCGCTGCCCATGCTGCTGCTCGGCACCACCCATGGCATACAGATTTTTCAGTACTTCGTGTACATGGCGATCGCCATTTCGCTGTCGACCGTGTTGCGCGCGTTCATGGCGCGCACGCTGTTCGCGCAGTTCCGGCTGGAACGGCAGCTGCGCGAGCAAGCCAATACGGACGGACTGACCGGCCTGCTGCTGCGCAACCGATTTCTCGAACTGGCCCAGCTCGCACTGGATATTCACAGCCAGCAGAAGCCGGTATGCATGCTGTTTCTTGATGCCGACCACTTCAAGCAGCTCAATGACGAGTACGGCCATGCAGCTGGTGACAACGCACTGGTCGCACTGGCCGCCGCCTTGCGCACGCAACTGCGCCAGACCGACCTGATCGGCCGCATCGGCGGCGAGGAATTCGCGATGCTGCTGCCCGGCCTCAACCTGCAGCAGGCGCGCGAGCGGGCCGAACAACTGCGGCTGGCCATCCGCACGATCAAGCGTCCCGACGGCCAGCTGACCGTCAGCATCGGCGCCGCCGAATACCGCCAGAGCGGTGAGACGGTCGATGCCTTGCTGGCACGCGCCGATCAGGCCATGCGGCAGGCCAAGCGCGGCGGACGCGACCGGATCGTCAGCGCCGTCGTCAACTGAGCACGACGGATTTCATCCGCCGCCCGGCTGCGCCAGCTTGCTGTGCCGGATGCCGTACGCGAAATAGATCACGCAGCCCAGCGCCATCCAGATCACGAAGCGCTCGTAGGTGATCCACGGCAGACCGTAGATCAGCACCGCGGAAAACACGATGCCCAGCGGCGCGGTGAACCACACCGCCGGTGTGCGGAAATTGCGCTGCAGCTCCGGACGCCGTACGCGCAGCAGCATGATCGAGCCGCAGATGATGATGAAGGCGCTCAACGTGCCGATGTTCACCAGCTCGGCCACCTCGCCGATCGGCAGCAGACCGGCGATCAGTGCGGTGAACAGACCAAGGATGATGGTCGGCCGCGCCGGCGTGCCGAAGCGCGGACTGACTTTCGCAAACCAGCCCGGCAGCAGACCGTCGCGCGCCAGCGCAAACCAGATCCGCGCCGCGCCCAGCATGAAGGCAAACAGCACGCTGGTGACGCCGATCACCGCGGCGATCGCGATGACGATGCTGAGCCAGTGCAACCCGATCGATTCGAATGCATCGGACACCGAGGCATCGCCGCCGAGCGTGCTGTACGGCACGATGCCGGTGAGCACCAGCGACACCGCGATGTACAGCACCATCGCGATCGCCAGCGACAGCAGCACCGCGCGCGGCAGGTCGCGCTGCGGATGCTTCGCCTCTTCCGCCGCCGTGGTCAGCGTGTCGTAACCGAACACCGCGAAGAACACCACGCTGGCCCCGGTCAGCACGCCCTGCCAGCCGAAGTGGCCAAGCCCGGTCGTCGCATCGACGATGCGCGCGGGAATGAACGGATGCCAGTTCGCCGTGTTGATGTAGAACACGCCCACCAGCACCACCAGCAGCACGCCGATCACCTTGATCGTCACCACCGCCGTGTTGAAGCGCGCACCCCACTCGGTGCGCACGGTCAGCAACACCGCCACCGCCACCGAGACGCCGGCGGCAATCACGTTGAAACGATGACCGTCGCTCGGCGCGGTGATTGCGGTCGCGCCATGCATGCCGAATACCTGCTGCAGGTAATACTGCATGGTCTGCGCACTCATGCTCTGCTGCGCCCACTCCGGCAGATGCACGCCGGCGGAGTTCAGCAGCACCTGCACATAGCCGGACCAGCCGATCGCCACCACCGCGACCACCAGCGCGTATTCCAGCAGCAGATCCCAGCCGATGATCCAGGCGACGAACTCGCCGAGCACCGCGTAGCCGTAGGTATAGGCGCTGCCGGTGACCGGAATCAGCCCGGCGAACTCGGCGTAGCACAGTGCCGCGCAGGCACTGCCCAGGCCCGCGATGATGAAGCTGAGCGCCACCGCCGGCCCCGCGTTGGTCGCGGCCTGCTGGCCGGCCAGCACGAAGATGCCGACGCCGATGATGCCGCCGATGCCGATCGCGGTGAGCTGCCACAAGCCCAGCACGCGGCGGAAATCGCCCCGCGAGCCCACCTCCGCCTGCAACTGCTCGACCGACTTGTGCCGCACCAGCTTGCTGAAGAAACTCATCGCCTGACCCCTGTTAAGCAAGCGGCGATCATAGCGAATGCATCCCGGCGTACACAGCGCCATGCGACACGGCAGCCAGATTTTGTGGAGCGGCTTCAGCCGCGATGCTTCAGTTCGCGACTGAAGTCGCTCCTACCATGGGAGTCGACCGACCCAGCCACGGCAACGCCAGCGCGCTGAGCCCGAACACCACCGCGATGGCGAGTGCGATATGGCCGTCCAGATGGTCGATGCCAAACCAGCGGCCGATCAGCAGCGGCACCAACGCGGTCGCCAGCACGCGCAGACCTTCCACCCACAGCGCCCAGCCCCGCCGTTCCATCAGCGCGCCGAGCACGCTCAGGCCGGTCACCAGATAGAGCGCATAGCCCAGCATGGCCGGCAGGCTGGCGCTGCCCGCCATGCCGAGGAACTGCGTGGTCATCCCCAGCAGCAGCGCGAACTGCAGCAAGACATAGATCATCAACGCCTTCGGCACCGGCGGATCGAAGCGTTCACTGGGCACCACGAAGGCCGGTTTCGGGTAGCGCGCCGCCACGTCGGCGGGACGCCAGCCCGGCGGCTTCAGCCACAGCAGCAGCTTGTCGCGCCAGCGCCGCGCGTGCCACGCGTCCACCGCGGTATGCCAGTACACCTCGGCGTTCGCCCACAACGGGTTCCAGCTGCGCAGCGGCGAACGCGTGCCGTACACCGGCGGGTCGGTGTCGTCTTCCTCGACGAAGGTGCCGAACAGGCGGTCCCACACGATCAGGATGCCGCCGTAGTTGCGGTCGAGGTAGCGGTCGTTCACCGCGTGATGCGCGCGGTGGTTGGACGGCGAGCAGAACACGCGGTCGAACCAGCCGAGCCGGCCGATCTGCTCGGTGTGCACCCAGAACTGGTACAGCAAGTCGATCAGCGCCACGATCACGAACACATTGAACGGCACGCCGAGCACGGCCATCGGCAGATAGAACAACCAGCTCAGCAGCACACCGCTGCCGGTCTGGCGCAGTGCGGTGGACAGGTTGTAGTGCTCGCTCTGGTGATGCACCACATGCGCGGCCCACAGGATGTTCACCCGATGCCCGCAGCGGTGCAGCCAGTAGTAGCAGAAGTCGTACAGCAGCAATGCACCGGCCCACACCCACAGGCTGTCCGCCGGCAACGCGAACAGCGCCAGGTGCTCGACGCACCAGGCATAGATGCCCAAGGTCAGCAGCTTGCTGAACACGCCCACGATCTGCGAAATCACGCCGAGCCCGATGCTGTTCATCGCGTCGTTGGTGGCATACGCGCGCCGACCGCGCAGCTTCGCCACAAGCAGCTCGATCCCGATCAGGAGAAAGAACACCGGTGTCGCCCAGGTGATGATGAGTTCAGACGTATTCACTGCCTTGCTTCCGCCTTGACCATGGCCGCCTCGATCACGGTGTCGTCGCCTTGCACCGAGCGCGCGATCCACCACAAGGCCAGATAATACGTCGACAGCACCCACAGGCTCGATAACGGGATGGCGGCATGGAAGCGGTTCCATGCCAGCAAGGTATCGCTGAGCATGAACAGCAAGGCACCGACGGCGGCTCGACGCGCACTACTGGCCCGTGCATCACCGTGCTGCGCAAACATCCGCGCCCGCCCCAAGGCCTGCCCACCCATGCCAGCCAGCACCAGCACATAGACGATCACCGGTATGCGCAACGCGGCACCGATCGAATTCCACAGCAGATAAAGATTGACCGCGCCGTAACCCAGACTGGCCAGCAGCCATGACGGCGCGGCGCCGAAACGGCTGTCCGCGAGAAACGCCACGATGAAACACAGGTGGCCGAGGAGGAACGCCAGCAACCCCGGCACGAACAGATCCTGCGGCAGCATCAGCAGTACGTCACCCAGCAGCGAGCATGCGATACCGGTGCAGATCCAGCGTCGATAGCGCATCGACAACGGCGGCCGTGCGCGCCAGGCCAGCGCGAAGATCAACGCGGTGGTCAACGGCTTGCCGATCCAGTGCAGCCATTGCCAACCCACCCCCGACCCGCCGGCAGCCAGCAGCGCACCGACGATCGCGGCAAGCGCCGCGCCCAGCGTGGCGAGCGCCAACACACGTGGATACGCTGCAGGCGCAGCCTGGAGGGTGACAGCTGACATGCGTGCTACCGCGTTGGCGACCGGTCTCCGATCATAGCCGGGTGCTGCCAGTGCGCGGTGCGCTTCAGCACGGCTCGATCGCCCGACAGCCTCAACCCACCCGATACATCCTGCGATACACCTGGCTCACCCGCTGTCCCAATTCACCGCCTTGATGGGCCTCGTCGAAAGCATCGTTGAGCTGCTTCTCGGCCGTATGGAGATCGCGCAGAAATCGTCTGGTGTCGTTCGACAGGCCGAGCTCGGCCATCTGCTGCTCCAGACAGACCTCCCCGTCCGCGATCAGAGGCTGCTGGTTTTCGTCGGTGGTGGTTTCGGCGGGCATGGGCGTGGCGGGCATGATGTCGTTCATGACCAGTCATCAAGCAAGACATCTGCCATTGCCGTCGCGCGCCCGCGCAGCCCGCGCTGACGCCGGACAAGGCGTGCATGAGGCGGCAGGCGGCATCCCGCGCTTGCCGGATCGCGACGGAAACTGCCCCTTTCCGACACCCTTGTTCAGGAAACTGGCGCCCCCGACCACGCCGGTTCAGCTCGGAGACAAGCGCGTCACTGATACACGTGCAGCCGGCCGATCGTCCACGCGTGATAGGACTCCAGCAGGCCCGGTACGGCACAGTCGTCGTACAGGCCGTTGCAGCGTGTGCGCAACTCGGTCGCCGCGGAGAAGTACGGATCGGTCGGCACCCCGGCCGCTTGCAGCACCATGCTGGGCAGGAATGCGATGTCGAGCATCGGATAGTCCGGCACCGGTGCGCCGGCGAAGTTGCTTTTCAGCATGTAGTAGGTGAGGTAGTCGCGATACGGCTGCAAGGCAGGAGACAAGTTGCGCGGCAGGTTGCGAATCTGCCCGCCGAAGGACGGCTGGTGATCGCCGAAATGCACCAGCACGGTCGGCTGCGGACGATCGAGGAAGTCGTGCTCCAGCCCACGCATCGCCACATCCGAATCATGCAGGCGCGACAGGTAGGTATCGAAATTCAGCGCCGCGCTGGTCGACAGCCCGCGCAGCAGGTTGCGGAAAGCCGGCGGCAACTTGGACATCGGATCGTCGTCATGCGGCCCGTGCTGGTTCAGCGTCAGGATCATGATGAATACCGGCTGCGCCGGCTTCCTGACCTTGTCGTAGAGGCGCTTGGCCGCGGCGAACATCTGCGCGTCGCTCTCCTCCCATTCCGTCAGGCCCAGCTCGCTGGCGCCGTACAGATGGTCAAAGCCATACGCCTGGTACGCGTTGCTGCCGTTGATGAAGCTCGCTTCGGTCGGATAGACACCGATGGTGAGGTAACCGAGCCGGCGCAGTTGCAATGCCAGCGCATCGTGGATGTTCGGCGCCAGCACGTACGGCGCATACATGCCGCCGGGGCCGAAGATGTCCTGCGGCATGCCGGTCAGCGCGGCGAACTCGCTGACCCAGGTGCCGCCGCCAAACGTATGCACACGCAACACGCCATGCGCCCGCGTGCGCGCATCCGGCCGGAACATGCCCACGCGGCACTGCGGCACCTTGCAGGCATCGTAGATCGACGGATCGAAGGTGCTCTCCTCCAGCACCTGCACGATGTCCGGGTACGGCGGTTGCGTGCTGCCCGGCTCACCCTGCGCGGTGCCGCCCCAGGCCTGCTCGGCGACGGCATCGCTGGCCATCGTCGGCAGCATTACCGCCGAGTCGCGGAAGTTGACGAAGAAATTGGTCAGCTGCGCATCGTCGGACAACTTCTCCCACACATTGCGCGAATGCACCTGCGCGAACAGCCCGGTCGGCAGCATGCACAACCAGAACGCCAGCGCGGCCAGCACGATGCCACCGATGCGCACGCCAGCCGCAACGTGCGGCCGCAGCCCTGCCAGCACGCGCCAGTCCCAGCGCCACGCCAGGTACAACAGCGGCGGCACGACCACGCACAGACCGATGCCCAGCGTGTACAGGTGCGGATAATGGCGCAGCGTGTCGAGCAGGCTGGTGCGCACGTAGTAGATGAAATCCGACGGCATCAACTGCGAGTCGAGGTAGCGCAGCTTCATCGCCGAAATGAATTTCAGCGCCAGAAACAGGCCGCCGCTGATCAGCAATGCCGTGGCGAACCGCGCGAACGCGAACAGCAACACGCCGAACGTGCACAGCATCAGTCCGGCGATGAAGTCCTGTTGCAACGGCAACGGCTCCCGCCATGCGGTGAACACGATGCAGACGCCGAAGAAAATCAGCGCGCACAGCGATACCGCACTGGTTCGCACGACATGTAACGGGATTCGAGGCATGGATGGACAGTCCCCCTGAAGGACCTTGTGTCACTGGAATGCCATCTTACGGTCTTGTGCCGGCAGCAGACAGGAGCTACCGCCACGGCGTTCCACTGGCGTTGGGTATTGCCGCCCGACCGGGACGGCCAACGGTCACTCCGATCTGCTAGTTTTCATGGTCTGGACTTGCACGCCCTACGGAATTGCCATGTCGACACGACTGCCCCCCTGCGCCACCCCACTGATCGCCCTGACGTTCGCCCTGCTTGCCGGCTGTGCCGGCCAATTCTGGAAGTACGGCGCGACACCCGACGGTGCGCGCGCCAAGGTGGCGATCCTGGAGACCACCGACGTGCACTCCAACGTGCTGAGCTACGACTACTACAAGCTCAAGCAGGACGATTCGCTCGGATACGAGCGCACCGCCACGTTGATCCGCCGCGCCCGCGCGGAATTCCCCAACACCTTCCTGTTCGACAGCGGCGACACCATCCAGGGCAGCGTGCTGGCCGACTATCAGGCGCTGGTAAAGCCGCCGGCCTGCGACCAGGAGCTGGCGATCTACAAGGCGATGGACGCGCTCGGCTACGACGGCGGTACCGCCGGCAACCATGAATTCAACTACGGCCTCGGCTTCCTGTCGCAGGTCACCGGCACGCCGATGAACGTGGACGGCGGCCACACGGACCGCTGTGCCGGCCCGCACTTCCCGCTGGTGCTGGCCAATGTCTACAGCGCACGCGACGGCGCACCGATCTTCAAGCCGTGGACGATTGTCAGCAAGACCATCGAGGCCTATACCGCGGACGGCAGCAAGATCCACGTGCCGCTGCGGATCGGCATCATCGGTTTCACGCCGCCGCCGATCATGGACTGGGACAAGCAGAACCTGGCCGGCAAGGTCAGCGTCAGCGGCGTGGTCGAGGCGGCACAGAAATACCTGCCGCAACTCAAGGCGCAGCATCCCGACCTGATCGTGGCGATCCTGCACGGTGGCCTCGACACCTCGCCGTACACACCGCAGATGGAAAACGCCGGCTGGTACCTCGCCGGCGTGCCCGGCATCGACGTGTTGCTGCTCGGCCACTCGCACACCGAATTCCCCGGCCCGCACTACGCCGGCATGAAGGACGTCGACGCACGTCTTGGTTTCGTCCGCAACGTGCCCACCGTGATGGGCGGTTTCTTCGGCAAGGAACTGGGCGTGATCCAGCTGGTGCTGAACCGTCAGCAGGATCGCTGGGTGGTCGACCTCGACAATACGCACAGCGAAGTACGGCCGATTTGCAAAGAGAAAAACCAGTGCGTGCCGGCCGATCCCGCCATCGCGCCGCTGGTGCAGCAGGCGCATGAGGCCACGATCGCCTACGTCAACACGCCGATCGGCAACAGCACGCTGCGCATGAGCAGCTACTTCGCCGACGAAGGCAACATGACCGCGCTGGCGCCGATCAACGCCGCGCAAACCGACTACGTGCGCACCGAACTGCCGCGACTGCATCCGGAACTGGCCGACGTGCCGGTGCTGTCCGCCGCCGCCGCCTTCCGCAGCGGCTTCGGCGGACCCGACGACTACACCGACGTCGCCGCCGGCCCGCTGACCCTGCGCAGCGCCGCCGACCTGTACTTCTATCCGAACACGCTGGCCGCGGTGAAAACCGACGGCGCCGGCCTCAAGGCGTGGCTGGAAAAATCCGCCGAGCGTTTCAACCGCATCGACCCGGCCAGGACCGGCGAACAGGCGCTGATCAACACCCACTACACCGGCTACAACTTTGACCAGATCCAGGGCGGCATCCACTACGTCATCGATGTGTCGAAACCAATCGGCCAGCGCATCACCACGCTGACCTATCAAGGCAAGCCGGTCGCGCCGGCACAACCGTTCATCATCGTCACCAACAACTACCGCGCCAGCGGCGGCGGCCACTTCCCCGGCCTCGACGGCAACAACATCGTGCTGGCCGCACCCGACGGCACCCGCGAGATCCTGGCGAAATGGCTGGAGCGCCACAAGCAGATCGGCACCAGTGATCTCGAACCGACCTCATGGAAGTTCGCGCCACTGAAGACACATGGCCCGATAGTGTTCACCGCCGCCAGCGGCAAGCAGGACGTGGCGCGCGCGGCCGGACTCGACAACATCCGCCAGCTCAGGGATCACGGCGACGGCACTGCCACTTACGCGATCGATCTGTCGCATTGAGCGTGGCAGAAACTGGATTGGCGAGGTTCGCTTGCGACCCGAAACAGTCACTCGCATCTTCAACGGCGTCCCGACGTCTTCCCCAATCCAGGTAGCGCGAAGCTTTAGAGTCCGATCCCATGAACTGAGGAGATCAGACTTGAAGGCGCGCTTCTCGAAAGAACAGATTATCGGCTTCTTGCGGGCAGCCGAGTCAGGTTTGGGCCGTGAAGGAGCTTTGGCGCCGGCACGGCTTCTCGGAGGTCAGCTACTACCTGCGGCGCAGCAAGTTCGGCAGCATGAAGGTGTCTGAGGCCTAGCGCCCATGGGAGCAGGGGGTGGAGCGCTCCCTGCTCGAGCCCTGATCTGGATCAGTGGCTCAGTACGGATGACGGCGTATGTTGAGTGGGTTCTCCACCGACAGGAACTATTCCGATGCTCTCGCAACCCGTCCTCGAATCCAACACCCACATTTTTGACGCGCGCGGTGTGGCACGTCGCTTCCGCCATTCAGCCATCTTCGGCGCGATAGGCGTTCTGCGCTCGGGCGAGACCATGCGTTTCGTCAATGATCACGATCCAATTCCCCTGATTGCTCAACTGCGCGACCGGTTGGGTGAGAACTTGACCGTGACCTATCGGGAGCGCGATTCCGACGCCGTCGTGATCGACTTTGGCATCGTCGGATTGCCGACAGAATAGGAGGCTCGCTGGATGAGTCACCCGACTTTCTATGACCAGGCACCCCGGATCAGAATGCACGATCCATTGGCTGCCTTGCTGGGAGCATCCGACGACGGCCTGCTGGAATACAGCTATCTGGATGCGGTTCGGCTAGCTGGTCACTCCTGCCCCACGGTGGCAGGCGCTTTTCTGGTGGCGCGCTCGGCGACAATGGCGTTGTTTCCGGATGGCCCGGCGATACGAGGCGAGATCGACGTACGCATGCCAGCGCCGGAGGCGGAGGGTACCAACGGCGTCATCGCGCAGGTACTGATGCTTGTTACCGGTGCCGCCGCCGCAAACGGTTTTCATGGAATCGGTGGGCGTTTTGTGCGTCAGAACCTGCTCCGGTTTTCGGATGTTTCCCATGCGAGCGCGATCGACTTCCGTCGCCGGGACAACGCGGCGGCGGTCTCAGTGGAACTGGATTTGCGGTCGATCCCGGCGCCGCCCAATTTGCGTGAGCTGCTGGCAGCCGCGATCGACCCGGCGGCTTCGACAGCGCAACGGGCAGAGTTTGCGCGGGTATGGCAGGAGCGGGTTCGGACGTTGTTGCTGGAGCATGCCGATGATCCCGAGGTGCTGAGAGTGACGCGCATCCCATGCAACTGATGCAAAGCCACACCATGGGACGACGACATCACGGTGCCCAATCGGTGAGCATGTTTTCCAAGGACTGCGCTCGGCGTCTAGCCAGGCCGACCATCGAGGAGCTCAATCAAGATCTGCGATGAGCCCCTCAGACCGAAGTCATTCTGCGCGCGAAGCCATCCTCACTTGGCCAGCGACGCATTGTCGATGACGAAGCGGTACTTCACGTCGCCCTTCACCATGCGGTCGTAGGCCTCGTCGATCTTCTGCACCGGAATCATCTCGATGTCGGAGACGATGCCCTTTTCGGCGCAGAAATCCAGCATCTCCTGCGTCTCGGCGATGCCGCCGATCAGCGAGCCGGCAATCGCGCGGCGCTTGAAGATCAGGTTGGCGATGTTCGGCGACGGATGCGGATGCTCCGGCACGCCGACCAGCACCATGGTGCCATCGCGCTTGAGCAGGCTGGTGAACGCATCCAGCGAATGGCTGGCGGCCACGGTGTTGAGGATGAAGTCGAAGCTGTTGGCATGCGCCTTCATCTCGTCGGCATTGCGCGAAACCACCACCTCGTTCGCGCCGAGGTCGCGCGCCGCCTGGCGCTTGCTGTCCGAGGTGGTGAACGCCACCACGTGCGCGCCCATCGCATGCGCGAGCTTCACGCCCATGTGACCCAGTCCGCCGATGCCGACCACGCCGACCTTGCTGCCGGGACCGACCTTCCAGTGGCGCAGCGGCGAGTAGGTGGTGATGCCGGCGCACAACAGCGGCGCCACCGCGGCGAGTTGCGATTCGGGGTGGCGGATCTTCAGCACGAATTTCTTGTCGACCACGATGCGCTGCGAATAACCGCCCAGCGTGTGACCGGGCGCGTCCGCGGTCGGGCCATTGTAGGTGCCGACGAAGCCGTTCTCGCAGTACTGCTCCAGCCCCTCGTCGCAGGCCGCGCAATGCTGGCAACTGCCGACCAGGCAGCCTACGCCCACGGTGTCGCCGACCTTGAAGCCGGTGACCTCATGGCCTACCGCGCTGACATGGCCGACGATCTCGTGGCCGGGCACGCACGGATAAAGCGTGCCGCCCCACTCAGAGCGCACGGTATGCAGGTCGGAATGGCAGACGCCGCAATAGGCGATCTCGATCTGCACATCCTGCGGGCCGGGCGCGCGACGCTCGATCTCGAGGGATTGCAGCGGCTTGTCGGCGGCGTGTGCGCCGTAGGCTTTGGTGGTCATGGGGTTTTCCTTGCTGGGGATGGATGCAATGGGGTCAGGATGTCGGCCCCACAAGATATTCCTCATCGGTGACCTTCTCCATCCACTCGACCACCTTGCCGTCCTTCGCCTCCTGGACGGCGATGTGGGTCATCGCGGTGGTTGGTGTGGCGCCGTGCCAATGCCGATGATTCGACGGGCAGCAGATGATGTCGCCGGCGTTGATCTCCACGATCGGGCCATCTTCGCACTGGGTCCAGCCCTTGCCGGCGGTGACGATCAGCGTCTGTCCCAGCGGATGCGTATGCCAGGCGCTGCGCGCGCCGGGTTCGAAGGTGACGATGCCACCGGACAGATTCGCACCACCGCTGCCCTTGAATGGCGAATCGATGCGCACCTTGCCGGTGAAATACTCGGCCGGCCCGGTGACGGAGGGCTGCGAGCCGTTGCGGATGATTTCCATGGTCAACGCTCCTGTGATTGATTGAAAGGCCGGTCGATGCCTATCACTTGCCCGCCTGCGCTGCCAGGTGCGCCGGATAGCGGTCGCCCTGCACCTGGATCTGCGCCAATGATTCGGCGATCTGCCGAAGATCATCAGCACTCAGCGCGATATCCGCGGCGCCGATGTTCTCCTTCAACCGATGCAGCTTCGTCGTGCCCGGAATCGGTACGATCCACGGCTGCTGCGCCAGCAGCCACGCCAACGCGATCTGCGCCGGTGTCGCCTGCTTGCCGGCCGCGATGCACTCCAGCAGGTCGACCAGTGTCTGATTGGCCTGGCGCGCCTCGGGCGAGAAGCGTGGCACGTTGTTGCGGAAATCGTCCTTGGCGAACGTGGTACTTGCGTCGATCTTTCCCGCGAGGAAGCCCCGCCCCAGCGGACTGAACGGCACGAAGCCGATGCCCAGTTCCGTGCAGGTCGGCAGCACTTCCTGCTCCGGTTCACGCCACCACAGCGAATACTCGCTTTGCAGCGCGGCGACCGGCTGCACCGCATGCGCGCGGCGAATCGACTGCACGCCGGCTTCCGACAGGCCGAAGTGCTTGACCTTGCCTTCCGCGATCAGCTCCCTGACCGTGCCGGCGACGTCTTCCATCGGTACATTCGGATCGACGCGATGCTGGTAGAACAAGTCGATGCGATCCGTCCGGAGACGTTTGAGCGAGGCCTCGACGACAGCGCGGATACGCTCCGGCCGGCTGTCCACGCCGGTCTTCGAATCGCCATTCTTGAAACCGAACTTGGTCGCGATGACCACTTCGTCGCGGAACGGCGCCAACGCCTCGCCAACCAGTTCCTCGTTGGTGAACGGGCCATAGGCCTCGGCGGTATCGAAGAAAGTCACGCCGACTTCGACAGCCTGCCGAAGCAAGGCGATCGCGTCCTGTTTCTCCATCGCAGCGCCATAGGCGTGGTTCAGTCCCATGCAGCCAAAGCCGAGCGCGGAGACTTCGAGCTGGCTGTTTCCCAATGTGCGGCTTTTCATTTCATTGGCTCCAATAATCCAGCGATTACAGTCCGGTCATTTTCAGTACGCTCTCAGGCAGACGAGCTCCCTGCAGCGTGATTTTCGAGGCGGCTTCGTCGATCTCACGAAGATCGACGGCTGTGAGGTCGACGGCGAGTGCGCCCAGGTTCTCATCAAGGCGATGCAGCTTCGTGGTGCCGGGAATCGGCACGATCCACGGCTTCTGCGCCAGCAGCCAGGCGATGGCGATCTGGGCCGGCGTCGCGCCCTTGCGCGTGGCCACGCTGCGCACGAGATCGACCAGCGCCATGTTCGCCTTCAGCGCTTCCGGCGCAAAGCGGGGAACCGCCGTGCGGAAGTCCGTGCTCTCGAACTTGGTGGTTTCGTCGATCTTGCCAGTGAGGAAGCCCGCACCCAGCGGGCTGAAGCAGACGAAGCCGATGCCCAGTTCTTCGAGCGTCGGCAGGATCTCGGTTTCCGGTCCCCGCCACCACAGCGAGTATTCGCTCTGGACGGCAGTCACCGGCTGCACGGCATGCGCGCGACGGATCGTGCCCGCACTGGCTTCCGAAAGACCGAAGTGCTTGACCTTGCCCTCGCGAATGAGGTCCTTGATCGCGCCAGCCACGTCTTCGATGGGCACGCTCGGGTCGACGCGGTGCTGATAGAACAAGTCGATGCGATCGGTCCTGAGCCGTTTCAACGCGGCCTCGGCGACGGCCTTGACATGCTCCGGGCGGCTGTTGACGCCGCCGCCTCGCTCACCCGTATGAAGATCGATATCGAAACCGAACTTGGTCGCGATCACGACCCGATCGCGGACGGGCGCAAGCGCCTCGCCAACCAGTTCCTCGTTGGCAAACGGGCCGTAAGCTTCCGCCGTATCGAAGAAGGTCACCCCGCGTTCCACGGCCGCTCGCATCAGCGCGATCATTTCCTGTTTGTTGGCCGTGGGACCGTAGGCGGAGGTCATCCCCATGCAGCCGAGGCCGATGGCGGAGACTTCCAGATTGCTCTTGCCAAGTTTGCGGGTTTGCATGA
Organism: uncultured Rhodanobacter sp.; assembly: GCA_966211915.1. Lineage (GTDB taxonomy): Bacteria > Pseudomonadota > Gammaproteobacteria > Xanthomonadales > Rhodanobacteraceae > Rhodanobacter. Next base: position 197,225 of record CBIHNO010000002.1, read on the forward strand.
CGTAACTCCTACCGAGGATCGGGAAGCAGGTAGTCTGCGCGCGGATGTTTGCCGTGATTAGACGCTGTAATACGAATGCTTTTATGATCTGAACTCATCAATCAGCAGGTCCGCGCATGCCTCGCGAGAATTACAACGACCTGCTGGCTTTCCTGACGGTGGCACGCGAACGCAGCTTCACCCGCGCGGCCGCGCAACTGGGCGTGTCCCAATCCGCTCTCAGCCATACCATCCGCGGGCTGGAAGCCCGGCTGGGCCTGCGCCTGCTCACCCGCACCACACGCAATGTCGCCCCGACCGAGGCGGGCGAGCGGCTGTTCCGGGAGCTGGCACCCAATTTCGGCGATATCGATGCGGCCGTGGCGAACCTGAGCGAGTTGCGCGACAAGCCCAGCGGCACGCTGCGCATCACCACCGGCGAGCACGCCGCCACGACGATCCTGTGGCCGGCGTTGCGCAAGCTGCTGCCGGAGTATCCGGACATCCGCGTCGAGGTGATCAGCGATTCCACCTTGACCGACATCGTCGCCGAGCGCTTCGACGCAGGCATCCGCCTGGGCGAGCAGGTGGCCAAGGACATGATCGCCACGCCGATCGGTCCGCCGATGCGCATGGCCGTCGTCGGTGCGCCCGACTACCTCGCTTCACGACCGCCCGTGTATACCCCGCGCGATCTCACCAGGCACGACTGCATCAACATCCGCTTCCTCACCCACGGCGGACTTTACGCGTGGGAATTCGAGCAGGACGGCCACGCGCTGAACGTCCGTGTGGAGGGTCGGCTGGCCTTCAACAACAGCCGGCAGATCCAGACGGCGGCGCTCGACGGCTTCGGCCTGGCCTGTCTGCCCGAAGACATGGTGCTGACGGATATCGCGGCAGGCAGACTGAAGCGCCTGCTGGGCGACTGGTGTCCGCCGTTTCCCGGTTATCACCTCTACTACCCGAGCAGGCGCCAGCACTCGCCGGCGTTTTCGTTGCTGGTGGAAGCATTGCGCTATCCGTAAGGCCGAGGTGCCGCACCTTATGCAGTAGGCGCACGACGACGCGATTGCCTACGTCGATACACCAATCGCCGACAGCGCGTGGCTGCAGCGCCGTCGCCAGATCAGTGCAAGGGATATCTCGAACCGACTTCATGAAAGTTCGCGCGGCTGAAGACGCATGACCCAACCGTGCCCCTAGGAGCCAGCGACAAGCAGGCGCTGGCGTATGAAGCTGGCATCGACGATATTCGCCAAATCAAGGAGCACGGCGACGTTACGATGGCTTATGCGATTGCATCTGTCGCATTGAGGGTGGCATAAGCATGAGTGGTAGTGTCCGCCACCCGCAGCGGGCATAGTTATTTGAGCAGCATCTTCAGTCCGAGCGCGGGCGATTTTCAGAAGGCCAAAGGGACCGACTTTTCGTGTCTAAGTTGAAGACAGTTTTGTTCATTCTTGTCGTCGGACTTCTTCATCTATGCTGCATGTTCGCCTTGATTGCGGACAGACTCGCGCGCGCTTCATGCAACTTGGAACCCCAGACAATGTGCGTAACCCCCGCCAGTAAGGTAATCGAGGCGATCCTGAGCTTCCCATTCTTTACCGTTACTCATCTACTTGGGTTAGATGGGCACTTTCCGTCCTTGCTCATTGCGTCATTGGTACTTAATTCGCTAATAGCGACAACATTTTTTTGGTTTATCACTTGGAGATGTCTCCGCCTGTGGCAGAGCGCCCGAAATTGAGCGCGATCCAAGTCTTTCGATGATGTCCGCTTCCGACGGCGGTCTCAACCGTAGCGGACATAGCTCCCTTAGTAGCTGACGCGACCAGCCGCAAGAATCATGTCCGCCGCCTTCTCCCCGATCATCGCGCAAGGCGCCTGGGTATTGCCGCTGATCACGCGCGGCATGATCGAGGCATCGACCACGCGCAGGCCTTCGATGCCGCGCACGCGCAATTCGGGATCGACCACGGACTCCGCATCGTCACCCATGCGGCAGGTGCCGACCGGATGGTAGATCGTGTCGGCGTGGGCGCGGATGAGCTGGCGCAGGGTTTCGTCGTCGTCGCGCCCCGTGCCGTAGATCGTGCGCCCGTTCCAAGCGGCCAGCGCGGGTGCGGCCATGATGCGCTGGCTGATCTTCGTGCCGGCGACCAGGATGTCGAGATCGCGCGGGTCGCTGAGGAAATTCGGATCGATCAGCGGTGCGTTGCCCATGTCGGCGCTGGCGAGGCGAACCTGGCCGCGGCTGTGCGGGCGCAACACGCAGACATGGATCGAATAGCCCGAGCCCAGGTGCAGTTTGCGGTTGTGGTCGTCGACGATGCCGATGCAGAAGTGCAATTGCAGGTCCGGCCGGTCGAGCGAAGGATCGCTCTTCAGGAAACCGCCGGCCTCGGCCACGTTCGTGGTCAGCATGCCGCGCCCGTCGCGGCTCCACGCACGCATGCTCATCATTCCCCGATACAGCACCGGCAAGGTGATGCCGAACAGGCCCGGTGCTTTTGCGCGCACGTTCAAGGTGTAGTCGACATGGTCCTGCAGGTTCTGCCCGACCTGTGCGCGGTCCGCCACGACATCGATGCCGTGTTCGCGCAGGTGTTCGGCCGGACCCACGCCCGAGGCCATCAACAATTGCGGCGAGCCGAACGCGCCGGCCGACAGGATGACCTCGCAACGTGCGCTCACTGAATGCTCGGCCCCGCCCTTGCGATAGACCACGCCGGTGGCACGCTTGCCGTCGAAGCGGATACGCCGGACCTGGGCATTGGCGATCACCTGAAGATTGGCAGGTCGTGCGCCAGCCGCGCCGAGATAGGCTTCGGCGGCGTTGAAGCGGCGACCGGCTTTCTGGAAGACCTGATAGGCGCCGATGCCCTCCTGCACGGCGCCGTTGAAATCGTCATTGCGCGGAAAACCCGCCTGCACGGCGGCCTCGATCAGTGCCTGCGTCGCCGGATTTTTCTCGCGCAGATCCTCGACCCGCAGCGGACCGCCGACGCCGCGCAGCGCCGAGGCGCCGCGCGCGTTGTCCTCGCCGCGCTTGAAATACGGCAGCACGTCGCTCCAGCCCCAACCGCGGCAACCCAGCGCTGCCCACCCGTCGTAATCCTGCGGCTGGCCGCGCATGTAGATCATCGCGTTGATCAGGCTGGACCCGCCGACACCGCGCCCGCGCGGCTGGAAACCCTGGCGCCCCTGCAATCCCGCCTGTGGTGTCGTGGTGTAGGCGTAGTTGGCCGAACCTTTCAGGCCCACCAGACCGGCGATACCCAGCGGCACTTTCGAGCGCAGCGGCGTGCGCTCCGGCCCGGTCTCGAGGATGGCGACGGTGAGGTCGGGCCGCGCCGCGGCCAGTCGCGCAGCTACCGCGCAGCCAGCCGGGCCGGCACCCACAACCACGTAATCCACCGAGTCGGCCATCGTCCATCGTCCTGCAGAAGTTGTTTTGTTGACGCAGGCTAGCCCCTGCATCTTGGGTGATCACGACGCAGCGCAGTAAACGGAAGCTGCTTTCCTGGCCAGCTTTCGCGCAGAGACCACGATGCACCGATACGGCTCCCGCAAGACCCGACCCCCTGTCGACCGTGCTGTTCGAACAGCACGGCCGGATACAGGTAACCTGCCCTACCCTTGGCCGCACTGGGCACGCGCTGCTGGTGCTTCCGATGATTGCCGAACCTGTACCTGCAAGGACTTTCATGATGCACCACTTATGGCGGCGAACCTTCGTGCTGGCGATCCTGCTCATCGCTGCGCAGAGCGCGTTTGCGCAGGCACCGAAAACCGTGCTGCTGCAGGACCTGACCTGGACGGAGCTGCGCGACCAGATCCAGGCCGGCAAGACCACCATCATCATTCCGATCGGCGCGACCGAGCAGAGCGGCCCGTATGTCGCGCTGGGCAAGCACAACGCGCGGGTGGCGTGGCTGTCGCAAAGGATTGCCGAGAAACTGGGCAATGCACTCGTTGCGCCGGTGATCGCCTACGTGCCGGAGGGCAGTTACACGCCGCCGACGTCGCACATGCGCTTTCCCGGCACCATCACCATTCCGGACGACGTGTTCGAGAAAATGCTGGAGTCCGCGGCGAACAGTTTTACGGTGCACGGCTTCCGCAACATCGTCTTCCTGGGCGACCACGGTGGCTATCAGAAGGATATCCAGCGGGTGGTTGCCCACCTCAACAAGAGCTGGGTCGGCACGGCGGCGCGGGCCTTCGTGCCGCCGGAATACTATGCGACCAGCTCGGACGGCTACGCGCAGATCCTGCACCAGCACGGCTTTCGCGATGACGAGATCGGCACGCATGCGGGACTCGCCGACACGTCCCTGCAACTGGCCATCGCTCCGCAAATGGTCCGGCTGGACCGGCTGCACGGCAGTGCGAAACTCGGCCCGGCGGACGGCGTCTACGGTGGCGACCCGCGCCGTTCCAGCGCCGAACTCGGTCGGCTGGGTATCGATGCGATCGTGGCACGAACGGTCGATGCGCTCAGGAAGGACACGGCTGGGCGATAATGTTCCGGCTGGCATCTTCCCCCATTCCCTGATGATGAAATCACCATGACTCCACGCTCTCCTCGTTTTTTCCGGATCGCCGCATGCGTTTGCGTCGCCCTGGCAGCTGCCTGTGCCGCCTCTCTCGCCGCAGCCGCGCAGTCGGTCACGACCGTCGCCGGCATGCCGCGGGTTGTGGACGCCAGCAACATGTACAGCGAGGCGGGCGTCAATCACTTCAGCCCCGCAGTGGCCGGTGCGTTGCCGCGGATCTATGTGCCGAACCTGCGCTCGAAGACGGTGTCCGTGATCGATCCGGCGACGTTCAAGGTGGTCGACACGTTTCGCGTCGGCCAGAGTCCACAGCATGTGGTCCCGTCGTGGGATCTGCAGACGCTGTGGGTGACCAACAACGCCGAAGGTCAAAACGACGGCAGCCTCACCCCGATCAATACGAAGACGGGCAAGCCGGGCACGGCCATCCCGGTCGACGACCCCTACAACATGTATTTCACCCCGGATGGCAAGGAAGCGATCGTGGTGGCGGAAGCACATGCGCGGCTGGATTTCCGCGACGCGCACACGATGGCCTTGCACAACAGCCTGCAGGTACCGGAGTGCAAGGGCATCAATCACGCTGATTTCTCGATCGACGGGCGCTACGCGATCTTCACCTGCGAATTCGGCGGCAAGCTGGCCAAGATCGACATGGTCAAGCGCAAGGTGGTGGGCTATCTGTTGCTCGACAGGAAGGGCATGCCGCAGGACATTCGCGTCTCGCCCGACGGCAAGGTTTTCTTCGTCGCCGACATGATGGCGAACGGTGTGTATCTGATCGACGGCGACAGCTTCACCCGCGTCGGTTTCATTCCGACCGGTATCGGTACGCACGGCATGTATCCGAGCCGGGACGGCACGAAACTCTATGTCGCCAACCGTGGCACCAACCGCATCCACGGCAAGCGCCACGGCAAGGGCAGCGTGTCGGTGATCGACTTCGCCACACGCAAGGTCGTCGCGAACTGGCCGATTCCGCACGGCGGCAGCCCGGACATGGGCAATGTCAGCGCCGACGGCAAACTGTTGTGGTTGTCGGGACGCTTCGACGACGTCGTCTATGCGTTCGACACGACGACGGGCGCGGTCAGATCCATCAAGGTCGGTGCCGAGCCGCACGGGCTGGCCGTCTGGCCGCAGCCGGGGCGCTATTCGCTGGGCCACACCGGCATCATGCGTTGATGACTGGCCCGAACGCCGCATAGCACGCATCCGCTGCACGGGGTTGCATGGGCATCGATCCACTCAGCGATGCGAAGATCCTCGATGCGTGGCAACGGAATGCCGCGCCGTGGACCAGCGCCGTGCGCGAGCAGCAGATCGAGAGTCGGCGGCTGGTCACCGATCGGGCGATCATCGAGGCCACGCTCAGCCGCTCGCCACGCTCGGTGCTCGACCTCGGCTGCGGCGAGGGCTGGCTGGCCCGCGCACTGGCTGCCCGCGGCATCGACGTGATCGGCATCGATGCGGTTCCCGCGCTGGTCGAGCAGGCCCGGCTGGCGGGCGGCGGCGACTTCCGCGTGATGACGTATGAGGACATCGCCGCCGGCAAGCTCGACGCGCCCGTCGATGTCGTCGTGTGCAACTTCGCGCTGCTCGGCAATGAATCCGTTGCCGGCCTGTTCCGGATCATCCACACACTGCTCCGTCCACAGGGCAGCTTGCTGGTGCAGACCCTGCATCCGCTCGTCGCGTGTGGCAATCATCCTTACCAGGACGGCTGGCGCGCGGGTTCGTGGGCCGGATTCAACGCCGACTTCAGCGATCCGGCTCCGTGGTATTTCCGGACGCTGGAAAGCTGGATCAGACTCTTTGCGGAACATGCATTTCAGCTGCTGGAACTGCGCGAGCCATTGCATCCGCAGACGCGCCAGCCCGCGTCGGTGATCTTCATCGCGCAGGCAGAGGATTGACCGGTGCGGCAACGGATATAAGCTAAGGTTGCAAATGAATCTGTTGACCGCACTGCAGCAATCCCTCTAAGGTCGGTGCCATGTCGCCGCTTTCCACACCAGCACGCATGCACTTCGACCCGGCTTCCGCCGGTCGTGCGCCGTTGCCGGCGGGCGTCAACGCTCGTTCCATCACCACCACGATTACGACTACCACCACGACTCGGTCGGGGTGGGTGTCCGTGCGCGAATAGGTTCTTCACTACGCAACGGCCCCGCCCTCGATGAGGCGGGCCGGCGTACTCCCAGACACAAGCCGATCCGCCAGCGAGCACGGGCCTCACCAGGAGGTCATCGTGAACATCTGTGCGCCCGAACTTGCCGAACTCCCGCAACGGCTCCCGCTTCCATGGCCGGCAGCGGTGACGACCCCACGGCGGCGCGAACTGGCGGTCGGTGTGATCGGTCCCGGCCGCGTCGGCAGCGCCTTGCTGGAACAGTTGCGGGCCGCGCAACCGCGACTGCTTCGCGACAATGGGCTGGAACTGCGGCTGTGCGGCGTGGTGGCCAGCAAGCGCATGTGGCTGGACTGCGACGACGCCGAACTCAACGGTCGCCACGACGGCGCGCAGATCTGGCGACCGAATGACCTCAATGCATTTGCCGAACACGTGCGCGGCAGCGACGGCCGCCACGCGCTGCTGATCGACTGCAGCGCGAACGACGACGTGGCCGCGCACTATCCGCGCTGGCTCGCTGCCGGCATGCACGTGGTGACACCAAACAAGCTCGCCGGCAGCGGACCGTTGCCGCGCTGGCAGGCAATCCGCGCGGCCTGCGCCAGCGGCGCGCGCTTCCGTTACGAGGCCACAGTATGTGCGGGCCTGCCGGTGGTGCAGACGCTGCGCGACCTGCTCGATACCGGCGACGAATTGCTCGCGGTGGAAGGCATGTTCTCCGGCACGCTGGCGTGGCTGTGCAACCGCCATGATGGCCGGCAGCCGTTCTCGGCGCTGGTGCGCGAGGCACATGCACTGGGCTATACCGAGCCGGATCCGCGCGACGATCTGTCCGGTCTCGACGTGGCGCGCAAGCTGGTGATCCTGGCGCGCGAGGCGGGCTGGCCGTTGTCGCTGGAAGAGGTCGTGGTGGAAAGTCTGGTGCCAGACTCGCTGGCCGCGTTGCCGCTCGAAGCCTGCATGCAGCGACTGCACGAACTGGATGCGCTGATGGCCGCGCGGCTGGCCGAGGCGCGGGCCACTGGCGGCGTGCTGCGCTATGTCGCCAGCCTGGACCACCAGGGCCGCGCCCGTGTCAAGCTGGTCGTGCTGCCGGCAAAGCATCCCTTCGCACATACCCGGCTGACCGACAACATCGTGCAATTCACCACGCGCCGCTACTGCGATAATCCGCTGTCGGTGCAAGGTCCCGGCGCCGGCCCGGAAGTGACCGCCGCCGGTGTGTTCACCGACCTGCTGCGTATCGCCGAGTCGCTGGAGGTGCGCGCGTGAATTCCCTATTGCTGGAACCCATCATGGCTTCACCGCGCCGCCCCAAACTTCCGCAGGTCGCCTGCGCCTTCGCACCTGCCAGCGTCGGCAACGTCGGCGTGGGTTTCGACCTGCTCGGCCACAGCGTCGCCGGCGCCGGCGATCGTGCCGAAGTACGCCGCATCGACGAACCGGTGGTGCGCATCGCGGCGATCCGCGGCTGCGTCACCGAACTGCCCACCGATCCACGCCAGAACACTGCCGGCGTCGCCCTGCTCGCATTGCGCAAGGCGCTCGGCCTGCAGCACGGTTTCGAGCTGGTGCTGCACAAGGGCATTGCGCTGGGTTCGGGCATGGGCGGTTCGGCCGCGTCCTGCGTGGCGGCGCTGGTCGCCGCGAATGCATTGCTGGCGCAGCCATTGCCGCGTGAATCGCTGTATGGCTTCGCGCTGGACGGCGAAGCGGTGGCCAGCGGCAGTCGCCACGGCGACAACCTCGGTTCGATGCTGCTAGGCGGTCTGGTGCTGTCCACCCACGAACGCCTGCTGCGCATCGAGGTGCCGGCCGCGTGGCATTGCGCGCTGGTGCATCCGCATGTCGTGCTTGAGACGCGCAAGGCGCGCGCCGCGCTGGCCGGCCATTACGCACTTGGCGAGTTTGTCGCGCAAAGCACGAACCTCGCGCTGGTGCTGGCCGGCTGCTACCGCAGCGACGCGGCGCTGGTGCGCGAGGGGCTGAAGGATGTGCTGGTGGAGCCGCGCCGCGCGCCGTTGATCCCGAATTTCGCACGAGTGAAGCAGGCCGCGCTGGATCATCATGCGCTGGGTTCCAGCATCTCCGGCGCCGGTCCCAGCGTGTTCGGCTGGTATGACAATCGCACCGATGCCGAAGCAGCTTCTGTTGCGATGCAGACTGCTTTTGCAGAAGCCGGACTGGACAGTGATGCGTGGGTGTCGCCGATCGACGGACCGGCCGCCGCGTTGATTCCTTCGCTAGAGGCCGAGGCATGAGTGTCATCGAATCGTTGCGCTATCACAGCACTCGCAGCGTCGGCCCGATCGTACCGATCAGTCAGGCAATCGCGGCCGGACTGGCGCCAGATGGCGGGCTGTACGTGCCGGAGGCATTGCCGGCGATCGACCCGGCCGCATTCGATCCGAACGGGTCGCTGGCCGACACCGCCGCTACGTTGCTGGCGCCGTTCTTTGCGGGCGATCCGCTCGCTGACTCGCTACCCGCGATCTGTGCCGAAGCATTCACCTTCGACGCCCCGCTGCGTGCGCTGCCGGCGCATCCGAATACCACGATGCTGGAGCTGTTCCACGGCCCCACCTCGGCCTTCAAGGATTTCGGCGCACGCTTCCTCGCCGCCTGTCTGCACCGGCTGCCGCGCGCCGATGCACGACCGTTGACGATCCTGGTCGCCACCTCGGGCGACACCGGTGCCGCGGTCGCGGCCGCATTCCATCGCCAGCCGAACGTACGTGTAGTGATCCTGTATCCCGACGGATTGGTCTCGCCACGACAGGCGCATCAGCTTGGCTGCTTCGGCGACAACGTGACTGCGCTGCGCGTGGCCGGCCGCTTCGACGATTGCCAGCGCATGGTCAAGGCCGCACTCAGCGATACGGCGCTGCAGGCACAGCTGCCGCTGTCCTCGGCCAACAGCATCAGCCTCGGCCGCCTGCTGCCGCAAATGAGCTACTACGCGCACGCCGCACTGGGCTGGTGGCGCGAACACGGCACGCCGCTGAGTTTCATCGTGCCCACCGGCAATCTCGGCAACGCGCTGGCCTGCCTGTGGGTGCGCGAGCTCGGCCTGCCGATCGGCAGCGTGCAACTGGCGTGCAACGCCAACGTCACCCTGCCCGACTATTTCGCCGGCGCCGCCTACGCGCCGCGCGAGGCGGTCGCGACATTGGCGAACGCGATGGACGTGGGCGCACCGAGCAACTTCGAGCGGTTGCGCTGGACCTATCCGGATGAGGGCCGCTTGCGTCACGTGTTGCAGGCGGCCAGCGTCGATGATGCCGCGATTCGTCAGACCATTGCTCGGCATGCGCGCGAACATGGCGAAATATTCTGCCCGCACACCGCCACCGCGATGTACTTGCTCGACCGGCTGCGCGCGGATGGCGACGACGCACCGTGGGCGGTGGTCGCCACCGCGCATCCGGCCAAGTTTGAAAGCGTGGTGGAGCCGGTGGTCGGCGAGCACGTCAGCGTGCCTGCGGCACTGGCCGTGATGCTGCAGCGCCCCGCCGCAGCCGAACCACTGGCAGCAGACGACGATGCGCTGCGCCGCTGGCTGCTCGATCACGCCAGCACGTGAGCCGGGAGTATCACGCCAGCACGTCGAGAGAATGTCCCTAGTCGGACACACCCGGCCCAGTCGCGAGCAGATCGTCCCTACCGGCATACGATGGAATGCCCTTCTGCCGATCGACAAGCACCAGGGCGGTGCGACGCGGGTCGCGTTTTTTCACGAAATTCTCCGGAGATGAAGGCAATGCTCGCTTGGCACTGGGCGTGAGGATGGTCGCACAGCTGCACGCAACTGCCGTCATCGCGAGGCTCGCCACGATGACCGCGATCGCATGGAATGGACCATCGGAACCGACCGATGGCGGGTCCCGTGCAAGTCGGCGCAACCGGCTCTGCAGCGCGCATTTCGCGCGCCGCATGATCCGTGTTGATGACGCCACATGCGCATGCGCATGGAACCCATGGTTTGACCGGCTTTGTTATATGGACGGATAGCCGTCCATATGCGAATTACGGCCATAGAATTTCTTTTCATAAAGAAAACGATTGACAGCCTGCGAAGGCATGGTTTACGGTCGGTTACATGTCGCAGCGCAACAGCCACCGCCGCATCGCCGAAAACAATCGTCTCGTGACGGTTGCCGGTCTGCTGCAGGTTCGCGGCACGCTCCTTCTTGCCCTCGTACTCGTACTCCTTATTACCAACGGAGGTGCGGGCTGAGGGCATGTGTCCAGGTAACTAAGCAATAACCTGAAGACTCCCAAAGAACCCCGCACCGGCAACGGCGCGGGGTTTTTTGTTGCCCTCGGCTCGCATCAGCGGAGCCAGCGATGAACCCCGATTCAGACGTAGCAGCAACAACCTCCGGCAGCATTCGCGCTGCCGACGATCGCGTACGCATCTTCGACACCACCTTGCGCGACGGCGAACAGGCACCCGGTTTCTCGATGGACCGGCGCACGAAGTTGCGCATCGCACAAGCACTGGAGGCGCTCGGCGTCGACGTGCTGGAAGCGGGTTTTCCGCAGGCTTCGCCGGATGATTTCGCCGCGGTGGCCGAAATCGCCCGCACGCTGAAGACCACCACGGTGTGCGCGCTGGCGCGTTGCCAGAGCGGCGATATCGACAGCGCCGCACGCGCACTGGAACAGGCGCGGCATGCGCGCATCCACGTGTTCCTGTCGACCAGCCCGCTGCATCGCGAGCACAAGCTGGGCATGAGCAAGGCGCAGGTGGTCGATGCCGCGGTGGCCGCGGTGGAACGCGCCCGCGGGCTGTGCCACGAGGTGGAGTTTTCCGCTGAAGATGCTTTGCGGACCGAACCCGAATTCCTCGCCGAGGTGTTCAGCGCCGTCGTCGCCGCCGGCGCCACCACGCTGAATGCGCCGGATACGGTGGGCTACACCACGCCCGCCGAGATCGTCGAACTGTTCACCTACCTGCGCCGGCATGTGCGCGATGCGCACAAGGCGATCTTCTCCAGCCACTGCCATGACGACCTCGGCATGGCGGTGGCGAACAGCCTGGCCGCGGTGAGCGCCGGCGCGCGTCAGGTGGAGTGCACCATCAACGGCATCGGCGAGCGCGCCGGCAACGCCGCGCTGGAGGAGATCGTGATGGCGCTGAAGGTGCGCGCGCCGCACTTCGGCGTGGGCACCCGCATCGACACGCGCCGGCTGTATCCCACCTCGCGCCTGCTGACCCAGCTGACCGGTCAGGCGGTGCCGCGCAACAAGGCGATCGTGGGCGACAACGCGTTCGCGCACGAGTCGGGCATCCACCAGCACGGCATGCTCAAGCATCGCGGCACCTACGAAATCATGCGGCCGCAGGACGTCGGCATCGCCGAAACCAAACTGGTCATGGGCAAGCACTCCGGCCGCGCCGCCTTGCGCCAGCGCCTGGAAACCCTGGGCCACACGCCGGATGACGCGGCGCTTGACGTGATCTTCGCGCGCTTCAAGACGCTGGCCGACAAGAAGCGCGAAGTGCATGACGAGGATCTGGAAGCGATCGCACTGGGCCTGGATCCGGATGCCGCCGGTCCATGGCGGTTGGTGCAGCTAAACACCAGCACGCATCTGGGCGGCAGCGCCTCGGCCTCGGTGAAGCTGCGCCACGACGATGGCCGCGAAGCCGGCGAAGCGGCGATCGGCGACGGCCCGGTCGATGCCGTGCTGCGTGCGATCGAGCGCGCCACCGGCAGCAATTTGCAACTGACCGACTTCAAGGTGCGCGCCGTCAGCGAAGGCGGCGACGCCCAGGGCCACGCGCAGCTCACCGCGCGCCACGCCACGCGCGAGTGGCGCGGCCACGGCGTCAGCACCGACATCGTCGAGGCCACTGCGCAGGCCGCGCTGGCCATCGTCAACCGTATCGAGCGACAGACGCCGGCCACACCGCCGGCTGCCGTCGCCAACCTGTAATTACTCGAGGAGCTTCACATGAGCAACACGCCCTTCCTCTGGCACAACGGTCGCATCAAGCCCTGGGCCGATGCCAGCGTCCATGTCAGCACGCACGCCCTGCACTACGGCTCCTCGGTGTTCGAGGGCGAGCGCGTCTACGCCACGCCGCAAGGCCCCGCCTATTTCCGGCTGGGCGAGCACACGCGCCGGCTGTTCGAGTCGGCCGCGATCTACGAGATCGAGATCGGCTACAGCGAGGACGAGATCAACGCCGCCTGCATGGAATTGATCCGCGCCAACGCGATGCGCTCGGCCTACGTGCGGCCGATCGTGTTCCGCGGCGCCGGTGGCCTGGGCGTGCTGCCGAAGAACGGCGCACCGGTCGAGGTGGCGATCATGGCGCTGGACTGGGGCGCGTACCTGGGCGATGCGGTGGAAAAGGGCGCGGACGTGTGCGTGTCCTCGTGGCATCGTCCCGCGCCGAACACCTTGCCGAGCTGGGCCAAGGCCGGCGGCAACTACCTCAGCAGCCAGCTGATCGGGCTGGAAGCGCGCCGCGGTGGCTACGACGAAGGCATTGCGCTGGGACACAACGGCCTGCTCAGCGAAGGCGCCGGCGAAAATCTGTTCCTGGTCAAGCGCGGCAAGCTGCTCACGCCGCCATCGAGCGCCGGCATCCTCGCCGGCATCACCCGCGACAGCGTGCTCACGCTGGCCACCGATCTCGGCATCGCGGTGGAAGAGCGCGACCTGCCACGCGAGGCGCTGTACACCGCCGATGAAGTGTTCATGACCGGCACCGCCGCCGAGATCACGCCGGTGCGCTCGGTCGATCGCAAGCTCGTCGGTGCAGGTATGCCCGGCCCGATCACGAAACGACTGCAACAGGCGTTCTTCGGCCTGTTCGATGGCCGCACCGAGGACCGTTGGAACTGGTTGAGTTTCGTCAATGCGGTCATCCCTGACCGCGAAGATCAAGAACCGGCCATCCATGGCCGGACTCCTTATCAACAGCCCGCTCCCATGGAGGCATTGGCGTGAGCGCAAAGACACTCTTCGAGAAAGTCTGGGACGCGCACGTCGTCGTACCCGAAACCGTCGACACGCCGGCGGTGCTCTACGTCGACCTGCATCTGGTGCATGAGGTGACTTCACCGCAAGCATTCAGTGAGCTGCGCGAGCGCGGCCTGCAGCTGCGTCGCCCCGACCGCATGCTGGCCACCCTGGATCATTCCACGCCGACCTTGCCGACCAACGCCGATGGTACGCGTCCCTACGCGAACGCCGAGGCGCAGGCGCAGGTGACCCAACTGGAAACCAACTGCCGCGAGTTCGGCGTCGAGTTGCACGGCTGGGACAGTGCCGACCGCGGCATCGTGCACGTGATCGGCCCGGAACTGGGTGCCACCCAGCCCGGCATGACGATCGTCTGCGGCGACAGCCACACGTCCACGCACGGCGCATTCGGTGCGCTGGCATTCGGCATCGGCACCACCGAGGTCGGCCACGTGATGGCGACGCAGTGCCTGCTGCAGCGCAAGCCGAAGACCATGGCGATTCATGTGGACGGCCAATTGTCGGCAGGCATCAGTGCGAAGGACCTGATCCTGCACATCATCGGCACCATCGGCGTCGATGGCGGTACCGGCTACGTGCTGGAGTACCGCGGCGCCGCGATCGAGGCACTGTCGATGGACGAGCGCATGACCGTCTGCAACATGTCGATCGAAGCCGGTGCACGTGCCGGACTGATCGCGCCGGACGACATCACGTTCGCGTGGCTGAAGGGTCGCCCCCGCACACCGCAGGGCGCCGCGTGGGATGTCGCCGTGGCGACGTGGCGCGCGCTGCGCAGCGATGACGGCGCAGCCTACGACCACGAAGTGCGCATCGACGCCAGCGCGGTGAAGCCGACGGTCACCTACGGCACCCATCCGGGCATGGCGATCGCGATGGATGCGCCGGTGCCGGCCGCAACCAGTGCACAGGAACATCGCGCGCTCGACTACATGCAGAGCAAGCCCGGCCAGCCGATGCAGGGCACGCCGGTCGACGTGGTGTTCGTCGGCAGCTGCACCAACTCGCGCCTGTCCGATCTGCGCGAAGCCGCCAACGTGCTGCGTGGCCGCCGCGTCGCCGACGGCGTGCGCATGCTGGTGGTGCCGGGTTCCGAAGCAGTGCGCCGCGACGCCGAACGCGAGGGCCTGCATCAGGTATTCACCGCCGCCGGCGCCGAGTGGCGCGTGCCGGGCTGCTCGATGTGCATCGCGATGAACGGCGACCTGGCCCAGCCGGGCCAGCTGGTGGTGAGCACCTCCAACCGCAACTTCGAAGGTCGTCAGGGCAAGGGCGCTCGCACCGTGCTGGCCAGTCCGGCCACCGCCGCCGCATCTGCACTGGCTGGGCGGATTGCCGATCCACGCGACTACCTGACCACCGCCGATATCCGCCGGGAGCAAGCCGCATGAAGCCCATCACCCGCATCCACTCGCGCACCGCCGTGCTGGCCGACGAGAACATCGACACGGACCGCATCATCCCGGCGCGCTTCCTCACCACCACCACTCGCGAAGGCCTGGGCAAGCTGTGCTTCCACGACTGGCGCTATCAGGCCGATGGCAGCGACAACCCGGCCTTCCCGTTGAACCAGCCGCAGGCGCAGGGCTGCTCGATCGTGGTCGCCGGACGCAACTTCGGCTGCGGCTCCTCGCGCGAACACGCGCCGTGGGCGCTGCTTGATTACGGCATCCAGGCGGTGCTGTGCAGCGAGATCGCGGACATCTTCCGCGGCAATGCGTTGAAGAACGGCCTGCTGGCGATCGTCATCGACGAACTGGAACACCGCTGGCTGCTCAGGCATCCCGGCATCGAACTGGTGATCGACGTGCGCGAGCAGTTCATCGCGCTGCCCGACGGCGGCCGCATTCCGTTCCGGCTGGAACCGTTCGCGCGGCACTGCCTGCTCAACGGCGTCGATCAGCTTGGCTATCTGCTGCAACACGCGGACGCAATCACACATTACGAACAACAGGAGAAAGCAGCATGAAGGCACACATCGTCACCCTGCCCGGCGACGGCGTCGGCCCCGAGGTTACCGCCGCAGCGGTCGCCGTATTGAAAACCGTCGCTGCGCGCTACGAGCACCTGTTCACCTTCGATGAGCAGTTGATCGGCGGTGTCGCGATCGATGCCACCGGCGAGCCGCTGCCAGCCGCCGCGCTGGCGGCATGTCAGAGCGCCGATGCCGTGCTGCTCGGCGCCGTCGGTGGCCCGAAGTGGTCCGACCCGAACGCGACCGTGCGCCCCGAACAAGGACTGCTGGCACTGCGTGCCGCGCTGGGTGTGTACGCGAATCTGCGCCCGCTGCAGGTGCATCCGGCGCTGGCCGACCTGTCGCCACTGAAGAACGAGAAGCTGGAGAACGTCGATGTGCTGTTCGTGCGTGAGCTGACCGGCGGCGCCTACTTCGGTGCCAAGACGCGCACGGCCGATACCGCCACCGACGAATGCAAGTACACCGTTGCCGAAGTCGAACGCGTGGTGCGTCGCGCGTTCGAGCTGGCGCGTGGCCGTCGTCACCACGTCACCTCGGTGGACAAGGCGAACGTGCTGGAAACCTCGCGCCTGTGGCGCAGCACCGTGCAGCGCGTCGCCACAGACTATCCCGACGTAGCGATCGAGCATCAGCTGGTCGACTCGATGGCGATGCTGTTGCTGACCCAGCCGAACCGCTACGACGTGGTGGTCACCGAGAACCTGTTCGGCGACATCCTCACCGACGAAGCCGCCGCGCTGGCCGGTTCGCTCGGCCTGCTGCCGTCGGCGTCGCTGGGCGAAGGCAAGGCCGGCCTGTACGAACCGATCCACGGCTCGGCACCGGACATCGCCGGCCAGGGCGTGGCCAATCCGATCGGTGCGATCCTTTCCACGGCCATGCTGCTGCGTCATTCGCTGGGACTGGAAGCCGAAGCGGTGGCCGTCGAGACCGCGGTTGACCAGGTGCTGCGCCATGGCCCGCACACCCGCGACATCGGCGGCAGCGCCGGCACCGCCGCCGTGTGCGACGCCCTGCTGGCCGCGATCGAGGAGTACGCCGACAACAACGCCGCCTTCTTCTGCGGAGCACGCGCATGCGGCTGATGCAGCCCTCAAGTTTCCCCAGCGGGCACACGGACGTGTCCGCATTTTCTGCCGCCCCCTGCGTGTCCGCGGCGCGGATGGCTCGTGCACGCCGCGATGGCGTCGCCCCCCTGTCCCATCCCGCTCACCTCCCTCGCACGCGGGGGGCGTCTTTTTCCTTAAGCCCATGGAATACCGATGCGCAGTGACCTGATCAAGAGCGGTCCCGACCGCGCCCCCGCCCGCGCCATGCTGCGCGCCACCGGACTGGACGACGCAGCGATTGCCCGACCGCTGGTCGCGGTGGTGCACACCTGGTCGAACGTGAGCCCATGCAACCTCAACCTGCGCGAGCTGGCGGTCGAGGCTGCCGCCGGCATCCGCGCCGCCGGTGGCACGCCGATCGAGTTCAACACGATCGCCGTGACCGACGGCATCGCGATGGGCACGCCGGGCATGCGCGCCTCGCTGATCAGCCGCGAGGTGATCACCGACTCGATCGAGCTGGCCGTGGATGGTCACTGCCTCGATGCGATGGTGGTGCTGTGCGGCTGCGACAAGACCATTCCGGCCGCGGCGATGGCGCTGGCACGGTTGAACATCCCGGGTGTCGCGCTGTACGGCGGCAGCATCGCGCACGGCACCCACGACAACCATCCGATCACCATCCAGCAGGTGTTCGAGGCCGTCGGTGCGCACGGTGCCGGCAAGATCGACGACGCTGAACTCGCCTCGGTCGAGCGCGACGCCTGCCCCGGTGCCGGCGCCTGCGGCGGGCAGTTCACCGCCAACACGATGGCGATGGTGCTGACCACGCTGGGCCTGTCGCCGATGGGCTACAACGACATCCCCGCCACGCATCCGGCCAAGGGTGCCGCGGCCTATCGCTGCGGCGAGCTGGTGATGGAATGCCTCAAGGCCGAGCGCACGCCGCGCGACATGCTGACGCGCACCTCGTTCCGCAACGCCGCGCGCATGGTTGCCGCCACCGCCGGTTCCACCAACGCGGTGCTGCACCTGCTGGCGATCGCGCGCGAAGCCGGCGTCGAGTGGACGCTGGAAGATTTCGAGCCCGCCTCGGTGCATACGCCGGTGATCGCCGACCTGCTGCCCGGCGGCCGCTATACCGCGGTCGAGCTGTTCGGCGCTGGCGGCAGCGCACGCGTGGCGCAGGAGCTGATCGCCGCCGGCATGCTGGACGACGCACCTACCGTCACCGGCCGCAGCCTGTTCGCCGAAGCCGCGGCCGCACCGCGCGCCGAGATACAGGATGTGGTGCATCCGGTTACCCAGCCGCTGAAACCGCGCGGCGGCTACTCGATCCTGTACGGCAACCTCGCGCCGGAAGGCTGCATCCTCAAGCTGGCCGGCAAGAGTGGAAACTTCGAAGGCAGCGCGCGCGTGTTCGAGAGCGAGGAGGAAGCGTTCGCCGCCGTGCAGGGCGATCGCATTCACGCCGGCGACGTCATCGTGATCCGCAACGAAGGTCCCGCCGGCGGCCCCGGCATGCGCGAGATGCTCGGCGTCACCGCGGCGCTGGTCGGACGCGGCCTCGGCAACGACGTGGCGCTGATCACCGACGGCCGTTTCTCCGGCGCCACCCACGGCTTCATGGTCGGCCACATCGCACCCGAAGCGGTGCGTGGCGGCCCGATCGCCCTGCTGCGCGAGGGCGATCGCGTGGTGATCGATGCCGAACACCGCGAGCTGCGCACCACGGCCGATCTGGCCAGTCGCCGCGCCAGCTGGCAGCCACCGAAACCGAAAGTCACCCAGGGCGCACTGGCCAAGTACGCGCGTCTGGTCGGCTCCGCTTCCGACGGCGCCACCACCCAGCTGCATACCGCTACCGCCACATCCAAGCACACCCACACCGAAACCACCGAAGGAGTTGCCGCATGAGTACCGCACCCACCAACCCACTCGCCAAATCCCGCATCGCCGTCCTCGGCTACGGTAGCCAGGGCCGCGCGCATGCGCTGAACCTGCGCGACTCCGGCCTCGACGTCGTGGTCGGCCTGCGTCCTGGCGGCCCCACCTGGAAGCGCGCCGAGGCCGATGGCTTCGCCGTGGTCGAACCTGCCAACGCCGTGCGTGGCGCCGATCTGGTCGCCGTGCTGACCCCGGACATGGTGCAGCCTGCGCTGTACAAGGAAGTGATCGAGCCGAACATCAAGCCGGGCGCCGCGCTGTTGTTCGCGCACGGCTTCAACGTGCACTTCAAGCAGATCACCCCGCGCGCCGACATCGACGTGATCCTGGTCGCGCCGAAGGGCCCCGGCGCGCTGGTCCGCAGCGAGTACGAGCGCGGCCGTGGTGTGCCGTGCATCTGGGCGGTGCATCAGGACGTCAGCGGCCACGCCGAGGCGAAGACCAAGGGCTACGCCGACGGCATCGGTGGCGGCCGCGCGATGCTCATCAAGACCGACTTCAAGGAAGAGACCGAGACCGATCTGTTCGGTGAGCAGGCGGTGCTGTGCGGCGGCGCCAGCGAATTGGTGATCAAGGGTTTCGAGACCCTGGTCGAAGCCGGCTACCAGCCGGAGATCGCCTACTACGAGGTGATGCACGAGCTGAAGCTGATCGTCGACCTGTTCTACGAGGGCGGCTTGGCCAAGATGCTGCAGTTCGTCTCCGAGACCGCGCAATACGGCGATTACGTCAGCGGTCCGCGCATTGTCGACGCCGGCACCAAGGCGCGCATGAAGGAAGTGCTCACCGACATCCAGGACGGCACCTTCGCGCGCAACTGGACGGCTGAATACGCCGCCGGCCTTCCCAACTACAAGCGCCTCAAGCAGGCCGATCTCGATCATCCGATCGAAGTGGTCGGCGCGAAGCTGCGTGCGCAGATGCCTTGGCTGCAGCCGGCCACTGCCAAGACCGAAGCCGCACCACTGAAGAAGGTCGGCTGAAAACCACCTTGCTCCTCCCCCTGCTTCGCAGGGGAGGGAGCACAGCAGTCACTACCCATAGCACTGAACAATGAGTGAGGTTCGTCATGAAACGTTTCCATATTGCCCTGGCCGTCGCCGACCTGGAGGCCTCGATCGCCGACTACAGCGCCCGACTCGGCCAGCCACCGCAGGCCCTGGTTTACGGCGTCTACGCGATGTGGCGGACCGACAACCTCAATTTCTCGATCCGCCAGCAACCCGAAAAGGCCGGCCAGCTCTGCCAGCTCGGCTTCGAGGACGACATCGCGCAGGGCTTCACCAGCAGCACTGACGTGAACGGCATCGCGTGGGAACGTTTTTCCACACTGGAGCAGGACCTGCAGATCATCGCCACCTTTGGCGTGCCGGTGCATCCGGCGGTCGAGCGTGACCTGATCCGCAATTGATTTGTCTCCCTCCCCCTGCAACCGAAAGAAGTCCTTCCCCGGGCAAGCAGGGAATGGAGAAATCCGCCCAACAACAGGAACTGATGTGACGACTTCAGCGCAGACGACGCAGCCTGCCCAGGCCACCGCCATCGACCAGCATCCACTTGCCGGCCACACGATGAGTGGTGCCGACGTGATCGTGCAGGTATTCGCCGACCAGGGCGTCGAGGTGATGTTCGGCTATTCCGGCGGCGCGATCCTGCCGGTATACGACGCCGTGTTCCGCTACAACGCGACACACCTGAAGGACAACGGCGACGAGCCGATGCCGCTGATCGTGCCGGCCAACGAACAGGGCGCGGGCTTCATGGCCGCGGGCTATGCGCGCGCCTCCGGCAAGGTCGGCGTGGCGGTGGTCACCTCCGGCCCCGGCGCCACCAACATGGTCACGCCGGTGCGCGACTCGATGGCCGACTCGATCCCGCTGGTGGTGATCTGCGGCCAGGTGAGCACGGTGGCGATCGGCAGCGATGCCTTCCAGGAGGCGCCGATCAGCAACATCATGGGCGCCTGCGCCAAGCATGTGTTCCTGGTCACCGATCCGGCACAGCTGGAAGCGACCCTGCGTACCGCGTTCACCCTCGCCCGCAGCGGTCGCCCCGGACCGGTGGTGGTGGACGTGCCGAAGGACGTGCAGAACACTGCGCTGAAGTTTCATGGCACCGGCGAGCTGGCGCTGACCGGCTACCGCGCGCGCCTGCGTGCAGTGGAACAGTCGATGTTGAGCGATGCCGCCTGCGCCACCTTCTTCGCTGCGTTGATGCAGTCGAAGCGGCCCTTGATCTACGCCGGCGGTGGCGTGATTGCGGCCGAAGCGGCGGCATCATTGCGTGCATTTGTCGATACGTTCGGGCTGCCGGTGACCACCACCTTGATGGGCCTGGGCGGGTTCGACACCACCGATCCGTTGGCCCTGCACATGCTCGGCATGCACGGCACCGCGTATGCGAATTACGCGGTGGAGGACTGCGACTTCGTGCTGGCACTGGGCGCGCGCTTCGACGACCGCGTGGCTGGCGTGCCGGACAAATTCGCCCCGTGCGCGAAGTTCATTGCGCAGATCGACATCGACCCGGCCGAGATCGGCAAGGTGAAATCGGTGCACTGGCATCACGTCGGTCCGCTGGTGCGCGCGCTGGAACGCCTGACCGCCTATGGCCGCGCGCATGGACTGCAGCCGTCACTCGACGCCTGGCATGCGCAGGTGGCCGAGCTGAAACGCGCGCATGCATTGAACTATGACCGCAGCAGTACGTTGATCCAACCTTACGCCGTCCTGGAAGCGATCAACCGGCATACCGATGGCCGCGCGATCATCAGCACCGGGGTCGGCCAGCATCAGATGTGGGCGGCGCAGTACTTCGATTTCCGCGCACCGCGGCATTGGCTTACCTCCGGCTCGATGGGCACGATGGGTTTCGGCCTCCCGGCGGCGGTCGGTGCGCAGCTCGCGCATCGCGACAAGCTGGTCATCGACATCGACGGCGACGCCAGCATCCGCATGAACATCGGCGAGCTGGAAACCGTCACCACCTACAACCTGCCGGTCAAGGTGGTGGTGCTGAACAACGTCGGCGACGGCATGGTGCGGCAATGGCAGAAGCTGTACTTCAAGGGCCGCTTCGCCGCCTCCGACAAGAGCCTGCACAAGAAGGACTTCGTGCTGGCCGCGCAGGCCGACGGTTTCGCCTGGGCGCAGCGGCTGGAACGCACCGAGGAACTGGAGGCAACGATCGCCGCGTTCCTCGCCTTCGATGGCCCGGCGTTCCTGGAAGTGATGATCGATCCGGATGCCGGCGTGTATCCGATGGTCGGGCCCGGCGCCAGTTACGCGCAGATGATCACCGGCGACTTCATCGCCTCGCGCAGTGCGCCGGTCGTGCGCGATATCGCAACTTCCGACATGTTTTAGAGCCGCCCAGGCACCGTCCGGGGCATCCGCACAGAGAGAGAACCGCCATGAACCACACGCTGTCCATCCTGTTGCAGAACGAAGCCGGCGCACTGGTGCGCGTGGCCGGGCTGTTCGCCGCACGCGGCTACAACATCGACACGCTGACCGTGGCCGCCACGCATGACCCCGCCGTCTCGCGGCTCACGCTCAGCCTGCAATGCGACGACGCCGGCCTCACCCAGATCCTGCAACAGACCCGCAAGCTGGTCGACGTGCTGCAGGTGGCGCATCCGGCGACGGCACTGGCGGCATGAATGCAGTCGCCGCGCCGGCTGTCGATGACGATGCAGCAGCAGGCGATGATCTGCTGGCACGGATCCGTGCCGCACGCGTTTACGAGGTGGCGCATGAGTCGGCACTGGAACCGGCGCCGCTGCTCAGCGCCCGACTCGGCCAGCCGGTGCTGCTCAAGCGCGAAGACCAGCAGCCGGTGTTCTCGTTCAAGCTGCGCGGCGCGTACAACCGCATGGTGCAACTGGACCCGGCGCAACGCGCGCGTGGCGTGATCGCCGCTTCCGCCGGCAACCACGCGCAGGGCGTGGCGCTGGCCGCGGCGAAGCTCGGCATCCACGCCATCATCGTGATGCCGGTGACCGCACCGCAGGTGAAAGTGGATGCGGTGCGCCGGTTCGGCGGTGCGATGGTGGAAATCGTGCTGGCCGGCGATTCCTACAGCGATGCGCAAACCGAAGCGACACGCCTGCAGGCGGAGCGTGGTGCCACCTTCGTGCATCCGTTCGACGATCTGGCGGTGATCGCCGGCCAGGGCACCGTGGCGCTGGAAATCCTGCGCCAGCATCCGGGCCCGCTGCATGCGGTGTTCGTGCCGGTCGGCGGCGGCGGGCTGCTCGCCGGTGTGGCCGCGTGCATCAAGGCGATACGACCGGAGGTGCTGGTGATCGGCGTGCAGGCGGTCGATGCCGACGCCATGGCGCGCTCGCTGGAAAGCGACACGCGCGTGGCGCTGGACGAAGTCGGCCTGTTCACCGACGGCACCGCGGTGAAGCAGGTCGGCGTACTCACCTTCGCGCTATGCCAGCAGCACGTTGACGCGATGCTGCGGGTGGATACCGATGCGATCTGCGCGGCGATCCGCGACATCTACCAGGAAACCCGCAGCGTGCCGGAACCGTCCGGCGCGCTGGCACTGGCCGGGCTGAAACAGTACGTTGCGGCACATGGCCATGGCGACGGCGCACTGGTGGCGATCGTCTCCGGCGCCAACATGAATTTCGACCGCCTGCGCTTCGTCGCCGAACGCGCCGAAGTCGGCGAGCAGCGCGAGGCGGTGTTCGCGGTCACAATCCCGGAAGAGCGCGGCAGCTTCCGCCGCTTCTGTGCCACCCTGGGCCGGCACAGCATCACGGAATTCAACTACCGCATCGGCGATGCCAGCTCCGCGCACATCTTCGTCGGCGTGCAGATCGCCAGCCGCGACGAGCGCGAGGCGCTGGCGGCCGCGTTCCGCGAGCAGGCCTTCGGCGTGCTCGACCTCACCGGCGATGAGCTGGCCAAATTGCACCTGCGCCACATGATCGGCGGCCACTCCTCGCTGGCACAGCATGAACGGCTGTACCGCTTCGAATTTCCCGAACGCCCCGGCGCGCTCACCCACTTCCTCGGCCAGCTGCACCCGGACTGGAACATCAGCCTGTTCCACTACCGCAACCACGGCGCCGACTACGGCCGCATCCTGGTCGGCATCCAGGTGCCCGAGGCCGAGCAGCCGCTATTCCAGCACTTTCTTGCCGCACTCGGTTACCCGCATGTCGACGAGAGCGGGCATCCGGCGTATCGACTGCTGCTGGGCTGAACGAGCGACTCAGAACAGGTCGATGGTGCCCGCGGCCATGGCGCGTCCCAGCACACCACGCCGGCTCAGGCTCTCGTAGCCGTACGTGCTGTTGCGACCGTTTTCCTTGGCGAAATACAACGCCTTGTCGGCACGATCCAGCACAGTGGCCGGATAGTCATGGGTTCCGATGCGGGCATAACCGATGCTGACGGTGATGTGCCCGACCTGCGGAAACACGTGTTCGGCAATATGCCGACGAAAGCGCTCCAGCACGGCGTGCACGGTGGTCTCGTCGGTGGCGCCGAACAGGATCACGAACTCCTCGCCGCCGAAGCGAAACAACACGTCGTTCTGACGGAAGCTGGCGCGCATCTGCTGGGCCAGCAGCAGGATCACTTCATCGCCGTAGATATGACCGTAACTGTCGTTGATGCGCTTGAAATGGTCGATATCGAAAATCGCCAGCCAGACCTGCGTGCCGACCGGCGGTGACGTGTCGCCATGCCGTGCTCCGGCGTCTGCGGCCTGCTGCACCTGCTCGCGCTGACGCAGCAGGCGTTGCAGATGTCGCTCGAAGTTGCGCCGGTTGTACAGGCCGGTCAGCTTGTCGCGTTCGCTCTCGCTGAGCAGCGCGGTGTAGTTGGCGTAGATGCGCGCAAAGCCGTCGACCAGCGGCCGACTGGCACTCAACGGAACGCCACTGTCCAGCTGCAGTGCACCGATCGCGCGCCCCTCACACACGATCGGCACGATCAGTCGCGGCATCCCGCCCAGCATTTCCGCATGTACCTCCTGGCTCTTCATGCAGCGCGACAGTCCCGTCATGGCGGGGTCAGCCGCACCCACGCCGAATACCTGCAGTTGGTAGTTACCCTGCGCATCCGGGGCGCACTGCACGATGCTTTCAACGCGGGGGCTTCGATCGATGCCGCACTTGGCCAACGACACACTGCGTGCCGATGCCAACTCGGCCAGCGACAGCACCAGACTGCGATCGAGCGCATCGGTGTCGCGATGATGGGTGAATGCCGCCACCGAATCGAGCAGGCGCGAATGCGCCAGCAGGTCCGCCGGCGCCAGCGACGCAGCACTCATGGCCATCTGCTCCGTCGCATCGGGGACATGACGCGAGTCGGCAAGATCACGCGCGGTTTCTTCGCACTCAACCATCAGCATTCCGGCACCGCTGGCGTGACCACGCGGGGCATGTTTGGCGCCACCTGGATCGGTATCGCTCAGGCACGGTAACGGCAGACTTGTGACGGACTTTAGGCTGGCGGGCTCCGTGACTGCACGGGTCGGAGATCCTGCCGGCTCGATTAGCGAGTCACCGCAGGATGGTGGCCATCGCATTTCGGGCACTTCATCACGCGACCCGTGGCAAAGGCTCGGGCTAAACTCCCGGACATGGCCCCCACTCCCCGCAAACGCCAGCGACGCAACAACGCGCCCTCGTCCACCGCCCGGCCGCGGCCTGGCGTGGCGAAACCTGCTGCCAAGCCCGCACGACCGGCGGACAGCTCCACCCGCGCCACACGAGTGCTGAACTGGCTGCTGAAAAAACTGCCGACACGTTACCGCGAGAAGGCGCTGGACTATCTGGTGCTGACCCGGATGGACCGGCCGATCGGCGCGTTGCTGCTGCTGTGGCCAACCTGGTGGGCACTGTGGCTGGCAGCAGGCGACTTCCCGCCGTGGAAGCCGCTGATCATCTTCACCCTTGGCGTATTCGCCATGCGCGCGGCCGGTTGCGCGATCAACGACTACGCCGACCGCAAGCTGGATCCGCAGGTGGCGCGCACAGCTGGCCGGCCGATCGCATCGGGACGAGTGACGCCGCGCGAGGCCTTGGTCGTGTTCGCCGGGTTGCTGGTGTTCGCCTTCGGGCTGGTGTTGTTCACCAATCGGCTGACCATCGAGCTGTCGTTTGCCGGCGCCGCGCTGGCGGCGATCTATCCGTTCACCAAGCGCTACACCTATATGCCGCAGGTGGTGCTGGGCGCCGCGTTCGGCTGGTCGATCCCGATGGCCTTCGCCGCGGTGATGAATACGGTGCCGCCGGTGGGCTGGCTGCTGTTCATCGGAAACATCATCTGGTCGGTGATCTACGACACCGAGTACGCGATGGTCGATCGCGAGGACGACCTCAAGGCCGGCGCCAAGTCCACCGCGATCCTGTTCGGCGACGCCGACCTGCCGATCCTCGGCGTGCTGATGGGTACCTTCCTGCTGGCGATGCTGTTCGTCGGCCAGCGCGCCGCGCTGGGCTGGCCGTACTGGCTCGGCCTGCTGGTTGCCGCCGGCCTGTTCGGCTATCAGCACTGGCTGATTCGCGACCGCATCCGAAGCGCCTGCCTCGCGGCGTTCCGCCACAACAACTGGCTGGGCCTGGCGGTGTGGATCGGGATCGTGCTGGCGTTGGCGGTGCGCTGAAGAAGCGTGCTAACCGCGCGGTGAAGGTGCCCGTGCCAGTGCCCACACGTCCACCCGCCGCACGCCGGCCCGCTTGAGCACACGTGCGCATTCGGCGACGGTGGCGCCGGTGGTCATCACGTCGTCGAGGATTGCCGCATGTGCAGGCAGCTCGACACCAGCATGCAGTGCGAAGGCACCGCGCACGTTGCGGCGACGCCCAAGCGCATCGAGTTCGGTCTGTGCCTCGGTCTGGCGAACACGTTGCAGCACATCGTGGCGCAGCGGCACATCAAGACTGCGTGCCAGCGGACGGGCCAGCTCCAGCGCCTGGTTGTAACCGCGCTGGCGCAGCCGGCTGCGATGCAGCGGCACCGTCAGCAGCACCTGTGGCAGCTCGACCGGACACGGCTCGCGTCGCCACAGCGTCGACAACACGCGACCGGCGGCGAGATCGGCACCGAACTTGTAGCGCGATTCCAGTCGGTCCAGCGGCCAGCCGTAGCGAAACGGTGCCCATGCCGCGTCCCATGGCGGTGCCCGGCGCAGGCATTCGCCACACAACGGCGCCGGCGTGGCCAGCGGCAAGGCACAACGCATGCAACAGCTGCGATTGCGTGGCAGTTCGGCCGCGCAGTCAGCGCACAGATCGATGCCATCGGCACCGGCGGCACTGCACAGCAGGCAGCGCAGCGGCAACACGAAATACCGCAGTCGTTGCCATGGTTTTGTCAGCGCGTCCATGCGCATCTCCGTTCAACGACCCGGCTTGTACAACGCGGCGTCGAGGATCGACCACAGATGGATCAACCATCCCAGCAGCACGATCCACAACAGGCCGGCGAGCACGAACATGACGATCGCCATCAGCAACCGCCCCTGCACCAGCTGGCCGAGGCCCGGAATAAAGAAACTGCAGATGGCCGCGAGCACGTTGCCGCTGCTGCCTTGTCCTTCGCTCATGCTGCTCCTCTCCACATTTCGTTGCCTTCAGGTAGCACGATGGTAGCGGCTGAGTCGACATCACGTCCGTGTCAACCAATTGTCCAATATATTTGGTTGACACTCCCAGGGGCGACTCCCACACTTTCGCGATTCATGTATGGGAGTTGCTGTTCCATGGTCGATACCGCCATCCGCCACGACTGGACCCGCGCCGAAGTGGCCGCGCTGTTCGCGCTGCCATTCAACGAACTGCTGCATCGTGCGCATTCGGTCCATCGCGAACATCACGATCCGAACGCGGTGCAGGTGTCCACCCTGCTGTCGATCAAGACCGGCGGCTGCCCGGAAGACTGCGCGTATTGCCCGCAGGCGGCGCGCTACGACACCGGCGTGCAGGCGCAGAAACTGATGAGCGTGGAAGCGGTGCTGGAACGCGCGCAGGCGGCCAAGGATGCCGGCGCCAGCCGCTTCTGCATGGGTGCGGCCTGGCGTGGTCCGAAGGATCGCGACGTGGTGAAGGTGGCCGAGATCGTCCGCGCGGTGAAAGGCCTCGGGCTGGAGACCTGCGCCACGCTTGGCATGCTGAGCGGGCCGCAGGCCGACACCTTGAAGGCCGCCGGGCTCGACTACTACAACCACAATCTCGACACCGCGCCGGAGTTCTACGGCGAAGTGATCCACACCCGCCAGTACCAGGATCGGCTCGACACGCTGGAGCATGTCCGCCATGCCGGCATGAAGACCTGCTGCGGCGGCATCGTCGGCATGGGCGAATCGCGCGACCAGCGCGCCGGCCTGCTGCAGACGCTGGCCAACCTGCCCGAGCATCCGCAGTCGGTGCCGATCAACCAGCTGGTGCAGGTCGAAGGCACGCCGCTCAACGGCACCGAGGCGCTGGATCCATTCGAGTTCGTGCGCACCATCGCGGTGGCGCGCCTGCTGATGCCGGTCTCGATGGTGCGTCTGTCGGCGGGCCGCCAGCAGATGGACGACGCAGTGCAGGCACTGTGCTTCTTCGCCGGCGCCAACTCGATCTTCTACGGCGAGAAGCTGCTGACCACCGGCAATCCGGATGTGGAGCACGACCGTACGCTGTTCCGCCGGCTCGATCTGCATCCGCTGCAGGTGGTCGAGGAAGCCGGCACCGTGCATGCGGATATCCTTGAAAGCGATCATCCCGACTTGAGTCAGGCTGGTTGCGGACAAGGCTGTGGCTGCAGCGTTGCGGCCTGACCTGCTCGAACGACTGGCCGTCCAGACGGCCGGACGCGAGCACGCAAAACTTCTGCGTCGTCTGCGTACGATCGATCATGCCGACGGTCCCTGGCTGGAAACCGGTAGTCGGCGCCTGCTGTCGTTCTGCAGCAACGACTATCTAGGCCTGGCGCAGCATCCGCAGCTGATCGCCGCGCTCACACGCGCAGCCCGGCACGCCGGGGTGGGAAGCACATCGGCACACCTGATCTGCGGCCACCGCACCGAGCATGCGGAGCTGGAGGAGGCGCTGGCCGTATGGACTGGTCGCGAACGCGCGCTGCTCTTTTCCACCGGCTACATGGCGAACCTCGGCGTATTGCAGGCGTTGCTTGCGCGCGGCGATGTCTGCGTGCAGGACAAGCTCAACCATGCCTGCCTGCTCGATGGCGCGAAGCTCAGCGGCGCCGAACTGAAACGCTATCCGCATGCGGATGTGGCTGCCGCCGCGCGGCAACTGGCAGGCAGTCCCGACGCTGCCGCACTGCTGGCGACCGATGGCGTGTTCAGCATGGACGGGGATGTCGCGCCGCTGCGTGAGCTGGCCGCCTTGTGCGCGAACGAACGCGCCACGCTCATGGTCGATGACGCGCATGGCCTCGGCGTGCTCGGCCCGCACGGTGCCGGCAGCATCAGCGCCGCCAAGCTGGGCCAGCATGAAGTACCGCTGCTGATGGCCACGCTGGGCAAGGCGCTCGGTTGCGCCGGCGCCTTCGTGGCCGGGCCGGCTGCCTTGATCGAAGGCCTTATCCAGTTCGCGCGGCCGTACATCTACACCACCGCGATGCCACCGGCGCTGGCTGCCGCCGCACTCGAAGCGGTGCAGCTGGCACAGGCCGAAGGATGGCGACGGGAGAAACTCACCACGCTGATCGCGCGCTTTCGCCGCGGCGCGAGCGAACTCGGCCTGCCGCTGTCGAGCTCGACCAGCGCGATCCAGCCACTGCTGCTGGGCAGTGCCGAGACCGCACTGGCCGCGGCGCAGGCACTCGAACGACAAGGTTTCCTGGTCAGTGCGATCCGCCCGCCCACGGTGCCCGCGGGTCAGGCACGCCTGCGCATCACGCTGTCGGCGGCTCACGAGGAGGCGCATGTCGACCACCTGCTGAGCGCGCTGGAAGCCCTGCGCTTGCCGCCCTCATCTGCCTGAAGACAGGCGTCCAGCCGCCGCCGCGTATAATTGCCCGCTTGCTTTACCGATAACCGCGCATGTCGATCGTCAATATCTCTGCCTATAAATTCATCAGCCTGGACGACTTGCCCACGCTGCGCGAACGGCTGCTCGCTTGCTGCGAAGCGCTGGCACTGAAGGGCACGATCCTGCTGGCACCGGAAGGCATCAACCTGTTCCTCGCCGGCAGTCGTGCAGCGATCGACGGCTTCATTGCCGGCCTGCATGAAGATCCGCGCTTCGCCGATATCGAGCCGAAGGAGTCGTTGTCCGACGAGGTGCCGTTCGGTCGCATGCGGGTGCGCCTGAAGCAGGAAATCATCACCATGCGGCTGCCGACAGTCCGCCCCGAAGGAGGTCGCGCGCCGGCGGTGGATGCGCCCACGCTGCAGCGCTGGCTGGATCAGGGCCACGATGACGACGGCCGCGAGGTCGTGCTGCTGGACACCCGCAACGATTACGAGACCGATGTGGGCAAATTCCCGCAAGCGGTGGATTACCGCATCGCCAGCTTCACTGAATTTCCTGCCGCCATCGCCGCCGACCGCGCGCGCTACGAAGGCAAGACCATCGTCTCCTATTGCACCGGTGGCATCCGCTGCGAAAAGGCCGCGCTGCATATGCGCGATATCGGTATGTCGGACGTCTACCAGCTCGAGGGCGGCATCCTGAAATATCTGGAGCAGACCGACGGCACCCACTGGCACGGCGACTGCTTCGTGTTCGACGGACGCGTGGCGGTGGACAACGCACTGACGCCGGCCGGCATCCCGATGCCGGCACCACGCGCCAGGGGCAAGGACCCCGACGCATGAGCCTGTACATGGAAACGCATGGCCGCGGCCCGGTGCCGATGGTGCTGCTGCATGGCTGGGCGATGCACGGCGGCGTGCTGGCGCCGCTGGTCGAGGCACTGGAAGAGCACTGCACAATGTACGTGGTCGATCTGCCCGGCCATGGTTACTCGCGCGACTGCGGACTGCCGCTGGAGCCACGCGCCTGCGCCGCGGCAATCGCCAGGATCACGCCACCGGCGATCTGGCTCGGTTGGTCGCTGGGCGGGATCATCGCGCTGACCGCCGCGCTGGAGATGCCGCAGCAGACGCGCGGTCTGGCGATGCTGTGTGCCACACCGAAGTTTGTACGCGATGCGAACTGGTCGTTCGGCGCCGACGCCAAGCTGGTGCACCAGCTCGCCACTGACCTGGAAACCGATTACCACGCCACCATCGAGCGTTTCCTTGCACTGGAAGCGATGGGAAGTGCCGATCCACGCGCCGAACTGCGCCATCTGCGCACGCTGGTGTTCGCCCGCGGCGAACCCGACCTGCGCGTGCTGCAGGAAGGTATCCGTATCCTGGAAACCGCCGATCGCCGAGCCGGCTTGCCCGACCTCGGCGGACCCAGTGCGTGGATCAGCGGTCGCCGCGATCGACTGGTGCCGCCACAGGCGATGCAGTGGTCGGCCAGCCAGTGCGGTGGCAGCCATGACGAGATCCAGCAGGCCGGTCACGCGCCGTTCTTCGGCCACGCCGATGCGGTCGCACAGGCGCTGCAACCCTTGCTGGCATCCGCCAGCGCGATGAGCCCGCTACGATGAGCCCGACCTGATGGATGCGTTTCACCTCGATCAAAAACTGGTGCGCCGTCACTTCGGCCGCGCCGCCAAAAGCTACGAACAGCACGACGTGCTGCAGCGTGAGGTGCAAGCCGCCTTGCTGGAGCGTCTGGACTTCTATACGGAAACTCCGCAACGCGTGATCGACGTTGGCGCCGGCACCGGCCGTGGCAGCGCGCTGCTCAAGCAACGCTATGCGAAGGCCGAAGTGATTGCCGTCGATCTCGCGTTGCCGATGCTGCGTACCGCGAAGCAGCACAGCAGCTGGTTGAAGCCGTTCATCCGCGTGTGCGCCGAGGCGACCTCGCTGCCGCTGGCCGACCACAGCGTCGACGTGCTGCATTCCAACCTGTGCTTCCAGTGGATCGACGACCTGGCCTCGCTGTTCGGCGAATGCGTACGCGTGCTGAAACCCGGCGGCCTGCTGGCGTTCTCCACCTTCGGCCCGGATACGCTGAAGGAGTTGCGCGCGGCATGGGCCGAGGCCGACCAGCGGCCGCACGTCAGCCGCTTCCTCGACATGCACGACGTCGGCGACGCCATGCTCAACGCCGGCCTGCGCGATCCGGTGCTGGACGTGTTCCGCTACACCCTGACCTACAGCGAACCGCGCAAGCTGCTCGAAGAACTGCAGGGCCTCGGCGCCACCAATGCCGACAGCGCGCGCGAACGTGGCCTCACCGGCAAGTCACGCTACCAGCGCATGCTCGCCGCCTACGAGGCGATGCGTGTCGACGGCCGCATCCCCGCAACATGGGAAGTCGTCACCGCGCATGCGTGGGGCCCGCCGGTCGGCCAGCCCCGTCGTGGTTCCGACGGCGGCGAGATCGCCAGCTTCTCGATCGACAGCCTGCGCGGATCGCGGCGCAAGTAACCCGCTTCACTCCGTCGTGGCAATGAATGCCGTCGGCACGTTGGCATCGATCCAGTTAATGATGAACACTTCCAACCCTACCCGTGGCGGCACCGCGATACCGGCGTCGCGAGCAAACGCGGCGGCAGCCCGGATGAACGCCTGCCGCGCCTGACTGCCCGCCTGCCGGGCCGCCGCCTGCTGCTGGCGCAGCCGCACAATCTGCGCCGATGGCTGGCCCGGCTTGGCGAACTTCTGGTAGCGACGCAGCTCATCGGCCACCACGCCGGTATCGAACGATGCCTGCCACACGGCTTGTCGCGCCTGCAGCAACTGGATCAATGACGCCGTCGCCGCTTGGCCGGGTTCGTCCACAGCCGTGAGCACATGCATCAGCGGCACCGACAACGGTGTGCGCGCGTCGATGCAGGCAGACGCACCATGCAACTCCAGCCGGCTCAGGAAGCCCGCGTGGGGAAAGGGCTTCGACGTGCTCATGGACTGCCTGCAAGGGAGGAGCGCTGACGATACGTGCTTCACCGTCGGCATGCCATGACGCTGCACATGCGCCGGCAACGAGGCTGCACGCATAGCCCGATTCACCCTAGAATTCCAACCTATCGCGGACGTCCTCCGCTGCATGCCATGGCCTGTACGCGGCAACGGGCGTCTCTCCACACACACGTGTTGCACTGGCGTTGCCTGCAGGGAGACTGATGATCGAGCTTGAAATCCAGGGCCTTTCGCCAAGTCGGGAGGGTCTGCTGATCGAAGTCGGCCGGTTCGTGATGGCCAACGGATTCACCCTGCAGCGGCAGCGGCTGGTGCAGGATCCCCACGGGATCCTGCTGACGATGGTCGTGCGCGGTCCCTCGCGCGGAAGGAAAGCACTGGAAGCCGCACTGGGCGCGTATGAGCGCTTCATCAGCTTTCAGATATTCCCGTTTGTCGACGGCGAACCGAAGCCGCATTTCGCAGTGTCGCTCCCGCGGATGGCGTACACGCCTCCACCGGCGCCACCCGCAGCGCCGTCGACGAACACTCCTGCAAAGGCTGCCGAAGCCGTTGCCGCAAGCACGCCGGCGGATGCGCCTGAGTCGCAGCAAGCTCCGCCCGCGGAACCGGAGTTCGAATTCATCCAGCCCACGCCGCGACCACCTGCACCACCGCCCGCCGCTGCGGCCGCGACGCCGTTCGTCGAGCTGGTGCCCTTGGGTCCGGACGAGCCCGCCGTCGAAAAAATGCTGGGCGCGCTGGAACACAACTACCCGAAGATCGTGCCGCAACTGCTGACACTGCAGCAGTCGGTGGCCGAAGCAGCACGCGAGTCATCGCTGGCGCTGGCAGGCAAGCGCACAGGGAGCTGGGTTTTCCAGAGCGAATACCTGCTGGATGACGGACTCGATCTTCGCGAAGCAATCGAGCGCATCGGCGTACCCGCGCTGCACGCGCTGGTCGAGGTCGATCAGCAGGGTACCCAGCTGCACATCCACGACAGTCCGCTGTGCACCGATGGCCATTCCGGTTGCAGTTTCTTCGGCGGCTTCTTGGAGGGGTTGCTGGGGCCGGCCATCGCGCCGGGCAGCATGTCGATCTTTCCGGTTTGTTGCCGCAGCTACGGGGCGGATGAGTGTGTGTTGGCGATTTCGGATTGATTGACGTAGCGGCTTCGGCCGCTGCCTTTTTGAAGCAGAGCTTTCGTCCTCCTGCGGAGGGCGAGTTACTTCTCGTTTGCTTGTCCAAACGAGAAGTAACCAAGAGGAAAGGACACCCCGCTTACGTACTTTCCGGGCATCCATGCCCGGAAAGTACGCGGTCGGGTTACGGGGTTTGTCGACAGTCCATCCATGGACTGACGACAAACTGGTTCGCATCCCTGCGAACCACCCTGCGGGCTTTTCCTCCACCCGCCCGCCGCTTCAGAGGGGCCCCGGGCAGAGCGACGCGCATCCTGCGCGTACTTTTCGGAAGAACCAGATCAAGAGCATGGCAAGAGCAGAGCAACGCTCTGCTCTTGCCATAGCTTTGCTTTCCAGCTCTTCACCGAGTGCGGGCCACGATGGCCCGCTGCTCTACCGGGGCCCCTGTGCGGCGGTGAGCTGGGGACGACAGGCCCGCAGGGGAGTCGACAGGGATGTCGACTCCTTTTCGTCAGGGCAGGATGCCCTGTCGAAAAGCCCGGCACCAGCTCACGGACTTGCCGCCCATGGATGGGCGGCAAGCGCCAAACGGGGTGGCCTTTCTCTTTGGTTACCTTTCTCTTTGGTTACCTTTCTCTTTGGCCACACAAAGAGAAAGTAACTCGGCTGCCGCAGGCAGACGAAAGCTCTTGTCTTAAATCACCACAACCCAAGGAAAAGCCGATCAACATAAAACTAAAATGGTTGATCGACGTGCGATCTACTATTGAGTGATACTTTTCGAGTATTCAGACAAAAGCTTGATGGCATCCAAATCACTACGCACCTCAATTGTCATATCATTTCTGGGAACTGAAAACGTCTTTGAAATCTGTATCTTGATCTGTTCACAGTCACTTTTAGAAAAGTTCAACGCAGTGGCGTAAATTCGCCTTACTTGAGTTTCGGTGGTGAGTAAATTCATATTTTGTTCGAGAAAACTGAAGCCGAGAAATACAATCGTCTCGGCGTCCTTCAATAGTTTTTCTATTTCGCTACGCTTTTCGCTTGTTCGGCTTTCGGAGAAGGTCACGATGTTCGGCACTGCTCTCATAATCGCGTGCCCATCCGGGTGTTGACCAAAGTCGTTCGGCTGCACAACCGATTGCCAAGGTAGGTCACCAACCACGCCGTAAGGATGGATGAATCTAGCGCCATTTAGAATGGTTGCGGCACTAGCCGAGGTGAGATGGTAATAAGCCTGCAATGCATGATAGAAGAAAGTTTCGACGCAGCGATCGTAGTTGAAAATGACGAAACTTACCTTTTCGAAAATCTTATTAACGTCGTCAGCGTGAACTGCTTCCACCAAGTACCGGCAAACAAAGGCGTGCCAGTGTCCAGATAATGCGTTCAAACTCAGTTTGCTTGACTTGCCAGGGTCGAAGTAAAGCTTACTGCGTGACTCCGCTTCGAGAATAGAGGAGGCAATAGCCATTTTGCCAATCTGCTCTATAAAGTAATCGCCACTCGTCGCCTCTATAAAGTTGTCAATTGATGCAGCTATTGGCATTGCGTCCACTATTCTATGAGCCGCCGTAAAATAGTTACCCAATGCCTCGCCTCTCTGATTGGCCATGAGTCTAACTGCTTCATACAAGCCATAGTCCGCGAGACCCGGTCTGCCTCCGTCTCGCGTTACCTCTACCCGTTTCGCTATCGAGGCAGTAAGTTCGCTTCCAATGGGGAGACCTAAGTCACGGCTTGCACCGGCGCCCACAACGAATACGGTCTCTGATCGGAACATGTTTGCTCCCCAAATTGCGACGAGTTCAACTACGCGTACTGCCGATCGGATCTCGTTATACCCGAGACCGGCCCAAGTAACTGCTTGGTTAAAATTTTGCTGATATTCAAAACCGCGCAATCAAGCCTGCGGGTCCACCCGCAACACCAACTTCCCCCGATGACTCCCATCAAACAACCGATTCAACACCACCGGCGCATTCTCCAACCCCTCCGCCACCGTCTCCTCCGCCTTCAACTTGCCCTCGCGAATCCACCCACCAAGCGCCTGCACCGCCTCCCGCGTCTTCGTGTAATCCAGCACCAGAAACCCGCGCATGCTGAGCCGCTTCATCACGAACACGCCGAAGTCGTCGCTGGGCCGCTCGCCGCTGTTGTAACCGGAGATCAACCCGCACAACGCGACGCGGCCGCCGATGACCATGCGTGAGAGCACCGCACGCATCACCTCGCCGCCCACGTTCTCGAAGTTCACGTGCACGCCATCGGGCGTGGCGGCCTTGAGTTGCTGCTTGAAGTCCGCCGCCTTGTAATCGACGGCGGCGTCGAAACCGAGTTCGTCGGTGAGGTAGCGGCATTTGTCGGCGCCGCCGGCGATGCCGACCACGCGGGCGCCCATGATCTTGCCGATCTGTCCGGCGATGGATCCGACCGAGCCGGCCGCTGCGGAAACCACCAGGGTTTCGCCGGCCTGTACCGGCGTGATGTCGGTGAGGCCGTAATAGGCGGTGATGCCGCTCATGCCGCAGGCGCCGAGCAGGGTGGGCAGCGGAATGCCGGGATCGGCGGGAAGGCGTACATAGCCCTTGGCGTTCTCGTGCAGCACGAGGTAGTCCTGCCAGCCGGTGACGCCCTGCACCAGGTCGCCGACGTGGTATTGCGTCGAGCGCGACTGCACCACGCGACCCAGGCCGAGCGCGCGCATCACCTCGCCGATCGCCACCGGTGGAAGGTATTGCGGGATGTCGCGCATCCACACGCGGTTGGTCGGGTCCATCGAGATATACAGGGTACGCACGAGCACTTCGCCATCCTTCAGTTCCGGCACGGCTTGCTCGACGAGGTCGAAGTTGTTGCGTTCAACCAGACCTTCGGGACGGGTTTTGAGAAGCAGCTGGCGATTGATCAGGGACATGGGAATCTCCGGGGAACGGGGAGCAGCGGGGAACATCAGACGGCCGAGGCGCCGCCGTCGATGCGCAGTTCGGTGGCGGTGATGTAGCGGCTTTCGTCGGAGGCAAGATAAAGCACGGCGTAAGCCACGTCGTCGACTTCACCGAGACGACGCATCGGGTTGCCGCGGGTGAGCTTGCGTACGGCCTCCTCCTCGCCCAGCTGCTGGAAGAATGGCTCGACGATGCCGGTGCGGATGAAGGCCGGGTGGATCGAGTTGCAGCGCACGTCGATCTTCTGCCGCGCGCAGTCGATGGCGACCGACTTGGCCAGCGAGGCGACGGCGGCCTTGGAGGCGTTGTAGACGGTGTAGTCGGGGTCGATCTTGAACGCCGCCATCGAGGAAATATTGATGATCGAGCCGGGCTGGCTCTGCTTCATCCATGGCAACGCGTATTTGCAGCCGAGATAGACCGCATCGACGTTGACGCCCATCACGCGCTGCCAGTCTTTCGGCGGCAGGCTTTCGACGCCGCCCATGGCACCGATGCCGGCGTTGTTGACCAGCACCGACAAGCCGTCCATCGCGCTGGCCGCCTCAGCCAGCAGCACCGGCCAGGCTGCTTCCTCGCACACGTTCTGGCGTGCGCACCACGCCACGATGGTTCCCTGTTCCGCATTGATCGCCTCGGCAACGATGCGCACGGCGCCCTCGTCGATATCGGTGAGAAAGACCCTGGCGCCGTGGCGCGCGAGCACGTGCGCCATCGCTGCGCCGAGGCCACCGGCGGCACCGGTGATGAAGGCTTTCTTGCCGGCGGCGCGTGGTGCGAAAACATCAGTCATCGCGGAAATCCTCGAGCAGGTGTGGGATCAGACCGAGAGGTAGCCGCCGTCCACATTGAGCACGGCACCGGTGGTATAGGACGACGCGGGTGAGGCAAGATACAGCGCGGCACCGGCCATTTCCGACGGCTGAGCCACGCGACGCATCGGCACGTGCGCCAGCGCCTGCTTGAGGATCGCCGGGGTGTTGACCAGCACCGAGGCGAACCTGGTGTCGGTCAACCCGGGCAGCAGCGCGTTGCAGCGCACGCCGCTCTCGGCGCATTCCACCGCGAAGGCCTTGGTCATCGAGATCACCGCCGCCTTGGTGATCGAATAGATGCCCTGCTGGAAGCCCGGCACCACGCCGTTGACCGAGGCCACGTTGACGATCGCGCCGCCGCCGCTCTTCGCCATCAGCCGGGCGCCGTAACTGGACATGTAGAAGTAGCCGCGGATGTTCACGTCGACCGTCTTCTGGAAGATCGCCGGGTCGGTCTCGGTAATCGGTCCGAAGTAGGGATTGGTGGCGGCGTTGTTGACCAGTACGTCCAGACGCCCATGTGCTTTCTCGACGTGGGCAAACAGCGCGGCGATCTGCTCCATCTCGCCAATGTGGCAGGCCAGTGCCTCGGCCGAACCGCCCGCGGCGACAATGGCATCGACCACGCTCTGGCAGTCGGCCTGCTTGCGGCTGGAGACGATGGTGTACGCGCCGGAGGCAGCCAGAAGCTTGGCGATCTCGGCGCCGATGCCGCGACTGGCACCGGTGACGATGGCCACCTTGCCGGAAAGGTCGAACAGGTCGGATGGGTTCATGGACGGGTTCCTTGCGACGAGCCAGATGAGTGAGAAGGGATCAACGATGGGTGATCAGGTCGCCGTGACCGGCCTGGTGCGCGTTACAAGTGATCAGCCGGCCCTGGCGATGACCGATCCCGATGTGATGCAGTTCGACCAGACGATCGATGAAGCCGGGGGTGCCTGCCAGTTCCGTCGGCCCAGGGGGATGTTGTTCAGGAACCGCTTTTGCACGCTTGGTGGCGGAAGCAGCCAACCAGGTGGTCGTTGATCATGCCAGTCGCCTGCAGCAGCGAATAGCAGATGGTGGTGCCGACGAAACGGAAGCCGCGCTTCTTCAGCGTCTTGCTCATGCGATCGGACAGTTCGGTGCTGGCCGGCACTTCGCTCTTGTCGCGCCAGCGATTGACCAGCGGCTTGCCGTCGACGAACGACCACAAATAGACGTCCAGACTGCCTAACTCCTCGATCACTTCGAGCGCGGCGATCGCGTTGTCGCGCGTGGCGGTCACCTTCAGCCGGTTGCGGATGATGCCGGGATCAAGAAGCAGCTTTTCCAGTTCGCGATCCTTCATTGCGGCGACGCGGGCGATCTCGAAGTGGTGGAAGGCCTTGCGATAGTTCTCGCGCTTGTTCAGCACGGTGCGCCAGGACAGGCCAGCCTGCGCGCCTTCCAGGCACAGGAACTCGAACAGGCCGCGGTCGTCGTGCAGCGGTGTGCCCCATTCGGTGTCGTGGTAGTGGCACATCAAGGCATCGCTGCCGGTGGCCCAGTGGCAGCGTGACAGTTCGGATGTCTTGGTCATGAGAGGCACTGGCTGAGTGGGTTGGCGAGGCGCATGGGTACGCCGGCACAACGTAGCCGACACCGCTAGACTTGTCGCCCCCTTTTCTGCCGGCTTCCGCATGTCGTCTTCCTCCTCGCCACGCCGCGGCGCGGTGCTCGCGCTGCTCGTCACTATCCTGGTCTGGGCCTATAGCTGGGTGGTGATGAAACAGGTGCTGGCGCATGCCGGGCCGTTCAACTTCGCCGCGCTGCGCTACCTGCTGGGCGCGGCGGTGCTGTTCGCGGCGCTGCTACTCTCGCGGCAGTCGCTGCGACCGCCACCGTTGCTGCCGACGATCCTGATCGGCTTATGCCAGACCGCCGCGTTTCAGGGGTTGGAACAATGGGCGTTGCTGGATGGTGGCGCCGGTCACGTAGCGCTGCTGGCCTACACGATGCCGTTCTGGGCCGTGCTGCTGGCGTGGCTGCTGCTGGGTGAACGGCCGAGCCGTCGGCACTGGCTCGGCCTGGCGCTGGCCGCGTTTGGACTGCTGTGCATCATCGAGCCGTGGCATGGCATGGGCAGCGTGGTGAGTACCACGCTGGCGATTGCCGGCGGCGTGGCGTGGGCGGCCGGTACAGTGTTGAGCAAGCGGCTGTTCCGCCAGCACACGTTCTCCGTGCTCAGCCTCACCGCCTGGCAGATGCTGGCCGGCGGCGTGGCGCTGGCCGTGGTCGCCTTGGCGGTGCCGCAACGACCGATCGACTGGAACTGGGCGTTCATCGGCGCGCTGGCCTATAGCGTGGTGCTGGCGTCCAGCCTGGCCTGGTGGCTGTGGTCGATCGTGCTGCAGCGCCTACCCACCACCGTGGCCAGTCTGTGCAGCCTCGGCGTGCCGATCGTCAGCGTGCTGCTGGCGTGGCTGATCCTGCACGAGCAGCCGTCGATGATGGAAATAGTCGGCATCGCGCTGGTGCTGCTGGGGCTGGTCGCGGTCAGCGGGGTGGGCACGCGGCGGCGTACTTGAGAGCCATTCAGCGTGGGGGCTTTCACGCGGCGATATGATGCGTCGCTGCCGAATCTGAAGAAATGTCGATGTTCGATCCAACCCAACTGTGGGCTCACGCGGTCAGCTGGCTGAGCGCCCATGCAGTCCTACCGCTGCTGACGGCGCTGCATCTGAATGGCCTGGCCGGCGACCCCAACGACATCGCTGCGTCGCTGCTGATCGCGGCGCTGCAGGTGGGCATCATTGGCCTCATCTTTCGCCCGCTGGAAACCTGGTTTCCCGCCGAGAAGTGGGCCGACCGCAAGTTGACTCTGGTCGACCGCAACTACACCCTGCTGATGCTGCTCGGCATCTTCCCGCTGTTCACATATCTGGTACTGACCCCGTTCAGCCATCTGTTCGGCGGTGCCGACAGCGCCACCTCGAGTACTGGCTCGCCGCTGGCGCTGACGCACTGGATACCGTGGTTCAACCAGCACCCGTTCGTGCTGTTCGCGGTCTATTACGTGGTGTACGACTTCGTGTACTACTGGATGCATCGCACCCAGCACGCGATCCCGTGGTGGTGGGCGCTGCACAGCATGCATCACAGCACGCGCCAGATGAGTTGCTGGACCAACGATCGCGGCAGTCTCGTGGACGGTTTCATCCAGTCGATGATCCTGGCCACGGTAGGCCTGGTGATCGGCGTGGATCCGGACCAGTTCGCGTGGCTGATGCTGATTGGTGAACTGGTGCAGAACTTCTCGCATACCAATACGCGCATCGGCTTCGGCCGCGTGTTCGAGCGGGTCTTCGTCGATCCGAAGTTCCACCGCCTGCATCACATGCTGGTCGATCCCGAGCGACCGACCCTGCACATCTGCAACTACGGCCAGGTGCTCTCGATCTGGGACGTGCTGTTCGGTACGTCGCTGTACGGCATGGCGCCGCGACCGACCGGCGTGGGCGATCCGGTCGTCGATGCCGACAACGACCACGGCCTGGTCGGCCTGCACTGGGCCGCGCTGAAGCGCTTCTGGGGTGCGGTGCGCTGCATCGAGGGCTGGCGACCCGGCGAGGTGGCGTTCGGCGAAGGCTACCGGCCGATTCCGGTCAGCCAGCTGGATCTGCATGCGTTCGAACACAAACCAGCCGTCGCGACGGTTGCCGAAGCGGATCTGACCAGCAACAATCCTTCTGCCGAAGTAGCGTGAATCAGGACCAGGGCAGCGCCTGCAGATCGACGTTGCCGCCGGTCAGCACCACGCCGACACGGCGGCCCGCGAAGCGCTCGCGCTGCCGGAGGATCGCCGCCAGCACGGTGGCACTGGATACCTCCACCACCTGCTTCAACTCCGACCACAGCAGCTGCATCGCCGCGATGGTTTCGGCATCGCTGACCGTGATCACTTCGACGCGATGCACGCGCAACGCGTCGAGATTGTGCTCGCCGACCAGCGCACGCAGGCCATCGCAGACGGTATCGGGCACCACCGTGGTCACCCGCGCATTCTGCGCCAGTGACTGCGCAGCATCGTCGGCGCCCTGCGGCTCGGCGCCGAACAGCGACAGCGTGGGATCGATTGCATGCGCGGCAATCGCCACGCCGCTGGCCAGCCCGCCGCCGCCGACCGGGGTGATCAGCGCATCCAGTCCATCGACTTGCTGCAGCAGCTCCAGCACCAGCGTGCCCTGCCCGGCCATTACCCGGGTGTCGGCGTACGGGTGCACCATCACCGCGCCAGTGGCGCGCTGCACTTCCGCGGCCATCGCCTCGCGCGCGGCCTGGGTCGGTGCGCAGCGATGCAGGATCGCGCCGGCACGTTCGATCGCCTCGACCTTGGCGCGTACCGCGCCTTCCGGC
Organism: uncultured Rhodanobacter sp.; assembly: GCA_966211915.1. Lineage (GTDB taxonomy): Bacteria > Pseudomonadota > Gammaproteobacteria > Xanthomonadales > Rhodanobacteraceae > Rhodanobacter. The sequence continues at coordinate 239,120 of CBIHNO010000002.1, forward strand.
ACCACCACGTGCGCAGCGATGCCGCGCGTCGCGGCGGCCAGTGCCAGCGCGTTGCCGTGATTGCCGGACGAGTGCGTGACCACGCCGTGCGCCGCCTGCTCGTCACTCAAGGCCCACACCGCATTGCAGGCACCGCGGAATTTGAAAGCCCCGCCGCGCTGCAGGTTTTCACACTTGAAATGCAACTCGGCGCCACTCAACGCATCCAGTGTCGCGTTGCGCAGCACCGGTGTCACTCGCGCATGCGGCGCGATGCGCGCCGCGGCGTCACGGATCTGTTCGAAGCTGGGCAAGGCATCCATCACTGCACTCATGGGTTGTGAACTCATGACAACTCGACCTCCACACCGCAACGGAAACGGCGTTCGGCGCCGGGCTCGAGGCGGATCGCCTCGGCGCATTCGGGTCGGTTGAACGCATCGGCCATGCACTCCATCGGTTCCAGCGCGATCGCCCGGCGCGCATCGCGGCTGACCGTGTCGGCGGTGAACGCGTGCATCACGCCGCGCTCCTGCCATACCGCAATGCCGAGACCGTTGGACGGATCGCGCAGGCGGGTGCGGATACGCCCATCCGCCTCGACATCCAGACCGGTATAACCCTGATCGAGGATGCTGTCGCCGATGCGCCGTGCTTCGCGGAAATCCAGCGCCGGCGCATCGTCCAGCGCCACGTACGCCGCCGCGCCGGGCAGCGCGATCAGGTCGGCGCCGGTACGGATCAGCGTCTGCGCGGGGATCTGCAGTTGCCAGCCATCGACCAGACCGTCGGCCAAGCGGAAATACGGATGCCAGCCGAAGAAACATGGCGCGGCGTTGTCGCCGACATTGCGCATGCGCGCTTCCAGGCTGATGCCGCCGGCGTCCAGGGTGAAGATCACGCTGAGGTCGATCGCATGCGGATAGCCCGGTTGCGGGCGGATCGCCGTGGTACTCAAGCTGACCTGTGCGCGGTGATCGTCTGCCGTCAATGTCGCGATATCGAAATCCGTATCGCGCACGAAACCATGCCGGCTGGCGCGCTCGGCGCCGACGACGCCCGGCTGCAAGTCCTGCGCGTGACCGTCGAAGTGGTAGCGCGCATCGGCGATGCGGCCGGCAAACGGCACCATGATCGCGAAGCGCGAACCCGGCCGGCCGACGATTTCGGCGGCGTCGCGGTGGCCGTCGGCGAGGTCGTGCATGACGCCCTCGAACGGCACTTCGAAACTGAGCAGGGCCGCGCCATGCCGTGCAATGCGCACGCGCCGGTCACCACTGCGATCGGTCAGCACCACGATGGCCTGGTCGCCCAGCTGGGCCCGTTCGGCGCTGTAACGCGGTGCGCTCAATCCCGCCATGGGATTCTCCTGCCGTTAAATCACCCCATGGTAACCTGTGCAGTCCCCACTCCATCGCTGTTCCCATGCACGCACTTCCCGAGCAAGCCCCTGCGCTGATCCGTCTCAGCGATTACCGCGCACCTGCCTGGCGTGTGGAGACTGTCGAACTGGACTTCGATCTCGGTATCGACGCCAGCGAACTGTCCGCACGCCTGCTGCTGCGGCGTGATCCGGCACAGAACGCACCGCTGCGACTGGACGGCGAGAACCTGCAGCTGCTGTCGATCACACTCGACGGTCGACAGCTACCCGCCACTGCGTATCGCTACCTCGGCAATGTGCTGGAAGTCGACGGCGCGCATGACGGCAGCGTGCTGGAAACCCGCGTGCGGCTGCGCCCGGCCGCGAACACCGCGCTGGAAGGCCTGTACCTGTCCGGCTCGCGCGAGGCCGGCTTCCTGCTGACCCAGTGCGAGGCCGAAGGCTTCCGCCACATCACGTTCTTCACCGACCGGCCCGACGTGCAGTCGCGCTACACCGTCACCCTGCGCGCCGATCGCGCGCGCTTCCCGGTATTGCTGGCCGGCGGCAACCCTGATGGCGCGGGTGAACTGGAAGGCGGCCGGCACTGGGCGCGTTTCGTCGACCCGCATCCGAAGCCGAGCTATCTGTTCGCGCTGGTAGCCGGTCGCCTGGAAAAGATCGAACGCGACTACGTCACCGCCGACGGCCGGGCCGTGCAGTTGAAGATCTGGGCCGAAGCCGACGCAATCGACCGCTGCGGCTACGCGATGGATGCGCTGGAACGTTCGATGCGCTGGGACGAGCAGGCGTACGGCCGCAACTACGACCTGGACGTGTTCCACGTCGTCGCCACGCATGACTTCAACATGGGTGCGATGGAGAACAAGGGTCTCAATATCTTCAACGCGAAGTGCCTGCTGGCCGATCCGGACTCGACCACCGACGACGAATACCGGCATGTCGAGGCAGTGGTTGCACACGAGTATTTCCACAATTGGAGCGGCAACCGCGTCACCTGCCGCGACTGGTTCCAGCTGTCGCTGAAGGAAGGCCTGACCGTGTTCCGCGAGCAGAGCTTCTCGGCCGACATGAACTCCGCACCGCTGAAGCGGATCGAGGACGTCGCGCTGCTGCGCCGCGCGCAGTTCCCCGAAGATGCCGGCCCGCTGGCGCATCCGGTGCGCCCGGCGCAATACAGCGAGATCAACAACTTCTACACCGCCACGGTGTACGAGAAAGGCTCCGAGCTGGTGCGCATGCTGGCCGGCGCCCTGGGCCAGGACGGTTTCCGCCGCGGCATGGATCGCTACTTCGAACGCAACGACGGCCGTGCCGCCACGCTGGAGGATTTCCTCGCCGCGCTGGGCGACGCCAACGACACCGACCTCACACCGTACCTGGCCTGGTACGGTCAGGCCGGCACGCCGCGACTGAGTGCCCGCGGCCACTATGACGCCGCCCGGCACGAATACACGCTGACGTTGACCCAGCACATGGCGGGCATGGCCGGAACGGAATCCCGACCGCCACTGCCGATCCCGGTCAAACTGGCGCTGTTCACGCACCATGGCGACATGCTGCCACTGCATCTGGACGGCCAGACGTCCAAAAACGTCAACGAGCTCGTCGTGGTGTTGACCGAGGCCGAACAGCATTTCGTCTTCACCAACGTCGTTGCCGCACCGGTGCCATCACTGTTGCGCGGGTTTTCCGCGCCGGTGGTCCTGGAGTGCGATTACACGCCGGACGAGCTCGCGCTGTTGCTGGCGCATGATGTCGACGGCTTCAATCGCTGGGAGGCAGGCCAGCAACTAGCCACACGCGCCTACGAAAACCTGCGTGATGGCAGCTCGACCGAAGCCCTGCATGCGTGGCGCGAAGCGCTGGCGTTGCTGTTCAACAACAGCACGATCGACGACGCGTTGCTGGCCGACCTGCTGACCCCGCCAAGCGAAATTGAGCTGGCCGAGCGCGAGACGGCGATCGATCCACAGCACATCCACCACTTGCGCCAGCGCCTGCAGCAACGACTGGCCGAACGGCTCGGTGCCGCTGCCCTGCGCCAGCGTTATCAGTCGCTGGCCGCGCACACCAGCATCGCGCTGGATGCGCGGAGCCAGGCGCGCCGCCGGCTCAAGCGCCGCGTGCTGGAACTGCTGAGCCTGCTCGACAGCCAGGGCGCCTGCGAACTGGCCGCCGCCCAGTACCGGAGTGCGCCCGGCATGACCGACCGGCTCGCGGCACTGACCGTGCTGGTGCGCAGTGGAGCATCGCAAGCCACGGCGGCGCTGCACGACTATCGCGAACGTTACGCCGACAACGCGCTGGCGCTGGACAAGTGGTTTGCGGTGCAGGCACAGCTGCCGGGTGATCCGGCGCTGGAACGCGTGCTGCTGCTGGGGCGCGACGCCGCGTTCACGCTGAAGAATCCGAACCGGGTGCAGGCCTTGCTGGGTGCGTTCGTGCGCGGCAACCCAAGCGGATTCCATCGGATCGATGGTGCCGGCTACCGACTGCTGGCCGAACGACTGGTCACGCTGGATACGTTGAACCCGCAAGTAGCGGCGCGACTGGCCACGGCATTCAACGGCTGGCAGCGGCTGGAACCGCTACGACGCGAGGCGGCGCGTGCGGCTATTGTGGAACTGGCCAGGCATGACGGGCTTTCCCGCAACTTGACCGAGATCATCGGCAGCGTGCTCAATCATTGATCGGCAGCGGAGCTGCTGACACCGCACGCACATCTTGTTGCATCGCCCTGCTGCGCGTGGTGGTACCCCCACGCACACGGACGGGATGTTTCATTCAGACGGCCAGATGATCGAGTGCGTCGAGCAGGCTCTGCATGCGCGATTCCAGACCCGGCTGCAGTGCACCGCGCTCGTTGTCTTCGCGCTCGCTCAAACCCTCGATCGCCATCTCGACCTGGCCCAGCTCGACCAGCAGATCATGGTGCGGATAAACCGGTTGGAAATCGAAGCTCATGTCCATGACGTTCCCCTTCGGTGGTTGGTGCTGGGGTAGATGCAACCGCCATGCCAATGTGTGATCACGATCACAGTGGATTTGGGGTCAATATCACGCGACTGACGCAGCACGTCATCTGCTGCCGCGCCCCGGCACAAATTTCCTTTTCAGTCACCCCTTGTTCACACGTCTGCGGCGAATATCCGCTCAAGTGTCGCGCCAACAGCTTCCGGTTTCTGGCGCTCGGCAACACGGTCATCCTGGATTCCCCCTGTTCCTGAGACCGCCGAGCGCCAGATCTATCAGCACAAGGCCCCGCAGCTGCAAAGCTGCGGGGCCTTGTCTTTTGGCCCTTGCGGGATCCGTGGATCCCGCAAAAGACGACGGCACCCCGAGAGGTGCCGTCTTGCTTCCTTTCCCGGTACGCGATCGAACCCCTGTCCGTTCGATCTCGGCGCGCGTAGTCGCGCAGCGTCTGCCCATGAAAGTGCTGATTGTTGAAAGCAGGAAACATGCCAGTCCCGCCAATCCACTGGTACGGCATTGACGGCGTTACCATAGCGCCCCGTTTCGTCACTTTTTGCACGCTCAGGGCAGTTTGATGCGCCATCCGACCCACTACGACGTCATCGTGATCGGCGGCGGCCACGCCGGCACCGAAGCCGCGCTGGCGGCCGCACGCACCGGTGCGCGCACCCTGCTGCTCAGCCACAACATCGAGACGATCGGCCAGATGAGCTGCAACCCGGCGATCGGCGGCATCGGCAAGGGCCATCTGGTCAAGGAGATCGACGCGCTGGGCGGCGCCATGGCGCATGCGGCCGACCGCGCCGGCATCCAGTGGCGCACCTTGAATGCCTCGAAGGGCCCGGCCGTGCGCGCCACCCGCTGCCAGGCCGATCGCGCGCTGTACAAGGCAGCGATCCGCCACATCGTCGAAACCGAGCCGAACCTGCAGCTGTTCCAGCAGGCGGTGGACGACCTGATCATCGAGAACGGTCGTGTTTGTGGCGTGGTGACCCAGATGGGCCTGTCGTTCGGCGCAACGACCGTCGTACTCACCGCCGGCACCTTCCTCGCCGGCAAGATCCATATCGGTCCGGCGCAATACGCCGGTGGTCGCGCGGGTGATCCGCCGGCCAGCGCGCTGGCACTGAAGCTGCGCGAATTGCCGATCGCCGCCGACCGCCTGAAGACCGGCACGCCGCCACGCATCGACCTGCGCAGCATCGACTTCAGCGGCCTCGAAGAGCAGCGTGGCGACGATCCGGCGCCGGTGTTTTCCTATCTCGGTACGCGCGAGGAACATCCGCGCCAGGTCAGTTGCTGGATCACCCACACCTCCGAACAGACGCATGAGCTGATCCGCGGCGCGCTGGATCGCTCGCCGCTGTACACCGGCCAGATCGAAGGCGTCGGCCCGCGCTACTGCCCGTCGATCGAGGACAAGGTGGTGCGCTTCGCCGAGAAGTCATCGCACCAGATCTTCATCGAGCCGGAAGGGCTGGATACGTTCGAGATCTATCCAAACGGCATCTCCACCTCGTTGCCGTACGACGTGCAGCTGGCGCTGGTGCGCTCGATCAAGGGTTTCGGGAACGCCCACATCACCCGTCCCGGCTACGCGATCGAATACGACTATTTCGATCCGCGCGGCCTGCAACCGTGGCTGGAAACCAAGGCGATTCCCGGTTTGTATTTCGCCGGCCAGATCAACGGCACCACCGGTTACGAGGAAGCCGCTGCGCAAGGCCTGATCGCCGGCCTGAATGCGGCACTCGCGACGCAAGGCAAGGCACCGTGGCATCCGCGCCGCGACGCGGCGTACATCGGCGTGCTGATCGACGACCTGACCAGCAACGGCACGATCGAGCCGTACCGCATGTTCACTTCGCGTGCCGAATACCGGCTGCATTTGCGCGAGGACAATGCGGACCTGCGTCTCAGCGAAACCGGCCATGCGCTGGGCGTGGTACCGCAGGCACGTTACGACGCCCTGCGCGCCAAGCGCGAGGCGGTCGAACGCGAGCTGCAGCGCCTGGGCGGATTGTGGGCGACCCCGGGCAACGCGCTCGGCGCCGCGGTCGAGCGCCAGCTCGGTATCGCCGTCAGTCGCGAAACGAATGCGATGGATCTGTTGCGTCGGCCCGAACTCGATTACGCGCAACTCACCTCGGTAACCGAACTCGGGCCGCCGGTGCCGCGCGACGACGTCGCCGCGCAAGTCGAAGTCCAGGTCAAGTACGCCGGCTATCTCGAACGCCAGCGCGAGGAAATCGAGCGCCAGCGTCGGCATGAGCACACCGCGATTCCCGCCAGCTTCGACTACGACAAGGTGCGTGGACTCTCCGCCGAAGTCCTGCTCAAACTGAAACGCACGCTGCCGGCCACGCTCGGTCAGGCAGCGCGCGTCAGCGGCGTCACTCCGGCGGCGATCTCGTTGCTGCTGGTGCACCTGAAGCGTCGCGACGCTGCCTGACACCTTCGCAGGTCCGTCCTGCGCTCCACTCATGGCATCATGCGCACTTTGACCAGCATGGGGAGTGCGCAATGGAAATCTGGATCGGTCGCGACGGCGAACGGCACGGCCCGTACAAGGAAGACGACGTGCGCCAATGGCTGCGCAGTGGTCAGGTCAGCCCGAAGGACCTGGCCTGGTACGAAGGCCTCGCCGACTGGCAGCCGCTGTCGGTATTGTTTCCCGATGAAGCTATTCGCGCACCGGTACCGGCCAACCCTTACGCCGCTCCGACCGCGCCTCTGTTGCCGCAGACCACCTCGGCTTCGTTGGAAGACTATGCGGGTTTCTGGAAGCGCGTAGCGGCCGCCATCCTCGACGGCATCATCCTGTACATACCCAACATGCTCATTGTGAAAGCCTTCGGCGGCGATGCTGCTCAAGCGAAGCTGACCCAGGCCATCCTTGCAGCGCCGGGCGATATGCACGCCATGATGACGGCCTATGGCCAGTTCTACTCGTCGATGATGACGGCGTCGCTGATCACCACGGCATTGGCGTGGCTGTATTTCTCCGTGTGCGAGAGCTCGAACTGGCAGGCCACCGTGGGCAAGCTGGCACTCGGCATCCGGGTCACCGATCTGCAGGGCAACCGCATCAGCTTTCCGCGTGCACTGGGCCGTTACCCGGCAAAATTTCTCAGCTACATCACCTTGTGCATCGGCTTCCTGATGGTGGCGTGGACCCGGCGCAAGCAGGGCCTGCACGACATGATCGCCGGCACCCTGGTCCTGAACGGCCGCGCCAGCGAATTCAAGTCGCCGCAGGCATCGTCCAGCAGCAACAACTCGTTCAGCGCCTGATCCGGCATTTTCCCTGCACGGCGCCGCGATTCGATCGCGGCGCCGTGCTTGTTTGCGCACCCGCGCTGCCGGCACGACCGGGCCGCTTGGTATCATCAATGGCTTGATCTCTCTTCATCCGGCGTATCACGCCGTTGCCAGGAAACCACCAGCACCCATGCTCAGCATCGAACAACGCATCGCCAACGATATAGCCGCCAAGACCGAACAGGTGCGGGCCGCCGTGGATCTGCTCGATGGCGGCGCCACCGTGCCCTTCATCGCGCGCTACCGCAAGGAAGTCACCGGTGGCCTCGACGATACCCAGCTGCGCCTGCTGGAAGAGCGCCTGCATTACCTGCGCGAACTGGAGGACCGCCGCAGCGCGATCCTCGCCAGCATCGAGGAGCAAGGCAAGCTGAGTGACGCGTTGAAGAGCGACATCCTCGCCGCCGACACCAAGGCGCGGCTGGAAGATCTGTACCTGCCGTTCAAGCCGAAACGCCGCACCAAGGCGCAGATCGCCCGTGAGGCCGGACTGGAACCGCTGGCGCTGGGTCTGCGCGAGGATCCCACGCGATCACCGGAAGCCTTCGCCGAAGCGTTTGTCGACGCAGAGAAAGGCATTGCCGACGTGCGTGCCGCACTGGATGGCGCCCGCGCGATCCTGATGGAGTCGATCGCCGAGGACGCGCACCTGGTCGGTGAACTGCGCGACTGGTTGTGGGCGCAGGGACAGATCCGCGCCAAGGTCGTCGAGGGCAAGGAGAATGAAGGCGCCAAGTTCCGCGATTATTTCGACCACGTCGAACCGATCGGCAAGATTCCCTCGCACCGCTTGCTGGCACTGATGCGCGCGCGCAACGAAGGCGTGCTCGAACTCGAACTGGCACCCACTGCCGACAGCGAGCAAGGCCATGCCGAAGGCGAAGGCCGCGTGGCCGCCCACGCCAACATCCACAACCGCGGCCGCGTGGCCGATGCGTGGCTGCGCGAGACCGTGCGACTGACCTGGCGCGTGAAGCTGCACCTGCATCTCACCCTCGACCTGTTCGGTCGCGTGCGCGAAGGCGCCGAGGACGAGGCGATCCGCGTGTTCGGCGACAACCTGAAAGACCTGATGCTGGCCGCACCGGCCGGCGCGAAGGCAGTGATGGGGCTGGATCCGGGCATCCGTACCGGCGTGAAAGTCGCCGTGGTCGATGCCACCGGCAAGCTGCTCGCCACCGACGTGATCTATCCGCACGAGCCACGCCGCCAGTGGAATGAATCACTCGTGCAACTGGCGAAGCTGTGCAAGCAGCACGGCGTCAATCTGATCGCGATCGGCAACGGCACCGCCTCGCGCGAAACCGACAAGCTCGCCGGCGAGCTGATCAAGAAGCTGCCCGACGCGCAGCTGTCGAAGATCGTGGTCAGCGAGGCCGGCGCATCGGTCTACTCGGCGTCCGAGCTGGCGGCGAAGGAATTTCCCGAGCTCGACGTGACCTTGCGTGGTGCGATCTCGATCGCCCGCCGATTGCAGGATCCGCTGGCCGAACTGGTGAAGATCGAACCGAAGGCAATCGGCGTGGGCCAGTACCAGCACGACGTGAACCAGATCAAGCTGGCGCGCGCGCTGGATGCGCGTGTCGAGGACTGCGTCAACGCGGTCGGCGTGGACGTGAACACCGCCTCCGCCGCGCTGCTGTCCCGCGTGGCTGGCCTCACTGCCAGCGTGGCCGAGAACGTGGTGAAGCATCGCGATGTGAACGGCCCGTTCGCCAACCGCAAGGCGCTGCTGAAGGTGCCGCGACTCGGTGACAAGGCGTTCGAGCAGTGCGCCGGCTTCCTGCGCGTGTCCGATGGCGACAACCCGCTGGATGCCAGCTCGGTGCACCCGGAAGCATATCCGGTGGTCGAGCGGATCATCGCGCAATGTGGCCGCGAGGTGCGCAATATCATCGGCGACAGCGGCTTCCTGCGCAGCCTGAAACCCGAGCAGTTCACCGACGAGAAATTCGGTGTGCCGACCGTGCGCGACATCCTGAAGGAACTGGAGAAACCCGGCCGCGATCCGCGCCCGGAATTCGTGGCGCCCAGCTTCGCCGAAGGCGTCGAGGACGTGAAGGATCTCAAGCCCGGCATGATCCTCGAAGGCCGTGTCACCAACGTCGCCGCGTTCGGCGCCTTCGTCGACATCGGCGTGCATCAGGATGGCCTGGTGCATGTCTCCGCGTTGTCGCACACCTTCGTCAAGGATCCACGCGACGCGGTGAAGGCCGGCGACATCGTCAAGGTCAAGGTGATGGAGATCGACCTGCCGCGCCAGCGCATCGGCCTGAGCATGCGGCTGGACGACGAACCTGGGCAGACGCGTGGCGGGCGGCCCGCCAGTGGCGAAAATTCGGGCGGTCAGCGCAACGATCGCAAGGGCGGTCGCCCGAACAATAACGTACCGAAACCTGCGCCGGCACCGGCCAACAGCGCGTTCGCCGACGCGCTGGCACGCGCCGCCAAACGCTGAGGCGGCCACGATGCGGGAGCGCGCTGCGATGCAGCATGCGCTTCCGTATGGGGTGCATTAACGTAACGCTCATATAACAAGGCCATTCCGGCCCAGGAGTGTTACCCATGCTTCGCACTCGCCAACTCGCCGGCGCCATCGCCGCCACGTTGCTGTTCAGCGGCGCCGCTGTCGCCACCGACTTCGGTAAGGTCATCGTGTTTGGCGACAGCCTCAGCGACAGCGGCAATCTCTCGCAGGTGCTGCCTGGCCCGAGCATTCAGCCGCCGCTGCGTTTCACCACCAATCCCGGTCACGTGGCGATCGAGAATGTGGCCAGTGCCCTCGGTAGCACGCTCAGCCCATCACTCAATGGGGGAAGTGACTACGCGTGGGGTGGCGCCGGAGTGAACAACAACTCGCCCGGCACGCCGGGTAGCGTGCCCACGCTGACTGCACAGGTGAATGCCTATCTGAGCGCAGGCAGCGCCGATCAGCATGCGCTGTATTCCATCTGGGGCGGCGCCAACGACATCTTCTACCATGCCACGCTGGCCGGTGGCGGACTGGAATCCTCGACGCAGGCACAGACCAATGTGGCACTCGCGGCACAGCAGGAAGTGAAGCTGATCGGCCAGCTGCAGGCCGCTGGCGCCAAGAACATCCTGGTGTTCAACTTGCCAAACATCGGCCTGACTCCCGATGCCGCAGCACAAGGCCCTGCCGGCGCCGCAGCATTGTCCGGGCTCAGCCTGGTCTTCAACGGCCAGCTCAACACCGGCCTGGGCCAACTGGGCAAAGGCATCATCCCGATCAACGCCTACGGTCTGTTGTCCGAGGTGATCGCCAATCCGCAGGCCTACGGTTTCACCAATGCCACCGCGCCGGCTTGCGGCGCGGGCTCCAGCTCGGTGCGCTGCGGACCACAGGGTTCGGGCTTGCCGTACACCTATGCACCGGGTACGGATCAGAGCTATGTGTTTGCCGACGGGGTGCATCCAACCACCGCCGCGCACGCGCTGCTCGGTCAGTACGTGGTGTCCGTGCTGCAGGCGCCGGAACAGATTTCGCTGCTCGGTGAGTCTGCGCTGGCGGCCAGCACCACGCAGACTCGTGTCATTCGCAATCAGATGCTGGTGGACGGCGACGGCGGCGAGACCCGCACGTTCGTCAACATCGATTACGCGCGGCAGCGCTTCGACGCCAACAATGGTGCACCGAAGACCAGCAGCGACAACGTCAACTTCACCCTGGGCGTCGACGCCCACGCCACCGACAACCTCTCGGCCGGCATCGCGCTCGGCGTTGGCCAGAGCAACGCGAATGTTGCCGGCGGCGGCGGTTACAAGCTGCAGGACATCAGCGGGCTCGGCTACCTCACCTACCACGCTGGCGGCGGCTACGTCGGCGGTTACGTGGATTTCGGCCAGTCCAACTTCAAGAACATCGACCGCCGCATCGACCTCGGCAGCATGCGCCGCACCGAGAGTGGCAAGGCCGATGGGTCGCATCTGGGTGGCGGACTCACCGGCGGCTGGTGGTTCGATTTCGGCAACCTGCGCACCGGTCCGTTTGCCAATCTGGAATGGCAGACCGTCAAGGTCAACGGCTACAACGAAAACGGCAACGACAGTAGTGCGATGTGGTTTGGCAACCAGCAGCGTGACGCGCTGATCGGCAGTCTCGGCTGGCGCCTGCAAGGCCATTGGCAGGTCGCCAACCTGGCCATGTCGCCGTATGCCGAACTGGCGTGGAACCACGACAGCAAGGCTGATGCGCGTGAAGTCATCGCCGGTCTGAACAGCATGAACGGCACGTTCGCGCTGACCGGCTTTGTGCCGGACAAGAGCTGGGGCAACGCCAACCTTGGTGTATCCGCCCAGCTCACGCCGAGTCTGAGGAGCTGGATCGGTTACAGCGGCCGTTTCGGCGACAGCAGCCAGAAGTACAACAGCTTCAACATGGGTTTCCGCTTCAACTTCTGAACGGATCCGCCGCAACAAAAAGCCGCCGGCTTGCACCGGCGGCTTTTTCATGTACGGACGTCTGGACGGCTTACTTGTTCTTGCCGCCGGTCGCCACGCTGAGGATTTCCATCGCCTGCTTCTTCAGCTTCGCCGCGGCATCGTCGCCGAGTGCCTGCACGTCGCCGCCGACCTGATGCTGCTTCAGCACCAGCACGCCATCGTCGTTCCAGCCGGCACGGTCGATTGCGCTCGGCTTGCCATCACGACTGGGCTTGGTTTCCTGCACGATCGCCCACGGCTTGCCGTCCTTGTAGGCGTAATCGGTGCTGGTGAAACCCTTGTCGCCGTAATCGACCAGCTCACGGATGAATTCGACCTGGCCAGCCTGGCGGAACAGCTGCCAGCCGCGCGAGACATCCGCATCAAGCTTGGTGCCGTGGCTGACCTTCATGCCACCGAGCTGTTTCTGCTCGGCGGTGAACGCGTCCATGATCTTCTCGCCCGGGGTCTGCTCGGCCACCAGCTCGATTGCCACGCCGTCATTCTTGCTGCCCTTGGCCAGCACCGGCGCCTGGATCGGCATGGCATAGTGACGCTCGCCATCGGTCAGCATGGCCTGGATCACATACAGATCACCCGGCTTCACCTCGGCCGGATTGAAGTCCAGCTTGAACGGCTGCGGAAATGAGCCGGCCGGGGACGTCTTGCTCGCCAATGGCGCCGAACCCGCCGCAGTGGCCGACACGTCGACCAGATTCAGCACCAGGGTGGCGTTCGCCGACGGCTGCACGGAACCGCGCAACGAGATCGTGCCGCTCACTTCGTTGGTCACCGTGGTAGCCGCGGTGGTGGCCGCACTGGCCGTATTCGCGGATGCAGGTGCCTCCGTACCGGTCTGCGGTGACGGAGCGGGAGCATTGCAGCCAGCCAGAGCCAGCGCCGTGATCGACATCAGCGACAAAACCGTCTTGCGCATGGGAAAACCTCATCAACGTGAAAGCAAGCACGAGATCGTTCAGACGCCTTGGCGCCACGACTCTACGCGGGGGAAGTTCCAAGCATAGCCCAAAAATACGGACGCAGAAAAGTCAAGCCAGCTGATGGCCTACCATGCGCCGGCGTACGCGATTCGCGTCCAGCAGTTGCGGAAGCTGGCGCGGCGGCGTCAATCAGTCGCGCCGCAATGCCCGATGCGCGATATCCCGGCGACAGAACGCACCGTCGTAGCGAATGTGACTGACTGCGGCATAGGCCTGTTCGCGTGCCGCAGCGATGTCCGTACCCAGCGCACACACAGTCAACACGCGACCGCCTGCGGTGACGGCGCGGCCGTGGGCGTCGAGGCGGGTGCCGGCGTGAAACACTTTCACATCGGCCCCGACCGCCGCATCGAGACCCTCGATCGCATCGCCGCTGCGCACCCTGCCTGGATAACCGCCAGCCGCCATCACCACGCCGATCGCCGGGCGCGCGTCCCAGCGTGCCTTGCTGTGTTCCAGCCGGCCGTCCAGTGCGGCATCGATCAGCTCGACCAGATCGGACTTCAGCCGCAGCATGATCGGCTGGGTTTCCGGATCGCCGAAGCGCACGTTGAACTCGATCACTTTCGGTGCGCCGCTCTTGTCGATCATCAGGCCGGCGTAGAGGAAGCCCATGAACGGCGCGCCTTCGGCTGCCATGCCGCGCAGGGTCGGCTCGATCACTTCGCGAAGGATGCGCTGTTCGACTTCCGGGGTAACCACCGGCGCCGGCGAATACGCGCCCATGCCGCCGGTATTGGGACCCAGATCGCCTTCGTCGCGGCGCTTGTGATCCTGGCTCGAGGCCATCGGCAGCGCGTGGCTGCCGTCGCTCATCACGATGTAGCTGGCCTCCTCGCCGTCGAGGAATTCCTCGATCACCACCCGCGCCGAGGCATCGCCGAAACTGTGCGCGCCAAGCATGTCGTGCAGCGCAAGCTCCGCATCGGCCAGGGTCAGCGCGACCACCACGCCTTTGCCGGCAGCAAGGCCATCGGCCTTGATCACGATCGGAGCGCCATGCTGACGCACATAGGCCAGCGCCGGATTCAGATCGGTGAACACCGCGTAATGCGCGGTGGGAATGTTGTGGCGCTGCAGGAAATCCTTGGCGAACGCCTTGGAGCCTTCCAGTTGCGCGGCGATCGCACGCGGGCCGAAGATGCGCAGGCCGGCCGCGCGAAAGCGGTCGACCACGCCGGCTACCAGCGGCACCTCGGGACCGACAACGGTCAACCCGATCTTCTCGTGCTTGGCCAGCCGCAGCAGGCCATCGAGATCGTCCATCGCGACATCGGCATTGCGCACGCCCGGCTCATGCGCGGTGCCGGCATTGCCGGGCGCCACGATCACCTCATCAACCTGTGACGACTGCTTGAGCTTCCACGCCAGCGCGTGTTCGCGACCGCCGCTGCCAATGACGAGAACCTTCATGCCTGCACTCCGAGAACCACCATGCGCCACGCCGCGCAGGCGCGCATTGTAGCGGCTGCGGCGGATCACCCGCTCGGGTTCAGTCGCGTGGGTTCAGTCTGCGGATTCAATCGTGATGGTGCAGCAACTCCAGCAACGCCGCGCGCGGCAACTTGCCGGTTTCATTGCGCGGCAACGCGCTGACCAGGCGCAGCGGACGCGGCAGGAACAGCGGATCGATGGCCTGACGCAATGCGTCGAGAATCGTGTGCTCATCCAGCCCCGGCGCTACCGCCAGTGCTGCAATCCGGTGCACGCCGAGCGCATCGGCGGCATCAAGCTGGAACACCACACCGTCCTGCACGCCGGGTATCGCGAGCAGGCGCCGGCTGAGATCGCTCAGCGAGGCACGCTTGCCGGCGATCTCCAGCATGTCGGCGTGCCTGCCGCGCAGACGGAAACGGCGACCGCCGTGGGACAGACTGACGATATCGGCCAGGGTGACCGACGTACTCAGCTGGGGTGCCTCGATCGCGGTGCCATCGGGCTGCGGATGCAAGGTGACGTCGTCGTACAACGACCAATCCTCGTCCACGGCAGGGCGGCGGCTGGCGAATACGCAGGTTTCGGTGGAGCCGAATACCTCCAGCACCACAGCGCCGAAGCGCTGTTCGGCGGCCTCTGCCAATTCGACGGGCAGCGGCGCGGTGGCCGAGACCACCGCCGCAATCGGCGGCAACGCAATGCCCGACTCGACCAGCGCGCGCAGATGCACCGGCGTGGTCACCAGCAGCCGGGGCGAAGGCACTTCGGCCAGTGCCGCCGCCACATCGGCCGGAAAGAACGGCCGCCCGGCATGCACGCTGATTTCGCCGAGCAGCGGCAGCAGGACCGACATCTCCATGCCGTACATGTGTTGTGGCGGCACCGTGGCGACGATCTCGACATGCCGACCGACGGCCGCATGCAGCATGCCCAGGTTGCCGGCGTTGCTGGCGTGGAAACTGCCCCAGGTCTTCTCGTTGGCGCTGGGCATGCCGGTGGAGCCGGAGGTGTAGCCGATCGCCACGACCTGATCGGCTGGAATCATCGGCCAGCTCGTATCGGTTTCCAGCGGCAAGTTGGCGTCCAGCGACGGCAACAGCCGATAACCGGGCGGCGCCGGCAGGAGTACCTGCTCACCCAGCGCATAGCAGCCCGGATGCGCCGCCATCACTTCGTCCACTGCCTGCGGTGCACGCGATGACGGCAGCAAGTTGATCTGGCCACGCAGCACGATCGCGCAGAACGCCACCAGGAACGCGTAGCGGTCCTCGCACAGGTTCACTGCGGCCGCCGCGGCAGGCAAGCCGGCAGCCACCGCATGCACATGTGCCAGGAACTGCGCGGCAGTCACCACCTCGCCGTGTCGCCAGACCAGCACCCGCGAAGGGTCGGCAGCGCTCAGCAGCGGCAGCCGTTGCGGCGCTTCACGCTGGTAGGTGTCGTAAACGATGGCCAAGCCGCACTCTCCCGATATTCCAATTCGTCGCTTTGCAGGAACAGCATCGCTCCGGCCTATGCACGCCAACGTGAATGGCCCGAACTGTCGTCCTGCAACGGTTCACGGAGCCGCAGGTAGGTACCGTTCCGAAGCGATCCTTCGACCGTTCAGGCGCGGATGATAGTGCCCGACAACGCATCGCGGATCACGGTAGGACTGGTCTGGCCGCCCAGCGGGGCGTCCAGCAGGCCGTCCAGTGCGTCGCCAAAATAATTCGCGACGGTCTGCGCCAGCCGTGCCGGCGGCTGGCCGTGGGGGTTCGCACTGGTCGATACCAGCGCACCGCCGAACGCGCGACACAACGCGGCGGCAGGCTCATGGGCGGTGACCCGCAGCGCGATGCCGGCGTGTGCACCGGCGATCCATGCCGGCACGTCCGGCGAGCGCGGGAAAATCCAGGTATGCGGTCCGGGCCAGCTTGCCCGCACCTGCCGCAGGACTTCCGCAGGCACGGCGCCCAGCTCGATATAACGCTCGACCTGGGCGAACTCGGCGGCGATCAGCAACACGCCCTGCGTCGGCGGCCGCTGCTTCAACGCAAACAGACGCTCGAACGCGATGCGATCATGCGGATCGCAGCCGAGGCCGAACACCGCCTCGGTCGGATAGGCCAGCACGCCACCAGCGTGCAGCAGCTCGGCGGCAGCACCGGACTCGGCGAGGGTGAAGCGCCGTAGCACTCAGGCCTCGACTTTCGCTGCCACGGCTTTCTTCGTCGCCGCTTTTTTGGTAGCCGTTTTTTTGATCGCCGTCTTCCTGGTGGCTTTCTTTTTCGTGGCGGTTTTCTTGATGGCGGTCTTCTTCACCGCGGGCGCGGCCTTCTTGGCGGCAGTCTTCTTGGTCGCGGTTTTCTTGGCGGCGGTCTTCTTGCCGAAGCGGCCGGGCTTGCGCGCCGGTGCGGCAGCCAGCAATTCCAGACACTGCTTCTCGGTCAGCTCCTTCGGCTCCTGCTCCTTCGGGATGCGAGCGTTCTTCTCGCCGTCGGTGATGTAGGCGCCGTAGCGACCATTGAGCACCTGCACGCCGTTGCCGAAGTCGAGGATCAGGCGGTTCGCGAGCATTTCGAGTTTCTCGGCCACGATCTGCAATGCGCGTGGCAGCTCGATCGTGTATGGATCATCCTCGGGCTTGAGCGAGGCATAGGTGCTGCCCTGCTTCACGAACGGGCCGAAGCGACCGACGCCAACCATGACCTCGTCGCCGTTCTCCGCCACGCCGAGCTGACGCGGCAGCTTGAACAGCTCCAGCGCTTCGGCCAGGGTGATCGTGTGCATGCTCTGGCCGGGACGCAGCGAGGCGAAGGTCGGTTTGTCCTCGTCGTCCTTGGTGCCGATCGCGGCATACGGCCCGAAGCGGCCCAACCGCACCGAGACCGGCTTGCCGGTTTTCGGGTCGCTGCCGAGTTCGCGCGCGCCAGTGGCCTCGTTGCGGTCGACCGATTCGGTCTTCTCGTCCACCTGCTGCTTGAACGGCAGCCAGAAGCGCTCCATCAGCGGCACCCAGGCCTCCTCGCCACGGCTGACCGCGTCGAGTTCGTCTTCCATCTTCGCGGTGAAGTCGTAGTCGACGTAGCGGGTGAAATGCGCGGTGAGGAACCTGCTGACCGCGCGACCGACATCGCTGGGCTTGAAGCGACGACTGTCGAGGAAAACGTATTCGCGATTCTGCAGCACCTGGATGATGCTGGCGTAGGTCGACGGACGGCCGATGCCGTGTTCTTCCAGCGCCTTGACCAGGCTCGCTTCGGAGTAGCGCGGCGGTGGCTCGGTGAAATGCTGGTCGGCGGCGATTTCGTGCAGCGGCACCTGCTCGCCCACCGCCAGTCGCGGCAGGCGACGGCCTTCGTCGTCGTCCTCGGCGGTCTTCTGGTCCTTGCCTTCCTCGTATACGGCGAGGAAGCCCGGATCGATCACGGTGGTGCCGCTGGCGCGGAACGAAGCGTCGCCGCCATTCACATCGCGTAAGGCAAATTCCACCGAAACGGTATTCAGCGTGGCGTGGATCATCTGGCAGGCGACGGTGCGCTTCCAGATCAACTCGTACAGCTTGCGCTGGTCGTCGCTGAGGAAGCCGGCGATCGCTTTCGGCGTGTACATCGCCGAGGTCGGACGGATCGCCTCATGCGCTTCCTGTGCGTTCTTCGACTTGGTCTTGTAGACCTGCGGCGCATCGGGCAACGCATGGCCACCAAAATCGCGGGCGATCAGCTGGCGCAGCTCGGCCACGGCATCGTCGCCGAGCATGGTGGAGTCGGTACGCATGTAGGTGATCAGGCCGACATTGCCCTCGTCGCCGAGCGCCACGCCTTCATACAGACCTTGTGCCACCTTCATCGTGCGGCTGGTGGTGAAGCCGAGCTTGCGCGCGGCTTCCTGCTGCAGGGTCGAGGTGGTGAACGGAGCGGCCGGGCGGCGCTTGCGTTCCTTCGAGCCGACGTCGCTGACGGTGAGATGGCCACGGGCGGCCTGCTTCAGTGCGTCGCGCGCGGCTTGCGCATCGGCCTCGTTGGTGAGATCGAACTGCTCGAACTTCTTGCCGTTGAGCTTGCTCAGACGCGCCGTGAAATCGCCATCGGCATGTTTCAGCTGGGCCTCGATGGTCCAGTATTCGCGCGCCTTGAATGCCTCGATCTCGTCCTCGCGCTCGACGATCATGCGCAGCGCCGGCGACTGCACGCGACCGGCGGACAACCCGCGCTGCACCTTGCGCCACAGCACCGGCGACAGGTTGAAGCCGACCAGGTAGTCCAGCGCGCGACGGGCCTGCTGCGCATCGACCAGGTCATGCGACAACTGGCGCGGCGCGGCGACCGCGGCCTTGATCGCCCTCGGGGTGATCTCGGAGAACACCACCCGGTGCAGCTGCTTGCCCTTGGTCAGGCCGCGCTCCTTCAGGATCTCGCTGATGTGCCAACTGATTGCCTCGCCTTCGCGATCCAAGTCGGTCGCGAGATAGATGTCGTCGGCCAGCTTCGCCGCCTTGGCAATCGCATCGACGTGCTTCTCGTTGCGCTCGATGATCTCGTAGGCCATGGTGAAACCGTGCTCGGTGTCGACCGCGCCCTCCTTCGGCTTCAGGTCACGCACGTGACCGTAGGAGGCGAGGACCTGGAAGTCCTTGCCGAGGTATTTGTTGATCGTCTTGGCTTTGGCCGGTGACTCGACGATGAGCAGGTTTTTTGCCATGAAGCTGGATTTCCGCAAGTGAACCACCGGCGCTTCCGTGCCGGACATATATATAGTTGAAACCATGTCGCGCCAGCGGCTGTCAAGCCCGGACCAGCCAGACTGGCCGGGCCGATGCGGACATCACTGATCAGTCATCGTCGGGCAATCGCTGGTAACGGTTGCCTGGCAGACTCTCGATCCTGGCGTCCAGTTCCAGCATCAGCAACATCGAGGACAGTGCGGATGCCGATAGCCCCGTGCGCTGGACAAGTTCGTCCAATGTCACTGCATCGTAGCCAAGTTCGGTCAAAAGACGACGATATTCGGGATCTTCACAGTGACCGAAACGATCACGCGAACTGCCTGCAGCACCCTCGGCAACCGGCTCTCGAGTCGTCTCGTCACCGGTCTCGGTCTGCAGCCGGACAGCCAGTTCGCGGCCAAGCATGCGCGCTGCCGGAGCCAATGTCTCGATAATCTCCACCGCAGTTTCGACCAGTCGCGCACCATCACGAATCAGCCGATGGCAACCGCGAGCCAGCGGATTATGGATGGAACCGGGCAGCGCGAACACCTCGCGCCCCTGTTCCGCGGCCAGCCGCGCGGTGATCAACGAACCGGAGCGCAGGCCCGCCTCGATCACCAGCGTACCCAGCGACAGGCCCGCAATGATCCGGTTCCGCCGCGGAAAATGATCGGCACGCGCGGCCGTGCCGGGCGGAAACTCGCTGATCAGCACACCCTGCGCGGCAATCCGTTGGGCCAGCGCATGATGCTTGCGCGGATACACCCGATCCGGTCCGGTGCCGATCACCGCCAGCGTTGCAGCGCCAGCATCGAGTGCCGCCGCATGGGCCGCGCCGTCGATGCCATCGGCCATGCCGCTGGTAATCGCGAAGCCGGCCCGTGCCAGCGCCCGGGCAAACGCACGGGCATGCACCAGCCCGCTTGCACTGGCACTGCGGGCACCAACGATCGCCACCTGTGGATACAGCAACAGGCTGGCGTCGCCAACCACAAACAAGGCGGCTGGCGGTTGCGGAATGTTTTCCAGCTGCGGAGGAAAATCCGCTTCGGTACAACGCAACAGCTGATGGTTGGGCTCGGCCAGCCACGCCAGATCGGTTGCCAATAGCGCCTCATCGGGCTGTGCCAGCCACGCTTGCGCCGACTCACCGAGTGCCGCGGCGTGGCGCTGCAGCTGCGCCACCACCTTCCCGATATCGCCATCGGCCGCATCCAGCCGCTCGCGCAGACCACCCGGGCCGAGGGCCGGCGTGCGCAATGCGATCAGCCATGCGCGCAGTTCATCCATGTCATCCATGTGCATGTGCATGTGCTGCAGTTTACGGAACCGGCGCAAACAGAAACGGCGCGGTGATGGCCGCGCCGTGCTGTAGGCAGATACCGACTGCAAGCGCCGCGCGATTATTCCGGTGCGCGCAGACGGCCGCCGATGTGCACCGGGCGCAGCCCATCCATGATCAAGCCGTAGCTGACCCGATCGAAGGTACGAAACACCATCACATGGCCGACGTACTCGTCCGGCAGGGTGACCTTCTTGCCCACGCCGCGGTTCCAACTGTTGCTGGCCACGTCGTCGTGAATGGTCTCGCCCGGCTCGTAGATCGTGAAGGTCTGGCCATTGTCGACGCCGTCCTTCGCGCCGACCGACAGCATCACCACCTGGCGCGAACCGACTGCATCCATCGCATCGGCAAACCCGATCACCTTGGCGTTGGCCGGCACCGACTTCGGCGGATGCGGGTAGTAGAACGCGTCGTACGGCGTGTCATCGATCGGCATGATGCGATCGCCGCTGCGGATTTCCAGCGTTGCGTTGAGCAGCAACAGGGTCGACGGGTCACCCATGCGCAACGTCTCGGCAGTACCGATCACGCTGACTTCAACCCCAAGGTCGTCGCCGCGGCCGTAATGGCCGTCATTGCGAGTGTTCTCATCCCACGGCGCATTGACCATCGCCGCATTGCTGTCCAACTCATGGCCGACCAGATCGGCGCGACTCGGATCGTTCTGATTGAAGCCGCGGAAGACGTGAGTCGGTCGCACGATCGCCCAGCGCTGACCCGGCTCGCCCTGCAGGCCGCGCACGTAGATGTTCTGGCCTACCGCGCCACGCAGGCGGGCCTCTTCCAGGCCGACCACGTACGGCGCGGAGCTGACAGCGTTCGAGTCCATCACCCGCATGTCCTTGAGGAACATTTTCAGTTCGGACAGCGGAATCGCCGATACCGCTTCGCCTTCGGGGTGCACCTGTGGCTGCAGCCGCAAACGTGGTCCGTTGATGAAGGACAGGTTGAGCACGTCACCGGGGTAGATCAGATGCGGATTGCGCACCTGCGGATTGGCCTGCCAGATCTCCGGCCACAGCCACGGCTTGGACAGGAATTTGGCGGAGATATCCCAAAGCGTGTCGCCCCGGCGCACGGTGTAGCTGTCGGGATGATCGGCTCGCAGTTGCGCGCCGGCTGCATAGACGGCCACGGTGACCAGCATGCCGGCCAGCAACACGATAATTTTCTTGATCATTGGTGGGAATCCCCCTTCCCCAGATGCTCGGTCGAGTGTAACCGAATGGTTAACGCGCGCAACAGGCGTGAGTTGGCAAAAATCGTCTGCACTCGGATGGTTGCCGACGTACAATGAGGCACATTCTAGATCGCACCGGGGGTGGCTTTTTACCAAATCGCCCGCAATTCCGGCGCCGAGGTGATTCCATGTCCGTCCTGCCCATACTCGAGTTCCCCGACCCCCGTCTGCGCACCCGTGCCGAGCCGGTCAGCACGTTTGATACGAAGCTCAAACAGTTCGTCGCCGATCTGTTCGAGACCATGTACGCCGCCAATGGCGTCGGCCTCGCCGCGACCCAGGTCGACGTGCATCAGCGCGTGCTGGTCGCCGACATGAGCGACGACCGCAAGCAGCCGCTGGCGCTGATCAATGCGCAGATCCTCGAGAAGGACGGCTCGCAGGTCTACCAGGAAGGCTGCCTGTCGTTTCCCGGCCTGTATGCCGATGTCACCCGCGCCTTGCGAGTGAAGGTGAAGGCGCAGGACGTCGACGGCAAGGAAATCATCGTCGAGGCCGAAGGCCCGCTGGCGGTGTGCATCCAGCATGAGATGGATCATCTGGACGGCAAGGTGTTCGTCGACTACCTGTCGTCGCTGAAGCGCGCGCTGCTGTTGAAACGGCTGGACAAGCAGCGCAAGCAGGCGGCCAGTGCTTGAATAGTCTTTCAGGCCTGCGGCTGGTCTTCGCCGGCACCCCCGAATTCGCCGTCCCCTGCCTCGAGGCCTGCCGCGCCAGCGGTGCCGAAGTGGTGGCCGTCTACACCCAGCCCGATCGTCCTGCCGGTCGCGGCCGCAAGCTCACGCCCAGTCCGGTCAAGCAGGCCGCGTTGGCCGCCGGTATCGCGGTCGAGCAGCCCGAATCACTGAAATCCGTCGAAGCACAGCAGACACTGGCCGCGTATCGGCCGGACCTGCTGGTGGTGGTGGCCTACGGCCTGATCCTGCCGCGCAAGGTGCTGGCGATCCCGCGACTCGGCTGCTGGAACGTGCACGCCAGCCTGCTGCCGCGCTGGCGCGGAGCGGCGCCGATCCAGCGCGCGATTCTCGCCGGTGACAGCGAAAGCGGCGTCGACCTCATGCAGATGGAAGCGGGCCTGGATACCGGCCCGGTCCTGCTGCAGCGACGCACGCCGATTGCTCGCGAGGACACCGGCGGCTCGTTGCACGATCGTCTCGCCTTGCTGGGTGCGGACGTGTTGATCGAAGGCCTGCGCCGCACGCTGACCGGCGAAGCACTCATTGCCACGCCACAACCGGCGGAAGGCGTCACCTACGCGCACAAGCTGGACAAGGCCGAGGCAAGACTCGACTTCAGCCGGCCGGCCATCGAACTGGAGCGGCAGGTGCGCGCGTTCGATCCATGGCCGGTCGCCGAAGGCGCGATCGCCGGCGAGCCGTTGCGGATCTGGGCCGCGCAGGCGATCGAACTCGACCACGCTGCCAGACCCGGCAGCGTACTGGCCGCTGGCCGCGACGGCATCGACCTCGCCTGCGGCCACGGCGCGCTGCGCGTTATCGCTCTGCAACGTGCCGGGGGCAAACGCATCGGCGCGATCGATTACCTCAACGCCCGCCCTGAGCTGCGCCAGCTCCAATGAAGACTGGCCCCATGAAGACTGGTTCGATGAAAGCCGATACCCGCGCATTCGCTGCCAAGGGACTCGCCGAAATCGCCCTGCGCGGCGCCTCGCTGCGCGACGTGATGGAACGTTACGCGCCGCGGCTGGCAGACCCACGCGACCGCGCCTTGCTGATGGCCCTGCTCAGCGAAGGCGCGCGCTGGTGGCTGCGCTTCGATGCCGCGATCGACGGCCTGCTGGAAAAATCCCTGCGCCACAAGGATCCGGCGATCCACGCGCTGCTGGTGCTGGGGCTGGTGCAACTGGAAATCCTCGAACTGCAGGACTACGCGGCCGTGGCCGCCACGGTGGAGGCGGTGCGTGCGTTGCAGCGACCGCAGCTGGCCGGTTTAGTCAACGCCGTGCTGCGCCGCTGGCAGCGTGAGCGCGAAAGCCTGATCGCCCGACTCGATGCCAAGCCGCAGACCCGCCACGCACATCCTGCCTGGCTGGCCACGGCACTGCAAAACGATTGGCCGGAACAGGCCGACGCGGTGATGGCGGCCGACAATCGCGAGCCGCCGCTGATGTTGCGCGTCAATCGTCAGCGCAGCGAGCGCGCCGCGCTGGTCGAGCAATTGCAAACAGCGGGCTATACGGCCGAAATCCATCCATGGTTGAGCGACGCGCTGGTACTGCCGCACAGCACCGACGTCACCCGCATGCCCGGTTTCGAGGATGGTCTGTTCGCCGTGCAGGATGGCGCCGCGCAGGTAGCCGCCGACCTGGCCGAACTCAGGGATGGCCTGCGTGTGCTCGACGCCTGCGCCGCACCTGGTGGCAAGGCCTGCCATCTGCTCGAGCGCGCCGATATCGATCTGACCGCGCTCGAACTGGATGCTCCGCGCTCCGAACGCATCCGGCAGAACCTGATGCGGTTGCGGCTGAATGCCAAGCTGGTGATCGGCGATGCCGGCGCACCGAAGGGCTGGTGGAAAGGCCAGCCCTTCGATCGCATCCTGATCGACGCGCCGTGCTCGGCCACCGGCGTGCTGCGTCGCCGGCCGGACGTGCGGCTGCATCGGCGCGAAAGCGATATTGCCGCCATGCACGCACAGCAACGCCGCATTCTCTCTGCGCTGTGGCCGCTGCTGGCGCCGGGCGGGCGGCTGGTCTACATCACCTGCTCGGTACTGCGTGCGGAAAACGTGGCCATCGTTGGCGAACTGCTGGCGGCCCAACCCGACGCACAGCCGATCGCATTCGCATTGCCGGTGGGCCACGCCGCGTCGGTGGGTTGGCAGATCCTGCCCGGCGATGGGGACCTCGACGGCATGTATTACGCAGTGCTGCAGAAACAGCCCTGAGCCCTGCCGGGACGGCCAGAACCGACCCGCGGCCATCATTGCAATACGAATACCGCAGTCGGCCCGGCTATGCTTGACATCATCGATCGCCGCTGACGGAACGCCCCGCCCGTGAAGCCCTGTACGCCCCTGTCCCATGCTCGCCCGCTGTGGTTGCGCGACGCCCGCTGGGAATTGCTGCTGTTCGGCGTGTTCGCACTGCTGCTGCTCGGTCTTGGCATCGGTCTGCGCGATCCGTGGCCGTCCGACGAGCCACGTTTCGCACTGGTCGCACGACTGATGGTCGAGCATGGTCAGTGGCTGTTCCCACACCGCGGTCACGAGCTGTATCCGGACAAGCCGCCGGTTTTCATGTGGCTGCAGGCGCTGGCCTATCTGGCCACCGGGCAGTGGCGGGTGGCGTTTCTGCTGCCTTCGCTGGCGGCGGCGCTGACGGCATTGGCATTGGTCTACGACCTGGCGCGACGGCTGTGGAATCATCGCTGCGCGTTGCTGGCGACAGCCGCGCTGCTGGTGACCATCCACTTCACCTATCAGATGCGCAATGCGCAGATCGATCCGCTGCTGCTCGGCTGGATCACGCTGGCCAATTACGGCCTGTTGCGTCATCTGCTGCTGGGGCCATCGTGGCGCTGGTTTGCTGCGGGCTGCTTCTTTGCGGGCGTCGGCGTGGCCACCAAGGGTGTCGGTGTGCTGGCGCTGTTGATGCTGATCCCTTACCTGATCGCGCGCCGCGGCCACTGGCATCAGCTCGCCTTGCCGAGGGGCGGCTGGCGCTGGGCTGGTGGCCTGGCGCTGTTCCTGCTGCCGATCCTGGGCTGGCTGCTGCCAATGCTGCTGGTCGCGCGCGCCGACGGTGATCCACAGCACGCCGAATATGTGCAGAACATCCTGTTCGGGCAGACCGTGCATCGCTACGCCACGCCAACCGGGCATATCCATTCGCCGTTCTATTTCCTCGGCATCATCGTGGTCGACTGGCTGCCGCTGTCGCTGCTGTTGCCCTGGGCGCTGCCGGCATGGTGGCGACGACTGAAGCGACGCGATGCGCGCTTCCTGCTGCCGCTGGGCTGGATCGTGCTGGTCTTGCTGTTCTTCTCGTTCAGCCCGGGCAAGCGCGACGTCTATATCCTGCCGGCACTGCCGATGACCGCGCTGGCGCTGGCACCACTGCTGCCTGGCCTGCTGCGTCGGCGGGGCGTGCGCGCGGCGGTGTTCGCGCTGACCCTGCTGCTGGCCGGCGCGCTGACGGTCGTCGCGACCCTGGCGATCCATCGACATCCGGCCTGGGCCGGCAAGATCGAACAAAGCCTGGATCCGCAGATCTGGTGGTTGCTGCTGAGCATCGGCGTGACCGGCCTCGTCGTCGTCGCCTTCACGCGGGTGCGCCATGCACCGCTGGGCTGGCTGCTGTTCGCCGGCTTGCTGTGGGGACTGTACGGCCTGTGGGGCTATCCGATGCTCAACGGCGATCGCTCGGCACGCGACGTGATGCTGCGGGCGCGTGCCATCGCCGGACCGGACGCGACCATCGGCCTGCTCGCCTGGAAGGAACAGAACCTGCTGATGGCGCAGGGACCGATCACCGAATTCGGCTTCCTCAAGCCCTGGCCGCAACAATATGCCGATGCCGCCGCGTGGTTGCAGGAGGCTCCGGCGCAGCGCTGGATATTCAGCCTCGACGAAGCGATGGGCACGTGCGTGGACCGTCATCACGCCATCTATGTCGGCCACGCCAATCGCCGGGAGTGGTGGATGTTCAGGGCTGACGCCGTCGTGCCAGGCTGCACGCCGCGCATGAGCGAAAGTGCCAACGATGACGCAGATGGATGAGAGCCAAGTCTTTGCAAGGCGTACCGGCCACCCTATAGACTTGGTGGCCTTCGTGGCGCCCACGTTGAGCCCGCGTCGGCCAGCATGCAAGTCACTGTGCATTGCATGCAGGTGACGTCTCCGTCCTGATGAGTACCCAATCCCCTCTCGCAAGCGTTCGAGACGCCTTGTGCATCGCAGGGCAGTGGTGCGCTGTCGCCAGCCTTTTTGTTGTTCCCCTGAACAAGCCTGCGACCAACATTGCTCTTGTACTGAGCCTGGTTTTCTCGCTGCTGGGTAATAACGCGCGTCAGCGCTGGCTGGCGGCCGCACGCAATCCCGTGGTGCAGGGCGCCCTGCTGTGGTGGGGCGTGCTGGTGTTGAGTGCCGTGCACACGTGGTACGCCACCTCCGTCCTGCCACTGACCGGCTCATTTGTGTGGGCATGTTGGTATCCCCTGCTTCTGGGCTCACTGCTGCAGACACCGCAGTGGCGGCGGCGCGCACTCATTGCCTTTGCTTTGGCCGTGGGACTGGTCCTGCTTATTTCCTACGGCATGGCTTTTGGCTTGATACCTCAGCGTTCGCTGACTCTCTCCCAACCGGCCATGCGCAATACCGTATTCAAGGAATACACCCAGCAAGGTATAGCCCTGCTTGTTTTCGGATCCATGGCGCTCGCTGCGGCAATTGCCACGCGGTCCAAGTGGCTGAAGATCTTTCTTTCGGCGGCAGCCTTGCTGGCGTTGATCAATATTGTCCTGGTGCTCGAAAGCCGCACGACCTATCTGGTGCTTGTCCCTTTGCTGGCTTACTGGGTCTGGCATACCCTCATCAAAGGACGTGTGGGTTGGCGCTCCACGTTGATAGCCTGCACCCTTGCTGCCGCTGCCCTGGCCATTGTCTGGTTCACGCCGCCGGTTCGTGAACGACTCGTGGTATCGATCGCGCAGGAAGCCGAGTCGTACGTCAGCCAGCGGACGCCGACGTCCACCGGCATTCGTCTTGAGCTGTGGCGGCGCACCCTCCCGATCATTGCCGCAGCGCCCGTATTTGGCCATGGCCTGAGCCAATGGGCGCCCTTGTACCGCCAATCGATTGAGGGACTTCCGCATTTCAATGCCTTCCTGATGGGTCATCCACATCAGGAGATGCTGCTGATCCTCGCCGAACAGGGTGCCGTCGGCCTGCTGGTTTATCTGCTGTTACTGGTCGCGCTGGCACGCTACATCAGACGGCTGGACCCGGTTTCACGAAACATCTACACCTGCATCCTGCTTATCTATCTGACAGCCGGTCTCGCCAACGGCCTCTGGGCAGACTTTTCACACCGCCACCTGTTCATCCTGTTGCTGGCCTGCATACCACCGGCCGCGCAACGCACATCATCTCAAGAGGTGTAGACAAGGCCCGCGTGAGAGACAGCAACTCCATTGAGCAGGTGACAATCATCTGCGTTACGTACAAGAGCCGGATGCTCATCGAGTCGCTCGCGGACACGTTGCGCCCCTTCCCCCACGTCCTGATCATCGACAATGGCAGCGATGACGGTACGACGTCGGCCATCCGCCGGCTTCTGCCCCACGCCAGAATCATCGAACGCGCTGACAACGGCGGTTTTGGCAAAGCCAACAATGAGGCCATGGCGGAGGTTCGCACGCCGTTTGCCCTGTTGCTCAATCCCGATTGCGACATAAAGCCCGACGGCCTGCTGACCTTGATGGATACGCTATGGCGCTATCCCTCAGCAGGCATCGTGGCGCCGCAAAGCTGGCGCGAGAATCGGAAGCCTCAGAAATGCTTTCGCCGCGCCTTCTATGATCTCTGCCCACGCAAGCCATATCAAGTGGCGGACGCCACCTGCAGCGCCCAATGGCTGAATGGCTGCTGCCTGCTGCTGCGCACGGAAGCATTCCGCCATATCGGCGGCTTCGACGAACGCTTCTTCCTGTTCTACGAAGACGACGACCTTTGCCTGCGCATGCGCAAGGCGGGTTTTGAATGTCTGTTCGAACCGGCGGCGAATGCCTGGCATGTCGGCGGCGCGTCTTCGGCGCCTTCCGTTCGGGTCAGCTTGGTGAAGGCGTTTCATTACGCACGCTCGCGTCATCTGGCGATCCGCACATACCAGGGTGATGGCGCAGGATGGCGTTATCTCCTCAAACTGATGCTGGTTGCCCTGCCTCTCGCCGTGATCTATGCCCTGCTGTTGCAGCGCAGGCATTTCATCAAATGGGTGGGGTGGGGTGCTTCCGCCCTTTCATCGGCGTTCGCGCAGCTCCCGTGGCGCTCGCGAGCCCTCCGGGCTCCTGCACTGACACTGCGCCCGGTGAGCGGCCGTGACGCGGAACCTGCATCGCCAGCAACCCGTGTGTTCCTCAGTCGCGGCCACCTGAAACCAGGCGAAGGTCCGGCGGTGCTGTCGAAAACTCGGCGAAATGCAGATCGAGTCCAAGCTCGCAGCGAGTCAGTCGTCGAACGATAGTGTCGAGCACCACGCGATCATTCGGATTGTCGACGACGTGTTTGCGGGTACGGTGGTAAAGATGGGTTGCCAGAGCACTGAAGCGGACATCGCGCCGTAGCAGGCCGGCATGGAACGCGCGCACGGCCAGTTCGGTGTCCTCGCGACCCCAACCCGTCATCGCTTCATTGAAGCCATTGATTCGCAGCAAATCGTCGCGCCAGAACGCCATGTTGCAACTCTTGATGCCGCGCCGCCTGGTGCTTGGCCTGGCATACCAGCGCGCCAGCACAGGCAGGTGCAGCGTATGACGGCGGCGCTCGATGCCGCGGCTGAAGAAGCCAGGCAGGATCAGATGCCGTTCCAGCATGCGGCGAGTCAGCATGGCGTCGGTCAACACGCGTGAGCCCTGCACGAAACAGCCACGACGCGCGAAGGCGCGATGATCGGCGATGAAATGCCGCTCGGCCACCATATCGCCATCGAGCAGGATGATGTAATCGCCCTGCGCGGCCGCAATCGCGCGGTTGCGCGCCCGGCTCATGCGGGCACCGTCGTCCGGCTGCCACAGGTGTACCAGGCGTACCGGGTAGTCGAGCGCGATGCGTTCCAGCAGTTCGCGCGTGGCTGGCTGCGACCCGTCGTCAGTGACGATCACCTCGTGCGGCAATTCGCTCTGTGCAGCCAGCGCCCTCAGCACCAACTCCAGTGCATCGGGCCAGTTGTAGGTGATGACGGCAACGCTGATGCGCATCGCGGCAGTCTCGCTCAATCCATGTCCCGCAGTTCTTTGGGCGCCCGATGACGATGCTTGAATACGGGCCACAGAATCGATGCAGCACGCTCCAGATTGCGCAACCATGACCCGCGGCGCAGTTGCGCCAGGCTCGCGTAACGCTTGGCCTCGCGCCAGCTCGGATCCGGTTTGGTGCGGAACTCGTGTTTGGCACTCTCCACGCAACGTTCGTCCAGCCCGATTCGCTTGGCATAGATCTCGATCAGACAGCGCGAACGAAACCTGTTGAGATACTGATTGCTGGCCGTCTGCTTGCCCCACCAGCCGTTATTGCCATGAATGCGATAGTGCACCGCATTGGTGCGCAAATAGTACTTGTGCGCACCCAGCACGCTTGCTCCGTAGACCAGGCAATTGTCGGCAGAAAGCCGCCAGTTGCTGCTCAGCTCTTCTGGCAGGTCCAGGGTGCGTCGCGCCCACGGCGTGCGCAGTGACAATGCCGAGGTCGGGGCGCCGTACCAGTGCATCTGCACATAGGTACTGATCACGGTATATCCCAGATCCAGCGAACGATCGGCATAACCCAGCCAACGCTCTTCATCGCCGAACAGCCGCATATCGGAGAACACGAAATCGATGTCGCGGCGACTGTCGTAGATCGCCCCGATCTGCGCCAGATAATCCGGCTCCCAGCGATCATCGGCGTCCAGAAAACAAATCACATCGGCCCGCGCCTCGGCCACGCCACACTGAAACGCGACCAGTTGTCCGCCATTTTCGCCGCACAGCAGCGTTACACGCGCATCGCTGCCGTAATGTTCGCGCAGGTAATCCGGTGAACCGTCGGTGGAACCGTCGTCCACCACGATGATCTGGGCGGCCGCACGGGTCTGCGCCAGTGCGCTGTCGATCGCTGCACCGACAAAGTCGCGATAGTTGTAGCTGGTGATGACAACGGCGAAGCTGGTCATGCGGCTGCGCCGTCCTGCAGCAACTGGCGGAAATAACCGATGGTCTCTTTCAGGCCATCCTCCAGCGCCACCTTCGGCTGCCAGCCGAGTTTGTCGCGGGCCAGACTGATATCCGGCTGGCGTTGCCGCGGATCATCCGCTGGCAATGGTTTGAACACCAGTTTCGAACGTCCGCCGACCAGCGCGATCACCTTCTCGGCCAGCTCCAGCATGGTGTGCTCGACCGGGTTGCCGATGTTCACCGGCCCGGTGAAGTCACGCTCGGAATCCATCATCCGCACGATCACATCGATCAGGTCGTCGACGTAGCAAAAGCTGCGGGTCTGGCTGCCGTCGCCATAGATGGTGATGTCCTCGCCCTTGAGCGCCTGCACGATGAAATTGCTCACCACCCGGCCATCGTTCGGATGCATGCGCGGGCCGTAGGTGTTGAAGATGCGTACTACCTTGATGTCCAGCGCGTGCTGACGGTAGTAATCGAAGAACAGCGTCTCGGCACAGCGCTTGCCTTCGTCGTAGCAGCTGCGGATGCCGATCGGATTGACTTTGCCCCAGTAGCCCTCGACCTGCGGATGCACTTCCGGATCGCCGTAAACCTCGCTGGTGGAGGCCTGCAGGATGCGCGCCTTGACGCGCTTGGCCAGCCCCAGCATGTTGATCGCGCCATGCACGCTGGTCTTGGTGGTCTGCACCGGATCGTGCTGGTAATGCACCGGCGAGGCCGGGCAGGCCAGGTTGAAGATGCGCTCCACTTCCACATACAGCGGAAAGGTCACGTCGTGCCGCATCAGCTCGAAGTACGGATGCGCGAGCAGATGCGCCACGTTGCGCTTGCTGCCGGTGAAGAAATTGTCCACGCACAGCACGTCGTGGCCATCGGCGATCAGGCGATCACACAGGTGCGAGCCGAGAAAGCCGGCACCGCCGGTGACGAGGGTTCGTTTCATGAGCTGCCGTTCGGTACGGTTGCAGGGAATGCGCGACGTTGGTTGAGCTGCCATCCATCGGCACAAGTGAATATTGTCATGGATTGGCGGGCAAAGATGCGACCCGTCAGGCTGAACGGGCGGATCGTTCCGGCCGCTGGCACCGAACCGCGGTGGCGCAGGCGAGGCACGGGCTTCGGCTAGAATCCGCGCATGCCCACGTTTCCGCTGACCCTCGCCATCATCACCCACAACGAGGCCGACAACATCGCCCGTTGCCTGGACAGCGTCCCGTTCGCGGCCGAGAAGCTGGTGATCGACAGCGGCAGCGATGACGACACGGTGGCGATCGCACAGGCACATGGCGCCCGCGTGGTGCAGCAGGACTGGCTCGGTTTCGGTCCGCAGCGCAACTTCGCCACCACCCAGTGCAGCCACGACTGGATCCTGGTGCTGGATGCCGACGAATACCTCGGCCCGGAACTCGCCGCGGAACTTGAGCAGCGCCTGCCCGAGTTGATGGCCAGCGATGCATCGGCAGCATATCTGCGCCGCAGCACGATCTACATGGGCGCCCCGATGCGCTGGTACCGTCCTGCGGTCGGTGAGCGGATGGCGCGGCTCTATCATCGCGACCGCGCGCGCTGGAGCGACGCCCGCGTGCATGAGTCGCTGCGTTTCGACGGCGCCGCGCCGACGCTGCATGCATCGTTCAACCATCTCAACAACCCGACGCTGCCGCACAAGCAGTTGAAGGTGTTGCGCTACGCGGAACTGAAGTGCCGCGACTGGCTCGACAAGGGCAAGCCGGTGCGGATGTGGCAGGCGCCGTTCGTGTTCGCGCTGGCCTTCCTCAAGGATTACGTGTTCCGGCTGGCCTTCCTGGATGGCTGGCGCGGCTTCATGATCGCGCAGACCGCCGCCAGCTATGCGCTGTACAAGCGCATGCGCTATTACGAGATGGTCAACAATCCGGAGTCGGTGGCGCGCGCCGCCGCCGTCCTGACCCGCCACCAGATAGACCGCTGACATGCCCAAGCCGGCTTCACGCAAGCACTACCTCCTGTACGGCTCCGAACGCTACGCATTGGCGATCCTGCGCCCGCTGCAGGACGCGATCCGCGCCCGCGGCGACGAGGCAGCATGGTTCTTCGACGGCCCCGGCGCCGAAGACCTAGCCGAAGGCGAGCGCCTGTTGAGCGTGGCCGAAGTACGCGCATGGCAGCCGATCGCGGTGATCACCTCCAGCAACGCGGTGCCGCACTTCTTCCCCGGCGTGAAGGTCGAGACGTTCCATGGCTTCGACGCCGGCAAACCCCGACATATCTACGTTCGCGGCTTCTTCGACCTGTACTGCACAACCGGGCCACGCGACACCGCGCAGTTCCAGGCGATCGCCGACAAGGTCGGCCACTTCGCGGTGACCGAGACCGGCTTCCCCAAGCTCGATCCCTTCATGAAGGAGATCACCGGCCCGTTGCCACCGGTGCGCCAGCCGCCGGTGATCCTCTATCACTCGACATTCTCGCCTTCGTGGAGCGCTGCCGAGGCGCTGTATGACGAGGTGAAGCGCCTGTCGCGCGACGGCCGCTGGCGCTGGATCGTCACCTTCCATCCGAAGATGAATCCGCAAACCACGGCGAAGTTCAAGGCGCTGCAGAACGAGTACCTCACGTTCGCCGAGAACGACAACATCCTCGAACTGTTCCCGCAGGTCGACATGATGTGTTCGGACACCTCATCCGCATTGAACGAATTCCTGCTCACCGGCAAGCCGGTGGTGACGTTCAAGAACCGCCGGCCGGGCCCGCAGCTGATCGATATCGACGACCCGGCGCAATTCGAGCCGGCGATCGAGCGTGCGCTGGCGCCGCCACCAGAGTTGTTGCGAGCGATCCGTGCCTACGCGGACGCGATCCACCCCTATCGCGATGGCCGCTCCAGCGAGCGCGTGCTCGATGCGATCGACGCCTTCATCGCCGCCGGTGCCCGCAATCCGCGCCGCAAGCCGCTGAACCTGTGGCGCAAGCTGAAAATCCGCCGCCGCATCGGCTACTGGGGTCCGGCCTGAGCCTGCGGCCCGCAAGGCTTCCGGTCGTCTTGCGAGCGCCGCGCGCAGGCTAGAATCACTCATCCGCCTGCCAAGAGTCCGCCCGTGTCATCGAGCCCCTATAGCCGTACCGAACAACTGCGCGCCGTATGGCCCTGGCTGCCGCTGTGGACCGTGGTGGCGCTGCTGGCGATCTTTTCGCACGGGCCGATGCCGCTGTATTCGACCCGCACGCTGGCGGTGGCCTGGGAGATGTGGAACCAGGGTCACTGGCTGGTACCGCACATCAACGGCCAGCCGTACAGCGAGAAGGCGCCCTTGCTGTTCTGGCTGATCCAGTCCGGCTGGTTCGTGTTCGGTGTCAACGACATCTGGCCACGCGTGCTCGAGGTGCTGGTCGGCGGCGCGCAACTGGTGTTGATCTCGTTGCTGGCGCGGCGATTGTTCCCGAGCCGGCCGTGGATGGCCAAGGCGACACCGTGGATGCTGCTAGCGTTCGCCTATGCGTTCCTGTTCGGCCTGCAGATCATGTACGACGTGCTGCTGGCGACATGGACGCTGGCCGCGCTGCTGTGCCTGACCCCGAAGCCACAACGGGCCGAACCGCGCTGGCTGCTGTTTGGCCTGTGCATCGGCCTCGGCCTGCTGACCAAGGGACCGGTGATGCTGCTGCACATCATCTTCCCGTGGCTGCTCGGTCCGCTGTGGAACGACTGGGCACGCCAGCATCGCGCACGCTGGTACGGGCGCGGCGTCCTGGCGCTGCTGCTCGGCGGCGCAATGTTGCTGGCGTGGGCGCTGCCGGCCGGATTCTCCGGCGGTGAGGCGTACCGGCAACGGCTGTTCTTCACGCAGACCGCCGGCCGCGTAGTCGACAAATTGTCCGCGGGCAAGGATCTGCAGAACCATGCCGAGCCGTTCTGGTTCTACCTGCTGTGGTTGCCGCTGCTGCTGTTTCCGTTCAGCGGCTGGCCGCGCGTGTGGGTCGCCATCGCCGGTTTGCGTCGCCCGCTGGAGCCGGGCCTGCGCTTCGCGCTGTGCTGGCTGATACCCGGCTTCATCGTGTTTTCACTGATCAGCGGCAAGCAGTTGTATTACCCGTTGCCCGAATTCGGCGGCATCGCGTTGCTGATGGCCGGGGCGATTGCCGTGCTGCGCGAGCGCCGGCCCGCGCTGGCCGGCAACGGCTGGTTCGGCACCTGGCCACTGGGCGTGGGCGGCATCGTGTTTGCAGGACTGCTGTTCGCGCTGCCACTGCTTGTAGCTGGCCATTATCTTCATGGCGACTGGCCCGAGGCCGCCGCTCCCTACAGCCGCTATTTCGGCGTGGTGTTCCTGCTGATCGGCGGCCTGCTGTTGTTGCGCGGACGTGGTGAACTGCGCCGTCTGGCCGTGGCCGGACTGGTCGGCGTGCTCGCCCTCAACAGCTTGTTCACGCTGACCCTGTGGACGCGCTGGGATCTGCACCCGACCGCCCACTTGCTCGGTGTCGCCGAGCAGACAAACCATCCGATCGCCTATCTGGGCAATTACGAGGGCCAGTTCCATTTCGAGGGCCGTCTGACCCGACCGATCGCGGAATTGTTCGGCGATCAGGCCGTGCAGGATTTCGCGCGGGCCCACCCGGATGGCGTGATCGTGACCCATCCGGAAAAACTCGACGCCAACGATTTGCGCTACGCGTTGCTGGTGCAGCCGTTCCGTTCGTCGTGGCTGGTGGTCTGGCCGGCCGTTTCGCTGGCCGACCTGTCGGCCGGCCACACGCCACCGGAGCCAGCCCAGCCCACGCAGATCTACCCGGTCGACGACCGCCGCTATCACGCGCAGCCATGAATACGGGATTGATCGCCGGCCTGCGCCAGCAGTGTGGCGGCCCGCGCGACGGCGCATTGCTGCGTTTCTCTCTGGGCAATGCCTTGCTTGCTGACGGAGACGCCCCGACGGCGATCGACGAACTGCGTCGCGCCGTTGCCTTCGATCCGACCTACTCGGCCGCCTGGAAACTGCTCGGCAAGGCCTGCCTGGACGCCGGCCAGGCGCAGGCCGCGGCCGAAGCCTGGCGCAGCGGCATCGCCGCTGCTGCGCAACGCGGCGACAAGCAGGCCGAAAAGGAAATGGGCGTGTTCCTGCGCCGGCTGGAAAAGACCTCGCCGTAGCGGGACGCCTGGCTAACCCTGCTCGCGATCGTACGGACTGATCAGGCCATCGGCCGAGTAACGCTTGTACTGCCACTGGTACTGCGCAAACGCCAGCTCGACACAGTTCTGCACGCCCTGGTTGAGCGCACTGCAGGCAATACCCAGATCGGCGTCCGCCAATCCCGCCGGTGCCGGCAGCAGATGGATGCGATAACCGCCCCCGCGCTGCAGCCGTTCGGCAAACGCAAACAGCACAGTGGCGCCGGTGCGCGCGGCCAGTCGCGGCAGCAGCACCATGGTCAGCGCCTGGCGACCGAAGAACGACGCGAACTGGCCTTCGCCCGCACGCGGCTTCTGATCCGGCAGGATGCCGACCGTGCCGCCCGCGGCCAGCCGCTTGTACAAGGTACGCACACCGGCACCATCGGCACGCACCTGCTCCGGCGCCAGTGCGCCGCGCACCTTGCGCAGCAGCCCCTCGATCGCGGCGATCCGCGGCGGCCGGTACAGGATCGCCATCGGCGTCCTGCGACACAGCCAGTAGTTCAGCAATTCCCAGCAACCCAGGTGCGGCGCAGCGATGATCACGCCCTTGCCCGTGGCGAGCGCGGCATCCAGCAAGTCCGCGCCACGTACCTCGCGCACCAGTTCCAGCGCGCGTTCGGCACCCGCGCCCCAGACCTTGACGATCTCGCTGGCCGACTTGCCGCTCTCGACCATCACCTCGCGCAGCAGTGCCTCCTGCCTTGCATCGTCCAGCTGCGGCCGCGCAATGCGCAGGTTCACCGCCGTGTTCTGCACCATGCGGCCACGCCGCCACAGCAGCAGCCGACCCAGCCCACTGCCGATGCCGTGCAGCACGCGCAGCGGCAGCAGCGCCAGCAGGCGCAACAGGAGATAGAGGAGATACACATCGACTCGCATCCGCGCAGTTTACGGGAGCCGGCCGCAGACACCGAGATCATCGGGCCGGTCTGCCATCTTTCGCCGCCACCATCAGCGCCGTAAGCTAGTCGCTCCACCTCTGTCGTGCCGCCATGATTGCCCTGATTCAGCGCGTAGTGTCAGCCAGCGTCACGATCGGTGACGAAACCGTCGGCGCGATCGGCCCGGGCCTGCTGGCACTGATCGCGGTACAGCCGGGCGATGGCGAAACGCAGACCAAGCGCATGCTGGAACGCC
This sequence comes from uncultured Rhodanobacter sp., assembly GCA_966211915.1. Lineage (GTDB taxonomy): Bacteria > Pseudomonadota > Gammaproteobacteria > Xanthomonadales > Rhodanobacteraceae > Rhodanobacter. The sequence goes on from CBIHNO010000002.1 coordinate 276,122, forward strand.
TGCTCGGCTATCGCGTGTTCGCCGACGACCACGGCAAGATGAATCGCTCGCTGACCGATACCGGCGGCGGCCTGCTGCTGGTCAGCCAGTTCACCCTCGCCGCCGACACACGTTCTGGCATGCGTCCAAGCTTCACCAGCGCGGCGACACCGGAACATGGCCGGCGCTGGTTCGAGCGCTTGCTGGAACTCGCGCGCGTCGCACATCCGGGGGTGGAAACCGGATGCTTCGGTGCCCATATGGTGATCCAGCTGGTGAACGACGGACCGGTGACTTTCTGGCTCGACACCGGTTGAACAGGCACAGCCGGATCGTGCGTAGCCAGCATTCAGCAAAAACACTGCAAGCTCGCGATTTGGCGCGATTTTTGCGTGTCTTGTCGAAACTTTTTCCCACTTGAAAACTGGTCAAAAAAGCAGCACATCGCTATAATGTCCGGTTCTTGAACCCCGCGGCGGTCGGTTAATGAATAGCAAAGCTCCCCACGAGCAACAGTCTGAAATCAAGGCGCTCATCTCCAAAGGTCTGGAGCAGGGCTACCTGACGTACGCCGAAATCAACGACCACCTGCCCGACGACATCGTCGATCCGGAGCAGATCGAAGACATCATGGCGGTGCTCAAGGGCGTCGGCATCGAAGTGCACGACGCCGCACCCGACACCGACACCATCGCCGATGGCGCGGCTCCGGGCAGCACCTCCGGCGACGACGATGCCGCCGCCGAAGAGGCCGTGGCGCTGCTGTCCGCCGTCGACGCCGAAGTCGGCCGCACCACCGACCCGGTGCGCATGTACATGCGCGAGATGGGCACGGTCGAGCTGCTCACCCGCGAGGGCGAAATCGCCATCGCCAAGCGCATCGAGGAAGGCCTCGGCCAGGTGCAGACCGCACTGGCCAGCTTCCCGCTGACGATCGAACTGCTGCTGGAAGAATACGACCAGCACCTGGACGGCAAGCGCCGCCTCAGCGAGATCCTGGCCGGCTTCCTCGACCTGGAAGAAGCCGCCGACCTCGCCCGCAAGGAAAAGGAAGCCGCCGCGCTGCTGCTGCCGGAACCGGATCCCAGCGACGAGACCGAAGCCGACGACGACGAGACCGCGACCGAAGAAGAAGAAGAAACCGGCCCGACCGGTCCCGATCCGGAAGAGGTGAAGCGCCGCATGGAGCTGCTGCGCGACTACTACGGCAAGTTCCAGAAGGCCGCGCCGAAAGCCGCCAGCATCACCGACAAGAAGATCGTCAAGCTGCGCGACCAGATGGCCGAGGAGTTCCTCAAGCTCAAGCTGCCGTCCGCGCTGATCGACGGCTTCGTGCGCAAGCTGCGCGAAGTGGTCAACGACATCCGCCATCACGAGCGCGTGCTGATGGACATCTTCGTCAAGCAGGTGAAGATGCCCAAGGCCGAGTTCATCAAGACCTTCCCCAGCAACGAGGGCAACCTCGAGTGGGTGGCCGAGCTCAGCCGCAAGCGCCAGAAGTGGTCGCCGAACATCAAGACCCACCGCGAGGCGATCGACGCCGAGCAGGAAAAGCTCGCCACCATCGAGCGCAAGCTGTTCCTGCCGCTGATCGACATCAAGGACATCAACCGCGCCATGGCCAGCGGCGAGGCCAAGGCCCGCCGCGCCAAGAAGGAAATGGTCGAGGCGAACCTGCGCCTGGTGATCTCGATCGCCAAGAAATACACCAACCGCGGCCTGCAGTTCCTGGACCTGATCCAGGAGGGCAACATCGGCCTGATGAAGGCGGTCGACAAGTTCGAATACCGCCGCGGCTACAAGTTCTCGACCTACGCCACCTGGTGGATCCGCCAGGCGATCACCCGCTCGATCGCCGACCAGGCGCGCACCATCCGCATCCCGGTGCACATGATCGAGACGATCAACAAGTTGAACCGCATTTCCCGCCAGATGCTCCAGCAGTTCGGCCGCGAGGCCACGCCGGAGGAATTGGCCAAGGAAATGGAGATGCCCGAGGACAAGATCCGCAAGGTGCTGAAGATCGCGAAGGAACCGATCTCGATGGAAACCCCGATCGGCGACGACGAGGATTCCCACCTGGGCGATTTCATCGAGGACGGCAACGCCAGCTCGCCGATCGACTCGGCGACCGAGACCGGCCTGATGGAAACCGTGCGCGACGTGCTCGCCGGCCTGACCCCGCGCGAAGCCAAGGTGCTGCGCATGCGCTTCGGCATCGACATGAACACCGACCACACGCTGGAAGAAGTCGGCAAACAGTTCGATGTCACCCGCGAGCGCATCCGCCAGATCGAGGCCAAGGCCTTGCGCAAGCTGCGCCACCCGAGCCGTTCGGAACAGCTGCGTTCGTTCCTCGACGTCGAGTAAGCGTCACCAGCGCAATAACGAAGAAGCCCCGCTCATGCGGGGCTTCTTCGTTTCACGGGTTCAGCCGACGTCGTAGAAGAACTGCTCGCGCACGATCTTGCCGCCATGCACGCGATACACGCAGATCTCGCTCATGTTCAGCCGACCGCGGCCCTTCATGGTCACGTCCATCGCCAGCGCAATGCTGAACCAGTTATCCGCAATCACCGGCTCGCTCACGCTGCCGCCATGCACGGTCTCGATCATCGCGCCGAACTGTCGCCCCTTCTCATAGATCGCCGCCAGCCCCTGCACGCTGCCCAACGCGCCCGGCGGCAAACCGTCCGGCTCGATGCTCACCGCATCTTCCGCATACAGCTCGCGCTGCGCATCCTCGTACTTGCCTTCACGACACAGTTCAACCAGCCGCTTGGCGATCGCTTCGGTGTTCATGTGGACTCTCCACTTGAGGGGACGACCAGCCTACGCCTCGACATGACCGCACGCACTACCAACTCGTGCGCGGCGTGCGCGCTACGGTAAACTGCCGCTCTTGCGCGGGCCTATAGCTCAATGGTTAGAGCAGAGGACTCATAATCCTTTGGTTCCAGGTTCGAGTCCTGGTGGGCCCACCACATGCAGTGCGCATGGTCGCGAATGCGCGATCTCACATAGTTTGGCCAAAGTGGCCAAACTATCAGAGACGTCTCACAAGTTTGGCCACTTTGACCAAACGTATGTGATAGCCCAATAAGAGCTCGCCGCCGCCATAATCGTACTTAGGTACTGCCTGACAGGTGAGCCTGGCTGGCGCTGAAGGCGCGAGGGGAGGACTATCTTCGGATGGTCGAGGACGGGTTGCTGCTGGAAGAGGCCGAGTCCTTCGAAGCATTCATGGCGCGATGCGCCGACATAGGCCGCGCGAGCGCATACGCATAAGGGGGGAGGATGCTGAGTCGAGGATCGGAATGGCGAAGATGGGAACCGCATATCCACGCGCCGGGCACCGTTATGAACAACCAGTTCAGGGGTCCTACGGCGTGGCACGACTATCTCACTGCGTTGGAACAGGCGACGCCGGTCATCGAGGCGATCGCGGTCACCGACTATTATGTAACCGACACCTACGAAGAGGTGCTGAGGCAAAAGGCGGCAGGGCGACTGCCGGCGGCCAAGCTGATCTTTCCTAATGTCGAGCTGAGGCTCGACGTCGCAACTGCCAAAGGCGGTTTCGTCAACCTCCATCTGTTGGTCAATCCGGAGGATCCGCAGCATATCGATGAGTTGCGACGTCTGCTGTCGCGCCTGCGTTTCAACGTCATGCAGGATCATTTCGATTGCACGCGGGCGGACCTTATCCGGCTGGGTAAGAAGGCCGATCCGGCTATCACCGACGACCGTGCGGCGCTGAGCTATGGAGCCAACCAGTTCAAGGTCAACTTCCAGCAACTGCGTGACCTTTTCACCGGCAACGGCTGGGCGAAGAAGAATATCCTGATCGCGGTTGCGGGCGGTGCCACCGACGGTACGTCGGGCGTGCGCGAAGCTGCCGACCAGACGATCCGGCGTGAAATCGAAGGCTTCGCCGACGTCATTTTCGCCGGCAGTCTTGCGCAGCGGGAGTTTTGGCTAGGCCAGAGGGATCTCGGTCCCGATGAAATTCGAGCGCGATATGGCGGGCTGAAGCCCTGCCTGCATGGAAGCGACGCGCATAAGCTCGACGATATTGCGTCGCCGTTCGGAGACCGCTTCTCCTGGATCAAGGGCGGGCTGGAGTTCGACGCCCTGCGCCAGGCATGCATCGATCCTGGCGGCCGCGCGCACGTCGGCGCTGAGCCACCGGGATCGGCCACGCCATCGCAGGTGATCTCGGAAGTCTGCGGCCTCGACACCCCGTGGATGACGACGCCAATCATTCCGCTCAATCCGGGATTAGTCGCCATCATCGGCGCGCGCGGTTCCGGCAAGACCGCACTCGCCGACATGATCGCGGCGGCCTGTGACTCCATCCCCGACAAGTCGTGGAACGCCGAGGAATGGGCCAATCCGTCGTTCCTCGTGCGCGCCCGGCCGTTGGTCGGTGACGGGAAGGTCAAGGTGAACTGGGCGGCCGGAGAACCCTGCACGCGTGCACTTGACGGATCGGATGCGAACGGACCCTACAGCTACGAGCGCGTCCGATATCTGTCACAGCAATTCGTCGAGGAGCTGTGCTCGTCGAGCGGCCTGACGGACGGCCTGCTCCGAGAGATTGAGCGGGTGATCTTCGAGGCGCATCCCGATGACGCACGGGACGGCACTTTGGACTTCGCCGAACTGCTCGAGTACCGCGCGTCACGACATCGTCTCGCCCGTGATCGTGAAGCTGAGGCCGTCGCGCAGATTTCCGAGCGGATCGGCGCTGAGCTGGAGAAGGAAAAGCTGGCCGCAACCTATGAGGCGCAGGTCGCGCAGAAGAAGAAGTTGGTCAAGGCCTACACCGCCGACCGTGCGAAGCTCGTTTCGGCCGGCAGCGAAAACCGAGCCCAGCGCCACACCGACTTGGCCGGAGCCGCCAACCAGGTCCGCTCGAAGCTACGGCAGTTTGCCGGCCAGCGCCAAACCTTCCTCGCCCTCCAAGACGAAGTGAAGGACTTGCGTCGCAATCAAGCCCCTGAGACGCTGCGACAGGCCCAGACGCGTCATCCGCACAGCGGCATGTCGGCGCAGCAGTGGGCGGTCTTCTTGCTGGACTACAAAGGTCCGGTCGACAGCGATCTCGCCGGGTATGTGACGTGGATGGACGGCAAGATCGCCGAACTCAAGGGGACGGCGCCGGCGCCAAGTGACCCGAACACGCCGTACTTTCCAGACGACACCGATCTTTCCACGCTGTCACAAACCGTGCTCGAGGCGGAAATGGCACGGCTGGAAAAGCTGGTCAGCGCGGACAAGGAAACGCAGCGTCGGTACACCGCCCTTTCGGGCAGCATCGCCACCGAGACCGCGGCGCTGCAGACGCTCACCGAGAAGATGACCGACGCGAAGGGCGCCAAGGATCGCGCGCGCGACCTGCAGAGCCAGCGCGAGGAAGCCTATGGCAGGGCCTTCGATGCGCTGGTCGCGGAGCAATCGGTGCTGGAGGGCCTGTACGCGCCGCTCATGGCGCGGCTCGCCGCCGCGTCCGGCACATTGAAGAAGCTTTCGTTCTCCGTCACGCGTGTCGCCAATGTGGAGCAATGGGCGACCGAGGCCGAAGACAACCTGATCGACCTTCGGAAGGCTGGCGCGTTCCGGGGCAAGGGCACGTTGCTTCAGAAGGCAAACGAGGTGCTCAAGGATGCGTGGGAGACCGGCAATTCCGCAGCCGTCACCGCCGCGATGGCGGAGTTCCGGCGGCTCTACCAGAAGGACCTTCTGGACCATTCTCCGGTCGCGCACACGGATCAGGCGGAATTCCGGGCCTGGTCGAAGCGCTTCGCCCAGTGGCTTTTCAGCACCGATCATATCGCGATCAGCTATGGCATCGACTATGACGGCGTCGACATCCGCAAGCTGTCGCCAGGCACCCGCGGCATTGTTCTTCTGCTTCTCTATCTGGCACTGGACGACAGCGACAACCGGCCGCTGGTGATCGATCAGCCGGAAGAGAACCTCGATCCCAAGTCGGTCTTCGACGAGCTCGTTCACCTTTTCGTCGAGGCCAAGTCCCACCGGCAGGTGATCATGGTGACGCACAATGCGAACCTGGTGATCAACACCGATGCGGATCAGATCATCATTGCCGAGGCCGGGCCGCATCCGCACGGCTCCCTGCCGCCGATCTCATACCGATCGGGCGGTCTGGAGAACGCGGAGATCAGAAAGGCGGTCTGCGACATTCTCGAAGGCGGGGAAGGCGCCTTCCAGGAACGTGCGCGCAGACTACGCGTGCGGTTGGAACGATAATCCGAGGCCATCGCGAAGACGGTCGTCACTCCAAGATGCAGAGGGTGAGGAGGAGTGCATCCCATTGCTTCCGGCCGAAAACGGGCCTTTCAGTCCGAAGTCACTGTCATCAAACAATCACGACGCAACGTGAGTTTTATCACCCTCAATCAAGCCCTTATAGGAGTCCGAGACGGCAGCTCACGTAGTATCTCCTCCTGACTTTGGCTGCAGTATAGATGCGTGTCTTTTATCATCAAAAACAGCTGCTTGCGAAGGTTTTCCGAGTACGGTAGCGTTTGGACTGAGCAGGACACCACGGGACATTCCATGGGCTCCATGTCGCCACTGGAAACGCTTCTGATACGCGAATTCGGCGTCGTAGTGTCGTCCGCCAATGCGGCACGCCTGTTGGGTTTCAGAAACACAGATTCTCTCGCTAAGGCAAGGGATCGCGGGCTGCTACCCATTCACATGTTCCGAATTCCGCACAGGAAAGGCTGGTTCGCCGAGACCACTGCGATCGCTGATTGGTTGACCAATGCCGCTGCCCCCGCAGGCTATGGCACCTCACGTTCGGGCCAACCGATGGAGGACGCCACATGACATAGACCATATCCGGGGGCCGGAAAAGCAAAACCCGGCTTGCAGGCCGGAAATTGTTGGAGCACAGCGTTGGGTGACGTTGCCTGCTTACTCTAAACCCCCTACCCAGAAATTTTCAAGCACCGCCAAGGCCGGGACGGGCGAGTATTGCCTGAGGCCTGCGGAAACCGAGATGTCGCAGAGTGCTGCAGATTCCGGAATCGGCTCGGAAGGCGAAAGCATGCCTTCGACCGGCACCGGTCCGGGGCACCCTGCCAAAGCGGAGGGGCGTGCATGTCGCCGGCCAACAGCGTGACGGAGGAACACCTCCGAGACTTGGGCTTGCCAGAGAAAGGGATTCAGTACGTCCTAGATGTTCAATCGTCGCCTCCAGCACGAAAGGTAGGGAGGAAGCGGCGGCGCAACCTTGTACTCGATGTGCCAATGCCGCGCTTGGGGGTGGCGCTCCAGGCGGAATCCCTTTCGGGCGAGTTCTTCTTTCTCGTAAGGCTCAATGACCGCCTAGATGTCCGGGCTGCCTATGACCAGCCCGTCAGCGTCCCACTTCAGATTGTCGATCGCTCAGGCCGTAGGACCCGGGTCGCCTATACAGGAGACTATCTGGTCGTCGACGAAGGGACTGTAGGCGTTTATGAAATTAAGCCAGACGACGATCTGGCCGAGTTATGTCGAACACGCCCAAGCGACTGGACCCAAGACAGCTACGGATATCACTGTCTTCCGGCTGAGCGATATTTCGAAGCGCTCGGCATACGCCACATTGTCGTTCCCATTAGCGATCTGAGTTCGATACGCGCAGATAATCTTCGCCTGCTCCATGCATCTCGGCGCGTCGAGGATACAAAGGTATTGCGCAAAACGCGCGACGCGATCATGGAGATCGTAGCTCACGAACACGCGATCAGAGTTGGCGCGATCTTGGACAGGCTTGAGGTCGAGAACACGACCGCGATATTGCAACTCATCGACCAGGAAAAGGTCTTTGCAGCGCTGGATCACATATCGTTGATGGATATCAGAAATGTTTGGATTTCCGCGACCCAAAGCGACGCAGACATCGTCCAGCAATCCGATATGCGCCTTTCGGAGATATTGAGGTCACGCTGCGAAATCGGATCAGATGAACTTCTTGATGCCAAGTACTACACAGATATCGCGACGCGCATGGCAATCGTTGATGGTGTCACCCGAATGGGAAGACATGGCAAAGCTGTTTCTGCCCGTACAGTACGTCGATATAGAAAACTCTTTAAGGATAGCAACGGCGATATTAGAAGCCTCCAACCGAAATGGGGAGGGTGCGGCAACTTCGACATGCGTTCGAGCGAAACACATCATTCCTACGTTCTTCAAACGATTCATGTAGGCCGAAAGGATACGAGCTGCTCCTCCACGCATGCATGCTTCAAGAGCTATGTGGACTCGTTCCGATCATTCGCCGAGCAAACTGGCCTCTCCCATGAGGCGCCTATAGCCCGGGCCACGTACTACCGCCTCTGGGACTCAACACCGCATTCCAGTGCCGACGCCGAACACAAAGGCGGCCGCCGACTCCGAAATGCCCTGAGTGACGTTTACGATCCAAGTACCAAAACCATCATTGCGACACGCGCGTTCGCAACAGCGCACATTGACCACTGGAAAGCGGATCTGTTCGTTGTCATCGGATACGTCAAGGGAAAGAAGCTGACCGCTCGACCATGGGTAACGGCCATGGTCGATTCTTACAGTGGCGAGATACTGGCCTTGTGGCTATCTCTCGCAGCACCGAGCAAGAAGTCTTGCACCATGGTTATACGGGACTGTGTTCGTCGGCATGGTCGGCTTCCCGAAATGCTCATCGTAGATGGGGGTAGCGAATTCAAGAGCGACCATTTCGCCGTGATGCTGGCGACATTCGGGGTCATCCGCTGCGAAAGACCTCCCGAAGACCCGCGGTTTGGCAAAGAGGTGGAGCGACTTTTTGGCCAATTCAAAGAGCGCTTTGCCAGAGGCCTACCCGGTTTTGGCTTAAGCATCGAACAAGCCCGCGCCGTTTCGGGCGCATTGAAAGCCCACCGAAAAGCGTCACTCACAGCATCCGAGGCGTTCGAAATCTTGGAGGCCTATGCATTCAAGGGCTACAACTTTTCAAAGAGTTCGGCGAGTACCGTCCCAACGCGTACCGACCTTCGTGTGGAAAGCACGCGTACCTTCCCGTGTTCTGGCATTGCCCTCGCGTTCGACCTTCGCTTCATGATTGCCACCTCCATTGAAGCACCGGGCGTTAGCTATACGCTCTTCCATGGCAAAGGCGTTCATGTAGACGATCTTTGGTACACCAGCCCGAGCTTGCTTAGATACTACGGCTTCAAGAAAGACTTGATCGTGCGCCTTGAGCCATTCGATACGTCGGTCATCTACGTGTGTATCGATGGGAAATGGATTCTCTGCAGGCATTCGTCGTCAAGTCTCCACGCCGCATTTTCTGATCGTCTCTTGATTGAAGAAGCGCGCGAACGTCATGAGCTTCGCGCCCTCCGCAGAGAACTTGCGAATCAGGCCGATACGGAAGCCGCTGCGATTGTGAGGGAAAAGCTGGAAGACATTTCAAACAGAAGAGCCGGTGCAGAGAAGTCAGCAGTCAACAGTTCAACCGACATTGCTGCTTTTCCATCCAAGCAAAGCAACGCTCGAATGGACGATCTTGATTTCAGCGATCGTCTTCCGTTGGAGGAAGTCTATGGCTTCTAACAAGCCAAAGATCACCGACCTTCCAATTCAGCACATGCTTTTCCAGAATGCGACATCAGTATTTGGTCACATGTGCGTGAACGCCTGCGATGGGATTGTTCTAGCCATGGTCGGCCCTCCCCAGGCTGGCAAGTCAATCATCTTCAACCATATCGTCGATGAGGTTTCTCGGACGTACGCTCGGGAAGACGGATCTATCCCGGTGATATCCGTTCAGATGCAATCCGTTGAGGAGGGGCGTGTGAAGGGAAAATGGCTCAGCCTGATGCTACTTAAAGAATTGAAGCATCCGGTATACATGCACATCGGTGAGCTGGACGAGTTGGACCACTACTTACCTAGCAGGAGCCGTGACGAGGGGTCGCTTCGTGCGGCTACCGATGCTGCGCTCCGTGGCCGCGGAACGAAGCGAGTCGCCGTGGATGAAGCCCACCTTTTGACTCGAACCAAGCGGTCAGAACTTCGTGGCCATATCTTGGAGTCGTTGAAATCGATGGCTGCGATAAATCGAACACTTTTACTGTGCGGCGGCTACGAACTTGCCTATCAAGGTCTTTTTGATCATCCACATTTTGCTGGGCGCACGGTCGTTTACGACATCGGAAGGTACACAGACAGTTTGATGCATCGTGAGGAATGGAAGAGAATCCTCGACCACTTTGCCAAGTACCTTGACCTCGAACCACGCTGCCTACTTCTCGACTTTGTCGACGTGATACTTCTTGCCACCAACGGTGTAATCGGACTCGCTGAAAAGTGGCTGTGGATGTGTAAACAGTACGCGGAAGCAACTCACAAGCCGATCACGATAGATGTACTTCGCAGTTTCGCCCCATCGCTGAATGAGCAAAGAATTATTGCGGAAGACATACGTCGTGGCACCCAGGCGCTTAAAAATTTGCCTGATATGGCTAAGACAACTCCAGTCAGTACACCAACTAGCCCGTCAGACAGTGCCTCCTCTTCAAAAGCAGAAAGCAAACCAAGAAGTACACGCCGTCCCTTCGAGCGCGCGCCGAGGCGAATTGAAATGAGGGGGTTCGAAATTTATCAAGACGACTAGACGATCCCGCCGAGTGAATTCGTTGCAGCGTCTTGACAATTTCCTGCCTGGTCATCGGGAGAATCCATGTGGCGGACTACTTCTCACTTGAACCCCTTGGTGTAGGGACGGATGAGATTGAGTGCTTTCCATCCTACCTATGTCGGCAAGCACGAATCCATGGCGTGACTCTTCACGAGTTTTGCGCGCATTTGTCCCAATGGTGGAGCAATCATGGGGCCCGCGAAGAGCTGCCGACGCAACCTCTGTACGATATAAAATCGACGCAATTTTGCGGCGCCCAGCCGCGCTTGAGTCGCTACCTAAAGGCTCTGGAGATCGCGACGGGTTCTAAGCACATTGAACGAACGACCTTTATCGCCGTTGCACCGGCCATGTCGACAAGATCAGCCGGTTTCCTCAAGAAGGATCGCTCATGGTGCCCCGCGTGCTTTCGAGAGCACTTGAAATCGGAGACTACTGTCTACGACCGCCTTATCTGGTGTCTCGCGCCGATTCAAAGATGCAATTTTCATCGCGTGGAGCTCATCTCGTGCTGTCCACGCTGTTCTACGCGACAGCGTCAATACCATCGAAGCGGTGATTTGTCGCTGTGCTTCAAGTGCGGGTCTTCCTTGTGCAGCGATCAGCCTGTCTTGCGGTTCAGGCTTCGCCCTTGTTTCGGTGAACTGGATTGTACGGAACTTGTTTCTGCTATTAGTACCGGGAAACTCCAACGAGCCGAAGAGCAAGCGTTCAAGACCTTTTTTCTTGAAGTCGACAAACTTTTCGCCGCTACCTTGGAAAGGCCGATGCCACTGGGCATGTGGGAGGCCATCGTTCACGTCAGAAAGCTGAGCAAGACGGGAAAGGTGCCTTCCCTGAATTTTCCCACCATGCTCCGCCAATGTGTGGGGACAGGGGTGCGGCTGATCGACGTAATGACTTCCCCGTTGGAAGCAGCCCGCACAGCGGGATGGTTGTTTCCCATCGAAGACATTCGATGCAAAGGCGCGAGGAACCACAGCGCATCCTTCCATCGTCGCGTGTCAGATCTCATTAAAGGAGAGCTAAGCAAACCCGCCGGCGAACACATCATGTCCTACCGTGCAATGACTCTCGAACTGGGCGTCTCTGATGGATATCTTCGATATCGGTTCCCCGGGCTTGCACGTCGGTACAAGAAGAGGTTCCGTTTTGAATCCTTAATATCAGAGCAGACCGAGAACGCAAAGATACGCACATTTTTTCAATCTAGACTTGCGCTTTACCCATCCGCCGAGTTTCCGAGCCAGGACCATCTTGTTGCCGCGGCCAAGGAGGCGTGCGGATGCGGCGTGCGGAAAGCGCGAATCGTCCTAAACCTTCTTCTTCAGGAGAAGCGGCGTTCGCAGCGCTCAGGGGACTCCGTGAGCATTCCCAGAAAAGATCTATAGTATTGGTGAGCCCGACCCATCGCGGCAGCACGTTGCAGACCGTTTCGGGTGGCTGAATTCAGAACATTTCCGGCGGCTGCTTTGGATCATTAGTGGTGGCAAGTTTCGACTGGAATGCGCAAACAACTGGAACCTTCGCCCGTCGCTGAGTTGATCATGCATGAAGTCCATCGACCACACTTGATTGGTGGTGTCGGGCACCGCCAATGGATCGGGCCGCTCGCGCACGATTCGCTTCCTACGTATACCCATGGCCTTTCAGAAGCTGGCACCTTCTCGATAGGAACATATCAACTTAGGGGTTTTGCCATGACTCAGCAAATGGGCTCCTACTCCGATTGGCGATCCGTTGCACCGATCAATGAATGTCCACAATGCAAGGGGACGCATCTCCGATCTCGTGATTGTCCCTCAGGAGTAGAGGTGGATTGCGTCAGCGGTTGCGGGTATCGGGAAGTGCTTACCGATTTTACGAGCGAAGATTTCACGCGCTGGCAGGAGGAGCGTCGTACCAAATAGTAGTCGCGTCCGCGCATCTCTGCCTTTGCAAGCGCAACCGCGTTCATACCTGCGTGGTCTGACTATGGCGAGCCTCTTTTCCCATAGACATACACCCGTGTCGTTCCTTGATCTGATAGGATCGCAGCATGATCCGTCCTCCTTTCCACCACGAGCGAATACCGTCGCGCAGCTAAGACAAGCTCGCGTTCTGTTCGCCCCCGTGGCCGAGAGGTTAGGCGTCCGGCTTATATCCGGATTAAGGCAGTGGCCAGATAAGCCACCCATGCAGGTTCGAGTCCTGCCGGGGGCACCAATCTATGGTGCCCATATGAACCCTGAAAATTCGCAACGACTACAGTCAGACTTCCCGCAGTTATACCGATTACAACGGCTCGATTCCCTTCGCCAGGACCAGCCTATCCTGATCGCACTCTGGGGTTTCGAGTGTGGTGATGGCTGGATGAACTTGATCTATCGCCTTAGTCAGGCGATTTCCACGCATATCGAAACCATTGGGTTGGATATCGTTGCTACGCAGGTCAAAGAGAAGTTCGGCACGCTACGGTTCTATGTCGATGGTGGGGACGAGGAAGTTTTCCGGCTCATCGTTGCAGCGGAACAGGAGTCAGCAACGATTTGTGAGCTATGCGGTGCACCCGGAACGCTTGTCATGAAGGGATGGTGTTCAACGCGGTGTGCATCCTGCAAGGTTAGATGCTGACCGCGCAGGCATTGCGAGCAGAAACTCTGCTCTATGAGGCGAATAGAGGAGTTCTGTCCTCGATCCTCTGGTCTTGACTTTGACAGACCCCATACCGCTTCGGTCAACACACTAAGTGAGACGCTGCTCAACCTAGGCAACTCGGCAGCACGCGCAGTGGCTTCTATAAGCGACGCGACTTTTCGCGCGTTCGCTTGGACGAATTGTTATGCGCTCCCGCCGAACACAAGTGACAGGACATGCTTCGTGGCGCCGGCGATCGCGGCTGAAGAAGCGTTACTGCCAACTGAAGTAGCCGCATCCTTGAGTTGGTCAATGAGTGGCTTTTTGACGTCCTGTATGCCGGCTGGAATCCGCTGCAACCTAACCAGCCCTTTAGAAGTCAGTCTAATACCTCTCTTCAAAGCCATCTCGTCACTCGCGCGGGAGAAATCTATGTAACCTTCATCAGCAAGGAAGCAGAATGTTGCAGAAAGAATTTGTCTAGGCTCATTGGCAGGATTATTCCGATCAAAGAACCCCACCTCCGATGCTTCGAGATCGATACGTACAGGGAAGGACTCATATAGGCGATCAAAGATCAGTGTGCAAGCATGGTCAAACTGTTCAATATGACTCATAAGTGCTTCCAATTGGTTTAACATTTGAGTTAAGCGGCGACCAAACGCCACTCGCTTGAACGAATTGACCCACCCCCGATTCCAGGTTGCGATGGGGACACGGTCTTGAACCAGTGGAAGTGGTCACACGTGCGCAAGAGCAATCCTGATTACTCAGCCGTGCCAGTTCGCGACGAGCTCTACTCGCTCTATGGGAACAAGGGGACTTGACCTTATCCCCGTATTTGTAGCGGCCTAAGGTAGAGAAATCGGCCGTTGATGATTCGTCCGTATCGTCTCTGCGAACAACGCGGGCGTGCTGTCTGCGAGCGAAGTGACCTTATCCCCGTATTTGTAGCGGCCTAAGGTAGAGAAATCGGCCGTTGATG
>CBIHNO010000003.1:0-286867 GCA_966211915.1 uncultured Rhodanobacter sp.
CGACCTTGCCAAGGTCGGGGTCGCGAGTTCGAGTCTCGTTTCCCGCTCCAGTTTTGTGCAAAGCCTCGGCTCACCGGGGTTTTGTTTTTTTGGAAGCAAGCCACGATCATCACGATCGCGGTGCACCAAGCAAGCAATGGCCTGGTGGCAGAGTGGTCATGCAGCGGCCTGCAAAGCCGCGTACGCCGGTTCGATTCCGACCTAGGCCTCCATTGCGCAACAGGCTGCGACCCAGCCCCGAAAAACCCGCTTCAGGCGGGTTTTTTTTGTTGCAAATGTCACCCGCCGCTGGCGGGTTTTTGTGGCCTGTGTCCTTGGACCCGACGCGGACTTCATTCGTGCCTTGGCATGAGTTCGGCTTGCCACATGAGCGCGCCACATCCGCACGAATAACCGTCGGAGCGTGGCCGTCGTCGCGCAGCAAACGGCATCGTTTGACCCTGTGTGCCTGATTTGACGATCAGAAAGCACTTATTGCTGCTCAAACCCGTTGGCTACAGCGCTAAATTCCCCTACATTCAACCTGCCGCGAGGCAATGCAAACATTTAATCATTTATCGACGACGGGGAAATCCATGGCAAAGACGCAGAAGGCAGCAGTCAAGAGCAAAACGGTATCCAAGGCGAAGGCGGCACCCGCCGCTCCCAAGCCGATCAAGGAAGCCTTGAGCAAGTCCGGTCTGGTGGCGCATATCGTCGAGGCTAGTGGCGTGCTGGCGAAGGACGTGCGCGCTGTACTGGCCGCGCTGGAAGGCGCTGTCGCCGGATCCGTACACAAGAAGGGCGCCGGTACTTTCATGCTGCCCGGGCTGCTGAAGATTTCCGCTGTCAGCGTGCCGGCCAAGCCGAAGCGCAAGGGCATCAACCCGTTCACCAAGGAAGAGCAGTGGTTCGCTGCCAAGCCGGCATCGGTCAAGGTCAAGATCCGCCCGCTGAAGAAGCTGAAGGACGCTGCAGCCTGATCGTTCTGATGCACTCAACGAGTGTCTGTCACTGGAGTGCGACGGCTTTGTCCGTCGCACTCTTCATTTGCGGAGCGGAAAAGTTCTGCTCTTGGTAAACGCGGCTAACGCAACGCAGGCTGCATGCTACGATTCGCGCCGCCTGCAGCACTGTCCGCAGTGCGCCCCAACATCCGGCCCGGATGGCGAAACTGGTATACGCAAGGGACTTAAAATCCCTCGGCCGCAAGGCTATGCGGGTTCGACCCCCGCTCCGGGCACCATGCCTACTAACCTATGCTCGGCGTGCCAAGCAGTGCCGGTCAGATCAGGCTCTTGAAGATGTGGATGCCGGCGCTGTACTCGCCGATGATCGTGCCCACGCTGACCAGGAAGAAGTTGAGCAGGGTGCGGGCGACGCGGTTCTTCCACCAGCCGCTCCAATGCACGATGTCGTCGCGCAAGGTATCGAAGTCGACCACGCGCGGGCGACGCACCCAGGCTTCGGCCATCGCGCTGATGCCACCCGCAGGGATGCCGGGGCGGAACGGCTTGATCGGTGCGGCGATGAAGGCGGCGAGGATGCTGAGCGGGTGACCGCCTGCAGCCAGTGCGCCGAGTGCAGCAAAGCCGCCGGTGAACAGCACCCATGCCGTCAGTGCCTGGGTACCCAGCGCGGTATTGCGGTGGAACGCATAGGCAATCGCCGCAAATACCAGCAATACCAACGTCGCCGCCAGCCACTTCGGCCAGCGCGCCTTCGGCGGTGTTGCGGCCAGTGCGGCGACGGTGGTGGCAGGATCATTCTTCTGTTCCTGCAGCAGGGCGCTCAAACCCTTGAGATGGCCGGCACCGATCACCACCAGCACGCGGCGTGGCTCGACTGTAGCCGAACGCGCAACTTCCTCGCGCAGACGCGCGGCCATGAACGTGTCGCGCTCGCCGATCAGGCTTTCATATAGTGGCTTGGACTCGGAGGCGAATTCGCTGAAAGCGCTCTCCAGCAGATCGCCCTGTTTCAGTTTCTCGATCTCGCCCTGTTCGATTTCCTCGCGCTCGAACACGCTGGCCAGCAGACCGCCGAGCAGGCCGAAGCGCTGCCAGAAGCCGACGCTGTGCCAGGCACGCTTGAGCGTGGTGCCGACCTCGCGGTCGATCAGCCATAGCGGCAGACCGCGTTGGTCGGCGCCATCCATCGCGGCCTTCATCTCGGCGCCGGGCTGGATGCCGGACTGGTCGGCCAGGCGTTTCTGGAACGTCGACAGCACCAGGCTGGCGGCGACCATGCCGGCCTTGCCCTGGCGGATCACCTTGAACAGATCCATCTGCTTGAACGCTTCCGGGTCGCGCATGCTCTGCGCGCGGCTGTCGCACAGCTCTACCGCTACCGCATCGAAATGCTCGTGCGCCAGCAATGCCTCGACCGCGTCTACGCTGCTGCGCGAGACATGCGCAGTGCCCAACACCACATATTCGACGCCGTCACGCTGCACGCGCTCGATCGGCTGGCCCTGCAAGGCAGGCAACAGGGCAAGGTCGGTATCGGGAACACTCATGCGATCAGCAGGCCGGTTTCAGGAGGAAATCCAAGCATGGGGACGACGGCCATGCGGAACAAGTTGCGCAGACGCGCAGCTTCAGTCACGAAAACGCCGAAGCAGGTCGGCATAGGCGTCGATGCGGCGGTCGCGCAGGAACGGCCAGATTCGCCGCACATGTTCGCTGCGCGCCAGATCGACGTCGGCCAGCAGCAACTCGCGAGCGTCGGTGCCAGCCTGGGCGAGGAATTCACCCTGCGGACCTGCGACAAAACTCGAACCCCAGAACTGGATGCCGGCGCCGACAGCAGAGGGATCCGCCTCGTAGCCGGTGCGGTTGCACGACAACAAGGGCAGGCCGTTGGCTACCGCATGGCCACGCTGCACGGTGATCCACGCATCACGCTGGCGATCCTTCTCGGCCTGCACATCGTTCGGGTCCCAGCCGATCGCGGTGGGGTAGAGCAGCAGATCGGCGCCGGCCAGCGCCATCAGGCGCGCCGCTTCCGGATACCACTGATCCCAGCACACCAGCACACCGAGCCGGCCAACCGAAGTGTCGATCGGCTCGAAACCGAGATCGCCCGGCGTGAAATAGAACTTCTCGTAGAATGCCGGATCGTCCGGGATGTGCATCTTGCGGTACTTGCCGGCGATCGCGGCCGAGCGGTCGAACACCACCGCGGTGTTGTGATACAGCCCGGTGGCACGCTTCTCGAACAGCGAGGCGACCACCACCAGCTTCAACTCCTCGGCCAGTTTGCCGATGCGTGCGGTGCCGGGGCCGGGGATCGTCTCGGCCTGATCGAAGACCTCGACCGATTCGTGCTGGCAGAAATACGGACCGTTGTGCAGCTCCTGCAGCAGCACCAGCTCGACGCCGGCCGCAGCCGCTTCACGCAGGCCGGCCTCGATCGCGTCGAGGTTGGCGTCGCGGCTGCCGCGGTCGGTTTCCTGCAGCAGGGCGACCTTGAGGGTCTTGCGGGTCATCGGCTTCGATCCTGACTTGACTGTCTGTACTGGCAACCCGCGGAGTTTAGCGGATGCCGACAAATCTCAGGCCAGACCGGCCGGCAACTGCATGGTGATGCAGTGCAGGCTGCCGTTCTGCCAGATCAGGGGGCGGCATGGCACCTGCACGATTTCGCGGCCCGGATGGGCGGCGCCGATGATGCGTGCGGCCTCGTCGTCGGCCTTGTCGCCATAGGCCGGCACCAGTACGGCGCCGTTGACGATCAGGTAGTTCGCGTAGGAGGCGGCGAGTCGACGGCCTTCGTCGAGTATGGGTTTTGCCCACGGCAACGGGTAGAGCTGATACGGGCGGCCATCGACGGTGCGCAACGCGGCCAGCTCGGCGCCCATTCGCTGCAGTTCGTCGTGATGCGGGTCGTTGGGGTCGTCGCAGGCCTGGAACACGATGCGCTCGCCCGGCGCGAAGCGCGCCAGCGTGTCGATATGCGCGTCGGTGTCGTCGCCTTCGAGATAGCCGTAATCCAGCCACAGCACGCGCACGGCATGCAGGCTGTCGCGCAGGATCGCGCCCATCTCCTCGCGCGACTGCTCGGAGTGACGCTGCACCAGACAGCGCCAGGTGGTGAGCACGGTGCCCGCGCCATCGCTCTCGATGCCGCCGCCTTCCAGCGCCCAGTCGATGCGCTTGTGCGCGGCATGGCCGAAGACGCCGGCCTCGACCAGTCCGGCGATCAATGCGTCGTCCTGCTCGGCGCCGAACTTGCCGCCCCAGCCGGTGAAGCGGAAGTCGGTGAGCTGGAAGCTCGCATCGTCGGCTTTCAGGGTGATCGGGCCGGAATCGCGCAGCCAGGTGTCGTCGTACGGCAGTTCGACGAAGCGGATACGGGCGAGGTTGACCTTGGCATGGCGTAGCTGAGCCTCGACGTGGGCCTGCAGGGTAGCGTCAGCCACCACGATGATCAGCGGCTGGAAGCGCGTTACTGCCGCCGCCAACGCCACATAGGTGGTTTCCACCGCGGCCAGGCGCTCGGCCCAGTCGGTGTCGGCATGCGGCCAGGCAATCAGTACCGCGGCCTGCGGTTCCCATTCCGCCGGCAGGCGCAAGGAGGGGTCGGTCATGCGGGGATGTCTCATGCAGTCGGAGAGGTGCCAGGACAGGCACCGGGCTGCGAATTGTACGACGAGGTGATCGTCGCACACACAAAAACGCGGCCGGTGGCGACACCGGCCGCGTCGTCGGAAAACCGTATCAGTTGACGGCAGCCGGATTGGTATTGTTGCCGGCCGGCGTATTGAGCACGGCATGGATCACGTGCTCATGCTCGAAGTACACGATGAAGTTCGAGTACTCCCAGCGGTTGATCTGCGGGTGCTTCCTGGTATCGCCACCACGCGGCGACAGCTTGCGTTGAGGCGCACCGTAATGGCGCTCCACCTGGCTCATGCTCATGCCGCGGCTGGGCAGGTTCATGCCGTTTTCCTGCTGCACGCGGTGAATCAGCAGATTGTCCCCATGCTGAGCTGCCTGGACCGCCTGTGGCGCAGCGAAACCGGCAGTAGCGGCCAGCATGACGATGATCGGCAAACTGCGTGTGAACTTGACCATGGCTCCCCCTCTCCATACAAGGCTGTATGCGGCGTCGTTGTAGCAGAACTGCCTATGCTACGCCATGCCGGTTTGTGCCGATTGCGATGGGTTCGGCATTCGACCAACGCGCGGACATAACCAGCCGGTTCGTCGAGAATAGCGCCATCACCGCTATCATGGGCGGCTGCGAGCGATTGCCCGCCCGGTTTGGATACTGCTTTTTCATGATTTCCTTTCGACATTTTGCCTTGCGCCGCGGCACACGCCTGCTGCTTTCCGATATCGACCTGGTGATCCAGAGCGGCTGGCGCCTGGGCGTGATCGGTCGCAACGGTTGCGGCAAGTCCAGCCTGTTCGCCGCCCTGCAGGGCAAGCTGGAGAGCGATGCCGGCGAACTGGACATGCCGGCCAAGCTGCGGCTGGCTTCGGTGGCGCAGGAAACACCGGCATTGCCGGACGCGGCGATCGACTACGTGCTGGGTGGCGACGAGGAACTGGCCGCCGCAATGCGCGACGAGGTCGATGCCGGCGAGCGCGGCGACATGGAAGCGATGGCGAAGGCGCATCACCGCATCGAGGAGTTGAACGGTTACGACGGTCGAGCACGCGCCGGTCGCCTGCTGCACGGCCTGGGCTTCCCGCCGGAAACGCACGAGCGTGCAGTCAAGGAATTCTCCGGCGGCTGGCGCGGGCGTCTGAATCTGGCGCGCGCGCTGATGTGCCCGTCCGATCTGCTGCTGCTCGACGAGCCGACCAACCATCTCGATCTCGATGCCGTGCTGTGGCTGGAAGAATGGTTGCGCCGCTATCAGGGTACCTTGCTGATCATCTCGCACGATCGCGAATTCCTCGACGGCGTGATCACCCACACGCTGCACCTCAACGACGGCAAGGCGACCCTGTACACCGGCAACTACAGCGCGTTCGAACGCCTGCGTGCCGAGCAGTTGCGCCAGCAGCAGATCTCGCATGAGCGAGCGCAGGCCGAGCGGGCACACCTGCAGTCGTTCGTCGATCGCTTCAAGGCCAAGGCCAGCAAGGCCAAGCAGGCTCAGTCGCGCATGAAACGGCTGGAGAAGATGGCCGGCACCGAGGCAGTGCGCGCCGAACGTCCTTTCAGCTTCCAGTTTCCGGTACCGGGTCGGTTGCCCGATTCGATGCTGCAGCTGGAGGACATCACGGCGGGCTATCCGACGGCGGATGGCGACGATCTCAATATCATCCTGCGCGATGTTCGTTTCAGCCTCGAAGCGGGCGAGCGGATCGGTCTGCTCGGCCCCAACGGCGCGGGCAAATCGACGCTGGTCAAATCCCTGGTCGGCGACCTCGATCCGTTCAGCGGCGAGCGCAAGGCGCACAAGGATCTGAAGATCGGCTACTTCGCCCAGCACACGGTGGAGAGCCTGCGCGAAGGCGCCAGTGCGCTCGACCACCTGCAGGACAAGGCGCCTGGTGCGACGATTCAGGTCATGCGCGATTTCCTCGGCACCTGGAATTTCGCCGGCGATCGCGCATTCGAATCGGTCGATGGCTTCTCCGGTGGTGAACGGGCGCGCCTGGCACTGGCGCTGATCGCGTGGGACAAGCCGAACCTGTTGCTGCTCGATGAGCCCACCAACCATCTCGACCTGGACATGCGCGAGGCGCTGGCCGACGCACTGGCCGACTTCGACGGTGCGTTGGTGCTGGTCTCGCATGACCGCCATCTGCTCGGCATGGTCTGCGACAGTTTCTGGCGCGTCGCCGACGGCGTGGTGGAAAGTTTCGACGGCGACCTGGACGATTACGCCAAATGGCTGCGCACACGCGGCACGGCCAACAAGAAAGCCGCGAAAGCTGGTGCAGCAGCCAAGCCGGTGGTCAAGATCGTGCCGGAGGAAACACCGGAAGAACGCCGCCGCAACGCGGCCGCCCAGCGCGACAACGAGAAGACCTCGCGCCAGCGGGTGAAGCGGATCGAAACCCGCAACGCTGCCATCGACACCGAACTGGCGGCGCTGGAAGTCCAGCTGGCCGATCCTGCGACCTACAACGGTCCGACCCAGGAAATGATGCGGCTGGGACAGCGCCAGACCGAATTGCGCCGCGAGAAGGAAGCACTGGAAGCGGAGTGGCTGGAACTGTACGAACAACTGGAAGCGTAGGAGATGGCGGTGAGCGCGAAGCCGGAGCAATCATTGCAACTGTGGCTGCCTGCGCTGGCGCATTTCGAGCCGGGTCATCCATTGCGCGAATGGCTGGCTCGCGCTGACCGATTGAGTGATGGCCATGCCGGCTACCTGGGCGGCCTCAGCGACTATTTCAAGAACATCGATGCCAGCTTGCCCGCAGCGGCGATCACCCGCGAATTTCTTGCTGGCGATGCGGCGGATGCCACCTGGTTGTCGGCTGATCCGGCCTGGGTGCAGCCCGACATGAACGGTGTGCGGCTGCTGGCCTGCGGTCATTTGCAGCTGGATATGGACGAAGCGCAGGCATTCGCTGCGCCGTTGCGACCGGTATTCGACGAGGCAGGCATCCAACTGGAAATCTCCACGCCGGATCGCTGGCATCTGAAGCTGCCCGCCAACACCTCGCTGCCCAGCTTCGCGGCACCGGAACAAGCCTTGGGCGAAGACCTTTCGCAGCATCTGCCGCAGGGCGCGGAAGGGCGTCGCTGGCGTGTGCTGCTCAACGAAATCCAGGTGCTGCTGCATCAGCATCCATTGAATGCGGAGCGACGTGCACGCGGTCTGGCACCGGTCAACAGCCTGTGGCTGTGGGGCGGCGGCAGTCTGCCGAGCCCGTTGAAAAGCTCTCTGCATGGCGTGATCAGCGACGACTTGCTGCTGCGCGCGCTGGCCAGACGCGCCGATATGGCGCAACAGGCACGCACGGCGGAAAACGTGGCTGCCGCTACTGCCGGCTGGCTGATCGACCTCCAAGATCTGCCTGCCAACGAGATCGCATCGCATTGGTGGCCGACGTTGCAGCCGTTGCTGAGTCGCCAGTCGACCGTGCTGCATTTCGCCAGCGCCGAGCGCTGGCAGCGCAAACCGTGGCACCGCTGGCGCGTCTGGCGTGGGGCAGGGCTTTGAGTACGCTGCAGTTGCGCCGGCGCGAGAGCAAAGGCTTGCCCAGCGGCTGGCCGAGCAGCGTGCATCCGGTGTTGCAGCATATCTACGCTGCACGTGGCGTGCTCGACCCCAGCCAGGCCGAACACCGGCTGGCCCGGATGCTGTCGCCACAATTGCTGGGCGGCATGGCGCAGGCCGTCGATCTGCTGGCCGAGGCAATTCGTGATGACTGGACCATTCTGATCGCCGGTGATTACGACTGCGACGGCGCCACCGGCACCGCGGTGGCCGTACGCGGCCTGCGCCTGCTCGGTGCGCAGCGGGTGAGCTATGCCATCCCCAATCGTTTCGTCCACGGTTATGGGCTGAGTCCTGCGCTGGTCGAATCGTTGCAGCCGACGCCGCAGCTCATCATCACCGTCGACAATGGCGTGGCCAGTGTGGCCGGCGTAGCGGCGGCCAAGGCGCGTGGTATCCGGGTGATCGTCACCGACCATCATCTGCCCGGCGAACAGTTGCCGGTGTGCGATGCGATGGTCAATCCGAATCTGCTCGGCGATCCGTTCCCGAGCAAGATGCTGGCCGGCGTGGGCGTGATGTTCTATCTGCTGCTGGCGCTGCGTGCTCGGTTGCATGAGCAGGGAGCGTTCGATGGTGCAAAGCCGGATCTGTCGGTGCTGCTCGACCTGGTCGCACTGGGCACGGTGGCTGATCTGGTACCGCTGGATTTCAACAATCGGGTGCTGGTCGAGGCCGGGCTGCAACGTATCCGCGATGGTCGTGCCTGTGCGGGCATCACCGCGCTGGTCGAATCCGGCAAGCGCAGCGTGGCGACGCTGTGCTCCAGCGATCTCGGCTTCACCGTTGGTCCGCGCTTGAATGCAGCGGGCCGATTGGAAGACATGCGGCTCGGCGTCGAATGCCTGCTCACCGACGACATGGCACAGGCTCGCCGTTGCGCCGAGCAGCTCAACGCGATCAACCTGGAACGCCGCGACCTGCAGGCGTCGATGGTGGCCGAGGCCGAGCAGATGGTGGTCGGCATGACCGACATCGACGCGATCGGTGTGGCGCTGTACGAGCCGTCATGGCATGCCGGCATCGTCGGGCTGGTCGCATCCAAGCTGAAGGATCGCCTGCATCGGCCGGTAATCGCCTTCGCACCGGCCAGCGAGGACGACACCGACAACCTGCGCGGCTCGGCGCGGTCGATTGCCGGCTTCCATATCCGCGATGCGCTGGCTGCGATCGACGCGCGCCAACCCGGTCTGATCGAGCGCTTCGGCGGTCACGCGATGGCGGCCGGACTGAGCCTGAAGACCTGCGACTATCCGCGTTTCGCGGTGGCATTCGACGCGGTCGCGCGCGAGCTGATCGACGCCGAACGGCTGCAGGCCGTGCTGTATACCGACGGCGAATTGCCGCGGGGTGCCGCTTCATTGGCGTTGGCCCGGCAACTGCGTCATGCCGGTCCGTGGGGGCAGGCGTTCCCCGAGCCGCTGTTCGACAACCTGTTCGAATGCGCCAGCTGGAAAGTGATGGGCGAGCGGCACCTGCGCCTGCAGTTGCGCGACCCCCGCGACGGCAGCGTGCATGACGCGGTGATGTTCAACGCGTATCACGGCCAGCCACCGCCGCCGCAACTGCGCGCCGCTTACGAGTTGACCATCAACGACTGGCAGGGGCGCGAAACACCGCGTCTGTTGCTGCGACACATCGAACCGGCCTGAAAAGCGTCCCCTTCCGCCTGCGGCACCTTCCCCCGCAGGCGAGGGAAGGGATTCCATCTGTTTCAACTTGCACGTTTTTCACGTGGCCTGCTCCAAGCTGGCGACAACCCCGCCCATGGAGAACGCTCGTGATCGCACAGATCGAAGGATTGCCCGCCGGTACGCTGGGTTTTCGCGCCCACGGCCAGGTCACGGCCGCCGACTACGAAAACATCATCGTGCCGGATGTCGAGGCGGCGTTTGCGCTCAACCGCAAGCTGCGCCTGCTGTATGTCACCGCCGAGGATTTCACCGGCTTCGACCCTGGTGCCATGTGGGACGACGCCAAGCTGGGCATGCGCCATTTCAGCAGTTGGGAACGTATAGCCCTGGTCACTGACGTGGGGTGGCTGCGTACTGCCGCGACGGCGTTCAGTTTTGCCGTGCCTGCACAGTTTCGACTGTTCCACGGCGCCGAGCTGTCCGAAGCCACGCGTTGGATAGCCGAAAAACAGATGGCCTAGAAAGCTACGCACCGGTGCCCGTCGGTACTTGTATATGTACTTGCCTTCGTCCCGCTGATCTGTTCAAGTTGGCCCATGCATTCGATCGCCACCAGCTTCCAGAATCTCGCCGCGGCTTCCGCGCGGGGTTTCGTGCTGGCCGGCAACAACAATAATCGCGCGAACAATAACGCCAACTTCTGGCGGGCCGACGCGTAGCTTCAAGTTTCCAAAACATACGCGAAGAGGGCCCGCCTAGTGCGGGCCTTTTTCGTTTTTTCACCACGGTGTTTCAGCAACGACGAGGGAAAGTGCGATGTGTTCGATCTTCGGAATGTTCGACCTGCAACCAGGTGACGACCTGGCCGCGCTGCGCCGGCAGGCGCTGGAACTGTCGCAGCGCCAGCGTCATCGCGGGCCGGACTGGAGCGGTGTGTTCGTCGACGCGGGCGTGATCCTGGTGCACGAGCGCCTGGCCATCGTCGATCCGGCCAGCGGCGCGCAGCCGCTGCGTTCGCGTGATGGCGCACTCGCGCTGGCGGTGAACGGCGAGATCTACAACCACCAGGAGCTGCGTGCCGCCAGCGCGTATGACTTCACCACTGGCTCGGACTGCGAGGTGATCAACGCGCTGTATCGCGAACTGGGTGCAGACGGTTCCCTCGCTGATCTTGTCGGCAAGCTCAACGGCATCTTCGCGTTTGCCTTGTGGGATGGCGCGGCTCAGCGCTACGTGATCGCCCGCGATCCGATCGGGGTCTGCCCGTTGTACTGGGGACACGATGCGCAAGGTCGCTTGTGCGTGGCCTCGGAAATGAAGGCGCTGGTCGGCGTATGCGCGGACGTGTCGCCGTTTCCGCCCGGCCATGTCTACGACAGCGCCGATGGCGAGCTGCGTCGCTACTACCACAGGCCATGGCGCGACTATGCGCATACGCAAGGCCACGATGTGGCGGCGCCGGCTTTGCGCCGGGCCTTCGAGCAGGCCGTGCACCGGCAGCTGATGACGGACGTCCCTTACGGCGTGCTGCTTTCCGGTGGACTGGATTCCTCGCTGGTCGCGGCGTGTGCCGCGCAGTTCGCCCGCCATCGCATCGAAGAGGGCGATCGCACCGAGGCTTGGTGGCCGCGGCTGCACTCGTTCGCGATCGGGCTGGACGGCTCCCCGGATCTCGCTGCCGCCCAAATCGCCGCCGACGCACTGGGCACCGTGCATCACGGCTTTGTCTACACGTTCTGGGAAGGCCTCGACGCGCTGCCCGAAGTGATCCGGCATATCGAGACCTACGACGTCACCACCATCCGCGCTGCCACGCCGATGTACCTGCTGGCGCGACGGATCAAGGCGATGGGCGTGAAGATGGTGCTGTCCGGCGAAGGCTCGGACGAGTTGTTCGGCGGTTATCTGTACTTCCACAAGGCGCCGTCGGCCGAAGCGTTTCACGAGGAGACCGTGCGCAAGCTGGACGCGTTGCACAGCTACGACTGCCTGCGCGCGAACAAGGCGATGATGGCCTGGGGCGTGGAGGCGCGCGTGCCGTTCCTCGATCTGGAGTTCATCGATGTGGCGATGAGCTTCGACGCGAAACACAAGATGGCCGGGCAGGGACGCATCGAGAAAGCAGTGCTGCGCGAGGCGTTTGATGGCGCGCTACCGGATTCGATCCTGTGGCGACAGAAGGAGCAATTCAGCGATGGTGTCGGCTATGGCTGGATCGACGGCTTGAAGGCGCATGCCGAGCAGGCGATCAGTGACCGCGAATTTGCCGCGGCGGCGGCACGTTACCCGTTCAATACGCCGGCGACCAAGGAGGCGTATTTCTACCGACGCATCTTCGAACAGCACTTTCCCGGCGAAGCCTGTGCGGCCACCGTGCCAGGCGGCAAGTCGATCGCCTGTTCGTCGCCGGCGGCGCTGGCCTGGGATCCGGCATTTGCGAACGCCGCCGATCCGTCGGGCCGGGCGGTCAAGGGAGTGCACGACCACGCGCTGGCATGATCCATCAAAACAGTGCCGAGAGCAGCGAGGCCGTCACGCACCATCCAGCGATGGCAAGTGCCGGCCATCGTGCCCAGGCGAGCAAAGCGAAGGCACTCAGCGCGATGACGATATCGAGCGGGCGATGCACGGCACTGATCCACACCGGGTTGTATAGCGCGGCGGCAAGCAGGCCGACCACGGCGGCATTGACGCCGGCGAGCACGCGCGCGGCATCATTTCGCGCGGCCAGCACCTGCCAGAACGGCAACGCCGCGGAAACCAGCAGCAACCCCGGCAGGAAGATCGCAAGCAGGCAGACCGTGGCACCGAGCGCGCCACTATGTCCGACGCCGATGCGTTCGCCGAGAAACGCCGCGAAGCTGAACATCGGGCCGGGCACCGCCTGGGCCGCACCGTAGCCGGCGAGAAAGCTGTTGCCATCGAGCCAGCCCGGATCGACCACGGTCTGCTTCAGCAAGGGCAGCACCACATGGCCACCGCCGAAAACCAGCGCGCCCGCACGGTAGAACCCCCCCGTTAGCTGGGCCCATGGTGGCGCGTGAGGCCAGGGCGCCAGCGAGAGCAGCAGCAACATGGCAAACACGGCCAGCAATGCGATGCCGACGCGACGCCCATGCCGCACAGCCAGACGATCGCCCGGATGGGCCATTACCGTGCGGCACAGCCAGGGACCCAGCACCGCACCGAGGGCGACCACCAGCAATTGCATCCATGCGTTGCCGTCGATCACGATCAGCAGGGCGGCGAGCGTGGCGAGCAGCAGACGCGGTACGTCCGGTGTGAGCCGGCGCACCATGCCGAGCAGACCGTGGGCGACCACCGCCACAGCGACCAGTTTCAGTCCGTGGATGGCCGCCTGACCCGGCGCGCCGGACAAACGGGTACTCAACACGGCGAAGGCAAACATCAGCAGCGCCGAGGGCAGCGTGAACCCGACAAAAGCGGCGAGGCCGCCCCATCCGCCGGCCCGCAACAGGCCGATGGAAAACCCCAGCTGACTGCTCGCCGGTCCCGGCAGGAACTGGCACAACGCCAGCAACTGGCCGAAATGCCCGTCATCCAGCCAGCGTCGCCGCTCGACAAACTCGCGATGGAAATAGCCCAGATGCGCGATCGGTCCGCCGAACGAGGACACGCCCAGCTTGAGAAATACGACCAGCACCTCCCATGCGGAACCGGAGGTGGCGGGAGCGGAGGTGTTTGCCGCGTGACTCATGCGCAATCGAACAACGCCATGAAACCGAAGTCCATGTGCAGCTGCATGTGGCAGTGGAGCAGCGACAACCCGCGCTGGTCGGCGGTGAAATCGACATCCATGCTCTGGTAGCCACCCAGCATCGCCACGTCCTTGATCACACCGGCGACGGGCTGGCCGGCGATGCGGGTGATCTCGAAACTGTGCCGATGCAGGTGCATCGGATGGATGTCGTCGCTGGCGTTGTGCATGCGCAGCCGGTAGCGCTTGCCGTACTGCAGTCGGTAGGTCGGTTGCATCGTGCGCATGTCGAACGGCTGGCCGTTGATCGTCCACTGGTTGAAGCCATGCATGGCCGCGTTGTGTTTGGCGAAGGTCAGCTCGATGGTTTCATCGGGGGTGGCCGGCGATGGCGCATTCCGCACGGCGAAACGGCGATAGTCCCACTGGAACGGTGGCGGCTTGACCCATTGCGGCTTGCCGCCGTAGCCGGCGTACTCGACCACGATTCCCATGCCGCGGGTGCGATCGTCATCGGTCAGATCGCCGAGTATCCACACGCCCGGATGCGTCATCTCGACGATGGCTGAAATGCGCTCGGCGGTGCCCAGCCACAACACCGGCACCGTTGCCGGATGCGGCACCGGATTGCCGTCCAGCGCCACCACCGTGAACATGTGACCGGGCAGGGCGAGGCCGCGGATCTCGGTGGCGCTGGCGTTGACGATGTGCAGCAACACGCGCTCGCCGGCGCGCACGCGGACAGGTTCGCCGTGGCCGAGCATGCGGCCGTTGATCGAGAACGACTGGTAGCCGACTTCATATCCATGCGGCGCGCCGCCGGCCAGCGAGGCCTTCATCGCTTTTTCGCCGCGCAGCTGCAGGTCCGGGTCGCGCTCGCCCGGCCGCAGGAAATCCATCGCCATGTCGCCGCCCTTGGTGAAGAACGGGTCGAACTCCTTCAGTGTCAGGAAGACCTCGCGATCATGGGCGCCGGGCTCGTGCTGCGCTTCGATATACACCGGTCCGACCAGACCGCTGTATTGGCCAAGGTCGAGATTGGCCATGGCGCGCACATGCGTGTGATAAAAACGCAGCCCTGCCGGCCCCGGTGTGAAAGCGATCCGACGCATGCCGTTGGCCGGAATGTACGGCGTACCTTCTTCGGCAGCGCCATCCACCGCGGCGGGCAGGAACTGTCCGTGCCAGTGCAACTGCTCCGGCGTGTCGGTGTCGTTGAAGATGTCCACCACCACCGGCCGGCCTTGCTTCAATCGCAGCAGCGGCCCCGGAAACTGGCCGTTGTAGGTGCGGGTGGAAACGATGTGGTCGGGTGCCAGCTCCACCAGGCTCCGACCAATGCGCAGCGCGTAGTCGGCATGGCCCTGCGGTCCGGATGGGCTCACGGCCGCCACATCAACGGGCACATCACCGGCTTGGAGCAGACCCGGCACGACACCGCCCAGAGTGGCCAGACCACTCAGTTTCAGGAACTCTCGACGGTCGATCGGCATCGCGTGCTCCGTGCAGAAGCAGGCATAAGCTTAACGTAGCGCGTCGTACAACGAAGGCACCGTCTCCATCTGGTATTCTTGTGCGCTTGTATTCTGGACCGCCATCACATGATTGAGATCAATCCCATCCTCGCGCAGATCACGGACCTCCGGGGCCGTGTCGAGTCGCTTAGGGGGTATCTTTGACTACGCTACAAAAAGCGAACGTCTGGAAGAAGTAAGCCGCGAACTGGAGAACCCGAACGTCTGGGACGATCCGGCGCGCGCGCAAGAGCTGGGCCGCGAGCGCGCCCGCCTGCATACCATCGTCAATGGCATCGACACGCTGACCGCGAGTCTGACCGACGCCAGCGAGCTGCTGGAGATGGCGGTGGCCGATGACGACGAGGACACTGTCAACTCGGTCGTCAGCGATCTGGCCAGACTCGAGGCGCAGGTCGGCAAACTGGAATTCCAGCGCATGTTCTCCGGCAAGATGGATGCGACCAACGCGTTCGTCGACATCCAGGCTGGCGCCGGCGGCACCGAGGCGCAGGACTGGGCCGAGATGTTGCTGCGCATGTACCTGCGCTGGTGCGAATCGCGCGGCTGGAAGACCGAGCTGATGGAAGTCAGCGGCGGCGACGTGGCCGGGATCAAGTCCGCCACGTTCCGCGTGGAAGGCGACTATGCCTACGGCTGGCTGAAGACCGAGATCGGCGTGCACCGGCTGGTGCGCAAGAGCCCGTTCGATTCGGACAACCGCCGGCATACCAGCTTCACCTCGGTGTTCGTGTCGCCGGAAGTCGACGACGATATCGACATCGAGATCAACCCGGCCGACCTGCGCACCGACGTGTACCGCTCGTCCGGCGCCGGCGGCCAGCACGTCAACAAGACCGAATCGGCGGTGCGCATCACGCATATCCCGACCAATACGGTCGTGGCCTGCCAGACCGGCCGCAGCCAGCACGCGAACCGCGACACCGCGATGAAGATGCTGGCCGCGAAGCTGTACGAACTGGAAGTGCAGAAGCGCAATGTCGAACGCGATGCGCTGGAAGCGACCAAGTCCGATATCGGCTGGGGCAGCCAGATCCGCAACTATGTGCTCGACCAGAGTCGCATCAAGGATCTGCGCACCGGCATCGAACGCACCGATACGCAGAAGGTGCTGGACGGCGACCTCGACGAGTTCATCGAAGCCAGCCTGAAATCCGGCCTCGAAGCGGGTTCGAAACGCATCGATGCGTAAGTACTGATTCGTTGAATCGGCCCGATCACCTGCAAGGAGTCCCGGCATGAACAGCAAGAAGATCTGTGGAATCCTCATCGCATTCGCCGCACTTGCGGCGTTCAACGGCACGGCTGGCGCTCAGGAGAACTCCGGCGTCAAGCAGGACGCCAAGGCCGTTGGCCACGGGGTCGCCAACGGCGCCCGCGATGTCGGCCACGCGACCAAGCACGTCGCCGTCAAGGTCGGGCATGCCGGGAAGGAGGCTGGCCTCGGCATTGGGCACGGCGCGAAGAAGGCCGGTATCGCCGTCGGACACGGCGCGCGCGACGGCTGGAATGCGACCCGACACGCGGTCAAGCACGTGTTTCACAAGGACGATTGACGGGCGGCGACGTTCCGAAGAAAACCTTCCATGCTGTTTGCAATCCAACCATAAACCTAAGAAGCGTCCGCCGCTCGGTGCGAGCGCGGCCGCAACGGGATCCTCATGAGTGAATCGACCGACACCCTGCCCATCGACGAGAACAAGCTGATCGCCGAGCGTCGCGAGAAACTGACGGCGCTGCGCGGGCAGGGCATAGCGTTCCCGAACGACTTCAAGGTCGACAGCTTCGCCGGCGACCTGCAGGCCGAGTTCGCCGACAAGGACGCGCAGACGGCCGAAGCGATCGATGCAGCAGCGCGTCGCGTGAAGATGGCAGGGCGCATCGTGCTCAAGCGCGTGCAGGGCAAGGTCAGCTTCGTGCAGTTGCAGGATTTCAGCGGCCGCATCCAGCTGTTCATCCACCAGGGCACGCTGGGCGAAACCTACGAGGCGTTCAAGGGCTGGGACGTGGGCGACATCGTGGGCGCCGAGGGCGTGCTGATGCGCACCAAGACCGGCGAGTTGTCGGTACGTGTCGATGGCTTGCGCCTGCTGACGAAGAGCCTGCGTCCGTTGCCGGACAAGTTTCACGGTCTGGCCGACGTGGAGCAGCGCTACCGCCAGCGCTACGTCGACCTGATCGTCACCGAGGAAGCGCGTCGCACCTTCATGCAGCGCTCGAAGATCATCGGCTTCATGCGCCAGTGGTTGGAAGCGCCGAGCCGCCGCTTCATGGAAGTGGAAACGCCGATGATGCACGTCATCCCCGGTGGTGCCACCGCGCGACCGTTCGTCACCCATCACAACGCGCTGGACATGGATCTGTACCTGCGCGTGGCGCCGGAGCTTTACCTCAAGCGCCTGGTCGTCGGCGGCTTCGACCGCGTCTACGAGATCAACCGCAACTTCCGCAACGAGGGCGTGTCGACCCGGCACAACCCCGAATTCACCATGCTGGAGCTGTACCAGGCTTACGCCACCTACATCGAGATCATGGATCTCACCGAGGGCGTGATCCGCGATACGGCGAAGGCGGTGATCGGCAGCACCCAGCTGCATTGGGATGGCGCCGATATCGATGTCGGCCCGGCGTTCCGTCGCTGGAGCATGGAAGACGCGGTGCTGGAGCTGAATCCGCAGATTCGCCGCGAGGAGTTGCGCGACCGTGAGGCGATGGCGGCGCACGCCAGGCGGCTCGGCGCACAGGTCAAGCCGGGCTACGGCTGGGGCAAGCTGCTGCTGGAAATCTTCGAGAAGACCGTCGAGCACACGCTGGTCCAGCCGACCTTCATCACTCAGCATCCGGTCGAGGTGTCGCCGCTGGCGCGTGAGAGCGATACCGACAAGGGCATCACCGACCGCTTCGAGTTGTTCGTCAACGGCAAGGAGATCGCGAATGGTTTCTCCGAGTTGAACGATCCGGAAGACCAGGCCGCACGTTTCCAGGCCCAGGTCGATGCCAAGGATGCCGGCGACGACGAGGCGATGCACTTCGATGCCGACTACATCCGCGCGCTGGAAGTGGGCTTGCCGCCCACCGGCGGCCTCGGCATCGGCATCGACCGGCTGGTGATGCTGCTGACCGACTCGGCGTCGATCCGCGACGTGTTGCTGTTCCCCTATATGCGCCCGGAGGCTTGAACCATGTGGTACGTCATCATCGGCACCGACAACCCCGACTCACTGGAAGCGCGAAAGTCAGCGCGCCCGGCCCATCTGGCTCGCCTGCAGCAGCTGCAGAACGAGGGCCGCATGCTGCTGGCCGGTCCGTTTCCGGCGATCGACGCGGAAGATCCAGGCCCGGCCGGTTTCACGGGCAGCCTGATCGTGGCCGAGTTCGCCTCGCTGGCCGAGGCACAAAGCTGGGCCGCGGCGGATCCCTATATCGCCGCCGGCGTGTATCGCGAGACCGCGGTCAAACCGTTCCGCAAAGTGCTGCCGTGAAGCGGGTGCAGTGATGGGAGGGCAGCCCGTCATCGAGCAGATCCGCGAGCGGCTGCAGGCGGCTTTCGCGCCGACTGAACTGGAAGTGCTCGACGAAGGTCACAAGCACGCCGGCCATGCGGGGGAGGGCAAGGGCCATTTCCATGTACGGATCGTCAGTGCCGCGTTTGCCGGCCAGCTGCCGATCAAGCGTCACCGGATGGTCTACGCGGCGCTCGACGGGCTGATGGATAACGGCATCCATGCGTTGTCGATCGACGCCATTCAAGATAAATAACAATGAATACCATGTGTTTATGCTTCACTATTGAAGTGAAGCTTCACGTTGAACCGCATTGCAGCGCCGCGCCGCGTTTGGCACAGTGCCCTGTCGCCCGAGCTGCGGGCGTTACCTGACTGACCTACTGATGACCGCATGCGCCTGAGCACCATCAAACTCGCCGGTTTCAAGTCCTTCGTGGACCCGACCACCCTGCATCTGCCGAGCAACATGATCGGCGTGGTCGGCCCGAACGGCTGCGGAAAATCCAACATCATTGACGCGATCCGCTGGGTGATGGGCGAGAGCGCGGCCAGCCGCCTGCGCGGCGATTCGCTGACCGACGTGATCTTCTCCGGCTCCAACTCGCGCAAGCCGGTGGGGCAGGCCACGGTCGAGCTGATCTTCGACAATGCCGACGGCTCCATCCAGGGCGAATACGGCCAGTACGCCGAGATCTCGGTAAAGCGCCAGGTCACCCGCGACGGCCAGTCCGCGTATTACCTCAATGGCGCGCGCTGCCGCCGGCGCGACATCACCGACCTGTTCCTCGGCACCGGGCTGGGTCCGCGCAGCTACTCGATCATCGAGCAGGGCATGATCAGCCAGATCATCGACGCGCATCCAGAAGAGCTGCGCATGCATCTGGAAGAGGCCGCCGGGATCTCCAAGTACAAGGAGCGCCGCAAGGAAACCGAAAGCCGCATCAAGGCCACCCGCGAAAACCTCGACCGCGTGCGCGACGTGCGCGACGAAGTCGACAAGCAGCTCGAACACCTCAACCGCCAGGCGCGTGCCGCCGAGCGCTGGAAGGCGCTGAAGGAAGAGCAGACGCGCAAGGAAGCCGAGCTGCGCGCACTGGAATACCGCGGCCTGAAAAGCCAGCACGACGGCGAAGGCGCGGACCTGTCCGCCGCCGAGATCGAGATCGAGAAACAGCTGGCCGGTCAGCGCCAGATCGAGGCGCAGCTGGAAAGCGTGCGCGAGCGTCACACCGACGCCAGTGAGCACCTGAATTCGGTGCAGGGCGATGTCTACAAGGTCGGCGCCGAGATCGCCCGCGTCGAGCAGCAGGTGCGCCACAACCGCGAGAATGCCGATCGGCTGCAACGCGCCCACGGCGACGCCGAGCGCGAGCATGCCGAGCTGGCCGCGCATATCGCCACCGACCGCGAGCAGATCGAAACGCTGCGCATGGCACTGGCCGAGGGCGAACCGAAACTCGAAGCCCTGCAGCAGATGCAGGACGACACCGCCGAGGCCCAGCGCAGCACCGAGGCCAAACTGGCCGACTGGCAGCAGCGCTGGGACAGCCACACCCGCAATGCCGGCGAATCCAACCGCGCGGCCGAGGTGGAGCGCACCAAGCTCAACTACCTGGATCGCCAGGCAATCGACCTGTCCCGCCGTCGCGAGGCGCTGGAAGCGGAACAGAAAGCCACCGACGTGGCTGCGCTGGATGCTGCCGGCGAACAACTGCACAACGAGCACGATACCCAGCGCGAACGCGTCGAAACGCTCGGCAGCCTGCTTGACCAGCACAAGTCCAGCCACGAGAAAGTGCAGGAAGACGAACGTCTGGTGCAGTCGGCGCTGAACGAGGCGCGCCAGCAGTTGCAAACTGCACGCGGTCGGCAGGCCTCGCTGGAGGCGCTGCAGCATGCCGCGCTTGGTCAGGAGGAAAGCGCTGCCAGCGGCTGGCTGGCCCGACTCGGGCTGGACAAGTCGCGTCGCCTCGGCGAATCGCTGCAGGTCGAGGCCGGCTGGGAAACCGCGGTGGAAACCGCGCTGAGCGGCTTCATCGACAGCGTGCTGGTCGAGGGGGCGCATGCACTCGCGGCCGAATTCCATGTACTGGAGAACGCCGATGTCGCGCTGCTGGATGCCGCCGACGGTGGTGCCAACACCGCCGGCACACTGGCCGCGCATGTGCGCGGACCAGCCGCAGCGCTGGCGATCCTCGGCCATGTGCTGACCGCCGAATCGCTCGACGACGCGCATCAACGCGTGGCGTCGCTGTCCGCGCTGGCGCCGTACCAGTCGGTGATCACGCGCAGCGGCGAATGGCTGGGCCCGGGCTGGGCGCGTGTGCGTCGTGCACAAGGCAGCCAGGTTGGCGTGCTGGCGCGCGAACGCGAAATCCGCCTCCTGGCCGAACAGATCGCCACGCTGGAAGCGCAACTGGAAGAATCCAGCGAACGCCTGGATACCTTGCGCACCCGCAAGTTCGAGGCCGAGCGTGCCCGCGACGACGCCCAGCGTGAGCTGTACGCCGCGCATCGCCGCCAGTCCGAGCTGGCCGGTCAGCTGCAGAGCCATCGTGGCAAGCTGGAAACCGCCCGCGCCCGCGCCGAGAAAGTCACCGGCGAGTTGAACGATCTGGCCACCCAGATCGATGAACTGCAGGTCCAGACTCGCGAAGCACGTGCGAGGCTGGACGAATCGGTCGGCCTGATGGGCGATCTGGAGGACCAGCGCCGCGAACTGGAAAACGAGCGCCGTGCCTTGCTCGAAGCACGCGAAGAAGCACGCATGAATGCGCGCGAAGCCGCCGACCAGTCGCACTCGCTGGCCCTGGCCCTGGAATCCAAGCGCTCCTCGCTGGCTTCGCTGGAGCAGGCGCTGGGTCGCATGGACAGCCAGTTGCGCCAGATCGAATCGCGTCGCACTGAAATCGCCGAGCAGCTCGCGGCCGGTTCCGATCCGATCGCCGAACTCGAAGCCGAGCGACAGACCTATCTCGACCAGCGTCTGCTGGTCGACAAGCAGCTGGTGGAAGCACGCCGTGCGCTGGAAGACTGCGACCTCGAATTCCGCAAGCTGGAACAACAACGCCATCTGGCGGAGCAGGGCCTGTCGACGCTGCGCGAAAGCCTCTCCGCGAAACGTCTCGCCGCGCAGGCACTGCATCTGCGCGCCGAGCAACTGGCCGAAGCGATCACCGCGTCAGGCCTGGAGCTGGAAACCTTGCTGGCCGAACTGGCCGAAGACATCGACGCCAGCCAGTGGCGGCAGCAGCTCGCCGATCTCGGCCAGAAGATTGTGCGGCTGGAGCCGGTCAACCTCGCTGCGATCCAGGAACACGCCGAACAGAGCGAGCGCAAGACCTATCTCGACAACCAGCTCGCCGACCTGGTCAGCGCGATGGAAACGCTGGAAGGCGCGATCAAGAAAATCGATCGCGAGACCCGCCAGCGTTTCAAGGAAACTTTCGACAAGGTCAATGCCGGCGTGCAGGAACTGTTTCCGCGCCTGTTCGGCGGCGGCCATGCCTACCTCGAACTGACCGGCGACGATCTGCTCAATACCGGCGTGTCGATCATGGCGCGCCCACCGGGCAAGCGCGTCTCCAACATCACCTTGCTGTCCGGTGGCGAGAAGGCGCTGACTGCGGTGGCTCTGGTATTCGCGATCTTCGGCCTCAATCCCGCACCGTTCTGTCTGCTCGACGAGGTGGACGCGCCGCTGGACGAGGCCAACGTCGGCCGTTTCTCCAGTCTCGTTCGCGAAATGAGCGAAAAGGTGCAATTCATTTTCATCAGCCACAACAAGGCCACCATGGAAGCGGCCACCCAGCTGTGCGGCGTGACCATGCGCGAGGCGGGCGTATCGCGACTGGTGCAGGTGGATCTGGCGGAAGCGGCTAAACTGGCAGGAGCTGCCTGAGGAACCCATGATGACGCTGCAACCCGTGCTTGCCTTTGCCTGGAATCCCGCCGTCGGCATTCCGCTGCTGATCGTCGGTCTGATCGTACTGGCACTGATCTGGCTGTTCGGTCAGCCGAAGAAAGAGCAGGGCAAACGTCGCATCGTGCCCAGCCAACACGGCGGCGAACGCCGCGAACCCACCCTGGGCGAGCAGGCCGCTGGCGAAGAGCCTTCGTTCAGTGCGTTCGACTCGGCCCTCGATGATCCCCTCGCCGGTGATGCAAAGCCTCAGCAAGGCGAACTCGAAGTGGGCCTGCGCGAAGAACTCGAACGCCTGGGGGCCACGCTTTCGGGTGAACGTGCGCAGACATCAGCTCCCGTCGTGGCCAAGACCACCAGCAAGCCGCAACCCAAGCTGGCTGACCACGTTTCCTCGATCATCGACGCCTTGCGTGCGCCCAGCTCGACCAGCGAGCCCGCGCCACAGAAGAACATTCCCGCAGCGGCTCCACCAGCACCCGCGCCTGCGGCAACGACCGCCACCGCCGGCACACCGCCACGTTCGGATCTCGGTCGACGACCGGCACAACTGCCGGTCGAGCGCATCGTCACGCTGTTCGTGGTGGCGCGCGAAGGAGGGCACTTCAATGGCCCGGATCTGGTCGTGGCTGCCGAGAAGGCTGGCCTCGAATTCGGCGACATGGGCATCTACCACCGCCTGGTCGACGGCAAGCGTGAGCTTGGGCCGATCTTCAGCGTCGCCAACATGCTCAAACCCGGCAACTTTGATCTGGCCCGTCTGGATGCCTTGCGCACGCCCGGCGTGAGTTTCTTCATGACCCTGCCGGCACCATTGCCGGCACTGGATGCCTGGGACGCAATGTTGCCCACCGCACAGCGTCTTGCCGAACTGCTGGATGGCCAGGTACTCGACGAAGAGCGCAACGCCCTCGGTCGCCAGCGTATCGCTCACATCCGCGATCAACTGCGCGGCTGGGACCGCGACCACGAAGGCAAGGAAATCATTTTCGGCCGCTGAACAGGGCGCCGACCGGGCGTCGGTTGTCGTAGTCCCTTTAACCCTGTCACCCATTGATTCCCTTTCTGTAATCTCAAAGGATTCAAAGGCTTGCACTTGCGAGCGTTGGTGAGCAGCGACCAGCTGTGTTCAAACATGATCTGGCTAACGGGCCAATCTTAAATTGGCGACGCAGTTAATAGCTCACCGTCCGGAGGCGAGAACCCTGCTCAGCCATGGGTTCGCGAACTCTGCGCCCTTGAAGTCGGCGGGGAACTGCGGACGTAGCTGCCGGTAACCATCGCAACTTGGGATCTCATGCAAGCGCTCCGAGCTCGCGAAAGACTGCGACATAGGAACTGTCTTCTTGGGCGCATGCAGCCGGTCAAGATCGCTGTTGAGCAAGCGTCGCGACCTCCTGATCGGGCATGCGCGTAAGATTCCCAGTCCCGATGCTGTGCGAAGAGGCCAACCGGTGGACCGTATTGATGCCATGAAGGTCTTCATCGCCGCACTCGATGAAGGCAGCCTGGCCGGTGCCAGCCGGCGGACCGGGCGTTCGGCGGCTGCAGTGAGCCGGGCGATCGCTTTCCTCGAAGCACATGTTGGCGTGCCACTGCTGCATCGGACCACGCGCTCGCTGAAGCTGAGCGAGGCGGGCGAACGCTATGCGCTCGCCTGCCGGAAGCTGCTGACCGACCTGGAAGAGGCGGACCGTCAGGCGGCAGGTGAGCGGTCGCTGCCGCGAGGGGTGCTGGCGATCTCTGCCACCGTGTTCACCGGCGTCGAGCTGTTGCGACCGATCGTCGACGCCTTCATGGAGGAGTTTCCCACGGTCAGCGTGCGGCTGCAGTTGCTGGAGCGTCCGGTGAACCTGATCGAGGAGGGCATGGACCTGGCGCTGCGTATCACGCATCTGCCGGATTCCTCGCTCGTCGCACTTCCGGTCGGCGAGGTGCGGCGGGTCGTGGTGGCCTCGCCACGCTACCTCGCCACGCATCCGCGCATCACCGAGCTGTCCGACCTGGGCAAGCACCAGATCATCGCCATGGCACACATGGGGCAGGACTCCTGGACCTTCCCGCCCCAGGACGGCTCCTCCGTGCCGCACGCAGTGACGTTCGTGCCGCGGCTGGCGGTAAACAACGTCAATGCCGCCGTGGCGTCGGCCGTGGAAGGGCACGGCGTGACCCGCGTGCTGTCGTATCACGTGGCGTCGGAGATCCGGCAGGGCTTACTGCAGGTGGTTCTCGCCGAGGTGGAACCACCGCCGGTGCCGGTCCATCTGGTATCGCCGTATGGACGTCTATCGGTGCCGAAGGTGCGCGCATTCGTCGACTTTGCGCTGCCGCGCCTGCGCACGCGGTTTGCCAGCCTCGCGCGGGAGGCGGCGATGTCACCGCCGACCCCCATTCGTGCACGACGCGGAAGAATGTCTGCCGGTTAGCAGGGATTCGCAACGCTCCGGGGCGAGCCTAGATTGCCGGGCATCGGGCAGTTGCCCGGTCGGCTTCAAGCCGCTTCCCATTCCCGGAGACGCATCCCATGAACACCCAGCAGAAAGTCGCCATCGTGACCGGCGCATCCCGCGGTATCGGCGCGGGCCTGGTCAAGGCATTCCGTGACCGCGACTACCGCGTGGTCGCCAACGCCCGGTCCATCCAGCCGTCCAGTGACCCTGGCGTCCTCGCCATCGCGGGCGACATCGCCGACCGCTCGGTGGCGCAACGGATCATCGCCGAAGCGCTGGCCCAGTTCGGTCGCATCGACACCCTGGTCAACAACGCCGGCATCTTCACCGCCAAGCCGTTCACCAGCTTCACGCTGGAGGACTACGCGAACAACCTGGCGGTCAACCTCGACGGCTTCTTCCACATCACCCAGCTGGCCATCGCGGAGATGGAGAAGCAGGGCAGTGGCCACGTCGTGAGCATCACCACCAGCCTCACCGACCATGCCATCGACGGTATCCCGTCGGTGCTGGCCGCACTCACCAAGGGCGGCCTCAACGCAGCGACCAAGTCGCTGGCGATCGAGTACGCCAAGCGCGGCGTGCGCGTGAACGCGGTCTCGCCCGGCGTGATCAAGACGCCGATGCATGCGCCGGAGACCCACGGCGCGCTCGCCGGCCTGCACCCGGTGGGCCGGATGGGCGACATCGCCGACATCGTCAACGGCGTGCTCTACCTGGATTCGGCCGGGTTCATCACCGGCGAGATCCTTCACGTCGACGGTGGCCAGAGCGCCGGTCACTGAGTTCCCAAGCAAAGCCGAG
Source organism: uncultured Rhodanobacter sp. (assembly GCA_966211915.1). Taxonomy (GTDB): domain Bacteria; phylum Pseudomonadota; class Gammaproteobacteria; order Xanthomonadales; family Rhodanobacteraceae; genus Rhodanobacter. The sequence continues at coordinate 25,743 of CBIHNO010000003.1, forward strand.
GGCGGGCGGCTCGCCGCTCGCCCTCGGCCCCCATCGAGGACACGATCATGCCTTACGTAAACATCCAGATTACCCGCGAAGGAACCGCTCCGGGCCGCGATGTGGCGACCGCCGAAGAGAAGGCCGCGCTCATCAAGGGCGTGAGCGAGCTTCTGCTGAACGTACTCAACAAGCCCGTGACGTCGACCTTCGTGGTCATCGACGAAGTGGACACCGACAACTGGGGCTGGGGCGGGCTCCCCGCGCTCGAATATCGCAGACAGCTGGCGGGCGCGAAGAAGTAGCGGCTCCAGCGTCGGCCGCCCCGCGGCCAAGCCCCGTACCCCGACAGGCCCGGCAGGGTTCGCTCCGCCGGGCCGGGAGATCTCACGTGTCGACATCCGTGGAAATGCATCCGGTCTCGCCCTGGCAGGCCACGCTGGCGGGGTTCTGCGCAAGCCTGGTCGGCATCGGTTTCGCGCGCTTTGCCTATACCCCGTTGCTGCCAGCACTGGTGAGCGCCCATTGGTTCGCCGCCTCCAGTGCGGCCTACCTTGGAGCGGCGAACCTTGCCGGTTACCTGGCGGGAGCCGTGGCCGCTCGACCAATGGCGCGAGCCACTAGTCCCCGCGCGGCGATCAACGGAATGATGCTGCTCGCCTCGCTCGCTCTGGCAGCCTGCGCGTGGCCGTTGTCGTTTGCGTGGTTCTTCGTGTGGCGCTTCGCCTCCGGCCTGGCCGGTGGCGTGCTTATGGTGCTGGCGGCGACGACTGTGTTGCACCACATCCCGCCGCACCGCCGCGGCCTGGCCAGCGGTGTCATCTTCATGGGTGTCGGTGCCGGCATCGCGGCCTCCGGCACGGTAGTGCCGCTGTTGATCCGGCAGGGCCTCGCGGCGACCTGGCTGGGACTCGGCGGCCTGTCACTGGTGCTGACCGCGATGACGTGGAGAAGCTGGCCCCACGGCGCCGCGCAGACCGCATCCCAGGCCGATGGCGCTGCGGAAGCAACCGGTCAGTCCACGGCGCTTCGCGCGCTGTACGTCGAATACGCATTGAACGCGGTCGGATTGGTGCCGCATATGCTCTTCCTTGTCGACTTCGTTGCACGAGGCCTGCATCAGGGCGTGCAGGTCGGATCCGGCTACTGGGTGCTGTTCGGGTCGGGTGCGCTGATCGGGCCGGTGCTTGCCGGGCATCTCGCCGATCGCATCGGCTTCGGTCGTGCGCTGCGCCTGGCGTTCCTGATCGAAGCGGTGGCCGTGGCGCTGCCGGCGCTGGGGCAGGGGGCGAGCGCACTGATACTGTCCAGCGTCGTGGTGGGCGCCTTCACCCCGGGCATCGTGCCGCTCGCACTCGGCCGCATCCACGAGCTGCTGCCCCACCATCCCGCACAGCAACGCGCCGCGTGGAGCCGGGCAACCACGAGCTTTGCCGTCTTGCAGGCCACGGCGGCCTACGGGATGTCCTACCTGTTCGGAAAGGATGGCAGCTACACGCTGCTGTTCACGCTTGGCAGCCTGGCGCTGGTGGCGGCACTTGCGGTGGACGCTGCGCGTGGATGGCGGTGCCGCACCAAAGGCATCGCGCCGTAGCGCGGCATTCTTTCGGTATGCGCAACAGTGTCTGCCGGACCTCGGCTATTCGTTTGGTCTCATCGGCGGCGTAATGTTGTCGGCGATTTCGACCGGGCATGCTGCCCGGACATCATGCAGGAGTGCTACCCGTGGCAGACATGAACCCCTACACCCTCGGTGTCGACCACGTCGGCCTCACCGTGAGCGACCTGGATCGCTCCCGACGCTTTTTCGTCGAGTGCCTGGGATGGAAGGTGGTGGGCGAGAACCCCGCGTACCCGGCCGTATTCGTATCGGACGGCACCACGCGGGTGACGTTGTGGCAGGTCGACGCCGGGCACGCCGGGTTCGACCGGCGCCGCAACGTCGGCCTGCATCACCTGGCCCTGAAGATCGCGGACCTCGACGTCCTTTTGGATCTCCACGCGCGAGTCTCGGCCTGGCCGGATGTCGTGGTCGAGTTCGCGCCCGAGCCGGTAGGCAAGGGGCCGAGGGTGCACTGCATGATCCGTGAGCCCGGTGGCGTGCGCATCGAACTGGTGTGCACGCCGTCGGGATGAAAGCCTATGCCGGGACTTCCGGCGGCGGCTTGCACGAGGCGCACCGGATCGCCTGACTATCCTGGAGATAGATCATGTTGAAAGCTTCGGATCTGTTCGTCGCCGCGCTCGAGAACGAGGGCGTGGAGCGCATCTTCGGCATCCCCGGAGAGGAAAACCTCGACCTGGTCGAGTCCATCCGCAAGTCGTCGATCCAGCTGGTGCTGACCCGGCACGAACAGGCGGCGGCCTTCATGGCGGCGACTTACGGCCGGCTCACCGGCAAGCCCGGGGTCTGCATCACCACGCTCGGGCCCGGTGCACTGAACCTGGCGACGGGGGCCGGATACGCGCTCCTCGGCGCCATGCCGATGATCATGATCACCGGCCAGAAAGCGATCCGCTCATCGCGGCAGGCGCGGTTCCAGATCGTCGACGTGATCGCCACGATGCGGCCGTTGACCAAGCTGTCGCGGCAGATCGTCTCGCCCACCATGATTCCCGCGATGGTGCGCGAGGCGTTCCGCGTCGCCGCGGAGGAACGGCCCGGGCCGGTGCTGCTGGAACTGCCCGAGGACATCGCCGCGGAGTCCTGCGAAGAAACCGCGCTGATCCCGGCGCATCCGATCGAGCTCCCCGTGGCGAGCACCGAGTCCATCGAGCGCGCGGCGCAGCTCATCATGCAGGCGCAGGCCCCGCTGCTGATGCTCGGCGCAGCGGCGTCGCGTCCGCGTTCCTCGTCCGATCTGGCAACGTTCGTCCTGCGCACTGGCATCCCGTACTTCACCACGCAGATGGGCAAGGGCACGGTGCCGGGCGGCACCGAGCTGTACATGGGCACCGCGGCGCTTTCCGAACGCGACTATGTGCACGAGGCCATCGAGCAGGCGGACCTGATCGTCACCATCGGTCACGACACGGTCGAGAAGCCGCCGTTCCTGATGGGCGCCAAGCGGCCGAAGGTGGTGCACATCGCCTACGAGCCTGCGCATGTCGAGCAGGTCTATTTCCCCCAGGCCGAGGTGGTCGGCGACCTGGGGCCGTCGCTGCGGCAACTGGCCGATCGCATCGAAGGACACATCCCGCACGCCCGGGCGCTGCTGCCGCTGCGTGAGGGGATCCTGAGCCGGGTCGCCGCGCGCGCCACCGAGGACCGCTTCACGCCGCAGCGGCTGGTGCACGACGTGCGCGAGGTCATGCCGGCCGACGGCATCCTCGCCCTCGACAACGGCATGTACAAGATCTGGTTCGCGCGCAATTACCGCACGCAGGTCGCCAACACGCTCCTGCTCGACAACGCGCTGGCGACCATGGGCGCGGGCCTTCCCTCGGCCATCATGGCCGCGATGCTGTATCCCGGGCGCCGGGTGATGGCCGTCTGCGGCGACGGCGGCTTCATGATGAACAGCCAGGAGCTGGAGACCGCCGTCCGGCTCAAGCTCGACCTGGTGGTGCTGGTCATCGAGGATCGGGCGTTCGGCATGATCCGCTGGAAGCAGGCGGTCGATGCGTTCCCCGATTACGGCATGACCTTCGACAACCCGGACTTCGTGACCTATGCGAAGGCTTACGGTGCGACCGGCACCCGGGTGGAGACGGTCGACGCACTGCGTCCCACGCTGGAAAAGGCTTTCACCGATGGGGGTGTGCAGCTCGTGGTGGTGCCCATCGACTACTCGGAAAACAAGCGCGTGCTGGTCGACGAGCTGCAGCAGCGTCTGCCCATCCAGAAGGAGGACTGACCATGACCCGTCCACTGCAGGTCGTGCAGGCATTCGACCGTGCGCTCATCGCCGAGCTGCCCATCGACGATGCCGCTGCCCTCGAGGCCAAGCTCGCCTCGGCCAGCCGCATGCTGGCCGACCGCGACGCCTGGCTGAAACCGCATCAGCGCGGCGCCGTCCTCCTGCGCGCGGCCGCCCTGCTGGAAACGCGGCAGGACCACTTCACCCGGCTGATCGCCCGCGAGGGCGGCAAGCCGTGGCCGGATGCGGCGGTGGAGGTGATCCGGGCCGTCGACGGATTGCGCAACGCGGCCGAGGCGATCCGGACCTTCGCCGGCCGGGAGATCCCGATGGGCCTGACGCCAGCCAGTGAAGGGCGCTGGGCCTTCACCACCAAGGAACCGATCGGCGTGGTCGCGGCCATCTCCGCGTTCAATCACCCGCTGAACCTCATCGTCCACCAGGTGGCACCGGCGATCGCCGTCGGTTGTCCAGTCATCGTCAAGCCGGCGGCCGTCACGCCCTTGTCCTGCCTCGGCCTGGTGGATCTGCTGCGCGAGGCCGGGTTGGACGAGGCGTGGTGCCAGACCTTCATCACCGACGACAACGCGCTGGCCGAGCGTCTTGCCACCGATCCGCGGGTGGCCTTCCTCAGCTTCATCGGTTCGGCCAAGGTCGGTTGGTACCTGCGCAGCAAACTGCCTGCCGGGACGCGCTGCGCGCTCGAGCATGGCGGCGCCGCGCCGGTCATCGTCGATCGCAGCGCGCCGCTCGATACGATCATCGAGCCGATCGTGAAGGGCGGTTACTACCACGCCGGCCAGGTCTGCGTATCCACTCAGCGCATCTTCGTGCATGCGGATATCGCGGACGGCTTCATCGAGCGACTGGCCGCCCGTGTCCAGGCACTGCGGGTGGGCGACCCATTGCTCGAGCACACCGAGATGGGCCCGCTGATCGCCCCGCGCGAGGCGGATCGCGTGCTGTCGTGGACGGAGGAAGCGGTGTCCGCCGGTGCGAAGATCGTGGGCGGCGGGCGCCTCTCCGAAACCACGCTCGCGCCGGCCGTGCTGCTCGACCCACCGACCGAGGCGAAGGTGTCGCAGCTGGAGATATTCGGCCCGGTCACCTGCGTCTACCGCTACCGGGATCTCGATCAGGCGATCGACGCCGCCAACGCGCTGTCGTTCGCCTTCCAGGCCAGCGTGTTCTCCTCCGACATCGCTCCGGCGCTGCGCGCCGCCCGGCGCCTGGATGCGTCCACGGTGCTGGTCAACGATCACACGGCATTCCGCACCGACTGGATGCCGTTCGCCGGTCGCCGGCAATCGGGCTACGGCGTGGGCGGTATCCCGTATTCGATGGAAGACATGTCCCAGGACAAGATGGTCGTCCTGCGCCACGGAGATTGATTGCCGGCCCTGGCGGCCGGAGGAGTCGACGCAGGGGCGCCGCTTCCCGGGTATCCCTCGTCGCGCGGCAGCGGTGCGTGCGCACTCCGGAGCTTGCCTTGAATTCCGCCCGGAGCCTGGTGACCGATGCGACCAACCGGGGCCGCATCGGTCACCGGATCAACCGGCCTTGGGAACGAATCCCGGTACGCCGGTATCCACCACGGCATTGAGCCGCACGCTCGTCCCGATGGCGCGGCGCATCTCCTGCATGGCGTCTTCGGGCAGGGGCGAGATCGCGAAGTTCTCCCGGATGTGTTCGGGGTTGGTCGAGGTGGTGAGGAAGGCAACGCCACGCTGCACGGCCCAGGCCAGTGCCACCTGCGCCGGCGTGATGCCGACGCGCTGCGCGATGGCTGTGATCACCGCGTCCTCGGTGATCCGCGGTTCCATGCCATGGCCCAGCGGGGCGAACGCCAGCAGCACGATGCCATGGGCCTGGCAGAACTCCAACAGTTCCCACTCGGGCAGGTAGGGATGGCACTCGACCTGCACCACGGCAGGCATGATCCGGGCCACCGCGACGATTTCCTTCAGCCGCTCCAGGCGTATGTCGGAAAGACCGATGAAGCGACACTTGCCCTCGTCGACCAGCCGCTCCATCGCCCGCCAGGTCTCCACCAGTGTCACCTCCGGGTCGTACGCGGGCTGGCCGTTTTCCTCGGTCGGATACTGCTCGTCGCCGGGCCGGAAGGCGTAGGGCGTGTGGACGAGGTAGCCGTCCACGTAATCGAGCTGCAGGCGCTTCAGGCTCGCCTGGAGCGCGGGGCCGACCCGCTCCGGACGATGGTTGTTGTTCCACAGCTTGGTGGTGACGAACAGGTCCTCGCGCTTCACCGTGCCGGCATCGAAGGCCTCGCGCATCGCCTGGCCGACGACGTCCTCGTTGCGATAGAGCTCGGCGCAGTCGAGGTGGCGAAAACCGGTCTCCAGCGCCACCCGGATCGCCTTTCGGGCCGCGACGGGGTCGCGGATCAGGGTGCCGAATCCGACCGCGGGAAGCGTTCCGGCGCCGTTGGCCAGCGGGAGGGTGGTTTCGTAAAGATGTTCTGCAGGTTGCATGTCGGTTCTCCAGGTCATCATTCGTTGTCGCGGGCCATCCTGCGCGCAAGAGCGCTATCGGAATGGCCACCCAGTGCGACGGAGAGCTGCGCCGTGTCGAGGTACTGCGCCGTCTTCGCACGGAGCTGCCCGATCCGCGCGCGCTGGTAGGCCCGCTGTGCGTCGAGTACCTGCAGCAGGCCGGTCTCGCCCGCCCGGTAGCCCGCCTGGCCCATCCGCAGGCCGGTTCCGGCGGCGTCCAATGCGTGCTGCTGCGCCGAGTATTCCTCGTTGTCGTGATGGATCGCCTGCAACAGGTCGGCCACCTGACCCAGCGAGCGCATCACCGTCTGCCGGTAGATCGCGAAGCTGGCCTGGTAGGCGTCGACGGCGCCGCGGCGGTTCGCCTTGAGGGTACCGCCGTGGAAGATCGGTGCGGTCAACGCCCCGGCGACACCCCAGAGCGTGGCTGCGCCCGGTCCGGCCCGGCTCAGCGATGCGGAGAGCTGCAGGTGCGGATAGAGGTCCGCCGTGGCGACGCCGATCGCCGCGCTCGCCGCGTGGAGTTCGGCCTCGGCCTCGAGGATGTCCGGGCGTCGACGCGCGAGCTCGGAGGGCAGGGTGAGGGGAAGGTCGGCCGGCAGCACGAAATCGGACAGTGCGAAGTCCGGCGGCGTCCAGTCGGCGGGACCTTTCCCCGCAAGCACGGACAGCGCGTGCCGCGCCGTATCCCGTTGCTGCGCCAGTGGCGGCAGCAAGGTTTCATCCTGCGCGAGCTGGCTTTGCGCCAGAGCAACGTCCACCTGGGTCGCGCTGCCGTAGCGCTCGGCGGAGCGGACCAGCTCGAGGTTCCTGCGGTCGTCGGCCAGCAGCTCGTCGAGCGCATCCAGCTGCGCCCGCGCCGAGGCAAGCAGGATCGCCTGGTGGGCGACATCGCCGGTCACGGTCAGGTAGGCGGCATCGAATCGATGGCGCTGCAATTCGGCCAGCGCCGCCTCCGCCTCGATCCGCCGCCGGTTGCCGCCGAAGAGGTCGAAATCGAAGCTGACCTGCGGGCCGATCGCGTAGCGGGTGGCGGTGCTTCCGCGTCCGGTGTACTGGCGCCCGTCCTGGGCGGCCACATCCACCTGGGGCCACAACGCTCCACCGGCCGCGGCGACGGCTTCGTTCGCCTGGGCGATGATCGCATCGGCGGTGTCGAGGTCCAGGTTGCCGGCGACCGCCTGGCGCATGACCTGATCCAGCTTCGGCGAGCCGAACACCACCCACCAGTCGTCCGTGGGCGCGCGATCCGCATCGATGCGCTGCGCGCTGCCCGGCACGCCCGGCGCGGTGAGCGCCTGCTCGGCCTGCAGGTCGTAGTGGCGCGAAGCGGGGGCAGCCGGTCGCGAGAAGTCGGGGCCGACCATGCAGGCCGACAGGAGCAGGGCCGGGGCGGCAAACAGGGCCGTCCGGGCGACGCGCCGGAGAAGGGATGATCCAGACATTTTCATGTGCGACTCCGGCCTGTCAGAGGCGTTGGCGGGGTTTGCGGAGGAACAGCACGAGCGGGCTGGCTGCGAGCATGACCAGCATCAGCAGCTTGAACTGGCCGATCACCGCGATCAGTGCCGCCTGGCCGGTGACCATCTCGTTGATCGCGCCGAGCGCCGGCCCCGCGAGCGTGCCGGTCGCCTGCGCGGCGACGCCGTAGGGGCGCAGATGCCTGGCCAGCGCCAGGTGCACGCTCTGCGTGTTGTTGTAGAAGTAGATCTGCACGATCGCGACGCCGATCGTGCTGCCGTAGAGCCGCGACAGGTTGAACAGCACCGTGCCCTCGGCACGGAACGTCGGGTCCAGCGTGCCGAAGGCTTCCCGGGTGAGCGCGGGCATCATCATGCCCAGGCCCGCGCCCTGGAGCGCACCGGCGACCATCACCGGCATGCCATCCATCAGCGGCGAGTAACCGAGCATGCGCCAGTTGGCGTAGATCACCAGCGCCATGCCGAGGGCCACCAGCAGCCGGTTGTCGATCACCCGCGGCGCGCGCCAGGTCAGGATCAGCGCGCCGATCAGCGCGGCGCCACGCGGAATCGTGAGGTAGCCCGCCGTGTCGGCCGGGTAGCCGAGCAGTTCCTCCAGCATCGACGAGGTCAGCGCCAGCGTCGGCAGCAGCACGAAGCCGAAGGCGAAGAAGATGATCGCGCTGAGCCCGAAATTGCGGTCCCGGAACAGCGCCTTGTGCAGGAAGTGCTCGTGCCGCGTCAGTGCGTGCACGATGTACAGCCAGAAGCCCAGCGCCGAGACGATCGCTTCCACCCGGATCTCGGTCGAGGCGAACCATTCCAGGCGCTCGCCGCGATCGAGCAGCATCTGCAGCCCCGCTACGCCCATGGTGAAGGTCGCCAGCCCGAAGAAATCGAAGGGCGGCCCCTTGGCGAATTTCTTCTCCGGCAGGCACAGCGCCATCGCCGGCCCGATGAACGCGACCATCGGCAGGCTGAACCAGAACAGCGCATGCCAGCCGTAGTACTCGCTGAGCCAGCCACCGATGCCCGGCCCGCTGAGGATGCCGAGCAGCGAGGTCACGCTCCACACCATGCCGATCCGCCCGTGCCGCAACGGCGGCAGTTCGTCGAGCAGGATCGCCATGGACAGCGGCGCCAGCGTGCCGCCCGCGGCGCCCTGGAAGATGCGCGCGGCGACGAACTGCAGCGGTGTCGTCGCCAGGGTGTCGAGCAGCAGCCCCACGCCGAACAGGGCGATGGAGGTCTGGAACACGGTCTTGCGCCCGAACCGGGCGGCCAGCCAGTGCATCAGCGGCATGACGATGGCACTGGCCGCGATGTAGGAGGTGAACACCCAGCCGATCTCGTCGTCGGTCATCGACAGGGTGCCCTGGATGTGCAGCACCGTGGCATTCGGCAGCGAGATGTTGACCGCCTGCATGTAGGTGGCGAGCAGGGCGGCGGCGACGATGGCGCGATGGCCAACCGACGGCGTGCCCGGGGCGGGGGAGGTGCTCACAGGCGTGCGTCCGCGCCGGTCCCGGCCGGAGTCCGTTGCGCCCCGGTATCCACCCGCGCGGTCACGCTGATGCCGGAATACAGCGGCCAGCGCGCATCGGTGGCATCGAGCTCGAGGCGCACCGGCAGACGCTGCACCACCTTCACCCAGTTGCCGGTGGCATTCTCCGGCGGAAGCACCGAGAGGTCCGACCCGGTACCGGGACTCATGCTGACCACGTGGGCGTGGAAGGCGCGCCCCGGATAGGCGTCCACCTCCACGGTCGCCGGCTGGCCGGGGCGCATCCGCGTCAGTCCGGTCTCGCGGAAATTGGCTTCGATCCAGATGTCGCGGCTGGACATCATCGAAAACATCGGCGCCCCGCCGTGGACGAAGTCGCCCACCTGGAGGTCATCGACATGCGTCACGATGCCGTCATCGGGCGCGACGACGTTCGTGTAGGACAGGTCCAGTCGCGCGCGGTCCAGCTGGGCCCGGGCCTCACGTACCGCCGGATGATGATCCACGTCGATCTCCGGATCGCCATCCAGCCCGGCCACGGTCCGCGCCACCTGCTGCTGCACCGAGGCGAGGCGCTGCCGGGCGACCTTGAAGTCCGTCTCGGCACGCTCATAGGCCGCGCGGGAGGCGAAGTTCGATGCGAGCAGCCCTTTCTTGCGCGCGAATTCCCGGCGGTCGAAATCAGCCGCAGCGCGGGCGGAAAGGGAATCGGCCAGTTGCTGGCGATAGGTCGCCTTCAGCGCCCGGATCTGCAGGCGCGCACTGGCCAGCCGCGCCTGCGCCTGGGCCACGGCGATCCGGTACGGCTGCGGATCGACGCGGAACAGCAACTGGCCTTTGCGGACCTGCTGGTTGTCCTTCACCCGGATCTCCACCACCTGGCCGGACACCCGGGCATTGATCGAGTCCCTCGCCGCGCGGACGAACGCATCGTCCGTCGAGACGTAACGCATGTCGGCAAGGAACCAGGCGGCACCGCCCAACGCCAGCACCACCGGCAGGGCAAGCATCAACGGCCAGCGCAGCCTTTCCTTTGCCGTGCGGGTCGCGGCCGCATGCCCGTGCCCGGTGTCCGGGGCCTTCGTGTTGTCGTCGACTTCCTTATGCATGGTGTGAATCCGGTATCTCGAGTGAGTGACGCCGTCGCTGGCGCGGTGGTGGGGCGGCATCGCCACTGTGGGTGTCGTGCTTGCGCTGTGGCGTCCTGAACCGCGCGATCCGGCGGCTTGCAGCGGCGCTTGGCGCGGATGTCCCTGGTGCTGGACCTGGCGTCCGTTGAATTTTGTACGTAGCCGTATAATATTCACGCCATCGACGGTCTTCAAGGGTTTTTATGCAAAACGGAACAAAAAATGGCGAGAGCGTACGCAAGCCCCGCGGGCGACCGCGCGCCTACGAGCCGGCGGCGGCGCTGCAGCAGGCGACCGACGCTTTCTGGAAGACCGGCTATGCCGGCACCTCCCTCGACGACATCGCCGCCGCCACCGGCATGAACCGGCCCAGCCTGCGGGCCGCGTTCGGCGACAAGCGCGCCATCTACCTGAAGGCCCTGAACGCGTACTGGGAGCTCAAGCTCGCCACGATGCGGGAGGCACTTGGGGGAGAGCTGCCGCTTGACCAGGCGCTGATGAGCGCCTACGACGCTGCGCTGTCGATCTATTTCTCCGGCCGCGGCCGGGCGCGTGGATGTTTCGTGGTGGGAACCGCTGTCACCGAGGCGGTGCACGATGCGGAGACCCGCAAGGTGGTCAGCGATGGGTTCCGCAAGCTCGATGCCGACTTCGCGGCACGTCTGCGCCTTGCGCAGGAGACCGGCGAACTCAAGCGGTGCGCCGACCCGGAAGCATTGGCGATGCTCGCCACCGCCACGATGCAGACGATGGCCATCCGGGCGCGTTCCGGCAGTTCCCGTGAGGACCTGCGACGGTTTGCCGAGAAGGCCGTCGGCGTGATCTGCGCATGACGGCGATCCGCTCTATCACCGCATGCCCCCCCGCATCCGGACGGGGCTGCGCCACCGCGTCGAGTCATGGCTGACGTGCTACCCGACCTCCTCGCCGAAGGCCTGGCCGTGGTGTTCTGCGGCATCAACCCGGGCCTGCGGGCGGCGGCCAGCGGACACCACTTCGAGGGCCGGGGCAACCGTTTCTGGCAGACACTGCATGGGGCCGGCTTCACCGACCGGCTGCTGCGCCCAGAGGATGACCACCTGTTGCTGGACTACCGGTGCGGCCTGACCACGGTGGTCGAGCGGCCCACGGCACGCGCGGACGAACTGTCGGCCGCGGAATTTCGTGCCGCCGCCGCCGTGCTCGAGCAGAAGATCGCCCGCTACCGCCCTGGCTGCATCGCCTTTCTCGGCAAGGTCGCCTACGGTGCCCTCGCCGGGCGAACGGCCGTCACGTGGGGACGGCAGCCGGAAACGATCCACGGCAGTACCGTCTGGGTGCTGCCCAATCCGAGCGGGCGGAATCGCGCCTTCGCCCTGGCTGAGCTGGTCGGCGCCTACCGCGCGCTCCGCCTTGCCACGGGCTAGTCGACGGCGAACGTTCCACCCTCCGCTTCGTTCGAAACGTGGGGCTGCTGCAAGCGCGGACGATCGCTCCGGCTGCTGTGGCAGGGCAGGGGTGGAGACACCGATCGGTGGTGCGGCTGTTCAGTACCGCAGGTTCAACTCCGGTATCCGCTTGCGGTGGATCTCGTACAGATCCAGGAACTCTTCTTCGGTCAGTTCGTCAGGCGCGTAGACGGCCACGGGATCCCACTCATGGTCGGTCGGTTGCGGGCGCCTTGGGCCGCCACGCAGCGAGAACGGGCGGCCATCGTATTCGAGCAACTCGGGCGCTTCCTCGATGTGCTCGATCCTTGCGTCATCCGGACTGACAAGAAACACGGTGAAGATCATCGGTGTCTCCCGGGGTGGGCTTCACGCAGCGAGGCCCGGCATCATGGGCTCGCACGCGTTAGAAAAGAGTGCTTTCGGAACAGGCTGGACAGGGTGTGTGCCGTGTCCGGCATCCGCCGCGCAAAGCCGCCGTAGCGCCGCCGTCACTGGCGTACGAGCTATTGCCGGGTCTGTTTTTCAAGGTGCGCCGGATAGCGCTCGCCGTGCACGGTGACGCTGTCCAGCACCCGCTGGATGTCCCGTAGGTCTTCGGCGGTCAATGCGATCTCGGCCGCCGCGACGTTTTCCTCGAGGCGAGCCAGCTTGGTGGTGCCGGGGATCGGCACGATCCACGGCTTCTTGGCCAGCAGCCAGGCGAGAGCAACCTGGGCCATGGTGGCCCGCTTGCTGCGTGCGATGCCGGCCAGCGCGTCGATGAGCGGTTGGTTCTCCTTGCGGGCGTCTTCGCCGAAGCGAGGAAGTCGCTTGCGAAAATCGTTCTGCGCGAACTGGGTGCTGTGATCGATGGCCCCGGTAAGAAAGCCCCGTCCAAGAGGACTGAACGGCACGAACCCGATGCCCAGCTCCTCGAGCACGGGCAGCATCTCCTTCTCCGGTTCGCGCCACCACAGCGAGTACTCGCTCTGCAGCACCGCCACCGGCTGCACGGCGTGCGCGCGACGCACGGTGTCGGCACCGGCCTCGGACAGGCCAAAGTACTCGACCTTGCCTTCGGCGATGAGATCGCGGACCGTGCCGGCGACATCCTCGATCGGTACATCCGGGTCCACGCGGTGCTGGTAGAACAGGTCGATCCGGTCGGTCTTCAGCCGGGCCAGGGACGCCTCGCACACTTCCCGAATGTGCGCAGGCCGGCTGTTGAGGCTGCTGCGCCGGACACTCGCGTCACCCACGGCGAAACCGAACTTGGTGGCGATCACCACCTCATCACGCACGGGCTCCAGCGCCTCACCCAGCAACTGCTCGTTGGTATACGGACCGTAGATCTCCGCCGTGTCGAACAAGGTGACTCCGCGATCGACGGCAGCCCGGATCAAGGCCACGCCGGCCTTCGTCTCGACGGGCTCACCGTAGGCATGGGTCAGCCCCATGCAGCCCAAGCCGATCGCCGATACCTCCAGGCCACTGCGGCCAAGCGTGCGCAGATGCATGCGACTCTCCCGTCCGGAAAATTGAGGGACTGCGAGCGCTGGTAAACCTAACACGGTGCGGAGCGGGCGATTAGGGGCCGTTATCGGGGTAGCCCCCCCTGCGCCTGCTAGGCTGCAGTGCTGACCAGCGGATCGATGGATCGATGATGAAGTACTGTTCTGTTGTCGTCGCACTATTCTGGTTCGTCACAACCAGCTTCGCTGGTGTGCGGGTTACGAGCGGTCCCATGCCGCTGAGGGAGTACACACATCCCCATTGGCTTGTTGAGGTGCAGCCAGGCCGGCACTTGAATGTCTTCTGCAGCGGTAGCGGCGAGCCAACCGTCATCTTCGAAGCGGGCGGTGGCGACGACGGCTCGAGTTTCCGTTTTGTGCAACCTGGGATCTCAGTGATCACCCGGGTTTGTTCGTACGATCGGGCTGGTGTCGGCTTCAGTGACCCCGCCCCGTGGCCATCCACCGCAGTCAACACCGTTGCCGAATCTGGGTACAGCTCGTGGAATCGCTGGAGTGCGCTGTTGAGTAACTCCCAGCGGGCTTCTACTTCGGCAACTCTGGTGAGCGCGTTACTTAAGGCGGCTCGCAACTCTTCGTTGGATAGATCGGTAGATGAGTCCACAAATTGCGAAACTTTTTCCGCAGGACCGTTGCGCAAGTATTCAAGCTCAGTCGTAGTCATCTTTTAAATATCCCGAAACAACGTGGGACCTAATTTAGCGCAACAGCTTTTGAGCATGGGATGAAGAACTCCTCAACCATCATGCGTATATAGGAAAAGATGACACGGTAACTTGGGTGACACGGTTAAGCGGTTGGTCGAGCGCGCCGCCGTGGCAGAATGCGGACTCAACTGTTTCCTTCAAAAAGCACCTCGACGCTCTCCGACGCTGTTTGTTCGTCCAGCGAAGTCAATTTTGTCAAAGGGTGACACGGTAAAGCGGCATGACAGGGTTAGTTGGTCAGATGACACGGTTAACTGGGTGACGACACGAGGGCAAGGATAAACAGCAATGCGCAATTTCGCATAATGTATATTATGTCAACTTTGCGGCGGTGGCTGCATCGCGTGGGCACGATCTTTGCCAAGCTCCTCGAGGAACAGAGGAGCCGGAATGAAGTTCTCATGGAAGTTTGATGATCAAGCGCAGATTTTGCGTGCACCAAGCGGATGGTCAATCACTGTCCGCGAAATCGCCCAGGCATTGCAGGACCGCGTAGCCTGTAGACATGATCTAACCGGCCCTTGGGCCGGTTGGCGTATCAGAGGAAAGGTTCTACACGGGCCACACGGCCAGCGCGTAACGCCCGACCAACTGCGGCAGATATAGCCGCCGTCCGACTACGAGCGACCATCCCAACGGTGGCCAGCCTCGCGTAGACGCTGCGCCACCTTTCCCCGCAGCAGCAAACCCCGACGCGTAAGCCACGCCTCGATACGCTTCGCCGCACGTCGCCCACGATAGACGCGCCAGCCATCAAGCGCCGAGAGCAGCACGCACAGCGCGAATAGGCCCACCGCTGCGACACGAATCAGCGCATCGACGTCCATAAGTCCCCCAAGTCCCATCGAGGATGCTACCGCAAAGCGTTGCGCTATGCGGGTTGCAAGAATTACTAAACGCGGTGGATCTGCGCTGACCTAGTAATTCAAAAGCGGGTTGTCGTGAGATGGGCGAGGAACGAAATCGGTCAAGGAAGGTGCGGGCAGGTTATACACAGGTATCGAGACCGAACTTCTCCCCTGCCCTTAGTGACGCGCTCCCGCGCTCGGGTCTACGACCCAAAAAAGCGAGCTCAGCGGGAGTTCTGACCAAACGGGTCAGAATTCCATGGCATGGTCGTGGGTGGAGCATAGGCAGCGTGGATGCCGGAGGAAGGCTGACCATCCGAACCACCAACCGATGACACAACCGGTGCGCCAGCAGCGGGGTAGGCATTCGACACCGGCGACGTCTGCGACGTCGGCGGTGTCGAATTGCTCACCGACGCCAGAGGTACAGCGGTATCAGACAGTGGTTTGCGGTAGGGGTTGTAGATGCCATCCTGCGCCACCTTGAAGCACACCGCACCCGGCACATCCGCATGCGTGCCCTGCTCCGTAAGACAGGTGCACCGCTGGCTTCCATCGTCCTCAGTAATCGCCGCACAGTAGAGGTCAGGAACGGACGCCACAGACTGCTTATCGTAGAGCGGCGCAGACCACGGAATGCCCGCCACGCGCGGAATGCGCTCCTTGATCCAGTCCGCCGACGATTCTGGCGCCTTGCTTGAGCCACCGGACATGCCGCCCTGGACTTTGCCCTGATCCTCGGCGACGGAGGCAACCGTAGGAGCCTTGCCGAGGCTGTGCATGTGATGCCACGAAAACCAGAACAAGAGAGGGATAAGCAGCATGCAAACGCCAGCAATGTACATGATCGGCGGAAGCCGACGTTGGACGGTATGCACCTCCGCAGACTTGTACGCCGCCATGGCGGTTTTACTGAATTTCCAGACCTTTTTGCTATGCGCGGCCTTCTTCGCGGATGACGATGTTGGCTCGCTTTGCAGCTCCGGCCACTCCCAACGATCGCACCAGTGCGTGCCGAACTTGCGAACATGGTGAATGTGCCGGTCAATCAAACGCCGAACATAGTTGTCGATCAACGCCGGATGCTGGCTGATCAGAATGAAATCAAGGCCAAGGTGGCGATGCGTGGAAAGGTCTTTAATCCAGCGCGGCGGATCGCCCGAGCGACGCGCCGGCATATAGCGCTGGCACTCATCCACCAAAATGATCGAGTTCGGTGGCAACTCCTGCCATTGTTCCAGCTGCTCCGGCGTCAGATCGTGCGCAAGCCCCTCGCGCAGCTCGTTGATACCCAGCACATAGACCGGGCGCTCCGGCGACGTTTTGCGCAGTTCCATCAAATGGTCGACAGCGCCGAGCGTCTTGCTCGATCCCGGGAGGCCCGAGCGAAATTCGATAGGCATCAGGCGGCCTTCTTCGACAGCACGGCTTTCATGCCGCGTGTTGCGTACTTCGCAGCAATCGCGGAAAGGATCATCGACATAGCAATACCCAAGCCGAGGAAACCGATCACCTGTGCAATCAGACCCGTGACACCGGCCAGCTGCTGCGCAATGAAGGTCTGGAATGGCTGAATGCCGAACTTGTACGTCGTGAAGCTGATACCCAACGACAGCAACAGCTGCACCACGATGCTGCCGATATGCGACTCCATGAACGCACCCAGCCAACTCAGAAAAGCACCCATGCCCTACCCCTTACGTATTAGTTTGAACGCCGCCCATGATCTTTGCGCAGGCCATCGCGGCACACAGAAGAATCAGCACCCGGAGCGGCACGCCCCACGTGCAAATGAAATCGAGGTTGACGCCTGTCGTTTGACCGGCGTAATCCGCCGTGATGTTCGTGAACGGGCAAGCCGTACTGAGACCGAAGCCGCCTTGATCGAGGCCGCTGGTATCGCCGAGATCGACGTCCGGCGTGTACAACTCGCTCACGACATGCTTGCCGGAGTCTGGCGGCTGACCATCACCGACGAATTGACAGCGCATCTTGAACTGTTCAAGCACCACGCCACACATGATTTCGTCACCGCTGCAGGCCGGAGGCGTTGCGCAATCAGGACCGTCTGTGAACTGTTTTTTGCCATCAGCATTCGGCCAGTTATCTTCGACAAACTGGTAGAAGGCGCACGCCGAGGACGCCCATGCACAGTACTGCGGCAGCGACGTTTGACCAGGGTGATCGGCTTGACCTTGCTGGTACTGCGTGTCGGGTTGCGTTTGCGGCAACGTCGTCGGGTCAACGCCGTATTGTGGCGCGATCTGATGCTTCAACGCGTCCATATCGCTGGCGATTTCCGGCGTGATCAACGGCGTATTCGTGCGAGGATCGGTAAGCAACTGTTGCCAGCTATCAGGGTATTGCTCCATGGCGTGACCGACTTGTTGCGTCGTTACGGGTGCAGGGTCACTGACGTATGCAGGATCGAACGCACCAGTCGCACCACTAGCATGATAAGAGATCAAGCCAACTTGCTGATGCGTATGCATAGTGCCGTCGCTGAAACCAACTGTCGCATAGCATGTAACGGAAGCGCCGGGTGAACCATCACAAACATAGTTTGTGAGATATGGGGACGCGCCGCCATAGCCGCCTGCAGGCGAAACCAAGTACTGATATTGACCCCGGGAGGCTCCCGGAAGTGAGCAGAACTCCGGACTAGACGGAATGTTCGCAGTGTAGAAAGACCCACCGGCCGCGCAATTGTATTGCGGATAATTGACACCCGGAGACATAAGCACACCCTTGTCGGTGTACCACTTGTACAAGGCATAGGCGGTCGTGACAGCCGCAATGGGCCAGAACAGGCGCCCCGCCACACCCTCAGCAATCGTACCAAGCGTGCCATCGCTGATCGCGACTGCACGGGTAACGTAACTGGCTTCGTTCGCAGCAGCCGCCACACCAGCATCGTTTGCCGCTGCCGCGCCGATCTCATACGTGACTTTCGTCTCGATGCCGCCGCCCGCCGCAAGGCCGTTCGGTACAGTACTTATCGGCGTAACCGTAGGCATGACACCACCCGTAGACTGCGCACGCGCAGCACTGCAGACGGCAAGTGCCGCCGCTAGGAATCCGAGTGCGAACCGCTGCCGAAAAGTATCCATGCGACCGCCATGATGGTGAGACAAACGAAGTAACCCGCGTAGTCTGAAAATGTCATATCCCCTCCGTTTAGCCGTCTATTCGTAAACGACTAAAAGGAAGGGACGGCACACGCCGCCCCTGCCCCACATCAAGCGCCGCGCAGCGCTTTCCAGCCCTTCTTGAGGTAGCTCACGCCAACCCAGCCCGCACCGACAGTCGCCAGCACCGCCAGCAGGCCAGTGATGTAGAGCATCGAGTCGGTAACGTCGTACGTCGCAGCCTGCGCGAACGACAGCACCGGAGCAGCCGCCAGCGAAGCCACCAGCAACAGCGAAGCCTTGCGGCCCATCAAGCCAAACTTCTTACTCATCGCACTTCTCCTTCATTTGAGGCACCCACCATGAATGCCTTACCAATCGCTCAGTTTTTTCCAGCACGCAGCCAGACAGCACACGGCAAAAAAGCCCATGCCCAGTTCCATGCCCGCCTGAGCATCGAGCGGTGGAATCAGTAACGGAGCCTGCACGTACTGGACATGCGTGCATTGACCCGTCGTCCCGTCGATATCGCTTTGCGCGCAAACCATGTAGACGTCGGGCATACAGACTCCGAAAGACGAAAATCGGAACAGCGAAGGTCAAGATCGCAGGGGAAGGAGCGCCTCCCCCTGCACCCCCCGATGTTCAGAGGCGAATGCGGAAGGCGTAGAACGCGAACCGCACAACAGCCAGCAGCAGGAACGCCAGCGCGATCCAGTGCGGGCGACGCATCACGCGGCCTTCTGCGCCTTAATCAGCTGCAAGCCAAGATCGCGTGGCACTTCAAAACCGAAGCGGCCAACCACAAGCGGCTGGGTCACCTCGTAAACGCCAGCGGCATAGCCTTCAACGCCATCGGGGAGAAGAACACGCGTAGCCTGCGGGAAGCGACCGCAGCCGTTCACTACGCATTCCTGCTCGCGGATCGAGTACGCCTTGCCGGACTTGGCAGACGTACCGGACTTGACGAACACCTGATTGTTTTCGATGGTAATCGTGATCATGGTTTTTCCTCGTTATAGCCGTTTAGACGGCTGATTGATGGCCTTAGAACGGAGGGTCTATGCTCGGGGCCAACTCCGAGCGCAGAACTGCGGCTAATGCCGCGTGATCGAGCCCCTTGCCGCGAAACCGCGCAGGGATGCCTTTTCGGAACAGATCGCGCTTGAAGAACCACCCGGCGTCGTTGTCGCCAAGAGCCGTCCAAAGCAGGTTGAGCAAAGGCCCGCATTGCTCGCGTAGGAAACGGGTTGCGGCGACCGCTGTAGCGGCCACTTCGCGCCGGGTCGTTTCGGGCCGTGAACCCTCGGCGTCGATGGGCAGCAGATCGCGCAGCACGTCATACGAACCGACGAGCAAGCTTTGCGAACGAATCAGCGCATCGAGCGGTATAACGCCGTTGCAGCGCCATAGACGAAGCTCGCAACGAATCCAAGGCGATGCCTCGTCGCCCAGTTGCTTGCCCTTTTCGTAGACGCAGAGTTCCTTTGCGCCCTTCGATCCGACGTACACCGTGCAGCCCTTATTGCTGCCGTGATCGTCAATGAAGTGAGTCCGCGGTGGACGCCCCCTGCCCTCAGTGGCGAACGCCTTGTTTCGCGCCAGCTGATCCACCTTGTGGATGCTGTCGAATATCTGGCCGTCGTGATCATCGAAGGCAATATCGACACGCGACAGGTGCGCATCGAGGAACAGGGCTTGATGGTACGTATAGGCCCAGTCGCGGACTTGCTGACACCCTGCCCCGGTCAACGACACGCACCACGTATCGCCGTTGCCGTCGCACCCGATGCGTCCCACCACTTCGCCCTGAGCATCGCGGATGTACGACGACGACTTGTAGAACTGCCACATCTTCGACCGCATCTCGGTCGAGGTGAACAGCCCACCGAACAACCAACCGCAGATGGTGCGAGTGGTCTGGCCCATCGCCAACGCTGCGGACTGACTGAACACCAACGTGCAGTAGTCGATAGAGCAGCAAAAGCGGTCGGATCGGAGGGGATGAGGGTTTAGGCCCGTGTTACTAACCGGGCCTTTTCCGGACGGCACAGCCGTCGACAATTCGCGAAGCGGAGTACGGAACCGCAGCGGTTCAACAGCAGCGCGTGCAACCTGCGGCTGCTGAGTTACTAGACCGCAGCGCAGGTCTAGTGCGGGTTCGCGGAGCGCGAAGCGGATCACAGGGCCGACTCCAAGACCCGAAAGACGAAGGCTGCGATGAACGCGCACACTCCAATAGCCCCGACTACCACCACCAGAGCGAGAAGCTCGCCAAACCATTCGAGCAGCGCGCGCCGGGTCACAGGGCCGACCTCGCCCAGCGACGGCAGCGATGAACCCACCAGAAATTGAGAACAACGAAATGAACCGCAACGTATGCGGTGAACCACCAAGGCTCACCCGCACAAAGCAGCGCCAGCGGATACAGCAGGAGCAACGGGAGGAAGATCATGAGCGCACCCGGAACATCGCCCGATCGAAGCGCCGGAACGTGGGGCGACGGCGCAGGTACAGCAGGACGCCGTACCAAACAGCTTCGGCGAGCAGCTTGCCGAGGAAGGCGGCGAGGATCACGCCGACAAGCAGCACCACGGCAATGTGGTTGAACGCATCGGTGAAGACCTGCGGCGAGGAACAGAACATCGGCGGATCAATCAGGCCACGCATCAGCAGGTGAACCCCGTCGAGCGCTGGAAGTAACGGGCTTCGCGAAGGCGCTGCGCGGCCTTCTGGCGGCGATCGAGCGTGCGCAGGATGAAAAACACTACGACGACGTAAACGAGTGCGAGAACGATCATTTGCGGCCCCTGTTCGGTTCAAGGTTGTTGAACTCGGAGCGAAGTACACTACCCTTGAACCTCCCAAGTCAAGGGTCTTGAACCATGAGCACAGCGAATAAATTGCTTGACAAATACGCCACAGTGTGTGGGACGAGCCAAGACAAAGAACTAGCCATCAAGCTTCGCGTGTCGAAGGGAGCAGTCAGCAACTGGAGGCACGGACGTGCTCAGCCAAACGCCGAGGCGGTCGAAAGAATGTGCAACGCGATCAACGAACCATTGCGAGCATGGTTGCCGCTGATCGAGGCAGAGCGCGCCCGGACACCCGGTGACCGAAAGGTGTGGCTTCGACTGGCGCAGGCGGCTGCGAGCATTGCGCTAACAGTTTCGCTTGGACTTCTAAACGTCCAAACCGCATCAGCCGCAACGATGGAGTCCGCTTCGCGTAATCCGGGCACACTGTATATTATGTCAAATGATTCGGGGTGCGCGAGTCGTTAGGCATGTTTGTCGCCACCCAGTTGATCGTGTCATCCAACCAACTAACCCTGTCATGCCGCTTTACCGTGTCGCCCTTTGACAGAATTGCCCTCACTGGACGATCAATCGGCATCGGAGAACGCCGGAAAGCTTTCTAGGAGAAACAGTCGAGTCCGAATTCTGCCTGTGCAATGCCATATAGCCAACCGCTTTACTGTGTCACCCAGGTAACCATGTCATCTTTTTTGCAACGGATATCTGCTGGCAGCGAAACCTAGGCTGCGCCTGATGCCTTGCGGGATTTTCGTTTCCTGACTGCGGGTTGGACCTTTGTGCTCGTGATCAGATGTTCCAGTCTGGCTTGCAGCACCGTTTCGCGTTGTAGGGCCGCTTGTAGGGACTGTTGAGCCGCCAGCAATGCTGCAGGAACGCCATCCATCCGGGCCAACTGTTGCTCCAAAGTTTTGGCACAGCCCCTTGTTCGGTGGCCAGGTGCTCTGCCGCGCGCACTGAAGTCACAGCAGCTTCTAGTCGCGAGGAGATAGTTGATGTCTCTCGTTGACAATACGCCGCTGGAACTCAGCTCACACTGTTCTAGCCACTCGGACAGTTTTCAACCGGATTTTCTGAAGAAAGCGCGTACCGGCTTGGCCGCCGACGCAGCCGACCTCTCCGCTAAGTGGATGCTATGGAATCCACGCAATCAACAATATGAAGCAGGCGACCTGCCCCGCCAGTAACTGGCGCTGCTGAGCAGTCGCCTCATCTTGATGAGGATCAACACGCCCGCAACGCTTCTTGCTTAGCGTTGCGGACACCATGCATGAAGAAGCCGATATATCCGTCGCCACTCCGCGAATTTTGACCGCTGACCCGGCGGAAGCTCCGTCAGGCGTCCCTGCAGGCCATGTCGATGGATTGTCGGAACGTGAAGCTCAAGATCGCCGGGTTCAATACGGGCCGAACGAGGCACGCGCCGTTGGCCATGGCGGCCCCATCGCCGCCCTGCTCTTGCTGTTCACCAATCCATTGGTGGTCATCTTGTTGCTGGCGGCCGGCGTCTCCGGCTTCCTCGGGGATATCGTCGGTGCCGCCATCATCGCGGCCATGGTGATCCTCAGCGTCACTCTCAATTTCGCGCTGAGCTATCGCTCCCAGCGTGCCGCCAATCGTCTGCGTGACGAGATTGCACCGATGGCCACGGTCTGTCGCGATGGCCGCTGGCAGGAGCGGCTCCGCCGTGACCTGGTGCCAGGTGACCTGATTCGGCTGGCTGCGGGAGATCGGGTACCCGCTGATGCGCGCCTAATAACTGCGCGCGACCTGCATGTGCTGCAGGCGGCGCTCACTGGCGAGTCGATGCCCGTGGAAAAGGAAGTGGCCGATGGACCAGAGGGTCTGGATCGAAGCGCCGATGCGCGGCATCTGGTTTTTCTCGGCACGTCGGTAGTCGCCGGTACGGCAACCGCACTCGTCTTTGCCACCGGCCGGCATACGGCTTTTGGCGACGTTGCCGAGGCGTTGGCCGAGCGTCCGCCGCCCACGGAATTCGAGCGCGGGCTGAGCGACTTTTCCCGACTGATCATGTACACGATGGTGTTCCTGTTGCTCGCTGTGCTGCTCATTGGCATCGCGATGCATCGGCCGCCGCTGCAGACCATGTTGTTCGCGTTGGCGCTGGCAGTCGGCCTCACGCCCGAGTTCATGCCGATGATCACCACGGTCACCCTGGCGCGCGGGGCCGTGCGCATGGCGCGCCAGCGAGTCATCGTCAAGCATCTGGCTGCCATCGAGGACTTCGGCAGCATGACGGTGCTTCTGAGCGACAAGACCGGCACACTGACCAGCAGCGAGACATCGCTGGCTTCGTCGGTCGATCCGTTCGGCGGCGCGTCGGAACGACCGTACCTGCTGGCTTATCTGAATGCCTCGTTCGAGACCGGCATCCGCAGCCCGCTCGACGCAGCGATACTGAACTGCCAAACGCCTGCGGTGAGCGAGTACCGCAAGCTGGACGAGATTCCCTTCGATTTCGAGCGGCGTCGGCTATCCGTGGTCGTCGGGCACAACGACGAACGGCTGCTGATCGTCAAGGGCGCGCCAGAGTCGGTGATCACACAGTGCACGCAGTATGAGGTTAATGGTCTCGCACAACGGATCGACGCAGCATCCATGGAACGCTGCATGCGCACCCATGAGGCATTTGGCGAACAGGGATTGCGCGTGCTTGCCGTTGCCTATCGCAACGTTCCATCGCAGGAGCGCTATACCATCAGCGATGAGGTCAGTCTTACGCTGGCCGGGTTCGTGCTGTTCGCCGATCCGGTGATCCCCGGCGTAGCCGAATGTCTGCGCGCGCTGGCCGATGACGGCATAACGGTGAAGATCCTGACCGGAGACAACGAGCGCGTCGCACGTCATGTCTGTGCGCAGGTCGGCATCGATGTCAGCCGGTTGGTCACCGGCGCGGAGATCGAGGGTCTTGGGGAAACCGCACTCGGCATCCTGGCCGAACGGACCAGCATCTTCGCGAGAGTCAACCCGGCGCAGAAGCATCGCATCGTGCTGGCGCTCAAGGCACGCAATTGCGTGGTCGGCTTTCTGGGAGACGGCATCAACGATGCGCCATCGCTGCATGCCGCTGATGTCGGCATTTCCGTCGCCAGCGCCGTGGACGTTGCCAGGGAGGCCGCGGACATCGTGTTGCGCGAGCGCGACCTCAAGGCACTGCATGCCGGCGTCATCGAAGGGCGCAGAGCGTTCACCAATGTCATGAAGTACCTGCTCATGGGCACGAGCTCGAACTTCGGCAACATGTTCAGCATGGCGGCGGGCGCCCTGTTTCTGCCATTTCTGCCCATGCTTCCGACACAGATCCTGTTGAACAATTTCCTGTACGACATGGCGCAGACCACCATTCCGACAGACAATGTGGACAACGCGCAACTGCGCCGACCTCGCCGCTGGAGTGTGGCCCTCATCCGGCGCTTCATGCTCGGTATCGGACCGATCAGTTCGCTCTACGACTTCCTGACCTTCTACGTCCTGATCCACTGGCTGCATGCGTCGGAAGCGGCATTCCACACCGGCTGGTTCATCGAGTCGCTCGCCACCCAGACGCTCGTGCTGTTCGTCATACGCACCGCGGGAAATCCGTTGCGGAGCCGGCCAGGCAAGGCATTGATCGTCAGCGTGCTGCTGGCTGTTGCCATCGGCATCATTCTTCCCGCGACGCCTCTGGCGACCGATCTGGGCTTTGTGCTGCTGCCGCCCGCCTTCTTCGTGTTCCTGATCGCGGCGACGGTGACTTACCTGCTGCTGGTCGAAATGGCCAAGCGGCGATTCATGCGTTCCGCTGACGATGCCTCACCTGCGTAGCGGACAACACGGTGAACAGGCCAGGAGCACGGCTTCATGAGTGACCTTTGCACCCGTCTGCTGCAACTCGCCTACTTCATGCTTCCCGCGTACTGCGCCAACATGGCGCCGCCCTTCACCCGTTTTTGGCGCGGCTGGAATCGCCCCATCCATGAGCGACTTCTCGGCAGCCACAAGACCGTGCTCGGCTTTCTGGCAGGAGTTGCCACAGGCGTGCTGGTGACCGGAGTTCAATACGGCATCCATGCACCGTGGTCCTTGGTCGACTATCGGCATTGGCTGTTGCTTGGTCTCGGCCTCGGCGGTGGCGCGATGCTTGGCGATGCACTCAAGAGCCTCGTCAAGCGCATGCTGCATATCAGTCCGGGCGGACGATGGATTCCCTTCGATCAACTCGACTTTGTGATCGGCGCACTGGCACTGACTGGAATCTATGCCGGTCTCGGCGCGATGGATATCGTAGCCATCGCCGCAATGACCTTCGTGGGCGATATGGCCGTAAATCAGTTCTCGTATCGTCTGGGCATCAAGGACAGTCCCTGGTAAGCCCGACTCGGGTCGCCTCGTGGCCGCGTTCTCCGTATCCCCTTCCTCGCGCTGCCCCGAGCGACCCATGCAGAGGCTGCCAAGCGCTTGCGAATTCTTCAACAACATTCTCGGCAGCACGAAAGAGCTCAGTCAGGAAGAGGCTCTGACTGAGGCTCTCACCTTGCATGCAGGGATGGCTACTTTGCCGCCTTGATCGTGAACCTGCTCAAATCCACGCCCAGGTTGATACCCTCGCCAGCACCGGCCAGTGCCAGTGAAACCGTGCCCTTGGTCAGCAACTGGACGGTGCCCGACTTGACGACACCCAAGTCCGCCTGACCGGCCACATAGCTGCCCACGACATCGTCGATCGTACGTACATGCGTGAACTTTCCGGTGCCGTTATCGATCTGGAATTTCCCCACCGTAGCGCCCGCACCCACGGCAGAAATAACCACATCCTTTGTCGCGCCGTTCTTGCAGGTGATGACACCTTTGCCTTGAGCGTGCTTGTAGATGACGGACCATTGATTCAACGAAAACTTCATTGTGCATCCGAGATCGGCAGTCTGCGCGTGTACGGAATACGAAGGCAGCACAGCAAGACCGAGGGTTGCAATCGCAATAAACATGGCGCCATGACGAATCATGTGAACTCTCCTCAATGGTTGGATGGTCGAGCGAAGTCATGCATTGCCTGCACGTTGCGCTACCTTGAACACTAGGCGCGCCAGTCATCGATGCGCTTGATCCTGGTCAACTGATGCGATGACACGTCGCGGCCTGATCGGGGCGAGGTTTGGTGGAGCCTTTCGAAATCGTCCCGGATACAAGAACAGCGGTTAACTGACGCAGATCAAGAACGTCATGTACTTAAAGGAGAAAGGTTGCGTCCATAGTCTTCTAGGTCAAGCAATCCCATGGACAGCGGTTCTCCCAG
The DNA here is from genome assembly GCA_966211915.1 of uncultured Rhodanobacter sp. GTDB lineage: Bacteria > Pseudomonadota > Gammaproteobacteria > Xanthomonadales > Rhodanobacteraceae > Rhodanobacter. The sequence continues at coordinate 51,922 of CBIHNO010000003.1, forward strand.
GCAAGCGGTGGGTCAAGGCGGGATGACAAATACGCCAGCGACCATCGCGACGCCGTCGAAGCGCCGTCGCCGCTGGATCGTGGCAATGGCGTGTGCCTTCATGCTCGCATTGGTTGTCGGCACCGCGTACCGGATGCTCTTGCCATCGTCCGCCGTGAGTTACGCCACCATGCCCGTCACGACGGGTTCGGTCACCAGGATTGTCACCGCCACGGGCAGCGTCAATCCCGTCCTGACCATCATCGTCGGCTCGTATGTCTCCGGCGTCATTCGGGAGCTTCATTGCGATTTCAACACCCGAGTGAGGAAAGGCCAGGTCTGCGCGAAGATCGACCCCCGCCCGTATCAGGCCGCCGTGGATACGGCCCGTGCCGAGCTGGCCAATGCCAAGGCACAGCTGATCAAGGACCAGGCGGGGCTGACCTATGCGCACGTCACTTACGCGCGCGACGTCCCACTCGTGAAGCTGGGCTATATCTCGAAGGATGCCCTTGACGCTGCCCGCAGTGCGCTCGACGAAGCCAACGCACAGGTCACCCTGGATCGCGCGGCGATTGCCGCCCGCGAAGCGTCGCTGCATACCGCCGAAATCAATCTCGGCTACACCGACATCGCCTCCCCCGTCGACGGCACGGTGGTTTCCCGCAACGTCACCATCGGCCAGACCGTGGCGGCGAGCTTCCAGACGCCGACGCTGTTCCTGATTGCGACCGACCTGACGCGGATGCAGGTGGATACCAATGTCAGCGAAAGCGATATCGGCTCAGTCAAGGAAGGCGGCAAGGCCAGCTTCAGCGTGGAAAGTTTTCCGAACCGGACGTTCGCGGCCACGGTGTTGCAGGTGCGGCAGGCACCGCAAACCGTGCAGAACGTCGTCACCTATGACGTGGTGCTTGGCATCGACAACTCCGCGCTGTTGCTCAAGCCCGGCATGACGGCCACGGCACGCATCATCGCCGACGCGCGGACGCATGTGCTGCGGGTCCCCGACCAGGCATTGCGTTTCGTACCCAGCAACGTGCCGCCATCCGCCGTTGCCGAAGAGACCGGCACGGAAAAGCCCCGGCGTGTATGGAAGCTGGTCAATGGACATCCTGTATCCGTCCGGGTCGTACTCGGTCTTGACGACGACAGCTTCACTGAAGTGCTGGGTGGCGACCTCAAGCCCGATGACGCGATCATTGTCGGCGAACAGCGCGGCCCATCCCCTGCCACTGCCGGCTCGCCGCTGCGTTTCAACCCGTGATGGACGCCACCGCGACCACGGCCGAGTCCGTCATCGCCGTGCAGCATGTCAGTCGCATCTATCGCGCAGGCGACACCGAGGTGCGCGCACTGGACGATGTCTCCCTGAACATCAATCGGGGCGAGTTCATCGCCATCGTGGGCGCTTCGGGCTCGGGCAAGTCGACGTTGATGAACCTGCTCGGCTGTCTGGACCAGCCGACCTGCGGGCGGTATCTGTTCGAAGGTGTCGATGTGGCCGGGCTCGACGAACCGACGCTTGCACAGATCCGCGGCGATCGCATCGGCTTCGTGTTTCAGAGCTTCAACCTGCTGCCGCGCACCAGCGCGATCGAGAACGTCGCCTTGCCGCTGTTCTACGCCGGCGCAGGAGCGGCAAGACATGCCGAACGCATGGCCCGCGCGCGGCAGATGCTGCATGACCTTGGCCTGGGCGAACGGGAGCGCAACAGCCCCGGCCAGTTGTCGGGCGGCCAGCAGCAACGGGTGGCGATCGCGCGGGCGCTGATCAATGAGCCGGGCTTGCTGCTGGCCGACGAGCCGACCGGCAACCTCGACACGCGTTCGTCGCACGAGATCATGCAGACACTGCGCACGCTCAACCGCGAGCGTGGCGTCACCGTCGTGGTGGTAACGCACGAAGCGGACATCGCCGGCTACACCGATCGGGTCATCACGATGCGCGATGGCCGGATCGTCTCCGACCAGCCCACGCATCGCGTGGCAGGAGAGGCCGAGCCAGTCGGCCTGATACCCGTCCGCGATGCCATCGCCCGGGCCAGTTCGGCAAGTGGCACGCTATGGAGCACCGGCTTCGCCCGCATGATTGTTGCCGCGGCGGCGCAGGCGATCTGGCGCAACCGGCTGCGCTCGACACTGACCATGCTCGGCGTCTTTATCGGCGTGGCCGCCCTGATCGCCATGGTGGCGGTTGGCAAGGGCGCCAACGCGGCCGTGAAAAGGCAGATCGAGAGCCTGGGCACGAATTTGTTGGTGGTTCTGCCAGGGACGGTCACGGCCAACGGTGTACGTGCCGGCTCCGGAAGCGCATCGACGCTCACGGTGTCCGATGCCATGGCGATCCGGCGCGAGGATGATGCCGTCGGCAGGGTCGCCTACCTGATCCGGCAGGTGGGCCAGATCCAGTATGGCGATAAAAACTGGAGCACCGGTATCCAGGGTGTTTCTGCCGATTATCCCTTCGTGGCGAACTGGCAAATCGCCTCCGGGCGCGCATTCAAGGGGGGCGAACAAGAAAGTGCGGCGATGGTGGCGCTGCTCGGCGCGACAGTCCGCCACCAGCTGTTCAACGATGTCGAGAACCCCGCGGGCGCCATGATCCTTGTCAAGGGCATACCGGTGCGCGTGGTCGGCCTTCTCGCCGCCAAGGGTCAGACTTCCTACGGCCAGGATCAGGACGATGTGCTGATGATCCCGTTCACCACGGCAGAACGAAAAGTCCTTGGCGTGGCCGCACCCAACTCCACAGTCGGCTCAGGGAATCCCTATTTTCCGCCGCCGACAAACCCCTATGCGATCACGCCTCGCCTCACGGGTTATGTCAACCAGATCTATGTCCAGGCGACCAACCAGACGCTTCTAAAGGATGCGTTTGGCCAGGTCACGGCGACGCTGATCCGCCGGCACCACATTCATCCGGGCGGGACCAATGATTTCGCTGTGCGCAACCTGAGCCAGATCCAGCAGACCGCCGAGAGCAGCAGCCGCGTCATGGCCCTGCTGCTGGCAACCGTTGCCTCCATCTCGCTGGTCGTCGGAGGTATCGGCATCATGAACATCCTGCTGGTGTCGGTGACCGAGCGGACGCGCGAGATCGGCCTGCGCATGGCGGTTGGCGCACGGCGCCTGCATGTGCTGTTGCAGTTTCTGGTCGAAGCCGTGTTCCTCAGCGTCGTCGGAGGCTGTGCCGGCATCGTCGCGGGCATCACGATTTCGGAACTGATCTCGGTCGTGGCCCACTGGCCGACCTTGCTGTCTCCCACCGCGGTGCTCGGCGGCTTCGCATTCTCGGCGGCCGTCGGCATCTTCTTCGGTTACTACCCGGCGCGAAAAGCCGCGCGCCTCAATCCGATCGAAGCGCTGCGTTACGAATAGCCTGCAGCATCCACGGTATGCGCCGAGCATACTGATGCTGGCGTACAGGTGCCCTTCCCGGCCGGCGCGCGTTGCTCATGCCGGCATCACGCTGCCCGCGTCGGCCGGGCGAGTCGCACACAGGCTGACCATCGCCTCGGCGACCGGCTTGCTGATGTCGATCTGCGAGGCAGTGTTGATGACGCTGTTGCTTGTGACAACCAGCCCGGCTCCCTCGGTCCGCAGATTTTCGAGCGAATCCTCGGCGAACAGGCCATGCAGTGCCACGCAGACAGGCGGCCGCGATGTTCGTCCATGCAGGCTGCGCAGCGTCTGAACCATGGTCGAGCCGCTGGCGACGATATCGTCGAGCAGAACCGGTGTGTGGTCCCGCCAATTGTCTATCTGCGGCAGGAATACCTCCACATCGCGATCGCCATGGCGTTCCTTGCGCGCCACCACGCTCGGTGCGCAGAGCAGGTTGGACACGGCGGTCACCCACTGCGCACTTTCAGAGTCCGGCCCGACGATCAGCGGAAGGGTCACATGAGCATCGATCCAGACGGCCAGTTGCGATGCCGCATGCACGACGTGCGCAACGCGCGGATACACTTCGGCAAGCGTTGCATAGCGATGCAGATGCGGGTCCACCGTGACCAGCCAATCGAAGGTACGGCCCAGCCAATCGCCGAAGATCTTCGCGGAAATGGCTTCGCCGGGGTGGAATCGCATGTCCTGGCGCATATAGGCCAGATAAGGCGCGACCAGACCGACGCGTGCCGCACCCAGTTCGCGCGCTGTCGCTGCCGCCATCATCAAGGGGAGTACCTTGGCATCCGGGTGGTCCAGCGTGCATACGATGATGGCGTCGCCACCCGGGGCCGGTGGGGCCATTTGCACCAGCGTCTCGCCATCCGGGAAATGGTGCAGCAACAGCTGCCGCCGCTGATAATCCGTATGCAGCGACAGCAATTCGGCAAAGGCCTCGTTGCCGGGCATGGCATAGAGTGTGTTCATGAGGACGCCTCGACGCAAACGATGCAGGGATGTCGGGATACGTATTCCATGGCGTAAGCCAGCTCGCCGGGACTTTGCGCGTGAAGCGTGAAAAGCGGTTGCCCGGCCACCACCGTTTCACCGAGATGCGCATCGAGCGTCAGCCCGGCCAGCGGTGCGGCAGGCGCACCGGCCAGCTTGGCGACGCGCGACAGGCGGCGGTTGTCGATCGCCGCCACGTGCCCCGACTGCGCTGCCGGAACAGCTTGCTGATAGGCGGCTATTCCCGGCGTGCGCATACCGCCCTGCGCGGCGCAGATGGATTGGAAGCGCTGCCAAGCCCGGCCCGACTCCAGGCAGGTTGTCGCCATCGCCAGCGATGAGTCGGCGCTCGCAGCACCACCCAATTCCAATACGGCGGCGGCGATAGTCAAGGCATGTGTCCGTAGGTCGGCCGGAGCGTGCGGTTTGTTGCGTAGCACCGCCAGGACATCGTGCGCCTCCAGCGCGGGGCCAATGCCCCGCCCGACCGGCTGGCTGCCATCGCTGATCAGCACGCGCAATTGCAAGTCGAACGCGCTCGCCACCTGTCGCAGCAACGTGGCCAGCGATTCTGCTTCCGCTTGATTGCGCACCTTGGCGGTTGGTCCCACCGGCACATCGATCACTACGTGAGTGGAGCCCGCAGCTATTTTTTTCGACAGTACGGACGCAACCAGCTGTCCGGCACTGTCGACGTCCAGTGCACGTTCGATGCGGATCAGCATGTCGTCAGCGGGAGCCAGGTTCATGCCGCCACCCCAGGCGATGCAGCCTCCGCAGGTTTCCACGACACGACGCATCTTCGCTTCGTCCAGATCGACGGGTGCCAGCACAGCCATGGTGTCGGCGGTACCTGCTGCCGAGGTAATCGCACGCGAAGACGTCTTGGGCATCGTGAGTCCCAGTTCCGCCGCAATCGCCACCACGATGGGTGTGGTGCGATTGCCGGCGAGGCCGCCGATGCAGTGCTTGTCGACCACCAGCGGTTGCCGCCAATGCAATTGCGTGCCGGTCTGCACCATGGCCTTCGTCAGCGCGATGACTTCTTCCAGGCTCAGGCGATCGCCGCCGGCAGCGGTGATGAACGCGGCCATTTCGATGGCGGAATAACGATTGCCGACGATGTCCCGGATAATTCCGTGCACTGCGGCCTCATCCAGCTCCTTGCCATAGATCTTCGCCCGCACCGAAGCCAGCGAGTCCACGCTCGGCGGATGAGCGATGATCACGCGCTCGTCGGCGCCAGGCTGCAGGGAGAGCCAGGCCGACTCGGACAGTCCGGCCTCGTCCACGCCCAGCAGTCCGTCCTGTACGATATTCAGTGTCGCCAGCACCCGCCGCGTCCCCACACGCAGCTCAAGGCGGGAATGCGCGCCGAACCCCTCGCTGCGGCAAATCGGCGAATCCTTGTTGAGGTAGACGACAAGCTCATGCCCGGTGTCGATGCCGAGCCGGCGCAAGTGGTCGGCTTCAAGGCGCGGCCGGGGAAACGTCTCGAACTCTGCTGCGCTAACGGACATGATTGGTCGGGCCGGCATTGGGGTATTCATCCGAATGTCTACACCCTTCCGGACAGGTCGATTTGACCTCCATCAATTCGGGGCGAAAAGCGGTCCCATCCCGTCACCTGCGCGTGCATGGCAGTTCCAACGGATCTCGTTCCGGCGATGAGAGGCCGGCAATGGCACCCCTTAGTTTATTGAGCCATGTCAACAAGCGCGGCTGTGCAGAGTAGTAAGTTTTTGCAAATCGCCGCCCAGGGGGGCCGACGGATACGCGGCACGACAACGAACCGGGGCATCAGTGTCATGGCACTCAAGCAAAAGCTCGATAAAAGCGCAGCGGCTCCCGATGCGGCCACCACAACCCTGCATCCGGTGCCATCCCGATTGCAGGCACGCATACTGCCGCCGGTGCGCACGCATGGCGGACTGCCGCTGATCGACGCCCTGCGGTTGCGGCATTCCACTCGTGAATACGACAACCGTGCGCTGCCTGTCCGATTGCTGTCGGAACTGTTGTGGGCGGCGTTCGGCATCAATCGGTCGGAAACGGGTGATCGTACCGCACCCTACTGGCGGCATGTCATGGTCATCGATGTGTATGTGGCGATGGCCGATGGCGTGTGGATCTATGCCCCGGGACAGCATGAGTTGCTGCCTTGCCTGGCAACGGATATCCGGGCGCTGACCGGACTGCAGGATTTTGTCAGCGAAGCTCCCGTCGAGCTTATCTACGTGGCGCACTGCGAACGCATGCACGACCTGATCGCCGAGGACCGGCGGTTGTACGCCTCGGTCGATGCCGCTTTCATTGGACAGAATGTCTACCTTTTCTGCGCGTCCGAAGGCCTGGGCACGGTGTTCCGTGGCGCGTTCGACCCGAACAAGCTGTCGCAGGCCCTGAAACTGGACGACAAACAATTCGTCGCTTTCGTCCAGACGATCGGTTACCCGAAAGTCTGAGCGGGAGATCCGCATGACCAGGGCTGCCGCCGAGCCGTCGCCGAACCTGCTCGGGCAGGTATTGTCGATACCGGTCGATACCGTCAAGCTCATCATCGAGACGCTTCGCGAGCAGGAACACGAATATCCCGATGCGGCCGCGCTGCAGGGACTTCATTCGGTCATTGACGAATTGCCGGCGAGCGAGCAAGTCGACCTGGTGGCGTTGACCTGGCTTGGTCGTGACAACTGTTCGGCAACCGATTGGCCTGCGATCCGCGGAGAAACAGCTGAGGCGTACTACGCACAGACGGCCCGCTATCTGCTTGGCATGTCGATGGTGGGCCATTTCCTGGAAGAAGGCCTGTCGATACTCGTAGTCTCTGGCGAACATGCCATGGCCGATCAACCGTCATGTCAAACCGGAAATACACCGCGAAAGGCGTCGCCGGCTACTGCGATAGCTCCAAGTCCCGACTTCTACAAGTGGAATACGCAATCCCACCGGCAGTTGCCTTCGGCGCAAACGTGATGGACATGCGTTGCCCGTATTGATTGAGGCAACACAGGCGCGACTCGTCACCAACATGTGCTGATCGATCTTGTCCAATAAGCGTCTCACTGGTCATGCGCGTTGCGCACCTCGGCGCGCAACGCGTCGAGCTCGTCCCGATAGCCTTGTGCATCACCGTAGGCGACGAAGTGGCCATAGCGCGGGTGCGCGCCTAGCAATCTGCGCGCGTGCTTGATCGGGCACCAGTACTGCTCGGTGCGCGAGCCTACTTCGCGCACGTAGGCGACCACACCATTCGCATAAGAGCAGTAGCCGCAATTGATCTTCTCGATGAGGTTGAGGTAGCCAAGATAACGACGATCGAAGATCACATAGTCCTTGCGCTTCACCCTGGGGATCCCATAGACCGGAAAGCATACGTGCTGATAGATCGTGGTGAACAGGTCGAGCAGCACGAACGGCACGATGAGCGAATAGATCACAGGAGCCGTCAGCAGGACCAGCGGTCTCGCTCCGACGATATAGCGCAGCAGGCTCTTCTTTATCGCCCGATGCCGCCGCCGCACAGCCTCCTCGAACTCGATCCTGCCGTTCTCGAGATGCATCCCCAACTCGGCATGTGCAAGCGCCATTTGCACTTCCAGCTCGTCTTCGAGCGTGCGGATACGTTGCAGAAGATTTTCGATCTTCGGATCCATGATCATCTTTCCTGGAAATCGTGCGCACCGGGTCGTCGGGTGCCGGAGTACGCATCGTGGCACGTACTCCGGCCGACCTGCCGGTGAAGGGTTTCGAAAGCCCGATAGACAGCCAGCGATTCAGGATGTCTTCAAACGAGCAGTCGTGTGCTCGAGCCGAGACATCCCGGCAGATCGAGGCTTGACTCGCGATGGAATACGGATGGCGACCCGAAGCACGGTTGCCACTCGGCCAAGGTGGACATTGACCTTTCAACTTTTCGAGTGCCCACCGTCCTCGCCCCGGAAAACCTTGATGACTTTCCCATCCTTGTCGAGAAAGTCCATTTCAGCCTCCCCGTTCGCAGGCACTTTCAGCAATACGCGCTTGTTGCCCAGCGCGTCCATGAGAGCGAGTGTCGCAGAGCCATCAGCTGTTCGGCCCACCCAGGCGCGACGGTGGCCGCCCGAATTCTCCTGGCTATCGGAAACGGCCAGCCCGGCCATGCTGTTGTCCTTATCGTCTACCCCCAGCAGTTGCACGACCTGATTGGCGTTGTAGCGATCGAAGGAAAGGCTGCCGCCGGAGTCGACCACGTCGCCGTGCGCATCACGCTTGCCGCCAAAGATCAGGCCGCCGTTTTCCGACCCTTCATCGTTGAAAAAGATCATGCCCGCCTGCGGCCGATCAACTTTCGGCTGCTCCTTTCCTTTGACGATAACGCCTGGCAGTCGCGCGCTGTCGGATATCACCAATCTCAGCGTGCCGTCCGGCTCGCGCACATTGATTCGCTGCACGTCAATTTCGTCGAGTTTGGTCACCGGGCTTTTTGCGAAGCCTGCAAGCACGGTGAACGCGAAAACAGCCGTCAGTACTCCGCTGTAAACAACGAGAAAACGTTGGTTGAACATGAATCCCCCAGATGCGCGTTGTGGACCGAAGGTTTGTCTGCCGAATCGCACAATGACCGCTTTGGATGGCGGACATCGCCCGCAGATCATATCGATGGGCGAGCTGTTCAGCGCGAATTGGCGACGGTAGCCATTCAGGTACGCGGCTTGGCTACGCTTCTTGAGCCACGTCAATAAGCGCAGCCACGCGGCGTAGTAAATATCTGTCTCATTTCCAGGCCTGAGCTCGCCGACCCTGGGCGCGGCGAGGAGCATGAAAGAGGGCCTGCTCCACTTGAGGTCTGCAACGAATACGCCGTCGCTCACCACCGTCATGCCAAACCGGAATGCGCCATGAAAGATATCGCCGTCTACTCCGAAAGCTTCAAGTCCTGGTTCCCGCATGTGGAATACGCGATCCGTCTGGCAGCGGCCTTCGGCGCGAGCGTGACGGGTGTCTGTGTCTGCCCATCGCCCGACGCCACGATGCCCGTGTACGACGCACCAGGCCTGGTGATGGAATCGATCGAGGAGGCGCGCCAGCTCATGGATGACGCTTACGCCGCTGAAGCCTCGTTCCTTGCGTTCGCGCGCGAGTTCGGTCTCATCGACGCTTTCTGGCAGGTTGCCGAGGGCGATATTCCGCACAGCATGAAGTTGATCGGAAACTGGCACGATTTGCTGGTGCTTGGGCGTACATCGCGCTCGGCCTGGGGTTCGTCGTCGGCTGTTGGCGACATCATGCTGGGGTGCGGTGGTGTGCCCTGCCTGATCGTGCCGGAGATGCAGAACAAGTCACCGACGCTCAATCGCGTGGCGATCGCCTGGAACGGTTCGACCGAGGCGCTCAGGGCCGTGCACGCCGCCCTGCCGATACTGGTCCGCGCATGGAAGGTCGTCATTCTCAATCGGGGTGGAAATCAATCTTCCCTCATGGATCAATGGCAGCCCGGATTTGACCTGGTGAGCTATTTGCAGCGTCATGGCGTCATTGCAGAGCCTCATCCGCTGCCCGATCGCGGTGAAGGGATCGGTGCGGATCTACTGCATGCCGCAGGCGATGTTCACGCCGATCTGCTGGTGATGGGTGGCTATGGTCATGCCCGGCTCCGTGAATGGGTATTGGGCGGAGCCACCAGGGAAATTCTCGAGAAAACCACGATCCCGGTGCTGATGCGCCACTGAGCGTGCACGCGCTCTCCACACTACAACGGCTGCACTTCAAGCTGTGTGACCGCGGTGTCCAGCGGTTCGACTGCGCCGGTCTCATCCAGATGGAACACCGCGTCAAACTGCGCGGCGATCGACGCCATGAAATAGTGGCTTTCGTATTCGGTATCCGCGCGGTACAGCACGCCAATGGCTCGCTCGAGCAGGGGGTCGCGCAATACATGCGCAGCCTCTCCCTGCATCGGCAGGTAAAAGCGGTCCAGCCTGGTGCGGTGAAACAGACCCTCGTAACTGTCCTGTCTCGCTTCCAGTACCCGACGGCGTTCAGCCTCGCCGTCCCATTCATGCGCTGCCGTCACCGTGCCGGCATAGGTCGTGAAGCCGACCAGCCACGCTGCGTCGGCGCCCGCCCTCTCGCGCACCAGTTGCCCGACGTTCCATTCGCCGGCATGGGACATTTCCGTGGCGCGCGCATCGCCGAGATGGGAGTTGTGCGCCCATACCACCACCTTGCCGGCACCATTGTGCGCGCGCAGGTGCGCTTGCAGGGCGAACAGGGTTTGCACCATATGCTCGTCGCGGACATTCCAGCTCGCCGCCCTCGATCCGAACATGGCGCGGTAATAGCTTTCGGCGCTGGTCACGACGTGAGCGTTGCGCTCGGCGAAGAAATACGCATCCGCGGCCGTTTGTCCGTCTGCGGCCTGATATTCCGGGGCATGCGTCCACAGATCCAGCAATCGTTGTCGTACCGCCTCACGACAATCCGGACGAAGACCCAGCACTGCTTCATAGCCATAGCGCTGCGGATCGCGAACATGGTCGAGTGCGGCGTATTGTTCCTTGGCAATAGCCGCCTGCTGCTCGTCCACCGTTGAAAGATAGTCGACAACGGCGTTGGCCGATCGATACATGCTGTACATGTCGAGACCGTAAAAGCCGACGCGGTCCTTGGTCTGCCGCGTCATGTTGATGTCACGAAGTTGCTCGACGAAGCGCAGAGCCTCTTCGTTGCGCCACATCCATCGCGGAAAACGCTGAAAATCGCCGAATGCGGATCGTGCATCCTGATCGTGCCCTTCGCCACGCACGAACCGGTTCAGGCGATAGGCATCAGGCCAGTCCGCTTCCACGGCGACCGCGTCGAATCCCTTCTCGACCACCAGACGCAGCGTCAGGTCCGCACGCATCCGGTAAAACTCCCGGGTGCCGTGGGTGGCCTCGCCGAGCAGAACCAAGCTCCGCTCCCCGATGTCATCGAGCAATGCATCGTAGTCGCGCACGTCGCCATCCAATCGAATGGCTTCGTTACGGATGACATCCAGCGCAGTGTGGGAATGCTTCGGCATCGGCGTTCTCGCGTGACTGACGCAAACCCACGCTGTCCTCGGCTGGCTTCACCAAGCAGCGGGCAGCGTGGGGAACGATCAGCTGATCGTCAATTTGCGTGCACCGCCGTTCCCCATCTTGGGCAGTTCCAGGGTGAGTACACCACCTTCGTAGTGGGCACTGGCCTTGCCGCTATCCACCTCATCGGGAAGACTGAACGAGCGATAGACTTTGCCGTAGTAACGCTCCGTGCAGATATCGCGCTCATCGTCCTTTTTCTTGCTCTCGCGCTTTACCTCGGCGCTGATGGCGATCTGGTTGCCGTTGATCGAGATGTCGATATCGTTCTTTTCCACGCCCGGCATTTCCGCCTTGACGCGATAGGCGCCATCGTTTTCGGTAACGTCAAGACGCACATCCGGCGCCTCCAGTTCGGACCACTGTGGACGCAGGGCGAAGCCGCGGAAGAAGTCGTCGAAAGGAACGCCCTGCTCGAACCGTGACAGTGTCTTGAAGGGACTCCAACGGGTAAGGTTTGCCATGAATGAATCCTCCATACAGGTAATTCAATGTCGCTGGATTGGACCCTCGGCCTGCCAGCCCGGCAAGCTGGAGTCATCGACAAGCTTATGAAGACCAGACGGGACACAGTTGATCCAGGTCAACGTCATGCGCAAGATTCAAGAAAACCTTCGGACGCTCAGCGCACGTCAGCTGTAACGCTGCCTTGATTCGGCAACCACTGAAGGAACCAGCTTGTGGCGAGTGCGGCTACCCGTTCCATGGCGCCCTCCTCTTCAAACAGATGCGTGGCATTCGGAACCAGCACCAGTTCCGCATGGCATGGAAGTATCGATAGAGCGGAACGGTTCAGTGCGATGACTTCGCCATCTTCACCGCCGACGATGAGCAAAGTGGGTGCCTTCACTCGTGCAAGCGCTCCGTGCCCTGCAAGATCCGGTCGACCGCCCCGCGACACGACGGCCTTGATCACCATCGGATAACGTGCAGAAAGAACCAGGGCAGCTGCCGCCCCCGTGCTGGCGCCGAACAGGCCGATGGACAAGGCCTGCGTACGTGGATGATGCATGGCCCATTGGGCAGCGGCATCAAGCCGTGCGGTGAGTTTGGGAATGTCGAAACGCGCGGATATGTTCCTGGCCTCATCTTCGCTCAGCAAATCGAACAGCAACGTCGCCAGGCCTTTCGCGTGCATGGCCTGAGCTACCTGGCGATTTCGCGGGCTATGGCGGTTGCTTCCGCTGCCATGCGTGAAGATGACCAGGCCGTGGGCTCCCTTCGGAACCTGCAAGTTGCCATCAAGCAGCAAGCCATCAGCGGGAATCTGTATGTCCTCGGAGAGCGCCGACGTGGGCGATCCGGACGGCGGGGTCCGCATCAACAGGCGCACGACCTCGCTGTCATCGACCGCCGGAAATTGCACGTAGAACTGCCCGACCGCGCGAAAATGTTCGGGTGCGGACAGATAAACGAGGTCATCCACCACGTCCGCTATGGATACCAGGCCGCGCGGCGATGCCACCGGAATGGCGCAAATCAGCCGCGCCGGCTTGCGCGCACGCACCGCCAGCAGTGCAGCCCGCATCGTGGCCCCCGTCGCCAATCCATCGTCTACAACGACCACGATGCGTCCGGCTGGATCAATCGGCGGATGACCAAGGCCGTAGCTCTGTCTTCGAGCCCGGATGATGGCCAGCTGTCCGGCAGCTTCACACTCGATGTAGTTGTCATCCACATCGAAAAAATGCGCGTCGTCGGCTCGAAGGACCGTCCCGGTCTCATCGACGGCGCCGATCGCGTACTCCGGATTGCCTGGCGCACCGAGTTTCCGCACCAGCACGATGTCCAGCTCGCCGCCCAACCGATCGGCAACGATCCTGCCGATCGGTACCCCGCCGCGCGGAATGGCCAGCACCAGCGGATGCTGACCGCGTAGCGGGGACAGCGCATCCGCCAATTGCTGCCCGGCGTCGGTCCGGTCTCGAAAGCGGTCGGTCTGCCACTGCGCCATCGTCATCGACTCCTCGAGCCATGCGATCTACGGTCAATCTACGACGCGGCCGGCAAGCCAGCGAAGTCGACTGCCCTCTCCCTTGCAAGCAACGGCTAAGCGACCACAAGATTATCGATGACCTTCTGGACGCCCGGCGCGCTCCACGCTGCCCACTCGATGGTGTTGCGCTCGGCCAGCGAATCGACCGCACCGGTCAAGGTCACCGTTCCTTTCTCCACGCCAACCGTGATGGCGGTGGCATCGAGGTGCGCGCGACGATAGAGGGCCGCCTCGATCTTGGTCTTGACGCCGCGCGGCTCGATGCGCGGGCGAATGCTGATCTTGTTGATCACACCCTTGACGCCGTACAAGTTGCGAACGCTGGCTTCTGCAGCGTTACGAATGAAGGCCCACTCGGCGTCGCCGGAAAGCGTGACCCAACCGTTTTCGACCACGAGCTTGACCGTATCCTTCGGAACCGAGGCGTTCCAGTCGATGGCATTCGTGGCCGCCGTGGCAATTTCCGTGTCGTTGCGCTGATGCGGGCCGGGCAAAACCACGTCCAGTTCGACCGCGACGCTCTTGATGCCCGCGACTCGCTGCGCAGCACGTTCGGCAGCCCACTTCTGCGTATAGCTGTCGACGTGGCCCGACAAAGTGGCCACCCCTCCCGATACCTCGACGCCGATACGACTGGCGTCCACCGATGGTTCCCAGTCGAGTTCGTTCAGGATGTCTTCTTGAAGTTGACGGTCGGTTTTCATGGGCTTTTCCTCGAATATTCCACAAGCGGTTATGCGACAGACGAATGCACGTCGATGCGAAACGCAAGATCGCCATCGATGCACGGCCACTGTAGAAATGAGCCATGTCCGGGTGTTGATCCAAATCAACCTTGCGGCACATTCCAGCGAACGATCCGCACGCATGCTTGATGCAAGTCAATTCGCCCTCAACGGCGCTGGGCCATGGTTTGTCTGCAGTCACGGCGGCAAGGCGCCCGCGATCGCCGTGGCGCGCCAGGTTCCATTGACCACAAGGGCGGTACGACCTCATGACCCATGCATCGACGCATACCCGGCTGCCATGGACGATCGAACTTCCCCGGCCGTTACGCGAGCGCCACGACACTTCCGTCATCACGGCGCTGGAGCTTCGGCGTACCACGCGCCAGATCAGTTCGGCACCGTTGCCCGCACAGATCCTGTCGGATCTGCTGTGGGCCGCCTGTGGCGTGAATCGCAGCGACGGGCCGTTTGGCATGGTCGGCAGGACGGCTGCCTCCGCCAGCAATTCGCAGGAAATCGATATCTACGTCGCCACGTGCGATGGCGTCTACTTGTACAAGGCGGTCGAGCACGCTCTGGTGCCGATCGCCACCGGCGATTTTCGCAGCGGCGCCATGACGCCCGGCCAGCGCGGCGTGAATGCCGATGTTCCGGTTCAATTGATCTATGTCGCCGATATCCACCGGCTCAGCCACACCACCGGCTTTCGCGAACCCGGCTTGCAATATCCCGAGACCCAGAAGTCCTATTACTACGTCGACACCGGCATGATTGCCGGCAACGTCTACCTGTTCTGTGCCGCCGAAGGGCTGGCCGCGTGGTTCCACAATTGCGACAGGACCGGTCTGTCATTGCGGCTGGGTTTGCGGGAAGAGCAGCGGGTATTGTTCGCCCAGTCGATCGGGTACCCCGGCAACATCTAGCCAGGCGGATCGATCATGAATCTTTCAGGAAACATCGTGCTGATTACCGGCGGATCTTCGGGGATCGGTTACGCACTGGCCGAGGCTTTTCTCGCAGCAAACAGTCAGGTCATCATTTGTGCACGCGACGCCGAACGCCTGCTCGATGCAAGAGCGCGGCATCCTTCGCTGCACACTTGGGTCTGTGACGTATCCGACGAGGAAAGTCGCAGGAACATGCTCGATTGGGTAACAGATCGCTTCCCTGGCCTGAATATCCTGGTGAACAACGCCGGGATCCAGCGCGATATCGATTTCACACATGGCATCGACGACTTCCAGAGTGGTGAAAACGAGATCCGGACCAATCTGGAAGCTGCCATTGTCCTGTGCGGCCTGTTCATCCCGCTGCTTGCAAGAAACAAGCAGACCACCATCGTCAACGTGTCGTCGGGCCTTGGTTTCGTGCCGTCTGCACGCATGCCTGTGTACAGCGCAAGCAAGGCCGGCCTGCATGCGTACTCGATGGCCATCCGCAAGCAGTTGTCGTCGATCGGCATCAAGGTATTCGAGATCGTTCCACCGGCAGTCGATACCGAACTCAATCCGCTGGGACGGGCCAAACGGGGACATTTCAAAGCCGATTTGAGCGCCGCCACGTTTGTGGGCTCCGTCATGAAGCAGCTGGAAGACGATACGTTTGAAATCGGCTACGGCATGACCGAAGGCTTTATTCATGCTTCCCGGGCCGAGCTGGACCAGCGTTTCGAATCGATGAACCCGTAGTCGTTTGTTGACCGTCGTCAAGGCGCGCGTTCGCCAGAGTCGTAGGCTTCAAGCATGTCGCCGCCCCATGAAAACGGGTCGAGCAGCACTGATGCCGCCAACTGCTACAAGCAACAGCGGCCGTCATGGTCAACTGGAGAACGCCAACATGTCGAAGACCTGGTTACTGGTCGCCGATGCCGCCAAGGCACGCCTGTTCGAGATAGCCAAGAAAGGCGGAAACCTGACGGAGATCGCGTGCTATACCAACCCCAATGGTCGCTCTCCGGGGCAGCATCCAGAGCATGGGCGGCTGGGGCGCACCAACGAAAGCGCGAACTCGGCGCACCATGCCATCGAACCGCACACCTCGTTGCGGAAAAAGCATGCGATGCAATTTGCCGACCTGCTGCGCGACGCCATTCGGCATGGGCGCATGGAGAACCAGTACGAGCATCTCGTGTTGATGGCGCCGCCGCGATTCCTCGGCGTGCTGCGCGACCGTCTCGATGATGAGACGCTGAAGTGCGTCACGGCCGAGGTCGGCAGCGACCTGCTTGCGCTCTCCCCCACCGAGCTGCGCGCATACATGCCAGCCTGAGCGGGCGAATGAGTGCGACCAACGCCAGCATCGGCGCGATTTTCGATGAAATCGCCGATTGGCTGGAACTTGACCAGGCCAATCCGTTCCGCATTCGCGCCTATCGGAATGCCGCATGCACGGTCGGCTCGTGGCCCAAGCCACTGGCCGACTCCGCCGACGGGAAACAGACGTATGCCGAACTTCCCGGCATTGGCGAAGATCTCGCGGAAAAGATCGACGAGATCGTGCTTACCGGTTCCTGCGCTCAGCTCAAGGCCTTGCGCCACACTCATCCACGTGGACTGCGGGAATTACTGCGCATTCCCGGCATCGGCCCGAAGCGGGCGAGCCGGCTGTTCCACGAGGCCGGCGTCACCACGGTGCGTCGTTTGATAGGCGCGGCACGCGCCGGTCGTCTGCGCGCGATGAGGGGTTTCGGTCCACGCACGGAAGCCGACATGCTGCAAGCGGCGTCGGCCTATCTGGCCAGCGGACATCGATGGAAGATCTCGGTCGCCTCCCAGCAGGCCGAGGCGATAGCGCAGTATCTGCGCGAATCCGAAGGCATCGCCTCACTGGATGTCGCCGGCAGCTACCGACGGCAGCAGGATACCGTCGGCGATCTGGACATCCTGGTTTCCGCCAAACAAAGCTCTGCCATCACTCGCCGTTTCCTGGCCTATCCGGAGGTGGCACGCGTGCTGTCGCAAGGGCCGACTCGTTCGAGCGTCGTCTTGAAAAGCGGGCTTCAAATCGATTTGCGTGTGGTCAAGCCGGAATCCTTCGGCGCGGCGATGGTGTATTTCACCGGCTCGAAAGCGCACAACGTGGCGCTGCGACGTATCGCCCAGAAGGAAGGCTTGAAGATCAACGAATACGGCGTTTACCGCGGTGGACGCCGCATCGCGGGGAATACCGAGCCGTCAGTCTATGCAACGCTCGGCCTGCCGCCGATTCCCCCGGAGCTGCGCGAAAATCGCGGCGAGATCGATTCCGCCCGGCAGCACCAGCTTCCGGTGCTGATCGAGCGCACCGATCTGCGCGGCGATCTTCACGTGCATACCGATGCCTCCGATGGGCATGCCAGCCTCGCCGACATGGTTGACGCCGCCCGCAAGGCCGGTCTTGCCTATGTTGCCATCACCGATCATTCCCGACGGCTCAACATTGCCCATGGACTCGATGCGGATCGGCTGGCCCGGCAGATCGACCTGATCGATCGTTTCAATGAAACATCCACGGGCATCGTGGTGCTGAAAGGCATCGAGATCGAGATCCTGGAGGACGGCACACTCGATCTCCCTGCATCCGTGCTGCGCCGGCTCGATCTGGTGGTCGGCGCCGTCCACAGCCACTTCAAGCTTTCGCGCATGCGCCAGACCGAACGGATCATGCGCGCGATGGACCAGCCATGTTTCAGCATCCTGGCGCATCCGACCGGACGCCTTATCGGCGAACGCGAGGCCTATGAGGTCGATCTGGAACGGCTTATCCGCCACGCCCGCGAGCGCAAGTGCTTCCTGGAATTGAACGCGCACCCCGACCGCCTCGACCTGAATGACATCGGTTGCCGAATAGCCAGGGATGGCGGCGTGCAGGTGGCGATTTCCAGTGATTCGCATGCCCCGAACGGCTACGACGCCCTGCGCTTTGGCATCGGCCAGGCGCGTCGTGGCTGGCTGGAATGCAAGGATGTGCTCAACACGCTCCCCTTGAAGGAACTCCGCACGCGGCTCAAGGCGACCATGGCAAGCGCGAGCTGACGGTCTGGCCTGCGTTGCCTGTCCGTCGTCCGGCAACCGGCATGACAAGTCCGCATTCCCTTGATGCAGATCAAGCTGGCCCTCTCCGTTTGCATGACGATGACATCATCGGTGACGCGTGGTGGTGACCATGCCGTCCATTCATCCGGAAGCCCCATGCCAAAGCCCTTGTCACCCCAGCAGCTGCAGAAGATGGATGCCTATTGGCGCGCTGCCAATTACCTGTCCGTCGGCCAGATCTATCTGCGCGACAACCCGCTGCTGAAAGAGCCGCTGAAGCGCGAGCACATCAAGCCGCGTCTGCTCGGTCATTGGGGCACCACGCCGGGCCTGAACATGCTGTACGTGCATGCGAACCGGCTGATCAAACAAAACAATTTGAACATGATCTTCATCACCGGCCCGGGCCATGGCGGACCGGGACTGGTGGCGCAGACCTATCTGGAAGGCTCGTATACCGAACGCTACCCGGCCATCGAGCGCAACCGCGACGGCATGCGGCGCTTGTTCCGCCAATTTTCCTGGCCGTACGGCGTGCCGAGTCATGTCTCTGCGGATACTCCTGGCTCGATCCATGAAGGTGGCGAACTGGGCTACTCGCTGGCGCATGCGTTTGGCGCGGCGTTCGACAATCCGGATCTGATCGTCACCTGCGTGGTGGGTGATGGTGAGGCGGAAACCGGAGCGTTGGCGACCAGCTGGCACTCGAACAAATTCCTGAATCCCGCGCGCGATGGTGCGGTGTTGCCGATTCTTCATCTGAACGGCTTCAAGATCGCGAACCCGACCATTCTCGCGCGCATCAGTCGCGAGGAACTGCTGGACCTGTTCCGCGGCTATGGCTACGAGCCCTTTGTCGTCGAAGGCAGCGACCCGGCCACGGTTCATCAGGATCTTGCCGCCACGCTCGATGTGATCCTCGCCAGAATCCAGGACATTCAGCAGGCTGCGCGCGCGAAAGGCGAAGCGGCCGCCGTCGAACGTCCGCGCTGGCCGATGTTGATTTTCCGCACTCCGAAAGGCTGGACCGGCCCCAGGACGGTCGATGGTCTGCCGGTCGAAGGTACCTGGCGCGCGCATCAGGTGCCGATCGCGCAATTCGAGAAGCCCGAGCACGTCGCGCAGCTCGAAGCGTGGATGAAAAGTTATCGATCGGAAGATCTCTTCGACGACACCGGGCAATTCCGCCATGAGCTGGCTGCACTCGCGCCAACCGGGCATCGCCGCATGGGGTCCAATCCGCACGCCAATGGCGGGGAACTGCTGAAACCGTTGCTGATGCCGCACTTTCGCGACCATGCCGTGGCCGTCAGCACTCCGGGGTCCGTCGAGGCCGAGTCAACGCGCGTGCTGGGAGGCTTTCTGCGCGAAGTCATGCGCCTCAACCTGGACAGCCGGAATTTCCGCCTGTTCGGACCGGACGAAACCGCGTCCAATCGACTGGATGCGGTGTATGAAGTTTCTGGCAAGGAATGGATGGCCAATATCGAACCCATCGATGATCATCTAAGCGCCAATGGCCGCGTCATGGAAGTATTGAGCGAGCATCTATGCGAAGGATGGCTGGAAGCCTATCTGCTCAGCGGTCGCCATGGTTTCTTTTCCTGCTACGAAGCGTTCATTCACATCATCGACTCGATGTTCAACCAGCATGCCAAGTGGTTGAAAGTCGCGCGCCATATTCCCTGGCGTGCGCCGGTGGCGTCCTTGAATTACCTGCTCACCTCGCACGTCTGGCGGCAGGACCATAACGGTACCTCGCACCAGGATCCCGGCTTCCTCGATATCGTGGCGAACAAGAAGTCGGAAGTCGTGCGCATCTACTTGCCGCCCGACGCCAACAGCCTGCTGTCGGTGGCCGACCATTGCCTGCGCAGCCGCGATTACATCAACCTGATCGTGGCCGGCAAACAACCGGAATGGCAGTGGCTGGACATCGACGCCGCCGCGAAGCATTGCGCCGCCGGCGCCGGCATCTGGGAATGGGCGAGCAACGATGGCGGCGATCCGGATGTCGTGATGGCCTGCGCGGGCGATGTGCCGACACTCGAATGCCTGGCGGCCGTGACCCTGCTGCGCGGCTTCATTCCGGACATCCGGATCCGCGTCGTCAACGTCGTGGACCTGATGGTGCTGCAGCCGCAATCCGAGCATCCGCACGGGTTGTCGGACCCTGATTTCGACGCGCTGTTCACCACTGACAAACCAGTGATCTTCGCCTTCCATGGCTACCCCTCGCTGATCCACAAGCTGACTTACCGCCGGCGCAATCACGACAACATCCATGTGCGCGGCTACAAGGACGAGGGCACCACCACCACGCCGTTCGACATGGTGGTGCTGAACAATCTCGATCGTTATCAGCTATCGCTGGATGCCATCATGCGCGTGCCCCGCTTCCGCGCTCATGTCGAAGATGCCACCGAGCGTTACTGGGCGATCATGGAACGACACAAGCTCTATATCAGCGAGCATGGTGAAGACATGCCCGAGATAGCTTCTTGGCGCTGGCCTGCACATGGGCTTGCGGGCAATGCGGCCCTCCATGCCTAGGCGAATTGGCCGGCCGGGATCGATCCCGAATTATGGCTTGAGTACCGCTGCGCCACTCAAGCGCCCCGCGCGCAGATCATCCAGGGCCTGGTTGGCCTGTTCCAGCGGATAGATGTGCGTGGTGGTCCTTATGTCCCTGCATTTCCTTGCCGCGAAGAAATCATGCGCATCGGCGCGTGTCAGATTGGCAACGGAAACCACTTCGCGCTCTTCCCACAGCCAGCGGTACGGGAACGACGGGATATCGGACATGTGGATGCCGCCGCACACGACCCTGCCGCCTTTCTTCACGGCACGCAGCGCCTGCGGAACCAGATCGCCCACCGGCGCGAACAGGATCGCCGCGTCCAGTGGCTCCGGTGGCAGTTCGTCGGAGGAGCCGGCCCATACGGCACCGAGCGAACGCGCAAAGGTCTGCGCCGGAGTGTCGCCGGCACGCGTGAAGGCGTACACCCGGCGCCGCTGCCGACAGGCGACCTGGGTGATGATGTGCGCTGCCGCGCCAAACCCGTAGAGACCGATCCGCTTCGCCTGCCCTGTCTTCAGCAGGCACCGCCAGCCAATCAGACCGGCGCACAGCAACGGGGCGGTGGCGACGGGATCGGCATCATTGGGCAACGGTATGCAGTAATCCGCGCGTGCGACGATATGGCTGGCGAATCCGCCTGGCCGCGTGTAGCCGGTGAACTCGGGCGTATCGCAGAGGTTTTCACGACCTGCACGACAGTACTCGCAGTGATGGCAGGTGCCGCCCAGCCACGGGACACCGACCCGGTCACCCAGCTTCAGCCCGGAAACACCCGGGCCCAACGCCTCGACAATGCCGACGCACTCGTGCCCCGGGATCAGCGGCGTCACGATATCCGGCAGCTCGCCATCGACGACGTGCAGATCCGTGCGGCATACGCCGCAGGCTTCCACCCGCAGCCGCACCTCATCGTTGCCCGGTAGTGGATCGGGCAGTGTCTGTAGCGCCAGTGGCTTGCCGACCTCGTTGAGCACCATGGCGCGCATGGTCCGATCCTCGTTCTGAATAAGCGCATCATCGCGCAGACCGGCAATGGGGGCGGCCTCACCTGCCGAGCTGCAAGGACAGCGGCACATCCACACCATCGACAACCCCGCGCACGCTTTCGTGCGGCGCGGGTCCCTGCAGACGGATATGGAGGGCCAGATCCGTACGCGAATCGGCATGTTCGAGCGCTTCGGCATAACCGATCGTGCCGGCGGCATAGAGCGCATACAGTGCCTGATCGAAGGTCTGCATGCCGACTTCGTTGGTCAGCTTCATGGCCTCGCGAATCGTTGCAATCTCGCCCTTTTCGATCAGATCCGAAATGTAGGCGGTGACCAGCAACAGTTCGACTGCAGGGACACGCGTGCCGTCTGCCGCGCGCAACAGCCGCTGCGATACGACGGCTTTGAGGTGGAGCGAAAGATCGATCAGCAATTGGTGCCGCGCGGTGTCGGGAAAGAAGCCGAGGATGCGATCCAGCGTCTGATTCGCGTTGTTGGCATGCAGCGTCGAGAGGCACAAGTGGCCCGTCTCCGCATAGGCAATCACCTGCTGCATGGTTTCACGGTCACGGATTTCGCCGATCATGATCACGTTGGGCGCTTCGCGCGTGGCGTTCCGCAGCGCATTGGCATAGCTCAACGTATCGAAACCGACCTCTCGCTGATCGATGATCGACTGATGGTGTTCATGCAGATATTCGACAGGATCCTCGACGGTGAGGATATGGCCGGCATGATTTCGATTCCGGTAATCGAGCATCGAGGCAAGGGTAGTCGACTTGCCCGAGCCGGAGGAGCCTACAACCAGAATCAGCCCGCGCTGGAGCATCACCAGATCGCGGAGTGTCGCCGGTAACCGCAAGCTGTCGATCGAAGGAATCTCGCCGGAGATGTAGCGAATCGCAATCGCGATCTCGCTCCGCTGACGATAAATATTGACGCGAAAACGGCCAACGCCTGCCCGCGCGATGCCGAGATTCATCTCGAGGGTGGACTCGAAGTCCTTTTGCTGTCGATCGTTCATCACCGAGTAGGCGATGGCATGCGTGTCGATCGGGGTAAGCGCCCTGTCGCCCATAAAACGCTGGACGCCCGCGACGACGATCGCCGGTGGCGCTCCATGGCTCAGGTAAAGATCGGACGCATGCTCGGCCGCCATGGCCGCGAGCAGATCGGGAATATCCATACCGTAAATCCTCGCGGCAAATGATCGCCGATGCGTTTCGCCCTACTTCAGGGCGACGTCAGCCCGGCAGAAGACGGCCGAGCCTGGGGTACCAAACCTGAAACGAAGAACCTGCTTTTCCCGATCAGTGACTGTTTTCGGTTGCCGAAAGGAACGGGTAATCCGTATAGCCCTTGGCGCCGCCGCCAAAGAACGTGGATCGATCCGGAACGTTCAACGGTGCTCCCGTCCTGAGGCGGTCCACCAGATCCGGATTGGCGATGAACGCCCGCCCGAAAGCGATGAAATCCGCGCGATCGTGGTGACGCGCGTCCAGTGCGGCATTCCGGTCGTAACCGTTGTTTGCGATGTAGGCGCCCCTGAAGAGATGCCGCAGCAGTTGCAGGTCAAAGCCGCCAGGTACATCGCGCGGACCTTGCGGCGACCCTTCGATCACGTGGATGTAGCCGACGCGGGAGGCGCTCAACCTGCCCACGACATAGGCATAGGTGGCAGCCGTGTTGCTGTCCAGCGCGCTGTCATTGGCGGTGCCGAGCGGCGACAGGCGCACGCCGACATGCGAACTGCCGAACACGGTGGCGACAGCATCGGTGACCTCCAACAACAAACGCGCGCGGTGTTCGATCGACCCGCCATACTCATCGTTGCGTTCATTGCTGCTGTCGCGCAGGAACTGCTCCAGCAGGTAGCCATTGGCAGCATGAATCTCCACGCCATCAAAACCGGCCAACAGGGCATGGCGTGCCGCCTGGCGATATTGCTCGATGATCCCGGAGATCTCTGCAACAGCCAGGGCACGCGGCGTGACGCAGGGCTGGTAACCGCTTGCCGTATAGGCAGACACATCCGGACGGATGGCCGAAGGGGCTACCGGCAATGCTTGATCCGGTTGCAGCGAGGGATGGGATATGCGCCCCACATGCCACAGCTGCGGGAAAATGCGCCCACCCTGGGCGTGCACCGTATCGACGACTGCACTCCACCCAACGAGCTGATCATGGTCATAAAGGCCAGGCGTGAAGGCGTAACCCCTGCCCTGCGGCGAAACGTTCACGCCTTCGGTAATGATCAGTCCTGCCGACGCGCGCTGCGCATAATGCGTTGCCATCAGCGGCGTCGGCACGCCGTCCTCGGTGGCACGGCTGCGCGTGAGCGGCGCCATCACGATGCGATTCTTCAGGCAATACAGCCCCAGCAGGGCCGGTTCGAACAGATCTTCAAGCGCTTCTGTACGGGTCGTCGAGTCGGGCATGACAGCTTTCCATCCACAGGGATGCTCAGGTTCAGCCCAGAGGCCGCCAATGCACTATCGCAACCGTACGGCATGCGCTTGTTGACGCCCGTCAAGTCGAGGCCATATCCGCACGATGGCCCTCGATCGCCTGCCGGTTTCCATTGTTGATGTCGATCAATAGCCCAGCCTCAGCGACCTCCGAGAATGGAGCTCTTCCAGGGTGGAGGCTACTCATTGATGAATGCATTGCCGTCCCAGGTGCAGACGTCCGTCCAGAACCGCACTTTCGACGAGATTGCCATCGGCGACAGCGCGCGCCTGAAGCGCACGCTCACTCGGCGAGACATCGAATTGTTCGCGGCGATGTCGGGCGACGCGAACCCGGCCCAGATTGACCCTGCCTACGCACGCACGGATATGTTTCATCATGTGATCGCCCATGGCATGTGGGGTGGTGCACTGGTCTCCACGGTACTCGGCACCGAGCTGCCCGGGCCGGGAACGATCTACCTTTCGCAGGATCTGCACTTCCTCGCACCCGTCAGCCTGGGTGACACGATCACCGTCAGCGTCGTCGCCAGGGAGAAGGATCCTGCAACGCATCGCATCACGTTCGACTGCCGCTGCAGCAACCAGCATGGTCAGGACGTGATACTCGGTACGGCCGTCGTGCAGGCGCCGGTCGAGAAGATCTGCCTTGCGTGCGAGGCGTTGCCGGACATACGCGTCATCGATCATCAGCGCTTCCATGCGCTGATCGCGCGCGCCACCGGTGGCATTCCCGTACGTACCGCCATTGCCCATCCCTGCGATGAGGCATCGCTGGTTGCCGCGATCGAGGCGGCAAAGGCAGGACTTATCGTACCGATCCTGGTCGGCCCCGCAACGAAAATCCGCGCAGCCGCCCAGCGTGCCGGCCTGGAGATCGGCAGCTACCGTCTGGTCGACACGCCGCACAGTCATGCCGCGGCGATGCAGGCGGTGGCCCTGGTGCGCGACGGCGAGGCCGGATTGTTGATGAAGGGCGCCCTGCATACCGATGAACTGATGCACGCGGTGGTCGCCGCCGATTCCGGATTGCGCACAGCTCGCCGGCTCAGCCATATCTACTTGATGGACGTCCCTGATTACGCGCGTCTGCTGCTGGTCACTGACGCGGCGATCAACATCGCGCCGTCGCTGGCTGACAAGCGCGACATCATCCAGAACGCCATCGACCTGGCCCGGATCCTGGGCATCGCGACGCCGCGCGTGGCCGTGCTTTCGGCGGTGGAGACCGTCAATCCGGCGATTCCCTCGACGGTGGATGCAGCGGCGCTGTGCAAGATGGCCGAGCGCGGCCAGATCGAGGGCGGTATCGTCGATGGCCCGCTGGCTTTCGACAACGCGGTCGACATCGATGCGGCTCGCCTGAAGGGCATTGTTTCGCCCGTCGCCGGCAACGCGGATATCCTGGTGGTGCCCGATCTGGAATCAGGCAACATGCTGGCCAAGCAACTGACCTTTCTGGCCGATGCTGATGCCGCCGGCGTGGTGATGGGTGCCCGCGTGCCAATCATCCTGACCAGCCGCGCTGATACGTCGCGTGCGCGCATCGCCTCCTGTGCGGTGGCGGTACTGGTCGCCCGGGCACAGGCCGGCACACCCGCTGCAACGGATCACTGAACGATGCCCAAGGCGATACTCACGCTCAACGCAGGCTCCTCCAGCATCAAGTTCGCGCTCCATGAGCTCGACTCCGGTGCAGCACTGCAGCGGGTGTCGTACGGCCAGATCGAGGGCATAGGCATAGCACCACATTTCATCGCCAAGGCCACGAATGGCACCGTGTTGAACGAGTACCGCTGGCCATCGGGTGCCACGCTGGAGCACGAGGCCTTGCTCACGCCGCTGCTAGCCTGGGTCACTGCGCATCTGGGGCAGGAGGCGCTATGTGCGGTCGGGCATCGCATCGTCCACGGTGGCAACACCTACGACCGACCGGTGTATCTGGATGCGCAGGTATTGGCTGATCTTGCAAAACTGACGCCACTCGCTCCCCTGCATCAACCGCACAACCTCGCGGCGGCGCGCGCCATGGCACAGCTGCGACCGGAGCTTCCGCAAGTGGGATGCTTCGACACCGCGTTTCATCATGGCATGCCAGCGGACGCGGCACGACTGGCGCTGCCTCGCAAGTATGCGGCCGAAGGCATGCGGCGCTATGGATTCCACGGGCTTTCCTACGAATATATCGCCGGCCGTTTGCGCGAGCAGGCTCCAGGACTGGGGGCCGGCCGGGTGATCGCGGCGCATCTGGGCAACGGGGCCAGCCTGTGTGCCATGCACAATGGTCGCAGCGTCGACACCACGATGGGATTCACGACGCTCGATGGACTGATGATGGGCACGCGCTGCGGCAACCTGGATCCCGGTGCGGTGCTCTATCTGCAACAGGCCCACGGTCTCTCCGCGGCCGAGGTCGAGCACATGCTGTATCACGACAGCGGGTTGCTGGGTGTATCCGGCATCAGCAGCGATATGCGCACGCTGCTGGTCAGTGACGATGCCGGTGCGCATGAGGCGATCGATCTTTTCGTGTTCCGCATTGTGCGGGAAGTCGGTGCGCTGATAGCCACCCTCGGCGGTATCGATGCGCTGGTCTTCAGCGCCGGCATCGGTGAGCACGCGGCGCCGATACGCGCCGCCGTCTGTGCCAGGCTAGCCTGGCTGGGCATCGAGTGCGATGCGGATGCCAATGACCGCCATGCCGCATGGATCAGTACCTCGAACAGCCGCGTGCCGGTGGGCATCGTTCCCACCGATGAGGAAGCGATGATCGCCTCCCACACGGCGCATATGCTGCAAGACATGCCGCCATCGAAGTGACTGTCGACCACCGACACTCGATGAATCGCCCCCCTGGATCGGTGCACATCGATGGCGAAGATGCAGGCGTGACCAGGGCCACCCGTGAGTCCACAGCCCCGGCTTGTTCGGGTTCGATCGACCTGCCGATCGTCATGCGGCAACGCAGTTTTCAGTACATATGTTGACCGCCGTTCATCGCGACATTGCTGCCGGTCATGAAGGCCGCCGAATCGCTGCAGATAAAGCCCACCAGCGCCGCGATTTCCTCCGGATGGCCCAGTCGACCCACCGGAATCAGCGGAATGATCTTCGACTCCAGCACATCCCTGGGCACTGCTGCCACCATATGCGTCGCGGTATAGCCGGGCGACACCGTGTTCACGGTGACACCGTGTCGCGCGACTTCCAGCGCCAGCGACTCGGTAAAGCCATGAATGCCCGCCTTGGTCGCCGCGTAATTGCATTGGCCGAACTGGCCCCGGGTGCCATTGATCGAACCGATATTGACGATGCGACCCCAGCGCTGCTCGACCATGCCGTCGCAGAACTGCTTGGTGACGTTGAACATGGAATCGAGATTGGTGTGCATGACGGCGTCCCAATCGTCCTTGCTCATCTTCAGAAAGCGACCGTCGCGGGTGATGCCGGCGTTGTTGGCCAGGATGTCCACCTTGTAACCATCCCTGGCAATCGCCTCGGCCATGCCCTGGCACGAGGCAAAGTCGGCAACATCCACCGGGTAGGCCTTGTACTGGTATCCCAGCGAAGCCTGATGTTCCAGCCACGCATCGACATGATCATTGCAGGGCGAATGCGTTACCAGCACGGTATGGCCGGCATCATGCAGGACTTTCGCGATCGCCTCGCCGATGCCGCCCATGCCACCGGTCACGAGCGCCACATGCCTAGTGGCCATGGCCCGTACCCCCAGCGGCCGCGTTGTTGAATATCTTGAAAAAGTCGTTCAACGATGCGTTGAATGACGTGGCGCCTTCCGCGCCGCCAAGTGCCTTGCTGGTTTCGTGCTGCCAGATCAGCAACGCATCCTGCAGACCGGTGAGGAACCTGGTCTGATTGGTGACGGCAGTCTGCGCGATCTCTTGCGTATCGCCGACCTCCTGCTGCATCCGGCGGAGAAGGGTCTCACCGGGAATCGATGCCAGCGACTGCCAGTCCTCGCCGACCGACAGCTTGTCGATCTCCTGCTGAGATTCGGAAATGCTTTCGTCGACCTCCTGATCGAGCGTATCCAGCCAGCGTCGACCGCATTCTTTCAGCAGCTTGTTGGTACGCAGCGCCAATTGCACATTGGCTTTGTACAGTTCAAACGGAATTTGGCTTTGGGTGCTCATGACAGCTTCCTCGTGGAATGGCGCGTCCTTGCGATGAACGTCATGCCTTTGATTCGGCATGACCGGAACGCCGGCGCGGCATGCGCAGGCAATCAGGGGCTTATTTCTGCATGACGTAATGTCCGGGCGCGGGCGGCAGGCTCTTCTCGCGACGGCCCGGCAGTCCCATGCGCGGCGGCGATTGCGGCGAACCGGAATGCGCATCCAGCCATTGCGTCCAGGCCGGCCACCACGAACCTTCGTTGTGCTGCGCCCGCGACAGCCAGGTTTCCGCCGCCAGCGTAGGCGCCTCGCGCGGACGCACCAGCGTGCGGTAGCTGCGTCCCGGATGACCAGGCTCGCTGACGATGCCGGCGTTATGGCCGCCGTTGGTCAGCACGAAGGTCACTTCGTCGGTGAACAGATGATGGACTTTGTAGACCGAATGCCACGGTGCCACGTGATCGGTTTCGGTGGCGACGCAGAACATCGGTACAACGATGTCCTTCAATTCCACCGGCTTGCCATCCACCGGGTAACGCCCTTCGCTGAGGTCGTTGTCGAGATAGAGATGGCGCAGGTATTGCGAGTGCATGGTGGCCGGCATGCGCGTGCTGTCGGCGTTCCAGGCCATCAGGTCGTTGCCGTCGCGACGTTGGCCAAGCAGGTAGTCGTTGGTCATGCGCGACCACAGCAGGTCGTAGGAACGCAGCATCTGGAAGGCGCCGGCCATCTGCCTTGCGGTGAGATAACCGGCCTGCCCCATCTGGTCTTCCAGCAAGGCGATCTCGCTTTCGTCGATGAACAGCGACAGCTCGCCGGGCTCGGCAAAATCGGTTTGCGCCGCCAGCAGGGTCAGCGATGCCAGCCGTTGGTCGCCATCGCGCGCCATTGCCGCCGCCGCGATCGACAACAGCGTGCCGCCCAGGCAATAGCCAGTGGCATGCACGCGCTGTCCGGGCGCAATGTTGCCGATCACTTCAAGCGCGGCATGGATGCCGAGGTTCAGATAGTCGTCCATCGACAACTGGCCATCCGAACGATCGGGGTTCTTCCACGAGATGCAGAACACGGTGTAGCCCTGGCTGACCAGATAACGGATCAGCGAGTTGTGCGGCGACAGGTCGAGGATGTAGTACTTCATGATCCAGGCCGGCACGATCAGGATCGGCTCCGGGCGCACGTTTTCCGTTGTGGGTGCGTACTGGATCAACTCGATCAGTTTATTGCGCAGAACGACCCGGCCCGGCGTCACGGCGACGTCGCGCCCCACCATGAATGGACCGCCTGCATCCGGCACCCCGCTCGCCTGTCGCATCACGTCGTCAAGCCAATTCAACGTGCCACGCACCAGGTTGCGGCCACCCTCCTGCGCGGTGCGCTTGAGCACGACCGGATTCGTCGCGAGGAAATTGCCCGGCGACCAGACGTCCAGCCATTGGCGCATCACGAAATCCATCACGTCCTGGTGGTGATGCGAGACTCCTCGTACATCCGTGACGGCTTCATGCCACCACTGCTGTTGCAGCAGGAAGGACTGATGCAGCCAGTTGAACGGCCATTGCCGCCATTCGGCATCAATAAAACGCCGGTCGTTCGCTGGCGGCAACGCGCATAGCGACACTTCGCCCGGACCGCTGTGCGCGCACGACACCAGATAGGCATGCAGTTGCTGCGCCTGCTCCAGCCCCAGCTGCAAAAGATCCATCCGTTTGCCGGGCGAACGCATCAGGTGCAGCAGCCAATCGGCAAACGCCAGATACAGCGATTCCACCGACAGCGAGGCCGTCCACCTTGCCTGCAGGGCGTGCACGGGCGGATCAAGTGTCATGGCTGCGGGAACTTTGAGATGAGTCACGTCACACTCCATCGCGATGAATGGACGATGCCATCGGCATCGAGCGCTGGTGTTGACCAGGGTCAAGCAGATGCCATGAGGCTTTAACCGCGGAAGACATCGAACGGCTCGACCTTCAGCACCTTGCGGATGCTGATATAGCTCGACACCGCGGCAATCAGCACCACCATCCCCAGCGCCAGCCCGAGGTTGCCTATGGTGATCAGT
The DNA here is from genome assembly GCA_966211915.1 of uncultured Rhodanobacter sp. Classification (GTDB taxonomy): domain Bacteria; phylum Pseudomonadota; class Gammaproteobacteria; order Xanthomonadales; family Rhodanobacteraceae; genus Rhodanobacter. The sequence goes on from CBIHNO010000003.1 coordinate 82,375, forward strand.
GCCGCATAGTCGGGCAGGCGGGCCTTGGCCACCGTGATCAGCAACGTGCACAGTCCGACACCCAGGCCATAGCCGGTAATGCTGGTAAAGGTCACCTGGAACAGGATCATGTAGGTCAGTTCGTAGCCTTTCGCGCCGATAGCCTTCAGCGCGCCGAACTTGTCCAGGTTTTCCAGCACGAAGGCGTAGAAAGTCTGCGCCGAGATCGACAGGCCGACGATGAAGCTGATCGCGGTCATCAGCATGATGTTGGTGCCGACGCCGGTCTGATACTTGTAGAAGTCCGCGATGCGCTGGTCGAAATCTTTCTTGGTCAGCGCCAGATAGCCCAGCTTCGCGACCTGCTTCTTGATCTCGGGAATATCGCCAGGACTCTTCGGCTCGACCAGGATGTAGGAAATCGTGAAACGCGTACCCGGGATGTATTCGATGGCGCGGCTATAGGTCGTGTAGAGCGTCGGTATGCCGAACAGGCCGAAGGAATTCACCCTGGCAATGCCGACCACCACGCCGCGATTGTCGTTGAGCTCGAATTCCTGCCCCAGCACCGGGCTGCCCAGCTTGCCGTACTCGGCATCGTCGACCACGATGAACCCGTTGTCGGCATAGATGTCTTCGATGTTGCCCTGCTCCAGCCGGGGCCGGCCGACCAGACTGGTGTCGTCCAGGCCCATCACACTCACTGCCTGGTACTTGCCATCGCGCAACTTGACCAGGGCGCCACCGGAGTAAAGCGGCACGGCATAGTGCACGCCGTCGATGCTGCGCACCGCGTCGAGCACGTAACCGGGCATGGGAATGCTGCTGGCAACCGTCTGCACGGCGGGATCCATGACCCACATCGAAGCCCCCACATTGGTCACCGTGGACGCCGAGCGCGACAGGATGCCGGCGAACAGCGAGGTCATCATCACCATCAGGAACACCGCGAAGGTGATGCCCAGCAGCAGTGCTGAAAACTTGCCGCGATCGTTGACCAGCAACTTGTAGGCGAGCTTGAAGATGCCTGCGTATTTCATGGCTGCGCCCTGCCCGCCTGCGCGGCATGCGGCGCTTTCCACCAGCCCCCGCCCAGCGCCACATAGAGTGCCACGGTGTCCTGATAACGCTGGGCCAGCGCCTGCACACAAGCCATCCGGCTCTGCCGGTACTGGGCATCGGCGGCAAGCACATTCACGTAATTCACCAGGCCGGCCGCATAGTTGGCCTGGATCAGGCTCAGCGCCTGCGCGGCATCCCGCGCCGCCTCGTCATTGGCCTGCAAGGCTTCCGCATCGTGCTGCAGCGCCTTGAGCACGTCGGCGACCTGTTCGAATGCGGCAAGCACGGTGCTGCGATAGTCCTGCAGCGATTTCTGGTAGGCATCGATCGCTGCCTTGCGGTTGTACCAGCGCGTGCCACCCTGGAAAACCGGCGCGCTGATATCTGCCCCTGCGCTCCAGTAACGGCTCCGGCTGCTGCCGAGCGCACCGGTGGTATTGGCGGCCGATCCGTCATCACCGCTCAGCGTGATACTCGGAAACAGCGCCGCCGTGGCGACGCCGATCCCGGCACTGGCCTGATGCAAGCGGGCTTCGGCAGCAAGAATGTCCGGCCGCTGATGCACCAGATCGGAAGGCAGGCTGACCGGCAAGCTGGCCGGCAGACGCAGCGCTTCGAAGCGAATGGCGGGAATCTGCGACTCGCCGCCACTTTGTCCCAGCAAGGCGTGCAGCAGGTGATCGGCCTGATCGCGTTTCAGCTCCAGCGATGCCAGTTGCGCCAGGTTCGATGCGCGTGCGCTGCGCAGGACGAGCAAGTCGCTGTAGACCTCGGCACCCGACTGTATGCGCGTATCGACCAGCTCGAGTTGCTGCGTCTGCAACGTGACCAAGCCATGCATCACGTCGACTTCGTCGGCATAGGCCTGGCGCGCGATCGCGGTATTCACGACATTGCCGGTCAAGGCCAGATAGGTGCCTTCCATGGCGTAACGCTGCATGTCCACTTCGGCATGCAGGCCCTCCACGGTCCTGCGTTCGCCGCCGAACAGATCCAGCGCATAGCTGACGGTGGCGCCGAGGGTGAAGAGATTGAAGATGCCACCGACACCGCGCGCGCCGAGCATGGCAGGAGACGTGCGCGCGCGCGTGGCAGCGGCGCCTATACCCAGTTGAGGGAAGAAAACGCCTTGTCCTGCGCGCAGATTGTCCCGGCTTTCCCGCAGGCTTGCCTGGGCCGATTGCACGCTCGGATTGCCGGCGATGGCTGTACTGACCCATTGATCGAGTTCGGGTGAGCCGAACAGGTGCCACCAATCCGCGTCGGGCGACTGCGACAGATCGAAATGCTGGGTCTGCCCAATCGCCGTCACGGCCCCCGGCAGGTCGCCGCGCGGCAGGTAACTCGCGCCGGCCGGCGCGGACGGTTTCGTGAAATCCGGCCCGAGTGCACAGGCGCCCAGCAGCAAGGCCAGGCCGGAGGCCGCGAGACTATTTTTCAGCGACGTAGACATCGACCAGTTGTCCCGGATAGATGGCCGCATTGGCGGGTTTCCTGAAACGGAAGATGATCGGCAGCACGCGCAGGTCCACGCGCTCCAGGCGCTGGTTGGAAAGCTCGATCTTGGGGCTGACATACGGCTGCATGCGCACGAATTCGAGCGGGATCTTCAGGCTCGTACCGCGCACCGACATCTGCGCCTTCATGTGCGTCAGCGGCGGCAGTCGGTCGATGAGGATTTCGTCGATGAAGCAGCGTACGGACAGATATTCCTGCGGGCCGCCCATCACGACGATCGGGTCGTAACCCTGGGTGTAGGCGTCGTACGCGCCTTGCGTCGACACATAGCCGCCCTGGGCCGCATTCATGGCCAGCACGATGCCGTCAGTCGTCGCGCGTACCGTGTATTTCTGCAGCAGCGCATCGGAGGCCTGATACGCCTTCTCCAGGGCGTTGTATTGCATCTGCTGGTTGCGGATGTCGTAGCTCCACGCGCCAGCCCTGATCAACTCGTATTGACGGCGCACGAGGCCGAGATTGGCCTTGGCGACTTCCAGCGCATTCCTGGCGTTGTCGAGCGTGTCCCTGCTGACCGAACGCGGGTCGATCGCATAGGAACGACGCTGCTTCTCGAAGGTATCGCTGGCCGTTTTCCGGCTGGCCTGGGCCTGCGTGACCTGCGCGGCGGCGACCGCCAGCGTTTCCCTGCGCGGCTGCGCCTGCAATGCCTGCAGACTGGCAAGCGCCGCCTCGCCCTGGTGCTTCTGTTGTTCGGCCAGAGCCCGCTGCACCGAGTTGTCGATCATCAGCAAGGGCTGTCCGGCGGCGACATGGTCGCCTTCGTGCACCATGATCTGCGTGATGCGGCCGGACACATCCGGGTAGATATTGATGTTCTCGCCGCTGCCCTGGAAGCTTTCCACGATGCCGTTGGCGTAGATGCCATGCGCATAGGGATTGGTGGCGGGGCTGAACTTGGGTGGCTGGGTCGTTTGCTTGCGGCCGTAGAAGATGGCGCTGGCGATCGCCACCAGCACACCCAGTACGGCCAGCAGGAAAGTGATGCGGTTTTTCACAGGGTTTTCCCCACCGCGGCCGTGATGCGTCCGTCTTCCATGTGCACAACGCGATCGGCGAATTCCAGAATGCGTGCGTCATGGGTGACGATCAGGACGCAGCGGGTCGGATTGAGTATGTGTTCGCGCACGAACTGCACGATCATGCGGCCGGTATCGCCATCGAGCGACGCGGTCGGCTCGTCCAGGATCAGCAATTGCGGGTCGCCGACCAGCGCTCGGGCGATGGCGACCCGCTGCTGTTCGCCGCCGCTCAGCTTGACTGGCGGCAATTGCCCGCGATCCTTCAGGCCGACAATGGCCAGCATCTGCTCACCCTTGTTCAGCGACGCCTTCCAGTCTTCCCGGCGCAGCACCAGCGGGATCGCCACGTTTTCGGCCGTGGTGAGCTTGGGGAAGAGATGAAAGTCCTGAAATACGAAGCCGATCGTCTGAAGCCGGAATTCGGCAAGATCGTCGGCGCCGAGCTGCCACAGGTTGGCGCCCTTGACCACGACGGTACCGGAGCTCGGCCGCAGGATGCCCGAGATCATGCTGAGCAAGGTGGTCTTGCCACTGCCTGACGGACCGACGATGAAAAGCATTTCGCCGTAATGCGCCTCGAACGTGGCACCCCGCACGGCCAGCGTCATGGCGGCGCCTTCGCCGAACGACTTGGTCAGGCCGGTGGCTTGGATGGCCGCGCTTTTCATGGGTGGACTTTAGGCAGCCGCCCTTGCCCCGGTTTGAGCGAAATCAACTGAATGCGCATTCGCTGCCGCCTGCCGTGCCGGCTGGATACTGAAAGCCAACCCGCGCTGGCGTATGCTCCGGCAAAGGTGCTCCACTTGATCGGGCACCACCACGGATCGGGGGTTCAGATGGCTGTCTCGTCCAGTCCAGCGTCATCAACCATGGTGCCGGCACATCTGCTGGTGGTCGATGACGATACCGAGATTGCCCATATCCTCAGCCGCTACTTCGGCAGTCATGGCTTTCGCGTCAGCCTCGCCGGCGACGGTGTTCAAATGCGCCATGTTCTGGGCAGCGAAGCCGTGGATATCGTCATGCTCGATCTGGGTTTGCCCGGCGAGGACGGCTTCAGCCTGACCCGCCATCTGCGCGAGCACTGGCATGGCCCGGTGATCATCGTGACCGGGCGCGGCGAGTCGGTGGATCGCGTCGTGGGACTGGAACTCGGTGCGGACGACTACGTCACCAAGCCATTCGACCTGCGCGAGTTGCTGGCTCGCGTGCGCAGCGTCTTGCGCCGCGCCGCCGCGCTGCCAGCCAAGGTCGCTGTCAAGGCGGACGAGCCCCTGCGTCTGTCGTTTGATGGCTGGGTGCTCGATCCGCAATCGCACAGCTTGTCCGGACCGGAAGGCGAGCCCATTCCGCTGACCAGCGGCGAATTCGCCTTGCTTCGGGTTTTCGTCGAGCACTCCAATCAGGTGCTGAGCCGCGACCAGTTGATGACGCATATCCATGGTCGCGATGCAGGGCCATTCGATCGCGCGATCGACGTGCAGATCGGACGCCTGCGTCGCAAGATCGAACTTGACCCTGCACATCCGCAACGGATCAAGTCGATTCGTGGTACAGGCTATCTTTTTTCGCCCACGGTTCGGCGGATATAGGCGCCGACATGTTCAGCAAGCAGGCCCCCGATAGCGATCTGTTCCGCGCGTTATTCGAAGCGGCACCCGATGCGATGGTCGTGGTCGATCGGCAGGGTGTCATCGTGTTGACCAATGCACATGCAGAGCGCCTGTTCGGCTATGCAGCAGGTGCGCTTGCCGGCTTGCCGGTGGAGGCGCTGCTGCCGGCGGCTCAGCAGCAGGCGCATGTCGCACATCGCACCCATTACGTGTCCAATCCACGCGAGCGCGCGATGGGCGCCGGCTACGAGTTGACGGGTGTACGCGCCGATGGCCAATCCTTTCCGGTGGAAATCGGTCTGAGTCCGGTCGTTGCATCGACGGGGACGCTTTATGCAGCATCCATCCGCGATATTTCCGAAACGCAACGCGCGCGCCAGGCCCTGCAACGGGCCCGCTTCGACGCCGCCATGGCCCAGATGGGCCGGCGTCTGCTCGAGGCGACCCATCATGAAAAGGCCATTGGCGAGATTCTCGAGTTGGTGGCGACAACCCTCGATATTCCAGCCATGGCAATCATGCTGACCGACCCTCGCCATGTGCGCCTGCAAGTCCTCGCATCGATCGGTTTGCCTCAAACGGCACTGGAGAGCTTCTCGGGAAATCCGGCGCTGCAGGCTCTGGCAGGCAGTGCGTCGACGGATGCCGATGAGCAGCTGCCCGCGCAGGAATCCGTCATCGAAAGTCTTCGCAGCATATGCCCGGCCCTGAGCCCTGATTACCAGGACGCCGCCCTGGTGTTGTTACCCGATCGGCACGGACCCGTTGGGCTGTTGTTGGCACTGGCTCGTCAGAAGGGTTATTTCGACCGGGACCGGCTGAATTTCCTGCAATCGGTCGCCAACATCCTGGCCGCGTCCATTCAGCGCGGACGCAGCGAAGAGCAACTGGCACATTCGCAGCGCCTGGACGCACTCGGTCAGCTCACCGGCGGTATTGCGCACGATTTCAACAACCTGCTGACGGTGATTTCCGGCAACCTGCAGTTGCTGGAAATCGATATGCCGGATGATTCAGCGACACGCGAAACCCTTGAAAGCGCTTCGCGCGCGGTCGAGCGCGGTGCGACGCTTACCCGCAAGCTGCTTGCCTTCTCCCGTCGTCAGCATCTGTTGCCGCATGCCGTGGACACGGTGCAATTGCTGGCCGACCTGAGCGAGATGCTCGGTCGCACCCTGGGCGAGCGCGTTGTGGTGACCGCCGAGTGCCCCAGCGATGTGCCTCAGGTATACGCCGACCCGGGAGAACTGGAAGCGGCGCTGATCAATCTTGCGCTCAATGCACGCGATGCGATGCCAAATGGCGGACGTCTTGGGATCACGGCGCGGTCAGCTTATTACCTCGCGAGCCCCGGCGATGATTCGCGGCTGACGCAGGGTCGCTACGTCGTTTTTACCGTTTCGGATACCGGTACCGGCATGTCGCCGAAAGTCATGGCGCATGTGCTGGAACCGTTCTTCACCACCAAGGAAGTCGGCAAAGGCAGCGGCCTCGGCCTCAGCATGGTTTACGGCTTCGTAAAGCAGTCGGGTGGACATCTCAATATCGAGAGTCAGATGGGTCGCGGCACGCGTATCGAGCTTTATCTGCCAATTGCCGCTTCAAACAATACTGAAAAGCCATCGGTCCCGATGTCGCGCCGGGGTCACGAGACCGTACTGGTGGTGGAAGACGAGCCGGGAGTGCGGCGCGTAGCCATCGCTTTCCTACGCACGCTGGGCTATCAGCCTTTCGAAGCCAGCGATGCCGCCACCGCGCTGGAACATTTGGCGAAGCACCCGGAAATCGATCTGCTCTTTACGGATATCGTGCTCGGCGGCGAAATGACGGGCTTCGAACTGGCAGCGAAAGCACGCGAGCGACATCCGCACCTTCCGGTGCTTTTCACTTCCGGTTACGAATACGCATCAATGGACATTGACACCCGTACTTTCGGTGCCTTCGAATTGCTGCGCAAACCTTATCGCCACGAGCAGCTCGGTGCCGCCATCCGCCGCGTGCTCGATCGCGACGGCGACGCGTGATCCCCACTCAATTCAACGCGGCGCTCATCCCGGCCATCGAACGCAGTCCATTGACATCCAGCACGCGCACTTCGCGACGCTGCACGTCGATGTAGCTCATGTCATGCAGGTGCGACAGTGCACGGCTGACGGTTTCATGCTTCAGAGCCAGGAAGCTGGCCATGTCGATGCGACTCATGCGCAAGATGAAGTGCTTCGCGCTGTAACCGAGGCGCGCGTAGCGCGCAGCGACGTCGAGCAGGAACGCGGCCACCCGGCGCTCCGCAGCCAGCGTGCCAAACATCAGCATCCATGAACGATCGCTACGAATTTCCGCAGCCAGGGCCGAGGTCAGGTGCGCATGCAGTTCCGGCACATGCAGGCAGGCGCGCAGCACTGCGGGGTATGGCAGTTCCCATGCCTCGCTGCCTTCCATGGCGATCACGTCGCTTGCATAGGCTTTCAGGCCAATGGATTCCACACCCATCAGGTCCCCGCGCATGCGGAAGCCGGAAACCTGTTCACGGCCATCGTCGGCCAGTTCGCAGATCTTGTAGGAGCCGGCATGCACCAGATAGATCGCATGGAACGGCTGGCCAGCGTGATAGATGCTCTGTCCGGCGACGTGCTTGCAGCGTCGCACCTGAACATGTTTGCGAATCGCCTCGATATCGATGCCAAGGCCGTCGCCACAGGCCGCCATGCCCATGGGGGCGTGCGACGTCCCAAACGGTGTGGCGCGGATGTCTGTTGCCAGCATTGTCATGACACATGCCCTCCGGATGCAGTCCCCGTTGACTACGGAGTTGACTCTAGACCCGGCCCGTAACAACGATGCTTCGGCTCGGCAACGATTTGTAACGGTTTGTAACGGCGGTCCGTCGCGACCGATGCTTGACGCGTATCAAGCCGCCAATATGGGACTGGCCCATGATCGATGGCGCATCCCAGCCTGGAGATCACCATGCGCGCCGCCGATATCGGGACTTCCCGCGTCGTCCAGTTGAACGAATCGTCCACTATCCATGAAGCCGCCAGCACCATGCGCCAGCACGATGTGGGCTGCGTGGTGGCGATGAGGAACACGCTGGCGGGTACGCTGCCCAGCGGTATCTTGACCGACCGCGATCTGGCCATCCGCTTTCTGGCTGAAGGCAGCGGTGAAAACGGCGGTGATGAAAAAGTCCTGCGCGATATTCAATCGCTGCCGCTGGTGACGTGTCGTGCGGACGCGACGATCGATGAACTCATCGACATGATGCTGGGCAGCAATGTCCGGCGCGTACCGATCGTGGACGAGGATGGCCAGTTGAGCGGCATCGTGTGCCTGGACGATGTCGTGGCTGCGCTGGCCGAGCTGATGCAACGCGCCTCGCGTGCACTCACCGGGGAGCGGGCATTCGACTGAGTCGCCGCATGCCACGTCATGCGCGCTGGTTGCTGCAACCTCCGCTTGATGCTTTCGCCTGGCTCAATGCGACAGCAGCACCGGCAGTGGAGCATGCTGGAGCACATGGCGCGTCGTGCCGCCCAGTACCAGTTCACTCATCCGCGAGTGACCCCATGCGCCCATCACCAGCAGGTCTGCATGCATGGCATGCGCCTGATCGAGCAATGCTTCACCGGCACTGGTTGTCGCCGGAAACTGCCGTACCAGATGCACGGTAACGCCTTGCCGCGTGAGCCAGTCACGCACCGGCAGTGGCGGCGGCGTGATGCCAGGCAGCTCGTCGCAGGCACCATCGATGAGGCAGACCACCTCGGCTTCGCGCAGAAACGGCAACGCGGCACGCAACGCGCGCATGCATTCCTGCGTACTGTTCCACGCCACCAGAATCCTCTCGTGCCGGAAGGTCCCATCCCATTTCGGTGGAACCAGCAGCATCGGGGACGCTGCCGTGAGCAATACCCGCGTCACATAGTCCATGCCGGTGGGATAGCCGGATTCGCGATTAGGCAGACGGCTTACCGTGATATCCGCCATGCACGAGCGCCGCGCCAGGATCGGCACGTAGACGCCACGGATCACCTCCCAAGCGCCCTGGACGCCATGTTCGCGGCAATGATTCGCCCACCAGGTATCGCGTTGCCTGGCTTCGTTCTCTTCTATCTCCAGCACGGTGATGACCTCGGCCATGGCCATGGTCGAGGGAAATACCTCGACGATATTCAACCCCGTCACATAGGCTTTATGGCGACTCGCCAGTGCCAGGCCGGTTTGCACCACGGGATTGTCATCGCGCATTTCTTCGATGTTGACGAGGATCTCGAACATGACGGTGCACCGCAGATGGATTCGATGCGCCAACACTCTTCCAGATGCCCGGCATTCGTCTTGATCCTGGTCAACCGTTGTCGACGCAGCCGATGTGCGGGCTGCGCAGGCGCAACCCCTTTTTCACTTGACCACCGTCAATTGCGCGCAGGCACCGACTCGATAAAAGGTATGTACAGAGCCCACGGCAACGGGCTTCCTGCCAGGCTGCCGGGTCTTTCGCCATGTTTCCCATTTCCAAACAGGCGCCGGCCGCTCGTGAAGATGTTTTCGACCGGTGCCGTCAGCAAGGCGCCGATGCGCGAGCCGGCGAGGAGTTTGGCTTCGAGCGCGAGTCGTATCCGGAAGATCAGCCATAGGCACTTTATTCGCTGGCCCTGTGGCAGCACATGCATGCACCAGCTGGAGATATCACATGCTCGTCGACGAGCCCTACAAGACGTCCGTTGCCAAGCCACACGAGGTGAACCCATCGGCGTCGCAATTCCACGACATTCTTGCCCTGGTTACATCCATCGGTCCATGGAGTTCCGCATTGCTGACCGCCGTCGATCTCGCGACGCAGTGGAATGCCAATGTCACTGGCTGTCACGTACCCGATAGCCTGCGTGAACTGCGCGCCAATGAATGCGATCCCGCAGCGATGAGCTTGCTTGACGATATGGAGTATGCGCATCCGGACGAGTCTGTCGCCTTTCACGCCTTCGCCAGGGAGCTTGGCGTGCATCACATCTCATGGGTCGTGACGCATACGGCGATTGCGCCCACGCTGCGAACGCTTGGCGCGTGGCATGACCTGGCTGTGATCGAGCGCACCATGGTCGATGCGGCGCATGTTTCCGATATCCTCGGCGAAGGCATATTGAGCAGTCGCATCCCCTGTCTCGTGTTGCCACCGGAGTGGGACGACACTGTGTCTTTCGATCGCATCGTGATCGGCTGGGACGGCAGTTTCGAAGCAACACGCGCCCTGCACAGCGCGTTGCCGCTGATTCAGCTCGCCAAGGAGGTAATCCTGATCAACGGTGAAGTGCGCACACCTTACGACGACCCGGTCGGCGTGATGGAGCCGGATCCCATCGCCTACCTGATGCATCACGGCATTGCCGCAAAGCTGCATTGCATGAGTGCGCTGGCCGACGAAGCGGGCAAGAACCTTCTTCAGAAGGCGCATGAGGTGCGTGCGAATCTGCTGGTGATGGGGGCTTACGGGCATTCACGCATCCGCGAACGCGTGTTCGGCGGTGCAACCAGACATGTCATGGCGAATGCCGATATTCCCGTCTTCCTGCAGCACTGAATCAAGGACAAGGTCGGCAAGCGATCAATGCTGCAGCAGCATTGGTATCTTCGCGTTCTCGAGCATGCATCTGAACACGCCGCCTGCGACCCTTTCGCGAAGACGCGAATGGCTGAACGCGCCAAGCACAAACAAATCGGCACGAAGCTGCTGTGCCTCCCATATCAAGGCGCCCCCGACGATCCCCACGTCACTATCGAATCGATGCTGACGGGCTGTTACACCGTGCTGCGCGAGAAACCGGCAGGGATCGAACTTGGGCATGCCGGCATGGCCGTCGCCATTCTCGTCAGTCCCATCCAGGATCCAGACTTCTTTGGCGTCGAGCAGAAATGGCATCGCTGCATGAATCGCACGGATGGCCTGGGGACTGCCGTTCCAGCCGACGACGATGCGCTCGAAGGGCGGCAGGTCCGTGCACAGCTTCGGCAGGAGGATGCAGGGCAATCGGCAGCTCCACAAGAGATGGGTCAGGAAGGTAAGCAACTCGTGCACTTCCAGCATGCTGCTTTCGACTACCGCCAGATCGTGCCAGGCGGCGAGCTGTGTAATGGTGCCTTCGACATCTGCCTGCAGGACAGCCCAGTTTGTCTCGGTCACGCCGTTCTGCCGGGCAAAGGCGATGAAGTCGGTTGCGCTCGGCGTGTCGAAAAGAACGTCGTCTTGAACCAGCGTCGGAATCATCGACTCGATATCCGGCACGCTGAAGCCGCGCAGAATGGGGTCGACGAAGCAGCCTGTCAGCACCGATCCATGACGCGAAGCCAGGGAAGCGCCCATCACCGCAGCGGGACTCCACGGGGTAGCTGACGTCGGAAATGCCACGATATTTGGAACCGCCATAGCGCCATGCGCGTGCGGTTTCGCCCCGTCGGCAATCGCCGTTTCCAGTAATTCAGCCATGATGCCCTTCATGCATGCCGGACTTTCAGGAAGTTTCCGGAGTATCCGATGCGCTCGACATCCGCGGATCTTGTTCCCGCTCCACGATCGTCGTTTCGCTCACGACACCTGCCTCGATGCGAAAAATCCCCGCACCGACCCGCACAGCAGCGTGTCATTCACGGCGGTTACTCGCTGAGGATGCGTTGTACTTCAGGCGACAGTCGCCTGACGAAATCACAAGTATCGACGCAATCTTCGGGTCGGGCTGGAAGCAAAAGCGTCCCCGATCCATCTGGAAACACCTCAACCCAGGGCATCCCTTCAACCCAAGTATGCGTGGTATACCGCATGGCCTCTGCAGGTGGGTGGAGAGTGCTGAGCGACATTCTTTCTCCTCCATTTAAAGAGGTGCTCACGCTTGAGCCCTTTCATTTATTGCAGGCTACGCGGATCGGAGAATGTGCCGGTTGATCTCGATCAACTGACCATTCCACTCCCCGACTCTGTATTACTCAGCAACTTGACCCCGATCAATATCACGGCGATCGCAGCAGCCATCATGACGCCAGCGCGCCCGGTTGCTGGCGTGACACTCAAGACGCTGAGGGCTCTACCCATGTCCATTGCAACTGCTTTGAGTCGGGAACCCACCGACAGGCAGCAGAAAGCGCTGTTCCAGCACTTGCTGCTCCCGATCGACGGATCCGATCTGTCATTGCGGGCCTTCAACATGGGGCTGGAGCTGGCCAAGACATTCGGTGCCAAGGTGCTGGCATTGCACGTAGTGCCGCCTTTCAATTCCATCGCCTATATGGCTGAACTTCTTGCCACCGCTGAACTGAGTTACAGCCAGCAAGCCGTGCAAAGCGCCTCGCGCCACCTGGACCGAGCCAAAGCGCTGGCCAAGACCGCACAGGTGCCCTGCGAATGCCGCTACGCATTCGGTGAACGCCCCCATCAGGCCATACTGGAAGCCGTCAACGAACATCACTGCGACCTCATCGTCATGGCCACCCATGGCTGGCATGGTTTGAACCGGCTTATGCTGGGCAGCGAGACGCAAAAGGTCTTGCTGCAAAGCACGATTCCGGTTCTGGTCTGCCGATAGATATCGGCATATTGAGCAAGGCGCCAATACACCCGTGGCCCGCTCTGCGGTTTTTCAGTGCGTTCGAACTGACGCCTGCGCGCCCTTGATGATGGCCAGCCAGTCATAGCCGTCCTTCAATTCGACGGTACCTGCCTCGTCGCGGGCATGGAATCGCGGCGAACGACGGGTACCTCTGGCACCTTCGAATTCGGTTCGCTTGCGTTGCAGCAGTGAGTTGAGATGACGCTTCATCCTGGCAGTCCTGTGTCGATAGGGAGTGACCGGATCAACCGCCTGGGTCAGGCAACGCTCGCCGGTCTGTGTGTGCAATAGAAAGTATGGTGATGACGATGGCGTGGATAAAGCGCCTTGACACGACCGTTCTGTTTCCGCTGATGAACGACCAACGGGGCACCTGTCTCCCTGGTTGACGCCGCGAGGATCGTTCACGCAAGGAAACATGGTGGTCGCCAGACGGCACTTCTGACGGAGTCCTTCATGTCCATATAAGGCATCAGTGCGGTTACGGGTGCCAGGTCATGCGCAAATCCTTTCTTTCCATGCTGGCTGGCGGGCTGCTGCTCGCCATGGCCAGCGTGTCCTTCAATGCTTACGCCGCGAGCATTCACGACAGCGACTACGTGGCCATCGGTGTTCCGGACCTGCAACAGGCCACGGCGTTCTTCCGCAACATCCTGGATTGCGAGCCGGTCGGCCCGCTCGCCAGCAACGAATCGCCAGAAGGCATGCGTACCGGCCATGCCATGCGCGATGCCCTGCCCCAATCGCGACTGCTGTTCTGCGATTCGGGTACGGTGGTCGAATTGTTCGATGCTCGCGCGATGGATTTTCCAGCTCCGGCACGCCGTGCAACCGATCACGGCAGTGAGCCGATCATGTTCGCTGCCGACAATGTGGCGCACGCCGATCACTGGTTGCGACACCAGGGTGTTCAGGTGATCGGGGCGCCAGTCACGCTGACGACCGGCCCGCATGCCGGTCAGGCGGTGGTGAACTTCGTGGCGCCATGGGGTCTGCGACTGCAACTGGTCGGCAGAACTCCCAGTCGGATTGCCACGGCGCCGTGACCGTCGCTGGCAATCCGTGCAACGGGATGCCATAAGAGACAACATGTCATCTCAACCGATCGAGGTAAACACAGGCGTTGCCGCGTTGCCCGAATTCGTGGCGACGCATGGGCGCCTGTTCGTGCTGACCGGGGCCGGTTGCAGCACGGATTCGGGCATTCCCGATTACCGCGATGCCAACGGCGGCTGGAAGCGCCCGCAGCCCGTGACCTACCAGGCATTCGTGGGCGAACTGGCAACGCGCCAGCGCTACTGGGCACGCAGCCTGATCGGCTGGCGGCGCTTCGGCAGAGCCCAGCCGAATGCGACCCATCACGCCCTTGCGCGGCTGGAACAGCTAGGCAAGTTAACCCTGTTGCTGACCCAGAACGTCGATCGCCTGCATCAGGCTGCCGGCAGCGAAAACGTGGTCGACCTGCACGGACGGCTGGATCGGGTGCGCTGCCTCGCCTGCGAACAACGCATGTCGCGCACGGATTTCCAGGCCGCGTTGTTGCTGCTGAATCCGGCCTGGGCGGATCTCGATGCGGCGGATGCGCCGGACGGCGACGCGGATCTGGACGGGCAGGATTTCTCCCGTTTCCAGGTGCCATCCTGCCCGCATTGCGCCGGCCTGATGAAACCGGACGTGGTGTTCTTCGGCGAGAACGTGCCGCGCGAACGGATAGCTGCCGGCATGCGGGCCTTGCACGATGCCGATGCGATGCTGGTGGTTGGTTCGTCGCTGATGGTGTATTCCGGCTACCGCTTTGCCCATGCGGCGGCTCGGGCCGGCAAACCGATCGCCGCGGTGAACATCGGCCACACACGCGCCGATCCACTGCTGAGCCTCAAGATCGAGCAGTCCTGCGCGCATGCACTGGCGTTCCTGTAGCGGCAGGACATCGACAGACTGGTCGGATATCCAATTATCGGACCCGATGTGTGATGCTGCGCTGGCCATCAGACACGCTTTCACCATTGCTCAATTCTGCCGGCTTGTCATCGGGACGTTGATTGGAAAATACGGTTGATTCAGTATTTTCGTCAGCCGGAATGACCTGCCACAGCGGGCATCTACCTGAAACGACCAGGACGATCGTATGCGGAAACTGGAAAACACCAAGCTCGCCATTGTGGGTCTCGGCTATGTTGGCCTGCCCCTTGCCGTGGAATTCGGCAAGCGTTACGACACCGTGGGCTTCGACATCAACAAGGCCCGGGTCGATGAGCTGGCTGCCGGTTGCGACAACACGCTGGAAGTCGACGCTGAAGAGCTTGCCGGGGCCACGCATCTGCGCTTCAGCGCCGAGCTGGCCGATCTGCGGGACTGCAATGTCTACATCGTTACCGTACCCACCCCGATCGATATCGCCAAGCGTCCGGATCTGACGCCACTGATCAAGGCCAGCGAAGCCCTGGCCAGGGTGCTCAAGCCGGGCGATATCGTGGTGTACGAGTCCACCGTGTATCCCGGCTGCACGGAAGAGGTCTGCATCCCGCTCCTCGAAAAAGGCTCCGGCCTGGTCTACAACCACGACTTCTTTGCCGGCTACAGTCCCGAACGCATCAATCCCGGCGACAAGCAGCATCGGGTCACCAGCATCCTGAAGGTCACCTCGGGTTCCACGCCGGAGACAGCCGATTTTGTCGATCGCCTGTATGGCTCGGTGATTACCGCAGGCACGCACAAGGCCAGTTCGTTGAAAGTGGCCGAAGCCGCCAAGGTCATCGAGAACACCCAGCGCGATCTCAACATCGCCCTGGTCAATGATCTCGCCATCCTGTTCAACAAATTGGGCATCGACACGCTGGAAGTACTGCAGGCTGCCGGCACCAAGTGGAACTTCCTGCCATTCCGCCCGGGCCTGGTCGGTGGCCATTGCATCAGCGTGGATCCCTACTACCTCACCCACAAGGCGCAGGAGGTAGGTCATCATTCGGACGTGATCCTGGCCGGTCGCCGCACCAACGACGGCATGGGGCCGTATATCGCCAACGAAGTGATCCGCCTGATGGTGCGCAAGGGCATCAACCCGGTGAAGGCGCGCGTGTTGATCCTGGGCCTGGCGTTCAAGGAGAACTGTCCGGATCTGCGCAACACCCGCGTTGTCGACATCGTGCTGGCACTGCGCGGCTACAACTCGCAGGTCGATATCCATGATCCCTGGATCAATGCCGCCCAGGCCGAGCACGAATATGCCATCACGCCTGTCGCGCACCCGCAGCCGGACAGCTACGACGCGGTGATCATCGCCGTCGGCCACAAACAATTTGTGGCCATGGGTCCCGATGGCATTCGCGCGTTCGGCAAGGCCTCCTCGGTGATATACGACGTAAAATGCTTGCTGCCGCGTGAAGCGGTCGATGGTCGTCTTTGAACAGGATTTCATGTCATGAAAGTGCTCGTTACCGGTACCGCCGGTTTCATCGGTTCACATGTCGCGCTGAAACTGCTTGAGCGCGGCGATGAAGTCATCGGTTTCGACAGCCTCAATGACTATTACGACGTCAATCTGAAGAAGGCACGGCTGGCGCGTTTCATGACGCACCCGGGCTATACGCATATCCATGCCGACCTGGCCGATCGCGCGGCCGTGGAAAATGCCTTCGCCACCCACAAGCCGCAACGCGTGATCAACCTGGCGGCACAGGCCGGCGTGCGCTACGCCGCCGAAAATCCGCATATCTACGTGGCCAGCAACGTCACCGGTTTTCTGCACATTCTGGAAGGTTGCCGCCAGCACAATGTGGAGCACCTGGTATTCGCCTCCACCAGTTCGGTGTATGGCGCCAACACCGCGCTGCCGTTTTCCGAACATCAATCCACCGAGCACCCGCTGACGCTCTACGCCGCCTCCAAGAAAGCCAATGAGCAGATGGCGCACAGTTATGCACACCTGTACGGGATCCCGTGCACGGGGTTGCGCTTCTTCACGGTCTACGGCCCGTGGGGTCGCCCGGATATGGCGCTGTTCCTGTTTACCAAGGCGATCCTGGCCGGCGAACCGATCAAGGTGTTCAATCACGGCCGGCACAAGCGCAGCTTCACCTACGTGGATGACATCGTGGAAGGTGTGATCCGCGCGCTGGATACACTGCCAGCCAAGAACGACCGCTGGAATGGGAATGCCCCCGATCCGGCCAGCAGCGGCGTCGCACCTTACCGGTTGTATAACATCGGCAATGCAGAGCCGGTGGAGTTGTTGCGCTACATCGAGGTATTGGAGCAATGTCTCGGCCGCAAGGCCCAGATGGAAATGCTGCCCTTGCAGGCGGGCGACGTACCCGATACCGAGGCGGACGTGTCGGAGCTGATCCGTGCAGTCGGGTATGCGCCGAAGGTTTCGGTAGACACGGGCATCGCCAACTTCGTGGGCTGGTACCGCCAGTATTACGACGTGTAGCGACATGCGCCGAATGCCAAGGCGCGATGATTCAACATCGGAATGACGCGACGAAATCATGGCGTGAGCATTTTGGGGATGTGGAATGATCATCGACTATCTGGATGGGGCGGCTCCGGCCGATGTGGAGGCAGACCTGTGCATCGTTGGCGCGGGGGCGGCAGGTATTGCGATCGCACGCGCGTTCATCGGGACATCGACAAGCGTATGCCTCGTCGAAAGCGGTGGACTCTCCGGGGAAGAAAGGAGCCAGGCGCTGTACGAAGGCACTTCGGTCGGTTGCCCGCCGTTTGACCCGGGCTCGTCCCGCATGCGGGTATTCGGTGGCAGTTGCACCCTCTGGGGGGGCGGCTGCATACCGTTGGGCCGGCATGACATGAGCCATCGGGATTGGGTTCCGCATAGCGGCTGGCCACTTTCGTACGATGACCTCGAGCCGTATTACGCGAGCGCGCGATCCTACTGCCGTATCGACGCGCACGACTTTGCCGAGGGCTCGTTCCTCGGTCCGCTGGCGCGCCCGCCGCTCCCCTTCGATGCCGACAAGCTGGTCAACCAGATCTTTGCCCGCAGCCCGATCCTGTTCGGCCAGGCATACAGAAACGAGCTTGACCAGGCCCCGAACATCAAGGTCCTGCTGCACGCCAACCTCCTCGAACTTGTACCCTCCTCCGCTGGCTCCGCCGTCCGCCAGGCACGCATCGGCGCGCTCAATGGACGCATGGGCGTGGTGCGCGCGCGCCACTATGTGCTGGCGTCGGGCGGGATTGAAAATGCGCGACTGCTGCTGTTGTCGGACTCCGTCGTACCGCACGGACTTGGCAACGATCGGGGCCTGGTGGGGCGCTACTTCATGGATCATCCGAGCGGCAAATTGGGTACCGTCGTCACGGAGGCGCCGGATCGCCTCACCCGCCCGTACGACCGGAATCTTGGCAAAGGTCCGGCGCCCGCGTTTCCCGAGATCGGCCTGTCAAACGAAGTCCAGCGGACACATCGGCTTCTCAGCGGGCGTGTCCATCCGTTCGCGGTGGAAGGCACCGTCCCCAAGGGAATACAGGCCTTGCGCGACTTTCGCACAGCATTGCGCCCGCCCGCGCTTGACGAGGGTTCGGTGCTGGAAGCGCGGTTGTGCGCCGCACTGAAAAATGGGCCGCCCGGCAGCCAAGACACAACGGCAACCAGCGCAGGCATCGGCACACTGGCCTTGCGACTGGGCCTGGGCGTGGGCGACATTGCCAAGGCATTCGCGCATCGCCTGGTCGACAAGCCCACCGTGAAGAGCAGCCACGTCGATCTGGTCGGTTTTTTCGAACAAGCGCCCAATCCGGACAGCCGCATCACCCTGGGTACCGAGGTCGATGCCCTCGGAAAGCGCAAGGTCTGCGTGGACTGGCGGCTTACTCCACTCGATCGGCATACCTATCGAACCGCCGCGACGCTTTTCGGCAGTGAGCTTGCGGGCGCCTGCGGCGGAACGTTTCAGCTCGACCCATGGCTCAATGGTGATATCGATGCAACCCCGCAAGTGCACGGCACCGCGCATCATCTGGGCACGACGCGAATGTCCGACAGTTCCCAACAGGGCGTGGTCGATCGCCACTGCCGGGTGCATGGCATCGACAACCTGCATATTGCCGGCAGCTCGGTCTTTCCCACGGGAGGCTGGGCATTCCCGACGTTCACCATTGTCGCCTTGAGCTTGCGTCTGGCAGAGAATCTGCGCGCACTGCTGCATTCCGAATGCAGCCATGCCGCACCTTGATAGTCACGTTTCGCCGAGTGATTTCGCACAGGAAATCTCACGCGCCTTCGCACACTGCAGCTTCGCCGCTCCAGCTGCCGGTGAGGCCTGCGTGGTGTTGTGCGACAGCACCGCATGGACGACATGTGTGGCTTCAGCGGAACGCCTGCTCGATGCTGGCGAGCTAGCGCGCGCGGCGCGGTTCCGCTTCGAGCAAGACCGCTTCACGTATGTGCTGGCGCATGCGCTGTGGCGCACGGCTCTTGGCATCTGTCTTGGCATGGAAGCCGCTCACGTTCCCCTGGGCAGCACACCTGCCGGACAACCGCGATTGCACGGCACCGGATATGCGACCAGCCTGAGTCACAGCGGCAATTGGGTGGCGATCGCGATCTGCGCTGGCGTGACCGTCGGTGTCGATATCGAACGCTCACCCGCACGGATGACGTTGGATGAATTGATGCCGCTCATATGCACGCCGGCCGAGATGGCTGACCTGGCGCGGCTGCCCGCGCAGGCGCGTGAAACCGGGTTGCTGAAACTCTGGACACGCAAGGAGGCGTTGCTCAAGGCATTCGGTGTCGGCCTCAATGAAGACCCCGCGCTGATGTCGGCGATGAGTGGCGGGCTGGTCATGCCGCCATCTTCGGTCCCGGATCAGGCCCCTTGTCGTGTGCTCGATGTCGGGTCGTTACCAGATGGTCTGGTCGGCGCGCTGGCCGTACCTGCCACGATCATGGCAAGTCGCCTGCATTGGCTGAACAAAGCTCTGGGTCCTGCTGCGGACTGATCCAGTTCAGCCCTGTCGTCACTGACTCTGTCAGCCGGACGCTGCCAAGACAAAGCACCACCGCGCAGACGAGCCCCAACGAGTGCCACTTTCCGAGCGCATTTCAGCCAAGCAAATGGCTTTGGTTGCAGGCGCCTGTGACAATTATGAGACATGTATCGCATTGTGAACATATTTTGCTGGACAAACTTGATAAAAAGTGCTTGCCATTTTTGATGAACCGTATTTAAATCACCCCCTGATCGGTTGGATGGAAGCTGGGACGGATCTCAAGGGGGAGGCTCATGTTTGGTTTTCTGCGACTGCGGATCTCGCGGCTGATCCTGTTGCTTGGCCTGTGCGAGTGGCTGCTGCTTGCAGCATCGCTGAGCATGGCCATGCATTTGCGCTACTTCCGTGATTCTGACGAACTGGCTGCATTCTCGCGCCACCTGACGCTGCGTTCGCTGATATTCGCCACCGCCATCTTTCTCGGCATGGCTGCGCTCGGTATATACAGGACGCATTTGCGCACGGGCTTGCTTGGCCTGCTGGCGCGACAGGCGGTGGCATTTGTTCTTGGCGGCGTCGGGCTTGCCATCGGGTATTACTTCATACCGCAGTCCTACGTCGGCCGAGGCGTGCTGGGCATCGCGCTGGTGTCTGGATTCGTGGCGGTGGCGGCTTTCCACATGCTTTTCATGCGCCTGGTCGATATCGAGGCATTCAAGCGACGCGTGATGATATTGGGTGCGGGTCAACGTGCGGCGCAGATCCACAACGGGATGCGTCGACGTTCGGATCGGCACAGCTTCAGTATCGTGGGCTACATTCGCTGCCAGAATGAGCCGGTGATTGTTCCGGACCATCTGGTCCTGAGCCCGAACATGCCGCTGCACGCTCTTGTCAAGCACGAGAGGATCGATGAGATCGTGGTTGGTGTCGATGACCGCCGCGGCGCATTGCCAATGGCCGAGCTGCTTGAGTGCCGGCAATCGGGTACCACCATTACCGACCTGACCACGTTTTTCGAACGCGAGTCGGGGCGCTTGCAGCTGTCGCTGCTTGACCCGTCGTGGCTGGTTTTCTCACATGGCTTCAATGCCACGCCACTGCATCTGCTGGGCAAACGGTGTTTCGACCTGCTTGCAGCAACGCTGATCCTGCTGCTCTGCTGGCCATTGATGCTACTGACGGCACTGTCGATTCGCCTCGAATCCGGCCCGGGCCAGCCTATCCTCTATCGGCAGGAACGGGTCGGTGAACACAACAAGACGTTCTGGCTGCTCAAGTTCCGCAGCATGCGCACGGATGCGGAATGCGACGGTGCGGCACGCTGGGCCACCAAGAATGATGACCGGGTTACCCGCGTCGGTCGCATATGTCGCAAGCTGCGATTCGATGAATTGCCGCAGCTCTGGAACGTATTCAAGGGCGAAATGAGCATCGTCGGCCCTCGCCCCGAGCGCCCGCAGTTCGTCGCCGATCTGACGACGAAGATCCGCTACTACGGTCTGCGGCACAGCCTGAAGCCGGGTCTCGCCGGCTGGGCTCAATTGAGCTATCCATACGGTGCCTCGGTAGAGGATGCCGCCGAAAAACTTCGATACGACTTGTTCTATGTCAAGAACCACAATCTCCTGCTGGATATGGTGATCTTGATCGAAACAGTCGAGGTAGTCCTGTTCGGACGCGGCGCGCGCTAGGGGCGCCTGTTCGGCGGGTGGCTGCCGGTGGTCTTGAGAGAATGCAGTGGCGAACTGTACCAATCGACTACTTCGTCATGGTCGAAACTGATCCATGATGGCCCGTACTCCCAACGACCATCGCGGATAACTATGGGGTCACCCTCGATGGCGCGCACGTTTTCCGGCGACATGCCCAACGACAGGACAGGTGACGCTGCTGCTTCGGGCTGGCCCGTGTCATCGTTCGCCGAAATATCTGCAGACGCGGTTTCGGGCGACGATGACAGCGGAACGACGTTCCATAACAAGACGCTCACCGTTGCCACAGCCACCAGAACGAGCAGCTTTGAGTGCGAACGCCGGGTCGCGATCGATGGCTCCAGCGGGCGCGATGTCTGGGCCGTGACCTCCGGGGCAACAAACCGAGGCGCAGCTGCCGCGCCTGGAAGACGACCATGACGCCGCTGAAATTCCATCGCTGCGCTGTACTGGGCGGTGAGTCGTTGCAACATTTCGGCTGCGCGCACGTCGAGGTAACTGCCTGCCCGGCGATCGGGATGCAACAGGGATACATGACGGCGATAAGCCTGCTTGAACTCATCCAACCCGCAGTCCGGGCTCAGCTTCAGCCGCCGGTACAGATCGAGAAAATCGGTCTCGCTGGACAAGTCACGCTCCCCTTGCTGCTGATGGATCCGCCATTTGAAGGGCCGGTCCAGCGGCATTGCCTGGCTGCTGCCGCACCCGGAGAGGGTGTCGAGCAGGCGATACGAACCTGTCCTGTGGCTTCTTTCTCCAAGGCAACCGGATCGCTTGAGACAAGCATATTTCATACTTGACTTAGTGTGACCCAGTTATCAATATCATATACCCGAGAGGGGGGATTTGTTCCATGCACGGCTGTCGCAACTACGTTGCTGCCTGTTGCCGCGGAACCACCATCGCCGCACTGCTGGCTGCTGGGTCCGTCATCTCGCGTGCGCAGACCAGCCCCATCATTGGCTCGACCGATGCTCGCCCGCATGTGCAGCCCTCATCCTTGCTAGGCGGCCACACCCTGCTCGCCCAGTCCGAAGGGATGGGCACGAGCCCCGCCGTCACCGATCCGATCACGACACAGCCCACCGGCAGTGCGCTGATCGTTTTCAATGGCGGTTATTCCGGGAACTCCGCGCGCCCGGTCGACAGCTATTCGAACAAGTGGAAGCAACTGGGGTCTTCGGTTACCTACGGCAACGGCTACGACGGTTTCAACGTCAAGGCCTATGTCGCGCTATCAGCCAAAGGCGGCCCCAACCACACGGTCAGCATTGTCAAGAATGCCAATGCCGTTGGAGAAATCTCCGTGCCGTTCATCGAGGTCAGGCAAGCGGGCGTCCTGGAGGACGTGGCGCAAAACTATGCCGCCGCCGGCCTTGTGTTGACCAGTGGCAGCGTGACGACCACCGGGCCGGCAACGCTGATCGCGCTGTGGTGGGGCGATGGTGGAGTAACGCGCATGACCGCCGTACCCAACAATGGCTTCAGCGTCATCGACAGTTTCCTGAAACTCCCCGACAACAGCGGAGTTCAGTGCGCTGTGGCGTACAGGCAGGTCGCTACCGCCGGGACATACAACGTTAGCTGGACAGGCGCGCCCATCCAGGGCGCCATCCTGTGGCTGTTCGCGTTCCAGTCCAGATGAGATGAATGGCAAGTGCGTGCAGTAGTTGCAACAGCGTAACCAGGTCCGTCGAAGTCAACAGAGGGTAATGGAGCCGTCATGCTTGGCAGATTCGTTTCGGCAAGGCAATACACCGATCTCCTGGCGCAAGGCCGGGCAGCAGCGGCGCCGATGCTCAAATTCGAACCCGGTACCCTGCTCTCCTGCTACAACCGCAAACCATTCCTGCTGAAACATCGACTGACGGAACACCCTGCGTTTTCACTTGCACAGCTGTTCCCGCTATGTCGACGCATGCCTTCCGAGAGCATTCTCTATCGCCTTGGGAACATCCCCGGCGATGCCGAACTCGAGTCCTCCTATGACCGTTACAAACATGGGCTGACCCTGGAAGAGACGCTGGACCACTTCGAGGAAAAGCAGGCTTACATCTGCATCAACAATCCTGAGCTCGATGCCGAATTCCGGCCGGTTATCGAAGGCATGCTGGCCGAGGTCGCGGCGCAGATCGATGTGCTGGATCCATGGATCAGCTGGTATTCGACGTACATCTTCATTTCCACCCGCGATTCAGTCACGCCGTACCACATGGATCGCGAGATGAATTTCCTGCTGCAGATCCGTGGCACCAAGACGGTGCATCTGTGGGATCCATCCGATAACGAGATCATGACTCCTGCGCAAAAGGACTTGTTGCTTGCACACGCTGGCGGACGCCCGCCATACAAACCTTCGATTGAATCGAAGGCCATGACGTACGAGTTGCGCCCGGGACTCGGTGTACATCATCCCTTTATTGCACCGCATCGCGTGCACACGGGGTCCGAGCTTTCGATCTCGCTCGCGCTCACATTTCGCACGCGGCAGTCGGACATGTGGACCGATGCGCATCGGTTCAACACACGGATGCGTCGTATAGGTCTTCATCCACGCCCGGTGGGGCGCAACGTGTTGATGGATCATGCCAAGTGCAAACTGGCACGTATCGGGCAGAGCGTACATCGGCAACTTGCGATGGCAAATGGGGAGTCGTCGCAGTGAACAGAACTCGGCTCATCGATTACCAAGGGGACAGTGACCGGCGCGAAATGTGCGCAACGGAAGAAAGGTGTCGCGGGCTCCGTCCGGACTCATGCCTCACGGCTGAAGTAGAAGCCGTAGTAGCGATCGAGCGAATGGGCGGGATGGAAGGGAATCAGGCAGCGACGATCCGGATTCTCCCAACGGTCATGCAACCGATAACCCAGTGCCTTCAATCCGTCCATGAATTCGCGCTCCGAGGTGATCCGGTAGGGGCAGCAGGTAACGCCCATGTTCTGCACGGTGAAATAGGACGTGCTCATATGGAGTGGCACCGAGTTCAGCAGCAGATGGGCGGGCGGGTTGCGCAGGCTGCCCAGCAGGTCGGCCAAGGTGTAGTCGAGGTACTGCAACGATCCGGCTGCAAACAGGATGTCGGTGCCGTCAGCATCTGCAGGGTTCGCAGTGAAAGTCAGGCGGTTGTGCGAATCATGGGTCTCGGCCCAGGCCATACCAGCTGCATTTACCCCCGGCACATCGGACACTTGCCAACGGAGGGTGTCCGGATAATCGATGCAGCGTCGATACGCATAGTAGGCGATGCCGATATGACCACCCAGGTCGAACACCGAGCTGCTCCCGGAAGCAAACAGCCGGGACAGCCAGAGCATCATGGGATAGTCATACAGAAAAACGCGACGGGTGCGATCCCGATAAAGTTCAGCCGAGGTGCTGTTGTCATAACCCACCGCTCGGGTCGTCGGTATGCTCGCCGTGGCCTCGGAAAAACTGGAATAGACACCTCGATAAAGATTTTCCATCAGAGACACATGGGCGCGGAAACGGCGCTCATACCTTGCCTCAAGCATTCGCCGGACAAAGGGAATGCTTTCAATATTAATCATGGTTCTGCGATTTACCGGATTAATATCCATGCGAACAAGCTCCGCTCGACCTGATGCATTGTATTTTGACGCCATAATCGGCAGATAAAACGGATCAAATCATATTCGTGTCGGCACGGCAAGCAAACCCCAAAAATCAATGATGACCAAGCATTGACTGGAATGCATAAAGGGAAAGGTGGCACATGAACAGCATGGAAAAGCAGTTTATTGGATGTAAAGCGAGAGGTAACAAAGCACGGCTCATTCCTGTCCACATCGCCGGCTGTGGCGACAGGAAGAGACCGGTGGGAATACGGAAGCGCCAGGCTGGTTCGGTCGGCGCCCTGACTACGGAGAATATTCGCGAAGCCTGTACCAGATTCCTAGCCTGATCCCATCAGCTCGACTGAAGTGCATCACATGGGCACCAAGGGATCTGGGCCGGACACTAGCCAAAGCCGCATCATGCGGAGGGGTAATGTCATGAACGCCAATATGGCCAGCATGGCCGCACTTGTCGATGTCGACTGGGACAAATTCGACCCATGGCGCATCCAGGCTGTGCGCCATCGTCTGTCTGATCACCCGTTGTTGCAGCGCGATCAGCTGGTTGAACTCGGCAAGCGCTTTCGATGCAGCACCCGGCTGTTCACGTTCAACAATGATGCCGACGCAGCGGCGAATTTCGATGCGGTCGCGCGCCTGTATCCCAACCGCAAGACCGTGGAAGAGTCGCTGCGGAATATCAAAGAAGCCAAGGCATGGGTGCTGTTGCGTCACGTGCAGGCTGACCCAGCCTATCGCGCGCTCGTCGATCGGGTACTCGATCCGATCCAGCAGGAGATCGAGCGCAAGGACCCCGGCATGTACTACCGCGCAGGCTGGATCTTCGTTGCCGCGCCGCACACGATCACACCATTTCATATCGACCGGAATCACGGAATCCTGCTGCAGGTGCGTGGAACCAAGACGATCTATGTGTGGGATGCCGAGGATGCCGAGGTCGTCAGCGATCGCGCACGCGATGTCTTTCACGCCAGTCACAACCTGGAACTTGTCCAGTGGCACGAGGAGTTCCGCGAACGCGCCCATGTTTTCAAGCTGGGGCCAGGCATGGGTGTGTACATGCCGCTGACTTGCCCGCACATGGTCGAGACCAGTGATGAGCCGTCGACCACGATCAGCCTGACCTACAGCACCGACGCCACGCGGCGCAACGCCATGGTGCACGTGATGCACGACCTGATGCACCGCAAGGGTATCGAGCCATCTGCCGTTGGCAGACACCCGCTTTTCGACAAGTTGACCTACGTTGCCGCCTCCACCCTGGTGGCAGCGCATGGACCCGGAAGTCACCTGCCCGCCTGTCCGTCGCTCGCACATCACAGTGCGTACGCGATAGCGGATTGAGTGGCAGAAATCGCATAACGCATATTGTCCGCTGCAGCCACCTGCGAAGGGATCGCAAACCGATGAACACGTTGAAGACAGAAACTCCGAATGGTGTGACCGTCGTCATGCAACTCCTCGACGTGTTGCCATCGCGTTCCGGCGACGTGAGCACCGGCTGGCACCACAGTGAGTACCCGCTCGACACGGCACTCGTGGCATCGCTGCGCGACTGTGCCCAGCTGTATTCGGTCGGCTCGTCGGCCATCCTCTGCGCAGCGCTGTCGCTGACCGAATCGCGACTGACGGGAGCGGACCGGGTTGTTGCGAGCCGCATCGCCCCGGACAAGTCATGGCAGACATCGATCGCGGTGCCGCGATGCGACGAACGCGACAACTGGATCGAGGCGACATTCCAGGCACTGGACGAAACGCCACCGGCCAGCGCATGCGGGAGTGCCTGGGTCGCCACGGATGATGACGTTCGAGCAGGCAACGAACCAGAGCCCGGCTGCGATTCTGTATCGATCAGCAGTCGCTGGCAGCTGGATATGTCGGAACCAGCACGACTACGGGTGGCTTTTTGCGAGCCATTCAACCGCGCTGCGATCGACCTGATTGCCGGTTGCGCCGTGCGCGTACTCGCGGCGCTTGTCGCGCCAACCAACGTCGCGCTTGCCTCGATCGATGGCTTCGATGCCGCCGAACGCCAACGCGTGCTGCTCGACTGGAATGCCACCGCGATGCCGCGGCGTGCCAGCGATACGGTGCACGGGCTGTTTGCCGCGATAGCACGACAGTATCCGTCGCGCATCGCGATCGCGTCGGGTGACACCACGTTTACCTACGCCGAGCTCGAGACGCGCGCGAACCGCATCGCAGCTGGGCTGCTCGCGACAGGTGTCGGGGTTGGCTCGCCGGTCGCACTGCTGCTCGAACGCTCACCGGAAGCAATCATCGCGGTGCTGGGCATCCTGAAAGCCGGCGCCGCCTATCTGCCGCTCGACTCGGGCCATCCTGTCGAACGCCTCGCCTTCACCATCGAGGATGCACGCGCCGCCCTCGTCATTGCGCGCGCCGGGATGCCCACGCTGGCGGGCATCGCCGTACCGACGATGTCACTCGAACAACTGGAGCACGACGCGTCGTCAGCCACCTTGCCCACGCTGGACAGCCATGCGCTTGCTTATGTGATGTACACCTCGGGATCGACCGGAACCCCCAAGGGTGCCGAGATCACCCATCGCTCGATCATCCGCCTCGTGCGTGACGTGAACTATGTCGAGTTCGGCACCCAACCACGCGTGCTGCATGCCGCGCCGCTCGGTTTCGACGCCTCGACGCTGGAGATCTGGGGTACCCTGCTCAATGGCGGCACCTGCATTGTTCACGACGAGCGCATCCCGAGCGGCTGCGGCCTCGCCAGCACGATCGAACGCCACGGCGCCCGCATCGCGTGGCTGACCGCTGCGCTGTTCAACGCAATCGTCGATGAGGATGCCGGCAAGTTGCGCGGTCTCGACCAGCTGCTGATCGGCGGCGAAGCATTGTCGGTCGCGCACGTGCGCAAGGCCTATGCGGCGTTGCCCGACATCGTCATCATCAATGGCTACGGACCTACCGAGTGCACCACGTTTGCGGCGACGTACCGCATTCCGCGCGAACTCGCCGAGGACGTTCGCTCGATCCCGATCGGCCGACCGATCGCGGATACCACGCTCTATGTGCTCAACATGAGCGGCGAACCGGTGCCGGTCGGCGTAGCGGGTGAACTGCATATCGGCGGTGCGGGGCTGGCACGCGGCTATCTGGCACGCCCGGAGTTGACCGCCGAGCGCTTCGTGCCCAATCCGTTCGGCGGCAAGGGAGAGCGGATCTACCGCACTGGCGACCTGGTTCGCTGGCTGCCCGAAGGCGTCATCGAATTCATCGGTCGTGCCGACGGCCAGGTCAAGATCCGCGGTTACCGCATCGAAATCGGTGAAATCGAAGCCGCACTGCAGCGACTCCCCGGTGTGCGCGCATGTGCGGTACTGGCGCGCGAGGATCGGCCGGAGCAGAAGCACCTGGTCGCCTACTACGTCGCCGATGACGCGGCGATCACGGCACGCCGCTTGCGCGAACAGCTCGCCCAGTCGTTGCCGGACTTCATGGTGCCGGCGATCTATCTGCGCCTCGATGCGCTGCCGGTCACGCCGAACGGCAAGCTCGACCGCCGTGCCCTGCCCGCACCGGACGGCAGTCGCCCCGAACTTGCCGGCATCTACGTGCCCGCGGCTGGCCCCATCGAGCAGCAGCTGTGCGCGCTGTTCGCCGACGTGCTGGGCCTGGATCAGGTCGGTCGCCATGACCATTTCTTCGACCTCGGCGGCAATTCGTTGCTGGCGGTCAAGGCCGTTGCACGCATCCATGGCGAGTTGTCGACCGTGCCGACCATCGCCGCCTTCTTCGGTGAGCCGACGCCCGCCGCGCTGGCCGCGATCATCGAAGGCCGCGACAGCCGTACCGCGCTGGCCAACCGCCTCTCGCACGGCAACAGCAACGGGCCCACCGAACCGGTCGCAATCATTGCGATGGCCGGGCGCTTCCCCGGTGCTGCCGACGTCGAGGCATTCTGGGACAACCTTTGCGCAGGTCGCGAATCGATCACCTTCTTCGGACCCGGTGAACTGGATCCGGGCGTGCCGCCGCAACAGCGCGACGACCCGGCCTACGTCGCCGCGCGCGGCATCATCGACGGGGTCGAGGATTTCGACGCCGCCTTCTTCGTCATGTCGCCGCGTGAGGCGGAGCTGACCGATCCGCAGCAGCGGATCTTCCTCGAACTGTGCTGGGAATGCCTGGAGCGCGGCGGCTACGTGCCCGACACGCATGATGGACCCGTCGGCGTGTTCGGCGGCATGCACAACGCGACCTACTTCCAGCGGCATGTCAGCACGCGCCCCGACCTGATCGACAAACTGGGCGCGTTCCAGGTGATGCTCGGCAACGAGAAGGACTATCTGACCACGCGCGTCGCGCACAAGCTCAACCTGACCGGCCCGTCGATCAGCATGAACACGGCCTGCTCGACCTCGTTGGTGGCGATCTGCCAGGCCTTCGACTCCCTGCGCGCTGGTCAGTGCGACATGGCCCTGGCGGGTGGCTCGTCGGTCACCTGCCCGCCGCGCAGCGGCTATGTCTCGCAGGAAGGTTCGATGCTGTCGCCCGACGGACACACGCGCAGCTTCGATGCTGCGGCAGAGGGTACCGTGTTCAGCGATGGCTCCGCCGTGGTGCTGCTGAAGCGGTTGTCGGATGCGCTGCGCGACGGCGACCCGATCTACGCGGTTATTCGTGGTGCCGCGGTAAACAATGACGGCGGTATCAAGGCCAGCTTTACCGCACCCAGCAGCGCCGGACAGGCTGCGGTGATCAGCATGGCACTCGATCGCGCCGGCGTCGAAGCCCGCTCGATTTCCTATGTGGAGACGCACGGCACCGCCACGCCGCTCGGCGACCCGATCGAGATCGAAGGCCTGACCCTGGCGTTTCGCCAGAGCACCGACGAACGCGGTTTCTGCGCGATCGGTTCGTTGAAGAGCAATGTAGGTCATCTGGTAATGGCCGCCGGCGCGGCCGGCGTGATCAAGACCGCGTTGGCACTGGCCGAGCGCCAATTGCCACCGTCGCTGCATCTGCATGCGACCAATCCGAAGATCGATTTCGCCAACTCGCCATTCGTCGTCAACGACAGGTTGCGCCCCTGGCTCGGCGACGGCGCCCCGTTGCGCGCAGGCGTCAGTTCCTTTGGCGTCGGTGGAACAAACGCGCATGTGATCCTTGAGGAGGCGCCATTACGCGCCCCCTCGGACGCCGCCAGCGGCCCACAACTGCTGCTGCTTTCCGCGCGCTCCGCAGCCGCACTCGGTGCCGCCGCCGCGCAACTTGGCGAGCAGCTCGCGAACCAGCCCGACGCCAACCTCGCCGATGTGGCCTGGACGCTGGCCACCGGTCGCAAGGCATTCGCGCAACGTACCCATATCGTCGCCAGCGACAACCAGGACGCCGCCGCGCGTTTGCGCGCCGCCGCACCGGCGCCGACGGTACGAACCGCATCGAATCCCGCACCCGGTATCGTCTTCATGTTTCCCGGCCAGGGTTCCCAGTACGCCGGCATGGGCCGCGAGTTGTACGCGAGCGAACCGGCGTTTCGCGCTGCGCTCGAGGAGTGTGCCGAGGTCCTGCAGGACGAACTTGGCTTCGACCTGCGTGAGCGGATGTTCGATGACGATGCCGACGCCCTGCGCGCGACGGCACTGACTCAGCCGGCCACATTCGCGATCGAGTACGCGCTGGCCCGGCTGTGGATGAGCTACGGCATTCGTCCAGTGGCCATGATCGGGCACAGCGTCGGCGAATTCGTCGCCGCGGTGATCGCCGGCGTCATGAGTCTTGCCGATGGTGCCCGGCTGGTTGCGCGGCGTGGCCGCCTGATGCAGGCGTTGCCGGCTGGATCGATGTTGTCGGTGCGCCTTGATGCCACACAGCTGACGGCGCGCCTGCCCGCCGCGCTTTCGCTGGCTGCGGAGAATGCACCGAATGCCTGCGTGGTATCCGGAGAAACCGCGGTGGTAGAGGCATTCCGGGCCGAGTTGGAAAAGGCAGGCGTCGCCTGTCGCCTGCTGCACACATCGCACGCCTTCCATTCGGCCATGATGGATCCGGCACTGGAACCGTTCCGCGCCGAGGTCGAACGCGTGACGTTGTCGATGCCCCGCATTCCGATCGCATCGACGCTGACAGGCGTCCTGCTGGGTGCTGACGAGGCGATGTCGCCGGACTACTGGACCCGTCATCTGCGCGGCACCGTGCGCTTCTCCATGGCCCTGCAGGTCTTGCTCGACAATCCGCAACATGCATTCCTCGAAGTCGGGCCACGCGCGACGCTGGCCATGTTGACGCGGCAGCATCCGCAGAGTCGTGGCCGGATCGCGCTGGCTTCGCTGGCAGATACGCCGACAGGCGAGCGGATGACATGGCTGGATGCCGTCGGCGAGCTCTGGAGTGTGGGTGCAACCGTGGCCGTGGATGCCATCGATCGACGCCAGCACAAGCGTCGCGTGCGATTGCCGACCTACCCGTTCGAGCGCAAACGTCACTGGATTGAAGCTCAGCCACTTGCCACCCCGGTACCGACAGCCATGACGTCGAACGTCGTCAGTCTGCTCGTGCCCGGCCATGCCGCAGCGGTCTTCGCTGCACCGCCCGCACCCATTCCGGAAGCCGCCATGCCTGCCTCACTTGCCAACGCATCCGCCGAGTCCCCGCGATCCCAGCGTCTGGTCGCCCAACTTACCGAGCTGTTCGAAGACGTCGCCGGCAACGAGTTTGATGATGTGGATGCAAGCGCGAATTTCATCGAGCTGGGCCTCGACTCGCTGTCGCTGACCCAGGTGGCGCTGCAGCTGCAGAAAACCTTCGCCCTGAAGATCACCTTCCGTGAACTGATGGAATCGTGTTCCTCGTTTGAACGCCTTGCCATGCATATCGATCGTTTGTTGCCACCGGATGTTGCAGCGACAACCGTCTCCGCACCGCCAGCAGCGAGTGTGCCCACCATGACTACGACAACCATCCCCACATCCGGCATTCCGCAAGTTTCGGGTGGGCTCGTGCAGGACGTGATCCAGCAGCAGATGCTGATCATGCAGCAGCAGCTCGCCCTGCTGGCAGCGACGAGTGCCGCGAGTGCCGCGCCAATGCCGGTGTCCACGATGCCGATCAGCGCTGCCGCAACGATGCCTGCCGCGACGGTGGCGCCAGCCGTGACGGCATCCGTCAATGCCGCGACTGCGCCGGAAACGCCGTCGCAGGATGAAGAGGTTGCGCTGGCGCATACCACCTACGACGTCAAGAAGGCCTTCGGCGCGATCGCGCGCATCCATTCGACCTCGACCGAGCTGACGGCACGCCAGCGCGTGCGGCTGGACGCCTTCATGCGCCGCTACATCGAACGCACCCGGCGCTCCAAGGAATACACCCAGGAGCATCGTCCGCATCTGGCCGACCCGCGCGTCGTCAACGGCTTCCGCCCGCTGCTGAAGGAAATGATCTACCAGATCGTGGTCGATCGCTCGAAGGGCTCGAAGGTGTGGGACATCGATGGCAACGAATATGTCGATGCGCTCAACGGCTTCGGCATGAACCTGTTCGGCTGGCAGCCGGACTTCGTGGTCGACGCGATACGGAAGCAGATCGATGAGGGCTACGAGATCGGCCCGCAACACCCATTGGCCGGCATCGTCGCCAAACAGATCTGCGAACTCACCGGCTTCGATCGTGCCGCCCTGTGCAATACCGGCTCCGAGGCGGTGATGGGTACGGTGCGCGTCGCCCGCACCGTCACCGGTCGCGACACACTGGTGATCTTCACCGGTTCCTACCACGGCATCTTCGATGAAGTGATCGTGCGCGGCACCAAGAAACTGCGTTCGGTACCGGCGGCGCCAGGCATCCTGCGCAACACCGCCGAGAACGTGCTGGTGCTCGATTACGGCACGCCCGAGTCGCTGGCGATCATCCGCGAGCGGGCGTCGACGATCGCCGCCGTGCTGGTCGAGCCGGTGCAGAGTCGGCGTCCCGATTTCCAGCCGCGGGAATTCCTCGAGGAGCTGCGTGCGATCACCAGCGATGCCGGTGCGCTGCTGATCTTCGACGAGGTGGTCACGGGCTTCCGCTCCCATCCCCGTGGTGCGCAGGCGATGCTCGGCATCGATGCCGACCTGGCGTCCTACGGCAAGGTGGTTGGCGGCGGTTTCCCGATCGGGGTGATTGCCGGAAAGCGTCGCTACATGGATGCCCTCGACGGCGGCGGCTGGCAGTACGGGGATGTTTCGATCCCGACTGTCGGCGTGACCTACTTCGCCGGCACCTTCGTGCGCCATCCACTAGCGCTCGCGGCGGCGCATGCCGTACTCGACCATCTCAAGAGCGCCGGTCCCTCGTTGCAGGAGCAGCTGAATACGCGTACCACCGGACTGATCGACGAGCTCAATGCGTTCTGCACGGGTGTGGGCGCGCCGATCAAGCTCACTCACTTTTCCTCGGTATGGAAGGTCAATTTCGTCGAAGAGCATCCGTTGCAGGATCTGCTGTTCGCGATGATGCGCAGCCGCGGTATCCATGTGCTGGACAATTTCCCGTGCTTCTTCACCACTGCGCACAGCGAAGCGGATTTCGTCGCGATCGCCAAGGCATTCAAGGAATCCGTGCTGGAACTGCAGGAGGCCGAATTCCTGCCGCGTCGCCGCAACCTCGACACGCTCGCTTTTGATGCGGCCAAGCCACCGGTATTCGGCGCGCGTCTGGGCAAGGACGCGGAAGGCAATACGGCGTGGTTCGTGCCGAACCCGGATGCCCCGGGCAAGTTCATGAGGGTCAGCGCATGAGTCCGAACGACGTCACCACCGCAACTGCGGTGGACTACGATCCGTTTGCCGAAGCTGCACTCGCTCGCGTCGTACCGACCACCGAGCCGCAGCGCGAAATCTGGCTTGCCGCAAAGCTCGAACCGGAGGCGTCGCTCGCCTACAACGAGTCGGTATCGCTGCGCCTGTCCGGCGAGCTGGATGTCGCTGCACTGCAGGCAGCGTTGCAACAATTGACCGATCGCCACGAGGCCTTGCGCGCCAGCCTGAGCGC
Organism: uncultured Rhodanobacter sp.; assembly: GCA_966211915.1. Taxonomy (GTDB): domain Bacteria; phylum Pseudomonadota; class Gammaproteobacteria; order Xanthomonadales; family Rhodanobacteraceae; genus Rhodanobacter. The sequence continues at coordinate 116,439 of CBIHNO010000003.1, forward strand.
GGATGGCGAAGAGCTGCACATCGCGGCCACGCTGGAGCTGCCCTGCCCTGTGCGTGATCTGGCTTCGCTCGACGAAACGGAACGCGACGCGGAAATCGCCACCGCCCTGCATCGCGTGGTCGTGACGCCCTTCGATCTGGAACACGGCCCGCTGGTGCGCGCCGAACTGCTGCGCTTGGCCGCTCAAGAGCACCTGCTGGTGTTCACCGCACACCATATCGTCTGCGATGGCTGGTCGTTCGGCGTCATCGTGCGCGATCTGGCGGCGCTGTATGCACAGCGGATCGGCCGCGGCGGCGATCTTGCATCGCCCGATCCATTCACCGATTTTGCCTTGGGCGAAGCCGCACGTGCCGACACCGGCGCCGGTCACGAGGCTGAACAGTACTGGCTGCAGCGTTTCAGTGGCGCGGCGCCATCGCTCGACCTGCCGGTCGATCACCCGCGCCCGCGGCGACGCAGCTTCACCTCGAAGCGTGAGGATCGCACGCTGGATGCAGCACTGGTCGCCGAAATCAAGCGCATGGGTGCCCGACGCGGGGCCAGTTATTACGCCACGCTGCTTGCTGCATTCGGCGTGTTGCTGCAACGTCTGAGTGGCCAGGACGACGTGGTGATCGGCATTCCCTGCGCCGGTCAGGCTGCCGGTGGCCACGATGGCCTGGTTGGCCATTGCGTGAACGTGCTGCCGTTGCGCGCGACGATCGATCCACAGGCGACGTTCGGCTTGGTACTGGAACAGGTGCGCGGCGATCTTCTCGACGCCTTCGAGCACCAGCAATACACGCTCGGCAGTCTGCTCGCCCGTCTGGCATTGCCGCGCGACCCAAGTCGGCTGCCGCTGGTCAGCGTGCTGTTCAACCTGGATCAGGCACTCGACGAGAAGACCGTGTCCTTCCCCGGTTTGCGCTTCGACTTCGCCGCAAATCCACGCGCATTCGAGAATTTCGAACTGTTCGTCAACGCGGTGCAAACCGATGGCGGACTGCGCCTGGAATGCCAGTACAACAGCGATCTGTATGGTGGCGACACGATCCGCGACTGGCTCGGTGCCTATGAGACCCTGTTGCGGAATGCTGCGGCCGAGCCGGAGACGACCACGCAAGCACTCGGCCTGCTGTCGCCATCGGCGCAGCGCAAGCTCGAATCGCTGCAGCCTTCGCCCACGCCATATCCCGTGCAGCAACTTGCGCACGAGTATTTCGAGGCACAGGTCGATCAGTCGCCGTCGCGCCCGGCTGTACGGCACGGTGCCACGCAGCTGAGCTATGCCGATCTCGAAGCACGCGCCAACCGTCTCGCGCATTGCCTGCGCACACGCGGCGTGGGCCGTGGCGCGCTGGTCGGATTGATGCTCGCACGCAGCACGGACATGCTCGCCGCGGTCCTCGCCGTGCTCAAGTCCGGCGCCGGCTATGTGCCGCTTGACCCCTGTTTTCCGGCGGACCGGCTGGCGTTCATGGCCGAGGACGCAGCGCTCGCCGCCTTGATTGTCGACGATGCTGCGCCAGCGGCGTTTGCGTTTCCGTCGACGCGTGTACTGTCGTTGACCCGCGATGCCAATGAAATTGCTGCAGCTGCCACGGCCCGGCTTCCACGCGACGAAGCGGCCGCCACGCCCGATTCGGTGGCCTACCTGATCTTCACCTCGGGCTCGACCGGCCGGCCCAAGGGCGTGCGTGTGCCGCATCGTGCCACTTCGAACTTCCTGACCAGCATGCAACGCGTTCCCGGCATCGGCGCCGACGATCGCCTGGTTGCAGTGACGACGCTGTCATTCGACATCGCGTTCATGGAAATGCTGCTGCCGCTGAGCGCAGGCGCCGAAGTCGTGATTGCGGACCACGATGACGTGCGCGATGGCGCGGCATTGCGCAAGCTGGTCGAAGCCAGCCAGGCGACGATGATGCAGGCGACTCCGGCCGGCTGGCGCATCCTGGTCGAATCGGGCTGGGCTGGTCACGCGGGATTCCGCGCGGTCTCCGGCGGCGAGCCGCTACCTGTCGATCTGGCCGAAGCACTGCTGCAACGTTGCGGCGCGGTCTGGAACGGATACGGACCCACCGAAACCACGGTGTACTCGACTTACTGGCGGGTGGCCGCGCCGCGGGCCGGCATTTTCATCGGGCGTCCGATTGCGAACACGGCGGTATATATCCTCGACGAGTTGCGCGCGCCCTGCCCGCTGGGCGTGCCGGGCGAGATCTATATCGGTGGCGCCGGCGTCGCCCTCGGCTATCTGAATCGGCCGGAGCTCGATGCCGAGCGGTTTCTTCCCGACAGTCTTGCCGGGCAACCGGAGGCGCGGATGTACCGCACCGGCGACCGCGGTCGCTGGCTCGCCAACGGCATGCTCGAACATCTCGGCCGTCTGGACTTCCAGGTCAAGGTGCGCGGCTATCGCATCGAACTGGGCGAAATCGAAGCGGTACTCGCCGATGTTCCGGATGTGGCACGTGCAGTGGTGATCGCCCGCGAAGATCGTCCCGGCGACGTGCGTCTGGTCGCCTATGTGGTTGCCCGCGAAGGCGTGGCGCTCGACGAAGAGAGCCTGCGTACCCAGCTCAAGCAGCGCTTGCCGGAGTACATGTTGCCGCAGCATCTGATGCAGCTCGCTGCGATTCCGCTGCTGCCGAACGGAAAGATCGACCGCAAGGCGCTGCCCGCGCCGTTGGTACAGTCAGTGGCGGCAAACACGGTGCGGCTGGCTCCGCGCAATGACAACGAGCGGCGTGTTGCGGCGGCGATGGAAGCCGTGCTGGCCTTGCCCGAGCTCGACGTGAGGGATGATTTCTTCGCGCTTGGCGGTCATTCGCTGCTGGCAGCGCAACTCACCGCGCGACTGAATCGCGAATTCGGCATCACGCTGTCGTTCCGCACGCTGTTCGATGCACCCACCATCGCCGAGCTTGCCGCGGCCATCGGCAAGCAGGTAGCCAGCGGCACGGCACCGGCCACCCAGCCGATCCTGCCCCGCGCCACGCAGGACCGTGCGCCGCTTTCGCTGATGCAGAAGCGGCTGTGGTCGCTGGAAGAATTGCAACCAGGACGCGTCACCTACAACGCCCCCTCGGCGCACCGCTTGCGCGGCCGTCTCGACGAAGCCGCCTTCGAGCACGCGCTGCAGGCCTTGATGCAGCATCAGCCAATCATGCGGACATCGTTCCGGCGCAACGGCGAGGACATCGAGCAGGTGGTCGAAGCGCAGATCGACATGCCGCTGTTTCCTGCCGAGGATCTGTCAACGCTGCCGGCGGATGAGCGCGAGGCAGCGCTGATGCAGCGTTTGCAGGTGCTGACCGACACGCCGTTCGATCTCACCCGCGCCCCGTTGTTCAGCGCGCGCATGTTCCGCCTGGCCGAGGATGACCACGCGTTCTTCTTCATGCCGCACCACATCATCTGGGATGGCTGGTCCTTCGACATTCTCTATGCCGAACTCTCGCAGTTGTATCGTGCATTTGCGCAGGGTGAACCGTCACCGCTGTCGCCGCTGCCGGTGAGCTACGGCGACTTCGCCGCGTGGCACACGCAATGGCTCGATGGACCGCAGTTCAAGAGCCAGCTTTCGTTCTGGCGTGAGCGGCTGGCGCAGACCCCCGAGGCGCGGGCGTTGCCGACCGACCATCCACGCCGGCCGGGAATGTCCGGCCTTGGCCGCACTGAATGGATCCGCATCACGAAGGAGTCCACCGAGGCGATCCACGAGGTGGCGCGCGTCGCCGATGCCACGCTCAACATGACCTTGCTGGCGCTGTACTACGTGCTGCTGTGCGGCGTGGCGGGTCAGCGCGACCTGGTCGTCGGCACACCCGTGCGCGGGCGCAACCAGACCGAAGTGGAATCGGTCATGGGCTATTTCAACAATCTGCTGCCATTGCACATGACGGTCGACCCGACGCTGTCGTTCATCGACTTCGTGCGTCATGTCAAACGGGTCGCGATCGAAAGCTTCGGCCATCCGGATGTACCGCTCGAATACCTGCAACGTGAATTGAAGATCGGCCACGGCAACGGTGCAGTGCTGTACCAGGCGCTGTTCTCATTCCAGGACGCGCGCGGACGCATCGTCGACTGGGGCGGCCTGCAGCATGAGCAGATCCTGCTGTTCCAGAGCGGCGCCACCGAGGATCTCGGGTTGTGGTTTCTGGAGAGCACCAAGGGCATGGTTGGCGGCGTCACCTACAACGCAGACATCCTGGAGGCCGATACCGCACGCCAGCTGCGCGAGCGCTACCTGGCGATGCTCGCGCGCGTCAGCGAGGACCCTCACCAACCGATTGCGGCCTTGCACGAGCTGGTCGGCGGCAACATGCAGATCGGCAGCACGAGTCCGGCGACACCCTCCGCAACAGCGGCTGGCGATGCCGCGACGACGACCGTGCCATCGCTGAACACTCCGGAAGAGGAGTTGCTTGCCAAGCTGTGGACGGAGCTGCTGGATGTGGCGCAGATACGCAGCAGCGACAACTTCTTCGATATCGGCGGCCATTCACTGATGGCGGTTGAAATGGTTTCCCGCGTGCAGCGTGAAACCGGCGTACAACTGAACCTGCTCGACATCGCCAACGGTACGCTCGGCACGCTGGCGGCGGAACTGTCTGCTCAAAAAGCCAACGCCGGCCACCCGGCGAAACGTGGACCGTGGCTGCGCAAGTTGTTCGGATTGCACTGACATGGATAGATCGGTTCGGGGGGAACCGACATGATGACATTGGCATACATCGCGTGCTGGGGCTGCGTGTGCTTGCTGCTCCACGTCTTCGTCGGCTATCCGGCGTGGATGTGGTTGCTGGCACGCGTGCAGCCTGTGCCGGTTCAAAAGCAGGCGGTAACGCCGACCGTGACGGTGGTCATCGCCGTCCATGATGGCGGGAGGGATATCCGGGCCAAGCTGAAAAATCTCTGTGCGCTGGACTATCCCCGCGAAAATATCGACATCATCGTGGCCTGCGATGGATGTCACGACGATACTGGCGTGCTGTCGCGACATTGCGGCGATCCGCGTGTGCGCGTACTGGACTTCGCCGAGCGGCGCGGCAAAGCCGCCTGTCTGAACGACGCCATTGCCATCGCCCGCGGAGAGGTACTGTTGCTGACCGATGTGCGCCAGAAACTGTCTCCGACCGCACTGCGCGAACTCGTCGCCAATCTTGCCGATCCGACCGTAGGTGCGGTCAGTGGCGAGCTGCATCTGGAGGACGTGTCCACCGGTTTTGCACAAGGTGTCGACGCGTACTGGCGCTACGAGAAGCTGATCCGCCTGTCCGAAAGCCGATCCGGCTCCACTATCGGCGTCAGCGGCGCGCTGTATGCGATGCGCCGCGAGCTGTTCGAGCCGCTGCCGCCCGGCACCGTACTTGACGATGTCTTGATCCCCATGCGGGTGGTAGCGACCGGCCGACGGGTGGTGTTCGAACCGCGCGCTCTGGCCTGGGATCAGCCATCGCAGCAGCCGGCGGAAGAGCGCAAGCGCAAGATTCGCACGCTTGCCGGCAACTATCAGCTGATTCAACTGGCGCCGTGGCTGCTGTCGCCGGCAAGCAATCCACTGTGGTTCCGTTTCGTCAGTCACAAGTTGCTGCGATTGCTGGCGCCGTGGCTGTTGTTGTTGCTGGCACTGACGGCGACTGCACTGGCGACCCGCCATGCGATGTATGCATTGTTGTTGCTGTTTCTGCTCGCTGGCATGGTGTTGGTGCTGCTGGAGCGGCTGTTGCCCGTTGCGGGGCGCTGGATGCCGGTGCGCCTGGCCGTGGCGTTTTACTACCTCAACCTGTTCGCAGCGCAGGCGCTGATCGCCTTCACCCGCAATCGAGGACTGCATCTATGGTGACCCAGAGGGAAGACAGCGGCCGGGCATCCGGCATTCGCGGGCGCCTGGGCGAGCTGTGCTACAGCAGTGGCCTGCTGCATTCACTGCAGTGGATGCGTGGCTGGTGGCAGAAGGATCTGCGCATCCTGGCCTACCACCGGGTGATGCCGCTGCCCGATCCACGGATCTACGACTTCGACCTCGAGCTGATCAGCACGCCGCCCGAACGCTTCCGCGAGCAGATGCAGCTGCTCAAGCAGCGCTTCCGGCCGATGCGGTTGACCGATGTGGCTGCGGCGCTGGATGCGGGCGATGCGCTGCCGCCGGATGCCGTGGTGGTGACGTTTGACGACGGCTACGACGACAACTACCGCATCGCCTATCCGATCCTGCAGGAGCTCGGCATCCCTGCCACCTTCTTTGTTTCCACCGGACACATCGATACGGGTCGGCCGTTCGCCTACGACTGGCTGGTGCGCATGATCCTGCTGACTACTGCAACGCGGCTGATGCTGCCGGAACTGGGCATGGACCTGCCGATGCCGGAGACACGTACCGAGCGCCGTGCATTGGCCGGCAGGGTGCTGCTGAGCATGAAGAACATCGGTGCACTCGAGCAATCGGCGATGATCGCGCGGCTGGAGCATGAATGGCAGATGCCGAGCGAAGCGGTGAGACCCTCGGCTTGCCGGCCGATGACCTGGGCGCAGTTGCGCGAAATGCATGCAGCGGGCTTCGAGATCGGCTCGCACGGCGTCCATCACCGGATGCTAGCCAAGCTGCCACCGGACGAGATGGAAAACGAAGTGCGCGAGTCCAGAGCAACACTGGAGCGCGAACTCGGCCCGGCGACGATGCTGATGTCCTATCCGGTGGGTGGCGACCGCGCGTTCGACCAACGCGTGATCGAGGCCACCACCGCAGCCGGCTTCCAGCTGGCCGTCTGCTACATCTGCGGTACCAACCCGCAACCTGCCTCCAACCGCTATGCACTACACCGGCTGCCGGTCGAGCGCAACATGGGGCCAGGCTGGTTTGCCGCGATGCTGACTTTGCCCAAGCTGATGAGCTACCCCACCACCAGTCATGCGACCGATTCCGATCAGGCCCCTGCATGTTCCCCCTGATCCTTCTCTATCTGGTGCTGACCATCGTCCGGCCACAGGATTACATGCCTATGCTGGTCGGCGTGCCACTGCTGCCGGTGGTGCTGATGCTGTCCTTCGCGTGCTGGCTGATCTCCCACGCGAAGACCTTTGCGGCCCCGCAATTCCTGCTCCTGCCAGCCTTCCTGGTGGTCCTGATGATTTCGCAGGTCACCAATGGCTGGTCCGGTGGTGCGCTGGACCAGTTGACGAAATTCGGCCCGACGGTGATCGCCTTCTTCGTGTTCGCCGCGTGCTGTACCAACCAGCAACGCGTCATTGTGGCGATGATGGTTTTCGTGCTGTGCTCGATCGTGCTGGCGCTGCATGGTGTGGAACAGGCCAGAACCGGTCTTGGCTGGACCGGCGTGCCGATGAGCGACGATGGTCGTATCCAGTATGTGGGTATCTTCAACGACCCGAACGACCTCGGCCTGCTGTTTGCGGCGACGCTGCCGATGGCATTTTTCCTGAGGCAGCGCATCAGCAACGGGCTGCTGCGATTATTCTGGCTTGCCGGTGCCGTGCTGCTGCTTTACGGCACCTACCTGACCAACTCGCGCGGCGCCATGCTCGCGGTACTGGTGGTCGCCGGGGTCTATGTCTGGTATCGGCGCGGCATCGTGACCGCCGGCGCCCTTGGCATCTTCGGACTGGCGTGCATGAAGATGCTGTCATCGCGCATGCAGGAGCTCGATGCTGGCGAGGAGTCGGCGTTCGGTCGGGTGGATGCTTGGTACGCCGGCATGCATATGTTCCTGTCGCACCCGCTATTCGGCATCGGCGCGGGCAACTTCACCGATTACAACGATCTCACCGCGCACAACTCGTTCGTGCTGGTTCTGGCCGAAACGGGTTTCCTCGGTTTCATGCTGTGGCTGGCCTTCGTCGGCTACGCCTTCTGGATGATGCTGACTGTGCTGCGGCACAAGCCGGAAGCCGCCATGGATCCGGAACAGTCGAAGCCCTGGCAGGATGAGCAGGTGCTGGCACTGACCCTGCTGCTGTCGTTGTGCGGCCTGTTCGCCGCCGCGTTCTTCCTGAGCCGCAGCTACATGATCGTGCTGTACCTGCTCGCCGCACTGGTGACCGGCTATTACATCGGTGCACGGCAACGGTTTCCCGGGCTTCCGACATTCAGCCTGTCCAACGACTGGTGGCGCTGGGTGCCCGCAACGATGGGCAGCATCGTCGGCTTGTATGTACTGGTCGCCGTGTTGTTGCGCACAGCATGAGTACCCGGGCCGCCCGCATGTCTGATCGCACACGCCACCCGCAGCGCAGGAGGCAGGTGCCATGAGCGGCTGGTATGAAAAAAGCTTCCGCCGGGTGCTCTACCCGGCTTACGAGACCGGTCTGCGCCGGCGCCACACCCTGGCTTATCTCGACTCCTACCAGCGGGACCAGTGGTTGACGCCGGAGCAGATCGCCACGCTGCAATGGGAGCGGCTGAAGCAGCTGCTCGAACATTGTCAGCGCGAGGTGCCGTACTACCGCCGGCGGTGGCGCGAGCTTGGCATCGAGGTTTCAGACATCCGCAACCTCGATGACTACGCGCAGCTGCCTCTGCTGACCAAGGCCGACATCCGCGACCACTTCGACGAACTCACTGCGGATAGCTGGCGCGGGCGCCTGCAGACCAAGGCCACCGGCGGTTCCACCGGCGAGCCGCTGCGCTTCGGCTTCAACCGCGAAAGCAACGATCGCCGCACCGCGGTGATGTGGCGCGGTTATGACTGGGCCGGTTCGCGGATGGGTCGACGCACCCTGTTCCTGTGGGGTGGCGCGGTCGGCGAGCCCACCCGCGTGCATCGACTCAAGGACCGCCTGTACAACGCGGCGTTCGCTCGTTCCGTGCTCAACAGCTTCCACATGAACGAGGCGAATCTGGCCGAGTATGCCGATGCCATCGACCGCTATCGCCCGGAGATCATCGTCGGTTACGTCGGTCCGCTGGTACGGCTGGCGCAATGGCTGATCGCCAGCGGACGGAAAATCCGGCAACCGCACGCCATCATCGGTGCGGCCGAGGCGCTGCATGAATTCCAGCGGGAGATCATCGAGCAGGCCTTCGGCTGCCCGGCCTTCAACACCTACGGTTGCCGCGAATTCATGCTGATCGCGGCGGAATGCGAGCAACACCGCGGACTGCATGTGAATGCCGATCATCTGGTGGTAGAACTGCGTCAGCCCGCGGGCTCAATGGCCGATGTGCGGAGCGGCGAGGTGGTGATCACCGACCTGTTCAACTACGGCATGCCGTTCGTGCGCTACGCCAATGGCGATCGGGCAACGGCATCCACCCAGCACTGCGCTTGCGGTCGCGGATTGCCGATGCTCGCGCAGGTCGACGGGCGCGTGCTCGACACGATCCGTACACCGGACGGCCACGTGCTGCCTGGCGAATTCTTTCCGCACATGCTGAAGGACGTGAGCGGACTGCAGCGTTTCCAGCTGGTGCAGCGACAGCTCGACCGGCTCGATCTTTCCATCGTGCGCGGTGCGGGTTTCGATGACGCATCGCTGGCGTATATCCGTCGCGAGGTCGGCAAGGTACTCGGCGACAGCGTTGCCCTGCACTGCCATTTCGTCGATGACATTCCGCTGACGCCCAGCGGCAAGTTGCGCGTCACCGTCTCCGAGCTGTCGCCGTCGGTATCACGCCCATGAACACCAGGCCCATGAACATCACGCATGTCGTCGAGAATCTGAATCGCGGCGGCCTGGAGCGCATGGTGCTCGAACTGGTCAAGCTGCAGCACCGGCAAGGCCACCGCTGCCAGGTGGTGTGCCTGTTCGAACGCGGTACGCATGCACACGAGCTGGATGAACTGGGCATCCCGGTTCATGCCTGCGACAAGCGGCAGGGGCTGGATTTTCGCGCACTGACGCGGGCGCGGCGGATGGTACGCAGCCATGCCACCGAAGTGCTGCACACCCACAATGCCGTGGCGCATTACCAGGCAGTGCTGGCCACCTGTGGCCTCAACGTGGGTCAGGTGATAAACACCCGTCATGGCATGGGCGGCAACCGTCGGTCCGGTCGACGCGAGTGGCTGTATCGCCGCACGCTGGCGCGCACCGATGCGGTCGTCACGGTCTGCCAGGCAGCATGCCGTGACGCGATCACGCGTGGCATCGTACCGCCAGCCAAGGCGAAGGTCGTACCCAACGGCATCCGTGTGGAATCCTTCCAGCCCGCCACGGCGGCAATGCGCGAGCGTCTGCTGCAGATGCTGCAATTGCCTGTGCAGACTCGCGTCATCGGCAGCGTCGGCCGGCTCAACTGGGCCAAGGATCAGGCCGGTCTGATCCGCGCGTTCCGCCAGTTGCATGATCAGCAGCCGGATACGGTGCTGGTGCTGATAGGCGACGGCGAGCTGCGTGCGGAATTACATCTATGCGCGATCGACGAAGGCGTCGCCGACAGCGTGCACTTCCTCGGCGATCGCAACGACGTGCGCGAATTGCTGCAGGGCTTCGACCTGTTCGTGCTCTCGTCGCTGAGTGAAGGCTACTCGATGGCCCTGCTGGAAGCTTGTGCGGTGGCGCTGCCGATCGTGGCCACGTCGGTAGGCGGCAACGGCGAGATCGTGCGTGATGACTGCAACGGTCGGCTGGTGCAGCCAGGTGATCCAACCGCGTTGGCGAATGTCATGCTGGCCCTGCTGCGGGACCCGGCACACGCGCTTGCGCTGGGTCATGCGGCGCGCGCATGGGTAGAGCAACATGGCTCCCTTGAAACCATGGCTTTGAGTTATGCCAGCATCTACCGAGGTTCAACGGACTGAACGATGCGATGAAGATACTGATCCTGACCAACCTGTTTCCGAGCCCGTGGGATCCGTTGCGCGGCGCGTTCAACCGCCAGCAGTTCGAGCGTCTGGGGCAGCGCCATGATGTCGATGTATTGACTGCTGTCGACTTCCGCCAGCGGATGCGTGGCGTGCGTGGCGAGGTCAAGGCAAGCGACCTGCATACCGGTCATTTTGTCTTCGTATACCCGCCAGGCATCGGCCGGTCGCTGCACGCGGCATGCTGGCTGCTTTCGCTATGGTGGCAGCGTGGACGAAGCCTGCGCGCGGCGCACTACGATTGCCTGCTGGCGAGCTGGGCCTACCCCGATGCCGTTGCCGCGGGTTGGCTGGCGCGCCGTCTGGGCATTCCCTACGTGGTCAAGGTGCATGGCAGCGATCTCAATGTGCAGGCCGATCACGCACTGCGCCGGCCGCAGATCCGTTCGGCCCTGCGTGGTGCCGGTGCCGTGATCGCGGTGAGTCGTGCGCTGGCGGACAAGGCGGTGGCGCTGGGCGTGGATGCGTCTCGCGTGCATGTCGTCTACAACGGCGTCGACCATGCCCTGTTTACACGCCATTCGCAAAGCGAGGCGCGCATGCGGCTGGGTCTTTCCGCCGACACTCCATTATTGCTCTATGTCGGCAACCTGAAGTCGAGCAAGGGTTGCCTCGATCTGCTGGAGGCGTTTCCCGCCATATTGGCGGAGCGACCGAAGGCACGATTGATCTATGTCGGCGCAGGACCGGCGCGGACTGCCCTGCTTGCGCGGGCGGCTGCACTCGGGTGCAGCAAGCACCTGCAGCTGGTCGATGCCGTAGCGCATGCCTCGCTGGGCGACTGGTTCAACGCGGCCGACCTGTTGTGCCTGCCCAGTCACAACGAAGGGGTGCCGAACGTGCTGCTGGAGGCAATGGCCTGCGGTACGCCGGTGGTGGCCAGCGACGTTGGCGGCATTCCCGAAGTAGTGCCGGAGTACGCCGGTATCCTGGTGCCGGCGCATGCACCTGATGCCTTGTCGGCGGCCCTGATCGATGCCACCGGGCGAAGCTGGGACAGCGCGCGGATTGCCGCACACGCCGGCGACTTTCACTGGGACGACAACGTCGATCGGCTGGAGCGTATTCTGTGCGACGTCGCGGCCCAATCAGTTGCCCCGCTTGGTGCCTCGGCATGAATTCGCGATCGACCGGCGCACACATACCGTCACGGGACGTCGCATGAAGATTCTCTACCATCACCGGACGCGCGGCCGTCATGTTGAAGGCGTGCACATCCGCGGCATCGTGCATGCCCTGCGCGAACTCGGCCACGAGGTCAACGTGATGTCGTTCCCGGGCGCCGATCCCGAACACGAACCGTCCGTGCCAGCCAGTACCAGCAGCGGCCGGCTGGGTGGTGTTGTCGCCCGCCTGCCCGGCGTGTTGTTCGAGGTGTTCGAGCTCGGCTACAACCTGATCACCCTGTTGCGTATGCGGGTGGCGATGCGGCGCCGGCGTCCGCAGCTGATCTACGAACGCTATTCGCTGTTCCTGTTCGCCACGGTGTGGCTGGCACGACAGCATGGCATTCCAGTGGTGCTGGAAATCAACGATTCGGCCCTGGTCGAGCGGGTGCGCCCATTGCATCTGAAGGGGCTCGCGCGTCGCATCGAAGGCTGGTGCCTGCGCCAGTGCACCGGCCTGGTCTTCATTTCCAGCCACTTCCGCGAACAGGCCCGGCGGGCCTATGGCGACATCGCGCCATCGGTGATCTCGCCGAATGCGGCTGATCTGGTGCAATTCGACCCCGCGCGCTTCGACCGGGCGCGACTGCGTGCCGAACGCGGCCTCACCGATCGCGTAGTGTGTGGTCACGTGGGTGCCTTTGCGCACTGGCATGGTGTCGACGGCTTTGTCGAGGCCATCGCCGCGCGTCTGGCCGAAACCCCGCAGTTGGCATTGGTCTTCATTGGCGACGGTCGCACGCTGCCTGCCGTGCGCGCATTGGTGGCCGCGCGCGGCCTCACCGATCGCGTGCTGCTGCCTGGACGGATACCGCATGCCGACATCGCCACCTGGATTGCCTGCATGGACTACGCCGTGCTGCCCAACTCCAACGAGTATGGCTCGCCGATGAAGCTGTTCGAGCTGATGGCCATGGGTGTCGCCGTGGTCGCACCCGACTATGCTCCGGTCGCCGAGGTCATCGGCAATGGCCGCACCGGTTGGCTGTTTCCGCGTGGGCGCACCGATGCCTGCGTGCAACGCGTGCTCGAGCTAGTGGCCCAGGCCGATGAGCGCAAACGCGTCGGCCTGGCGGCACGCGATTACATCGTCCGGGAGCGGCAGTGGCGCAACAATGCCGAGCAACTGTTGACCCTGGTACCTGCGGAAGAGGCGCGCATATGATGACGCTGATTCTGCTCGCCTTCGTGGTGGCGCTGGTCGTGGCTGCACTCCTGCTGATCCGGGTGATCCGCGCCCGCAACATGCAGATCTGGCTGGGCAGTTATCTGCGTCGACGGCGGCCGGCACGCCCCACCAGTGGTCCGGTGCATGTGATGTTCTGTTTCGTCGATCATTTCGAACCGGCCTGGGGCAAGGTCGACCTGGCCACCCAGCGCGCACGCGTCGATCGCTGGTGCCGCGACTACCGTGTACTCGCCTCCGCCCATCGCGACGCCGACGGCAGGACGCCGCAGCACACCTTCTTCTATCCCGAGGAGGAGTATCTCGAGGAGCATCTGGAGAAGCTCGCTGCGATGTGTGCGGAAGGCTACGGCGAGATCGAGATCCACCTGCATCACAACGACGACAACGAGGAAAATTTCCGCGCCACGATCAGTCGCTTCAATGAGATGCTGCACGCGCGCCACGGTGCGCTGCCGCGCGATCCGAAAACCGGCCAGCTGCGCTTCGGTTTCATCCACGGCAACTGGAGCCTGGACAACTCGCGCGCGGACGGCCGCTGGTGCGGCATCAACAACGAGTTGATCCTGCTGCGCGAATTGGGTTGTTACGCAGACTTCACCCTGCCCTCGGCGCCGAGCGACACGCAGACGCGCATGATCAACGCGATCTACTACGCCACCGACGATCCGCTGCGCCCGAAATCCCACAATACCGGCGTGCCGGTACGCGTCGGCGGCCAGCCAAGCGGCGACCTGATGATCGTACAGGGGCCGTTGGGACTGAACTGGCGCGAGCGCCGTTTCGGCCTGATCCCGCGCATCGAGAATGCCGACGTGCGCCGCGCCTGCCCGCCCACGCCGGCGCGGGTGGATGCGTGGGTTCGTACCGGCATCCATGTCGAGGGACGGCCCGAGTGGGTGTTCGTGAAGGTGCATACCCACGGCACCCAGGAGCGCGACATGGATACCTTGCTTGGCACTGCCACGCATGCGATGCATGAGCATCTCGAACATGCCTACAACGATGGCGAACGGCACGTGCTGCACTATGTGACATCGCGCGAGATGTACAACATCATCAAGGCCGCCGAGGCGGGCAAGCGCGGGGATCCGAATACGTGGCGTGATTTCGAGCTGCCCCGCCCCGGTATCTGTGCGTCGTCCAGCGCGTTACACCGATAATCCAGAGCCATGGAGTTCTCGTCATGCTGAACACGTTGAAACGGTGGGCGACGATCGCTGCTGAAGTGCGCCGGCTGCCCCGGGTCGAGGTCGATCTGCAATGCGCCGAAACAGCAGGCAACGATCCCTTCTACGAGCGCATCGTGCGTGACTTCTATCGCGAAGCGAGGCAGCGCCACCGAAAATTCCCGCTGGTGCGGCAGTACGAATACGGTTTCTGTGTATGCACCCTGCCAAGGAATTTCGACGACTATTTCCGCCTGATCGAAGGCGCTGCGCGACGCAATTACAAGAAGTCGCTGCGTCTCGGCTACCGCTTCGCCCGACTCGACTACAACGCCCATGTGGAGGAAGTTGCGGCGATCATCGGCTCGACCGATGCACGCCAGGGCAGACCGATGCCGGCGAAGCTGCTCTCCCGTGCAAGTGCGGGCATCAGCGACCCACCATCACGTTCGAACCGGCACGATTATCCCTATTACGGCATCTTTCGCGAAGGCCGGTTGTACGCCTATGCCAGTTGCCTGATTGCGGGCGAGCTGTGCGCGATCCAGACCATTTTCGGACACGCGGACTATCAGGACGACGGCATCGTGCCGATGCTGATCATCAGCCTGGCGGAGTGCGTGATCAGGGATTATCCGCACGTCAAGTATTACGCGTACGGAAGCTATTACGGGGCGTCTGTGACGATGCAGCGCTTCAAGCGAAAATTCGGTTTCATGCCGCATATTGCGCGCTGGACCCTGGGTGCCTGACGTACTGTTCCGGCTACTCGTACCGGCAACCTCTCACGATGCTGCCTTTGCTGGTGTGCCTTGCAAGGCGCCAAGGCCGCGCATCAGCATGCGACCCGGCGGCCCGAGGTGGTTGGTGATCACCGTCATCAGCGCATAGTCGTCATCGCTCCAGTAGCGCACCAGGAAGCTGGCCGGCAGGAAGACCACGACGAAAACCATGCCTGCCACGATGAAGCCGAAACGGCTGTGCAGCAGGACGATCGTCAGCCATGCAATCGTGGTGGCCACCACCGCGACAGCCAGCAGACGTGCCATCGATGCGACCGGCAGGCCGCCGGTGGTGGTGCGACGCAGATACATGATGGCCAGCCCCAACTCGGCGAAACGGGTGCCGGCATAGGTCAGGACCGCGCCGGCCAGCCCGAAGAACGGGATCAACGCGATACCAAGCACGGCATTGACGACAAGCGCCATGATCGAGATGCGCACACGGTCGTCCTGACGGTCGACCACGATCTGGAAGGCCGCGATGCTGTTGCCGATCAACAGCAGCCCCGACAGCACCAGGGTGGCTTCGATCGCCGGAATCGCCTGGATATAGCGTTGGCCATACATCAGGGTGACGATCTCGGGCGTGGTCACCAGCCCCACACCGGCGATGATGAGGCCTGCCGCCCAGTAGAAGCGCGTGGCGTCGGCCAGCAGGCGCGCCGCCTGTTCATGGCCGTTCTGACCGAAGGATTTGGCCATGTATGGCAGCAGTGTCGCGGTGAGCCCTACCGAGAACAGATCGACCGCGCCTCGTGTCAGCGTGGCAGCAATGGCGAAGAACCCCACGGCTGTCGAAGTGGAGAACGTGTTGAGCAGGAACACCTCGATCATGCTCGCCTTGAGCGAGATCAACAGTACCAAAGCGGCCGTCAGGCGCAGGTGTCGCGACAGCCGGCGACTTGTTTCGGTGGGTATCGGACCGGCCGTGAGCGGCTGGCAATACCTGCGAAAAGCCAGCCGGTTGATCAGGTTGATGATCAGGCAGGCGACCGCAAACAGTGCGATGAAGTCGATCACCGGTGCATGAATGAACGTGGCCGTGCCGATCAGTCCAATGCCGATCACACCCGAAAGGACGGTTGAGATGGCCGCGGGTTCAAAACGTTCCTGGCCCTTCTCGATGGCGACCAGCATGAAATAATTGGCCTTGGCCGCCACCGCGATGACGACGTACACCGTCACCGGCAACAGGAACTGCTGCCACTCGTCGGGTCGAATGATCGCCGTCATCAGCACGAACAGCGTGACGACAACCAGCGTACTGAGGTGCTGATACCGACTGAGCCGATGCGCGATATGTGAGGCGATGTCCGGCGTACCGGCACCATCGGCCTCGGCAATGAACTTGGTCGATGAAGTGGTCAGTGCATGGTTGCTGCAGGTCATCAGCCAACCGCACAGCCACAGGGTGAAGGCGTAGCGGCCAAAATCGGCCGGGCCAAGGGTTCGCGCGATCCAGATGCTGACGACAAGGCCAAGCGCATACTCGATGTAGGTTGCCGCCGAGACCAGCGTGATACTGCGCAATACGGCCATGCGACGGTTCATGGCGTCGCCTGTTTCGCGCCGGACACGGTCATGCCACTGCCTGCCGGCTGCCGGATCAGCCAGGCCACCACACCGCTGCCGCGGTTGTTCCAGTTGAACCGGCGCAAGGTATCGGCGTCGGCAGCGCAGGCCTTGTTGTAGGAATGGGCTATTGCGGCAAGTCGGCGTTCAAGCGCCGCGCTCTGCTGCGGATCGCGCTCGAAGTACCGCGCGGCGGCGACCGGTAGCGCCAGCTCCACCGTATGGGCATCGCTGTACCAGCCTTCGGACTCCTGGATCCTGTCCATTGCCTCCTTGCTGGCATGCGCCGACGACCAGTACCAGGCGATCTGCCCGTCGTCGCCCGAGCAGGGGTTGCGCCAGCCGTGCGGATTCAGCATCTGCTCGGGGCGGATCCAGCCGTAACGCTCCATGTAGCGGCCGAAACCGCTGATCATTTCCGGAATGCGCGGATCGCCCGTCACCAGCCACGCATGCCACAGGCCGTCGATGATGTTCTCGCTCATCCACGGTGAGCTGCCGCGTACTTCCTTGGCGGGGTCCCAGTCGCCACCCTCGTGCATAAGCCAGCTGTTGCGCCATGAACCATCGTTGCCGAGCTTGTCGGGGTTGTTGCGCTGATGTTCGTAAAGCCAACCGATGCGATCCTTGATGCGTCCCAGATAGCGGGCATCGCCAGTCAGCTCATAGGCACTGACGGTCTCCAGCAGGCCCAGTCCGGCAAACCGTTCGGTGAATTCCTGCCGGGGATCACGATATGGCCCCGGTGGATTGTTCCAGCCGCCGTTCTCCCACAGCGTCATCATCTTGTCGATGGTGCTGGTGTCGTACTCGCTGTCGTCACCGGTCAGGCCAAGCGCCAGCAGGGTCGGTTCGACATAGACGTATTTCACGTCGCAAGGCTTGTGGTTGTAGGTCCAGCCGCCGGCGCAGAACGGACTCATCGGCAGGCCGCTGCGCTCGATGTACTTCATGTAGAAGTGATAGCTGAGTTCGGCCGCCTGCAGATAATCGTAGCGGCCGGTGCGTATGTAGGCCTTGTACAGCGTCGAAGGGCGATCGAACAGCCACGCGGTAGGATCGCTCACCGGCAGCTTGCGAGCCCACTCGAACTGGGTGGACACAAAGGCGGCCTGCGCTTCGCCGGCGCTGGCTGGCCATTGTGGACCGGCGATCAGCGAATCGCACAGCCATGCTGGCGTCAATGTGGCCAGCGCCGCAGACACCTTCAGCCCCTGCTCGCCATCGACCAGACCGGCGCTGTACGGCCAGCCGGCCAACTCGAGTGTGCGTGGCTTGCCCAGTGCGAAATAAAACGTCTGCTGCGCGCCAGCCAGCTGCGCATGGAACTGGACGCGGATGGCGCGAATGCTGGCGCCCTTGCCATACCACTGCAAGGTTGTCTGGACGGCTGCAGCCACTTCCGCGCCATGTTCGTCGAGGATGCGCAACAGGTGCGTGTCGCGCAGCACGCCGGGAGGAAACGGAATGCCGACGGACGCCAGCACGGCCGCGCCGGTACCGGCATTCCGATGCAGCTCGATGCGCTGATCCGCCACGATGTCCGGCGACGTTGCGGCATGCTTTGCCTTGGCAGGCGGGACGGCCTTCGGCATGACCCGACTCACCTTGGCGACATGGATGGCATCAGATTGGTCAGGCCGGGCCGCGGCGGCGGCGTTTGCTGACATCGCGGCGACCATCGCGACAACACAGGCAAAGACCGGCATGACATGGCGCAATGCGAGTACAGATCGCAGGCATGACCGAAGATGCGACCACTCCTTGCATACTGGCATGATGCGGGTCATTCATGCCACCGTAGTAAGTGGCACGGACTTTCGTGCGAGCTGCTGTTCCCACCGCAGTGCCGTGCGGACGATGAAATCCAGATCGTCATATTGCGGTTGCCATTCCAGTCGTCGCTTGAGGCGGTCGCTGCATGCAATCAGCATCGGCGTATCGCCGGCACGCCGAGGCAGCTCGATCACTGTCAACGGCCGGCCGCCAGCGCGCTGCACTGCATCGATGACCTCGCGCACGCTGTAACCATGGCCGTAGCCGCAGTTGAGCATCAATGATTCGCCGCCATCGCGCAGATGGTCGAGCGCACGCAAATGGGCCGCAGCCAGATCCTCGACATGGATGTAGTCGCGAATACCGGTACCGTCCGGCGTGTCGTAGTCGGTGCCGAAGATCGACAGGCTGGGGCGCTTGCCGACCGCATGCTCGCAGGCGGCCTTGATCAGCAGCGTTGCCTGCGGCGTGGAATGGCCGATGCGCCCCTGCGGATCGCAGCCGGCCACATTGAAGTAACGCAGGATCA
This sequence comes from uncultured Rhodanobacter sp., assembly GCA_966211915.1. Classification (GTDB taxonomy): domain Bacteria; phylum Pseudomonadota; class Gammaproteobacteria; order Xanthomonadales; family Rhodanobacteraceae; genus Rhodanobacter. Next base: position 135,433 of record CBIHNO010000003.1, read on the forward strand.
CATGCCGCATCGCTCCGGTCGCGCAGAAGTCGCGCAGCATGGTTTCGGACATCAGCTTGGAGGTGCCGTACGGGTTGATCGGCTTGGTCGGCGTGTCTTCGTCAGCGATGCCGCTGTCGGTTATGCCATAGACTGCGGCGGTGGAGGAGAAGATGAACTTGCCCACTCCGGCTCCAGCGCAGCAGGCCAGCAAGATTTCCGTGTTGCAGGTGTTGTTGCCGTAGTATTTGAGTGGATCGCGCACCGATTCGGGCACCACGGTATGCGCGGCGAAATGCAGCACCGCATCAACATGGTGTTCGTCCAGCACGCGGGCCACCAGTTCGCCATCGCCGACGCTGCCGACCACCAGTTCGGCACCGCGCACGGCGTCGCGAAAACCGGTACTCAGATTGTCGATGACGACAACATGTTCGCCACGGGCGACCAGCTGCTGGACCACATGGCTGCCGATGTAGCCGGCGCCGCCGGTGACGAGGACTTCGTTCATGGCGATGTACCTGCGTTGGCGACAGGAAAATTGTCTGAAAGCCAGTGCTCGATGCTGTCGAGCAGGCGATTGCGATCACCGGTAAGAACGTAGGTATGGTCTGCTTCGGCGATGAAGCGTGTGCTGACACCGGGACGTGCGATTACGCGACCAAAACACTCGCGGAACTGACGGGCGTGGTTGAAGTAGTTGCTGATGCCGCCGCTGTAGATGAAGCAGAGCTTCAGGCCGCGATCAAGCATGCTGGCGAAATCGGCGCGCACTACCTCTTGCGGCAGGGCCACCACCGAAAAAACCGGCTCGGCGCTGCGCGGTGTTGATGGATTGCGCCGGTATGCGAGGGCACGCAGCCAGCGCCCTGGTTCAAACAGACGCGGAAGATAGTGCCGCAGGCGATAACCGAATGTACGGTAGGCGTAACCATCGAGAAAGATTGCGCCAGCCACGCTGGCATCGGTGCAAGCCACCGTATGGGCGTTCTGGGCGCCGGAGCACAGCCCGAACAGCACCACCTGCGTGCAGCCGGACTGCCGACTCAGCAAGGCCACCGCATCGCGTACGTCGGCACAAACCTGCTGCGTCCGCGTTTGCGACTCACCGCTGGCACCGCTGTCGCCAACGGTCGACAGATCGAAACGCAAGGTCGGATAGCCACAGGCGTTGAGCCTTCTGGTCAGTTCCACATGCAGCCGAAACGGACCGATCCGATGGACCAGGCCTGCGTTCAAAACGATCACGCCCGCAGCCTGCGTGTTCGCTGCCGGCAATCCGGCGATACCGACCATATGGTTCGCGCGTCCGAAGCGGAATGCCTGTTCCTGCATCACGCTACCTCCCGCAGTTGCGCCGTCACCGCCTGGATCAACGCGTGCGACAGGATCGCCAGCTCCAGCCGGCCCAGATCGTCCCACGGAGTTGGCGGCTGCAGGACTTTCACCTGGGACGCATCGATGCCGAGGCTTTGCCACTCGCGTGTCGTCATGGGTGCAAGCGAGTCCAGCACCCATGCAGGAACGATCGTCGGTCCACAGCGCAGCTTGATCAGTTGCTGGCGCAGGGTTTTGCTGATCGCGAAGCCGAGCCATTGATCGGCGACGTCGGACGCCTGCCGCGGCGTGCAGAAGCGCTGTGGATCGCGTCGCAATGCATTCTGCATGGTATCCAGGCGGGCCACGTAAGCGTTGCCATCCAGCACCGGGTCCCACAGCACAAGTTCGCTGAAGCGTGCTGCCACAGCTGCGGTCAGCGCGATGCTGCCACCGAGACGGGCGCCGAACGCGATGACTCGATCGGTCTTGCTGCGCCGGCGCAATTCGTCAGCAGCATCCCGGGCATCGACCAGGCAACGCTGCCAGTCGACCTGCGCGCTGGCGCCCGCCGAATCGCCACAGCCGTAATAGTCGAATCGCAGTACCGGAATGCCTTCTGCAGCGAGTGCATGGGCCAGTTGCCGATAGAGACGGTGGCAGCGAATCTGCTCCTGTCCCAGCGGGGGACACAGCAGCACCGCCTTGCTGGCTGGTGTGCCGGCGGACTGATACAACCCGAACAGCTCTCCACCGGCTCCGAAGTAGAGCGGCAATTCGGCCTCGAGTGGCGTCGCCAGCATCGTCATCGCCGGTACACCACACCGAAAAAGATCTCGGTTTCACGATAACTCTGGTTCACCGCATTGCTGTTGCGCCGCTGCCGGGTCACCGAGGCGTGCCAGTTCCAGTGAGGTGTCCATTGCTGGCTCAGATCAACGCCGAGGCGGACGGTTGTGTCGCGCCGGCCCAGGTCGCTGTAGGTCAGTCGCTCGCCATCGGCGAACCCCGACAGTGTCAGTGTCGGTCGCAGGCGGTAGGCCAGGCTGACGACGCCACCGCGGCTGGTCTGGTCAAGGGTCGGATCGTTGAGGTAATGCAGCTTGCCGACGATTGGCGTCAGCGACAGTGTCAGCCGCTCGCTGTGAAAGGCATAGATCGCCTCAAGCCGCTGTTCCTGATAAACCTGCGGGTTGATGGCCGCCTCACCCGTGCTGATGCCACCGCTACTCGTGCTCACGACCCTGTCCAGCGGCTGCAGCATGTCCTGTGCTGCATCGGAGTACTGGTAGACACCGGAAAGCGTGAACGTACTGCGCAGCGTCGCCCGCCAGTCAAGGGTCATGCGCGCCAACGGCTTCGAGTCGCTCGGAGCATGGGCAAAATGCAATTGTGACCAGCCAAGCACCACGTCGGTATCGAACTGCGCCAGCCTGCTGGTGTAGTGGGCATACAGCTCATCGCGATCGAAATTGGTGTCCGCGCTGTTACTGAACCAGACATGCTGGGTTTCGACGTTGGCCGACAACTGATCGGTCGGACTGAGATCCCTGAACAGACGGAATGCAGCCATACCGCGCGAGGAATTGAAATCGCTGACTTTTGACGCGTAGCTGTTGACGTATTGCAGCTCGGCCTGCCCGCGCATTGCATCGCCAAACTGAAGATGCAGGATCGGCCCGAGCGAAAACACATTGGTCTGTTGCTGGTTGCCTGGCGCGTTGCTGGCCAACGAATCGACCGGCTGTACTCCCGCATAGTCCGCCACGGAGAAGTCCAGTCGCTGCGGCAGCACAGTCCAGTTGGCCTGACCGGCAAGCTGGGTTTGCGTCTGGCTGTCGAACCGGTTGCCGGGATAATCGTGATACTCCAGCGTACCGATAACGTTGGCCTGCAGAGTCGAGCCCTGCTGCAGATACGTGAAATTGAAGCCAGGAATCAGCTCGTTCTGGCTGACCGGGTTCTGAGTACTCAGGGTGATGTTGTTGCTGTGCCGAATACCGGCATACAAGGTGTAGTCGAGCGTGCCTCCCCATGCCGAGCCCGAACCAGCGGCAAGCGCAAGTGCCATGGCACGAGCGAATGTGATGGATGCCGGCATGTTCCCTCTCCTTTGGATCGGCCGCGGTTGGATCACTCATTGAAACGCCGTGGGCAACGCTCTAGGGCAACTGGTTGAAAACCACCCCGGCCAGTTTGCCCGGCTCGAAATTGGCGACGGCCTGATTGATGGCAGCCGGTGTATCGCGTCCGTAACCCGCAACGACGATCACAAAGTCGGCCAGGTCAGACAGGATGCGCGCGTCGGGCGACCCCTTGATCGCCGGGCCGTCGAGAATGACGTAACGATCCGCGTAACGGCAGCGCAGCGAATCCAGCACGGCGCGCATGCGGAACGATGAAAAGTACTCACCGCTGTTCTCGCGTATCTTGCCTGCCGGAATCAGGCACAGGCGGGGAATGCCGGTGTGGTACAGGATGGATTCAATGCCGATTCTCGGGTGTTCGAGAAAATCGATCAGGCCACCGGTCGCCGGGTTCACGCTCAGCATCTTGTGCTGGCCCGGGTAGCGCAGATTGCAGTCGATCAGCAGGCTCGTCTTGGCCTCGTCGAAGGCAAACGCAGTCGCCAGATTGCTGGCGACGAAACTTCCGCCCGAACCGGGACTCACCGACACGACCAGGGTAATGAAGTTCTGCTGGGATTCCGCCAATCCGAGCAGTCGCGTGCGAATTTCGCGGAAAGCATCCGATTGCTGGCGGACCGACTCCTCGCGATGAATCATTCGTCGCTGTTCGAGCTGCAACGGTGCGAGTGCGCCACCCTCACCACCGTTCATCCGGGAAATCTCGTGGCTTGCCGTTGGATGCTTTTCAAAATCGTGCGCCGCAGCCTCGATCACGTGGCTTGCGTGTTCGGAAAACATCTTGTTGCCAGGACTTTTCATACCTATCCCTTCAGCCTCAACAAGAACAGGATCAGATAAACCGCACCGACTCCCGTGACGATCAAGGCAAGCATGATGTTGTGCAGATGATTGCGGCGCCGATCGCGCGGCGTCGGGTAAAACGGGATCGTCGCCAATACCGTCAGTCCGGTTGCGCGCTCAAGTTGCCAGACCGAACGCACCCGTGGATCGAATCGCACAAGGCCAAACAGCAGGCCAAACGGAATGGCCAGCGACAGAGCGATTCCGGCGAGACCGAAATGCATGAAGCGCAGGCCCGTAGGCACGAGCGGCATCACGGCAGGATTCTGGATGAGGAACGTGAGCCCGCGTTGCCTGTCGTCCAGATTCATCGATACGCGCGCATTCTCGCGACGCTTGAGCAGATCCTGGTACACATCGCGGTTGACGTTGTAGTCGCGCGTCAGCTCGGACGTCACGTTTTCCGAGTTGGCGATACGCGCACTCCGTTGGAGCTCGGATTGCAGCATCGATTCACTCGCGCCGAGACGCGCAGCGGCCGCGGCGGCGTCACCACGCGTTGTCGACAGCTGAATCTTCAGCTGCTGATACAGAGGATTCATCTGCACACTGTTGTCCAGCGGAACCGGCGTGCCAGCCAGCTTGGCGCTCTCCTTGCGCTGATTCGATTGCGCCAGTTGCTGGCGCAGGTCCTGCATCTGGTGGCGGATGCGGATCACGTCGGGATACTGGTCGGTATAAGTCAGCAGCAACTTATCGAGCTGGCCCTGCAAATCGGCGAGCTGGGTCTGATAGATGCCCTCGGTCGTCTGCACCGCATTGACTTCGGATTCGCCGGACAACTGCGATTCGAGCGCAGCCGACTGTGAGCGCTTCTCCATCAGATCCATGCGCGTGCTTTCGATCTGGGTGCGCAGCTGGCTGATCCGCGTATCGGTGTCGGTCTCGCTGCCGGGACGCGCATCAGCGTTGGCATCGCGATAAGCCTTGAGCTTGCTCTCGGCATCGGTCAGCTTTTTCCGGTAAGCCTCGACCTGGCTGTCGATGAACTCGTATGCGTCGCGGCTTTCACGCTGTTTGGAAGCCAGGCTCTCGCTGATGAATAGCTGGGCCAGCTGCCGGGTGACATTGAAGGCCCGTTTCGGATCCGAATCGAAGTAGCTGATCGTGATCAGGTTGTCGCGCGAGGTCTGGACGTTGGTGCGGGACTTGAGCCCTTCGATCAGGCGATCCTGTTCGATCGGCGTCGGATGCGTGGCCAGCCAGCCATTGCTGGCCAGAATTTCGCTCATCACCTTGCGGCTGAAGATCACATCGCGCGCGATGCTGGCGCGGTTCTTGTTCGCGGTGGGTGAGGCGACGCCCTCCATCAGCGGCGTGATGATGCTGCTTTCCTGCGCCAGGATACTGGTGGAAGCCTCATATTTCTTTGGCCATAACAGCCCGACGACCAACGCAGCCAGGGCGATCACGGCAAACGCCAAGCCCAGCGCCACTCGGCGCCGCCGCGCTTCATTCACCAATGCCGGCAGCATGCCGCCGAAAGTTGCCAGTTCCCCATTCATCACTCCCCCTACAACCCATCTCCTGTCCACGCATTCCAACCGATATCAGAACGCTCGCTGCGGTACCGTAATCACATCCCCCGGCTGCACCGGGTAATTGTTCGCCAGGTCGCCCTGCTTCAGAATTTTTTCCAGACGCACCGCATACGGTGTGGTGACGCCTTTGTCGCCCTTGCGAAAGAGTTGGGTCCGATCCGGAGCCGCGAATTCAGTAGTGCCGCCGGCTGCCAGCACGGCGTCGAGAACGGTCATTCCCTGACGATAGGGGATGGAAATCGGGTTGCGCACGGCACCAGTCACACGTACACGCGACAGGTACTCGTTGCTGCGCAGCGCTATCAGGATCACCGCCACCTGCGGATCGCGCACGAAGGACTGCAATTTTTCCTTGATCTCGGTGGAAACTTGATCAGGCGTCTTGCCGCCTGCCACGACGTCACCAATCAGCGGCACGGTGATTCGCCCATCCGGGCGTACCGGCACGCTCACGCTGAGATCCGGGTTATGCCACACCGTGATCTGCAGCTGATCGTCGACACCGATGAGATAGCTGCCCACCGCCTGGACACTGCTGTCGGGTTCAGGCGGTGCGGAGGAACTCCCGCCGGTGGCACACGCCGCCAACGTCCATGCAAGGCACAACACGAAAAGACGTCCCAGAAGTTTCATGATTGCCACGCCCAATGTTGGAATCTGTGAACTAGATTACATCACATGACCTTGACAATTTAATACGTTTTGTGAAAGTAAATTTTGTGACTGCTTGATCTACATCAACCAGAAGAGATTTGGCACGTTTTTTGATAACTCGTCTCACCCCTCGACGAATCACGCTGCAGCGCCTCCTACAAAACCGATGCTCAGCGGCGCGCGCGGAAGAAATCTCGCAGCAGTCTGGCGGACTCTTCGGCAAACAGGCCTCCCGTCACCTCGATGCGGTGGTTGTGTCGTGCATCGATCAGGGTATCGAACACGCTGCCCGCCGCACCGGTCTTGGGGTCGGACGCCCCATAGACCACGCGGCCTAGACGGGCGTGAATCATCGCCATGGCACACATCGCGCACGGTTCCAGCGTGACGTAAAGCGTGGCGCCGGACAGGCGGTGATTGGTCAATTTTTCACCAGCCGCACGTATCGCCATGATCTCGGCGTGCGCCGTTGGATCATGCAAGGTGATGTTGCGGTTCCAGCCCAGGCCGACGATCTCTCCATCCAGCACCAACACGGCACCTACCGGCACCTCATTCTCGGCATCACGTGCATGCGCGGCGAGCTGCAGCGCGCGCCGCATGTACTGCACGTCTGCGGTCGGGAATACCCCGGATGTATCGTCAATTTTGTTATTCATTTCAATGGATTGTGATCTAAAAAAGAGAAAGCCGGCAAGTTGCCGGCCCTCCTGGATGCACGCAAGTGGCTGATTTTGTTATTCCCACTCGATCGTGGCCGGTGGCTTGCCACTTATGTCATAAACAACACGAGAAACACCACGCAACTCATTGATAATCCTGTTTGAAACCTTGCCAAGAAACTCGTACGGCAAGTGTGCCCAGTGCGCCGTCATGAAGTCGATGGTCTCCACGGCGCGCAATGCAACCACCCATTCGTAGGCGCGTGCATCACCCACCACACCGACCGATTTCACCGGCAGAAACACCGCAAACGCCTGGCTGGTCTTGTCGTACAGGTCGGCCTTGCGCAATTCGTCGATGAAAATCGCATCGGCCTGGGCCAGCAACTCGGCGTATTCGCGCTTCACTTCGCCCAGGATACGCACGCCCAGGCCCGGACCCGGGAACGGGTGGCGATAAACCATCGCGCGCGGCAGGCCGAGTTCGACGCCGATGCGGCGCACCTCGTCCTTGAACAATTCGCGCAATGGCTCGACCAGCTTGAGCTTCATGTGCGCCGGCAGGCCGCCGACGTTGTGGTGGCTCTTGATGACGTGGGCCTTGCCGGTGTTGCTGCCGGCCGACTCGATCACGTCGGGATAGATGGTGCCCTGTGCCAGCCACTTCACCTTGCTGCCGTCGGCGGCGATCTTGCTCGACTCCTCGTCGAAGATTTCCACGAACAGGCCGCCGATGATCTTGCGCTTGGCCTCCGGCTCGGCCACACCTTCGAGCGCCTTGAAATAGCGTTCCGCGGCGTCGACGCGGATCACCTTGACGCCCATGTGCTCGGCCATCGTGGCCATCACCTGGTCGCCTTCCTGCCAGCGCAGCAGGCCGGTGTCGACGAACACGCAAGTGAGCTTGTCGCCGATCGCACGATGCAGCAGCGCGGCGACTACCGAGGAATCGACGCCACCGGACAGGCCCAGCAGCACATGATCCTCACCAACCTGTTCGCGCACGCGGGCGATCTGGTCGTCGATGATGTTGGCGGCGGTCCACAGCATCTGGCAGCCGCAGATCTCGGTGATGAAACGCTTCAGCAGCGCCCCGCCCTGCTTCGTGTGCGTCACTTCCGGGTGGAACTGCACGCCGTACCACCGTTTGTCCTCGCTCTCCATCACCGCGACCGGGATACGATCGGTAGTACCGGTGATTGCGAAACCCGGGGGCGCCTTGGCGACGTGGTCGCCGTGGCTCATCCACACATCGAGCTTGTGCGCGCCGGCATGGTCGCTGAGACCGTCGAACAGGCGGCTCGTCGCCACGATATCGACTTCGGCGTGACCGAATTCGCGCGCATCGGCAGCCTCGGTGGCGCCGCCCAGCTGTGCTGCCATCGTCTGCATGCCGTAGCAGATGCCGAGGATAGGCACGCCGGAGTCGAACACCTGCTGTGGTGCTTTCGGCGCACCTTCGAGCGTGGTCGATTCCGGGCCGCCCGACAGGATGATGCCCTTCGCACCGAACGCGGCGATTTCAGCCGGCTCGTGGTCCCAGGCCCAGATCTCGCAATACACGCCGAGCTCGCGGATGCGGCGGGCGATCAGCTGCGTGTACTGCGCGCCGAAATCGAGGATCAGGATCTTGTCGCTATGGATGTTGGTCATCGGTCCGGTTTCGCCGTGTGGCACTCGGCCACAGCGGTGCCTTTGATCTTGAAGGAACCACGCAACGCCGGTTGCCCGGGTCGCTACCTGTAAAACAAGGCGCCGGCCCTCGGGCCGGCGCGTCAGTCACGAGTTGAGCCGGTAATTCGGCGCTTCCTTGGTGATCTGGATATCGTGGGGATGTGCTTCGGTGACGCCAGCGGAAGTTACCTTCACGAACTGAGCCTTGTGCTGCACGTCCTCGATGGTGGCTGCACCCAGGTAACCCATCGACGCACGCAAGCCACCGATCAGCTGGTGAATGATGTTGCGCAGCGGACCGCGGTACGGCACGCGACCTTCGATGCCTTCCGGCACCAGTTTGTCGGCATCGGCCTCGTCCTGAAAATAGCGATCCTTCGAACCAAGCTGCATCGCACCGATCGAGCCCATGCCGCGGTAGCTCTTGTACGAACGGCCTTGGAACAGCTCTACCTCGCCCGGCGATTCCTCGGTGCCAGCGAACATCGAGCCGAGCATCACGGTGGAGGCGCCGGCGGCGAGTGCCTTCGGGATATCGCCGGAGTAGCGTATACCGCCATCGGCGATCAGCGGGATCTCGTCCTTCAGCGCGGTGGCGACCATGTCGATCGCGGTGATCTGCGGCACGCCGACACCGGCGACGACGCGCGTGGTGCAGATCGAGCCGGGACCCACGCCGACCTTCACCGCATCCACACCGGCATCGAGCAGCGCGCGCGCCGCTTCGCCGGTGACGATGTTGCCGGCAATCACCTGCACCTGCGGATAGTGTTTCTTGACCCAGCCGGCGCGGTCGATCACGCCTTGCGAATGACCGTGGGCGGTATCCACCACCAGCACATCGACGCCGGCATCGACCAGCGCGGCGACGCGCTGCTCGGTGTCGCCACCCACGCCGACCGCGGCACCGACCAGCAACGCTTCGTTGGGATCCTTGGCGGAATGCGGGTTGTCGCGCGCCTTCTGGATATCCTTGACCGTGATCAGGCCACGCAGCTGGAATGCGTCGTTGACCACCAGCACCTTCTCGATGCGGTGCGTATGCAGCAGCCGCAGCACGTCATCCTGGCTGGCGCCTTCCTTGACCGTGACCAGCTTGTCCTGGCGGGTCATGATGTTGCGCACCGGATCGTCGTGCTTGCGTTCGAAACGCAGATCGCGACTGGTGACGATGCCGACCAGTTGCTCGCCATCGACCACCGGCACGCCGGAGATGTTGTGCGCATGGGTCAGCCGAAGCACTTCGCGGATCGAGGTGTTCGGGCCCACGGTGATCGGGCTGCGTATCACGCCAGCCTCGAATTTCTTGACCAGGCGAACTTCAGCCGCCTGCTGCTCGGCCGTCATGTTCTTGTGGATGATGCCGATGCCGCCGCACTGTGCCATGGTGATGGCGAGGCGAGCTTCGGTGACCGTGTCCATGGCGGCGGAGACGATCGGAATGTTCAGGCGCAGGTTGCGGGTGAACCGCGTTGACGTATTCACATCACGCGGCAGCACGATGGAATGGCCCGGAACAAGGTAGACGTCGTCGTAGGTCAGGGCCTCGGCGATGATACGCATGCGAAAAGTCCCGCTGCAAAGAGGGAATTATACGCGCCCTGCCGCGAGCCTCGCCAGCCGTGCCGCTGAATCGGACGCCAGATCAGCCGACCTTGTGTAGCTTCGCATGCGCTTCGGCCGCTTCCAGCGTGTTCTCCATCAGCGTGGCCACCGTCATCGGACCGACCCCACCAGGTACCGGGGTGATCCAGCTGGCGCGCTCGGCGGCGGCATCGAATTGCACATCGCCCACCAGCCGACCATCGTCGAGCCGGTTGATGCCGACATCGATCACCACGGCGCCCGGCTTGATCCATTCCCCTTTGACCAGTCCCGGCTTGCCCACGGCGACGATCACGATATCGGCCTGTTGCACGAAACCCGCCAGGTCGCGCGTGAAACGATGACACGACGTGGTGGTGCAGCCGGCAATCATCAGCTCCAGCGCCAGCGGTCGCCCGACATGATTGGAGACGCCGACCACCACTGCATGCTGGCCACGCACCGGACGATCGGTGTGGCCCAGCAGGGTCATCACGCCTTTGGGTGTGCATGGGCGCAGGCCGAAACGACGCAGCGCCAGGCGACCCACGTTGACTGCCTGGAAACCGTCCACGTCCTTGTCCGGATCGATGCGATCGACCAGTGCATCCTCGTCGATATGCTCCGGCAACGGCGATTGCACCAGGATGCCATGCACAGCTGGATCGGCATTCAGGCGGTCGATCAGGGCGAACAACTCTTCCTGGCTGGTGTTCGATGACAGGTCGTAATCGAACGAGCGAAAACCTACCTGATGGCAGGCCTTGCGCTTGTTGCGCACGTAGACCGATGACGCGGCATCGCTGCCCACCAGCACCACGGCCAGTCCCGGTGCGGCCAGTCCTTGTGCGACCCGCTCGGCGACGCGCAGGCGCAGGCGCTCCAGCAATTCCTGGGCGATGCGTTTGCCGTCGAGAATGCGTGCGCTCATGTTGATGCCTGACTGGAAGTTGCCCATTATCGCGACTGGCCTGCATGCACACAAACAAAAGCGAAAAGGCGCCTGATGACAAGCGAACCGGTCTTGCCCACATTGGTGCTTGTCGAGGAGCCACTGCGGTTGCGTCCGTGGCAAGCGCAGGATGCCGAAGACCTGTTCGAGGCAGCACGTTCGTCGGTGGCCAGCGTGGGGCGCTGGCTACCCTGGTGCCATGCGGATTACGACATCGCTGATGCGCGCGCATGGATAAGCCACTGTCAGGACGGCTGGTCGCGTGGCGAGCACTTCGCGTTCCCGATCTTCGACCTGGACACCGACGAGTTGCTCGGTGCAGCCGGACTCAACCAGCGCAACCGTCAGCATAGAAGCGCCAACCTCGGTTATTGGGTGCGCCAGTCACGTCATGGCGAAGGCTTTGCCGCACGCGCCGCCGCGCTGGTCGCGCGTTTCGGCTTTGAACAACTGGGTTTGATCCGCATCGAGATCGTTGTCATGCCCGACAACCATGCGAGCCGGCGCACCGCCGAAAAAACCGGTGCGCGCTTCGAAGCGATTGCGCGGCAGCGCCTGTGGGCGAATGGACAGGCCCATGACGCTGCGGTGTACGGTTTGACTCCGGCCGATCTGCTGCGGTCTGCGCCGTAGCCCGAGACGAGCGTGTCGAAGAATCAGCGCGTGCGCTTGATCAGGTCACTGACCCGGCGCCGGGCCTTCTGCTCCTGCTCCTTGGTCAGCACTTTCTTGCGTCCCGCATACGGGTTTTCGCCTTCGCGGAAGGCAATCCGGATCGGCGTGCCTTCGAGCTTGTAGCGTTTGCGGAAAAAGTTTTCCAGATAGCGCTGATAGGCCGGTGCAATGTGCTTGGTGCGGGTGCCGTGGATCACGATGGTCGGCGGATTGTTGCCACCCGGATGGGCGAAGCGAAGCTTCGGCGAGTGACCATGCACCAATGGCGGCTGGTAGCCTTCGTAGGCTTTCTCCAGCGTCTTGGTCAGATCGGAAGACACCAGCACCTTGGTCGCCGACGCATGAGCTCGCACGACCGCCCGCATCAGCTCGCGCAAGCCCGAACCGTGCAGTGCCGAGATATGTACCTGCTTGGCCCAGTCGACGAACACCAATCGACGGTCCAGCGCGCGCATGCACTCGTCGCGCTGATACTGGTCCAGGCCATCCCACTTGTTGATGGCGATCACCAGCGCCCTGCCCTCGTCCATCGCGTAACCGATCAGGGTGAGATCCTGATCGGCCAGGTTTTCGCGGGCATCGATCATCACCACCACGACCTGGGCTGCGGCAATCGACTGCAGCGTCTTGATAACGCTGAATTTCTCGACAGCTTCCTCGACGCGTGCCTTGCGACGGATGCCGGCGGTGTCGATCAGTGTGTAGCGTTTGCCGTCGCGTTCCAGCGGGACGCGGATCGGATCGCGGGTAGTACCGGCGACATCCGAGACAATCAGCCGGTCTTCGCCGAGCAGGCGATTGATCAGCGTCGATTTGCCGGCATTCGGACGACCGACGATGGCGACACGAATGCTGCCACCCTCGCCTTCCTCTTCGACCGTGCTTTCCTCGTCGGCGGGCAGCAACGGCAGAATCAGTTCAATCAGGTCGTTGGTGCCGCGATTATGCGCAGCGGACAATGGCAGGATCTTGCCGACGCCGAACGCGGAGAACTCCGCCAGTACGGCTTCCTCTTCCAACCCGTCAGTCTTGTTGACCGCCGCGATGATGGTCTTGCCGCTGCGACGCAACTCGCCCAGGATGACGTAGTCCTGCGGCAGCAGGCCTTCACGGGCATCGACCACGAACACCAGCACGTTCGCTTCTTCGATCGCCAAACGCACCTGCTTCGCGGTGAGCACGTCCATGGCTTCCTCGACGCCGGACAGGCCGCCGGTATCGACCACCACGAAGGGCCGCGCGCCACTGCGGCAGACGCCGTAGTGACGATCACGGGTGACGCCCGGCATGTCGGCCACCAGGGCGTCACGACTGCGCGTCAGTACATTGAAAAGGGTCGATTTACCGACATTGGGACGACCAACTAGCGCGACGACAGGCAGCATGATGAGGACATGGTCTCCGCGATCAGTACGCGGACAGACGGTAGGCGCCGATATGGCCCGCCACGTCCTCGACGTAGACGGTGTCACCCACCACCAGCGGCTGGGCGCGGATCGCCTTCTTCGACAGCCGCTGACGTGCAGCCAACGCACCATCGCCGACCTGCAGCCAATGCACGTAGCCTTCCATGTCGCCGACCACGACGTAATCGCCCTGCACGGCCGGGCCTGTGACCCACCGGTATTTGAGGGCGTCGTTCTTCCACATGTCGGCACCGCCCGTCTTGTCGAACGCCCACACTTGCGAATCGTCGTTGGCGCCGATAACCGAATTGCCGCTGATCGCCAGCGAGCCGAAGCTGGAAAACGGACGTGACCACAGCGGGCGACCGCTGGGGCCGTCCACAGCCACCAGATTGCCGTGATAGGCAGCACCGTAGAGCGTGCTGCCATCGAGCAGGATCGCGCCATCGACGTCATTCAGTCGATCAATCTCGGTACGGCCTTCGCCGCTGGCGAGCTTCTGCTCCCACAGCTTCGAGCCATTGTCCAGGCGCAACGCGACCAGCTTGCCGTCGTCGCTGCCGAAAAACAGCACGCCATTGGCCGTCAGCAGCCGGCCATTGCCGCGCAGACTCAGCAACGGCACGGTGCCCTGGTCATAGACCCAGCGACGCTCGCCGGTCTTGCTGTCCAGCGCGTAGACGCGACCGTCGCTGGTTCGCACCACCGTCAGGTCACCGACGATCACCGGCGACGTCAGCACTTCGGCTTTCAACTCGGCCTCCCAGCGCGGGCTGCCATCTTTCGCATTCACGCCATAGACGTGACCATCGAGCGTGCCGACGGCGAGCAGATCGCCAGCGACTGCCGGACCACCGGCGTACAGGGCATCTTTGCGCTTCTTGTCGCCCCAGCCGAACCAGCCATGCGTGCTCGAACTCTTCGACCACAGGGTCTTGCCGCTGGCAGCGTCGATTGCGACCAGTTTGCCGTCCGTGCTGTCGGCGTAAAGCACGCCATCAACCACAGCCGGACGCAGACGGGCGCCACTGACACCGGCACCGTCACCGACACGGGTGCTCCACAAACGGGTGACTTGAACGGTAGGCTTGAAGTCCTTGGCCAACGGAGTCGGCGGCTGGATGTTTTCCTTCTTGAGCGAATGGCAACCGGCAAGGGTTACCAATGAAGCCAGTGTGATCAGTAAAAATCTTTTCATGCACCCTGCTTCCCGGCCACGGCCAAATCATCGAGTTTCATCTGCAAGGCGCCGCGTTGCGGCGCTTCCTCGCTCAACGTCGACAAGGCTGTCTGGTAAGCCTTGCGCGCATCGTCCGAGCGTCCAAGCTTGACCAGCACATCCCCGCGGAGTTCCTGAGCCAGCCCCTTGTAACTGTCAGCCGGCATGCGATCGAGCGTGGCCAGCGCGGCCTTGCCGTCGTCGCGTGCGAGTTCCACCTGCGCGATGCGCAACATGGTCAACGACTTCAATGCCGGATCAGCAGCGTGGCTTTCAGCCCACGCCAGCGATGTCTCGGCCTTGTCCAGCTGCTTGGCTTCCACTTGCTGTTTCGCACGGTCGCTGACGGCAAAGACGGCATACGGCGACTTGGCATAATCCTTCATCAACTGATCGGTCAGCTGAGTGGCTGCATCCGGCTTGCCGGATGCCAGCGCGATCTGCACCTGCTGATAGAGCTGCGATGCCATGCCCTCATTGCGGGCCTGATGGTTGCGCCATTGCTGCCAGCCGAAAATGCCGACCAAGCCGATCGCGATACCGACGATGATCGACACGCCATTCTCGCGCAGCCATTTCTGAACCAATTCGCTTTGTTCGTACTTGTCGTATTCTTCAAATGCCATGCAATCACCATTCAAAAGGCTGCGCACCCGCAGGCGCGTGCACAGGCCTGCGCGGTAAATAAGAGGGACAGCAGATCACGTCCGCTCGTTGCCGAGCGAACAATGGGCAAGCATAACCGAAATGGATTGCCCGAAGCGGTCCGGGCGGTGATCAGAGGCTGGCTGCGGAAGCCTTGCCGTCCTGCATCTGCACGCGGAAACGCGCCACGTTGGCACGCCGGTAATCATCCAGTCCCACCGACTGGCCATCGATGCTGATCTGTGCACCACTGGCATTGCCAATGCGCACATCCAGTGGCTGATCGCTGTGGTAGGTCTTGTTGCTGCCGGCAGGCAGCAGGCCGTATTCCAGCCGCGTGCCATGGCTGTCGACAACCTCGACCCAACTGGCCGCACTCAGGCTCAGGCCCAGGCTATGACCGCCGCTGCCGGCATCGACCGCCGCTGGCACAGTGGGCTTGGTCGACGACAGACTGCTGCTATCCATGCTCGGGAACGGCGCCATCGAGGCCATCAGAGGCTCCTGTTCCTGCCCTTGCGCCTGCGTAACCGGCGACGACGGAACCACCCGGCTGGCCAGACTGGCGGCTGCCGCACTCGATGTGTTCGTCGCCGGTGCATCCAGTTGCGCCACCGGCGCAGCATCCAGCGGGGCCAGATGGCTGAAGTCGCGATCGAGGGTGCCACGTACGCCCAGCCAGATCATCGGCACCACGATCACCGCCGTCAGCACGACATAGGTTGCTGCCGTGGCGTAGCGATCAAACAGGAAGCGCGAATGCGAAATACCGCCGGTCGCCACCAGCGTTGGCTCGACCTGCTTGATGCGGTCAAGCTCGACCTGGATCGACGCCTCGTTGATGCCAAGATGGCGAGCGTACTTGCCGATGTAACTGGCGAGATAAACCTTCGAATCGATGCCGTCGTACTGATCGCGTTCAAGCTGGCGCAACACGCGCGCCGGCAGTTTCAGCGTCAGCGCACAGGCTTCCAGATTCAGTCCGCGGGCTTCACGCGCCGAATGCAGGCGATTGCCGAAACTGACCGTGCGGGACTCTGTCGACGGTATATCCATGTTGAGCAAATTGATGCCGAACAGATCCGGTTCGTTCGCACCGGGCTCGGTCGATGGAGGTTGCATGGCGGTCATGGGCTGGCAGTCGTGTCAAGAGCGTGCGCCTGCTCCGAATCCGGGAACTGGCCAAGCAATCGCTTGCTGTAAGTGAGGGCGCCTTCCTGGTTGCCCAGACGGGATTCAATGTCGTGACCAAGCTTGAGTGACGCGGCAGTCGGTTGGCCCAGCGCATCGAATCGCTGGATGAAGGCCCTGGCGCGAAACGTATCCTTATTCAGATAAAGCACATTCGCAAGCTGGAAGAGTGCCTCTGCATTGTTCGGATTTCGCACGATGGCGTCACGAAAACTCGCTTCGGCACCCTTGGCGTCATTGGCTCGCAGCTGGCATACCCCTTCATTCGTCAGCGCCACATCGGGCGTCTGGTAGAACGGGTCGGCCACAGCTTTCTGGAAATACCCGTTCGCTTCCGCGGTTTTCCCGGTGTGGCACAGGAATACACCAAGATTGTTGTTTGGTGCGCCCTTGGCCGGTTCCAGCGCCACTGCCTTGCGATAATGCTGCTCGGCTTCGGGCAGTTTGTTGATGCGCTCGTAGATCACCGCGATCACGGTATGCGCCGGCGCGTAGTTCGGGTTGAACTGCAGCGCCTTGGTCACTTTCTCCAGCGCCGTCTGCAGATCGCCGGAGTCCATGTAGCGCTGGGCCAGCTCGGTATGGATGCGTGCGGCATCCATGGCCTGGTCGGCCTTGCTGGATTCCGGCAGGTTCTTGCCGAGCGAATTGCTGTCGGTGCGTGTGGTCATGCAGCCAGCCAGCGGCAACAGCAGGCTGAAGATCAGTACCCGGTCAAATCGCATGCAATGCCCCCTCGTCTTGCCGCTTGCGAAGATCGGCACTACGCCGGGTACGATCGGTCACCTGCCCGGCCAATTGACCGCAGGCAGCATCGATATCGTCGCCGCGGGTACGCCGCAACATGGTCAGCACACCGGCATTCAACAGCTGTGTCTGGAAGTCGCGAATGTCATTCGCGTCCGAACGCTCGTAGCGGGTGCCGGGAAATGGATTGAACGGGATCAGGTTGACCTTGCAGGTCGGCAGCCTGCGCATCAGCTTGATCAGCTGGCGGGCATGCTCGGGCTGGTCGTTGATGCCCTTCATCAAGGTGTATTCGAACGTGATCGAGGTACGCGGCTTGCGCGCGACCCAGCGCTGGCAGGCAGCCAGCAGCTCGGCGATCGGATAACGCTTGTTGATCGGCACCAGTTCGGTACGCAGCTCGTCATTGGCTGCATGCAGAGAAACCGCCAGCGATACGTCGATCGCATCCGACAGCTGGTCGATCAGCGGCACCATGCCGGCGGTGGACAGCGTGACGCGCTTGGCGGCCAGACCGAAGCCCAGGTCGTCGCGCATCAGGCGCATCGCCCGCACCACATTCTCGAAGTTCGCCAGCGGCTCACCCATGCCCATCATCACCACGTTGGTGATGCGACGGTTCTGATGGGTGATGTTGCCCAGGTACTTCGCCGCCACCCACACCTGGCCGATGATCTCGGCGGTGGACAGGTTGCGGTTGAAACCCTGCGCGCCGGTCGAGCAGAAGCTGCAGTTCAGCGCGCAACCAATCTGTGAGGACACGCACAAGGTGCCGCGGGTCGGCTCGGGGATGTACACCGTCTCGATCGCGTTGCCGCTGTCCATGCCCAGCAGCCACTTGTGGGTACCGTCAGTGGCGGCCTTGTCCAGCAGAGTCTTCGGCGCGCCGATGTAGCAGACCTCGGTGAGCTTGGCGCGCAGCGCCTTGCCCACGTCGGTCATGTTTTCGAAGTTGTCTTCCAGGTCGTGGTAGATCCACTTCATCACCTGCTCGGCGCGATACGGCTTCTCGCCGATCTGCGTGAAGAAATCACGCAGACCCTGGCGATCGAAGTCGAGCAGGTTGACTTTGGCGGGCGGATTCACAACAACCTGGTTCACAACTCTTGCCTCACAAACGGTTGAATCACTCAGCGCGACAGCACGTCCGTCGCAGCGAAGAAATACGCAATCTCCACCTTGGCGGTATCGACCGCATCGGAACCATGCACGGCATTCGCGTCGATGGAATCGGCAAAGTCGGCGCGGATCGTGCCCGGCGCGGCTTCCTTCGGATTGGTGGCACCCATCAGATCGCGATGAGCCAGCACGGCGTTCTCACCCTCGAGCGCGGTGATCATCACCGGACCCGAGATCATGAAGTCGACCAGTGCCTTGAAGAACGGACGCTCGCGGTGCACCGCGTAGAAGCCTTCGGCTTCCTGACGCGACAACTGCTTCATCTTCGCGGCCACGACCTTGAGGCCGGCCTTTTCGAAGCGTGCGTAGATTTCACCGATGACGTTCTTGGCAACGGCGTCGGGCTTGATGATGGAAAGGGTGCGCTCCAGCGCCATACGGGTCTGCTCCGGGAAAACGGATGAAAAGAAAGGGCGGCGTGGCCGGCGCGGGCCGGCAGATGAGCTAAATCTGACATGGACCGGGGATTTAGCTCACGAAAGTTTGACAGATTCTAACTCATACGCAAGTAACCCGTTGTTTGCAACCGGCTTGGTTTGACGGCCGCCAAGCTGTCCGCGTATGCTCAAACGATCGTTTGAACTGGCCCATGGCCGATGGATGGTTCTGCCCGTGAACAGCTCCGGCTCCACCAAGGAACGGATACTCGGCGCTGCCGAAGTCCTGTTCGCCCAGCGTGGCTTCGACGGCGCCTCGCTGCGCCAGCTGACGACCGCCGCCGGGGTCAACCTGGCCGCGGTCAACTACCACTTCGGCTCCAAGGACAAACTGGTCGAGGAGGTGTTCAGGCGCCGGCTCGATGCGCTGAACGCCAGCCGATTGTCCGCCCTGGCCAAGGTCGCCGGCCACCCCGACACCACCCTCGAAGCCGTGCTGGCGGCCTATATCCGCCCGGCGCTGGATCTGTCGCACGACGGCAGCGGCTCCCTCTTCATGCGCGTGCTGGCACGTGCGTTCGCCGAGCATGACGACACCCTGCGCCAGTTCCTGTCCGCCAACTACGGCCATGTGATGCGCCAGTTCACCGCCGAATTCGCCCGCCTGCTGCCGCAACTGAGCAAGCAGGAGCTGTACTGGCGCATCGATCTGGTCACCGGCGCGCTGACCCATGCGATGTCCGGCTTCGGCATGATCCAGCGAAAAAGTGATGTCAGCGAGCACGCCCATCGCGAGCAGACCGCGCAGCACCTGATCCGCTTCGCCGTCGCCGGGCTCAGCCATCCCTGATCTTCCATACCCTCGTTTCACTCTCGTTTGCACCCTCGGAGAAGCCAATGACCGCTGCATCCTCACCCACATCAGCGCTGCGCATCCGCAAGGCCGCCGTGCTGGGCGCCGGTGTCATGGGCGCGCAGATCGCCGCGCACCTGACCAACGCCGGCGTCGAAACCGTGCTGTTCGACCTGCCTGCCAAGGACGGCCCGAAGAGCGGCATCGCGCTCAAGGCCATCGCGAATCTCCTCAAACTTTCCCCGGCGCCGCTGGCCGACAAGAATCTCGCCGCCGCGATCATCCCGGCCAACTATGACGAGGACATGGCGCACCTCAAGGACGTCGACCTGGTGATCGAGGCGATCGCCGAGCGGATGGACTGGAAGCTGGACCTGTACAAGAAGATCGCGCCGCATCTGTCGAAGACCGCGATCCTTGCCTCCAATACCTCGGGCCTGTCGATCAACGGCCTCGCCGAGGCACTGCCGGAAGAAATGCGCCACCGCTTCACCGGCGTGCACTTCTTCAACCCGCCGCGCTACATGCATCTGGTCGAGCTGATCCCGACCAGACTCACCGACCCGGCCGTGATCGAGGGTCTCGAAGCCTTCCTGGTCACCACCGTCGGCAAGGGCGTGGTGATCGCCAAGGACACCCCGAACTTCATCGGCAACCGCATCGGCGTGTTCTCGATGCTGTCGGCGATGTACCACACCGACCAGTTCAAGCTCGGCTTCGACACCGTCGACGCGCTGACCGGTCCGGCGCTGGGCCGTCCTAAGAGTGCGACCTACCGCACCGCCGACGTGGTCGGCCTGGACACCATGGCGCACGTGATCAAGACCATGGCCGACACGCTGCCGGAGGATCCGTGGCACCAGTACTTCAAGGCGCCGGCATGGCTGCAGGGCCTGATCGACCAGGGCGCGCTCGGCCAGAAGACCGGCGCCGGCTTCTACAAGAAGGCCGGCAAGGACATCGTGGTGCTCGACCCGGCCGCCAAGGATTACCGCGCCTCCGAGCAGAAGCCCTCCGATGAAGTCGCCGCGATCCTGGCGATCAAGGACCCGGCCGAGAAGTTCGGCAAGCTGCGCGCGTCCAGCGATCCGCAGGCGCAGTTCCTGTGGGCCAGCTTCCGCGACCTGTTCCACTACACCGCCTATCACCTGGCCGACATCGCCGACACCGCGCGCGACGTCGATTTCGCGATCCGCTGGGGCTACGGCTGGAAGCTCGGCCCGTTCGAGACCTGGCAGGCCGCCGGCTGGCAGCAGATCGCCGGCTGGATCAACGAAGACATCGCCGCCGGCAAGGCGATGAGCAAGGCGCCGCTGCCGGCGTGGGTCACCGATGGCCGCAAAAGCGTGCATGGCAAGGACGGCTCGTACTCGGCCAGCGCCAACGCCGACAAGCCGCGTTCGCAGCATCCGGTCTACCAGCGCCAGCTGTTCCCCGATCCGCTGATCGGCGAGAAGTTCGACCAGGGCACCACCGTGTGGGAAAACGACGGCGTGCGCCTGTGGACGCTGGGCGACGACCACGTCGGCATCCTCTCGTTCAAGACCAAGATGAACACAGTCAACGACTTCGTGCTCGACGGCGTGCAGCACGCGATCAAGCTGGCCGAGGAAAAGCTCAAGGCCGTGGTGATCTGGCAGACCGGCGAGCCGTTCTCCGCCGGCGCGGATCTCAAGGGCGCGCTCGGCCTGCTCAAGGAAGGCAAGATCGCCGACTTCGAGAAGATGGTGGAGAACTTCCAGCGCACCAGCATGGCGATCAAGTACTCGCTGGTGCCGGTGGTGTCCGCCGTGCGCGGCATGGCGTTCGGCGGCGGCTGCGAGTTCCAGATGCATTCGGCACGCACCGTCGCGGCGCTGGAAAGCTACATCGGCCTGGTCGAGGCCGGCGTCGGCCTGCTGCCGGCCGGTGGCGGCCTGCACGAACTGGCCGTGCGCGCCGCCAAGGCGAACCCGGGCGATCCGTTCGAGGAGCTGAAGAAGGTGTTCGAGACCGTGGCGATGGCCAAGGTTTCCGCCAGCGCGTTCGAAGCGAAGCAGCTCGGCCTGTTGCGTGACAGCGACGTGGTGGTGTTCAACGCCTGGGAGCTGCTCTACGTCGCCAAGCAGGTGGCGAACGCGCTGGCCGAAAGCGGCTACCGTCCACCGCTGCCGGCGCGCGCGATCCCGGTTGCCGGCGATGTCGGCACCGCCACGTTCAAGGCCTCGCTGGCCAATCTGCAGGCCGGCTACTTCGCCTCCGAGCACGACGTGGACATTGCCACGCGCATTGCCGACACCTTGTGCGGCGGCGTGATCGAGCGCGGTTCGACGGTCGACGAGGAATGGCTGCTGGCGCTGGAGCGCAAGCATTTCGTGGAGCTGGCGCAGACCGAGAAAACCCAGGCCCGCATCGCCCACACCATGACCACCGGCAAACCGCTCAGGAACTGACCGCAACCTGCTCCCTCCCCTTCAAGGGGAGGGCTGGGGTGGGGATGGTTGTCCCCCACGCGACCAAATCACACGCCCGCTTCCGCGCATGGCGCGAGGGCAACGGAGAACAAAATGACCAAGCAAGTGCAAGACGCCTACATCGTCGCCGCCACCCGCACCCCGGTCGGCAAGGCGCCGCGCGGCGTATTCCGCAACACCCGTCCCGACGACATGCTCGCCCACGTGATCCGCAGCGTGATGGCGCAATACCCCGGCATCGACCCGCACCGCATTGGCGACGCCATCATCGGCTGCGCCATGCCCGAGGCCGAGCAAGGCATGAACGTGGCGCGCATCGGCGTGCTGCTGGCCGGCCTGCCCGACACCGTGCCCGGCGTCATCATCAACCGCTTCTGCTCGTCCGGCCTGCAGGCCGTGGCGATGGCGGCCGACCGCATCCGTCTCGGCGAGGACGACCTGATGCTCGCCGGCGGTACCGAGAGCATGAGCATGGTGCCGATGATGGGCCACAAGATCGCGATGAACCCCGCGATCTTCAGCAACGAACACATCGGCATCGCCTACGGCATGGGCATCACCGCCGAGAACGTGGCCAAGCAGTGGAAGGTCAGCCGCGAGCAGCAGGATGCGTTCTCGGTGGAAAGCCACCGTCGCGCGCTCGCCGCCCAGGCCGCCGGCGAATTCAACGACGAGATCAGCCCGTTCCTGCTCGATGACCATTACCCCAACCTCGCCACCCGCGGCATCATCACCGACAGCCGCAGCATCGGCGCCGACGAAGGCCCGCGCGCCGGCACCACGCTGGAAGTGCTGAGCAAGCTCAAGACCGTGTTCCGCAACGGCCAGTTCGGCGGCAGCGTCACCGCAGGCAACTCCTCGCAGATGTCCGACGGCGCTGGCGCCGTGCTGCTCGCCAGCGAAAAGGCGATCAAGGAATACAACCTGCAGCCGCTGGCCCGCTTCGTCGGCTTCTCCGTCGCCGGCGTACGCCCGGAGATCATGGGCATCGGCCCGAAAGAAGCGATCCCCAAGGCCCTCAAGCAGACCGGCATCACCCAGGATCAGCTGGACTGGATCGAACTCAACGAGGCGTTCGCCGCCCAGGCCCTCGCCGTGATGGGCGACCTCAAGCTCGACCCGAGCAAGGTCAACCCGCTCGGCGGCGCCATCGCGCTGGGCCACCCGCTCGGTGCCACCGGCGCGGTGCGCATCGCCACGCTGGTGCACGGCATGCGTCGCCGGAAACAGAAGTACGGCATGGTGACGATGTGCATCGGCACGGGCATGGGTGCGGCGGGGATTTTCGAGGCGCTTTGATCACACCTGGCTGAAATCAGGAACGGCGCCGTTTCGCAACGGCGCCGTTCTTCGTTCCAAGGATGCCAGCCGAAGCCGCCACCCTCGCTGCGGCTCAACTTTTTCCGCCGAACTCCTCCCATGCACGCACCGCGTCGGCCGCATACATCAGCGATGGTCCACCGCCCATGTACACCGCCACCGCCAGCGTTTCGGTCAGCTGCTCGTAACTGGCACCCATGCGCACCAGAGCCTTCACATGAAAGCCGATGCAGCCGTCGCAACGCCCCGCCACGCCAATCGACAAGGCCATCAGTTCCTTGTCGATTGCCGACAGTACACCCGGCTCCATCGCCGCCTTCGACATCGCCGAAAATCCATCCAGCGTGCCGGGCTGCGCCGCGCGTAACGTAGCAACCGCCTTGCTGAGATCCTGCGTCAGTTCCTTGTAGGACTTGCTGCACATGGGCTCGCTCCGCGTAGTGGGAAGAGGCCCAATCTAGGCGCAAACAGTGCGGGCGGAAGCCGCTGCGACAGCGTGTCGCGGTTGAGATGGCTTACTTCCCCCGTCCCGGTTTTCGTGATCGGCTTGACGGTTCAAACATGGAGCCGGAACATCAAGTACCAACGGCTTGCCGTGGACCCAAAAGCTTGGAAGCTCCGCTTATGCGAACCCATGGCAAGTTGGCAAAATGGAATGACGACCGCGGCTTCGGTTTCATCGAGCCAGCCGTGGGGACTGAAGAGATTTTCGTCCACATCTCGGCCTTTCCGCGCGACGGCATCCGCCCTTGCATCGGCGAGATGATCTCTTTCGAGATCGACCTGAGTGGCGACGGCAAAAAGCGCGCGGTGCGCGTCATGCGTCCCGGCAGCCGCGGCACGACCCACCGCACGCGACGCCCACAGTCCACGGCCACCCGGCAAAGCCCGCTGACCGCCACGGTTGGTTTGCTGCTGCTCGCCGCCATCGGCTGGTACGGCTACGCACGACTCACGGCACACCACGCCACCGACAGCACCCCACTCCCGGCTCCGACATCGCTCGCGATGCCGGCCACGCCGACGCCGGTATCACCTCCGATCACGCCGACGCCGGAACCGACATCCCACGCTGTCCAGGCCACACCGGAACCGATGTCGCACACGATCCCGGCCATCGCTGTGGCACCCGAACAACCTTTCCACTGCGACGGCCGCACGCGTTGCCCGCAGATGACCTCATGCGCCGAAGCCACCTTCTTCATCAAACAATGTCCCGGCACGAAGATGGATGGCGATGGCGACGGCGTGCCTTGTGAGCAGCAGTGGTGCGGGCAGCTGGCTGATTGATCGGGTGCCGTCAAGCAAGGCCGAAGAGGATGGATAAGCCAGATCCATTTTCTCTTCCTTCACGACCAAACTCGGAACGGCGCCGTAGGGATACGGCGCCGTTCTTGTGTGCCGAATGAAACCTCAAGATCGGACGGTCAGATGCCGTCGGCGGCCGGCAGCGTCAACTCGGCCCGCTGCTCGGCATCGGCCGTGTTCCATCGACGCATGTAGTCGAGCTTCTTCGCAGTGATGTCTGCGGCGTGCTCGCGATACCACCCTTCGGCGGCGGGTGTGACGTTGACCCAGGCGGTCTTGTCCATCCACTCGCGGAAATCGGAAGACTGCATGCTGTACTTCGCGCTGGCCTGATTGTGGATCGGCAGCAGCGAGAAGCGTGCCTTCCACACACCCATGCGCGGACTGACCAGCGCGTAGTAGGTCTTGCCCGCATCCAGATGCGCGACCATGAAATCCGCGTTCTCGGCGATCACCATGAACAGGTGCTCACCCGGCTCGGCCTGATAGGCGATCTTGGTCTTGCTCGACACGATGCCGATGAACTTGTCTTCCTTCTCATGCGTGTCGTACACCGACGACTGGACTGCCCCGCCAAGCGACGACGGTCGCATGAACACCACCAGCGCCTTGCCCGGTTCAGGCGTCGGCGCGGAGCCGCCCGACTTCACCATCAAGGACGACTGGCAACCAGTCAGACCAGCCAGCAGCAGAAGGGCCAAACTCCATTGAATCAAACGCATTGTTTCTCTCCTTGTGATTGCACGACTGAGACAAAAAGTTTCTATAAGTGATTCTGCCCCGGTTACGCGAACACCGCAGGTAATTTGTTAATGTCTCTGACCCCTTTTAATTCGATCCATTTTATTCTTCGGTTTAAATGAACCTGACCCCGATATGGTTCGACATATTCAGGTTCTAAAGGGAGTCGACGAGGCTCGTACGCGATCGACAAATTGAGGTTTTCCAGCTCTTGCAAGCATTCGCTTGATAGCCATAACTGAGAGCGGTGTACCGGCAGTTGGACCAAGCAATATTGATTGGAGAATGGTCGCAAGCGAGAAATTCAGGTGCGCCTCTGGCGGGTTCGCTTTGAGGGGCAGTTTGAACTTTGGCTGCAACCCTCGATCGGTAACGACATAGCTGAGCATCGGCTCGTAAAGCTTGTTGCGATCACGATCACTCATGTAGACAAGCCGCCACTCGCGTTCTTCCTTGAACCCAGTATGTTTCGTAAACAACGCAAAAATCTTCAATCGCTCCATGAAGGCGCGACTTAACTCGGCTATATCATCGTTTGGTGGACTCGAAACCTGTATCGCCGTAGCCAACTCGTCAAGTCTATCAGTGAGCCATTTGCGTCTATCGTCAGTCGATTGATAAACAACTGGCGCGAGGATAAGAGGAGAATCATCTGATCCAACTAGGCGACCGGTATCAAACACGATCGCCGCGCCACCACCATTCGCGCCGTACGCTCGCCACATTGACAACAGTCCGTCATCGTCGTCTGGATCGTGGGTACAGAAGCATGCGACGTAGACGTCATATGCGTGTGTTGAAGCGAAATCGTTGTGGGCGTCTTCAAAGGCCTGAATCAGCGTCAAGATTCTTTCGGGACTGCCGCATGCCCGCCTAAGTCCCTCGTGACTTATGAACTGCCTGTGTCCTTCGATTAGGCCCCACTTCATCTCTTGATCGTCGTTCATTAGCAGCGGGTGAGATAGCCACAACTCTTCATGCACCATGATCTTCTCGAGAGTGGCCACCGACGTGTAATGAGCTAGTACCGGTCTGTGATATGGGTAAAGTTTGCTCTGATCGAGATCGCACCAAAGTCCATCGTTACATGACTTGATGAATTGAGACATCGTGGCTTTCCTTGTGGTCGATGCGACTAGAAGGGTCGGCCAGATGCATCGAACGCATCGTGTCCTTGTGCATCGCTTCGATGTGGCCTTGCATGGCGCGCTGAACGCCGGTCAGGCCCGCGGCCTCGGCGCCGGCGAGATGGCTGGCGGTGACGAGTGGATTCGTCGGGCCGGCCTGTTGCGGTCGGCGTGCGGTTTGTGTCGTCGTTCCTTGTGGCGCTTCGCTACAGTCTGTGGCGGCGACGCAGGTCACGGCGGTGGCTATCAGCCAGCGCTGCATGGTCATCCATTCCCCCCCGGAATATGTCGACCGAGCATAGCGCGATGACCGCCGCCACGCAGGCTGTCGAACGCTGCCGCCGGCAGGGCGCCGCTTCCTGCCATCCGGAGTGCCGCCGCAGCTCTGCAACGCCCAGCCGCCCGGACCGGCGGCGTGCCATGCGGGACACGGGGGCTGACAGGAGCCGGATGGTCCCGCCATACGAAGGTGCCTGCCCGGCCATTCGGGCTTATTACCGGGATCGCCGAGCTTTTTGCCTGACTCGCCGAGCAATTTGCTCGACGTGTCGAGCTTCTGGCTCGGCGCTTCGCGCCTTTTGCCCGGCGTTCCGAGCTATTTGCTCCGCGCCCCGAGCTATTCGCTCGGCGTTCCGAGTTATTTGCCCGACGCGTCGAGCTCGTCAGCTCGGCGTTCCGGGCTTTTTGCTCGACGCCCGGAGTTATTTGCTCGGCGCCTCGGGCTCTTCGGCTGGTGCTTCGGGCTTTTTGCCCGGCATGCCGAGGTTCTTGCCCGGCTTGCCGAGCTGTGACCTGCGAAGTGTCGTGTTTTACGGGCGTGGCGGCGGCGTCAATGCCCGCAGGACACTCAATCCGTCGGCCACGGCGCCGCTTTCCAGCACGCGCTGAAATACTTCTTCAAGTCTTCCCGGACCGGGTCAAGCTCGAAGAAGAAGCCGTTGCGGAACGATTTGTTCTTGCCGTCGACCCAGGCGCCGATGGTGCGCGCGAGCAGCAGGTGGCCGATCTGGGTGGGCGGATAGGCGTGCGTCATCGTCACCGCATCGTCGACGGCACGGGCGCCGCCGGACGGCTGCAGCAGCGTCTCCTGCCGGTTGATCTCGATATAGGCCCGCGTGCCGCGCCGAAGGATTTCCCGCGCGGCGGCAGCACCGACCATGTCGAACGAGGTGATCGTGAGCTGGCCGGGCCGGCACTGGATGACCAGCCGGTGGCGGCCGTTGCGATCCACCTGATCGATCGTCACCGATGGCGCCGGCGGTGACGGCAACGACTGCACGGTGAGCGGAAGCCGGGCATTGTTGGCCAGCCCCGCCGAGGTCAGCTGGTCGGCCGTCAGCCACACCACCGGATCGCGGGACGTTGCCAGTGTCGTGGCGAAGGGACCGAGATTGATACCCATCTCTTTCAGGTACGCAGCGACCTGCTCCGGCTCCGACGTTTGCGCTGCCATCGCCTGGTGGGAAGACAGGCCGATGCGGTCGCTGCCCGTGGGCGCCCAGCGGTAGAGCCCGCCGAAGTACGCGTAGCTGCACGCACCGGCGCAGGTGGCTGTCTTGCTGACCTTCGTGGCCAGCCGGCTGCGCCGTGGCGTGCCCAGGTGGGTGACCATCGCACCCTTGCGGAACAGCCGCCCCAGTGCCATGCCGGCGTCCAGGTCGCCGCTGGACGCATTCAGATAGATGTCGGTGCCGAGCGGGATCTTGCCTTCCGCCACCATCGCGGCGAAGCGCTGCGGCGCGTCAGCGTCGATGACGCCGTAGAGATAGACCTGCGGCACCTTGGTGAGCGCCAGGGTCATGCGGTCGTTGTTGAGCTGGATGGACAGCCGTCCGGCCGCCTGCGCTTGCGAGATTGTCGCTCCTGGCGTGCCGGTGCCATGGGCATGGGCGCCCGCTGCCGGCAGGCAGCCGGCCAGCCACAGGCCACATGGCGCCAGATACCGGCGCAAACGGCGCCGGCTGGATGAGCGTTCCACCGCGTGACCTTGCTGCACTGCTGTCGCCTTTGTCCAAAGGACTGCAGTTTCTGTCGTTGCAGATGTCTTGCAAGTGAACGCCGGTCATGTCGCGGAAGCGGGCATGTGTGGCCTGCACACCCGCGTCACGCGGACCAGTGCCTAGTGCGCATAGCGCTTCAGCATTTCTCGCGAAATGATGGGGCCATGGCAGCAGGACTGATCCGGCTGCTTTCCGCACCCATCCACCCGACGCAAGGCATTCGCGATCGCACAGCCGGCCGCACAGACTGCACTCATGTCGGTCGTCATTCAGAGCCACAGCATCAACTGCGCGGGCACTACGTCCGTCGCAGCGAAGAAAGTTGTTTCCGTTTCCAGCTCATACACGTTTACCTCCGGGGTGATACGCCAAACGGGGACTGACGAGCGTTTCGCACCTGCTGACCCAGTGGGCCAAGCACAGCCGCGAGCTCCGTTCGCAAACCCTGCAGGACACCCCCGTGAAAAAAACTCTCCTTATTCCCCTCCTCGGCTCGGCCATGGTCGCCTGGCTGCCCATGACGGTGGCCCGCGAAGTCGTCGTGCTGCCCGGTGTGGTCAATCCGGTCGGCGTGGCCAGCGGCGTCGATACGCAGGGCCCCGGCCTGCTCACCGTGGGCGCGCAGGACATCAATACAGGCAATGACCCCGGTGGCGCGATCACCACCAACGCGGCCAATACGGCGAGCGTCCTGTTCAGCAACAGCTCGACGGTGACCGGATTCGTCGGTACGACCGGCAACACCTTCCTCAATATTTCCGCCGGCACCAACGCCAACACGGTCACCTTCAACGGCCCGGTCTACTCGACGACGTTTTCCGTGGCCGGCACCGGCACGGTCAATTTCAACGGCGGCTTCACCAGCAACACCGGATCGACGATGGATTTTGCCGGCGACGGCTTCATCAATGTCGGCGCGGGCCAGACCGTCAAGGCCGCCATCACCAATACGGCGGGCGCCGGTACCGGCACGCTAACCCTGCATGCCAACAGCATCCTGGATGGCGCCGTGGGCGCTGCCAGCGGGCTCAAGCAGATCAACGTGGTTGGCGGCAATGCGCTGATTACCGGCCAGGCGAATGCCGCGGCTTACACGCTCGATACCAACACGCTCAATGTGGCCGGTGCCTTCAAGATCCCGGTGGCCGGCACCATCAACACCACGATCTTCAGCCCGTCGCTTTACGGCAAGATCGTGCCGGTCGGCGCGGCCACCATCGGCAACGCGCTGCAGGTCAATGTGACCGTTACCGGGCCGATTCCGGTGGGCAGCATTTTCAACATCGTCGATGCGACCAGCGGCACCAGCGGAAGCACCGTCACCGCGACCAGCAACACCACGCGCTACCTGTTTTCGGCCGCTCCCACCACGAACGGCCAGGTGCAGATCATCGCGACCCAGATTCCGCTGGCGACCGTGGTGGCCCCGGTAGCCAATCCGACGGCCCCGATCATCGCTCCGGTCATCGACGCACTGCCGTTGACGCCGGGCACCGCGCCACTGCTGACGGCGATCACGCTGCTGCCGAACGCCGCCGCCGTCGCCGGTGCGCTGGCGCAACTCCAGCCGGGCGCGGCCAGCCTCGCCGCGCCGCAGGCGAGTTACCGCGTCACCCAGCAGTTGCAGGGACTGTGGGCCGCGCATATGGAAAGCACCCAGCTGCCGTGTGCGCAGAGTGACCAGCCCGATGACCGGAACAAGCAGCGCCAGGATGATGCGGCAGTATGCCAACCCGACAAGCGGGATCCACAACTGTGGGTAGCTGCGTTCGGCTCTGCCGGCACGCAGCGCGACAACAACGGATACGAGGGCTATACCGACAACAGTTATGGCGCGATGGCCGGTCTCGATATTCCGCTCAGTCAGGCGCTCACTGCCGGTGTCGGCGTCAGATACGCCCGCTCCGCGCTCGACGGCCTCGACGCGCAGAGTCGGGGCAACATCCGCTCCTACCAGGCCACCGCCTATCTTGGTTATGCGCCGGGTCCGTGGTTCGTCAATGCCGCCCTCGTGTATGGGCTGGATGACTATTCGAGCTCGCGCCGGGTCGTGTTTCCGGGAGTCAACGAGACGGCGCGAGCCGACTATAGCGGCCATCAGTACACTGCGTTCGGCGCGACCGGCTACCACTTTTACGTGGGTGACGGACGCACCGTCATTACGCCAACGGCCACCTTGCAGTACACCCGTCTGAAGACCCCCGCCTACAGCGAAGTCGGTGGCAATGCCGTCAACCTCAAGGTCGATGCGCAGAGTGATGACTTCCTGCAGTCGGGCCTCGGCGTGAAACTCGCCCGCGATCTCGCCAATGCCGGCCCGCTGACCGTACGTCCCGAGGTGCATGCCAACTGGCTGCATTCGTTCCGCGGCGACGCCATGAGCAGTACGGCATCATTTGAAAGCGGCGGCCCGTCATTCACGGCCACCGGCGTCAAGCCGGGACGCGATCTGATGGATCTGGGCGCCGGGCTTCTGATCGCCAGCGGTACGAGGTGGTCGCTCGAAGGCGCTTACGATTACCAGTTCAACCATAGCTACCGGTCGGGCCAGGTCATGGTCAAGTTCGCCGTGGCGCTGTGACAACAGCGTCCATTCCGGATTGCACGACTTGATGGATTGAAGTGACATGAATGCCGCGGCTCGTCGTGATCGAGAGCTGCGGCATTCGCGTGTAGAAGTCGGCCACGTCCGTCGGCATCGACAGATGCACTCAATGCGTCACGCTTGACGTGGATCTGGACGCCTTGTCGTGCGGGCGCGGTCATGGGCACAGCATCGGCACCTCGCGCTGATAGCGGCGATAGTCGCTGCCGTGCGCGGCGATCAGGTCGCGCTCTTCGAAGTACTTCACCGCGATCACGATGTAGCCGGCGGTGGCGATGGCAAACAGCAGGTGTCCGACGCTCATGTGCGGGGTAGCCCAGAACGCGATGAGGAAGCCGAGCATCAGCGGATGCCGCACGATGCGATAGTAGAAATGGCGCTTGAACGGCAGCGGCGTGCCGGGCTTCCCGCGTGCGTACAGTCACACCTGGCGCAGGCCGAACAGGTCGAAATGGTTGATGACGAAGGTGCCGGTGAGCACCAGCAGCCAGCCGAAAGCGAATAATGCATACAACGCACTTTCATCCCAGCGGGCGGTCACGTCCCACACCGTTCCCGGCAACGGCCGCCATTGCCAGAACAGCAGGATCAGCACGAGGCTGGACAGCAGCACGTAGGTGCTGCGCTCGATCGCCGGCGACAGCCCTCGTGTCAGCCACGCCTTGAAGCCATGTCGGGCCATGCCGCTGTGCTGCACGGCGAAGATCCCGAGCAGCGCGAGGTCGGTGATCCCCGCCGAGAGCGTCGCCGGCCCGGCCGGCGGCGGCCGATCCAGGGTGGCTGGCACCAGGAAATCACCGACGAAGCCGATGGCATAGAGAAACGTCAGGAAGAACACGACGTAACAGAGAACACCGTAGCAAAGGATCAGCAGGGTACGCATGATTGACCGCCTCCGGCCCAGGGTGAATGAAGCTTCATCCGCTTATCGCGGCACCTCACAGCGCCGAAAGAAACGCCACCAGATCGTGTTTCTGCTGCGCGGTGATGTTGATGTTGAAGCGGGTGTTGTAGAAATCGATCACGTCGCCCAGCGTTGCCGCCGAGCCGTTGTGGAAATACGGCGCACGCGCTGCCACGCCGCGCAGGATCGGGCCCTTGAACTTGCCGATGTCGGCCCACTTGCCGGTCCGCAGCGCCAGGCCTGGATCGGTGGTCTGCACCGTCTGGCCGGTGCTGTAGTTGGTCAGCGTGTACAGCGGCATGTCCGGGGTGCGCCGGCTGGCGTCGGCGATGCCGATGTTGATCGGCAGCGCTACCGAGTGGTTCCCGATGTTGGGCGAGTCGTGACAGGTGGTGCAGGTGCCGTGGATGACCGCCTGACCCGTCGCATCGTTGAGCCCGCCCACGCCCGTGATGGCGATCGGCAAGGTGTTGAACAGCTGCTGGCCGCGGGCGACGGCGGCACGGGCGCGGCCGCCTGGATCGTGGCTGAACTGCGCATTGGGGTCGTTCCAGTCATCGAACAGGCGCATGGCCTTTTCATCGAACGGCTCGGTGGTCGGATCGTTGCCGAGGACATCGTTGATGCCGATCCAGAAGCGCTGCTGGGCGAGAATGTTGGCGCCGCCCATGCCATTGCTGTTGTTGAGCTGGCCGGCATCCTGGTCGGACAGTTGTGCGGTGAACAGATGCGTTTCGAAATCGACGATCTGCTGGATGACGTTGTCGCTGGGTGCGGCGCCAGCCTGTTCATGGCCCAGGATCGCATCGCGCGCCTGCGAGGCGAGACTTTCCAGCAGGTCTTCATGGTCGATGCCGGCGTCCATCGGCGGCTTGAACGGCGCAGCGGTCTCGCGACCGTCCCACATCACCGCGGTATCCCAGATCAGGTTGGTGGACGGCAGCGGTCGGCGGAACAGCGACAGCTCGCGTGCGCTGGCGTAGCCGTAGGGATCGTCGACCTTGGTCAGGCGGAATTCGGCATTCGCCGGTATCGGCAGGCCGATGCGTATCACGCCGCGACTGAGCAGCATGGCGTAGGCATTGCGCCGCGCGTAAACGCTGGAGACATCCGCCAATGGCGAGACCGCGCCATCGACCAGGGCGAAGATCGGATCGGTGCCGTTGGTCTTGCTGAAGCGCTGGCGCAACTCGTCCGGAGTGATCGACCAGCCCTGGGCCTGACGATGGCAGGAGTTGCAGCTGCGCCCGTTGTTGCCGAAGCTCTGGAAGAACGGGTTGTCGCTGTCGATACGGCCGCTGGACGTGCTGGTTTGCAGCCAACCGGACGGGTCGGCGGTGATCAACGGGTTGGCAGGCGAGGCCTGGCGATCGGCCTGCTGTGCGTGTGTGGCGCCGGCGCCCGCCAACAGCAAGGCCACCAAGGTGGCTGCCAGTCGCTGACGTGTGGTGACTCGGAAACGGTGATCGAACATGACGGTTGCCCCATGGCTGGATGAGCGTTCCTCAGGCCCTGCCCGGCCGATACGGTCGTGGCATGACGGAGAACACTGCCGGCGGGCAAAGTGCGACATGCCTCGCGGCACGGCGCGCGCAGGCCGGCGGCCAGCATGCGGGTTGTCATGAGGCGAGGTGCGAGGGTCAGTTCAGCAGGGCGTGGCAGGACGCGATGGGCCGGCGCAGCAGCGCACTGGCGCTGGCCAGTTCGGGATGAGAGGCGAGATCGCCGGCTTCGATGATCGTGCGTGCGGCGTTTGTCTGCGCGGCGGCGGAGGCGCAGTCGCCGCCGCGCGCCGCGGCGACGGCAAGCCACAGCTGCGCGGCGAGCCGACGCGGATGCGCCGATGGCAATTCATGGCTGGCGCGCTGGATCGCCGCCGCCAGCCGCATTTTCGCCCGGCCCGGTTCGCCCTGCCTCAGCTCGACCTGCGCCAGCAGCGTGTGCACCCACAGCAGTTGCGGGTCGCTGCGGGACGCGATCGCGGCGAGGTCGCGATCGACCGTTGCCGAGAGCGCGCCTGGACATTGCGGGCCGGGGGATTGGCTGCAAGCCAGCAGCAAGCGCGCCTCGGCGATCAGCGGCGGCATCTGGTACTGGCGCGTGCGCAGGTCGGCGATGGCGTCCGGCAGCAGCGCACGCGCCAGCGCGGGCTGGCCTTCCAGCAAGTCGATACCGGCCAGCTCGCTGTCCACGCGACCGATCCGCATGCGGTTGGCCGGGTCGCTTCCGTACAACTGGCGCGCCGCGTCGAACCGTTTCCGCGCCTCGGCGAGATCGCCGGCTTCCGCGTCACCGAAGGCGGTGGCTTCCAGCGAATCGCCATGCAACGCGGTATCCGCGCCGAAGCCACCAGCGGACCAGGCCTGCGCCTGCCCGCAACGTGCCAGCGCGCTGGCGCGATCCGCCCGCAGCCCTTCCAGCACACAGGCCTTCTGCGCGGCATACACCTGGGTGAGCTGTGGCCGGCCGCCGTTGCGCACATACATCGCCAGTACCTGCGCAAACAACTCGTGCGCCAGTGTCCAGTGGCCGGCGCGAAACGCGGACGAGGCCCAGCCGGCCAGCGCCAGGGTGGATTCGTTGCTGGACGGGCCGAAGTGCGCGAGCTCGAACTGCCAGGTCTTGCGCCACATCCCGATGGCCTCGTCGTAGCGTCCCAGCCCTTCCAGCGCGGAGGCGACGTCGTTGTAGCCGACGCCGACCCGCGGATCGTCCACCCCCCAGGTGGCGATCCGCTCGGCCAGTGCTTCACGGGCGAGCCCAAGCGCGATTTCGCCATGCCCTTCGCTGTTCTCGACCGCGCCCAGCGGACCGAGCAGGTCGATCAGCGCTTCGCCGCGGATCCCCTGCGCGAGCATGCGTTGGTGCGCCAGGCGCAGGTCGGCGCCGCCGGCCGCATAGTCCTCCGTGCGCACCTCGGCGTAGCCGCGCGCGGTGAGCGCGCGGATCGCCTCGATGTCGGACGGTGCCAGCGCCCGTTCGGACAAGGCGACGGCCTGGTTCGCCAGCTTGCGCGATTGGGCGGCATCGCCGAGGTTCTCGTACAGGCGCGAGAACATCGCCAGCAGATCCACCCGGCCGCCATCGTCCATCTGCGGCGAGGTGTCGAGTTTCGCCACGCCCCGCGTCAGTAGTTCGTCCAGGCTGGGCTGTTTCGATGCGGCGACGCCGTAGCGGATCGGTGCGAACAGGCTCTCGACGAAAGCCCGCACCATGTTGGCGCGGGCGGCCTGTTGCCGCGCGACGTGAGCCTGCCAGAGGGCGACCGACAGGGAGACCAGGATGGCCAGCACGAACATCGCGGTGATGGCCACGCCGCCGCGATGGCGGTCGATGAACTTGCTGGTGCGATACCAGCGCGATGGCGGATGCGCCTGCACCGGCTGGCGGTCCAGATGACGCTCGATGTCTTCGGCCAGGGCACCGGCCGAGGTGTAGCGACGCTCCGGTTCGGTGGCGGTGGCCTTCAGCACGATGTTGTCGAGGTCGCCGCGCAGCTTGCGCCGTATCGAGGCCACCGATGCCGGCGCCTGCGTCGGACCATAAGCAGTGGCGATGGACGGCGGGGTGATGCGCGACGACGGCGAGCCGGCATCGTCGGCGCCGCGCCGGCGCCCGGTGACCAGCTCGTCGAGCAGGATGCCGAGTGCGTACACATCCGTGGCCGTGGTGACCGGTTCCTGCGCAAACTGCTCCGGTGCGGCATAGGCTGGCGTGAGTGCGCGATGCTGGGTACGGATGGCGCCGGTCACATCCTCGTCGAGCAGTTTGGCGATACCGAAATCGAGCAGCTTGACGTCGCCGTCGGCGGTCACCAGCACATTGGAGGGCTTCAGGTCGCGATGCACGATCAGCGCACGGTGCGCCGTCTCGACCGCGCGGCAGACCATCAGGAACAGCACCAGCCGCTGGCGCAGATCCAGTCCGTGCTCGCTCGCATAGCGCGTGATCGGCAGGCCATCGACCAGCTCCAGCGCGATGTAGGCAAGGTTGTTGTCGGTGATGCCGCCCTCGATCAGGCGTGCGATGCCCGGGTGCCGCAAGCGTGCCAGCGCTTCGCGCTCGCGGCGAAACTGGCGTTGCGCGTCGGCGGTGTAAAGGCCGCGCGCCAGCAGCTTGATGGCCACCTCCTGGCGCACGCCTTCAACATCGCGAAAGGCGCGGAACACAGTGGACGAACCGCCCTCGCCGAGCACCTCGAGCAGCTCGAACGGACCGATGTGACTGCCGGCCGGCATCGCTTCGACACCACCGGCATCGCCAATGACACGCGCGGCGTTGATCGCATCGCCGGTGGACAGCAGCTCGCCCTCGATGGCGTCGGCGGCCAGCATGCGTTCGACTTCGGCGCGGCGCAGCGGATCGGGGCAGCGCTCGGTCAGATGGCGCATGCGTGCCGCCATAGGCAGCGTGAGTGCCTCCTCGAACAGGTCCCGCAGTGACGGTGTGGACTCCACGACAGACTCTCCCCGAGATGCCCTGCCTTCGATAAACCCCGGCTGCGCGCCAATTGCGACCTTTTATTCCATGCGCGCCTTGATGAACGCGCGGGCGAAGCGCCAGTCGCGGTCGATGGTGCGGCGGGCCAGCCCGAGGGTTTCGCCGACCTGCTCCAGGCTGAGGCCGGCGAAGAAACGCAGCTCCACCACCTGGGCGGCGCGCGCATCGGTCTGCTCGAGCGCGTCCAGCGCGGCGTCCAGTGCCAATGCCTGCTCGGCGGTGTCGAGCGCCAGTTTCAGATTGTGATCGTCGAGCGTGACCCGCATCCATTGGCCGCCTGCGCAAAGGCGCAGACGATCGCGCGCGCGATTGATCAGCAGGTGGCGCATGGCGCGCGCGGCGTAGCTGAAAAACTGGGCCGGATGCTCGAACTGCAACGCCTGCCGCTGCCCCATGCGCAGATACAGCTCGTGCACCAGCTCGGTGGTGTCCAGCGTGGCATTGCGACGGCCGGCCAGTTGTCGCGCGGCCATCGCCTTGAGGCGCGCGTAGACCGTGATAAACAGCACATCCGTCGAATGGACGGCGGCCACCTGCCGGGCCTCGGGCATAACGGAACACCTCCAAGCAGATGCAGGCTTCCACCGCCGCATGGTACGCCTCCGCCAGCGCGTCGGCGTGCTATCGAAAGCTCCGGGGGGAGGTTCGCCGGCTCTTGGACAGGACGCTATCGCAGCGCCGGTTGATTCCGGTGAGCGGCGTTCAACCGAACGCGGTGAACGCCGGTGCAGCCGCCGCGACGCTTGAGTCACCGCGGTGCCAGCCGTGCACGAAGGTGCGCAGCCGGCCACCCACCACCGCGATCACGGGGCGCACGGTCAGGTTCAGTACGGGGAATACGGTCGGCGACATGGCCAGACCGATCTGGTGTTCGGCGCGCATCCGCGCGGCCTTGGCGGCGAACCATGCCTTGGGGCCGGTCAGCAGGACGCCCACGGTGGATTCGGCCTGGCGTGAATTCTCGATGGTCTGGCGCAGGTGGCCGAGATGCCGCTCGGTGAAAGCCTGCGCCAGGGCGTCGACCTTGAACGGCGAGGTCACATATTCGTCCAGCAGGCTGCCAAGCATCGCCGCGACGCGCAACGCGATCTGACGATTCGCGAGCTCGCCATGCGATGTGCCGGCGCAACTCTGCCAGACGCCGTCGATGGCGTTGACCAGGGTGTGGAACTCCGCCTGATTGAGCGGACGCTGCTGCAGCGGGGTGTGGCGGCGATCGATCAGCCATGCCTGATCCGCCGCCGGCAGCGCATGCGAGCGACGAGCAGCGCGATGCCGTGCATCCTCCATCGACAAGCCATCGGCAACCACCAGCTGCGCGGCGAGAGCTTCCTGGGTCAGCGGTTGCGTGCGTGCCGTGCCGTCTGCGTGATACCAGCGGCGGTACTCCAGCGTGGCGGCATGGAACAGTCCGCGCGGCGGTCGCACCATCGCGCGCGCCTCGGCAGCATGGTCGAGCGCGGGAACCATCGAGCGAAGCCCGGCCGCGTGAGCGGCCAGCACGCGATCAAGCAGCACTTCGGCCATGACCAGATGCTGATGACACGCGGTCCAGCGATCGTTGCCGTCGCTCGCCGGGAAGTAGACGAAGCGGATGCGGGGAGTGCGCGGGGACGTGGCGGAGCATCCCATGCCGGCAAATTTGCTCGCGCCATGGCAGCCCTGCCCGGCGATCCTGCGCCCGATCGGCAGAGCACGATGCGCGGTGGGCAGGTTACCCAGCATGAGGTCGACAACCGGGATTGAAACAGAGACGGATGAGGCCGGTACGACCTCTTGCACATTCACAGCAACTGCTACTTGCAAACTCACGAGACAACCTTTGGTCGCTGTGGCTGGACATGACGCAAAACTCCGCTAGCACCATATCCGCCTGGATATTCATGCCACCCCGCCTGGATGGCCACGCCGCCACTTTTGCATGAGCCATGCCATCGAAGTGTGCCGTGGTAGGCACTATCTGCACACCAAGTGGTTGCGATGAAGGCGGCGATAGGGCGGTAGCCACCCAGGCTGCATGACCGGTTTTCCCCG
This sequence comes from uncultured Rhodanobacter sp., assembly GCA_966211915.1. Taxonomy (GTDB): domain Bacteria; phylum Pseudomonadota; class Gammaproteobacteria; order Xanthomonadales; family Rhodanobacteraceae; genus Rhodanobacter. The sequence continues at coordinate 174,070 of CBIHNO010000003.1, forward strand.
AAGTGTGGCCGGAACAGGCAAAATACGCGGTTGGCGATGCGCGACGCCAGCGTGCAGCCTGCAACGGAAGCGCTCCTGCGCCTACCCCACTCGACGACGGATGACACTCTTGACGACCACCACGGCCACTACGCCACCGACGGATGATGCGGATACCGCGCTGCTGGAGCGTCTGCGCGCCGCAGCGGAACTGCTGGAATCGGTGGCGGCCGACCGGCAGCTGCTGGACCGGCTGCCGACGGATGACCGCCAGCGCCTGCATCAGGCGGTAGCGCAGCTCTACCATCCCGATCCCGGTGCGCGTCGAATCAAGCTGAAGGCAGCCGAGAAGGCACGGCATGCGGCGAAGATCCAGGCCGAGGATGCGGTGCTCAACCAGACCGGCATCCGCGAGCTGCGCCGCCGGCCGGTGTTCACCACGCCGAATGTGCATGCCCCGCTGGGTTTCGAACCGCACGACATCAGCCCTGATGCCGATGCCGCGCAGCCGCGCGAGTCGATCGAGCCGAAGCACTGCTATGTGTGCAAGCAGAAATATTCGACGATCCATTTCTTCTACGACCAGCTTTGCCCGACTTGTGCTGCGTTCAACTACGCGAAGCGCACCGAGCTGGTCGATCTGCGTGGGCGCGTTGCGTTGCTGACCGGCGGCCGCGTGAAGATCGGCTACCAGGCCGGCCTGAAGCTGCTGCGCGCCGGTGCCGAGTTGATCGTGACTACGCGCTTCCCGCGCGACTCGGCGGCGCGATATGCCGAAGAGCCGGACTTCGCCGAATGGGGTCATCGGCTGCAGGTATACGGACTCGACCTGCGGCATACGCCCAGCGTGGAAGCGTTCTGCCAGGAACTGGTCGCCACGCGGCCGCGACTGGACTTCATCATCAACAATGCCTGCCAGACCGTGCGCCGGCCGCCGGACTTCTATGCGCACATGATGGAAGGCGAGACCGCCGCCCTGCACGACATGCCGGAACACGTGCGCAAGCTGGTCGGCCACTGCGAAGGACTGCGCGGCTCGAACATCCTGCCCGAGGCCGGCGCCACGTCAGGCACACTGGCCGGCCGTGAATCGAGCCTCCCGGGTCTGACTCGTGCCGCCGAGCTGTCGCAGCTGCCGCTGCTGCCGGAGGAGCTGCTGGCGCAAAGCCATCTGTTCCCCGAAGGACGGCTCGACCAGGACCTGCAGCAGATCGACTTGCGCCAGCGCAATTCATGGCGACTGCTGATGGCCGAAGTACCGTCGGTGGAGTTGCTGGAAGTGCAGCTGGTCAACGCGATCGCGCCGTTCATCATCAACGCGCGGCTGAAGCCGCTGATGCTGCGCACCCCTGAGCGCGACAAGCACATCGTCAACGTGTCGGCCATGGAAGGCCAGTTCTACCGCAGCTTCAAGACCACCCGCCACCCGCACACGAACATGGCCAAGGCAGCGCTCAACATGATGACGCGCACCTCGGCCACCGATTACCACAACGACGGCATCCACATGAACAGCGTCGACACTGGCTGGGTGACCGACGAGGATCCGGCTGAGCTGGCCGCGAAGAAGGTGCGGGAGGAACGCTTCCACCCGCCGCTGGATATTGTCGACGGTGCTGCGCGCATCGTCGATCCGATCATCAGCGGCATCAACTCGGGCGAGCATGTGTGGGGACAGTTCCTGAAGGACTATCGCCCGACGGACTGGTGAAGTGGAGCAGCGTCCGTTTGCGGCTCAAAACGGACCATGACTACCGGTCGCGCTTTCAGCGCCGGCAGTCATGGCAAACGTGGTAGGCATGCGCTACTGCGCGGCTAGTTGCTGGCAGATTCTGCGCATTGATCGTTGGCACAGGCAAAGTCAATTTCGGCGCCCCCACCCACGGTGAGCGGTATGTTCGAGCGCGTGTCGACCGCCTTTCCATCCTTCTCCAGCGCCACCACATAAACGCCCATGGGCAACGATCCGATGGTGTAGCGGCCGCTGGCATTTGCCTTGGAGTGACGATGGACACCGGTAGCGTTGTGCACCGTGATGGTTTCGCCTGCTGGCGCCGATCCGAAAATCCTGCCGCTTGTAGATTGCGCATGAACGGTGGTGGATCCCATTGCGCCATAGGCACTCAAAACGACTGCAATGGCCAGACTCCACGCGGTTAAACCTCTGCGGCGTTTGGGATGGTTGATCTTGAGGTAGCAGCTGCTTTTCATGGAACTCCCTGTTTTTTTCTTCAAGTGACCACGCCGGCGAACGGATGTCGCCGACCATTCGATAACCGGCTTGTTTGCAAGTCAGTTGGACACTGCATCGTCCTGTACTGCGCGTCCTCGGCAACCTCCCCTGGCAGAGCTCTACTAAAAGCCATATGCCGGCTCGCCGTTAGCAGCCTATGTGCGCTGGGCTATATGTCGAAGGGCCAAAGGTCATGGGTCAGAGCATCTTGGACAGCATCAACGCTCGTCGCCAGGAATACTCTGGACGAGCGCTTCAATCCGTCGCCGAAAGTTCGAACCTTGCCTCTGCCGGATCACTTCGCTTCCGCACCGGGGCGCCTGAAGTCGCTGCCGGGCTTCCATTGCGGGAACGGAGCACTTCCCTTGGCGAGTTTGCTGCCAACCATGTAGAGCACCCGCAAGTCCTGCACCATGCCGCGCAGGTCCCAGTTCGGATCGAACGCATCGGCGGGCTGGTGGTAACGGTTCGCGATGTAGTCGTCATAGGCCTGGCGGCCCGCGGCCACGCCACCGTCGAGCAGATCAAAGCCCGAACGCGCATACAGCACTGGCACGCCGGCCCTGGCGAAGTTGAACTGACCGGAGCGCGCGAAAAAACCCGGCTTCGGTACCGCGCCTGGCGTCACTGCCCGCCGCTGCTTGCGTGCCTCCTCAGCAAGGTAGTCGTCCAGCTGCGACTGGCCATAGCCGATCACCGCGATATCGCGGCTGGGGCCGATCACCGTCAACGCGTCCATGTCGAGATCGGCCAGGGTCAGATCCAGCGGGACTACCGGGTGGTCGACGTAATAACGCGAGCCGAGCAGGCCTGATTCCTCCATCGTCAGCGCCATGAACAGGATCGTGCGCTGTGGCTTCGGCCGGCGATGCGCGAACGCCTCGGCGATCTCCAGCATCCCGGCCACGCCCGAAGCGTTCTCCACGGCGCCGTGATAGATCTGGTTGTCGTGCTGGCCGAGATGGTCCCAGTGCGCGGAATAGATGATCGCCTCGTACGGACGCGTGCTGCCGGGCAGTTCACCGATCACGTTGTGCGCCTGGCCGCGAACGATCGCGCTGTCGATCGCGATGCTGGCCCTGGCGTCCAGTTCGACCGGCTTGAAGCCACGCACATCGGCACTTTTCTTCAGCGCATCGAAATCGGCGCCGGCATCGGCAAACAGCTTTCTCGCCGAGGCGGTAGTCAGCCAGCCGGCGACAGGCAGACGTGGCGTTGCATCCTCACTGGTGGGCAGACTGAAGCGCGGACTGCTCCAGCCGGTTCGCACCACGCTCCACGGGTAACCTGCTGCCGCCGTATCGTGCACGATGAAGGCTGCCGCGGCACCATGGCGCGCGGCTGCCTCGAACTTGCTGGTCCAGTGGTCGTACCAGGTGAGCTCGCGACCCTTGAACAGCATCGGATCCTGGCTGCTCCAGCCCGGATCGTTGACCAGGATCACGACGGTCTTGCCCTTGAGATCGAGGCCGGCGTAATCGTTCCATTGCTGATCGGGAGCGTCGACGCCGTAGCCGACGAAGACGATCGGCGAGTCCTTGATCGCGGCATGTGGTTCGTCCGCCGGCGAACCGACCACCATGTCGCTGCCGAAATCCAGCTCGGACTTCCCTTTGCCGCCGTCGATCGCGAGTCGCGCCTGATCGGCATGCTGCAATGTGGCCTGCACGTACGGCACCGCCTGCAGCCAACTGCCGCGATTGCCCGGCTGCAGGCCGATGCGCTGGAACTGCTGGATCAGATATTCGGTGGTGCGCTGCTCGCCCTTGCTGCCAGGTGCGCGCCCCTCGAACGCGTCGGAGGCCAGCACTTTCACGTGCTGGCTCACATCAGCTTCGACGATGCCGGGCGAAAACGTCGCATTGCCATAGCCGCCGTTTCTGTCGTTGGCCGAATGATGATGGCAGGCAACCAGAAACAGACTGATGACGGCGGCCAGCAACAAACGATGCACAAGCGCTTTCCCAGAGTGGCGAACGGCGAATGTACGCAGGTGTCAACAGCGGGTGCAACCGGTATGGTGAAAACGTTTTAACTTGCGACTATGGCATTGGAATTTGCGCAATTTCCGCCGCTTATGAACCGACATTCCCATGTGGTTTGTCTCATCTCATCCGGCACACATGGCTCAATTCGGCAACAGTCCGTTCCGCGGCTGCCTCTGTGCTCGCGGACGCATCGGATCTATCGTGGTGCAGCGTCCAGATTGACCCACCATTACGGAAGCCACCACCATGATTGAACGCAGACCCTTCGACAGCCTGGGTGGAGCCGACCACGGCTGGCTCAAGGCAAAACATCATTTCTCGTTCGCCAGCTACAACGATCCCGGCCGCATGGGCTGGGGCGCGTTGCGCGTGTGGAACGACGACACCATTGCAGCGCAGACGGGCTTTCCGCCGCACCCGCATGCGGACATGGAAATCATCACCTACGTGCGCGAAGGTGCGATCACCCACCGCGATAGTCTCGGCAACGAGGGCCGCACCGAGGCCGGCGATGTGCAGGTGATGAGTGCCGGCAGCGGCATCACGCACTCCGAGTACAACGTGGAACCGGACACCACGCGCATCTTCCAGATCTGGATCATTCCCGACGAAAGCGGCAAGCCGCCTGCGTGGGGCGCGCGACCGTTTCCGAAGGGGGAGCGCTCGGGCCGTTTCGTGGCACTGGCCAGCGGCTTCAAGGAAGACACCGAAGCGCTGCCCCTGCGCACCGACGCACGCGTGCTTGGCGCCACGCTGAAAGCCGGTGATACCGTCGACTACACGCTAGAGACTGGTCGCTACGCGTATCTGGTGCCATCCACCGGCGTGGTGGAAATCAACGGCACCCGGCTCGACGCGCGCGATGGTGCGGCGATCCGCGACGAGAAAAACCTGCGCATCACTGCGATCGAGGACGCCGAGCTGGTGCTGGTCGATACGGCGCCCTAACCGGCGGCCTTGCCGAACGACGGTGGGCGGTCCGCTGGGGCCGCGCCGAATCCCGTATTCGGCGTGCTGCCCATCTGGAACACCAGGGTTCCCCCGGCGGCCAGCTCGGCATGACTGATCCAGCTGCGGCTCCATGGTCGACCGTTCCAGCTGACTGACTGGATGTACGGGCTGGCCGGTCCGTTGCCCGGCGCCAGCACCATCAACTTGCGCCGGTCGGCCAGCTCGATTTCCGCGCGATCGATCAGCGGGCTGCCGAACACGTAGTTCGCGCTGACCGGATCGACCGTATACAAGCCCAGTGCGCTGAGCACGTACCAGGCGCTGATCTGGCCGCAGTCCTCGTTGCCGGCGAGGCCGTCGGGCTGCGCCTCGTACATGGTTTCCAGCAGCATGCGCACGCGCGCCTGGGTCTTGTGGTGCGCGCCGGTGTACGCATACAGGTAAGCCACGTGGTGGCTGGGTTCGTTGCCGTGCGCGTACTGGCCGACCATGCCGGCGATATCCGGTGGCGCATCGGCCGGCAGTGCCGAGCTGGTGCTGAACAACTCATCCAGCTTGCGCTCGAACGCACGCTCGCCACCGAACAGCTTCATGTATTCGTACAAGTCGTGCTGGTTGAGGAAAGTCGCCTGCCACGCGTTCGACTCGGTGAAATCACGCCATTTCGCGGCGTGGCCCATGCCGCGCGGATCGAACGGTTCCAGCCAACGGCCGTCGCTGGCGCGCGGCCGCACGAAGCCGAGCTTGCGGTCGAATACGTACTGGTAGTTGCGCGAACGGTGACGCAAGCGGGTGGCGTCGGCATGTGCGCCGGCGGCATCGGCCAGCTGCGCGACGGCCCAGTCGTCGTAGGCGTATTCGAGCGTCTTGCTGACCGCCTCGCCTTCCTTGTCGCTGGGGATATAGCCGAGCTTGCGGTAGAACGGCAGGCCGCGGTAATCGTCGTCCATCGCACGCTTGCGGAACAACGGCCACGCCTTGGCGTAGTCGATGCCGGTGAAGCCTTTCGCATGCGCCTCGGCCACCACCACGGCGGAGTGGTAGCCGATCATGCAGCCGGTCTCCACGCCCTGCAGCGGCCATACTGGTGGGCCGTCGGGACTTTCGCCGGCCATCCGCACCAGGCCGTTGACCAGATCCGGCACGCGATCGGGCTGGTACAGGGTGAGCAGCGGATGCTGCGCCCGGTAGGTGTCCCACAGCGAGTAGGTGCTGTAGTTGTGGGCGCCCTGCGACAGCTGATGCACGGCCAGGTCCATGCCACGGTAGCGGCCGTCGACGTCGCTGAACAGGGTCGGCGCCAGCATCGTGTGATAAAGCGAGGTGTAAAAGATGCGGCGCACGTCCTCGGACACCGTGTCGATGCGGATGCGGCCGAGTTCGCGTTCCCACGCATTACCCGCCGTCTTGCGAACCTGCTCGAAATCCCAGCCGGGAATCTCTGCGTCGAGATTGCGCAGTGCACCAGCAACATCGACTCCGGAAATGCCGACCTTGACCAGCAGCGGTGTGCTGGCGATATCGTCGATGTGCAGCGCGGCTTTCAGATGCGTGCCGTGCGCTTCAGTGGCGCCAGCGGCCAGCGGCGCATCCTCGACATACAAGGTGGCGTGGGTGATGGGGCGTGACAGCTTCATCGCGAAATAGATGTGGCGGCCGCCGGCCCATTGATGCACGCGACGTTCGCCGACCAGGGTGTCGTTGCCGACCAGCTTCAGCCGCGCATCGCTGACCTTGCACGGCACCGGGGCATCGTCGTGGTAACCGTGTGCGAGATCGACCAGCAGGTGACCGCTGCCCGCGCCATGGAAGGTGTAGCGGTGCAGTCCCGCGCGCAGCGTCGCGGTCAGCTCGGCGAGGATGTCGTGGTTCTTCAGGTGCACCCGGTAGTAGCCGGGCTGCGCCTGCTCATGGTCGTAGCGCGAGCGATAGCCCGGCCCGGGCTGCGCCACGCTGTCGGCGGAAAGCCCGGCACCGGCAGCCGCGCCATCGTGATGCGAGTGGTAGTTCTGCTCCGGCAGGCCGCGCGCGCCGGGTTGCAGCAGCACCGGCCCCTGCGCCGGCATCACCAGCACGTCGAGCATGTCGCTGGCACCGGTGCCGCTCAGATGCGTATGCGAGAAACCCATGATCGAGCCGTCACCCTGGTGATAGCCCGAGCAGGCATCCCAGCCCGCGTCGTTGGTGTCCGGGCTCAGCTGCACCATGCCGAACGGCAGCGTGGCACCGGGATAGACGTGGCCGTGGCCGCCGGTACCGATGAAGACATCGACATGTCGGGCGAAACCATCGGGCTCGCGCGCCGGCGATATTGCTTCGCTGCCGGGTGTCGCGAACGCCGCGAGCGGTTCGAGCCGGCTGCCGAGCAGGCTCAGTGCGGCTGCGCCTTGCAGGAAACTTCTGCGTGTCACCATGGTGCGTTCTCCGGTACGTATACGGAATGGTTCGGGGTAGTCATGCGCGCCGCAGCAGCTCCGGTCGCTGCGCCGCCAGTTGCACGATCAGTTCGCCGAACAGGGTATTGGCCCAGGCGAACCACGCGCGGGTGAAGTGTGCCGGATCGTCCTGATCGAAGGCCTCGTGCATGAAGCCGGTGCCGGCGTGCGTGGTCTTCAGCCAGTGCAGGCAGTGGCGGATCTCGCCGTCGCCGTCACTGGTCAATCCGCGCATGATGATCGACATCGGCCAGATCATGCGCAAGCCCTCATGCGGACCGCCGATGCCCTGCGCTGCGCTGCCGTGGAAGAAATACGGGTTGCGCGAACTCCATGCCAGCTCACGACTGCGCCGGTAGCGCGCATCGTCGCTGCGGCAACAGCCGAGGTAGGCCAGGCTCGACAGTCCCGGCGCGTTGGCGTCGTCCATGAACAGCTGGTTGCCGTAGCCATCGACTTCGTACGCCCAGAGCTCGTGGCCGTGCTCGTCGTGCATCACGCCGAACTCCTGCAGCGCACGCTCGACCTCGTCGGCCAGTGCGTTGCACTCGGTGGCGAAGGCGTGGTCGTCATGCAGCGCCGTTGCCAGTTCCGCCAGCTGTCGCAGCGAGCTCACCGCGAACAGGTTGCCGGGGATCGACAGCGGATAGATGCAGGCGTCGTCCGACGGACGGAACATCGCATGGATCAGCCCGACGGCGCGGGTCGGATTGCCGTAGCCGCCGAGGAACTGGGTATCGGTCGGGTTGGCCGACGGCCGCTGGAAGTGGTACGGGCCGGGACCGTGCTTGCGCTGCTGTTCGCGGAAGGTCGCCAGCACCGCATGCATCGCGGCGCGCCAGTCATCGTCGAACGGCCGGCGGTCGCCGGTGGCCTGCCAGTAGGCATGCGCCAGACGGATCGGGTAGCACAGCGAATCGATCTCCCATTTGCGTTCGGCCACGCCCGGATGCATGTCGGTGAGGTCCTGTTGCGCCCACGACAGCGGTGTCTTCGCCTGCGGGTCGGGCAGGAAGGCATTGGCGTACGGGTCGATCGAGATGCACAGCGCGTGGCGCCGGATCAGCCCGCGAAACAGTCGGCGCAGTGATTCGTCGTGCGCCGCCAGCGGCACGTACGGCCACACTTGCGCGGAGGAATCGCGCAGCCACATCGCGTCGATATCGCCGGTGACAATGAAGGTGTCCGGCTTGCCATGCAGGCTGCCCAGCTGCACCGTGGTGTCCAGCGTGTTCGGGTAGCAGTTCTCGAACAGCCACGCCAGTTCGGGATCGCCGATTTTCGCCTTGGTGCGGGCGATCAGCGCCTCCACCGCCGGACTGACGAACTTGCGCTGGCCGATCGGTGGGCGATGACCGATGTAGCGCGGCGCAGTCCGTGCCATCGGTACGCGGCCCAACATCAGGCCGCCGACGGCGCCAGCCATCAACTTCAGCAACGAGCGGCGCGAAGTGATCATGGCCGTGCGGTCTCCGGGGTGGCTGGTGTGCGTTCGTGCATGGTGGCGTCGAACAGCGAACGCACATGCAGGGTACTGCGCAACGACGCGATGTCAGCTGTGCCGGTAACCTGCAGTTCGACGCTTTCGCCGGGCAGCAGATCGAACGCGTTGTCGGATACCTGCACGTCGAGCGGACCGAAATCGACCCAGACCTCACGCGCCAGACGTCGTGCACGCACGCTCAGCACGATGCCGTGGCCGCTGCCGTGGAGCTCGGCATGCAGGCCCGGATCTGGCAGTTGCAGCGTGAGCGCAGGCTCGAAATACAGCAGATGGCGCGATACCGGCCTGCCCTGCTCGATCAACTCGAACACGGCGTAGCTGCGATGCGGATCGGCACCTTGCAACAGCGCCATGTCGGTCAGTTCGGCCGCGCGGATACTGCTCAGCGCAGGCACATGCACCTGGTCGATGCGCTCGTGAAGCAGCCGTCCATCCATGTCCAGCACGCGCGTGCGCAGCTGCGCGCCCAGCGGTGCGGTCCGGTCGGAAACCACGAACACGCCGGTACGCCCGTCGCGACGAATCGGTGCCACCCGCAGCGGCGCGTAGAAGCGGCGTGCGTGGAACTGCAGCGCCTTCCAGCGTCCGAAGTAATCGATGCCGGACCATGATGCGCCAGGCCACACATCGTTGAGCTGCCAGTACAGCGAGCCCATGCTTTGTGGCCGCGCGCTGCGCAGATGATCGGCGGCCAGCTCGATGCCCTCGGCCTGCATCACCTGGCTGAGGTAGATGAAGGAGCCGAAATCCTTCGGCTCGCCGTAGGACTTGCGGATGTAGAACAGCAGGCGCTGGTTGCCGTTGCCGCCGTCGAACTTCTGGTGCGCGCGCATCACCGGCGAATCCGGCGACAGGTCGGCCGGCGCGGCGAAGGTCTGGATCGTCGCCAGCGCCGGGAGCGACTGCAGGCCGTACTCGGACTGGAAGCGCGGCGTGGTCTTCAGATAGTCCTCGACCGGTACGGAGCCGGCCCAGACATCCCATACGTGCATGTCGCCGTCATCCTGCACGTTGGCCGGTCCGTCGAAATCCGTGCTTGGCGAACTGGTCCAGTACGGCACGTCTGGCGCGTAGTGCTGCACTACACCGCGCAAGGTTACGCCGAACAGGGTGCGCATGCCCTGCTCGACACGCGCGCGTTCGGCGGGCCCGATCGCTTGAGCGAACTGCTTCCGATCCGGCCAGGATTCCCAACCCGTCTGCACTTCGTTGTTGCCACACCACAGCACGATGCTTGGATGATCGCGCAAACGCATGACCTGTTCGGTCGCCTCGATCCGCGTGTTCTCGCGAAACGCCTCGTCATACGGCGGCACCGCGCCGCCGAACATGAAGTCCTGCCAGATCATCAGGCCGAGCCTGTCGGCCATCGCGTAGAACGCATCGCTCTGATAGTAGCCGCCGCCCCACACGCGCAGCATGTTCATGTTGGCATCGCGCGCGGACTGCAGGATCTGCCGCATGCGCGCTTCGGTGACGCGCTCGGGAAAGCTGTCGAACGGAATCAGGTTGGCGCCCTTGGCGAAGATCGGCACGCCGTTGACCACGAAGGCGAAGCTGCGCCCCCAGCGATCGCGCTGCCGACGCAGTTCCACGCTGCGCAGTCCGGTATCGCGCTCGCTGCTGGCGACGATCTCTCCGTCGACGACGACATCGGCGTGGAAGTGATACAGGTTCGGCGCACCGTAGCCAGCCGGCCACCAGCGTTGCGGGTGTTCGATGCGCACGGGCAGATCGAGATGGTTGTCGCCCGCCTCCAGCGATTTCTCCAGCGTCGTGCTGCGAGGAATGCCGTCGGGGGCACTCCACGTCAGCTGCAGCCGGGCCTTGCCGGCGTGGTCGGCACGGATATCGAACTGCGCCAGCAACTGCGCGACATCCGCATTGACGCGCTGCTGGGCGATATGGAAATCCACCAGACGCAGATCGTCCCAGCTCTCCAGATGCACCGGCTGCCAGATGCCCTCGGTGACGTAGCGTGGCCCCCAGTCCCAGCCATACTGGTAATTGGCCTTGCGCACGTAGTTGGCAGTCTGCCTGCCTTTCGGCTCGTCGCCGAACGCGGAATCGAATTCGCCCGGCAATGCATACGGCTGCCTCAGCAGCCACGGCTGAAGCCGGGTGATCGGCGAATGCAGTGTGACCAGCAAGGTGTTGCTGCCGGCGTGCAGCACATCTTTCACCGGCACCCGCCAGCGCCGGAACATGTTGTCGGCGGCCAGCAGCTGGCGGCCATTGAGCGAGACATCGGCGAACGTATCCAGGCCGTCGAAGACCAGCTCGACGTGAGCGTGCTGCAGCGTCGCCGCACCGACCGTCAGTGGCAACTGGTACTGCCAGTCCGCCAGACCGATCCATTGCAGCGTGGCCTCGTTGTCGCGAGCGAACGGATCGCCGATCGCACCCGCTGCCAGCAGGTCGGTCTGCACGCTGCCCGGCACGTGGGCAGTGCGCCACGCCGCCGCTTCCGGATGGGCTTGCACGGCGGCCGATCCCGGCACCAGGCGAAAACGCCAGCCGGTCGCGAGCGTCTGCGTGGTCGCCATTACGGTGCCGATGCCGCATGCCCATGCGAACAGAACCAGGATCGCCATGCGCCCGCGCAGGAAGATCGCGTCGATTGAGCGGACATCCCTGCCCTGTCGCATCCCATGCTTCGTCATGCGCGAGCCTTTGGCCATGAAGATGTGGCGCCGTTGCCGATTGCCGTGACAGCGACCCGGTGAAGGTATACGCGATCAGACGCACGGTAAATCTGACTTCCCGCACGGGTCGAACTGCCCGCGCCGTGCGATGCAGACACTTGATATCTCGCGCGTCGGTGCCAGTGTCTACCTGTTGATTCATCAAGCGGAACCGTCATGACCACCATGCAAGCCATCGAGATCACCCGTTTCGGCGCACCGGGCGTCCTGCAGCTGGCCCGCCGCCCGATCCCTCAGGCCGGGCCGGGCGAGGTGTTGATCAAGGTAGCGGCGTCCGGTGTCAACCGGCCGGATGTGTTCCAGCGCCAGGGCCATTACGCGCCGCCGCCGGGCGCGTCCGAGCTGCCCGGCCTGGAGGTCGCCGGCGAGCTGGTGGATGGCGACTTCGATGGCGACAATCCGTTCGGGCTCAAGCGTGGCGATGCTGTCTGCGCCCTGCTCGCCGGTGGCGGCTACGCGGAATACGCCGTGGCGCCGCTGGCGCAGTGCCTGCCGGTGCCGGACGGACTGTCGCTGATCGAGGCGGCGGCGCTGCCGGAGAACTACTTCACCGTGTGGAGCAACGTGTTCGATCTCGGCCAGCTCGGCCGCGGCGAAGGCGGCGCGCAGGAAATCCTGCTGGTGCAAGGAGGTTCCAGCGGCATCGGCGTGACGGCGATCCAGCTGGCGCATGCGTTCGGTCATCGCGTGTTCGCCACCGCCGGCAGCGCGGAGAAGTGCGCGGCGTGCGTGCGGCTCGGGGCGGAGCGCGCGATCAACTACCGCGACGAGGACTTTGTCGCGGTCGTGAAACAGGCCACCGACGGTCGCGGCGTGGACGTGATCCTCGACATGGTCGCCGGCGACTACATTCCGCGCGAACTCGACGCGCTGGCCGAAGGTGGCCGACTGGTCTTCATCGCCACGCTGGGCGGCAGCAAGGCCAGCATCGACGCGGCGACGATCATGCGTCGCCGGCTCACCCTTACCGGTTCCACCTTGCGTGCACGCTCCGTCGCGTTCAAGGGCGCGCTGGCCCGCCAGTTGCACGCCAAGGTCTGGCCATTGCTGGAGGCCGGCAAGCTGCGACCGGTAATCCATCAGGTGTTCCCGGCGGCCGAAGCGGCCCAGGCGCATGCGCTGATGGAAAGCAGCGCGCATATCGGCAAGCTTGTGCTGCAATGGTGAACTGAACGAATTCAAGCGCAAGACCCGGAGTGCCGCCGCTGCCACCGATCCGTAGATTGGGCCGCACGCGATAATCTACCGGAGAGAACTCCCATGAAAACGTCCGAAAAACATGCCGCACTTGCCGCCACCACGCTAGCCGACCCGCGCTGGGCCGCGGTGCAGGCGCGCGACATGCACGCCGACGGCACTTTCTTCTATTCGGTCAGAACCACCGGCGTGTACTGCCGTCCTTCCTGCGGAGCCCGCCCGGCCCGGCCCGAAAACGTGGCGTTTTACGACTCCACCGCCGCTGCGGAGCGCGCCGGCTTTCGCCCGTGCAAGCGTTGCAAACCCGATCAACCATCGCTGCAGGAACAGTACGCAGCGATGATCACCGAGGCCTGCCGGCTGATCGAGAACGCGGAGACGCCACCCACACTCGAACAGCTGACGAAACCGACGGGCCTGAGCCCGTTCCATTTCCACCGTGTGTTCAAGGCCGTCACAGGATTGACGCCGAAACAGTATGCCGTTGCGCATCGCGCCAGTCGCGTGCGCAGCGAACTGGATCGTGGCGGCAGCGTGACTGAAGCGATCTTCGACGCCGGCTATAACGCCAGCAGCCGCTTCTACGAGTCGTCGAACCAGATGCTCGGCATGACGCCGTCCAGCTATCGCGCCGGAGGCGTCGACCACGACATCCGCTTCGCGATCGGCGAATGCTCGCTGGGCGCCATCCTGGTCGCGCAGAGCGGGCGCGGCGTCTGCGCGATCCTGCTCGGTGACGATCCGGATGCACTGGCCCGCGACCTGCAGGACCGCTTCCCCAAGGCGAACCTGATCGGCGGCGATCGCACGTTCGAGCAACTGGTGGCCACGGTGGTGGGTTTCGTCGAAGCACCGGCGCTCGGCCTCGACCTGCCGCTGGACGTGCGCGGCACCGCGTTCCAGCAGCGTGTCTGGCAGGCGCTGCGCGAGATACCGCCCGGCGTCACCGTGAGTTACAGCGACATCGCCCAACGTATCGGTTCGCCCAACGCGGTGCGCGCGGTGGCCGGCGCCTGTGCGGCGAACATGCTGGCGGTGGCGATCCCCTGCCATCGCGTGGTGCGCAATGACGGCGGCCTGTCCGGTTATCGCTGGGGCGTGGAACGCAAGCGCGCCTTGCTCGCTCGCGAAGCGCAGGCATGAACGCGCAGTTGCGTGCACAGCCCATCGCGACGGCGGATGACGCCGGTGCGCGGCTGCAGGTGTTCGACTGGGCCGGCATCGCGGACGAACTCGACGCACAGGGTTGCGCGATGCTCGAAGCCCTGCTGTCACCGCAGGAATGCCGCGCACTGGCCGGTCTGTACGCGGACGAGAGGCTTTTTCGCAGTCGCGTCGTGATGGGCCGGCACGGCTTTGGGCGCGGCGAGTACAAGTACTTCGCCTATCCGTTGCCGGATGCGGTGAGCAGCCTGCGCAACGCAATCTATCCGCGACTGGCACCGATCGCGAACCGCTGGAATGCGGCGATGGGGATCGACGTGCGATACCCGGATACGCACACCGAGTTCATCGAGCGCTGCCACGCCGCCGGCCAGCAGCGCCCCACGCCACTGCTGCTGAAATACGGTGCGGATGACTACAACTGCCTGCATCAGGATTTGTACGGCGAACATGTATTTCCGCTGCAGCTCGCGATCCTGCTGTCCGAACCGGGACGCGATTTCAGCGGCGGCGAATTCGTGCTGACCGAGCAGCGACCGCGCAAGCAGTCGCGTCCGCAGGTGGTGCCGCTGCGCCAAGGTGATGCCGTGGTGTTCGCAGTGCACCAGCGTCCGGTGCAGGGTACGCGCGGCAGCTACCGGGTGAACCTGCGGCATGGCGTGAGCCGCGTGCGCAGCGGTCATCGGCATACGCTGGGCATCATTTTTCACGACGCCACATGATCACCTCGGATCTGTTCGGCAGTGCGGTTCATCCCGTTCAACGGGACGAGACGCTGTGCGATGGCGCCGTGATCCTGCGCGGATTTGCGCTGGCGAAGGAGTCATTGCTGCTGCAGGAGATCAATACCATCGAGGCGCAGGCGCCGTTCCGTCACCTGATCACCCCGGGCGGTTTCCGCATGTCCGTGGGCATGACGAATGCCGGGCCGCTTGGCTGGGTCTGCGACCGGCGCGGCTATCGCTACGACCCGATCGATCCCGACAGCGGCAAGTCATGGCCGGCCATGCCTGATGTCTTTCTGGAACTGGCCGGAACCGCCGCCGCACGGGCCGGCTTTTCCGGTTTCGTGCCGGATGCCTGCCTGATCAACCGCTACGAACCGGGCACCCGGCTGACCCTGCATCAGGATCGCAACGAGCGCGACTTCGACCAGCCGATCGTTTCCGTCTCGCTGGGCATTCCGGCCGTATTCCAGTTCGGCGGCATGCAGCGCACGGATCGGGCGCTGCGTGTACCGTTGGCTCACGGCGATGTGATCGTGTGGGGTGGCCCCGCTCGCCTGCGCTACCACGGCGTGCTGCCGCTCAAGCCGAACCATCATGAGGCGCTCGGCGAATGCCGCATCAACCTGACGTTTCGCCGTGCCGGCTAGCAAGGAGAATCCTATTCCGATGAAAAGTCGCAAGCCGGCGCCCGTCGATGCGTCGAAGTATCTAGCGTCGGTCGACGTGGACTGGGCACGGCTGGTCGCGCAGCTAGGCCCTTGCGGGCACGAACCGAAACCCGCGCGCGAACCGTTCGAGGCGCTGGTGCGCGCGGTGGCCTACCAGCAACTGCACGTCAAGGCGGGCGACGCGATCCTCGCGCGGTTGCTCGCGTTGTATCCGCAGCAACCGTTTCCGTCACCTTCGCATTTGCTCGATACCGGTTTCGACGCCATGCGGGGCTGCGGTTTCTCGGCGAGCAAGATCGAGACGATCCGCGGCATCGCCGCCGCCACGTTGAGCGGTGTGGTACCGGATCTCGCCGCAGCACAACGGCTGCCCGACGACGAACTGATCGCGCGACTGAGCGCACTGAAAGGCATCGGTCGCTGGACCGTGGAGATGTTCCTGATCTACAGCCTGGCCCGTCCCGACATTCTGCCGGCGGACGATTTCGGTGTGCGCGAAGGCTACCGACTGCTGAAATCGCTCGACGTGGCACCCACACCCAGGGCGATGGCGCTGATCGGCGAAGCCTGGAGCCCGCATCGCACCGCCGCCGCCTGGTATCTGTGGCGCGTGCCGCGACCGGCGAAGACAAAAGCCGGAGGCTGAACCTACAGCGGACTCACTCCGAGCCGATGCCCGTACACCAGCTTGCCGCCAAGCCAGCCTGCCATAGCCAGGAACAGAAAACCCAGCACGCTCATGCCGATCGCAAGCACACCCGGCTCGACGAGATGCGTGCCCTGCAGACGCAGAAACAGGCTGGTCGTATAGAAGGCCAGCGTGCACATCACCATGATCATGTGTCGGTTGACGTCCTTGATCGCCGGGTTGCCCTCGGCGATCTTGGCCAATTCGAAGAAACCGGCCAGCATGGCGGGGATCGAGAAACCGATCCCCGCCAGCAGCAACACGCCGGCAAGTCGCCACGCCGGTTCACCCCAGACCAGACCGGCAAGATCCGCCGCCGTGGCCAGCGACCAGCAGGCGATCGGGAAATGGACCAATGCGGGATGGAGTGGATGGCGCACGAATCAGCCCAGCAGCAGGCTGAGCAGGGTCAGGAAACCGGCGACCGCAACGCCGGCGTGCACGCACACCACAGCCCTCGGTGCGACCTGCTTGCGCAGGTGGAACGAGGCGAGGAAGAAGCCGCCCAGCGCCGCGACCACCAGCAGACCCAGTGCTGCGGTGAGACGGCCCGGCGCAGCTCCCTTGAGCACTTCGAAGATCAGCAGCACCAGGCCGCTCGCGCCCAGCAGAGCATGCAACACCGAGATCGCCCACGGCGCCAGCTTGCCGCGCAATACGCTGGAAGCCAGCACCAGCCCGCCGACGGCCGCAATCGCAAAAATCAGAACCGCATAAAGCACCATGTCGTTCCCCTCTGGCTGCATCACAACGATGAAGAGCCAGCGTCACACGCTGGCCGTACTGCCACTGATCGGATGCATCAGCACGTCCAAGGTTCCCGGGCCACGATGGCAGCATCTGCAGGATGCGCCATTCAGGCGACCCTCGCTCGACCAAGGTGCAAGTGCCGATGCCGCCACGGCTTGCTACGCTCGCCGGATCGACCGATCGCGAGGCAGGCATGGCTATCCACGGCATCCACACCATCGACACCGGCTTCGTGCGGCCGCAGTTCGACGCGGCGTACCTGGTCGTCCAGAACGGACGCGGCGCCTTCATCGACTGCGGCACCAATTTCTCGGTCCCGCGCATGCTGGCGGCGCTGGACGACGCCGGAATCACCGCCGCCGAAGTGGACTGGCTGATCCTCACCCACGTCCATCTGGATCATGCCGGCGGTGCCGGCGAGCTGATCGCACAGTTGCCGAACGCGATGCTGGTGGTGCATCCGCGCGGCGCCCGGCACATGATCGACCCGTCGGTGCTATGGGCCGGCGCCAGTGCCGTGTATGGCGAGGCAGTGATGGAGAAGACCTATGGCCGGCTGCGCCCGATTCCCGCTGAACGGGTCATCGTGGCGCCGAACGGGCATGTGGTGGATCTGGCCGGTCGACCCTTGCTGTGCATCGACACCCCCGGTCATGCGAAGCATCACCTGACGGTCTACGACGCCCGCGCGAATGTGTGCTTCACCGGCGACGTGTTCGGCCTGTCGTATCGCGAATTCGATACGGCGAAGGGGCCGTTCATCCTGCCCACCACCTCGCCGGTGCAGTTCGATCCGGAGGCGCTGCACGCCTCCATCGATCGATTACTCGCGCTGCATGCCTCCGCGATGTATCTCACCCACTACGGCCGGGTGGAACATGTGGAGCGACTTGCTGCCGACCTGCACGAGCAGATTGAGGCGATGGTGAGGCTGGTCCGTGCTGCGGATGGTCAGAACAATCGTCACGCGACCTTGGTCGAGGCACTGACCGATCTTTATGCCGGTCGCGCTGAAGCCCACGGCTGGATGCAAGGCCGCGAGGCACTCGCCCAGCTGCTGCACATGGATATCGAGTTGAATGCGCAGGGGCTGGCGGTGTGGCTTGATCGCTAGCGCGCCGCTGTCGTAACCCAAGCTGATCAGGCCAACCGCGTACCGTTTGGTACCGGGCGTTCGACCGCCGTGATCACCACGCCATCGTCGGTATGAAATCCGGTAAGCAGGAACTGCGAACGAAACGGCCCGATCTGCTTTTCGGGGAAGTTGATCACGCCCACGATCTGGCGACCGACAAGCTGCTCGGCGCCGTACAGCGCGGCGATCTGCGCGCTGGTCTTCTTCTCGCCATACGGACCGAAATCCGCCCATACCTTCCACGCCGGTTTGCGTGCTTCGGGAAACGGTTCCACCCGCGTCACGGTGCCGGCAACAATCCGCACCTTCTCGAAATCGGCCCAGCTGATTTCGCCCTGAACTGCTTCGCTCATCCTTCCAGCCTCGTCTTCAACCAGTCCCGACCCTGCTGCCACCAGTAGGTCGTCTGCGCACCAAGATAACCGAACGGCCGGTGCGTGCTGCTCAAGCCGTAATCGGCAAACTGTTTCCAGCGATCGTCGCCGCCGGCAATCGCCGCCGCCAGCAGTTCGCCGGCAGCACAGGTCGGCGCCAGACCGTGTCCGCCGAACGCCTGCGCCCACCACAGTCCGTTATCGCTGCCGCCGATTTGCGGCATCTGGTGGCGTGCGTAACTCATCAGGCCCGACCACGCGTAATCGATCTTGACACCGTGCAATTGCGGAAATACCCGCAGCAGGTCCTTCGTCAGCAGCCGCTGCACCGCCTGCGGCGAACGGTTGCGGATCGAGATGCGGCCGCCCCACAGCAGTCGCGTGTCCGGCAGCGCACGGTAGTAATCGAACGCGAAACGGCTGTCGTAAACCGCGGCGCGTGTATGCAGGCACTCGTCCATCCGATGACCCAGCGGCTCGGTCACCATCACGTAAGTCGCTATCGGCAGGATCGCCCGATCGATCGGTTTCTGCAGGCCCGCCAGATAACCGCCGCACGCCAGCACTAACTGATCGGCCAGCAGTTCGCCCTGCGCGGCGCGCACCCGCCATTGCAGGCCTTCCCGGGTCAGGCTGCGGACGCCACTGTTCTCATGGATGCGCACACCCTGCCCGGCCGCCGCTGCAGCAATACCGATCGCATAATTGAGCGGATGCAGATGCAGCGCGTCACGCTCGTACAAGCCATCGTGATAGCGCTCGCTGCGGACGCGCTCACGCAGTTCGGTCTCAGGCAGCCACTGCCATTGCACGCCGTAATGTTCGGCCAGCAGTTGCTGGCGCTCGCGCAACACCGCCGGATCGCGGAACCAGTTGGCCCAGATCACACCCTGGTCGACGGCATCGCATGGAATGGCGTAATCGGCGACGCGCTGGCGGATGCGTTGCACCGCTTCGGTGGTGAGCTTGAACAAGGCCTGCGCGCGCGCTTCGCCCAGCTGATCCAGCAGCGATTGCTCGCCCAGCGAATAGCCGGCAAAGACGAAACCGCCGTTGCGACCGGAGGCACCGAAGCCGATCTGTTCGCGCTCCAGCAACACCACATCACTCACACCACGTTCGGCCAGGCCCAGTGCCGTGTTCAGTCCCGCAAAGCCGCCGCCGATGATGGCAATCCGCGCATGGTTGCTGCCTTGCAGTGGCGCGTAAGACGCATACGGCGTGGCCGTTGCGCGGTAATAGGACGAGGAAGAATTCATGCTGCGGCGAAAGCTCACACCGGTGCCCGGGATCGAGCAAGCATATTCCTCAAGCCTGGCAATGGATGGATGCACGATGCATGCAGTGATCCGGCCGCACGCATCGTGGATGGTTCAGAGCTGCCCGAGAAAGGCGCGTACGGTCGGCGCGAGCTTCGGATCCTGCATCGCCATGTGCATCGTGGCACGCACCAGACCGGCCTTGTTGCCGCAATCGAAACGGGTGCCTTCGAAGCGATAGGCCAGCACTTTGCCCTGCTCTTTCAGCAGCGCCTCGATCGCGTCGGTGAGCTGGATCTCGCCGCCGGCACCCGGCGTGGTCTGCTCCAGCAACTGGAAAATCCGGCCCGGCAACACGTAACGACCGACCACCGCGAGGTTCGACGGCGCGTCGGCCGGCTTGGGCTTTTCGACCATGTGCCGGATCAAGGCACTGCGTTCGTCCACCGGCGTGGCATCGACGATGCCGTACTTGTCGGTTTCGTTGTGCGGCACTTCCTCCACCGCGATCACACCAGCCTGCTGTGCATCAGCCAGCTCGGCCATCTGGCGCAGCGCGCCCTTGCCCGTGCCGATCGCGCCGTTCCAGATCAGATCATCCGGCAACACCACGCCAAACGGTTCATCACCGACGACCGGCTTGGCGCACAACACGGCGTGACCAAGGCCGAGCGCCTCAGGCTGGGTCACGAAGATCGCCCGGACATGCCGCGGCAAGGTGCCCTGCACCAGCGCCAGCAATTCGTCCTTGCCCTTTTCCTGCAGCTTCGCTTCCAGCTCGTAGGCCTTGTCGAAGTAGTCGGCAATCGCGTGCTTGTAGCGATTGGTGACGAAGATCAATGTATCGGCACCGGCATCCACCGCTTCGTCGACGGCGTACTGGATCAGTGGCTTGTCGAGGACGGGCAGCATTTCCTTGGCAACGACCTTGGTCGCCGGCAGAAAGCGCGTGCCGAGTCCGGCGACGGGAAATACCACTTTGCGCAAAGGCTTGCTCACTCACTGATCTCCGGGTTGGTGCGACGGATCGACACCACGTTGTCGGGCTGTGCCGATTCGCTCCAGCGGAACGAAGGCAGCAGGCTGGACACGCAGCGACGAAGTTCTTCTTCATCGAAAACGGTGACGGCCTCGGCGGCCTTGTTCAACAACGCCTGCAACAACTCCCACGACACTTCGCGGTGTTGCGCCAGGAAAATCTTGGCATGTGCGGTGGCGCTGTAGTTTTCCAGTGGATGGAACAGTTCCTCGAACAGTTTTTCGCCGGCGCGCAGGCCCGTATAGACGATCGCGATTTCGCTGCCGGGCTTCTTGCCGGCGAGGCGGATCATCTGTTCGGCCAGGTCGCGGATCTTCACTGGTTCGCCCATGTCCAGCGCAAAGATCTCGCCACCCTTGCCGATGCTCGCGGTCTGCAGGATCAATTGGCAGGCTTCGGGGATCGTCATGAAATAGCGCGAAATCTCCGGGTGGGTCACGGTGACCGGGCCGCCGACACGAATCTGCTCACGAAACAGCGGCACCACCGATCCGGCCGAATCCAGCACGTTGCCGAAACGTACTGTCATGAAGCGCGTATCGGCATGCGCGTCGAGGTTCTGGCAATAGATCTCGGCGACGCGTTTGCAGGCGCCCATCACGCTGGTCGGGTTGACTGCCTTGTCGGTGGAGATCAGCACGAAACACTCGACCCCGAACGCTCGTGCCGCATCCGCCACCGTGCGCGTACCCAGCACGTTGTTGCTGAAAGCCGCACGCAATTGCCCCTGCAGCATCGGCACATGCTTGTAGGCCGCCGCATGGAACACCACCTGCGGCTGGGCATTCGCAAACGCCTTCTGCATCGCCGCGTGGTCGCCGCAATTGGCCAGGATGCCGTCGAGGATCAGCTCGGGAAAGTCCGCACGAAGTTCCTGGGTGATCCGGTACAGGTTGTATTCACTCTGCTCGACCACGGTGAGCGACTGAGCACCGAGCCGCGCAACCTGCCGGCACAACTCCGAGCCGATCGAACCGCCGCCACCGGTCACCAGTACGCGGCGCGCACTCAGGGTTTCACGGATCGCGGTCCAGTCCAGCTCCACCGCATCGCGGCCGAGCAGGTCCTCGATCGCCACTTCCTTGATCTCGTTGAATTGCGCCCTGCCGGCAACCACGTCTTCCAGTCGTGGCACGGTCCGATATGGCAGATCGGTTTCGTCGCACAGCGACACCACCCGCCGCATCTCGACGGTGGACGCTCCCGGCAAGGCGATCAGCAGCATATCGACCGCCGCCTCGCGCGCCACCTCGGACAACTGGTCGAAACGACCCAGCACCGGATGGCCATTGATGCTGGCGCCACGCAGGCTGGTCTTGTCATCGACGAAACCGACCACCTCATAGCGGCTGTCGTGATGCAGGTCGCGCGAAAGCACCTCACCGGCCCGATCCGCACCCACGATCAGAACCCGTTTGACCGTCTGGTTATGCAGCAGATCGTTGCGGCTGTCTTTCCAGTACCGATAGAGCAGTCTCGGAGCACCCAACATTGCCGCCAGCAGGATCGGATAAAGCAGCAGCACCGAGCGCGGCACGTTTTCGAGCCGGTCATACAGGAACAACGCGGCGTAGATCCCCACCGCACCGAACACCGCTGCGCGCAGGATGTTCCACAGATCAGGCAGACTGGCAAAACGCCAGACACTTCGATACAGCCCGGTCCAGCGGAAAATCAGCCCCTGCACGAGCAGCACAATCGGAATTTCAAGCAGCTGAAAGCTGACGATCTCGTCCGGCTTCAAGGTATACCGCAGCAATTTGGCGATCCACCACGCCAGCGCCGCCATCGCCAGGTCGTGCAGCACGACCGCGATGCGCGGGTGAATGAAGCCGATGAGTTTACGCAGCGACATGGGATGCCCTGGACACGTGGCGTCGCAGACAACGACGTTTCAGCGCCAGCCATGCGGCTGCCGCCCCCAGATAAACAACCATGGTAATCGGCAGCGCCATTCGCAGATGACTCCAGGCCAACCAGGCCAAGGGGGCGGCAATCAGCAGATTCCAGCCAAGATAAATGGCATCCGCCCGTGCATGTGTTCCGCCTCGACGTACCAGCCACTGATACAGATGTTCGCGATGAGCAGTGTACCAGCGCCGTCCGCGCCACATCCGCGTCAACAGGGTCAGACTGGCATCCACCACGAACGCCGATGACAGGATCAGCGCTGGCCACAACAGGGCATGGTCCTGCCGCCACAGCATTGCGCTGAACGCAAAGATCAACAGGCCCACACTGCCGCTGCCGACATCGCCCATGAAAATCCGCGCCAGTGGTCGGTTGTAGTACCAGAAACCCAGCGCTGCCGTCGCCAGGGCAGCCGTCGCCAGCGCCAGCGCCGGCTGCGCCACACCCCACGCCAGCAGTGCCAGGCAGCCACCGACAAAGATCGCCTGCTGCGCCAGCAAACCGTCGATGCCGTCCATGAAGTTGTGCAGGTTGATACTCCACACACCGCCGATCAGCAGCAACGGCAGCCACCCCCATGACAAACCGGTCATCAACAAGGCGAGCGAAAACACCCCGACTGCCAGCACTTGGGCGCCCAGTCGCGGCAATACCGGCAGTGCCCGGTGATCGTCCCACCAGCCAGCCAGTGCCACCAGCAAAAGCGCTGCGAGCAGACCAGCGATCACACTGGATGGCCATGCAGCCGGCTGGCTCCACAGTGCGCCGGGCAGGCAGACCAGCATCGCCACGACGATACCGATACCGCCGCCGCGCGGAGTAGGCAGATGATGCGAGCGGCGCTGCCCGGGATGATCAAGCATGCCGCGGCGATGTGCATAAACAATCGCGCCACGCACCAGCAGCAACGTGATCAGCAAACTGGTCAGCAACCATCCCATGGTTGTGTACATCCTCAAGTTCGTCTCACTCGCTGGCGACGCCGTGAATCGGCCGGATCGTACTCCAGCTCTTGCAGCTGGGACACTGCCAATGATGTGCCTTGGCACCGAAGCCACAACGACTGCAACGGTACATCGCCTGGCCTTCCAGCAGCTTCTTGGTCAGATCGCGCAGAATCAGGAAGTTTTCGCGCGCCTCGCCTTCGATCTTGTCCATGGTCGCGTCGATCAAAGCCATCAGACCCCGCACCGATGGCCGCAGGCGCAATTGCGTTGTCAGGAAGTCGATCGCCGCCCGCTCGCCATCGCGCTGCCGATACAGATGGGTCAACGCCAGCACCGGCGAGACGCCGTGATAACGCTCAAGCATGCTGCGCAGGAAACCTTCGGCGCGTTCCATCTGCTGCGAATGGGCGTAACTGTTGAGCAATGGCGGCAGGATTTCCGGAGTGAACGCGATGTCGGCATCCACCGCCGCCTCGTAGGCCGTCACCGCCTCGACGTGATGGCCATCCTCGGATTGCAGACGGCCGGTCAGCATGAATGCGCGCACGCAATCAGGCTGGCACTCGAACGCCTGACGCAGGTAATCACGGGCTTCGGCACGAGCGCCATGCTGGCGCGAACGATCGGCCAGCTCGCAGTAGAACTGGGCAATCATCGGCGCCTCGTCCTCGCCGGTCATCACCTCCAGCCGACGCGCGTGCTCGATCGCCTTGTGCCAATCGCGTTCGTGCTGATAGATCGCGATCAGGTGGCGCAATGCCGAAGGCGCGTGCGCATCCATCGCCACCAGGTCGGAAAACAGCGCTTCGGCGCGATCGAGCAGACCGGCACGCATGTAATCCTCGCCCAACTCCAGCAAGGCTACCGTCTTCATGGCATCGGACAGGCCGGGCCGCGAGACCAGATGCTGATGCAACCGGATCGCCCGATCCACTTCACCACGCCGGCGAAAGAGATTGCCCAGTGCGAGATGCGTCTCGACCGTGTCGCGGTTGTATTCGGCCAGTTTGAGGAAGACCTCGATCGCCTTGTCCTGCTCTTCGTTGAGCAGGTAATTCAGGCCACGGAAGTAATCCGAGGACAGCTCGCTGACTTCGGCGCCGGAACGACGCGCACCCACCTGGCGGGAGGCCCACCAGCCCAGTGCAAACGCAACTGGCACCAGCAGAGCCAGCACATACATGAGATTCATGGTTGGGCCGGCAACTTCTTGTCCGCGCGCGATTGCTGGCGATGCTGCCGACGCTGGCGCGAACTGACCCCAAGCCATGCGGTAAGCCCACCAAGCAGCCAGCCGATCACCACAGCCCCCAGCAGGGCGGCGCCTTTGGGCAGTTGCACCCGGGCGAACGCGAGATCGTAGCCGACCAGGTCGGCGTTGAGCGCGCCCAGCACGATACCGGCGGCGATGAAGACGAGCAGGATGATGATGGCGAGCAATCGCATGCCGAGACTTTACCCGATTGACCGTGACAGGCACAGGCAAAGCAGGCCATCCGTGCGGCAACGATTCAGAACGCCATTGCAGAGATCCCGGATTTCAGGCAAAAAGAAGGCAGGATCGACTTTCGTCACCTGCCTTCGATAACTTTGTGCCGTATCAACCGGCTTCCTGCTCCAGATCCAGATTGACGCGTTCGCGCAATTCCTTGCCCGGCTTGAAATGTGGGACGTGCTTGCCGGGCAATGCCACGGCTTCGCCCGTCTTCGGGTTGCGACCCATGCGCGGCGGTCGGTAATGCAGCGCGAAGCTGCCGAACCCACGCACCTCGATGCGTTCGCCGTGAGCCAGCGCATGACTCATCTGTTCGATCACGCTTTTGACGGCCATCTCGACGTCAGCAAACGCAAGATGGGTCTGGCGCATGGCCAGCGCTTCGATCAATTCGGATTTGGTCATGGGACCCCAATGTCCGTGACATGAAACAGCGGGGCGGCGATGTGCCGCCCCGCATCAGGCTTTCGCAACGATCAGTCGGCCTTGTTGAACTGCTCTTTGAGCAGCGCACCAAGCTTGGTCGTACCGCTGGCCGCGGACGCGTAATCGACAGCCGCCACCTCCGGCACATCTTCCTCGTCCTTCGCGCGGATCGAGAGCGCCAGCTGGCGACCCTTGCGATCCATGCCGGTGAACTTGGCCTCAACCTTGTCGCCCACTTTCAGATGCAGCGTGGCATCCTCGATGCGCTCCTTGGCGATGTCGTTGGCGCGCAGGTAACCCTCGACGCCCTCGCCCAGATCAATCACCGCACCCTTCGCATCGACTTCCTTGACGATGCCGTTGACGATAGTGCCGCGCGGATTGGCCGCCATGAACTGGCCGAACGGATCCTGCTCCATCTGCTTGATGCCGAGCGAGATGCGCTCGCGTTCCGGATCAACAGCCAGTACCACGGCCTCGATCTCGTCGCCCTTCTTGAAGTTGCGAACCAGATCTTCGCCGGACATCTGCCAGGAGATGTCGGACAGGTGCACCAGGCCATCGATGCCACCATCCAGGCCGATGAACACACCGAAATCGGTGATCGACTTGATCTGGCCGGAGACCTTGTCGCCCTTCTTGTGCATCGCTGCGAAGGCTTCCCACGGGTTCGAGCGGGTCTGCTTGATACCCAGCGAGATGCGGCGACGCTCCTCATCCACGTCCAGCACGGTGACTTCAGTCTCGTCACCGACCTGAACCACCTTGGCCGGGTTGACGTTCTTGTTGGTCCAGTCCATCTCGGACACGTGCACCAAGCCTTCCACGCCCGGCTCGATCTCGACGAAGCAGCCGTAATCGGTGACGTTGGAGACCTTGCCGAACAGACGGCTGCCGACCGGATAGCGGCGGGCGATCGCGACCCACGGGTCGTCGCCCAGCTGCTTCAGGCCGAGCGAAACGCGATTGCGCTCCTTGTCGTACTTCAGCACGCGTACATCCAGCTCGTCGCCGACGTTGACGACTTCGGACGGATGACGCACACGCTTCCACGCCATGTCGGTGATGTGCAGCAGGCCGTCGATGCCGCCCAGATCCACGAACGCGCCGTAGTCGGTAAGGTTCTTGACGGTACCCTTGACCACGGCACCCTCGGTCAGGCGCTCAAGCAGCTGCTCGCGCTCGGCGGAGAACTCGGTCTCGACGACGGCGCGGCGGCTGACCACCACGTTGTTGCGCTTGCGGTCGAGCTTGATGATCTTGAACTCGAGTTCCTTGCCCTCGAGGAACACCGGGTCGCGCACCGGGCGCACATCGACCAGCGAGCCCGGCAGGAAGGCGCGGACGTCCTTGATGTCGACCGTGAAACCACCCTTGACCTTGCCGGAAATCAGACCAACGATGGTCTCTTCCTTGTCGAACGCCTGCTCGAGGTCGTCCCACACCATCGAGCGCTTGGCCTTCTCGCGCGACAGCTTGGTCTCGCCGAAACCGTCTTCCAAAGCTTCGAGGGCAACCTTCACCTCGTCGCCTACCTGCACCTCCAGCACGCCGTCCTCGTTCTTGAACTGCTCGATCGGGACGATGCCTTCGCTCTTCAGGCCAGCATTGATCACGACGACGTCATTGCGGATTTCCACAACGATGCCGGTGACGATGGCGCCGGGCTTTAGCTTGGAGATAGCCTGTTGGCTCTGTTCAAACAGTTCGGCAAAACTTTCAGTCATGTTGATTCCATAGTGGGAAAAGACCATGGTCCGTTGCGCTTGTTGACGTGTTGCGCACGAACTTTCCGGTCCACCGGTTGAGGGTGCCTTCAGGTGGTTCCTTTGAACCGACCGTCGTCACCGTTGGCCAAAATCCCCTGCCGCAGCAGGGGCGCAGAAACCGCCGCGCAACCCAAACTCAAGGCTGCACGACGGCGAGTACTTTCGCGACGACCTCGTCGATGCCCATCCCGGTGGTGTCCACCAATACGGCATCTTCGGCAGGCTTGAGCGGCGCGACCGCGCGCGATGCATCGCGGCTGTCACGCGCCTCGATTTCGCGCTGAAGGCCGCCAAGTGTAACGCTGAGTCCCTTTTCCTTCAACTGCTTATAGCGTCTTTTCGCCCGTTCGGCGGCACTCGCCGTGAGGAAAACCTTGTAGGCGGCATCCGGGAAGATCACCGTGCCCATGTCGCGCCCGTCGGCGACCAGTCCCGGCGCCTTGCGAAAGCCCAGCTGCAGCGCCACCAGGGCCTCGCGCACCGACGGCATCGAGGCAATCGCCGAGGCCGCCGCACCGGCAGTTTCGGTGCGCAGCTCATCGGTGGCGTCGTGCCCGTTGACGATCACCCGGGTCTGGCTTCCGTCACTGGCTGCGCGGAAATGGATCTTCGTGGCTTGGGCGCAGCGGGTCACGGCATCCACGTCCGACAAGTCCAGCCCGGCCATGCCGGCGGCGTAGCCCACCGCCCGATACAAGGCACCCGAATCCAGCAGCCGCCAGCCCAGATGCTCTGCCACGAGGGCGCTGATGGTGCCCTTGCCCGACCCGGATGGCCCGTCGATGGTGAGTACGGGAGCGGGCGCGGCATGGCTCATGGCAAGATCCTGACTGAACGGGAGAAAGCGGAAGTTTAACGCGTTGACCTCAATGGGGACGCGTGCTATCTAGCCGGTCTTCCTAGCATGCATATCAGCCCAATCCGCCTTATGACCGATCTTCGCCGCGAATTCGAACAAGCCGCCGAGGATATCCAGCGATTGGGTACACGCCCCGACAACGACACCTTGCTGAAGCTGTATGCCCTGTACAAGCAAGGCTCGGAGGGCGATCTGCGCCGGACCCAGCCGGGCTTCTTCGACTTTGTCGGCACCGCCAAGCACGCGGCGTGGGCGCAACTGAATGGCGTATCCGAAGAGGAAGCCATGCGCCGTTACATCGCACTGGTGCACCAGCTGCTGGCATGAACATCCCGACCTGAGTTTACAGCGGCGCTTGCTTTTCGACACCCAACACCGGCACATTCATACGATCGTTTGATCCGGTGCAGGTCGCATGAATTACCCGAAGCTGTTCGCCCCGCTTGATCTGGGCCATGTCACCCTGCCCAACCGCATCCTGATGGGCTCGATGCATACCGGGCTGGAGGACAAGGCCAGCGATTACGACAAGCTCGCCGCGTATTTCGCCGAGCGTGCACGCGGCGGCGTCGGCCTGATGGTCACCGGCGGCATCGCGCCAAGTATCCAGGGCTGGCTCAAACCGTTTGGTGGCCGCCTCACCATGCCTTGGCACAAGCCGCGACATCGCAAGCTCACCGACGCCGTGCACGCCGAGGGTGGACGCATCTGCCTGCAAATCCTGCACGCCGGACGTTACGGCTATCACCCACTGTCGGTGGCGCCGTCGAAGATCAAGTCGCCGATCACCCCGTTCACGCCGCGAGCGCTGTCCTCGCGCGGCGTGGAGCGCACCATCGGCGACTTCGTGCATTGCGCGAAGCTGGCCCAGGACGCCGGCTACGACGGTGTCGAGGTGATGGGTTCGGAAGGCTATCTGATCAACCAGTTCATCGCCGCGCGCACCAACCAGCGCAATGACGCCTGGGGCGGCGACGCTACCCGCCGCATGCGTTTCGCGATCGAGATCGTGCGCCGCACGCGCGAAGCAGTAGGGCTCAATTTCATCATCATCTACCGACTGTCGATGCTCGACCTGGTCGAGGGTGGCCAGGACTGGAGCGAGATCGTGACCCTGGCCAAGGCGATCGAGACGGCCGGGGCCTCGATCATCAATACCGGCATCGGCTGGCACGAGGCGCGTGTACCCACCATCGTCACCAGCGTGCCGCGCGCTGGCTTTGCCTGGGTCACGAAGAAGCTCAAGGGCGAAGTGGAGATTCCGCTGATCACCACCAACCGCATCAACATGCCCGAGGTGGCCGAGCGCATCCTGGCCCACGGTGAAGCCGACATGGTCTCGATGGCGCGCCCCTTGCTGGCCGACCCGGACTGGGTCAACAAGGCCAAAGCCGGGCGCAGCGAACGCATCAACACCTGCATCGCCTGCAACCAGGCCTGCCTCGATCATGTGTTCCAGAACAGGCGGGCCAGCTGCCTGGTCAACCCGCGCGCCTGTCATGAGACCGAACTGAAGATCGAACCAGCCGGTGTGCGCAAACGCATCGCCGTGATTGGCGCTGGGCCGGCTGGCATGGCCTGCGCCAGCACGCTGGGCGAGCGCGGCCATGCGGTAACGCTGATCGACAAAGCCGGCGAGATTGGCGGCCAGTTCAACTATGCCAAGCAGATTCCGGGCAAGGAAGAATTCCACGAGACACTGCGCTATTTCCGCCATCGACTGAACGACACCGGCGTCAACGTGCAACTGGGCCGGACCGCGGATGCAGCGTCACTGCACGCCGACGGCTATGACGAAGTGGTGATCGCCACCGGTATCACGCCACGCACGGTGAGCTTCCCCGGCAGCGACGATCCGCGTGTGCTGAGTTATCTGGATGTACTCGCCCGCCATCAGAGCGTTGGCGCGAAGGTGGCGATCATCGGCGCCGGTGGCATCGGCTTCGACGTGGCCGAATTTCTGGTCGAGCACGCGCCCTCGCCCACCACCGATGTGGCCCGCTGGACCCGTGAATGGGGCGTGGACATGCAGCTGGCACAACGTGGCGGCCTGCAGAAGCCGCAACCGGAAGCTCCAGCCCGGCAGATCTGGTTACTGCAGCGCAGCGAGGGGCGCCCGGGCGCGCGGCTCAACAAGACCACCGGCTGGGTACACCGGGCCACGCTCAAGGCCAAGCAGGTCACCATGCTGGGCAACGTCAGCTATCAGCATTTCGACGACCAGGGTCTGCACATTAACGTCGATGGCGCCCCACAAGTCCTGCCGGTTGACCATGTGGTGGTTTGCGCCGGCCAGGAGCCGAATCGCCGACTCGCTGACGAATTGATCGCAGCGGGCCTGAAAGTGCACGTCATTGGCGGGGCCGACGTGGCCGCCGAACTCGACGCAAAACGCGCGATCGCCCAAGGCACCCGGCTGGCCAGCCAGATCTGACTCCATCGCCAGAAACGCCGACGCCGCAGCCTGGAAGGCAGCGGCGTCGGCAATGCAAAAGAAAGCGCCCCGCAGGGAAGACGCATCGATATGGGCTCAGGGGGGAGTTGAACCAGATATCGTATTTAGCGTCGCTGCGGGGCGAGGGCCGCCGCCACTAGGGGGAGGGGAAGTGGCGGGACGGGAGAGATTTTATGATCGACGCAATAAAGTATCTAATATATATTTAGCGTCACATTAATTCGTAAACGCTATATGTTTGATTTTCGCCAATTGCGCTATTTCGTTGCCGTCGCCGAGGAGCTGAGCTTCACCCGTGCGGCCCTGCGCCTGCATCTCTCCCAGCCACCGTTGTCCCAGCAGATCCAGTCGCTGGAGCTGGATTTGGGCGTGCGTTTGCTGGAGCGCACCAAGCGTCACGTGGCACTGACCGAAGCAGGCCGGGTTTTCCTGGAACAAGCCCGACAGATCCTGGCCATGGCTGATGAGGCGCGCAGCGAGGTGACTGCCGCCGCCGCCGGCTTCAGTGGGCAGTTGCGCCTGGCGTATACGGTTTCGGTCTCGTTTCATCCTGCATTGCCACAGGCCTTGCTGCGCTATGGCCAGATCGCGCCCAATGTCCGTCTGAAACTGAGTGAAATGTACACGGAGCCTCAGTTTTCTGCGCTGCTGGCTGGTGAAATCGACATCGGTTTTGTTCGCAATGAACCGGCTCATGCACAGGATGCTCGCGATTTGCGCCTCAGCGTCATTGATCGCGAACCTCTGCTGCTTGCCCTGCCCGCCGGCCATCCCCTGGCCAACCGCAACAGCGTGCGACTGGCCGAAGTGGCAGGTGATGCGTTTGTTTCGCAACCGCGCAAACTCGCCGCCACGCTTTACGACCGGCTGGTGAAACTGGCGACTGCGGCGGGTTTCCAGCCAACGATCGTCCAGCATGCACAACAGATCAATGGCCTTCTGGCACTCGTCGCAGCGGGTCTGGGACTGGCTCTCGTGCCAGCCAGCATGCGCGCCGTGCGGCTGGCGGGAGTCAGTTACGTACCGCTGGAAGACTCTGGCGCTTACCTTTTGCTGGCAGTGGCCAGTCGCGCCAGCGATCACTCGCCGGCATTGCAGCAGTTTCTGGCCACGGTTGCCGAAACTGTCGTCGCATCAGACTTGTGATAAACCATTGGACTCGTTACACTTGCACGCTTACATTTTCGTTTAGTGTCAGGAGCTGGCCGTGAAGGTGCTTAACTCTTTGAAGTCCGCCAAGGCGCGGCACCGCGATTGCAAGATTGTGCGTCGTCGCGGCAAGGTGTTCGTGATCTGCAAGAGCAATCCCCGTTTCAAGGCTCGTCAGCGTTAAGCCCAATCGGGCCAGTTGCTAACGAAGTCATGAAAAAGGCCGCGCAAGCGGCCTTTTTCATGGGCGTCCGTTGCACTGCAAGCGGACGCCATGGCGCTTCCCTCATTCGTAGCGGACGCCGATGATCTCGTAGTGCTTGACGCCGTTCGGCGCGGTGAATTCAAAGCTGTCGCCAGAGCTCTTGCCGATCAGCGCACGGGCAATCGGTGACGATACCGCGATCAGGTGCTGCTTGATGTCGGCTTCCAGGTCGCCAACGATCTGATAGGTCACGGCAGCACCGCTGTCTTCATCTTCCAGATCGACTATGGCGCCGAACACTACCCTGTTGCCGGGGTTGAGCTGGGTGACATCGATCACTTCGGCCGTCGACAGCAATGCCTCCAGTTGACCGATGCGACCTTCGGTGAAGCTCTGAAGTTCGCGCGCAGCGTGGTATTCGGCGTTTTCCTTGAGATCGCCATGTGCACGCGCCTCGGCGATCGCCGCGATGATGCGCGGGCGATCGACCGACTTCAGCCTCTCCAGCTCGGCGCGAAGACGCTCCGAACCGGCCTTGGTGATGGGAGCACGACTCATGCGTTCAACTCCTTGTGCAGTTCCTGCAGGCTGTGCACCTCGCCATCGCCGCGGAAATCCAGCGAGTGCACGAGCGCGCGCGCGCCTGCGACGGTAGTGGAATAGGTGACGCGGTGCTGCAATGCCTCGCGTCGGATCGAGAACGAGTCGGCGATCGCCTGCTTGCCCTCGGTGGTATTGACGATATAGACGATCTCGCCGTTCTTGATCAGATCGACGATATGCGGGCGGCCTTCGAGTACCTTGTTGATACGCTCGCAGACCACACCGTGTTCGGCCAGATAGCTGGCCGTACCGGAAGTGGCCACCAGATTGAAGCCGCGCGCGATGATCTCGCGCGCCACCGGCAACAGGCGGTCCTTGTCGCTGTCACGTACGGACAGGAACGCCTTGCCCACCGTCGGCGGCCTGATCCCGGCCGCCTCATGACCACGCGCAAACGCGGCACCGAAGCTGCGGCCCACGCCCATCACCTCACCGGTCGAACGCATCTCGGGGCCGAGAATCGGATCGACGTTCTGGAATTTCAGGAACGGGAAGATCGCCTCTTTCACCGAGTAGTACGCAGGAATCACTTCGCGCGTCGCGCCCAGGCTTGCCAGCGAACGACCAGCCATCACGCGGGCGGCGATCTTGGCCAGCGGCACGCCGGTGGCCTTGGACACGAACGGCACCGTGCGCGAGGCACGCGGATTCACTTCCAGGATGAACACAGTATCGCCCTGTATCGCGAACTGCGTATTCATCAAGCCGATGACTTTCAGCTCCTTCGCCATGGCAGTGACCTGGCGGCGCATCTCGTCCTGGATCTGCGGTGTCAGCGAATACGGCGGCAATGAGCAGGACGAGTCGCCCGAGTGCACGCCTGCTTCCTCGATGTGCTCCATGATGCCGCCGATCAGCACATTGCCTTCGGCATCGGCGATCACGTCCACATCGACCTCGACCGCATGATCGAGGAAACGATCGAGCAGCACCGGTGAATCGTTGGAGACCTTCACCGCATCGCGGATGTAGCGCGACAGGTCGGCGTCGTCATGCACCACTTCCATTGCGCGGCCACCGAGCACGTAGCTCGGACGCACCACCAGCGGATAGCCGATCTCGCGCGCCAGTGCCAACGCCTCGTCGGCATTGCGCGCGGTGCGGTTCGGCGGCTGCTTCAGGCCGATCTTCTCGATCATCTGCTGGAAGCGCTCGCGGTCTTCGGCCAGATCGATGCTGTCCGGACTGGTGCCGATGATCGGCACGCCGGCGGCTTCCAGCGCGCGCGCCAGCTTCAGCGGGGTCTGTCCGCCGTACTGCACGATCACGCCCTTCGGTTTTTCCAGATGGACGATTTCCAGCACGTCTTCCAGCGTCAGCGGCTCGAAGTACAAGCGATCGGAAGTGTCGTAATCGGTCGAGACGGTTTCCGGATTGCAGTTGACCATGATGGTTTCGTAACCATCCTCGCGCAGCGCCAGCGACGCATGCACGCAGCAATAGTCGAACTCGATGCCCTGCCCGATCCGGTTCGGACCGCCGCCAAGCACGATGATCTTGTCGCGATCCGTCGGATTCGCCTCGCACTCTTCCTCATAGGTCGAATACATGTAGGCAGTGCTGGTGGCGAACTCGGCCGCGCAGGAATCCACCCGCTTGTAGACCGGCCGCACGCCTAGCGTATGGCGCAGATGGCGCACTGCAACTTCATCGGTATTGAGCAACTCGGCCACGCGCGCATCGGCGAAGCCGAGCCGCTTGAGCTCGCGTATGCGCGGTTCGTCGAGTGCCGTGATGCCCTGTGCCACCACCTCGGCCTCGGTCAGCACGATGTCCTCGAACGCAGCAAGGAACCACGGGTCGACCCGACTCAGGCTGTGCACTTCTTCCAGCGACATGCCAGCGCGGAACGCATCGGCCAGATGGAATACACGATCGGGTCGCGGCTCGCGCAATTCGCGCTTGAGCATCGCCAGGCCATCTTCGGTGGTGATGTCCAATCCGGTCGGATTGAGTCCGGTCTTGCCGATCTCCAGTCCGCGCAGCGCCTTCTGCAGCGACTCGTGGAAGCTGCGGCCGATCGCCATCACCTCGCCCACCGATTTCATCTGGGTGGTGAGGCGGGCATCGGCGGCCGGGAATTTCTCGAATGCAAATCTTGGAATCTTGGTGACCACGTAGTCGATCGACGGCTCGAACGACGCCGGCGTCAGGCCGCCCGTGATGTCGTTCTTCAACTCGTCCAGCGTGTAACCGACGGCCAGCTTCGCGGCGATCTTGGCGATCGGGAATCCGGTCGCTTTCGACGCCAGCGCAGACGAACGCGACACGCGCGGATTCATCTCGATGACGACAACGCGGCCGTTCTCGGCATTGATGCCGAACTGCACGTTGGAGCCACCGGTATCCACGCCGATCTTGCGCAGCACGGCAATCGAGGCGTCGCGCAGGCGCTGGTATTCCTTGTCGGTAAGCGTCTGCGCCGGCGCCACGGTGATCGAGTCGCCGGTATGCACGCCCATCGGATCGAGGTTCTCGATCGAGCAGACGATGATGCAGTTGTCCGCGGTGTCGCGGACCACTTCCATCTCGAATTCCTTCCAGCCGAGCACGGATTCCTCGACCAGCACCTCGCCCACCGGCGAGAGTTCCAGACCGCGCTTGACGATCTCCTCGAACTCTTCCTTGTTGTACGCGATGCCGCCGCCGGAACCACCGAGCGTGAAGCTGGGGCGGATGACGGTGGGATAACCGACCTTGGCCTGGGTCAGCAGCGCCTGCTCGAACGTACGCACCACCTCAGCCTTCGGGCAATCAAGCCCGATCTCGGCCATCGCCACGCGGAAAAGCTCACGGTCCTCGGCCATGCGGATCGCTTCGCGCGAGGCACCGATCAACTCGACGTTGTATTTTTCCAGCACGCCGTTGTCAGCCAGATCCAGCGCACAGTTCAGGCCGGTCTGGCCGCCCATCGTCGGCAGCACCGCGTCCGGACGCTCCTTGGCGATGATGCGCTCCACCGTCTGCCAGTTGATCGGCTCGATGTAGACCGCGTCGGCGGTCTCCGGATCGGTCATGATCGTGGCGGGATTGGAGTTCACCAGGATCACCCGGTAGCCCTCTTCCTTCAGCGCCTTGCATGCCTGCGCGCCGGAGTAATCGAACTCGCAGGCCTGGCCGATCACGATCGGGCCCGCGCCGATGATGAGGATGCTCTTGATATCGGTACGCTTGGCCATCTCAGCGGGCCTCCTGCATCAGTGCAGCAAAACGTTGGAACAGGTAGCCGATGTCGAGCGGGCCGGGACTCGCTTCCGGATGCCCCTGGAAGCAGAACGCCGGGCGGTCGGTCAGCGCGAAGCCCTGCAGCGAACCATCGAACAGCGAGGTGTGCGTCACCCGTACGTTCGCAGGCAGCGTGGTCGGATCGACCGCGAAGCCATGGTTCTGCGAGGTGATCAGCACGCGGCCATCGTCGTGATCCTTCACCGGATGATTCGCGCCGTGATGGCCGAACTTCATCTTCAGCGTTTTCGCACCCAGCGCCAGACCCATCAGCTGGTGACCGAGACAGATGCCGAACAACGGGATCTTCGCGTCAAGCAACTCGCGAGTGGCAGCGATCGCGTAATCGCAAGCTGCCGGATCGCCGGGGCCATTGGACAGGAACACGCCATCCGGCTTCATCGCCAGCACCTCGGCCGCAGGCGTCTGCGCTGGCACCACGGTGACCTCGCAACCCTGTTCGGCCAGCAGCCGCAGGATGTTGAGCTTGGTACCGAAGTCGTAGGCAATCACCTTGAAGCGCATCGCCGGTTGATTGAACGCCGTGCGGTCCAGGTCATACACACCCTGCTTCCACACATACGGCTTGGTCGTGCTGACTACCTTGGCCAGGTCCATCCCGTTCAAGCCGGGGAAAGCCCGTGCCTTCGCCAATGCCGTCTCGGCGTCAACCTGCTCACCGGCCATGATGCAGCCGGCCAGCGCACCCTTGTCGCGCAGAATGCGGGTCAACCGGCGGGTATCGATGCCGGCGATGGCGACCGTGCCATGACGCTTCAGGTAGTCGGGCAGGCTTTCATTGCTTCGCCAGTTGCTGGCCCGGCGCGGCACGTCGCGCACGATCAGTCCGGCGGCGTGTACGGCGGTGGATTCGACATCTTCGGCGTTGACGCCGGTATTGCCGATGTGCGGATAAGTCAGCGTGACGATCTGACGCGAGTACGAGGGATCGGTGAGGATCTCCTGGTAACCGGTCATCGCGGTATTGAAGACCACCTCGCCAACGGTTTCGCCAGTCGCGCCGACGGCATGACCATGAAACACGCTGCCATCTTCGAGGGCCAGCAAAGCAGGAGTAGGCATACGGTAACCGCCTTTTAGATGCAGCAAAGTCCGCAAGCCGCAGGATTGCTGGCTTGTGGAGCTTGGAAAGGAAAGGATCAGGGCGGGTGGAAATGATAGGCGGCGGCGGCGTTTCTGTCCACCTTACGCAGCCTGAATCATGCGTTTTCGCACCCATCACGGCCAATCGGTCGGCGCTACACTAAGCCCCATTTCAATGGAGTTGAATGTCCATGAGCGCCGCCGTCCTGCTCGATCCCGCCCGACTTGATCGCCCGGATACCACGGTGCAGCACCAGCCCTTCCCCTTCATGGTGGCGCACGGCCAACTGCCGGACGAAGTGCGCAGCGACCTGGATCGCGATTTCCCGCGCTATGCCAGTGCCGGCTTCTTTCCGTATGACCCGAGCGACTGTGGTCCGTCCGTCAACGCGCTGATCGAAAACATGACCACGCCAGCCTTTGCCAGCGCCATTGGCCAGCGGCTGGGCATCGACAACCTTGGCCAGTATCCGACATTGGTGACGTTGTGCCGGCTGCTCAACAAACGCCACGGCACCATCCATACCGACAGCAAGTCCAAGGTGGCCACAGCACTGCTCTACCTCAACACGCAATGGCCCGACACCAGCGACGGCTGTCTGCGTTTCCTGCGCAAAATCGACGATATCGACAGCATGGTCGCGCCTGAACTGGCCCCGCTGTATGGCGAGTTTGCCGTATTCAAGCGCTGCGAGAATTCCTTCCACGGCCATTTGCCCTATGAAGGCGAACGGCGGGTGATCCAGGTCGCATGGCTTACCAGCGAAGAAGAAAAGCTGCGCAAGACCAAGCGAGGCAAGTTCTCTCGCGCGTTCAAGAAACTGTTCGGCAGCCTCGACACCAAGCTGGGTGCAGGGCGCGACCGCAACGCCTCGCACCCCGATTGAGCCGACTCCCTCGGCTCATCTGCCGGCAAAGTGCCACGCCACAAACGCGGCAAACGCGCTATACAGCAGGCCGACTGGCAACAGCCAGCGCGCATCGACCCGACCACGGTGGAACAACCACCACAGGTACACGATGGCGATCGCGGTCAACGCACCAGCCACGATCAGCGGCGTGTCGAACAGCCATGGCGTGGCGAATATCGCCAGTGAGCTGGGGATGGTGGCCTGGATCATCATCGCGCCGGAGATGTTCGCCAGCGCCAAGCGCTCCTTGCCCTGGCGTACCCAGATCAGTGCGTTGACCGTTTCCGGCAGTTCGGTCGCGACCGGACTCAACACCAGCGCGACCAGATGCGGCGGCAATGAAAGTGCGACACCGATTGCTTCGAGCTGGCTGACGAACACCCGCGACGCGGCTGCAATCACCACCAGCGCCGCCACTGTCTGCATCACCACCCAGCGCAAGGCCGGCTCGACTTGGCCGGGGCGAAACTTCAACGGCTCGAGCGTCTCGTCTTCCGGGGCACTGTCGTCGCTGCGCATTTCGCGCCATACATACATGGCATAAGCAGCCAGAAACAGCACGCCCAGCAGCGGCTTGAACGCAAACACGACCAGCCCCAGGCCGACCTTGACCACAAAGATGGCCAGAAACCACGATTGATCGCGCGCCAGCCGCCGATGATCGACCCGGACAATCCGGTCAGTCCGCCGCAACCGATGGCGATTGCACCACATCGCCACACCGACCACCGCATAGGCGATCGTGGCCAATACCAGCGGGCCACCCATCGCCGCGCCCACGCCGATATCGCGCGCCTCAGCCGTCTTGCCGAACATCACCGCGACAAAAGTCACCGCGCTTTCCGGCAACGCCGTGCCGAACGCCGCCAGCACGGTGCCGATCGCCGTCGCGCTCAACTTGAGCTTCTGCCCGAACCATTCGACGCCATTGACGAAGTATTCGCAGGCGAGATAGATCGCGCCGGCCGAACCGAGGAACAGACACAGGGTAAGCAACATGGGATTGCACAAGGGCCGGGCGAGCTGGGCAACCGATGGCTCAACGACACCGCTCGCCCGGCCGGGTAAGCATGTCGATGGCCAAAGGTCTCGCCGGGCATGACCACCACCTGACGGTGACGGCTGCTGTTCGCACCATGGCATCGGAAACGACGACGACCAAGTATGTTGATGCGAACGCCTCAGGGGACGAGGCTGGCTACTCCCCAATGACAACGTGCGGGAATGCTAACGGTACGGATCACGAGGCACAAGCCAATCGTCGAACCGGCAGTGGTAACCACAACGACCAACTAGCTGCTGGTGGCTATCACGTCCTCAAGCTGCCAAAGCCCGGGCGGGCGACCAGCCAGCCAATGTGCCGCCTGCAAGGCGCCACGCGCAAAAATCGAACGATCGGTGGCGCGATGGACCAACTCCAGCCGCTCGCCCTGCCCGATCAGCATCGCAGTGTGCTCGCCGACGATATCGCCGCCTCGAACGACCGCGAAGCCAATGCTGCCACCGACGCGTTCACCGGCCTGGCCTTCGCGGCTGTACATCGCCGCGGATTCCAGCGTGGTGCGACGTGCAGTCGCAGCGGCGTGACCGAGTGCCAGCGCGGTACCAGATGGTGCGTCCTGCTTGCGGCCGTGATGCGCCTCGACGATTTCCAGATCCCAGCCCGGTAATGCCGCAGCAGCCTCACGCAATAACCGCGTCAGTACGGCGACGCCGAGACTGAAATTGGCGGCACGCAGGATTGCGATGCTGCTGCCGGCATTAGCAAGCCGCGCTTCCAGTGCCGCGTCGATGCCGGTGGTGCCACTCACCAGTGCCGTGCCATGTGTCAGGCAATGATCGAGTGCCAAGGTCAGGCCGGGCGGGCCACTGAAGTCGATGACGACATCGAGCGCAGGTGCCCGCGTCCATCCATCCGCGTAACGCAATGACTCCGCGTCACCAGCAAATACCGGCTGGCCAGCATGGACCGAACCCGGCGCCACGACCGCATGCACCAGCTCGAAGCGCGCGTCATCGCCGAGCAGGCTCAGCAGCGCGCAGCCCATGCGGCCGGAGGCGCCACTGATGGCGAGGCGAACAGGTCGGGTCATCGGCATATTCCAGTCAAAACCGTCGATCGGCACATGCTACCGCGTGTGCCGTTGTGTCACGCGGTGACTTTCGACCAGAACTGCTTCACGCCGTCGACCCAGCCTTTTGCCCGTGGCGTGTGCTTGCCGGCGTCGCTGCTGTCGAACGTGGCTTCCAGCGATTCCAGCAATTCGCGCTGCTGCTTGGTCAATCGCACCGGTGTTTCCACCACTACACGGCAGATCAGGTCGCCATGGCGACTGCTGCGCACCGACTTGACGCCACGACCACGCAGGCGGAACTGGGTACCAGTCTGCGTCTCCGGTGGAATACTGATCGGCACCTCGCCTTCCAGCGTCGGTACCGGCAACTCGGCGCCCAGCGCGGCCTGCGAGAAGCGGATCGGCAGTTCGCAATAAAGATCATTGCCTTCGCGCTGGAAGATCGCGTGCTCGCGCACGTGTACTTCCACATACAGATCGCCCGCTGGCGTACCGGACGGGCCAGCCTCACCCTGCCCGGTCAGGCGAATGCGATCGCCGTTGTCGACGCCTTCGGGAATCTGCACCGACAACGTGCGGGTTTCCTCGATCCGGCCTTCGCCATGGCACTTCTTGCACGGCTTCTCGATCGCCTGACCGGTACCGCCGCAATGCGGACACGCCTGCTGGATCGAGAAGATGCCGTTCTGCATGCGCACCTGGCCATGGCCGTGGCAGGTCTTGCACTTGCTGACCTTGCCGTCCTCCGAGCCGCTGCCGTTGCAGTGGTGGCAGTTGACCTGGCTCGGTACCTCGATCTGCCGGCTGACGCCGAACACGGCCTCCTCCAGATCCAGCTCCATGATGTAACGCAGATCGGCGCCACGGCGCGGGCGCCCGCGACCACCGCCATTCCTGCCAAAAATGTCGCCGAAGATATCGCCGAAGATATCGCCGACGTCGCCAAACCCGGCGCCGCCGCGACCACCCATGCCGTGCTCGAACGCGGCATGGCCGTGCTGGTCGAACATCGCGCGCTTCTGCGCGTCGGACAGCACTTCGTAGGCCTCCTTGGCCTCCTTGAACTTCTCCTGCGCGTGCGGATCGTCCGGGCAGCGGTCCGGGTGGAACTTCATTGCCAGCCGGCGGAAGGATTTCTTCAGCTCGACTTCGGTGACGCTGCGCTCGACGCCCAGCACTTCGTAGTAATCACGCTTGCTCATTCATGCATCCACACTGCTCTTCGCGCCCCAGGATGAAAACCGGCGGTTCCGCATCCTGCATTCAGCAGACAGCCCACGCCAGGAAAATTCCCGGCGCGGGCTGCTGATTTCGACCGTGCCGATAGCGGCTACCGATTACTTCTTGTCGTCTTTCACTTCGGTGAACTCGGCATCAACCACGTCGTCCGGCTGCGCCGAACCGCCGCCCGGCGCGGACTGCGCGCCAGCATCGGCCGGACCACCTTGCGCCGCCGCATACAGCGCCTGCGCGACCTGCTCCAGCTTCTCGACCTTGGACTCGATCGCGGCCTTGTCCTCGCCGTCCTTGACCTTTTCCAGATCGGACAACGCACCCTCGATGCTGCTGAGCTGATCGGCCGGCACCTTGCCGCCGTGTTCCTTCAGCGCAGTACGCGTGGCATGCACCAGCTGATCGGCCTTGTTGCGGGTGGCGACCAGCTCGTGGAACTTCTTGTCCTCTTC
This sequence comes from uncultured Rhodanobacter sp., assembly GCA_966211915.1. Lineage (GTDB taxonomy): Bacteria > Pseudomonadota > Gammaproteobacteria > Xanthomonadales > Rhodanobacteraceae > Rhodanobacter. The sequence goes on from CBIHNO010000003.1 coordinate 215,686, forward strand.
CTTGTTCGCCTCGGCGTCGGCCACCATCCGCGCGATCTCGTCCTCGGACAGGCCCGAACCGGCCTTGATCTCGATCTTCTGTTCCTTGCCGGTCTTCTTGTCCTTGGCCGACACATGCAGTATGCCGTTGGCGTCGATGTCGAAGGTGACCTCGATCTGCGGCTGACCGCGCGGAGCCGCGTCGATGCCGGACAGGTCGAACTTGCCGAGCGACTTGTTCGCGCTGGCGCGCTCGCGCTCGCCCTGCAGCACGTGCACGGTCACCGCGGTCTGATTGTCGTCGGCGGTCGAGAACGTCTGCGCCGCCTTGGTCGGCACCGTGGTGTTCTTCTCGATCAGCTTGGTCATCACGCCACCCATCGTCTCGATACCGAGCGACAGCGGGGTGACGTCCAGCAACAGCACGTCCTTGACCGAACCACCCAGCACGCCACCCTGGATCGCCGCGCCGACGGCGACGGCTTCGTCCGGGTTGACGTCCTTGCGCGGCTCTTTGCCGAAGAAGTCCTTCACCGACTCCTGCACCTTGGGCATGCGGGTCTGGCCACCGACCAGGATCACGTCGTCGATGTCGGACACGCGCAAGCCGGCGTCATTCAACGCGGTGCGGCACGGCTCGATGGTGCGCTTGATCAGTTCTTCCACCAGCGCCTCGAGCTTGGCCCGGGTCAGCTTGATGTTGAGATGCTTCGGACCGGACGCATCCGCCGTCACGTACGGCAGGTTCACGTCGGTCTGATGGTTCGAGGACAGTTCGATCTTGGCGCGTTCGGCAGCATCCTTCAGGCGTTGCAGCGCCAGCGGATCCTTGCGCAGGTCGATGCCCTGCTCCTTGTTGAATTCGTCGACGAGGTAGTCGATGACGCGCATGTCGAAGTCTTCGCCGCCGAGGAACGTATCACCGTTCGTGGCCAGCACTTCGAACTGCTTCTCGCCGTCGACTTCGGCGATCTCGATGATGGACACGTCAAACGTGCCGCCGCCCAGGTCGTACACAGCGATCTTGCGGTCGCCGCCCTTCTTGTCCATGCCATAGGCCAGCGCGGCCGCGGTCGGCTCGTTGATGATGCGCTTGACGTCGAGGCCGGCGATCTTGCCCGCGTCCTTGGTCGCCTGGCGCTGGCTGTCGTTGAAGTAGGCCGGCACGGTGATCACCGCTTCGGTGATCGTCTCGCCAAGATAATCCTCGGCGGTCTTCTTCATCTTCATCAGCACTTTGGCGGCGATCTCCTGCGGCGCCATCTTCTTGCCGTCGGAGGTCTCGACCCAGGCGTCGCCATTGTCGTGCGCGACGATCTTGTACGGAACGATGTGCAGGTCTTTCTGCACTTCGGCGTCGGTGAACTTGCGGCCGATCAGGCGCTTCACCGCGTAGAAGGTGTTCTTCGGGTTGGTCACGCTCTGGCGCTTGGCCGAGGCACCCACGAGTACTTCGCCGTCCTTGTTGAAGGCGACGATGGACGGTGTGGTGCGGTCACCTTCCGAGTTTTCGATGACCTTGGTGGTGCTGCCGTCCATGACGGACACGCAGGAGTTGGTGGTGCCCAGGTCGATACCAATGATCTTGCCCATGTGTGTGCTCTCCAAATTTGCTTGCGGCCCCCGCGGCCGCGATGGTTTCGAGATGGGGGTCTGCTCTGGCGATTCAATGCCGGCAACGCCCCGGATGCGATTTGGTTGTTTTCGCGGACGCGCCATCCAGGCAGACGCCGGCGAGTGAATCATTCAGTCCCGGATTGATTCAGTCCTTCGCCACCGCGACCAGCGCAGGGCGCAGCAGACGATCGTTCAGCACATAGCCTTTCTGCAGCACGTTGACCACAGTGCCCGGTGCCTGCCCCGGCGCGTCGACCATGCTCACCGCGTGGTGGCGTTCCGGATCAAGCGGCTGGCCGAGTGGATCGACCTGCGCCATGCCGTGGTTCTCGGCCACCTTCAACAGCGCCTTCAGGGTCAGATTGATGCCTTCGCGCATCGAGGCCACGTCGCCGCCTTCGACCGCCAAGCCACTCTCCAGTCCGTCGTAGACCGGCAGCAACTCGTTCAGCAGCTTTTCATTGGCGAAACGACGGGCCTGTTCCAGGTCGCGATGCAGGCGACGGCGCTGGTTCTCCAGCTCGGCCTTTTCGCGCAGCACGGTTTCGAGCAACTCGGCATTGCTGGCCTCGAGCTCGGCCACGCGCGCCTGCAGGCTGTCCAGTTCAGTGGTCGACGACTCACCCGGCTGGCCCTGTGGCGGCGCCGCGCCCGGGGACTGCGGATCGTTGTTCTGCATGCATTACTCCAAACGATTGTCATGGCCGGCACGCATGCCGACCTTCCAGATTTGCGAGAAGTCCCGCCTCCCGCAGCGGTTATAGGGTCGTGGCGGCGCGATTCAAGGCGTCGCTGAGCAATCCGGCGGTAGCCTGCACCACCGGAATCACTCGCTCGTAAGCCATCCGGGTCGGTCCGATCACTCCGACCGCGCCCAGCACGCGCCCCTGTGCACCGTAGCTTGCGGTAACCACGCTGCAGCCGTCGAGCGCGGTGAAGCCGGACTCCTCGCCGATGAACAAGCGCACGCCGGGCGCCTTGGCGCAGACTTCCATCAGCTGCAACAACTCATTCTTCTGCTGGAACGCCTCGAACAATTCGCGCAAGCGCGGCAGGTCGGACAGTTCCGAATACGCCATCAGATTGGTCTGACCACTGACCAGCACGTCGTTGCCGCCGACCTGTGGCGCGAACGAGGCCGTGGCCAGCTCCATCGTGCTGGCCAACAGCCGGTTGAGCTCGCTGCCGGTTTCGCGCAATTCGGCCAGCAGATGCATGCGGATGTCGTCCACGCGCAGACCGGCAAACTGGCTGTTGAGGTAATTCGCGGCCTGCTCCAGCTCACTGCTTTGCAATGGCTTGGCCAGTTGCACAATGCGGTTCTGCACCTGGTTGTCGGTGAATACCAAGATCACCAGCACCCGCGCATCCGGCAGCGGTACGAAATCAATATGCCGTAGCGGGAAATCGACCTGACGCGGTACCGTGACCACGCCGGCGAAGTGGGTCATCGCCGACAGCAGGGTCGAGACATTGCCGAGCAGGTCCCGCGTCGTGGTCGGCCCCGGCGGCAGCTCCCGCTGCAGACGCGCCATCTCGGCATGCGGCAAGGGCTGGAGTTCGATCAGGCTATCGACGAACAGACGCAGTCCGCGCGGTGTCGGCACGCGACCCGCCGAAGTGTGCGGCGAGGCGACCAGGCCAGCGTCTTCCAGGTCGGCCATGATGTTGCGGATCGTCGCCGGACTCACGTCCAGGCCGGACGAACGCGACAGCGTGCGTGAGCCGACCGGCTCGCCATCGACCAGATACTGGGCGATCAACGTGCGCAACAGGCGTCGCGCGCGGGCATCGAGATCGTGGCCATGCGGGTTGATCATGCGTTGAGGTGATCCGTGGTGTAGCAATCCTTGAGACCCGACACAAATAAGGTCTGCGCGCGCAGCTTGCAAGTGGAGGCGATGTTTTGCGCCGCCGGGCTGACGCTACAATCCGTCGACCTCATCAGTTTCTTGCCCATGCTCACTTCGCTCTACGTCCGTCAATTTGCTGTCGTCGAGGCTGCCGAGATCGCGTTCGGCCCCGGCTTGACCGTGGTCAGCGGTGAAACCGGAGCCGGCAAATCGCTGCTGGTCGACGCACTGATGCTGCTGACCGGCGCCCGCGCCGACAGCGGCATGGTACGCGCTGGCAGCGATCGCGCCGAACTGGCCGCTGAGTTCGATCTGGCCGAACTGCCGGAAGCTCGCGACTGGCTGCAGCGCGAGGAACTGGACGAAGACGGCGGCTGCCAGCTGCGTCGGGTGATCCGCTCCGAGGGCAGTTCCAAGGCATGGATCAACGGCCGCCCCGCCAACACGCGCCAGCTCGGCGAACTCGCTTCGCTGCTGGTCGAGATCCATGGCCAGCACGAGCATCAGGCGTTGCTGTCGCGCTCGCACCAACTGGCCCTGCTGGATGCCTATGCCGGCCACGATGACCTGCTTGCGCATCTGCGCGACGGCACGTTGCAATGGCGCGAACTCGGTGCACGCATGCGCAAGCTCAGCGGTGGTGAGGATCGCGATCAGCGTATCGAACTGCTGCGTCATGAACTGGGCGAACTGGAAAAATGGGCATTGCCGACGGCTGAGCTGGGCGAGCTCGAGGCAAGCCACCGACGCCTCGCCAACGCCGGCCGATTGGCCGAGGGCAGCGCCAGCGTGGTCGAACTGCTGGATGGCGAGAGCGAATTTGCGCTGCGCCGCGCGCTCGGGCGCGCCCATGCCGAACTCGGCAAACTCGCTGCACTCGACAACAAGCTGGCACCGCTGCTGGAACTGCTCGACAACGCCAGCATCGAACTCGGCGAAGCGGCCGATGGCCTCGGCCGCTATGCGCAGGACGTCGACCTCGATCCGGAACGCTACACGGAGGTCGACAACCACTTGGCCCGCCTGCACGAATTGTCGCGTCGACATCGTTTGCCGCTGGCCGAGCTGCACGACAGGCTCGCCGCCTTGCGTACCGAGCTGGCTGAACTCGAAGGTGCCGGCGATGCGCTGGAACAACTGGCTGCACAGCGCCAGCAACTGCAGCACGATTACACGCGTGCGGCAGCTCAACTGAGTCAGGCGCGAGCGACGGCGGCAACCCGGCTCAGCGAGGAAGTCAGCGTACTGATGACCGAACTGGGCATGGCAGGCGGCCTGCTGCGCATCGAACTGGAAGCAGTCGCTGGCGAAGAGCCGGATCCGCAAGGCCAGGAACGTTGCGAGCTGCTGGTCAGCGCCAATCCCGGCCAACCGCCACGGCCGTTGCGCAAGGTGGCTTCCGGCGGCGAACTGGCGCGTATCAGCCTGGCGATCGAAGTCGCCACGCTGGGCAAGGACACTGTCGGCAGCATGATTTTCGACGAGGTCGACAGCGGCATCGGTGGCGCCGTGGCCGAAGTGGTCGGGCAGAAACTGCGCGCGCTCGGAGCCCAGCGTCAGGTGTTGTGTGTCACCCATCTGCCTCAGGTAGCCGCCCAGGGCCACGCGCACCTGCGGGTCAGCAAGCACAGCGACGGCGAATCCACTCGCACGCAAATCGAGAAGCTCGACGCTGGTGGCCGTCGTGATGAATTGGCGCGCATGCTCGGTGGCGTCGAGATCACCCGCGAGACACGGGCACACGCCAAGCAGATGCTGGAGCGCGCGCAGACCGCCTGAGAACCGGATCAGCTATTCGGTGGCAACAGCCCGCGTTCGGTCGCCATCCGATACAGATCCAGTTCCGAACCCGCGCCCAGTTTGCCCATCAGGCTGGCGCGATGGATGTAGACGGTTTTCTGACCAATCCCCAATTCCCCTGCCACCTGCTTGGGTGCACGCCCGCCCGCCAGCAGCAGGAATACCTCGCGCTCGCGCGCGGTCAGGCGGTTGATCGGGTCAAGTGCCGCGTTCGGCCGATCGGCCCGGCGCTGGCGCAGATCCGAACTCAGAAAGCACTCGCCCTGCATCACCGCACGCAGGCCCGCCACCAACTCTTCCGGGGCCACACCCTTGGTGACATAGCCACTGGCGCCACGACGCAGAGCCTCGGACACGTATGGCTCGCCGTCATGCATGCTCAGCACCACGATACGTGTCTCGGCGGCCACGCTGAGCAGGTGCTCGATCAACGGCAGACCGCTGCCATCCGGCAAGGACAGATCCAGCGCCACCAGATCGGGACGCCAGTGCCCCACCGCCTCCACGGCATCATCGGCGCTGCGGCATTCGGCCACGACATCAAGATCCGGCTCCATCTCGATCAGCCGCTTGAAGCCCTCACGAACGATGGCGTGGTCATCGACCAGAACAATGCTGTACATCCCCCTACTTTACACATGGAGCCGGACTTTATGCGCGTCCGTCGTCAACAATCGCGCTGGCTCATCGATGCGGATCACGCATGTACCATCCGTCCATGCGCCTGAAATCATTCCATCTGCCCAACTCCGGCCCGTTGCTGGCCGCCGGCTATGTCTTGCTATGGCTGCTGCTGTGGCCGACCGTACAACCGTTCTGGATGTTGCCGTACGGCTTGCGCTTCGGCGCCTTGCTGCTCACACCGATACGCCACTGGGGCTGGCTGCTCGGCGCAGAACTGGCCGCATCCGCGGGCATCAGCGTGGCCCATGGCCTGCCACTGGGCTGGAGCGGTTTCGCCATCGGTGAATTGCCCGAGCCACTGGTGATGGCAGCCAGTCTGTGGCTGCTACGGCGATTCAATCTGCACGCCAGCCTGCACAGTCCGCAGGAGGTAACCCGACTGCTGCTTTCCGTGGTGCTGGTCGTAACCGCCACCACGGCGGTGGACGCGGCACTGCTGGCAATGATCCACTCACCCAATTCACCGGACCTGATGCTGCGTGTACTCGGCGAGGAGTTGCTCAGCCACTACCTGGGCATCCTGCTGATCGTGCCGTTGATGATCATGCTGCTGCGCACCCGGCTCGATCAGCGCGCTTTGGCAGGCCTGCTCATGGATGGCCTGCTGGTGATGTTGCCTTCGATGACGATTCTGCTGGTGCTGTCCGAACAAGCCGCACCGCAACCGCAATTTGCCCGTGTGCTGTCACTGGCACCGGTGCTGTTTTTTGCGTTTCGCCACGGCTGGCGCGGCGCCAGCCTGGCAATGCTCATCACCAGTCTCGGCATGACTCTGGTCGACCAGCATCTTGGCCACGCCCCGTCGACCGCGGCGGCTTACCTGTTTCTCGCTGTCGCCGGCACCGGTGCCTTGATGTTGGGTTCGGCTACCGATGCCTTGCGTCGAAGCAGCGAACGGGTCGCCGAGCAGAACGTTTATCTGGGTGCAGTCAATCGCCGACTGGATCAACTTGCCCATCAATTGCGCGATGCCGCCCGCGGCAACTTGCAGGCGGATGAAAACCAGCGCCGGCATCTTGCCGCCGAACTGCACGACGAACTGGGCCAGAACATCACCGCGATCCAGACCCATGTGAAACTGGCCCAGGCGCGCCTGCACCAAGCCGGCATGGAGGACATCAGTACCTCGATCAATACCATTCTGGCGCACATGCGACGTGCCCTGCACCGCCTGCTGGACGACCTGCGTCCGGCCGTGCTGGACGAGTTCGGCCTGCTGCGGGCACTCGACGAAGGCCCGATCCGTGACCTGTTGAACACCGCTGGCATGGCGTACCACACCGAACTGCACGGTGATCCGCGCCTGCTCGACGACGATACACGCACTGCGATTTACAGACTGGTGCAGGAAAGCGCAACCAACGCCGTCAAGCATGCACAGGCCAGCGAATTCAGACTGCGTCTGCGTATCGGCGAGCGTCAGGGTATCGCGCTGGCAGTTCTTGACCTGCGCGACGACGGAGCCGGCCTGCCCAGCCGACTGCCCCGTGGCGGCCGCGGCCTGCAAGGCATGCGCGACCGGGTGACCTCGCTTGGCGGCCAGTTCCGCCTGCGCCCCGAACATGCCGGAGTGCATTTGCGGATTTTGCTGCGAAGCAACAACAGCCCCACAGATACTCGTCGGCAGAACTAGGAATTTTTCCGATACCGGAAACGTGAAGGGCTCGTTACGATCGGTTCATCGATGTGGGGGAGCCGCCATCGCAAGATGGCGGATCAGAGTCACCGTGGGGACGGGGGCTCTGAAACAACGGCAGGATGCCGTTTCGCCGCTACCTGGCGACGAGTGCAGGTTATCGCGAGTCAATCGCGTACGCCGACTGGGACAGGTAGGGGAGCAGCCGCGGGCGGACAGGAGTCCTCCTCGCGGCTTTTTTATGCGCGCTGTTCGACGCCGTTCATGCCCTCCGCAAGGAGTCGACACTTCGAAAGCTCCAGCAGGAGCCACATGCCGGCATTGCCGGTCTTGCTTGCTCAGCTTTTGCGTGGATGATGCTTCGGCCGCACATACAGCACCAAGCTGTGATCCTCGATCACATAGCCATGCCGTGCGGCGATCTCGTGCTGCAGGCGTTCGATCTCCTCGCTGACGAACTCAATCACTTTTCCGCTGTCCACATCAATCATGTGGTCGTGATGTTTGCCGCGATCAAGTTCGTAGACAGCCTGCCCGCCTTCGAAATTGTGCTTGACGATGATGCCTGCCGCTTCGAACTGGGTCAGTACGCGATACACCGTTGCCAGGCCGATATCTTCCTGGTGGGCAAGCAGTTTCTTGTAGACGTCTTCGGCCGTGAGGTGCTGCACCCCTTCCTCGTCGAAGATCTGCAGGATGCGCATGCGCGGATGGGTCACCTTGAGGCCAACCCGGCGCAGCTCTTTGGTTTCCTGTTCCATGATCCACTCTCCGCACACGGCGTTTCCAAGCCGGTAGTGTATCATCCGACACCTTTACGATCCGGACGCAACACGCATGCAAAAGCTGATCACCCTGCTGGTTTTCGCCATGCTGGCGCTCTCCTTGGCCGGCTGCCATATCGTCTACACACCCGACGTGCAGCAAGGCAACCTGCTCGACAAGAAAGTGGTGGATCAGCTCAAGCCCGGCATGACTAAGCATCAAGTGCTGGTGCTGATGGGCACACCTTCGGTCAGCACGCCGTTCGATCAGAGTCGCTGGGACTACGTGTCCACCTTTTCGCATCGCGGCAGCCCGATCAAGGTGCGTACATTCACGCTGACCTTCAACAACGACACGCTGGTGCGCACCGAAGGTGACTTCTTCGCACAGGATGCCCAGCAACTGGTCAAGGACAGCAAAAAGTACAATGCCGGCTACCCGGTCAACGAGACCGAGGGCGACAAGAGCAAGTCTCCGAACGACAACAAGGACGACGGCGGCTTCGGCCAGGGCAACAACGACGGCCATTGATCACCGCCATGGCTCGGGCAGGGTTTGGCCCTTCCGATCCCGGACTCAACGGGCGCGTCGCCGACGCGCCTCCATCGGATCGAGCATGAGCGGCCGGTAGATTTCGATCCGATCACCGCTCTGCACGACCTGATCCGGCGCTACCCTGCGAGCGAATATACCGAGGTAGCGCGCGTCGATCGCCCCCTTCGGGAGCACCCCGGCTATTCCTGAAGCGTCGATCGCCTGCTCTACCGTGCTGCCTTCGGCCAGCTCGACCCGGCGCAGGATCTGCTGTCCGGCATCCGCATAAACCACCTCTGCCGTGATCGTGCGCTCAGCCATAGACTCGTTCGGCCTCTCGACAGAAATCGTCAACCATGCGCCCTGCCAACCCCTGAAAGCCGAGCTTCAATGCACTCCCGCCAAGCCGCCCCGCATAATCGAAGTCCAGCGCGAACGCGACCTTGCAACCGGCATCACCCAAAGCGATGAAGTCCCACACGCCTTCGAGGCTGCGGAACGGGCCATCGACCAGACTCATCTGCAGGCGCCTGGGCGGATCGACCGAATTGCGCGTGGTGAAACTCTGGTGGAACCCGGCGAACTTGAGATCCAGCCGCGCCACCAGCACATCATTCTGACGCTCCAGCACTTCGGCACCGGCACACCAGGGGAAACGCTTTGGGTATGCTTCAACTTCATTGACCAGGTCGAACATCTGCATCGGCGAATACCTCACCAGTGCACTGCGACGGATTTCGATCACGGCAACCTCTTCACATCACGCTTGGTTTGGCCCGGTACGCGGCGGAATCGGCATCAGGGCAACAAGGCCCGAGTTTAACGGACATGGCCAAGGCGAAGGACAAAGACAACAAGGGCGGCGGCACCATCGCGCTCAACAAGCGCTCCCGTTTCGAGTACCACATCGACCAGCGTTTCGAGGCCGGCATTGCCTTGCAAGGCTGGGAGCTGAAGGCACTGCGTGCCGGACGGATCAACTTCGGCGACAGCTACGCGGTCGTCCTGAAGAACGAGATCTTCCTGATCGGCACCTCCATCCCGCCGTTGATCAGTGCCTCTACCCACGTCATCGCCGAAGATCGACGCACCCGCAAACTGCTGCTGCATCGCAAGGAAATCGATCAGCTGGTCGGTGCCGTCGAGCGCAAAGGCTACACATTGGTGCCTACGGCGATGTACTGGAAGGGCAACAAGGTCAAGGTCGAGATCGGCCTCGCCCGCGGCAAGCAGGAACACGACAAGCGCGACACCGAGAAACAGCGCGACTGGCAGATCGAGAAGCAGCGCACCATGCGCTCGCACAATCGCAGCGCCTGAAGGCACGCATCGCGCAACAAAAAAGCCCTTGATGATCATCAAGGGCTTTTTTGTTTATTGGTGGAGGTGGCGGGAGTCGAACCCGCGTCCGAAGGCGTTAAATGCCCGGATCTACATGCTTAGCTCACCGTTCGATCTCGTTCCGCGACAAGCACGATGGGCAAAGCGCACCGCGGAACCAGCCTGATTGATTTGACCTAGAACCGCCAGGCGGCAGCGTTCGGCGATCTCATGATAATGACCCTACACCGACGAGCATGAGCACAAGTGGGTTCGGGGCTTACGCCTTAAGCGGCGAGAGCGTAGTTGTCGTCGTTGGCAACTAGAAGTTTGCTGCTGGATTAACGAGGAAAGCTGCCCCCTCGGCATGCACCAAGTCATCTCACTGCCCCCGTCGAAGCCAGGACACCCCCGGGGAAAACGATTTGACCTGACTAGTATATGCGGCCGAAGGCCACAGTACCAATGCCATCCGATGAAGCATGGGTAACTCCACAGGTGACAGGCGCGTCGAACAACACATGAGCTTCCACATTACTTTGTGGGTTTCGCCTGGAATCCTGAAAGGCGGTATGGAATGCATGGGGAGTCGATGAGCACCACGCGAATATGCAGCGCACACGCGTGGAGTGTTGTCCGCGCCACAACGCAACGTCTATACTTGGCGACTTATATGACCCTGTACCCGCCGTACTCGTGGGAATGATCTCGATGACTCGACTGCAATTGCTTGGCATGGCCGCGGCCACAGCCCTCTTCGCCACTGTCAGCGCGCATGCTGAAGGAGACAAGGCTGCCGGACGCGAACTCATCTACACCTGTGCCGGTTGCCACGGCGTGCCTGGTTACACCAATGCCTACCCGCAATATCCCGTGCCGAAGATCGCCGGGCAGAACGAGCAGTACATCGTCAATGCGCTGCATGGTTACCAGAGTGGCGATCGCAAGCATCCGACCATGGGTGCACAGGCGCAAAGTTTGTCTGATACGGACATCCAGAACGTCGCCGCCTATCTTTCCAGCCTCGCCAAGTAGTTGCCAAGGACTTTCCGCATGAAACGTGCGCTTACCCTGCTTTCATTCGGCGCCATGCTGGCGTTCGCCTCCACCCAGTTGCTGGCCAGTGGCAACGCCGAAAACGGCAAGCAGAAGGCAGCCACCTGCTTCGCCTGCCATGGTGTCGACGGCAATGCAGTCGATCCGCAATACCCGCGCCTCGCCGGCCAGTACAACATGTATCTGCAGCAAGTGCTGCACGAGTACAAGGACGGTCAGCGCGAGAATCCGATCATGAAGGGCATGGTGGCTACCCTGTCCGACCAGGATATCGAGGACGTTGCCACCTACTTTTCCAGCCTGCCGACCAAGCTCGATACCCTGCAAGGTCATGTCGAGGGCTCCAAGTAAGTCTGTTCGCCTGTGCTCATGACAAACAAAGGCCCGCTTTGGCGGGCCTTTGTGCATCTGGTCTACGGCCACAGTTGACTCAGGCGATCGCGGACCTGCCCTCGGCCTTGCTGTAATACGGCTTTTCGCCACCGGCATGATCGGTCGCGTCGCGCACCGCGGTGATTTCAGGCACGCGCTCGCGCAACGTTTTCTCGACACCCTGCTTGAGCGTCACGTCGACCATACCGCAGCCATGGCAACCGCCACCAAACTGCAACAGCACCGTACCGTCAGCACTGATCTCCAGCAAGGTAACCCGGCCACCGTGTGAAGCCAGTTTCGGATTCACTTCGGCCTCAAGCACATAGCGCACCCGCTCGACCAACCCCGCCGCTGCACCGGGCACGTCGCCCTTGATCTTCGGCGCACGGATATTGAGTTGGCCACCGGTGGCATTGGGTTCGAAATCGATGGTCGCGTTATCCAGCCAGCTGGCGCTGTCGCCGTCGATATGAAAGTTGAAGCCGGCACATTCGATCGTCCATTCCCCACCGGCAAGATCGGCCGGCTCGCAGAACTCGAGCTCGCAGTTGGCCGCCGGCGTACCAGCCGCCGTCACCCGCAGACGGATGCTCAGGCCCTCGATGCCCTGCTGCGAGAGCAGCCGCAGAAAGTGCTGCTGCGCGCGTTCCGAAATATCAATCATGCCTGCTCCGGTGTTACCAAACGGGTACCGGCGAACTCCGCCAGCGAAACAGCACCATTTTAGTCCTGTTTCTAGTTTGATGTGCGCTTTGACATTTGCGCGCGCAGCTCCGACCCTTCGCATCCCTTACTTTCAGCCCGCACGGAGATTCACATGAACGCCAATGATCTGGCCACGCAGCATTGCCAGCCGCGCAAAGGCAAAGAGCATGCGCTCGACGCCACACAAGTCGCGGGACTGTTGCGACAGCTGCCGGGCTGGCAGCTGCGCGACCATGGCATGGCCATCGTCAAGGACTTCAAGTTCGCCGACTTCCACCACACCCTGGGTTTCATCAACGCGGTGGGCTTCATGGCCAACCATGAGGATCATCACCCCGATCTCGAAGCCGGTTACAGCCATTGTCAGGTGCTCTGGTCGACCCATGACGTCGGCGGCCTGTCACTGAACGACTTCATCTGTGCCGCGCGGGTCGAGGCCTTGCTGGCACGCTGATCAGAAATCCGTGCGCGACTTGTCCCGCGAGTAGACCAGCCGCTTGCCCTTGACTGCCAGCACATCGAGAAAGTCTTTCAGGTCATCGGGTAGTGGCGTGGAAAAACTGTAGGCGCGGTCATCCAACTCGAAGCTCATGTGCGCGGCATGCAGGAACATCCGGTTCAGACCCATCTCGCGGAACCGTTTGTTCATCTCCTTGTCGCCGTACTTCGGGTCGCCGGCCAACGGATGGCCGATGTGCGCCGCATGCACACGGATTTGATGGGTACGCCCCGTGCCCAGGGTGGCCTGCATCAGACGGGCACCGGGGTACTGCTCCATTTCCCGGAAAAATGTGAGTGATGGCTTGCCGTTATCGGCAACCCGAACCATCCGCTCACCACCCTGCAGCACGGACTTCAGCAATGGCGCATTGACATCGAACTTCGCCTTGGACGGATGGCCGAGCATCAGGCACAGGTATTGTTTGGTGACTTCGCCGGCTCGGATCGCCGCCTGCAGGCCGGTCAGACCGGCCCGCGTCCGGGCAAACACCAGCACGCCGCTGGTGTCGCGATCGAGTCGATGCACCAGTTCCAGGTGCTCTTGTGGTCGCGCCGCGCGTAACAGCTCGATCGCGCCATGACTGACCCCGCTGCCGCCATGGCTGGCCACGCCGGCAGGCTTGTCGATGACCAGGAAGTGCTTGTCTTCAAAAATGATGGCGTCGGCCACCGAGGCCACCAAGCCGGTGGCAGGTGCATTGCCCTCGGGCCGTTCCGCCACCCGCACCGGGGGAATGCGCAGCGTATCACCGTCAGCGAGACGCGTATCCGGCTTCGCCCGCTTGCCGTTCACGCGCACCTGGCCGGTGCGCAAGAGCCGGTAAATCATGCTCTTGGGCACACCCTTGAGCAGGGTCACTAGCGCGTTGTCGATACGCTGGCCATCCCGCTCGGGACCGATCGCGACTTGACGTACACCGTGAGGTGCGTCGGGGGAAGTTACCGTCTGCATTGAAAAAAACCTGCTGAAATAGGATACTCGTTGGGCGCTACATTCTGCCCATCGATGTCTGGATCGGGTCGAGTGCCCGCCCGTAACGTCGGCGAGGATTGCGCCGGTTGCCTTGGCGACCGGTCGCGGCTCCCTTTCATCGTAACGGTTCGGGCTGCCGTTTGTCCGATGCCATGAGGTATCGGGGCGGCAGGCGCGGCTGACCGAATCATCCCGACGCCGGTAACGGTGCCGTTTTTTTTGCCGCTTTACCGCAGCGGCGCGATCCCCGGCAGGCCGCCATTGAGGCGCCACCGCGGCACGCGACGCGCGGCAAGCCGAGGATAACTAGCATGAAACGTATGTTGATCAACGCGACTCAGCGTGAAGAGTTGCGCGTGGCCATTGTCGATGGCCAGAACCTGTACGATCTGGACATCGAAATCCCTTCGCGAGAACAGAAAAAGTCCAATATTTACAAGGGTCGAATCACCCGGGTTGAGGCTTCACTCGAAGCCTGCTTCGTCGAATACGGGGCCGAACGCCACGGCTTCCTGCCGCTGAAGGAAATCTCCCGCGAGTACTTCACGCCGGGTCTGGACCCGCACAAGTCCAGCATCCGCGAACTGATCAAGGAAGGTCAGGAAGTGGTCGTTCAGGTGGAAAAGGAAGAGCGCGGCAACAAGGGCGCCGCCCTGACCACGTTCATCAGCCTGGCCGGTCGCTACATGGTGCTGATGCCGAACAACCCGAAGGCCGGCGGTGTTTCACGCCGGATCGAGGGTGAGGACCGACAGGCGCTGAAAGAAGCACTCGACCACGTCACCGTACCTGATGATGTCGGCCTGATCGTGCGTACGGCCGGCCTCGGCCGCGACGCCGAAGAGCTGCAGTGGGACCTCGATTACCTGCTGCAGCTGTGGAAATCGATCTCCGAAGCCGCCAACAAGCAGCGCGCGCCGTTCCTGATCTATCAGGAATCGAAGCTGTTCATCCGCGCCCTGCGCGACTACCTGCGCAGCGACATCGGCGAGATCCTGATCGACGAGGAATCGCTGTACAACGACGCGCGCGATTTCATGCAGCAGGTGATGCCGAACGCGCTGCGCAAGCTCAAGCTGTACAAGGACGACACCCCGCTGTTCACGCGCTACCAGATCGAGACGCAGATCGAGAGCGCGTTCGACCGCCAGGTGCGCCTGCCCTCGGGCGGCTCGATCGTGATCGACCAGACCGAAGCGTTGACCGCAATCGACATCAACTCCTCCAAGGCCACCAAGGGCAGCGACATCGAGGAGACCGCGTTCAACACCAATTGCGAAGCCGCGGTGGAAATCGCCCGCCAGGCGCGCATTCGCGATGCCGGCGGCCTGATCGTGATCGATTTCATCGACATGGACAGCCCGAAGCACCAGCGCGAAGTGGAAGATCGTCTGAAGGAAGCACTCAAGCAGGATCGCGCCCGCGTGCAGATCGGCCGCATCTCGCGCTTCGGCCTGCTCGAAATGTCGCGCCAGCGCCTGCGCCCGAGCTTGGGCGAAGCGACCCAGATCGTGTGCCCGCGCTGCGAAGGCCATGGCCACATTCGTGGCGTGGAATCACTGTCGCTGTCGACCCTGCGCCTGATCGAAGAACACGCGATGAAGGACAACACCGGCCAGGTGCTGGTGCAGGCGCCATCCAGCGTCGTCAATTTCCTGCTCAACGAGAAGCGCGCCAGCGTGGTCGAGATCGAACTGCGCCACAAAGTGCACGTGATGATCGTGGCGGACGAGAAGCTGGAAACGCCGCATATCGAGATCCAGCGTATCCGCGAAGCGGACATGGGCGAGCACAGCAAGCCCAGCTACGAACGACTGACCACGGTGGAGACTGCCGAACTGCCGAAGATGGGCCAGGCCCTGGGCAGCAGCGAGCAGCCCGCCGTGAGCGGCGTCGTGCCGTCCAGCCCCGCTCCACTGCGCGAGGAAGTTGCCGAACCAGTCGCTGTTGCCGCACCAGCTGCACGTCGTCAGCCCGCTGTTGCAACGCCCACTCGCACGGCACCGACGGGCGGCGTCATCTCGCGCCTGCTTGGCTGGTTCCGCAGTGCCGAAGCCGCGACACCGACACCGGCACCGAAACGTGCCGATGACAGCGACCGAGACAACAGCAACCGCAATCGTCGCGACGAGCGCGGCGCTCGCGCCGGCAATACCTCGAATGCATCTTCGTCGCGCCAGCCGCGGCGCGAACCGGCGCAGCAGGGTCCGTCGAAAGCCGGTGCACAGCAGCAGGCCAGGAACAACCGCCAGCGCAACAACGAGGCGCAGCCGCGCCAGCCGCAGCAGGCCCAGACGCAGACCGCAAGGGCGGAACGTCAACCAAAGCCTGTCGCAGCCGAGAACAACCAGGCACGGACCGAGCGCAAGCCCAATCCGCCACAGCCGAAAGTCGAGCGTCAACCCCGCCCCGCCGCCAGCGAACGTCCACTCGCCGTACCGCTCGACGACGCCGCCAAGGAAGCCGAACTGCTCACACCGCTGGCCGCATCCGCACCGGAATCCGCCGACGACGCGCTCGACGCCGATGGCAGCCAGTCGCGTCGTCGCCGAGGTCGTCGCGGTGGTCGTCGTCGGCGCCGCCATGACGAGGCCGTTCCGAACGGTACGGAGCTCGATACCGCGCAGGCACGCGCACTCGATGATGAGGATCGCGATGAAGCCACCGGCACCGTTGCCACACCCAGGCCGGCACCCCGCAGCGAACCGTCGCGTGAGTCTTTCGCCGCCGGCACGACAGCCGGGACTGTTGTAGCCAGCTCGACAGTCGGCGCGGCGGATAGCGCTACGCCGGCACCAGCAGCCGAAGTTCACCACCCTGTGAATACGCAGCCGGTCGAGAAGGCTGCAGCTGCCAGCGTGACTGTCGCCTCGACGGAACACGAGCCAAAGCCGATCGCCACCCCGACTGCTGCTACGGTCAACGCTGCCGCACCAACCGTAACGACCTTCAACCTGCCCGCCCTGCCGCCGATCCCCGATCAGGCGAATTCCACGGCAGCCGAAGCACAGGACACCGTCAAAGTCACCGCTGTTACAGCGACTCCAGCTCCGATCAGCAGCAAGCCGTCGGTTGTACCCGCAGCAGACGCCAGTCTTGACCGCGCTGACGCAAGGGCAGAAGTCATCGCCCCTGCGCCCGTGGCCGTCATGCCGGTTGCCGTAGCGCCGGCAGCAACGCCGGTCAACCTGCCTGTCCACGAGTCCCGTATTCAACCGGCAGCACAGCCGACTCCGGCAGCGACGACTCCCGTCACCGAGCCGGTCAGCAAACCCACCAGCGTTGTGGCGCCGCCCCCGTCGGTCAGCATGCCGGAAAAGCCGACTGTCTCCAGTCCGGTTTCTTCGCTGCCATCGCCGAAACAGGGCGATCTGCTGGCCCAGCCGATCCACCCGGCAAAACCGTTTGCATCGCGACACGAAGAAAGCAAGCCGGCAACGCTTCTGCCCGATGACGAAAACAGCGAACACAAGAGCGACTCGCACGGCTGAGTCATCACCTCGCTGTTTCACGCCATAAAAAAACCGGACGCAAGTCCGGTTTTTTTTATGGCCCTGACTCATGCCGCAATCAAGGATCGCGGCAACCACCGCGTATTCAATTGCCTACGCGATGGTTCGGTGTATCGATCAGCCCATGCACTGTCATCAGGTGAGCCAGGCTGAGCACATGATCCACATGCAGCTTTTCCATCAGGCGCTGCTTGTAGGTCGATACGGTTTTCGGGCTCAAGTTGAGTTGCTCGCCGATGATCGTCAGCGGCTTGCCGCGCACCAGCATCATCGCCACTTCCAGCTCGCGACTGGACAATACATCGAACGGCGAGGCACTACCGTCGAGTGTGGCCAATGCGAGCTGCTGCGCAACCGCCGGGGCCAGGTAACGTCGACCGCCGGCCACTTGACGTACCGCAGACACCAGCTCGTCGGCACTGCAGCCCTTGGTCAGGTAACCCAGCGCACCGGCATCAAGCAGACGCTTTGGAAAGCGTGCATCGTCGACCACCGTCACGATGACGATATGCGTGGACAGTTTCGAACGGCACACGCGCTCGGTGAGTTCGATACCGCTCATGCCAGGCATGTGCACATCGACCAGCGCAATGTCTGGTGTCAGCGTGCGGATCAGGCGCAGGCCTTCCTCGGCCGTACCTGCCTCACCACTGATGTTGATATCCGACTGCTGCTGCAAAATCATCCGAAAGCCGGTGCGAACCAGCTCGTGATCGTCCACCAGAACCACATTGATCACTTGACGCCCTCCTTGGTTGGGCTTCCTGAAATTAGGCTGCGCAGCACCCTATTGCAAGCAATCCGCAGCCCCCTGTGTGCAACACGACAAGATTTGTCATCGCACAGCGTCGCCAACGGCTCATGGGCTCCGACCGTACCCGGTCATCCTGCTTCGGTACCATAACTCCCCACCAGCCAAACTCAGGCGGTCTTTGCGCTGGCCACGCACGCACCAATGCCATCTGCATAACGCGCCAGCACGATCGTGGAACTCGGGCCCGGTATTTTCACGCATACCTGATGCCCCATGCGGTGATGTTCATCACGCGCCATTTCCCTCGCCAGCCTGATCGCTGATCCCAGTGGCAGATCACTGAACAGCGCGATCTGGCATCGACAGACACGCCAACGGCCTGCAGCCGATTGCTTGAGCGAAATCGTCACCATGCCAGCTCCCCATTCAACGATGAAAACCGCAACGGCCCGACGGGCAGATACTCGCCGCGAGCGTCATCAATGGAGCGCAATGTGCCATGCCGAAAACTGCGGTTATGTCGGCTGGCGCCCACACAGCATGTGCGGGATCACGGCGCACGATCCCTGCACCGACTGCTACACATTGCTTCGCTGGTTCGAGTCCCCTCCTGGGCACCATGGCACACCCTTGCCCCGAGTTCGCACTGGACAGGCCTCCCATATCCATCCACAAACAAAAAACCGCCCGAAGGCGGTTTTTTGTTTCCATCGAGCTCCAGTGATATTCCCTGGAACGCTTCTATTGGTGCCCAAGAGGGGACTCGAACCCCTACGACTTACGTCGCTACCACCTCAAGGTAGTGCGTCTACCAGTTCCGCCACCTGGGCAGGTGTGTTGCTTAGTGCTTGGCCGGCGGCTTCGCAGCTGCCGGCACCTCGCCCTGACCTTGGGTCGGGGCGGGGGTTACCGCCGGCGTTGCGGCCGGTACGGCGTTGTTGGCTGCGGCTGGGACGGCCGCTGGCACTTCCGAACCGGCCGGCGCGGCAGGTGCGGTCTTACCGGCTGCCGGCTTGTCGGCAAGTGCAGCCATGACACCCAGATCGGTGGCCTTGCTGCGCGGAGCGCCGTTGCCATGCAGATAGACGCCCATGCCGAGACTGAGCAGGAAGAACAGTCCAGCAAGGACCCCCGTGGCACGAGTCAGGAACGTGGACGAGCCACGCGCACCGAACACCGTAGCCGACGCGCCTCCACCGAAACCGGAGCCGGCCTCGGCGCCCGCGCCGTTCTGCAGCAGGATCAGCACGATCATCGCCGCAGCGATCAGAATGTAAAACACGCTGAAAATGACGAACATAAGGTTTCTATTGAGCCTGTAGCGCCTGATGCGCCGCGGCGCAGATTCCAAGGAAGTCGGATGCGGTCAGAGAAGCACCGCCGATCAGCCCACCATCCACGTCCGCTTGCGCGAACAATTCCGCGGCATTGGCCGCCTTGACGCTGCCGCCGTAAAGCAGTCGAGTCAGACGGGCAATCATAACATCTTCCTTTTCCAGTTGGCTACGAATGAAGGCATGCACCTGCTGTGCCTGTTCCGGGCTGGCAGTGCGGCCCGTGCCGATCGCCCAGACCGGCTCGTAGGCAATCACTCCCGTATCGAAACTGGCAATCCCGTTGATGGCCAGCACGGCCTGCAGCTGGCGAGCGATGACCGCCTCGGTCTCGCCGGCTTCACGCTGCTCCAGCGTCTCGCCGACGCACAGGATCGGCGTAAGGCCACCAGCACGTGCCGCGGCAAACTTGCGTGCGACCAGTTCGTTGCTCTCAGCGTGATACTGGCGACGTTCGGAGTGACCAACCAGCACCCATTGCGCACCGATATCCGCCAACATGGCCGCGGACACCTCGCCGGTATAGGCGCCCTGTCCTTCATGTTCGCTGACATCCTGCGCACCCACGCCAAGCCCGGAACTGGCGTGCTGCCGGGCCAGCTCGGCAAGATAAGGAAACGGGGGAAACACGGCGACATCAATCGAATCCGGCTTGGCAGCAACGATGTCGCTGACCAGCGCTGTGGTCATCGAATGGCTGCCGTGCATTTTCCAGTTGCCGGCGACAAATTTCTTGCGCATGGTCTGCTTCCGTTGCAATCAAACTGCAAGCTTACCGATGGGTCACAGTATCGGCAAACCGATCTAACGGCTGGCGTCGATCAGCCAGCGCAGTCAAGAATGACGATCCGTCACCTGGAATGACCATGACATCTTCCCGTCCACTCAGCCTGATCACCGGCGCTTCGTCCGGCATCGGTGCCGCGTTTGCCCGGCAACTCGCGCCACTCAACCATGATCTGGTGCTGACTGCGCGCCGGGCCGATCGACTGGAAACGCTGGCCGCCGAACTGCGTGGTCTGCACGGCACCAAGGTAACCGTGCTCCCGCACGACCTTGCCAATCCAGCCGCGCCGCAGGAGCTGGCGGACACACTGAATCAGCATGGCCTGCAGGTGGACTGGCTGATCAACAATGCCGGCTACGGCCTGCCCGGCACGTTCGACGCCAACGACTGGGCAGCCCACGCCGACTTTCTGCAGGTACTGCTGACCGCACCGACCGAGCTGGCTTGGCGGTTGCTGCCGGGCATGCGCCAGCGTGGCTACGGTCGCATCATCAACGTCGCCTCGCTCGCCGGGCACGTACCCGGTCCCGCCGGACATACGCTGTATGCCGCGACCAAGGCGTACCTGATCAAGTTCTCGCAGTCGCTGGCGCTGGAAAACCATTCGGTGGGGGTGAACGTTTGCGCTTTGTGCCCGGGCTTCACCTGGTCGGAGTTCCACGACGTCACAAGGACCCGCGACAAGATGGACAAGATGCCCGGCTTCATGTGGCTGAGTGCGGAGGACGTGGTGCGCCAGGGCATTGCAGCAGTCGAGCGCGGTGATGCCGTATACATCCCCGGCCGGGTCAATCGAACCATCAAGACCATCGTGCAATTGATGCCGGATCGGCTGGCCATGTGGCTTTCCGCACGCGAATCGAAACGCTATCGCAATACCAGCGTATAGGCGCGGATGCTCATGGCCGCATCGGCTATTGTTGCCCGCTCATTCACCCTCGGCATCCACCGGCATGTCCCTGTTTCCGACCCAGATGCGTCCATTGCCTTATCGCAAACCTGTCGAGGGTCGCGATTACTGGGTAGTGGACGACGCGCTGCCGAATGCGGATGAAATACGTGTGCGCTGCCTGGCCAAGACCGACTGGGAGTTGGGCTATCCCCATACCGGCGAGGTATGGCCCGGCATGCGCGCGATTCCCGCCTTGCTGGACGACGAACTGGCGGCGCTGGACGCGAAGGTGTGCCAGCTGACCGGCGCGAGGAAGGTCTGGGTCGAGCACCCGAAGGTCGGCACCAAGCTCAATCACAATTGCGTGCAGGTGGTCGGCTCGCTCGAAGGCGCCGCCAAACCGCATACCGACTCGACGAATCTGTGCCGCTACGCCGCGGTCCTGTATCTCAATCCCGACGTGCCTGAGCAATGCGGCACCAGTTTTTACCGCCAGCGCATGCCCGGTGGCCAGCTCGGCGGCAACATCGTGATGCCACCGCACCATAACCTGGCCGAGGCGCTGGGCAATCGTTTCGTGCAACCGAATGCATTTGCCGAAGACGTGCGCGTAGCGCATCGCTTCAACCGGTTGCTGGTCTACAAGGCCAACCTGATCCACAGCGCCACGGCGTACTGGGGACAGGAAACGGCGACCAAACGGATGACCGCCGTCTTTTTCTGGATGGCGTGAAGCCTCAGATCAGCTTGATCTCGCGCAGCCGTTGCAGCAGGTATTCGTGCGAGCTGATCGAGGTGTCGTAGCGACGCGGATTGTCCGGCGTGATGCACGAATCGAGCGGATCGAGCACCACGTCCGGGTTCGGGTGCAGGAAGAACGGCACCGAATAACGCGGCTTGCGTGCGTTTTCGTTCTGCGGATTGACCACCCGGTGCGAAGTGGACGGATACACGTGGTTGCTCAGTCGCTGCAACATGTCGCCGATGTTCACCACGATCGCATCGCCCTCGGTGGTGATCGGCAACCACTCGCCGTCACTCAGCACTTCCAGCCCCTCGGCGCTGGCACCGACCAGCAAGGTGATGAAGTTGATGTCCTCGTGTGCGCCGGCGCGTACGTTCGGAATGTTGTCCTGGGTGATCGGCGGATAGTGGATCGGGCGCAGGATCGAGTTGCCGACGTCGGTCTTGTCCTCGAAGAAGTTTTCCGGCTGGTCGATATGAAGCGCCAGCGCACGCAACACGCGGGTGCCGAGCTGATCCAGCGCCTCGTACAAGCCGTAGCCGTACTGCTTGAAATCCGGCACTTCGCTCGGCCACAGATTCGGCGGCATCACGTCGGCAAACTTTGAGTCGCGCGGAATCTCCCGACCGATGTGCCAGAACTCCTTCAGGTCGGCGTACTGGCTGTCCTTGGCGGTCTCCACCTTGAACGGCGTGTAGCCACGTGCACCGCCACTACCGGCGATGTGGTACTTCATCTTGGCTTCGGTCGGCAGCGCGAAGAAGCGCTGGAACACGTCGTAGGAACTGTCGATCAGTTCGCGTGAAATGCCGTGGCCACTGATGCAGCAGAAACCGAATTCACGGTAGGCCGCGCCGAGCTCGGCGACGAACGCATCGCGGTCGGTGTCGTAACGGCGGATATCGAGGGTTGGAACATGCTTCATGGCTGTAGTCCACAAGGTTGACGTGCGGTCAATTCATCCGCGACCGCAAAAGCGGGGCACGTCGGGCCAATCCATGGCGACCTAGTACTGCTACAGGTTCACGAGCGTTCGGCTGCGGATTTTACAATCCCCGCGAGTCTTTCTGCCAACTGCTGCACTTCCGCCGCATCAGCGCCCTCGATGGTGACGCGCACCAGCGGTTCGGTACCGGAAGCCCGCAGCACGACCCGACCACGACCTTGCAGGGTTTGCTCCGCCTCGGCCAACGCCAGCTGCACTTCACTGCTGGACAGCGCCTCGCGCGCACCGGCAGCGCACACGTTGAGCATGACCTGCGGCAATTTCTTCAGGCCCTGGCGGGCCGTGGCCAGATCCTGGCCAGACAGCGCCAGCGCCTCCAGCACAGCCAGTGCGGCAACAATGCCGTCGCCAGTAGTCGCCCTGTCCAGGCTCAGGATATGTCCGGACGTTTCACCACCGAGCATGCCGCCATGCTGCTTCAGTTGCTGCATCACATAGCGATCGCCCACGTTGGCGCGTATCAACGGCACGTCGAGTTCCGCCAACGCCAGCTGCAGACCATAGTTGCTCATCAAGGTGCCGACCACCGGCCCCTTGAGCCGCCCCTGCGCATGCAGGCTGCGCGCGAGTACATAGAGAATGTCGTCGCCATCGGCCAGCACGCCATGCCGGTCGACCAGCATCACCCGGTCGCCGTCACCGTCGAACGCGATACCGATGTCGGCACCGTGCGCCAGCACCGCCTGCTGCAAGGCCTGCGGATGGGTTGAACCGACGTTGTGATTGATATTGAAACCATCCGGCTTGTCGCCGATCGCCAGCACCTCGGCGCCCAGCTCGGCAAATACCTTGGGGGCGACCTGATAGGTCGCGCCATGCGCGCAGTCCAGCACGATCTTGAGACCACGCAGACTGAAATCCTCCGCTACGGTGGCCTTGCAGAATTCGGCATAACGCGCCACCGCATCGCTGACACGGGTGGCCTTGCCGAGCTGCTCCGAGGGCACGGTCACGAAGTCGGCGTCGACTTCCTGCTCGATCGCCAGTTCGACCGCATCGGA
Organism: uncultured Rhodanobacter sp.; assembly: GCA_966211915.1. GTDB lineage: Bacteria > Pseudomonadota > Gammaproteobacteria > Xanthomonadales > Rhodanobacteraceae > Rhodanobacter. The sequence goes on from CBIHNO010000003.1 coordinate 239,515, forward strand.
CAGCTTTTCGCCATTGGCGGAGAAGAACTTGATGCCGTTGTCGTGATGCGGATTGTGCGAGGCGCTGATCACGATACCGGTTTGCGCACGCATCGAGCGTGTCAGGAACGCCACCGCCGGTGTCGGCATCGGACCGAGCAGCCCTACATCCGCACCGGCCGCCACCAGACCAGATTCCAGCGCCGCCTCGAACATGTAACCCGAGATGCGGGTGTCCTTGCCGATCAGCACCAGTGGCCGCTCCTTGCCTTCGCGCGCCAGCACGCTGCCGACGGCGCGGCCCAGCCGCAACATGAAATCCGCGCTGATCGGCCACTGCCCGACCAGTCCGCGGATGCCATCCGTACCGAAATATTTGCGTTGATTCATCGTGTCCATCGTCTCATGGGGTTTCCCTGTCCCGGAAGCGGAGCATAGCGCCGCCCTGTCCTCGCCACGGCGCTCAATCGTCGTCAGACCAGCGTGGCATCGCGGGCTTTTTGTCATCACGTCGCGGTACCACGTCAGCCGCATGCACGGCCTGCCACACCGCAAGCGCATCGACCGTGGCGGCCACGTCATGCACACGCACCATGCGCGCGCCGCGCTGGACAGCGATCATCGCGGCGGCGACGGAACCCGCCGCACGATCGGCCGGCTCGGTTCGCCCGGTCAGCGCGCCTATCATCGACTTGCGCGACAACCCGGCATACACGCCACTGCCCAGATTGCTGAAGCGCTCCAGTGCGCACAGCAGCGCCAGATTGTGTTCCAGCGTCTTGCCGAAACCGAAACCGACGTCGACCAGCACCTTGCGTCGGTCGATTCCGGCCAGTTCGCAGGCAAACAACCGGTCGGTAAGAAAGCGGTGCACTTCGCCGACCACATCGTCGTAATGCGGGTCGGCCTGCATGCTGCGCGGCTCGCCCTGCATGTGCATCAGGCATACCGGGACGCCCAGTTCGGCAACCGCCTCCATCGCGTCGTCGCGGCGCAAGGCATACACGTCATTGATCATGCCGGCACCGGCCGCCACCGCGGCGCGCATCACTTCCGGCTTGGAGGTGTCGATCGCGATCGGCAGCGTGGTGCGCGCGATCAGCTGCTCGATCACCGGCAGCACACGGCGCAGCTCTTCCTCGACAGATACATCGGCTGCACCCGGACGGGTGGATTCGCCGCCGACATCGAGCATGTCGGCACCCTCCTCCGCCATGCGCAGGCCACGCGCCACGGCGGCCTCCACGCTGGCATGCGCACCGCCGTCGGAGAACGAATCGGGCGTGACATTGAGGATGCCGACCACCCGCGCACGATCGAGCCGCAACGGACGCCCGGCACAATCCAGTACCGTCGCAAACAGATCGTTCGACATGCTGATTACCTCGCTGGTGATTATCTTGCTGGATCCGGCAACCGGTGGAGCACTCAGGCCTCGACCTTGCCGCCCAGCTCGCCCATGAAACGACGGTAATGGCGCAGCTCGGCGATGGAATCGCGGATGTCCGACAGCGCCGTATGCGCCGATTCCTTGCCGACACTCCTGGCGATTTCCGGCGCCCAGCGCCGCGCCAGTTCCTTGAGCGTGGACACGTCCAGGTTGCGGTAATGAAAATAGCGCTCCAGCCGCGGCATCTGCCGATGCATGAAACGGCGGTCCTGGCAGATCGAATTGCCGCACATCGGCGACTTGCCGGGCGGGACCCACGCGCGCAGGAAATCGACGGTCGCCTGTTCGGCCATCGCGTGATCGGTTTCCGAGATCAGCACCTGCCGCCACAGACCCGACTTGTGGTGCTGGTTGGTATTCCAGCTGTCCATCGACTCCAGCCGATCGATCTCGTGACGTATCGCGAATACCGGGCCGTCGGCCAGCACATTCAGTTCCTTGTCGGTGACTACCGTGGCGATCTCGAGAATCGAGTCGTTGTCGGTGTCGAGGCCGGTCATCTCCAGATCGATCCAGATCAGGTTGTCTTCGTGGGCTTGGCTCATGGAATCTCCTTGTAGCCGGGAGTTTATCAGCGTTGCCCGCATGCGATGATTCGGCTCATGCAGACCTTCTTCTGGCACGACTATGAAACCTCCGGTGCCGATCCGCGGCGCGACCGGCCGCTGCAGTTCGCCGGCATCCGCACCACCCTGGAGCTGGAGATCATCGGCGAACCGGTGATGTTCTACGGCAAGCCGTCGCTGGAGATGCCGCCGCATCCGGATGCCTGCATGATCACCAGTATCACGCCCCAGTTGGCCGAGCGCGAAGGCGTCAACGAAGCCGAATTCGCCGCCCGCGTGCATGAGCAGCTGGCCACGCCGGGTACCTGCGGTGTCGGCTACAACTCGCTGCGTTTCGATGACGAATTCACCCGGCAGATGCTGTACCGCAACTTCTACGAGCCGTATGGCCGCGAGTGGGAGAACGGCAATTCGCGCTGGGACCTGATCGACCTGGTGCGCCTGTGCCAGGCGCTGCGGCCGGAAGGCATCGTCTGGCCAACCCGCGAAGACGGCACGCCCAGTTTCAAGCTGGAACACCTGGCCAGCGCCAACCAGCTCAAGCAGGAGCGCGCCCACGATGCGCTGTCGGACGTCTACGCGCTGATCGACCTGGCCCGGCTGATCCGTGTGCGCCAGCCGCGGCTGTGGGACTGGTACTACGGCCTGCGCCGCAAGCAGAAGGTGTTCGAGCTGCTCGACGTGGTGAACATGACGCCGGTGGTGCACGTTTCTTCGCGCTATCCGGCCAGCCGCCATTGCCTCGCCGTGATCGCGCCGCTGGCGCCGCATCCGAGCCGCGCCGGCGAGGTAATCGTGTACGACCTGGCCACCGATCCGGCCGAATGGCTGGCGCTGGACGAAGACGAGATCGCCGACCGCATCTTTACCGCTCGCGCCGATCTGCCGGAAGGCATCGAACGCATTCCGCTGCGCACCGTGCGCGCGAACCACGCGCCGGCGCTGGCGCCGTTGTCGGTGCTGCAAGGCGTGGATCAGCAGCGCCTGCAGCTCGACCTCGATCGTTGTGTGGTGCATCGCGACGTACTGCGCGCCGTCGACGGGCTGGCCGAAAAACTGCGCCGGGTATTCCAGCGGGCGGCCGAACTACCGCCGCCGGAAGATCCCGAGCTGGCCCTGTACGGCGGCGGCTTCCTGCCCGACGCCGACAAGCGGCTGCTCGCCCAGGTGCGTGCCACGCCACCGGCGCAACTAGGTGAACGTGCATTTCCGTTCCGCGACACGCGTTATCCGGAGCTGCTGTTCCGCTACCGCGCACGCAACTGGCCGCAGACGCTGGACGTCGACGAGCGCACGCGCTGGGAGCACTTCCGCCAGGCACGACTGACCCGCCACACGGCGCTGACCGGCCTCACCCTCGACGACTACTTCACCCGTCTCGGCGAACTGCGCAATGATCCGGCAGCGCAGGACAAGCTGGCCCTGCTCGATCAATTGCAAGCCTGGGGCGAGCAGCTCGCCACCAGCATCGACTGAACCCCACTCACTTCCAACCCATCGACCCGCCATGTCCCAGAGCTATTTCACCACGGCCACCTTCCGCTTCCTGCACGCGCTCGATCGCAACAACAGTCGCGACTGGTTCCATGCGCACAAGGACGATTACGAGCGCCACGTACGCGAACCGTTCCTGCAGCTGATCACCGACCTGCAGGCACCGCTGGCGAAAATCAGCTCGCACTACCGCGCCGATCCACGCAAGAACGGTGGTTCGCTGTTCCGCATCTTTCGCGACACGCGCTTCTCGAACAACAAGCTGCCGTACAAGCCGTGGCAGGGCGCACGCTTCTTTCACGAACGCCGCCACGAGATTCCGGCGCCGTCGTTCTACATGCACATCCAGCCCGGCGACTGCTTTGCCGGCGGCGGCATGTGGCATCCGGAACCGGACGCGCTGAAACGCATCCGCAACTTCCTCGCCGACAATCCGGCCGCGTGGAAACGCGCGACGCAGAGCAAGACCTTCCGCGAACACCTGACGTTCTGGGGTGAATCGCTGAGCCGCCCGCCGCGCGGCTTCGATCCCGCCCACGAGCTGATCGATGATCTCAAGCGCAAGGATTTCGCCGTGGGCGAAAACTTCGACGAAGCGTTGGCCTGCTCCACCGAGTTGCTGCCGTGGACGGTGGCCACGTTCAAACGCGCCGCGCCGCTGGTCGATTACCTGTGCGCGGCGCAGGAGCTCGAGTTCTAGCGCCGCTGCACATCACCCTGCGTGGTCATCAACCACAGCGCAACCGCCATCCCGATCACCGCGGTAAACGCCACGTAATGGGCCGGCGCCAGCACGCCGTATCGCTTCACCAGCATACCGATCAACGGCGGCGTAAGGCCGCCGAACAAGGCATAGGCGATGTTGTACGAGAACGACAGGCCGGAAAAACGCACCGCCGGCGGAAACGCCACCACCATCAGCGCCGGCACCACACCAACCACGCCCACCGCAAAACCCGCCAGTGCATACAGCGCGATGAAATGTTCGGCACCAGCCTGCAGGTCGAGGTACAACGCGTAGCTGCAAACCAGCAACCCGATCGCGCCGAACAGCAAAGCACGCGCATGGCCGATGCGATCGGCAAGCCAGCCATAGAACAGGCAACCCAGCGCCAGCGCAAATGAAGCCACATTGTTGCCAAGGAAAGCGCGCGCCGGTTCGATGTGGAAAACCGACTGCACCAGCGTCGGCGTCATCAGGATCATCACCACGATCGCGGCGGTGAGCATCCAGGTCACCAGCATCGACAGCAGCACGCTCGGCAGATGCCGTTCGAATACCAGCTTCAGCGGCAAGCCGCTGGCCAGCTCCTTGCGCGCGTGCATCGCCTCGAATACCGGCGTCTCGCTGAGCCAGCGGCGCAGCCATACCGCGAAGAAACCGAACACACCGCCGACCAGGAACGGCAAGCGCCAGCCATAGTCGAGTACCGCAGCAGAGGTCAGCTCGCGATTGATAACCGCCGCCACCAGCGAGCCGATCAGGATGCCGACGGTGAGTCCCGAGGTAAGGCTGGCGCAGGCAAAACCGATCCGCTGCGTCGGCACGTGCTCGGCCACGAACACCCATGCGCCGGGCACCTCGCCGCCCACCGCAACGCCCTGCACCACCCGCAGCAACAGCAACAGCAGCGGCGCCAGCATGCCGATCTGCGCATACACCGGCAGCAGGCCGATGCCCAGCGTCGGCACCGCCATCAGGAACACGCTGAGCGTGAACATTCTCTTGCGACCCAGCTTGTCGCCGTAATGCGCCATCACGATGCCGCCGAGCGGGCGTGCCAGATAGCCGGCAGCGAAGATGCCGTACACCTGCAACTGTGCCAGCCACGGCGCGGTATCGTGCGGGAAGAACAGATGGCTCAACGGAATCGCGAAGAACACGAACACCACGAAGTCGTAGAACTCGAGCGCGCCGCCAAGCGCGGCAAGGCTCAACGTGCGCAGATCGCGGCGACCCAGTGCCCACGAAGGTTCAGAGGCATTCGACGAGGGCGAAATGGCGGCATCAGTCATCGGTGATCCACGGGGCGCTCAGGCAAGAGTCTGCGCAACATAGCGCATCGCCACGCGATGAGGAGGGATCCGGTAGCCAGACTCGAAGCGGGCTCCGGCATCGCTTATGCTGCGCGCGACCGGCAGGGATACCGGGTGAAGTCGGGGGGTAGCAGCGCACGTCCGTCGACACGCGTTGCTGCAACCCGTAGCGGTTTCTGGGGAAAACGTCTTCGCATGTTGTGACGAACAGCGCTCGTGGTGTGCACGCGCGCCTGCATTCAACCGACAAGGAGTTTCCTGATGAGCATGAGCAAGCGATTGGCCGCCGAATTCTTCGGCACGTTCTGGCTGGTGATCGGTGGTTGTGGCAGTGCGGTACTGGCGGCAGGCTTTCCCGAACTCGGGATCGGTTTCGCGGGCGTGGCGCTCGCTTTCGGCCTCACCGTGCTGACCATGGTGTATGCGGTCGGGCATATCTCAGGTGGCCATTTCAATCCGGCAGTCACTGCAGGACTTTGGGCTGGCGGCCGCTTCCCGGCGAAGGACGTGATTCCGTACATCGTGGCGCAGGTGATCGCCGCGATTGCGGCTGCGGCCGTGCTGTATGTGATTGCCAGTGGCGAGGCCGGCTTCGATGCCAGTGCCAGCGGCTTTGCCTCGAACGGCTTCGGCGCGCATTCGCCGGGCGGCTTCTCGATGACGGCGGCGCTGGTCTGCGAGCTGGTGATGACCGCGTTCTTCCTGATCGTCATCCACGGTGCCACCGACAAACGCGCACCGGCCGGTTTCGCCGGCATCGCGATCGGCCTCACGCTGACCCTGATCCACCTGATCAGCATCCCGGTCACCAACACTTCGGTGAACCCGGCACGCTCGACCGGCGTGGCGCTGTTCCAGGGCGGCTGGGCGGTCGAACAGCTGTGGTTCTTCTGGCTGGTGCCGCTGATCGGCGGCATCATCGGCGGCCTGATCTATCGCCATCTGCTGGAAAGCCGCGACGCCTGATGTCATCCGCCCCGCCCGTCAACGGGCGGGGCTCAGGCCGCGTCAATCCGCCTCGTAAAGCTCGATCGGCAAACCATCGGGGTCGGCGAAAAAGGTGAAGCGTTTGCTGGTGTATTCGTCGACCCGAATCGGTTCGCAACTCACTCCACGCTCGCCCAGCACGCTGATCGCCGCGTCCATATCGGGCACGGCAAAGGCCAGATGACGCAAGCCCTGCGCTTCCGGTCGCGACGGTCGCGGTGGTGGGTCGGGAAAGGAAAACAGCTCCAGCTGCACACCCGGACTGACCAGCAGATCGCACTTCCAGGAATCACGCGCCTCTCGATAGACCTCGTGCACGATCGGCAGCCCCAGCGTTTCGCTGTAGAACGCACGCGATCTCGGATAGTTCGAACAGATCAGTGCGACGTGGTGGATGGCGCCCAGCAATGGCTTGCTCATGATCGACTCATGCCTGGTTGAAGGGGAACGCGAGTACGTCGGCGATCGCATCGGTGCCGACCAGGCACATCATTAGCCGTTCCACGCCGAGTGCCACGCCGGCGCAGTCGGGCAACGCATCGAGTACGCTGAGCAGGCGTTCGTCGAGCGGAATCTCATGCAGGCCGCGGCTGCGCCGCAGCGTGTTGTCGCGTTCGAAGCGCGCACGCTGCTCCACTGCGTCGTTCAACTCGTGATAACCATTGGCCAGTTCGTAGCGTCCCAGATACAGCTCGAAGCGCTCGGCCAACGGAGGCTCACCGGGACGGATTCTGGCCAGTGCACACTGGGTGGCCGGATAGTCGTGGATCAGCGTGATGCGGTCGCGCGGAAACGCCGGCTGCAGCTTGTGCGTGATCAACAGATCGAGCCAGTCGTCGCGCACCAACCCGTCCGGGTCGATGTTGTATTCGGCCAGCGGCGCGCGCAGCTCGTCGATCGGCGCATGCAGCGGATCGATGCCCAGCTCGTCCAGAAACAGTTGCCGGTAACTCTCGATCAGCACCTCGGCGCGTCGCCCGACCATCGCCAGCGCCGCCTCGACCAGCGCGATAGTCTCGCCCATCAGGCGGCGGTGATCCCAGCCGACCCGATACCACTCCAGCATGCTGAACTCGGGATTGTGCCGACCACCGGCCTCGCCGTTGCGGAACACCCGGCCCAGCTCGTAGCAATCGCCAATGCCGGCAGCAAGCAGGCGCTTGAGTGGAAACTCCGGTGATGTACGCAGCCAACGCTCGCTCGCGCCGGCATCGACATGGCCGCTGAACGCCGTGCTGAAGCTCTCGATGTTCGGTTCGGTGTTGCCGGCGGCGGACAGGATCGGCGTCTCCACCTCGAGTACGTGGCGGTCGGCAAAGAACGCACGAATCAGCGCATAGAGCCGCCCACGCAGCTGCAGCGAGGCAATCCGATCCGTATCCATCAACCCGCCTCGTGTTCTTTCAGCAACGCCAGCAATTGTGCTTCGTCCCATACCGGCACGCCCAGCTCCTGCGCCTTGTCGAGCTTGGAACCGGCGGCTTCGCCGGCCACCACGAAACTGGTCTTCTTCGATACCGAACCGGAGACCTTGGCGCCCAGTGCCTCCAATCGCTCCTTCGCTTCGTCGCGGCTGAGCGAGGTGAGTGTGCCGGTAAGCACGATGGTCTGTTCCGCCAGCGGTGCCTGCGCCACCGCTGCCGTTGCCGGAATCGCCTCGAGCAGACGCCGCATCGCCGCCTCGGCCGCGCGCAGTTCGGCCAATGCGACCGGGTCGGCGAGAAAAATTTCCAGTGCGGTCGCCGCAGCTTGCGGCACGCCGGCGGTAATCCAGTGCGCCGAGCCGCCCGCCCGCAGCTGGTCGAGCGTGGGGAAATGTTGCGCCAGCAGCCTGCAGCTCTTGGGACCGAGCTTGTTGATCTTGGCCATGTCCAGCAGCACGCCCAGGTTGAGGCGCTCGCGCAGCAGCGGCGATGGGGTTGCCTCGTCGCTGAAAACGATGCCGGCGGCGAGCAGCGCATCGACCACCTGCTGGTTGCCTTCCTGCGCAAAGAATCCGGCGATCGAGGTAGCCACCTCTCCACCGATGTCCGGCAACACCTGCAACACCGGCGCCGGCATTTTGCGTACGAGGTCGAGCCGGCCCAGCCACGCCGCCAGTGTCTTCGCGGTGCTCTCGCCGATATGCATGATACCGAGCGCGAACAGGAATCGCGCCAGCGTGGTGTGCTTGCTGGCTTCGATCCCCGCGACCAGATTCTCGGCCCACTTGGTCGCGACCTTGCCGGCCTTCACCGTCTCCGGCGTCGTTCCGTCACGCTCGTCGATGCGCCGTTTCATGTCGACGAAATCGTCCACGCCCAATCCATACAGATCAGCCGGCGTGTGCACGATGTCCAACTCGACCAGCGCCTCCGCAAAACGCTCGCCAAGGCCTTCGATGTCCATCGCCCGACGCGAGGCGAAGTGGATCAGCGCCTCCTTGCGTTGTGCGGCGCAGATCAACCCGCCGGAACAACGCCAGGCCGCCGCGCCCTCCTCGCGAATCAAGGCGGAATGGCAGATCGGGCAGTGCTTCGGCATCGTCCACGGCGATGTACGTGCGGGGCGCTGATCCTCGATCACCCGCACCACTTCGGGAATCACGTCGCCCGCGCGACGCACGATCACGGTGTCGCCGACGCGCACGTCCAGACGCGCGATCTGGTCGGCGTTGTGCAAGGTGGCATTGGTGACGGTGACGCCGGCGACCTGCACCGGCGCCAGTCGCGCCACGGGTGTTGCCGCACCGGTCCGTCCGATCTGTATCTCGATCGCCTCGACCGTGGTGGTCTGTTCCTGCGCCGGAAACTTGTGCGCGATCGCCCAGCGCGGTGCGCGCGAGACGAAACCCATCTCGCGCTGGCCGGCGTAGTCGTCCAGCTTGTAGACCACGCCGTCGATGTCGTACGGCAAGGCATCGCGTTTCGCGCCGATGCGGCGGAAGTACGCAAGCAATCCGTCGAAGCCACGCGCGGTATCCACTTCCGGCGACACCGGAAAACCCCATTCGCGCAATTGCCGCAGCGTGGCGGAATGCGTCGACGGCAGTTCGCCACCTTCAACGGCACCGATCGCGTAGGCGAAGAAACTCAACCGCCGTTTCGCGGTGATCGCCGGATCGAGCTGACGCAACGAACCGGCCGCACCGTTGCGCGGATTCGCCAGCGGCTTCTCGTCATGCGCGCGGGCGTACTTGTTGAACGCCTCGAAATCCTTGCGCAACATGACCACTTCGCCGCGCACTTCCAGCACGTCGGGCCAGCCTTTGCCGCGCAACTTCAACGGGATCGCCCGCACCGTGCGCAGGTTTGCGGTGACGTCCTCACCGGTCTCGCCGTCGCCGCGCGTGGCACCCTGCACGAACACGCCGTGTTCATAGCGCAAGCTGATCGCCAGGCCGTCCAGCTTCGGCTCGACCGAAAAGACCGGTTCGGTCCGTTTCAGCGTGTGCTCGATGCGCCGCTCGAACTCGGCTACTTCGCGGAAGCGTTCACGCTCGGTCCCACCGTCCTGCTCGAACGCATTGCCCAGCGACAGCATCGGCAACTGGTGCCTCACCTCGGCAAAGCCGCCCTGCGCCCGCGCACCCACCTTGCGCGTCGGTGAATCGGCCGAAGCCAGCGCCGGATACTCGGTCTCCAGCGCTTCCAGCTCGCGCATCAGGCGGTCGTACTCGGCGTCGGTGATCTCCGGCTCGTCGAGCACGTGATAGCAGTAGTTGGCCTGTTCGATCTGCGCCCGCAACTCGGCGGCGCGGGCGACGGTTTCGGCAGGGGCCGGGCGTTCGGTCATGCGGGTCTCCTCAGGATCTCCCGCAGTTTAGCGATACCGACGAATTCCGGCCGCCTGCCGCGACACTCAGCGGTGGAGATGCCCTGCCGCTTCCGGCTGATAGGCGATTTCCAGCACTTTCAGACGACGCTTGCGGCCGTCCGGAGTCGGCCAGTCGATCTGCTGGCCACGGGCCAGCCCGAGCAAGGCACTGCCCACCGGCGCCAGGATCGACACCGTGCCCGGCGCACCGGCAGCAGCCGGATAGACCAGGGTCAGGGTGAGTTTTTCGCCGTTGCTCTCATCCTCGAAGGTGACGACGGAGTTCATCGTCACCGTATGCGACGGCATCGCCGCCGGCTCGACCACGTCGGCGCGATCGAGCTCGGCACGCAGCGCGTCGAGATTCGCGGCTTCACCAGCAGGAAGGCGCTCCAGCAACGCTTCAATGCGGGCCAGGTCGATGCGGGAAACAGTGATCGGTGGTTTGCTGCTCATGGCTTTTCCTGATATTTGCGGCTCCTGCCGCACAAAAGCACGCGCCGGAACGAAACCGCTCCGGCGCGTGTGGTCGTAAATGGCCGCCAATGCCTATCTGGGCATGACCGGCAGATGAAACAAGGCTGACTCTGCGGATACCGCTCACGAAAAGCAAGCTGTCATAGCAGGTATCATGCCGGCCAATGCCTTACCAAGCCGCCGCGGACCTCCACGCTGCCGCCTCCGCTGTGTCCACACCAGCGCCGGTTTCCACCGGTTTGCCCGAGCCTGATCTGTCCGGGATGTCCTCGCGCGAACGCTTCCGCGGCCTGCTGTGGCTGGTCGCCGCCGCGTTCTTCATGCAGGCGCTGGATTCCACCGTGGTCAACACCGCCGTGCCGGCGATGGCCGAGGCGCTGCAGGTGACCCCGCTGGGCATGCGCACCGCGCTGACCAGTTACGTGCTGACCCTGGCGATCCTGATCCCGGCCAGCCCGTGGCTGTGCGACCGACTCGGCACGCGGCGGGTGTTCGGCGTCGCGATCATCGTGTTCGGCGTGGGCTCGCTGCTGTGCGGTGTCGCGCAGACGTTGCCGCAACTGGTCGCCGCGCGCGTGCTGCAAGGTGTCGGCGGCGCTTCGCTGATGCCGGTGGGCCGTTACGTGCTGGTGCGCAGCATCGACAAGCGCGAGTTCGTGCGCGCGATGAGCACGGTCGCCACGTTCGGCCTGCTCGGCTCGGTACTCGGGCCACTGCTCGGCGGCGCGCTGGTGCAATTCACCTCGTGGCGACTGATCTTCCTGATCAACGTGCCGGTGGCGATCGCCGGGGTGTGGATGAACCAGCGCGACATGCCCGATTACCGGCTCGATCGCGCCAACCGCTTCGACCTGCTCGGCTTCCTGCTGTTTGCCGCTGCCTCGGCGTTGCTGCTCACTGCATCGGAACTGGCTGGCAGCAAGCCGGTGCCGTGGACGTGGATCGGCCTGAGCAGCGTGACCGCCGTCCTGCTGGGCACGATCTACGTGTGGCACAGCCGGCGCACTGCGCACCCGGTCGCCGATCTCAGGCTGCTGAAAGTGCGCAGCGTTTCGGTCGCACTGGCCGGCGGCCTGTTCACCCGGCTCGGCATCTCCGGCATGTTCCTGCTGCTGATGCTGTTCCTGCAGGTGGGTTGTGGCTGGTCGCCGTTGATGGCGGGCCTGATGATGGTGCCGCAGGCGCTCGGCTCGATCAGCGCGAAGTGGGTGATCCACCGTGCGCTGATCCATTTCGGCTACCGCCGCCTGCTGCTCGGCAACACGCTGATGGTGGCCGTGTTGCTGGCCACCTTCGCCCTGCTCGGCCCGGGCTCGCCGGTCTGGCTGATCGCGCTGTTGACCTACCTCTACGGCTGTTTCGCCGGCCTGCAGTACACCGCGATGAACACGCTGATCTACAACGATCTGGACATCCAGCACGCCTCGATGGCCTCGTCGATGGCGTCGACCGCGCAGTACCTGGCGATGAGCTTCGGCATCGCGCTGTCCACTCTGCTGATGGAAGCGATGCTGCAAGGCCATGCGCACGACGACTACGTGGTGGCGTTCCGCTGGACGGTGCTGCTGCTGGCGGCGATCACCGCTGCGGCCAGCTGCGTGTTCAGCCGGCTGCGGCACGATCGGCCGCTGCCCGGTGACGTCGTGACCGAGTAAACAAACACGCGATCGGCGCTGCCACCACGCGCCGGCGTGCATGTAGCATGCAGGCTCCGCCGACTGTCCGGACGCGCACCGCATGCACCACGCCAGCGACATTCTGTTCACCCTGTTCATCGTGTTCGTCGCCGCGCAGATCGGCGGCGAGATCGCGCAGCGACTGAAGCTGCCTGGCGTGGTTGGCGAAATCGCCGCCGGCTGCGTGGTCGGCCCTTCCCTGCTGGGCTGGATCACCCCCGAACAGATCGCCACCGGCACGCCGCTCGACGTGCTCGCCGAAATCGGCGTGGTCCTGCTGCTGTTCGCGGTGGGCCTGGAAACGCGGCTGGAGGACCTGAAGAAAGTCGGCAAGGTGGCGTTCCTGGTCGGCGTGCTGGGCGTGCTGGTGCCGTTCGGCATGGGCAGCGTGTGGGCGCACGGCAACGGTTTCGAGTGGGACAAATCGCTGTTCATCGCCGCCGCCTTCGTCGCCACCTCGGCCGGAATTACCGCCCGCGTATTGCAGGAACTGGGCGCACTGCAACGGATCGAGAGCAAGGTGATCCTCGGCGCCGCCGTGATCGACGACATCCTCGCCATGCTGCTGCTCGGCGTAGTGGTGTCGATGCAGGGCGGCGGCGGTTTCAATCTTTCGCACCTGCTGCTGGTGCTGGCCGGCGCGATCGGCTTCATCGCCGTGGTCGGCCTGGGCGGCGCGCGGGTGATGCGCTGGAACTCCAGCTGGCTGGAAAAACCGCTGGGCCCGCATTCGCCGCTGATGATCGTGCTGGCGTTGTGCCTGGGGCTGGCCTATCTGTCCACCCTGTTCGGACTGGCTGCGATCATCGGCGCGTTCCTGGCCGGCATGATCGCCTCGGAAACGCGCCAGCAACACACGCTGGAACAGCAGACCATGCCGCTGCTCGCCCTGCTCACGCCGTTCTTCTTCGTGGTCACCGGCAGCAAGATCGACTTGCGCGAACTGGCCAGTGCCGACGCGCTGCTGATGCTCGCCGCGGTCACCGCGATCGCGATCGTCTCCAAGCTGATCGGCGGCTGGCTCGGCTCGCTGTCGCTGGGCAAGCGCAGCGCCACCATCATCGGCTTCGGCATGGTGCCACGCGGCGAAGTCGGCGTGGTGATCGCCAGCCTCGGTTTCGCCGCCGGCGTCTTCAACAACCGCATCTACGCCATCATCGTGGCGATGTCGCTGCTCACAGCCATGGTCACACCGCCGGTACTGGCGTGGTTGCTGAAGCGCAGCAGCGGCGGCATGGTCGATGTGCCCGAGGTGAAGGGGTGAGCGATCCGGTGGCCTGCGCGGCAATTTCTTGCTGTTGACGTGAGTCAGCTCCCGTTGGCATCGGACTGGGAATATGCTGGACGGCGCTGAATGATTTCGGGGGAAATCTGTGGAAACGAAGAAAACCGTACTCATCGTCGACGACGATGATCTCGTGCTGGAATCCATTGACCTGCACCTGTCCTCGACCGAGGGCTTCCAGACCATTCGGGTACGCGGCTCGGCGGGCGCGCTCAGCCATATGCAGAATGCGCCGAGCATCGACGTCATCGTTGCCGACGTCATCCTGGCGGGCAGCATGAGCGGTATCGATATCTGCCAGAAGGCAATCGAACGCTATCCCGCTATCGCCGTCGTCGTGATCACCGCCGACACCGAAGTGCACTGCGCCGAGATTCCCAAGCGCGGGGTATTCCTGCGCAAACCATTTGGCGGGGAACAGTTGCTGGAGGCGATCGGGCTGGCGTTGGAGCGGGTGGGCGGAACGGCCGTTTGATCGCAGGTCCCGCAGGGCTCGCCGCATTGGGGGTTGAACAGCACCAGACCTGATCGCCGGTCGCCATGCGCTGGATTCGGGCCTGGACTCACCAAGCCTGCCCGCAGGCTGGCCGAGGCGAGGTTCACATCCGCACCGCACGGACACGCCCATGCTGCCGCTGCGGGGACACTCTGTCCTGGTGTCTCACGCCAACTCCGGAATTCAAGCAGCAGCGGAAACATTTCATGGTCGATCGCGAAAACACCGAAGACGGCGGCATCGAAAAGCCGGCGTGGTCAAACCTCAGCGCGGGCCTGATCACCGGAGCGGCCGACGACGATCCCAGCGGCATTGCCACCTACTCGCAGGTCGGCGCCGCGTTCGGCTACGGCATGTTGTGGTGCGTCCTGGTGACGATGCCGCTGATGATCGCGATCCAGGCAATCAGTGCCGGCATCGGACGAGTCACCGGCCACGGCCTGATGGACGGCATGCGCAAGCACTATCCGCACACCCTGGTGTACGTCCTGATGATCTCGGTCCTCATCGCGAACGTGATCAATCTGGCCGCGGACATCGGCGCCATGGGCGCCGCGCTGAAACTGCTGATCGGCGGCCCGGCTCTGCTGTATGCCGCAGGCTTCGCCGTGCTGTCGCTGGTGTTGCAGATCTTCATTCCGTTCACGCGCTACTCGCCGATCCTCAAGCTGCTCACGATGAGCCTGTTCGCCTACGTGGCCACCGTGCTGGTCATCGACGTGCCGTGGCTGGCCGTGCTCAAGAGCCTGGTGGTGCCACCGATCAGCTGGAACGCCAAATACGCCGTCGGCCTGGTCGCCCTCCTCGGCACCACGATCAGCCCCTACCTGTTCTGCTGGCAGGCAGCACAGGAAGTGGAAGAAATCGGCTCGAACAAGCGGCGGAAATCATTGCGGCAGGCGCCACTGCAGGCGCCAAGCGCCTTGCGCCGCATCGGCATCGACACCACGGTGGGCATGATCTTCTCCAACCTGATCGCTTTCTTCATCATCCTCACCGCCGCCGTGGTGTTGCACGCCCACGGCAAGATCGACATCCAGTCCTCGTCCGAAGCGGCCGAGGCACTGCGCCCGCTGGCCGGCAACCTGGCGTTCGCGCTGTTCGCCGCCGGCATCATCGGCACCGGCCTGTTGGCCGTGCCGGTACTCGCTGGTGCCACCGCCTATGCCGCATCAGGCGCCTTCGGCCAGCGCAGCGGACTGCAGCACAAGCCACTCAAGGCCAAATTCTTCTATGGCGTGCTGACCTTCGCCAGCCTTGCCGGCATCGCCCTGAACCTGACCCCGCTCGATCCGATCAAGGCGCTGTACTGGAGTGCCGTGATCAACGGCGTGGCCGCCGTGCCGTTGATGACCGTGATGATGCTGATGGGGTCCAGCCGCAAGGTCATGGGCAAGTTCACCATGCCGTGGCCGTTGAAAGTGTTCGGATGGATGGCGACGCTGGCGATGGCAGCGGCGGCGGTGGTGATGTTTGTGACCTGGGGGAAGTGATCGGTGTCGGAACCGGGAATGTCGAAGGCGCGACTGGCAACCCGCATGCCGATGTTTTGCGCTTGACGGCCAGGGTGGGGAACTTCGTCGTCTGGTGCGTCAATCATCCGGGCGCGAGGTTCGCTGCCCTAGGGTGAGGCTGCCGTTGCAGCCTCACCCCGATCTTATGCGGACAGGAATCCGCAAACCGTTTCAGCAGATCACCCGGAGACAGCGACAGCCTGCCCATCCCCGAGTGCGCAGACGGCTATTTCCTTGGCGAGCCTTTCTTGGCCGGACGCCGCGCTGGTTTGACCGCGCTCTTCTTTGTCACGACAGACGGGGAGCTCTTCGCACCTGAAGCTTTCTTGGCACTCTTCTTCCTGGTTGCGATTACCGGCTTCTTCGTGGCTGGTGCGGCCGCCGCCTTCTTCGATACCGGTGCAACCTTCTTCGCGACGGGTTTCTTCGCGGACTTGGCAGCCCGAGTCGGCTTCTTCGCAACCACCGTCTCCGACGCCGGAGCCGTGTTGGCTGCCTCACCACTCATGTGTACGAACATTTTCGGCGCCCAGGCACTCTGAAAGTGCGCCACCATGTCCCTGAATACTTCACTCTGTTCCAGCATCAATGAAAACAGGTCGTGCTTCTTCGACTTGTCCTTTTTGTGCGATTTGTCTTTGCTCATGATCAGGCCTCGGCAGTGGTGTAGCGCCACTGTAGCCGAGGTTGGGCCGATCCTGGATGACAATTGGTCGAAGACGATCAAGCGATCCAGCTGCGCCTTCGACCCCGCCAATGGTGTTGCAGATCGTGTCCGGGAATATTTCCCAAGTGATCTATGGCCCTGCCGCAGTCAAGCCAAACCTGGTGGCACGCGCCTCGATTTCCGGATCAAGCGCGCGTGCGGCGACCAGATCGGCATTACCCGCATCCGTCTGACCACCGCGAATTTTCGCCAAGCCAAGGCCATAGCGCGTCCACGCGGAATGCGGCAATTGCGTAACGGCCTGCTCGTAGGCCTTGATCGATTCGGGATAATGCCCCAGTCGCAACTGCACCATGCCGAGACTGTCGAGGTAGGCGGGTTTTTCGCCGTCGCGCTTGATCGCCTTGCGACAATCACTCAAGGCATCGTCGAGCATCTGATTGCTCAGGCCACGCGCCCAGCAGCGCTCGTTGAGCACTGAGCCAAGCAAGGCGTCATTGGCATGCATGCGAATCCAGTCGTCGAGCATCGGGAGCGCCGCAGCCGGTTGATCGAGCTGGATATACAGCTTGGCAATCACGCGCGCCTGAGTTGATCCCGCAGGCGCCAAGGCACTTGCCGCCGTCACGTCGGCTGTCGCGCCCGTGCGGTCCTTGTGCACGAAACGAAGTTCGGCGCGCAGCAGCAAGGCATCGACGTTCTTCGAATCCAGGCTCAGGGACTTGTCCAGATCGTCGAGCGCCGCATTAGGTTGTTTGTTCGCCACGCGTGCCTGCGCACGGGCAACGTAGTAGGCGGCTTGATCCGGCGCCATGCGGATCGCCTCGTCCAGATCGGCCACGGCAGCTCTCGCTTCGCCGCGCGACAGGCGCGCTTCGCCACGCAGAGCGTAATCGGGCGCGGTCTTGGGTATCGCACCGTTGTCGTCCGCAGCAGTGCCCGCATCGGGGTTGTCGCTGTCGCTCGGTGCATCGGCAAAGGTAAACACGCGGCCGCCGTTGTAGGTGAAATAGGCTTTCCGCTGGCTGTTGGCGATGAACATGTGATGGGCGAGGAGAAAATCCACGCCGAGCAGCATGTCGGTGTCGCCCATGTATCCGTCAAGCACCTGCATCTGGCTGTGCTGGATGGTTTCCGTGCCGACCGAGAACGCATCAATCCGCACCGTCCATGTCTTGACCGACCTGGCGCCAATGCCGATGCTGCTGCCAGCCTTGACGTCTGGCGCATCGAGGTCGATGCCGACCCGCTCGGCGGCGCGACGACTGAGCACGGTGGCATAGGCCCCCGAATCGAGCACTGCCCGCACCTTCTTGCCGTTGATCATCACGTTGAAAAAAGTGCGCCGGTCGTGCTCGTTGCCGGTCGACACGATGTCGGCCTCGTTGTACTTGCCATCCTTGGACCAATAGGCCAGCGAGTGTTTTTCGCAGCCGACCGCACTGAACAAAGTCAATTTGCCATGTGCCAGATCGATTTCCAGGTCGGCCAGATCAAGCAGGTTGGCACCGAGCAATCCATGGCCCGCATCCGTGCCACCGACGATGAAAGCGATGTTGTGGAGCGTCGTATCGAGGATGCCGAAGTCCTTCACCTGAGTGAACTGGACACCCGCCGTGCCTCCGATGCCACCGATGCGAAAACCAAATGGTGCAGGTCGCAGATTGAGCCCCAGCGACAGCGCGTTGGCACGCGACATGGTGTTGAAGAAAGCCCCGGTATCCAGGACGAAGCGCGTATCGGCCCCGTTGATCTTCACCATGGTCGTGGCTTGCCCGCCGACCATTTCCACCGGCAACGTGCCGTAATCCTTCAACTGGCAGGTGTCAGCCCATGCCTGGCTGGCGAGCAGAGTGCTGATGCCCAGGCAGCCCAAACGCAACATCCTTATCATCATCGCCCCCTTGGATGCCAAGGCTGCGGAATGCAGGCGTGGCCGTTGAGCGCCGGGTTGCATGGGCGCTCCGGGCATAGTGGCGAAAACGTTGAAGCGGCTCAAGGAGCGGTTGGCAATTGGAGTGTGGATGGCAACGAACGGCGTCAGGTGAGTCGTTCTGATCCATAAATTCCGCGAGAAGCCGACTCCGCGGCTACCGGCGAGATCATCTTGTCGATGAAAATGCCGTGGCGTCGTCGGCATCTGACGAAAACCGCCGAGCCACCTCGGCGTGCAGAAAATCGACGAACCGGCGTACACGCGGTGGCTGAAAGACGTTCGGGTGGTACATCGCATGGATGGGCGTGGGGGCAGACCACGCCGGTGCGTTGACGAGCACCAACCGGCCTTCGCGTACATCCGCCGCCACCGCCCAGAGCTGCCGGTAGGCGAACCCGCGACCAAGGACCGCCCACTTGCGTATGACTTCGCTGTCGGTGCATTCGTGATATCGCCGAACCCGCACGACGGTTTCGCCAAGACGCCACTCATTGCGTGGCCCGGCATTCGTGGTCAGTACCAGTGTCGGCAATTCGGCAAGGTCCCCGGGATGCTTTGGCATTCCACAAGTCGCGATACATGTTGGCGAAGCGCAGACCACGCGCCAGCTATCGGCAAGATGACGCGCGACAAGATCGCTGTCCTCCAATGGACCGACGCGGATGGCTACGTCGATATCGTCCGGCACGAAACGCGAGAGCGAATCCGACAGCGTCAGCACAATGCGCACCTCCGGGTGGAGGTCCATGAAACTGTCGAGGATGTCGACCAGCAGGTTGCGCCCCAGATCGGAAGGCACCGATACGCGCAGCGTCCCGCTTACAGCGTCGGTGCCGCTGCGAACCGCGCGCTCGGCCTCCCTCATGGTTTCGATAGCGACCCGACAGGACGCGATATAGATGCGCCCCTCATCAGTCAGGCGCAATTGACGCGTCGTGCGTTCGAAGAGCCGCGCGCCGAGCGTGGCCTCGATCCGTTGCAGACATGCACTGGCGGCGGCAGGCGAGAGCCCTGCCCGGCGCCCGGCAGCCGACAGGCTGCTGAGGTCGGCCGCATCGACGAGGAGCTGCATGTCGCTGAGGCGGTTCATGGGATGAGGTCCTGGGTGCGGCAGGCACAGGCGGAATGATCTTCAAATGACATTTGAAGGTCAATAAAGATCAAAGCCAATTATCAAATTGGAAAGCAAGCGAGACGATGCCACCCACCCCTCACACCCAAGGTGTCGCCATGTCACGCGCAAAACTCCTGTTGCTCGCTTCTTTCCTCGCCCCGATGGGCGCATCGCCGGTCCTCGCCGCCGCGACAGCCCGAGATGTGGCAATGAAAACCAGTGAAAGTTTCAGTGGTCACGCTGTGGTGCCGAAGACACTGATTGGTGCCTGGACGCTCGTCCGCTGCGACAACGTCTACCCGGATGGTCACCGCGTGGAGCTGTACGGCCCCCACCCGGAAGGCATGTGGCTTATCGATGCGCAGGGCGACTACATGATGCAGATCGTGCGGGCGAAGCGAACGCCCTTCGCGGTGAACGACAAATCCAAGGGAACCCCGGACGAATACCGTGCTGCCTCGATGGACAGCAATGCCCACTTCGGCCACGTCAGTGCAGATGCCAAGGTCATGCACAGCCAGATCCTGCATGCCTCGTTCCCGAACTGGGACGGCAAGCACGGAGACTCGGGCTACACCATCAACGGTGATGAATTGACCTATCGCGTGGCCAAGCCGTCGAGCGGTGCGGCGGAGGGAGCGCATGGTGAGGTCGTGTGGCGGCGCGTTCGCTCGTAGTGACCAAGCGAAAGAACGGTGATGGGGACACTAGAGGAACGCGTTGGCTATCCGCTCAGGCACACTGCGGCGAAATGGTGACACCTTTTCTGTGTCAGCGCCCACACCTAACGCACTAACGCAGCACTGAGGACGAGTCAACGAAGACCATCGCTCGGTTGAGAATTTCCCGTAGCTTCTCCGCCTCTGGAAAGCCGACATGGACATACAAATCGATCCACCAACCCAACGCACGCGCGTAGACACCAAAATCAGGGATGCGCTGATCATCGAGACAGATCCAAATCAGGACGTCGCCCGTGTCGTCGACCGTTTCTACCTCGACACTCAAATTCTTCATTTCATCGCGACTAACCGTCACGTGCTTTCCAGCCGTAGCAAGCTGACGGCAAATCGCGAGGTCCTCGTTTTTACGTCGAACTGCAACCGCGTAATCGTTCCAACTTTCCGATGTGGCTTCCACCGCCGCGACAAGCGCTCCTCGTTTGTCGAGCGGACAAAGCTTCCAACTCCAATCGGTGAGATGCCATGCCGTAGAAGCTGCGTTCTGAGACATATACATGCGAATGAGCGGATCCACTGATCCTACGGCGTGGATCGACATGCACTCCCAAAGCAATTTCGACAATGGACCTACCGGATCGTTTCCCAGCAAGGTCTTGCTGAAATCGATCTCTCCTTCGGGCATATCAGGCATGCGTGAACTCCCCTCCAATCATCAGATCAGCATATCGCGACGTCAGATAGGCATCGTGATTTCAACCTTTCATGAGCTGCGCGACCGTAACAGCCACTCCTACAACAGCAACAGTGAACCATATGAGTCAGAACCACCTATTCATTGGTGCGGCAGCCATGACGAGCGGGATTGTTCGGCTCATCCATGAGCCTCAATGCCGGAGCGAACGGCGGCGCAGCCGACGGCCCTAAGGGCGAAGCACAGGATGTGCCGAGTAACCGGTGGGTTCTCATCCCCGTCATCACCATCAGAAAAGCAAAACGCCCCACTTGGGGGCGTTTTGCTTTTCTGGCGGAGAGAGTGGGATTCGAACCCACGGTAGTGTTACCACTACGGCAGTTTTCAAGACTGCTGCCTTAAACCGCTCGGCCATCTCTCCAGAACTCGTTGTCTGCTGCAAGGCGCGCGCCGCGCGCCACTACGGCAGTTTTACTTCGGGCATTCCCGGATCAAGTCCGGGGCAGGCTCCGCCTTCGCGTCAAGCTCCTGCTGCCTTAAACCGCTCGGCCATCTCGCCGCGGAACGCGCATTGTACGGCCAGTCGCGTCACTAGCCAACGCGAAGGCCTGGCCAGGCTCATGGCTCGCCGAAGATGACTGCTCTATCACTTGCTAGTGCTGCGCGAGGAGAGGCTCGCCAGACTAGACTGGCTGCCTGTCTTCAGATGAAGCCTGCGGCATATGGCATCGAAACTGTTGGGGCTGGAACTTGCTGGAGTAGCGTCCAGACAGGCGCACGAGGTGCGGCAGGCGCTCGAAAAGAAGCGTGATCGTCACCGGGCTGTCCACGCGGCCCGCAAAGCGATCCGAAGGCTTCGGGGGACGTTGGCCCTGGGTCGGGACGTTTTCGGTGCGGAGTTTGCGGCGATTGACAGATCACTGGATCGATTGGCTGATGGCCTGTCCGCGCTTCGTGATGCCCAGGTGGTGGTGGAGACTGCAGCCAAGCTGGCGAACGCTCGCCATCCGTACTGGAAGAAGATATCCGATCAGCTGAAGCACCGCCGCGACCTTTTGCTTGACGCCGCGTTGCGCCGCGATCCGGATTTTTCGAAACGGCGCGTCAGGATAAGCCGGATCGAACTGGCGATAGCGGATCTTCCATGGACTGAGCTGACAAGAAAGGTGGTGCGCAACGCCGTCCTGCACAGCTTCAAGCGCCTGGAGAAGGCGCATGCGGCTGCGCGGGCAGATGGTTCGTCGAGCAGTATTCATCGTTGGCGCAAACGTGTGCGTCGCCTTCGACTACAACTCGAAACATTGAATGGCACTGCAGCCTCGGCCACCTGGAAAGATCTCGAAGCCGTCAAACGCAAAGTGCCATCTACCCGCTCACTACGTCGTCTGGCGGACAAACTTGGCTGGCGACAGGATTTGCAGGTTCTTCGATCAAACATCCGGCACGTGGAAAATCCGGCACTGGCAAAGCAGCTTCGCAGCGGGATCGATCAGGAAATCGGGCGCATGAAACCGTGATGTCGCTCTGGGAAGCATGGAGATTCGAAGCGGCCCACGAGGCGACTTGATTCTTTACCGATCGGGCTTCGCAGTATTCGACGTAACAGATGAAGGTTCCGGGGCGGCAGTCTTGAAGCGCTCGACAATCCCTGCAGGACTTGTCGCAAGCAGACGTACGCTGCCGGCGGGCGTCAGGAGCCCTGCGGGGGACGAACGTTTGTGTCCTTCTTCGACAGCGCCATCAGGCACCCCACCAGGATCGCGATCGGGATCAGTGCGCCGATCAGCGGAAACAGCAGCACCGGCTCGCGGATCACCATCGGCACGATCTGGGTGCCGGTGGCGAAGCCGATGGTCCACAGGCGCCAGCGGCGGCTATTGCGACCGAACCAGAAGCTGGCGATGAGCAGCAGCATCGCGATCACCGAGAGCACGAAGTCGATGGTCGGCAGTTGCCACACGGTGGCGAAGCCCAGCCGGGTGCCGATGAAGGAGACCAGCACCAGCAGCAGGAAGTAGCTGGTGTAGAACTCGACCTTGTCCCATTTTCCGCGAACGGGTGCCGGCGTGTTCATGCGATGCGGTCCAGCCCGGCCATGTACGGGCGCACTGCCTCGGGCACGCTGATCGAACCATCGGCGTTCTGGTAGTTCTCCATCACTGCGATCAAGGTGCGGCCGATGGCGAGGCCGGAGCCGTTCAAGGTGTGCACCAGTTCGGGCTTGCCGGTGTCGGCGTTGCGCACGCGGGCCTGCAGGCGGCGCGCCTGGAAGTCTTCGCAGTTGGAGCAGCTGGAGATTTCGCGGTAGGTCTGCTGGCTGGGCAACCACACTTCGAGGTCGTAGGTCTTGGTCGAGCCGAAGCCCATGTCGCCGGTGCACAGCAGCAGCTTGCGGTATGGCAGGCCGAGTTTCTGCAGCACTTTCTCGGCGTGGTCGACCATTTCCTCCAGTTGCGCATACGACTCGCTTGCGCGAGCGATCTGCACCATCTCGACTTTCTCGAACTGGTGCTGGCGGATCATGCCGCGGGTGTCGCGGCCGTAGCTGCCGGCCTCGGCGCGGAAGCACAACGTGTGCGCCGTCATCCGCAGTGGCAGCGCGTCGGCGTCCTGGATGGTGTCGCGCACCAGGTTGGTCAGCGACACTTCGGCGGTGGGAATCAGGTAGCGCCTGGTGTCGTTGACCTGGGTGGCGAACAGGTCTTCCTCGAACTTCGGCAGCTGGCCGGTGCCCTGCATGCTGTCGGCGTTGACGATCACCGGCACGTTGCATTCGAGGTAGCCATGTTCGCCAGTGTGCAGGTCGAGCATGAACTGGCCGAGCGCACGATGCAGGTGCGCGAGCTGGCCGCGCAGCACGGTGAAGCGCGCGCCGGAGAGCTTGGCGCCGGCGTCACCGTCGAGCCAGCCATGACGCTCGCCCAGTTCGACGTGATCCTTCACCGCGAAATCGAAGCTGCGCGGCGTACCCCAGCGGCTTGTCTCGACGTTGCCGTGCTCGTCCTTGCCGATGGGCACGGACTCGTGCGGGATGTTGGGAATGCCCAGCGCGATCTCGGCGAGTTTCGCCTGCGCATCGGCCAGTGCCTGCTCGTTGGCCTTGAGCTTGTCGCCCAGACCGGCGACCTCGGCCATCAGGGCAGCGACATCTTCCCCTTTCGCCTTGGCCTGCCCGATCGACTTGGAACGCGTGTTGCGCAGGTTCTGCAGTTCCTGCGTCTCCATCGCCAGCTGCTTGCGCGAACTCTCCAGCGCCTCGACGGCGGACACGTCGAGATCGAAGTTGCGGGTTTCCTTGAGGCGTGCGGCGGTTTCGGCGAGGCGCGAACGCAGCAGTGCGGGATCCAGCATGATCGAGTCCAGATGAAGGCTTGAACCGCGAATTATCGCTGCCGGGCGGCTATTGCCGCAATGTGAATCACGTTTGCGTGGAGACTTCACCCCTCCCCAGCCCTCCCCTGCTGCACGCAGGGGAGGGAGCACAGGGTCAGCTGGCCAGCTGGCGTTCGCTACGGCCCAGCCACCACGCCATCGCGGCGCCGGCGATCAGCCAGCCGACGAGCTGCTCGACCAACGCGGCAAGAGTGAAGTCGAGCGGGAAGCGATACCAGTTCCAGTACGGCAGCAGGGTGCTGAGCCAGGCGAATACCGCGGCCGCCGCCGCGATGGCGAGACGGCGACGGAAGCCGACCACGGCCAGCCCCATCACGAATGCCAGCGCCAGCGCGCTCAGGGTATCGGACGCCCACTGCCGCCCGATCTGCGGCCCCATCTGGGTCATGTCGGTGCCTTGCGGCTGGTACACCACGAAGGCATATGGCGAGCGGACGGCCTTGATCGAATACGTTCTCACCTCGGCCGCATCGCCCATTTTCCTGGGATCCAGCGACGGCAGCATGTACACGCCGGCTTGTTCGCCCAGGCCTTGTTGCAGGCCGCTGAGCGCGACGTTTTCGTTGGTGGGCAGCTTGATGCCGACCTGGCCCAGCCCCAGCGCCATGTGTGCCACCACGCCCCAGAAAAACATCAGGATGCCGCCGATCAGCCCTGCCACGAGTACACGCATGATTCGCCCTCCCCGGTTGATGACCCGAATCTAAGTCGGACTTCGAAAGCCGTGCAAGGGCGCGCGCAGCAGCCGCGGATGCATATCGCGCTACTTGCCGCGTGCCTTCTCGCGCGCCGCGCGCAGGGCCAGCAGCTTCTCGCGCAACTGCAACTCCAGCCCGCGCTCGACCGGCTCGTAGAACACGTTGCCGGCGAGCTCGTCGGGCAAACATTGCTGGTCGAGCGCGATGCCGCCTTCGGCGTCGTGGTCGTACTGGTAGCCCTTGCCGTAGCCGAGGCCTTTCATCAGCTTGGTCGGCGCGTTGCGCAGATGCATCGGCACTTCCAGCGTGCCGCCTTCGCGGATCGCGGCGCGAGCCTTGTTGTAGGCCGTGTAGGCGGCGTTGCTCTTGGGCGCGATCGCCAGCCAGATCGCCAGCTGGGCCAGCCCCAGCTCGCCTTCGGGACTGCCGAGACGCTCGTAGGTATCCCACGCATCCAGTGCCATGCGCCAGGCGCGCGGTTCGGCCAGGCCAACATCTTCCACTGCCATGCGGGTCATCCGGCGCGCGAGGTACAACGGATCGACACCGCCATCGAGCATGCGGCACAACCAGTACACCGCGGCATCCGGGTCGGATGAGCGCACGGATTTGTGCAGCGCCGAGATCTGGTCGTAGAACTGTTCGCCCATCTTGTCGAAACGACGGGTGCGGTCGGCCAGCACCTGGGTCAGCGTGGTGTCGTCGATGCGGTGGTTCTCGGCCAGCTCGGCGGCGATTTCCAGCAGGGTCAGCGCGCGGCGCACATCGCCGTCGGCGGCCTGAGCGATCGATTCCAGCGAGGCATCGCTGACCTGCAGCTGCAGCTCGCCGAGGCCGCGCTCGCTGTCGCCCAGTGCGCGCTTGAGTGCCGCCACGATGTCGTCGGTCGAGATCGGTTCCAGCACGTGCACGCGGCAGCGCGACAGCAGCGCGGAGTTCAGTTCGAACGAGGGGTTCTCGGTGGTCGCACCGATGAAGATGATCACGCCTTTTTCGATATGCGGCAGGAACGCATCCTGCTGGGTCTTGTTGAAGCGGTGCACCTCGTCGACGAACAGCACGGTGCGCCGGCCCTGCGCGAAATTCACCTCGGCTTCGGCCAGCGCCTTGCGCACGTCCGGCAGGCCGGACAGCACCGCGGAGATCGCACGGAAATCGGCGTCGGCATAGCGCGCCACCAGCAGCGCCAGGGTGGTCTTGCCGCAACCGGGCGGGCCCCACAGCACCATCGAATGGATCTTGCCGGCCTCCAGCGCGCGGCGCAGCGCCTTGTCCGGGCCGACCAGGCGCTGCTGGCCGACGATCTCGTCGAGACTGCGCGGGCGCATGCGCTCGGCCAGCGGCTTGAGCGCGTCGGGTTCGGCGAACAGGCCGGGCGTGGGCGTCGGGATGGAACGTGACATGCAGGCATGATACGGCATGCCCAGCGGGCTGCCGGCCATCGGAACGGGGCGGATTGCCGCTATGATGTCCTTACGTTGCGGCCTTGATCCGCAGCGCAGCGCCGGGGGGCAGAAGCAAGTGAAGGTGAGGACGCAGATTCCTTCCAGCGGAAGGACGGTCGCGGCAGGTCGCACCTGCGCACGGCCATACTGCATGACAGGCAGCGCATGAACGGGTTACCTCGCCGGATCCATCTCCATGGCTTGAGCCTCGTCGGGCTGCTTCTGCTGTTTTTCCTGTGTGGTTCGGTCAGCGCGGGCAGCGATCCATGGGCACCGTTCGACGCACCTTGGTTCGATCAGGCCGGCACCGTCGAAGGGCTGCCGCAGTCGATCATCACCTCGATCGCGCAGGACCAGCGCGGCCTGATCTGGGTTGGCACGATGGTGGGGCTGGCCCGCTATGACGGCTATCGCACGCAGGTGTTCGACACCCGCAACGGCGGCGACGCGGGACTGCCCGATGCCTATGTGCGCAGCCTGCTCGCGCTGCCCGACGGCGGCCTGCTGATCGGCACCAACGCCGGCGGACTGGTACGTCTCGACCCGGCCACCAATCGTTTCCGCAACTATCCGATCGGCGCGAACGGCACTTCGGACAGCAAGATCTACGACCTCGCCGATGATCATGCCGGCGGTGTCTGGATCGCCACCGATGCGGGACTCGATCATCTCGATCTGCGCACCAACGCGATTACCCGGCTGCAAATCGGCGCAGGCGCCGCGCCGCGCAATTTCAGCGTGATGCAGGATCGCGCCGGCAATCTGTGGCTGGGCAACAACGATGGGCTGTTCGTCCGCCGTGCCGGCACATCGACGTTCGAACGGCCTGGGTATCCAGCCGGCATCGTGGCCAGCGTGCTTGGCAACCAGATCTGGACCCTCCACGAGGATCGTGCCGGCCGGCTGTGGGTGGGCAGCGGGCAAGCCGGTGCGGTCTATCGCGATACCGCTGGCCAATGGCATCCGGTGCCGGGCTTCAGCGGCTTTCGGAACGGTGTCCAGCAGTCCACCGTGCGTGCGCTGCTGGAGGTCACGCCGAACACGATGTGGATCGCCACCGACGGCAGCGGCGTGCTCGCGTATACCGTGGGCGATAGCCAACTGCGCCAGATCAAGCACGATGCCGCGATCGCCTCTTCGTTGCCGGGCGACTCGGTGCGCAGCCTGCTGCAGGATCGCTCGGGCAACATCTGGGTCGCGACCGATCTCGGCCTCGCACACACCAACCCCAATGCGCGCATGGCTTTCTCGCTGCTGCCCTCGCCGCTGGAACAGAACGCGCTGAGCGACACCAGCGTGCGTGGCATCTACGTCGATACGCGCAACCGCATCTGGCTCGGCCTGGGCTCCGGCCGGATCGACATGATCGACCTCGCGGCCGGCCGCATGAGCCACCTGCAGCTGAGCGGCAACCAGCTTCACCGCGACGTGCAGACCTTCGTCGAGGCGGCTGATGGTTCGATCCTGGTCGGCACCCAGGGCCTGGCCCGGATCAATCCCGATACGCTGACGATCCAGCCTTCGATAGTGCCCGCACTGGAGAACAAGCCGGTACTGAGCCTGCAACGGGATGGCTCGCGCATCCTCATCGGCACCTATGACGGTTTGTATCGCTACGACATGGGTAGCGGGACACTCGATCATGTCGGTCACGCTGCGAATGATCCGAACAGCCTCGGCAGCGACACGGTGCGCGAGATCGCTCGCGTGGGCGACAGCTGGTGGTACGGCACTACCCACGGCATCAGCATTGCCGACAACACGCTGGCCCGTGACGGCTTCAAGAACCTGACCCATCGTGGCGACGATCCTTCCAGCCTGCCGCAGAACTACATCAGCTCGATCACGCTGGACTCGCGCCAGCGATTATGGGTCAGCACCTTCGGCGGGCTGGGCGTGATCGACCACTATTCGCCCGGCGGCCCCTATCGCTTCCGCACCATCGGCATCGCGCAGGGACTGGCCAACGACAAGATCAGCGGCATGCTGGACGACGATCAGGGCAACCTGTGGGTCGGCACCTCCAACGGCGTGTCGATGATCGACAACGACACGCAGACCGTGCACAACCTTGGTCCGCGCGATGGTCTGCACATCACCAGTTACGTCTACCTGGGCGCAGCACGCGCCCCCGGTGGCGAGTTGCTGTTCGGCGGCCTCGGCGGCTTGACCGTGATCCGGCCGCACTGGCGGGCGCCGGCGGTCGCGGCTGCGCCGCTGACGATCACCCATGCCATTGTCAACGGCAACGAGCTGCCGTTCGGGGAACTTCCCCGCGACGGTCGGACCATCCGCCTGGACTCGCGCAGCCGCAACCTGCGGCTGGACTTCGCTCTGCTCGACTACCAGACGCCGCTGGAAACGTCCTACAGCTATCGCATGGAAGGCCTCGACGACGACTGGACCAAGATCCCCAGGGGCAGCCTGCCCAGCGCGATCTACACCAACCTGCCCCACGGCGACTACCAGCTGCACCTGCGTGCAACGACCCACGGCATGCAGCCCCACACCGTCGAAACCCGTGTCGCCATCACGGTCAAACCACGCTGGTACGAGACCACGATCAGCCGGCTGATCGCCGTACTGCTGCTGATCGGGCTGATGTTCCTGCTGGTCCATCTGCGCACGCTCTATCTGCGTCGACAGGCCGCCCAGCTGCAGCGGCAGATCGACGAGCACACACGCGACCTGCTAGCCGCCAACCAGCGCCTCGATGAGCTGGCCAGCACCGACGGACTGACCGGCGTCTACAACCGGCGCCGTTTTCTGGAACTGGCCGGGGGCGTGCGTGAACAGTCGCAGGGGCGCTCGGTCTGCATCGCGCTGTTCGACCTCGATCGGTTCAAGCAGATCAACGACACCCATGGCCACCTGGCAGGCGATGCAGTGATCCGCGGCGCGATCGAGGTGATCAAGCAGCACTGCCGGCAAGGCGATCTGGTCGGCCGCTATGGCGGCGAAGAGTTTGTGCTGTGTCTGCCCGACACCAGCCTGCAGCATGCGCAGGAAATCACCGGCCGCATCTGCGCGGCACTGGCCAGCACATCGGTAGCCCACGACGGGCGCTCGATCCCGGTGACCGTCAGCATCGGCATCGCCGCGCTGCATACGGGCGAGTCCATCGAACAATGGCTGTCGCGTGCCGACAAGGCGCTGTACGAGGCCAAGAACAACGGCCGCAATCGCTGCGCCACCGCGAGCTGAAGCTCGCCGCATCAGTCCGTGCCGATAGCGGCGGTCGACTTCGTCGTGTAGCGATCATGCAAACGTAGGACACGTGCGCGGCACGGAGCAGCACCGGCATTGCGGGATCAGTCTTTCAGTGGCTGAGTGGCGATCACCGGCACGTCGCCACCCCACGGTCATGGGGGTCAGCTTTCAGCGACGCGCCGATCTCCCGCTCAGCGCATGAAAGTGAGATGGCGGCGCCAGCTGTTCGCGCACCGCATCGAACAGGAGATTGGCCTGAGCCGGTGCCTGCAGATGTCGACTCACGGCTGCCGCAGCCAGCTGCGCCACCTCCATGGGCAACGGCGGCGTGCCTCCGGGCCAGAACGCCAGTTCGAGTGCACCAAGCCGTCCGCTGCTCTCCAGATGCGGCAGCATTTCCGCGTAGACGGCGAGGCGCTGGGCATTTGTTTCCGCACTCTGACTCGGTGCGAGCATCAGCCGGAAAGCGCACTGATTGGAGGTCTTGAGATAAGTGCCATAGGCGGTCAGGCAGCCCGTGAACAACGAACGGCAGCGCGCGGCAGCGCCGCCCTGACGTTCACCCGACTCGAGTCGCACGATAGCGACCGCGAAGCGCACGGACAGGCGTCGGATCAGCGCGGCCAAGGTGCTTTCGGCGGCCCCCCATTCGCGTTCAAGCGGACCACTCAGCTGCGGTGCCACCTGCTGCAACCAGGACGAACCCGTCACTGGGTTGGACATCGACAGCCCGTCACGTATCGCGCGCATGGATGCGGCGGCCTCGGCGAGCGCCGACCACGCAGCGGGCATCGTGGGCCAGCACAGGACCTGCACGAACAGGTTTTCCGCTGCAGCCTCTCCTATGAAGGCCACCTGTTCGGGCGCCAGTCCGCTCCTCGACAGCGGAACAGCCTTGGCCGGGCCAGCAGCTTTCCGTCGCAGTGGCCGGGAGTCTTCAGCGCGCGCGGACATGCGAACCCCTGCGTGCCGGCACGGCCTTTTCGGCAACGTCGTCCTCGGCATGCCAGGGGTGTCCCAACCGCTGCTCGATGTAGTCCCGGATCAGTCGGCGCACGACCTGCGACGATGTGGCGTCTTCTCCAGTACACAGCCGCTCGAAAACGGCTTTCTTGCGCGGATCGATCAGGATGGTCAGGCGGGCTGTGCGATTTTCTGTTGGCATATGCGTCTCATCAGTCTTACACTGGAAACAACTCTTATGATAATACATTTATCATGAAATACACGCGGGCACCGACCATCACCAGCCACCAGATCAGCCGTGGCAAGCCGAAATCAGGGGCGTGGCAGCGGTGAACTCACTGGCAACAGTCACGCCACTTGCAGTACTGCTGCAATTGATCGCCGCATGGTTGCTGGTGGGGGTTCTCGGTCTGGTCCAGCCCAATCGCATCGGCTGGGTCGCCCGCATCCTGTTTCCGTTGGGCGCGCTGGTGGCACTCGGCGTCGCCGGGATGGGCGCGTTGGCACTGACCGGGAACTTCGCCGCACAGAGCGCCTCGCTTCCGCTGGGATTGCCAGATCTTCCGTTCCATGTACGGCTGGACGCGCTGGCCGGTTTCTTCCTGCTGCTGCTGGGCAGCGCTGGCGCCGGCATCTCGATTTTCGCCGCCGGCTATTTCCGGCAAGGCGAAGGCACGGCTCCGGGGCTGCTCTGCCTGCAGTACCACGTATTTCTGGCCAGCATGGCGCTGGTCGTGCTGGCCGATGACGCCTACCTGTTCATGGTGGCGTGGGAAACCATGGCGCTCAGTTCGTACTTCCTGGTGACCACCCAGCACCGTATCCCGGAAATCCAGCGCGCCGGCTTTCTGTACCTGCTGATGGCGCACGTGGGAGCACTGGCACTGTTGCTTTGCTTCGGTGTGCTGCACGGCGGCAGCTGGCTGATGACGTTTGACTCGATGCGTGCGGCCACCTTGTCGCCGGCCTGGGCCGCGGCGGCCTTTCTGCTGGCCTTGTTCGGTTTCGGTGCCAAGGCGGGCCTGGTGCCCTTGCATGTGTGGTTGCCGGAAGCTCACCCAGCCGCGCCATCGCCGGTGTCCGCCATGATGAGTGGCTTGATGCTCAAGGTGGCGGTCTACGGCATGCTGCGGATCAGTTTCGATCTGCTCCACGCCGGCCCATGGTGGTGGGGCATGCTGACCCTGGTGGTGGGACTGGGCACGGCGCTGTTCGGTGCGGTGTTCGCCGCCGTGCAGACCGACATGAAGCGGTTGCTGGCCTATTCCTCCATCGAGAACATCGGCCTGATCTTCGCCGCGATTGGCCTGGCGCTGCTGTGCTACGCGTTCAACATGCGCCTGCTGGCCGCGCTGGCACTCACCGCGGCGCTGCTGCACGCACTCAATCACGCACTGTTCAAGAGCCTGCTGTTTCTCGCCACCGGCTCGGTGCTGCACGCCACCCACGAGCGCAGTCTGGGCAAACTCGGCGGGCTGATCCGACGGATGCCGTGGGTCGCCACGCTGGCCTTGGTCGGCACCCTGTCCCTCGCCGGGTTGCCGCCGCTCAACGGTTTCGTTTCCGAGTGGCTGCTGCTGCAGGCATTCTTGTCTACGCCGTCCATCCCGCATGCGTTCATCAATATGGTCGTGCCCCTGGGGGCGGCCGTGGTGGCGCTCACCGCCGCGCTGGCCGGCTACGTGATGGTCAAATTCTACGGTGTGATCTTTCTCGGCCAGCCACGTGAACCCTCACTGATGCAGGCCCACGACGCGGGCTGGCTCGAACGACTGGGACTGGCCTGGTTGGCGTTGGGCTGCATCCTCATCGGGGTGTTTCCGCAAGTCGCGCTGGATGCCATCGCCGGCGTGACCCAGACCCTGGTCGGCACCGTGATCCAGCGTGGGCCGGCGCCATGGTGGATCGCTCCGGTAGCGCAGGCGCAAGCTTCTTACAACGGCCTGTGGCTGCTGTTGGGCATGGCCGGCGTGATCGCGGTGATGTTCGTGCTGGTCCGGCGGATGTACCACGGCCGGGTGCGTCGCGTGCCACCATGGAATTGCGGTTATCCCGCGCTGACCCCGCGCATGCAGGACACCGCCGAAGGATTTGGCCAGCCGATCCGGCACATGTTCGGCCCGTTCTTTCGCATTGAGCGCGAAGTGCCTGCGGCGGATGACCCGGCCCCGCGTTACCGCATCCAGATCGATGACCACTTCTGGCACGGGCTTTATCTTCCACTGGCCCGCGTCGTCGGCTGGCTGGCCGATGCGCTGTCCGTGTTGCAGCGTGGCCGTCTGGCCATCTATCTGATGTACAGCTTCCTGACCCTGATTGTCTTGCTGGTGTTCGTCCTGTGAACGCGCTCGCACTCGTCAGCCAGATCGGTGGTGTGGTACTTGCCGTGGCACTGGCCCCACTATGGGCGGGCTGGGTCGCGCAATGCCGGGCGTGGCTGCAGAATCGGTCGGCGCCTCCCTTGCTGTTGCCCTACCGCAGCTTGCGCAAACTGTTCCGCAAGGATGCGGCGCTGGCCACGCATGCCTCGCCCTTGTTCCGCGCCGCGCCCTACGCCGTGTTCGGCACCATGGTCATGGCGGCGGCAATTATTCCCTCGGTAACAACCGACCAGCCGCTTGCCCGGGTGGCCGATGCCATCGCGTTGGTCGGCCTGTTCGCGACGGCACGGGTGTTCATCGCCCTGGCGGCGATGGATATCGGCACGGTCTTCGGCAGCATGGGCGCGCGGCGCGAAATGATGATCGGCTTTCTCGCCGAGCCGGCGCTGTTGATGGTGTTGTTCAACGCGTTTCTGATGTTTGGCAGCACGGCGCTACCGACCATCGTGGAAGGCACCCTGGACGCCGATGGGTTGGCGTTGCATCCGAGTCTGGCCTTCGCCGGCGTCGCTTTCGTGATGGTGTTGCTGGCCGAGAACGCCCGTATTCCGATCGACAACCCGGGCACGCACCTTGAGGTGACCATGATCCATGAGGCCATGGTGCTGGAATATTCGGCGCGCCATCTGGCCCTCATCGAATGGGCATCCTGGTTGAAGCTGTTCAATTATGCGTGCATCGGTTTCGCGCTATTCGTGCCGTGGGGCATCGCGCCGCACACGGCCGGCCCATTGGGTTTGTTGCTTGCCATCGTGTGGTTGCTGGCCAAGCTGGCCGTCGCCGGCGCGGTGTTGGCGGTGATTGAAACGGTCTCGGCCAAGCTGCGCATCTTCCGGGCACCGGAGTTCCTGAGCATGGCGTTCCTGCTCGCCGTGCTGGGCCTGCTCGTTCATCTACTGCTGCAATCCTGAATGATGCCTCCACTCAACCTCGCCACCCAGCTGCTGCACGTGCTCGCCGCCGGCCTGCTGATGATCTCGTTCGCCATGCTCGCACAGCGGCGGACACGGCGGCTGATCGTGCTGCTGGCGTGGCAGGGTGTGGTGCTGACCGCCTCCACGCTGCTGGTCGCTGTCACAGCGCACTTGCAGCATCTGTATTACTCCGCCGCGCTGACCCTGATCGAAAAGGTCTGGCTGATGCCGTGGATCCTGCTGCGGCTGATGCGTCGCCTGGGCATCG
The DNA here is from genome assembly GCA_966211915.1 of uncultured Rhodanobacter sp. GTDB lineage: Bacteria > Pseudomonadota > Gammaproteobacteria > Xanthomonadales > Rhodanobacteraceae > Rhodanobacter. The sequence continues at coordinate 273,637 of CBIHNO010000003.1, forward strand.
AGGGCGACAGCGATCCGCTGGTGAACATTCCCACCCTGATGCTGGTTGGGCTGGGTCTGGTGATCTTCGCGTTCGGGCTGGCCCAGCCGATCAGTTCGCTGGCCACCACAGTCACCCGACAGACGCTTGGCATTGCGATGGCGGTGATCCTGCTGGCCTTCCTGATGATGATTGCCCGACACAAGGCGGTGACCCAGGTGATCGGTTTCCTGGCGATGGAGAACGGCTTGTTCTTCGCTGCCAACAGCACGACCTACGGCATGCCGATGGTGATCGAGCTGGGTATTGCGCTCGATCTGCTGGTCGGCGTGTTCATTTTCGGCATCTTCTTCTTCCAGATTCGCGAGCGGTTCGACAGCCTCGACCTGCATCAGCTCGAAGCACTCAAGGAGGACTGACGTGGAGCTTGCGTGGGTGCTGGGTACTCCATTGTTCGGTGCGATCGTGCTGGCCGTGCTCGGTGCGCGGCGCTCCGCCGCCGAACTCAACGTCGTGATCAGCCTGGCGACGTTGATCGCCGCCGCGGCGCTGGTACTCAGGATCATCGGCCAGGGATCGATGACCGTGGCCCACGAGCAGTTCTTCGTCGATCCGTTCAACGTGTTCCTGATCGCGCTGACCGCGCTGATCGGCTTCACCACGGCAGTGTTTTCGCGCCCCTACATGCGTATCGAACAGGATCACGGTCGACTCAACACGCACCGCCTGCGGCTCTATCACAGCATGTACCAGCTGTTCATGGCCGCCATGCTGGTGGCACTGTCGACCAACAACATGGGGCTGCTGTGGGTCGCGATGGAGGCGGCGACGCTGTCGACCGTGCTGCTGGTGTCGTTGTACCGCACCCGCGCCAGCATCGAGGCGGCCTGGAAATATTTCATCCTGTGCGGCGTCGGTATCGCGCTGGCGCTGTTTGGCACGATCTTGTTGTACTTCGCGGCTGAGCGGCTGCTCGGTGGCGAGGGCATGAGAGCGCTGTTGTGGACCCACCTCAACGCGGTGAAAGGGCAGCTCGATCCGACGGTGATCGGGCTCGCGTTCGTCTTTCTGTTGGTCGGTTACGGCACCAAGGTCGGTCTCGCCCCTCTGCACAACTGGCTGCCCGATGCCCACGCAGAGGGTCCCACGCCGGTCTCGGCGGTGCTGTCGGGGCTGCTGCTCAACGTGGCGATGTATGCGGTGATCCGCTGCAAGATTCTTGCGGTCGGCGCGATGCATTCGGCGCTGCCCGGACGCATGCTGATGGGCTTCGGCCTGTTCTCGACGGTGCTGGCGGCGTTCCTGCTGTGGCGGCAGCGCGACATCAAGCGCCTGTTCGGCTACTCCTCGATCGAGCACATGGGCATCGTCACGTTCGCGTTCGGCATGGGCGGGCCGCTGGCCAATTTCGCCGCGCTGCTGCACATGACGGTGCACTCGTTGACCAAGTCGGCGATCTTTTTCACCGCCGGCCATGCCTCGCAGATTGCGGGCACCCAGCGCATCGACGGCATCCGCGGCCTGCTGGCGGTGAGTCCCACCGTCGGCTGGGGCCTGATGCTGGGTTCGCTGGCGATCCTCGGCATGCCGCCGTTCGGCGTGTTCACCAGCGAATACCTGGTCTTGATCACGGCCATGCGCGACCATCCCTGGGCGACACCGTTCCTGCTCGTCGCCCTGGCCGTGGCATTTGCCGCGATCTTCATCAAAGTGCAACCGATGGTATTCGGCGAGACGGATGCGCAGCGCCTGCCGCATCCGCCTGCACTGGTGCCGGTATTTGCGCACCTGTCGATCGTGCTGATGCTTGGCCTGTACATGCCGCCCGCCTTGGTCCAGTGGTATCGGCTCGCTGCAAGCCTGATCGGATAAATCCCATGTGGCCTGACTTTCTCGACACCGAATGTGTGCCCTTGCCCTCCAACGTGGTGGCCTGCCACGTACAGGTCGATGCCGCTCGCTGGTGCGAGGCCGCAGATGCGATGCGCGAAGCAGGCGCGGACCTGCTGTCGCTGTGGGGCAGCGATGATCGTGATCGCGACCAGTGCCTGCGCGTGCACGCGGCCTACCTGCTGCTCGATCGGGTAGTCGTGGTGGAGCACGCGATGCCCGCCAGCCACGCGATCTACCCCTCGCTGGCCATGCGCTTCCCGGTGGCTGGGCGGCTGCAGCGCGCAACCTATGATCTGCTCGGCATCCGCGCCGACGCTGGCGATACGCGGCCATGGCTGCGCCACGGCGGCTGGCCGGAAGACGTGTTCCCGCTGCGCCGCGATATCGACGCGACGCAGACCTGGCCAGTGACCAATACGCCGTATCCATTCATCCCGGTCAGCGGTGACGGCGTGCACGAAATGACCGCCGGTCCGGTGCATGCCGGCACCATCGAGCCGGGGCGTTTCCAGCTGGCCGTGGTAGGCGAAAAGGTGCTGCGCCTTGAAGTTCGCCTCGGCTACACGCACAAGGGCATCGCCAAGCGCTTCGAGGCACTGGCCCAGGGCGATGCCCATCGTCTGGCCGCCCATATCTGCGGCGATTCGACGGTGGCTTTCAGCTGGGCGTACTGCGCCGCGCTGGAATCGATCACCGCCAGCACGCCCTCGCCGCGTGCCCTCGTCCTGCGTGCGCTGGCGCTCGAACGCGAGCGCATCGCCAATCATCTGGGCGATCTTGGCGGACTGGCCAACGATGCCGGCTTCGCCTTCGGCCAGACCCAATTTTCCAGCCTGAAAGAGCAGCTTTTGCGGCACAACGCGGAGCTGTTCGGCCAGCGCTACCTGTTTGATTTTGTGGTACCCGGCGGCGTCGCCAGCGACCTGCCGGCACGCGCGCTGCCGGGCATGCTCGACGAGATCGCGGTACTGGAACGCGCGGTAGGCGAGCTGCGTGGAATCTACGCTCGACACGAGGGCCTGCAGGATCGTTTCCTCGGTGCCGGCCGGTTGACCCCCGCCCAAGCTGCCGCCTTGGGTGCGATCGGCCTGGCCGGGCGTGCTTCCGGCGTCGCCCGCGACCTGCGCGTGGACCAGCCATGGTCGCCGTACGATCGTTCGTCGCCGGTGTTGGCCACGAGCGCCGAAGGTGATGTGGCGGCGCGCGTGCAGGTGCGCTTCGAGGAGACGCTGGAATCACTGCGGCTGTGCCGGCAATGGCTGCAGGCGCTGCCAGATGGTGAGCGGGTCTGCGACGTGCCGGTGGCGCCCGCCGGCCAGCTCGGCATTGGCCTGATCGAAGGCTGGCGCGGTCCGGTCATGCTCGCGCTTGAAACCGGCACCGCCGGTGGCATCCGGCGCTGCCGCGCGCATGATCCCTCGTGGCAGAACTGGCCACTGCTCGAAGTCGCCATTCTGGGCAACATCGTGGCGGACTTCCCGCTGATCAACAAATCCTTCAACCTTTCCTACAGCGGACACGACGGGTAAGCGCGCATGTTCGATATCCTTTCACGCATTCGTCGAACCGGCTGCCTGAGCGAACCGTATCCGGTGCCGGATACTGACGAGACGGCGCCAACCGCGATCCAGCGCGAGCTGCGCGCCGTGTTCGGACGTGCCTTGTGCATTCGCCATGTCGACGCCGGCTCCTGCAATGGTTGCGAGCTCGAAATTCACGCGCTGAGCAACGCGTACTACAACCTGCAAGGCGCCGGCATCCGGTTTGTGGCCAGTCCGCGCCATGCCGATCTGCTGCTGGTCACCGGACCGGTCTCGGTCAATATGGAAGACGCACTCAGGCAAACCTATGAAGCGATGCCCGACCCCAAGTGGGTGCTCGCCGTGGGGGACAGCGCGGCCTGCAGCGGCCTGTTCGGCGCCAACTATGCGGTCCGGGGGCCGGTCAGTGCCATCATCCCGGTGGATGCCGTGGTCGCCGGCTGCCCGCCCGAGCCACTGGCAATCATGCGCGGCCTGCTGCAGATAACCAGCAAACGGTCGGCATAGCTTCTCCGCACTACCCGGGCAGCGGCCTCATGTGTGACTGGTGAGCGCGAAGATGCCCTGCTCGTGCACCGGAAACGGCCAGCCGGCTCCGCTCGTGCGCAGATCATCCGGCTGGCGCTTCAGTCCTTCAGCGGCTGGGTGCTGATGACCGGCACGTCGCCGATCACGTCGACACCTTTCGGCGGCACGAAGTTGAAGGCAGACTGTGGAATCGGCGCATTGCGCTGCCAGCCGGAGAAACGGATATCGGTGGTGGCGCCGAGCTGGTCGCGGAACGTCATCCGCGCCAGGCCGTTCGCGTCGAAGCCGAGGTCGGCGTAGTCGAACTGCGGATCCTTCGCGGTGGAGGTGAGCCGCAACCAGCTCAGTCCGTCGTGCTCACCCTGTTCGGCGACCTTGAAGTTCCTGTCCAGCTGCTTGACGTCGGTCAGCACGGTCAGCGGGCTGTGCGCTTCCTCGGTGCTCTGGATGCGCACGGTGACCTGCTCCAGCTCCGGGTCGTACATCCACACGCGGCTGCCATCAGCCACGATGGTTTGCTTGTATGGCGCCAGCGTGTCCCAGCGGAACTGGCGTGGCGCCTCCAGCGCCAGCGTGCCGGAACTGGTCTTGGTGCTCTGCCCGTTGATGTCGGTCAACGACTGGGTGAACTGCCCGGTCAGCGAATGCAGGCCGGTGGCGAACGTGTCCAGCCGGGCACGCGCCGGACCGGTGGCGGCCTGCGCCATGGCGCTCAGTGACAACGTCAGCACGACGGCGGACAGGGTAAGCATGAAGCGTTTCATCGGATTCCCTTGGAACATGATGACGAAGGCTGGCAGTGTGCGCAGCGATCGCTTAATGGACGCCAGCCGTCAGTTCTTTGGCGGCGGCGGCGCCAGTACTTCGCGGTTGCCGTTGTGCTGCGGGGCGCTGACGACGCCGTCCTGCTCCATCTGCTCGACCAGTCGCGCGGCGCGGTTGTAGCCGATGCGCAGGTGGCGCTGCACGCCGGAGATCGAGGCGCGCCGGGTTTGCGTGACCACCGCCACGGCCTTGTCGTACAGCAGCGTATCGGCATCGCCACCACCTTCCTCGCCGTCCTGCGGCAGGCCGGAGTCGTTGATGTACTTGCCGTCGCTGGTGGCCTGCACTTCCTCCAGCACGCCCTCGATGTACTGCGGCGCGCCCTGCGACTTCAGCCAGGCGACCACGTGATGCACTTCATGATCGTCGACGAAGGCGCCGTGCACGCGCTCGGGCGTGGCGGTACCTGGCGGCAGATACAGCATGTCGCCATGACCGAGCAGCGCCTCGGCGCCGGATTGATCGAGAATCGTGCGCGAGTCGATCTTGCTGGACACCTGGAACGCGATGCGGGTCGGGATGTTCGCCTTGATCAGGCCGGTGATCACGTCCACCGACGGGCGCTGGGTAGCGAGAATCAGGTGCACGCCAGCGGCACGCGCCTTCTGCGCCAGACGGGCGATCAGCTCCTCCACCTTCTTGCCGACGATCATCATCATGTCGGCGAATTCGTCGATGATGATCACGATGTACGGCAGCGGCTCCAGCGGTTCCGCAGCGAGATTCGGCATGTCGGGATTCGGCCGGAACAACGGATCCAGCAGGGGCTGGCCGGCGTTCTCGGCGTCCTTCACCTTCTTGTTGAAGCCGCCGAGGTTGCGCACGCCGACCGCGGCCATCAGCTTGTAGCGGCGCTCCATCTCGGCGACGCACCAGCGCAAGGCGTTGGCGGCCTCCTTCATGTCGGTGACCACCGGCGCCAGCAGGTGCGGGATGCCCTCGTACACCGAGAGCTCCAGCATCTTCGGGTCGATCATGATCATCCGCACGTCTTTCGCGCTGGCCTTGTAGAGCAAGCTCAGAACCATCGCGTTGACCGCCACCGACTTGCCCGAGCCGGTGGTGCCGGCAACCAGCAGATGCGGCATCTTGGCCAGATCGACCACCACCGGCTTGCCGCCGATGTCCTTGCCCAGCGCCAGCGCCAATGGCGACTTCAGCTGGTCGTACTTGTCCGAACGCAGGATCTCCGACAGGTACACGATCTGCTTGTGGGTATTCGGAATCTCCAGCCCGATCACGTTCTTGCCGGGGATCACGTCGACCACGCGCACGCTGACCACCGACAGGCCACGCGCGATGTCCTTGTCCAGGCTCGACACCTGCGAACCGCGGATGCCGGGCGCCGGCTCCATCTCGAAACGGGTGATCACCGGGCCCGGATAGGCGCCGACCACCTTGGCCTCGATCTTGAAATCCTTCAGCTTGAACTCGACCTGGCGCGAGAGCACTTCGAGGGTTTCCTCGGAATAGCCCGGCCCCTGCGGTGGCGCCTCATCGAGCAACGACAGCGGCGGCAGTTCGCCCGGCGTGGCGGCGCCGACAAACAGCGGAATCTGCGTTTCCAGCTTGGCCCGCTCGCTCTTGGTCACCGGCGCCGGTGCGGCCTCGATACGTACCGGTTCGCGCTTGGCCTGCTTCACCGCGTCGGCCTTCTTGACCACCTCGCGCTCGTTGCGTGCCTGCCGTGCAGCCATCGCCTGCGGGGCTTCGCGCAGCTTGCCCTTGAGCCAGTCGACCAGCTGCAACACGGCCTGCCCGGTCCAGTCCATCACCTTGAACCATGACAGCCCCGTCGCCAGGGTCACCGCCACCAGGAAAAGAGCCAGCAGGAGCAGCGGCGCGCCCTTGTCGAGGGCCTGCGAAAGCGGACGTCCAACCCACAGGCCGATGATGCCTCCGGCGCCCTGCGGAGGTACGGGGTTATCCCCGAAATTGAGATACAGCAACGCAGGCCCGGTGACAAAGAAAAACACGAAGCCGATCAACCGCAGCGAGGGCTCCCATGCGTGCGCCGAGCGCTCGCCGCGCTGACGCAGCACCTGCAGACCCAGCACCAGCAGCAGCAATGGAAAACAGTACGCCACGTAGCCGAAAATCCAGCGCAGCAGATCGGCGATGTGCGCACCGAACGTGCCTCCGAAATTCTGCACCAGATTGATCTGGTTGGCGTTGGTCCAGCTGGGATCGCGCGCGTCGTAGGTCAGCAGGCAGATCAGCAGGTACAGCGCAAGCGGCATCAGCAGCAAAGCGCCGGCTTCACGCAGCCGGCGCTTCAGCTCCTCGCTGAGGCCTTCCTTCGGTTGTGGTTTGACGTTCGCGCTTCGCGCCACCTTGGAGGGCTTCCCTTGTTTGGACCGGATCGTTCCGGACAGGGTCAGAGCATACCTTGCAATGCCGGATGTACCAGCTTGCCGCCATCGACGTTGATGCCGCCGCTCAGCGGAGCAAACTCACGCCACTCGTTGCCGGCGGCCAGACGCTGTACGTAGGGCAGGATCGCGGCGGAGATCGCCACCGACGAGGTCTGCGGCACCGCACCCGGCATGTTCGTCACGCAGAAGTGCGTCACTCCGTGCACGTCATAGGTCGGGTTCTCCCAGGTGGTCGGCTTCGAGGTCTCGAAGCAGCCGCCCTGGTCGATCGCGATGTCCACCAGCACGCTGCCCTTCTCCATCGTCTTGACCATCGCCTCGGTCACCACGCGCGGCGCCTTGGCGCTGGGCACCAGCACGGCACCGACCACGATGTCGGCGTCGCGCACTTCTTCGGCCACTGACGATTCATAGGCGTACAGCGCGGTAACGTTCGGGCCCATCGCCATCATCTCGGCGAGACGATCCTGGCGCTTGTCGAACACCACCACATTCGCGCCCGCAGCGGCGGCCAGCGCGGCAGCAGCACCACCGGCAGCGCCGGCACCGAGCACGACGACCTTGCCACGCGGGGTGGAAGCCATGCCGCCGAGCAGCTTGCCCTTGCCGCCCTGCGGACGATGCAGCAGGGTGGTACCAATCTGGGTGGCGATGCGGCCGGCGATCACCGACATCGGCAACAGCAACGGCAGCACGCCGTTCTCTTCCACCGACTCGAACGCCACACCGGTCAGGCCGATGTCGAGCAGACTCCGGGTCAGCGCCGGCTCGGCGGCCAGATGCAGATAGCAGAACAGCAGATGATGCTTCTTCAGCAGTGCCAGGTCGCCGGCAACCGGCTCCTTCACCTTGACGATCAGCTCGCCGGCCTCGTACAGCGCAGCGGCGTCGGGAACGATCTTTATGCCTTCCTTGACATAGGCTTCGTCGGCAAAGCCGCTCTTCAGGCCGGCGCCAGACTGCAGGAACACTTCGTGGCCACGGCGCACCAGGTCGGCGGCGGCGGCGGGAACGAGGGCAACGCGACCTTCGAGGGTCTTGGTTTCGGAGGGGATACCGATACGCATGGGGACAGTCCTGTGGGTTCGTAGCTGGCGGCGACTTGCGTGCACCGAGCCTGGTTAATAAAGCATCAAGAGCTGGAAAGCTTGAATCGGGATGCTCCCTTCCCCATCCTTGCGGATTCAAAGCTCCGCCTCGTCGCACGAAACGGTCAGATGAAACCGCGGCAGGGGTTGGAGCGAATAACGATCAAAGCTGCCAGCAAACCCAAGGATTATAACCATGAGCGTCACCCCCAAACACTCTCGCCTGCTGATCCTCGGTTCCGGCCCCGCCGGCTACACCGCCGCGGTGTATGCAGCGCGCGCCAACCTGAAGCCGACCATGATCACCGGCCTGCAGCAGGGCGGCCAGTTGATGACCACCACCGACGTGGACAACTGGCCCGGTGACGTCGAGGGTTTGCAGGGGCCGGCGCTGATGCAGCGCATGGCCGAGCACGCCGAGCGCTTCCACACCGAGATGATCTTCGACCACATCCACACCACGGATCTGAAGCAGCGCCCGTTCCGGCTCAAGGGCGACTCCGGCGAATACACCTGCGACGCGCTGATCATCACCACCGGTGCCACCGCCAAGTACCTCGGCATCGCCAGCGAGGAGAAGTACAAGGGCAAGGGCGTCTCCGCCTGCGCCACCTGTGACGGCTTCTTCTTCCGTGACCAGGACGTGGTGGTGATCGGCGGCGGCAATACCGCGGTCGAGGAAGCGCTGTACCTGGCCAACATCGGCCGCAAGGTCTACCTGGTGCATCGCCGCGACAAGCTGCGCGCCGAGAAGATCATGCAGGACAAGCTGTTCGAGAAGGCCGCCGCCGGCAAGATCGAACTGGTGTGGAACCACAGCATCGACGAGGTGCTCGGCGACGACACCGGCGTCACCGGCGTGCGCGTGAAGGACGTCAACTCCGGCGTGACCCGCGACATCGCGGCGACCGGTTTCTTCGTGGCCATCGGCCACACGCCGAACACCGGCATCTTCGAAGGCCAGCTCGACATGCACGACGGCTACATCAAGATCCACAGCGGCCAGAGCGGCATGGCCACGATGACCTCGGTGCCGGGCGTGTTTGCCGCTGGCGACGTGGCGGACCACGTGTACCGCCAGGCGGTGACCTCGGCCGGCTTCGGCTGCATGGCCGCACTGGACGCCGAACGCTGGCTGGACCAGCAGACTCCGGCCGGCTGATGAACCTGCACGGCAGCGCAACTGCAGGCTCCAGCGTGCCTTGATCGAGGCACGCTTCCACGCGGCGATCGATCAGCTGCCGGCAGACGCATGGGACGCGCTGCGCGCCGACGCGAACCCGTTCGTGTCGCATGCGTTCCTGCATGCCTTGGAACGCAGCGGTTGCATTCTTCCCGAGTGGGGCTGGCAGGCCCATCACCTTGGCCTGTATGAAGACGGCCGCCTGCTCGCCGCCGCGCCGCTGTATCTGAAGGGCAATTCTCACGGCGAGTTCGTGTTCGACTGGAGCTGGGCCAGTGCGTGGGAACGCGCTGGCGGCGCGTACTACCCGAAGCTGCTCTGCGGCGTGCCCTACTCGCCGGTGCCCGGCCCGCGCCTGCTCGCCGGCCACGATGAAAAGACACCACGGCTGCAGCGGGCACTGGTCGAAGCGATGCGCCGCGAAGCCGACCGGATGGGCTTGTCCTCGGTGCACGCGAATTTCCTGCAGGAAAGCGAACTCGCCGCGTTCGGCACAGACTGGCTGACTCGCTCGGACGTGCAGTTCCACTGGCACAACCACGGCTACCGCCACTTCCCGGCATTTCTCGCCACGCTCAACCACAAGAAGCGCAAGAACATCCTGCGCGAACGCAGTCAGGTGGAGGCCAGCGGGGTGGCGATCGAATGGCGCAGCGGCGATACGCTCAGCCACGACGAATGGCGCCAGGTGCACGCGCTGTACGAAGCCACGTTCGACATGAAAGGCAACCACGCGGCCTTGACCGCGGCGTTCTTCCATCACCTCGGTGAGCTGGGTCAGACCGCGCAGCTCGCGCTGGCGCGCAGGCACGAAACCATCATCGCGATGGCGTTGTTCGTGCAGAGCGACGACGTGCTGTACGGACGCTACTGGGGCGCGTCGGTAGACATTCCCGGACTGCATTTCGAGCTGTGCTACTACCGCGGCATCGAGCACGCGATCGCTCGTCATCTTGCCCGCTTCGAACCCGGTGCGCAGGGCGAACACAAGCTGGCGCGCGGATTCCTGCCGACACGCACGCATTCGCGACATTACCTGGCGAATCCCGACTTTCGTGCGGCGGTAGCGGCCGCGCTTGCGCGTGAGGCACCCGCTGTCGACGCCTACGAGCAAGACCTGCTTGCACATAGTCCGTTCGCACACACCGAGAACGACGCATCTTAGTCACCGGGCTATGGGGATAGAAGGCCGTTCCAGCGCATCAGGGCTATACATCACCTGCGGCCCGTGATCGATGTTGATCGATCTGAAGCGTCCCCAGCGACCATATCCAGCCCCGCAAGCGAGACCAAGAAACCAGCCAGCCGCATCGCCGCAGCTGATGTTTTATGGTGGATATACGTCAGGTTGTGCCCCCATTGGCTCACCCCAGCCTTCAGCGCAAAAAGAGTATTGTCACCATCCGCAAAGGCCGGATAAAGTGCGACACAATTCACATTTTCAGCATCCTGTGGCGCAAAGAATGCTGCACGCGGCGAGCTGAAATATCAGGGGAAATTTCTGCGTCCAATCCACTTCATCTCGGGCCTGCCCCGATCCGGCTCGACTCTGCTTTCTGGCGTGCTCCGCCAGAATCCGCGTTTCCATGCCGGCATGAGCGGCCCCGTAGGCGGCTTGTTCAACAATCTGCAAGGGGAGATGAGCGGGCGCAACGAGTATTCCGTGTTCATCACCGACGGCCAGCGTCAGCGCATGCTGCAGGGACTGTTCGAGAACTATTACGGCGATGAATTCAAGGCCGAGGTGATCTTCGACACCAACCGGCTCTGGTGCAGCAAGCTGCGCATCCTGAAGAAACTCTTTCCTCAGGCGAAAGTGATTGCCTGCGTTCGTCACCTGCCCTGGATCATCGACAGCATCGAGCAGCTGATCCGTCGCAACGCATTGCAACCCTCCGCCATCTTCAACTACCAGCCCGGCGGCACCGTCTATTCGCGCAGTGAAGGTCTGGCCAATGGGGACGGCATGGTCGGCTTTGCCTACAACGCGCTGAAAGAGGCGTACTACGGCGAGGACACGGCCAACCTGTTGCTGTTGCAGTACGAGACGCTGGTGAATAACCCGGCGCACGCAATCAAAGAAATCTACGACTTCATCGGCGAAGCTGCCTTTACGCACGACTTCGACAATGTCAGCTACGACGCGAACGAGTTCGACGTGCGCGCCGGCACCCCGGGCCTGCATACCGTGCGCCGGAAAATCGAGGCTCGAGAACGCGCAACCGTGCTGCCACCGGACGTGTTCCGACGCTTCGAAAACGACGCCTTCTGGCGCGACCCGCAACTCAATCTTCGCGGGGTGCAGGTGATCTGACCGCCGCTGGCTCGAGCACTCCGCTCGCTCCCGCCCTCCCTCTCTTTCACCTTCGCGCTTGCGCCGTCAGGCGCAGTCCTATCCGCCGCCAATGACATCCAGGCGACCCCGCCAGCAAATCCATCCACGGAAATCACCTCGAATGAATCGTATCTATCGTCTCGTCTGGAATCGCACCCTGCGCGTTCTGCAGGTGGCTTCCGAATTCGCACGCTCGCCGCACGGCGGGTCCAGCGATCAGGCCGGTGGCGTAAGCACATTGCGCCACCAGCCCCTGGCTCACGCGTGCGCTGTGGCGCTGGCGCTTGGCCTGGTCATCACCAGCAGTCCGGTACTGGCAGGTGTCAACGGGGGAAATGGTAGCGTTGGTACTGCAACAGGCGGCAGTGGGGCCGCCGGTGGAGCGGGCAGCAGCCCGGGAGTCAATGGCGGCGGCAACGGTGGTCAAACTTACACGTCGAGTGGCGGGACCGGCGGCGGTGCCGCAGGTAGCGGCGGCACGGGCGGCGCAGGCGGCGATGGCTTGGGCGGCGCAGGCAGTGGCGCTGGTGGCACCGGTGGTGTCAGCACCGGCGGTGGCAAGGGCGGGAATGGTGCCGCGGCCCCCGGACCCAACTTTTTCTATGGCGGCGGCGGCGGCGGCGGCGCCGGTGGCGGCCTGAATACGTCAGGCATCGGTGCAGGTGGCGGCGGCGGCGGCTACTACGGCGGCGGCGGTGGCGGTGGCGGTGGCGTGGGGCTGTCCGTGGGCAGCAATTCCACCACCGCAACCGCAGTAAGCGGCGGCAACGGCGGCAATGGCGGCGACGGTAGCGCGGACGCTATACAGTACTTCAACGGCGGCGGTGCCGGCGGCGGCGGCGGCGCGGGCGCTATTATCGGCGCAGGCTTTTCACTGGGCAACAACGGCACGATCACCGGCGGCAATGGAGGCAACGGCGGCGCAGGCGCATTGCCCCCAAGTGGGTTTGACGGTGGCGGTGCGGGCGGCGCAGGTGGCGGCGGCGCGGGCGTGTTGATGAACTCCAACGCCAGCCTGACCAATACGGGCAGCATCAGCGGGGGCAACGGCGGCACCGGTGCTGCTGCCGGCGCGGGCGGCGTCGGTATCTTTGCCGGCGGCAACAACACCATCACCAATAGCGGCACGATCAGCGGTGGCGTGGCCGGCGGCAGCGGAGCGCAGGCGGATGCCATCGAGTTCGCCGGCACCGGCAACACACTGAACCTGCAGACAGGCTCGATCATCCATGGCGCGCTGGAGCTCGATGCCGGCGCCGCAGCCACCATCGCAGCGCAGAACAGCGGCCTGACCCTGTCCAATGCCATCAAGCTCGACAGCAGCAGCTCGGCCATGACGGCAGACACGAGCGCCAACAGCCTCACCATGTCCGGCGTCATTTCCGGTGCCGGCAGCCTGAACCAGAGTGGTTCAGGCGTGCTCACGCTTACCGGCAGCAACGCCTACACCGGCGGCACCACGATCACGGCCGGCACGTTGCAGC